>CAVSVB010000001.1:0-313361 GCA_963731155.1 uncultured Acidobacteriota bacterium
AAAAAATCCGCCGAGCACTATCCCACCCCTTCCGCCTGGATACACGCCAGCCATCGAGAGCGGAGTCCCATCAATCGACCAAGTCCACTCCGGTTACAAGATGGTCGAGGAAGTTGAGAATCAGAATCGTAGTAGCGGCCCCACCACGACTTCGCCCTGAGAGCTTAGCGTGCCGCCGACATGAACAATGCAACCCGCGCCGCAAATGAAAGCCACTTGTGGGTGCGCAAAAACCGGTAACCATTCTGCTTGAATCTTGAAGCCGAAATGGCGACTGGCATAGAACCTGATCCCACCTCCAAGGCCAAACGAGAAACGCGTGAAATTGAAGTTTGTACTACTGGAAACATGTGTGCCACCGACGCTGCCCATTACGAACGGTCGCGCCCAGCGGCCCCAGCCATACTCTTCCATAAGGTACTCGTGGCTGAAGTCGGCATGAAACTGATCAAGAATCACGCGTTGACGGGGAGGTTGGGGTGTGATGTCCTCCGAGTGGACATAGGAGTCCTGCCTTGCCCAGCGAATTTCGACCAGGTCATCTTCATTACGGAGGCGCACACCGAACGAAACTCCATAGCTCGGGCTCGCGTCCAGTACGACACTAGGGTTCGTCCGTGTGACATGGGGCTCGATTGGAAAGCTCATGCTCGTGCGATAACCGATGAATGGAGTGAAATCAAAACGCAGCGGTTTGGGCTCAGGTTGCTGCTGCGCGCTGAGAGCAGGCGAGAGCGCCAGAACAAACAGCATGGTGCTGAAAACCAGCACGTCAATTTTTTTCTTAGTCATTCCTCCGCGACTCCGATTCCGACTCCATACTCTTCCCCGGTTCAGATACTTCAATAAAGCCAGCCGCAACAGCGTCGCTAGGCGAGGTAAAGACGTAGGGAAGCCACAAGTCGGGCCGCGGCAAGTTTCCGAATGCGCGAAAGATAACGCCCGAACACAGATAGCCGCCTTCTGAAGAGTAGCGCAGCCGGGCACACGAACGACACCACCAACTGACACTCCTGACGCTGTTCGACCATCCCGAATCGCTGTCCCACTCCCAACCATAGACGTGACGTCGTGGAGTGTCACAATGCGGACAAACCAGGAAGAGCGGATCGAAACGCAAACGAGTCAAGCGGTGGAAATCGACACACATACGCAAAAGACGATCTCTAATGATTGATTAGGCTCACTCAGAATCAGCCATTTTGCGACGGAAAGTAGCTAGGCGATGAGAGCACGCCTGAGAACGTTACTAGCGGAGCGTGGCGCTGTCGTTGCCCCAAAACAACCTCGTGAAGGTACCCGCAGGCACGCGAACCAGCTATTAGTGTTTCAGCATGGTCTGCGCGTATCGGATCGGCACTCCAAAATTGGAACCGCCGAAATCTTTCACTACAGCGAATGTCACACCGATCACGCGTCCTTCGCGGTTAATTAACGGTCCTCCGGAACCGCCCGAGGTCGTTTGAGCGTCGTAGACGATCCTGTCGGCCAGAACGTCGCCGATATGTCCCTGCGTGACAAGAGGGCGAATGAGCTTACGTCTTGCCAGTTCTTCGATTACTTCTCTTGGATCGCCGTGGCTCATCCTGACGATATCTTCCACGACATCTTGGCTGGTTCTCGCCAGAATTGCGCTGAGTCCGGTGGCATATCCAAGTGAGAGCAGTGGCTGTCCGCTTACCGCGGCCTCTTTTCGGATGTCGAGCTTGAGGATCGGCCGTTTCAGTTCGGAAAGGTTGCCCTGCAGCAATGCCAAATCCGCCTCCTCTGAAGTCTCTAGAGCTTCCACCGGTATCCCGCGGGCCAACTCTGGGAAATAGGCGGTCATCGAACCGATTACGGGTTGTAAGCCCTGCTTCGTGACATCAGCCAGTTCGTCGTTGTTCCACCACGGCCGCGCGACATGGTGGTTGGTCAAAATCTTTCCGTCATCCACAATGAATCCCGTTCCAAAGAAGTCGGCTCGAACTTCTGGCGCTCGGCCCTCGAGCGTATACACGATCTTTCCGTCGCTGTCCTTCAAGGGTTCGCCGTTGTGATTGATCGCACCGTACCGCAAAGACCGTCGAGAAGTTCTGTCGACGAATACCACCGAGACATGGAGCAAACACACACTTGGCGCGTAGGAGCGGATCACGCCCTCGGCAGCCGCGGACTCCGCTTCTATTCTGTGCAGCCTGCCTGTCGTTTCATTCAGTTGCTGGCGCAGGCCTGAAACCTCACTGTTCTGCGCCCTCAAAAGCTTCTGCTTCAATTCGTCTGTCTGGTTCTGCAATTCCAGTGCCGTGTCCGTTTGTATCAGTTTCTGCCTCACCGAACGGGCTTCCGACAGAAGCTGTTCTTGTGTCCTCACCCCCTCTTCGAGTTGTGCAATCATAGAATAGGCACGCCGCGTCTCCTTGTCCGCACGTCGCGAATAGAGAAGAAAGATTCCCGCAACCATGAGTGCCAGTGCGAACAGTACCGATACACCGATCTTGAGCGTACGGCCCAGAGAGAAGGCGTCCCGTGTCATCTTTTCCGTTACAGCGAGCGCTTGGAATGCGGTTTGTGCAACTTCTCTTCCTTCATCCGCAATCTGCATTTTCCTTTCGAGGGCGTCCAGTTCGCACTTCGTGCGCAATTGCACTCGCACGCGCGCCAACAGCTCTGCGGAATCCCAGGGGGCTGAAAGAACATCATCGACGCCCGTATCGAGTGCACGCGCACGATCCACAACGGTTCCGTGCAGGAGCAGAATCAAACGAATACCTGAGAAAACTTTCAACGCCTCAATATCTGAAAACTTGACGGACCACTGAGAATCAGCTTGATCCGAGGCCAAAAGGCATACGTCGATGCCGCCTCGACGGGCAAGCCCGAGACTCTCATCGATGGAGAGTGCCACCGAAACATCGTATCCGGCCGAGGCCAGTAAGGCCCTAAGCTGCTCGCACAAACTGACCTCAGGGTCGGCGATTAGAATGTGATTGCGCTTGGAGGACAATTGGGGCGCCATCCTTTTCGTGACATGGAGAGCGAGGTTTTCCATCGACATACCGGTGGTAGTCGGTGGCAATGTCAAAGGGATGCAAGGGTTCTCGTTTTCGCGCGGCACGCTTCCGCAGGTAATTGTCGAACATCTGTTTTCAACATGCCGCGTGAAGATCGGCCGTGTCGGTAATCACGCCATCGAGGTTAAGGAGAACGGCATCGTAGCGATCACGGACAATTGCCTCCGCGCTCTCGGGTTGAGGTGTCGGTCTCGTCACCATGGTTTGAAACCTCTGAGCGATTTCATTGCGGCAAGTCCGATTTATAGTGCGCTGTGGGCGCCGGACAACTGCTAAGGTTGACAGGTAGGGACAGAATGTCTTACGCGGACGGTGGCGTCTCAAGGCAAACTCCTTCATTGAACTCAGGATCTTCAGCCGGGGCCATTAGGTGCCTTTGGAAAGTATCTAGGATGACTTTGAACAGAGGCCAGCATCTGCCGCTGCCCAAGGCGAAGCGAAGACGAACAACTCCCAAGTCCACGGGACGCGGTCCTGACAGCAGACCGGAGATCGGTCTGAGTGCAGAACCACGATCGCACCACTAAGGCTCCGCCCTCGGATGCATAGCTGAGTCTGGCTCACGCACGGCAGGGCCATGAAGCCTGACTCAGGGATCTCGTTTTTGTGACTTGCACCGGCAAACCATTGAAGTGCAATACGTTGCGCTATAACTTTGTGCGCCTCTGTGCGCGGGCGCACATTCAGCAGGAGCGCAGCTACAGCCCAACGCCTGGAATGCATGGTTTGAGACAGCACACTTTCGCGGTCCATTGTTTGGAGGCGTGGCTGCATGAAGGCAAAGACCTGCGGCGGAAGCTGCCAGCGCTCTCGGGCTACATGAGTCAAACGATCTTGAAATCGACCGAGTTATATCTGCGGCTGGTTCCCGGGAGATTCGACAAGTCGCTATCGAGTCTTCAAACGACGCCCACCTGCACACCTTCAAGCCTTTCTCGCCCTCTGGAAAGACGCCGACTCGGACATCCCCATCCTGAAGCGCCCAAGGCGGAGTACGGGAAGCTGCAATAATCCCCGACGAATGCGGCACCGCCAAAATGAAAATAAAAAAAGTGCACGGTGGCAGTTGAAGGCGTCCCCGTGATCGCCCGGCTTCATGCCGGACAACTGCTCGCCAGACTCAGTGTGCCCAACTCTTGTGCCCACCACCAAACCTTAGTGACGACTTGGCCGCGCCGTCCCCGCATCCGCGAGGAACAGAAGATCAATCAGGAAGAGGACACCGAGAGATTTGGCTTTGCACCGGACGTACTACAGCGGTGTCGAACGCGGTGTCCGGAACGTTCCCCCCTGTGAAAAATCAAAAAAATGGAACTGGCTCGCGGATGAGTGAGAGGCGTCGCCGTCGTTCGGTGGCTCTCGGGCCGGACAACTCAACCAACACAGACGGCCCTAGGCACTTCATTTGTCCGGCAAGCTCACCCGGGCGTTCGACAGTTAACGCTACTGCATCGCCCGGGCCGACCATCGGCATAGGCTTCATCGAATGGAGCGGAAGGCATTATCCAGAAAGAGTTCCCCACAGCCTAAGTACTCCAGTGGTATAAGGAGAGGTCACAGCGGGGCGCAATTTCGAGTCATAAATACACACTAGGGCGCTGGCTTCGCAAACGCGGAGGTAAACAGCAGATTTGGCTTACACACTCACGATTTTCTCCCCGGAGGACATCATTTGCATCGTCCAGGCCGCGTTTTGAAGACAGGCTAGGCCAGCGCGGTCTGTCCAATCTGGTTCTAAGCCGCTCCATGTAACCTTTTGGCCCCGAATACTTTCCGATTTTCGACGCCGTGAAGGCCACTCATCGGAGCATTGCGAGGTAGGAGGAGCCACCATGTCTCAAGGGAGTTCCACGCGTCTGCGTGCGTGGGGAATACCTGCAATTTATGCTGGAGTCGCAATGGCAGCTGCGCTGACGTTTCCACGTTTTGAGAGCCGCATTTTCCCTGGACTTGTTGCCTCCGTGAGCGTCTCCGCTGCGACGGCGATCTACTCCTCGATCGCCTCGGGCATGCTAGCTCTCACAGGCATCGTATTTTCTTTGACTTTTGTGATGGTTCAGTTCAGCGCCACTGCCTACTCTCCTCGCCTCGTACTGTGGATAGCGCGTGATGCTGTGATATCGCATGCCATTGGGGTATTTATTGCCACCTTTCTCTATGCGATCGCAGCTCTCGTAGGCGTCGACCGAAACGGTTCGAGGGGAGGGCGCACGGTTTTTTGGCGGGCGCTGGAATTCGCCTGGGCACGCGGTCGTGTACACTGCGCAATCGCTTGCTCTTGCGGCGCTGGAGATCCTGGTTCACGTCGATTCAGATAAGCTGCTCCAAGACTACGTTGCGATTCCGGTTACCCTCCATCCGCAACTGATTACTAAAGTCGACAAATCTGCACTGCCAAACAACTGGCGCGCTTACCCAGCTTCCAAGGCAACCAGAACGATCTGTCGACGCCAGCGAAAAACGGAGCCATTCTGGCCGGTGTTGGACGGGACCAGTGATCCACCCAGAGCCCCGCTGGTAAGGATGCGGTAGGAACTCTATATTAGTTTCTAAATTTGCACGTCGCTTGCCATCTGATTATTTTCTCAGAGATTCGTCTCGTGAAAATCTCTGAGGAGTCGACGTGCCCCAGAACGGCTGCTGTGTCTACTGCAAGTGCAGTTTTCTGCGTTCTTCCTACCGTCCACAACAAGCCGTCTGCAGCCGACCGGAGTGCCAACGTCGGCGCCGCGCTGACTATCACCGACGGAAGCTCGAAGTAGATCCGGAATATCGCCAGGTCGTTCGCGATAGCCAGAAGCAGTGGTGGGACGAACATCCTCATTACCAGAAACAGCACCGCCAGCAGAATCCCGCGCTGGTCGAGAGCAATCGTCAGCGACAGCGAGGGCGTGACCAGAAGCGTCGCGTCGAACATCTTGTCAGGAACAACTTAGCTTTGAATCTAACGCGTTCAGTTTCAGAGGTTTGGTTGCTGGGGCCCAAGGTGCGCGATCTTGACAGGAACAACTTAGCTTCGGCGCAAGTGCTTATTTTACCGTCAGTTGGCCACTTGCCGGCCGACGTCTCCGCGTCTTGACAGGAACATCCCTATGGCTTGTGCACTCGACTGCTCGTATACCCGAACTCAGGTCCATGCTGAGCGCCGAGCAAATCAACGAAATTCATCGCCTGCACTGGGCCGAGCACTGGCCGGCGCGCAAAATCGCCCGTCATCTGCACATCGGGCGCAGAACCATCGCCAAATATCTCGTCGCGCCGGCGCAGAGCGCCGCTCCCCGTCAGCGCTCCAGCAAGCTGGATCCCTTCAAGCCCACCATCGCCGAGTTCCTCGAGCAGGATCCTCATGCTTGTGCCACCGTGATCGCACAACGACTCCGGCCGCTCGGCTTCAGCGGTGGTCTGAGCATTCTGAAAGAGTACTTGCACGGGGTGCGCGCACTGGCCAGCGCCCCGCGCGCCTACGTGCGCATGGAACCGGGACCTGGAGAACGCTTCGAAGTCGACTGGGGACACTTCGATGCGCTCTTCTATCAGGGGCATACGCGAAAACTCTACGCCTTCTGTCTGGTGGAATGTCACAGCCGCAAGCTGTATCTGGAGTTCACGCACAGCCAGAGCTTTGAAACTTTCGTTCGCTGTCATATCCACGCGTTCCGATTCATGGGTGGCATCGCACGCGAGCTTTGGTTCGATAATTTGGCGACCGCCGTCGCCGAACATGACGGCAACCTGGTGCGTTTCCATCCGCGTTTTCTGGCTTTCGCTCGCGAATATGGTTTCCTTCCACGGGCTTGTCATGTGCGAGCGGCGTGGGAAAAAGGAAAAATAGAGAGAGCCATTGGTTATGCCAGAACGAACTTCTGGCCACTGCGCACCTTCACCGACTTAGCCGACGTCAATGCGCAAGCACTGCAATGGCTCAACGAAGTTGCCAACCAGCGCCGTCACCGAGAAACGGGCCAGACTCCCGGCAGAACGCTTTCAGCTCGAAGCACTGCACTCCTTGCCGGTGATCACGCCCGACTATCGCGACACCGTCGAGGCGCTGGTTCATAAAGATCTCCGGCTATCGTTCGACAGCAATCGCTACTGCGTGCCGCCACGTTATGTCGGCCGCCATCTCACCATCAAAGCAGATGCCTCCGCGCTCGCGCAGTACGTCGGCGGAGTCACCGAAGTCGCGCGCGCGGTCTTTCTGCGCCGCAAAGATTTGGACGTGAAGCGCCTGGTCGACTATGCCCTCAGACTCAACATCGGTGCCGTGATCCGCAGACTCGGCTTCCTGCTCGAAACGAGCGGCATTGAAACACCGGAAAGCGTTCGCGCGCTCCAGTCGCACCTCACGCCCACCTACGAACCGCTCGACAGTAGCTTGCCCCCTGAAGGACCGTATCAAGCGCGCTGGCGAGTCCGCGTCAACGTTTCGCCCGAGGAGCTTCGCGCCGTCGCGCACACCTGAATGATTCCGCAACGCAATCTCTCGGTCTTATCGAACCGCCTATTCCGCGAGCAGGGCGGCCGGCGGATTCCGGAAGCCGTCTTGCAACGGGACTATTGCCTCGCGTGGTTCCTCGCAACACTCGCCACGCATCCGCTCCGCGAGCACCTCGCCTTCAAGGGCGGCACCGCACTGCGACGCTGCCACTTTGCTAACTACCGTTTCTCGGAGGACCTCGACTTCACGCTGCTTCAGGACATGGAATTCCCGGCCATCCAGATGAGCCTTGAAGAAATCTTCGCTGCGCTTCGCGCCGCGTCTGGAATCGAATTCCGACTCGATCGCGTCGATGACGTACATGAAAACAGTCACACCTTCTATCTGGCATATCAAGGCCCATTGCCCGCGCCGGACACCGTGAAGGTCGACATCACCATCTCAGAAAGAATTGTGTTGCCGCTAGAAAACGGAACGGTGTTGCAAAGCTATGCGGAATTTTCCGACCTTCCCGCGAATCGTGCAGTGCGCGTTTATTCGCTCGGCGAAATTCTGACGGAGAAGATCGTCGCCCTCTCCGACGGCGCGAGAACCGAGCCGCGGGATCTATACGACGCGTGGCACTTGGCGGACGACGGAATCTCAATCTCCGATCTTGCCCACGGAATCGAAGCCAAGCTCGAATTTCGCGGACGCCCGACCGAGGGCGTCGAAGAACAGATCCTCGGGAAGGAAACTCGCCTGCGTCGGCTGTGGAAGCAGAGACTCTCGCAGGAAAGTAGACGTACCCGATTAACGTCAGTGCTGGCACTAGCGACGCGTCGAAGACGCAGTCAAGGCTTACCAGGAGTGCCGGTAGGAAACGCGGCCGGTCTCGCGGCGGCACGCCGGGCAGCATGTACCCAGGATTTTATCGCGACCGAAAAGCGTTCGCGTTTGAGTTTCGCTCTAGTGAAGTCCGCTTCGACCATGACTTTCACGGACAGAAGGGCGGACCAACGGCCACACTCGGATCGCACGAGAGCCACCTTGGCACAAGCCGACTGGGCTGACCAGCAGCGAGCGACAACAGAATGACAACAGAATGACAACAAAATGACACTAGCAAGATTGACGGCGTCTGTGCTCGCGGCTAACCTCACGGGCAAGTCGAGGGCGCGGGTCGGAGGGTGGGTTGTAATCACTTAGGCCGCCTATTCGAAAGCAGATCCGAAGCGGTGTTTCCGCCAATGTCCTGGATGTCCCCTACTGCGCACAGCAAGAATCTACAATAGGGGGGTACAGCCATGCGAGTCCGGAAATCCTTTGCATTTTTCGTGACAGCAGGGTTAGCGCTAAGCTTTGTCGGCTGCGGCGGTTACAGTGCGCCTTCTCAACCACCACCATCACCAACTTCTGTAACAATCACTCCGGCCAGTGCCAGCCTGCAGGCTAGCACGGGAACGCAGAATTTCACCGCTACCGTCGGGAATGACTATCTGAGTAAAGGTGTCACCTGGGCTCTCTCCGGCATGGGTTGTAACGGAGCCACTTGCGGTTCGCTCACCAACATGACCACGAGTTCAGTCACGTACAACGCGCCTGCCGCCGTACCCAATCCCGCTACGGTTACCCTCGCTGCGACCTCGGTCAACGACACCATGAAAAGCTCCACTGCCACGATCACCGTGACGTCGGCGCCGGCCCCTGGAGCCTCCGCAGTATCGGTCACGATAACGGACACGCCACCCGCGGGAGTTACGCTGTTATCCTTTGAAGTAGCCGTCACAGGAGCCACGCTCAATCCGGGCAACGTGGATCTGCTCGGAGGAAAAGGGCCAATCCGAATTGAGGTGAAGCAGCTCGAAACAGAATCGGCGTTTCTCAGCACAGCAACTGTAGCTCCGGGGACGTTCGCGAGCCTTACCCTCACGTTTGCCAATCCTGAACTCACTTTCAAGAACGACACCGGAGCCACGCTGGCAGGCTGCGCTGTTGAAGCGGTATGCGAAATCAAACCTACGGGACCGCTTACGTCAACGGTTAATTTTCCAGGGTCGGGTATTGTCGTCATGGCGAATTCGCCGACCGGGATTCAGGTAGACGTCAACCCGGGAACCATTCTCAACGCCACTCTGGGCGTGGATTTCAGTCTCGCTGGAGCGGTCAGCGCCCAGCAACTCGCGATGAAGCCAAGCGGCGAGCTGGGTGATCTCAATGATTTCAAGGGAGCTGTTCAAAACGTCGACGCCACGAACAAGAAGTTCACGCTGCATACAGCAAACGGCGACTTTCCGATCACAACCGACAGCAATACGGAGATCGACTTCCAGGCGTGTGCTGCGAATAATTTCACCTGTTTGCAGAACAATCAGTTCGTCGAAGTGGATGTAGAGCTGATGGCTGGTGGAGTATTTCTGGCCACGAAGATTGCATTCGAAGACGACACAGAGGGCGACGAACTCGAAGGCATCGTCTTCAAGATCGACGACGCGGCGCACTTCGAGATGGTTGTTGTCGACGAACTTAAGAGCGTCAACAACGTGAGCATTGGCAACCCCACCGTCGTGACTTTGAGTAATCCAGAATTCCGGGTGAAGGATGACGGCCTGCACGTACCGAGTGCGCTGCAGGGCGATTTCGAAGGCGCGACCGATACATCGCAGCTATTGCCTGGCCAGACAGTCCAGATCCGTTTGACAAGTCCGGCGAATCCAGGCCCGCCTGTCGCAGTGACGGCTGACCGCGTGCGGCTCCGGATGACTCAGTTCACGGCAAGCGTGAAGGCCGGCTCGGTTGTGCCGCCCAATTTCAGCGTCGATACCCTGCCGGCGCTATTCATCACCGTCGGCATCAGCGACAGCCACGTTCAAACATCGAGCGAGACGGACTTCGAGGGAGTTTCGGGCGTCAGCGCCTTGGCTGACGGGAACGCCGTGTCCCTGCGAGGGCTGCTATTCAAGAACGGCGCGCTTCCGCCGGAGCTTATCGCGAAGAAGATCCGTAAGCGCTAGATTGATTTTTCGGTCACGACGATTGGGGGCAATCGTGAAGCGTGCGGCAATCATCGGCGGCGGCATCGGCGGACTCACAACCGCCATCGCCCTCCGTAAAATCGGCTTTGAGGTAAACGTCTACGAGCGCGCCAGCGAATTGAAAGAGGTCGGATCCGGCATGAGCCTTTGGCCCAACGCCGTCAGGTCCCTCCAACAAATTGATCCGGACATCCTCACGCGCCTCACCACGCAGGGCCGTTCTCTCCGCCGCATGCTTATGAAAGAAGAAAGCGGCGAAGCCATCAAAACGCTCCCGCTTCCTGTCGACGACTGCACTGGCATCGTCATCCACCGTGCCGAACTGCAATCTGCCCTAGCCCACTTTGTGCCTGCCCGCTCCATCCACCTGATCCACAAATTCTCGCGCCTCGAACATCGCCCCAACTCCGTCCTTATTCACTTTGAAAATGGAGCATCCGCCGAGGCCGACCTAGTCGTAGCTTGTGACGGCATTCATTCCGCCGTCCGCGAATCCCTCGGCCTGAAAACCAACCTCAGCAATCGCCACTACAGCGTCTGGCGCGGCGTCACCAACATAAATCCCGAACACGACATTCTCCGGCTTGGCCTCGAGAACGACGGCGATTTTTCCGAATCCTACGGGCAAGGCACGCGCTTCGGCATTCTGCGTCTCGGCCCCGGCCGCATCCACTGGTATGCCACAGCCAACAACTCCTTGCTCCCTCACGGTCTCTCCGAGCGCGTCGCGCTACAAAAACTCTTCTCCGGCTATCACGCTCCGGTCCCCGAACTCATCGCAAACGCCGAAAGCGCCATCCACACAAGAGTTCAGGACCGCCTCGCTACGCTTCCTTGGGTCGTCGGTCGAGTCGCCATTCTCGGCGACGCCGCCCATCCCATCAGCCCCAATTTCGGCCAGGGCGCTTGCCTAGCCATCGAAGACGCCGTTGTCCTCGCCGCTTGCCTCCAGTCCCAAACGGACCTGAAGCGCGCCCTCCGTCGCTATGAGCACTCCCGCTATCCGCGTTGTCTCGAAGTGCTCTTCATGTCGCGCGAGGCAGGCCGCTTCGCTCAATTCCAGAATCGCGCCCTGGTCCACTTGCGCAAGTACTTCATAAAATTTGCCCCGCTTGCATTCACAACATTCTGGTTCCGTCGCAGTTGCGATTTCCGTCCGCCGTCGCTCGCCTCCTGAAACTCCTCAAACAAGTGCTTAACTGAGTTTCGTCTACCCACGTGGGGTAAGAACAATCTACGAATTCCCGTCACGAAGGGCGAATCTCCCTGGGGCAAGGTACCGCACGAGAGTCTACAGTGTCTCGACATTGAGAGCCAACACGGGGCATAAACGCACGTGCAGGACTTGCTAGAGCTCCGCGTGAATTGATCGGGTCTTGCGCACGCGTGCGTACGTGTCGCGTCTCGACGTCCCCGATGTAGAGGGAATTTATTCAGTGCACGTGCGGGTGTGAGGTAGGACTGTCCGTTTCTCCCTCGGTGTCAAAAAATGACGCTTTTTTGACAAGCCTCTGACAACTGCCTTTTCCGAGTGTTCTATCGTTAGTGGTAACACTTGCGACCGCGCTTGTGTTTGCATCGGTGACTGGACTCAGCGGAGCGCGGTGCGCTCCGACATCCGCAGCTGCGAGAGCGTTGAAGGCCAATTATCTCGATCGGGAAACCTTCACAATCCACGAGCAATCGAAGCAACTACAGCGGGTAGGTCGTTTGAGCGATCGCCTCAGGTCCCAAGCGGTGGGAGTAACAGAAATGAAGAAACCCACCTTCCTTAGAATCTTCTTTTTTGTATTCATTTCGTCTGTCGCGTTCGGAAGTACTCTCAAGCCCTGCTTCGCTCAGCGAGCCGGGGCTGGATTCCACGGGGGAACCGGATTCCGTGGCGGGAGCATGGGCGGGTTGCGAGGCGGGGGTCGTATTCGCGCCGGTGCTCTACCACCCATGGGCGGCGGACCCTCTTGGTACTCCCGCGGACCGGGATTTGCATGGCGTGGACCAGTTCTCAGCAGACGCAGCTCCTTCGGCTTGAGAAACAGGGCGGTCACGACCCGACCGCCACTGCGATTCGAGCCTCAGGCGCGAAACGCCAACCGCCCACCAAACGCGCGCTTCGAACCGGAGTTCCAAGACGCCAATCGACCGCCCACGCGATTCGAGCGACAGGTGCAAGATTCAAACCGACCGCCGAGCGCACGTTTCGAATCACAGGGTGAAGAGCGTGACTCCGGCCGGACGCGCGAACCTTTGGGGAGCCCACACGTAACGGGTCACATGGAGTCGCTTTCCATAAGTCCCCGAAGCGAAGACGCGTCGGCAATGGCCCGCAACTCGCGAAATGCAGAGACGCCGTCGCAATTGTTCAGCGGCTCACTTAGCGAGGGATCCCACGCCGCAATCTCAGCGAGGCGCGCGCCAGCAAAACCAGCAGGCGCCCATTTTGGAACTACGCAACCCCGGGCTTCTGCTTCCCCTTTTGCCGACGCAAAGTCTGGCACTCCTTTCGCTGGCGGCAGGTTTGCGAATCCGTTTGACAATCGCTTCGGCGCAATGATGTCCGGTCGCAACGGCTTGGCTGGCACCGGCTTCAACAGATTCGACCCAAACATGCGGCACGTTTTTAACAATACTTTCGGATTCAACGAGTTCGGGTTCGACCGTTTCGCATTTCATAACTTCTTTTTCGATCGGTTCTTTTTTGATCGCTTTTTCTTTTTCAATCGGTTCGGTTTCTTTCCCTTCTTTTTTCCACGGCACAATTTCTTCTTCTTCGATTTTGCGCTTTTCCCAAGCTTCGGGTTCCTCGGACAACCGTGGTGGTGGCAACCTAGCTCGGCCTGGTGGGCCCCGACATCGCAATGGGGCTGGTCATCTTCTCCGCCACCGGCATGGGGCTCCAGCGTTCGCAACTCCAATCCGGATCTGTCCGGCGGCACATCGAATGCCAGTGCCGAAAGTCTTGCCATGGACGGGAATGAAAGCGAAGGGTCGCCGAGCACCAACCCGACAATTGGCAACGCTGTCCCCTTACCGTCCGTTTTGCTGTATCTCAAAGACGGCACCGTATACGGCGCAAGCGACTATTGGTTCGCCGGCAACAAGCTGCACTTCATCGTGAACGATGGTGTCGAAAGCGCGGTTGCAATGGATGAACTCGACTTGCAGCACACAGTCGATGAGAACGCGAAACGCGGCGTTTCGTTCACTCTTAAGCAGAATCCGAATGATTCGAACACGACCCCGAACAAGCCAGAATGACAGCTGCGGTTCGGTTGGAAGTTATGCGCTCGGTCACGCGGGCAAAGTACCTCGGCGGTGACACTGGCGAAAAAATTGGATCGAAGATGCGCGCGTTGTACTGGGCAGCGCAGGACATGTTCCGCGAGATCTGTGGCCAAACCACAACGCCGAATGATTCGAGACAATAGCGGGATTCGTGGCCCTATCGGCAAGAGCCCAAGTCTGTTACCTTTTTCACGTCAAAGCTTAAAGCCCCCCGCTCATCCTTCGATCGCTTTCCTTTCAGCTTGACCCGCTCGCCGGCCCTAATATCATCGTTGCCGACTCGAAGGATGTATGTTTCTCCCGTCCTTTCGTCGAAAATAGTCAATCGGTCGTCGGACGCAGTCACACATCCGCTGACCGGGCCTTGGTGGTGCCGAGCAAGGTAGATAACGCCCACTCCCGCCGCTACCGCTCCCACCCCAATTCCGATGGCTTTCGCACCGCCGGGACCGGAGCTGCTCCCCATACTTCCAGCCCCCATCATCGTTCCACCTCCCATACCTCCAGCTCCCATCGTTCCACCTCCCATGCCGCCCATACCTCCGGATTGCGCAGAAGCCGAAATGCACAAAAAGAGTGAGAGAGAAGTTCCTGCTACTAATCGAGCGATCCTTCGGGTGTGGATTGCTGTCGCCTCACGCAGCCGAGTGACGCAATGAGTGATTTTCATAATGTGCCTCCTTTTACAAGCGCGACGCGTCGTGAAATAAAGAATCCGGACTGGCGCTCAGATAGGGCGGACTGGAGTAGTGTCGTGCTCTGCCTCGACACTACCACAAGGGACGTACCGGTGCGGAGCTAACGCATGCCAGATCCTAAGGAAGTTCTATTGCGACTATGCGTGCGCGCATCTCGAGACAGTACGGCGTGGCAGGCGCAAAGCGAGAAGAATCAAGAGATCTACCAAAAGGAGTGCAAGGTGAGTGTCTATAGGCGAGGCGACGTATGGTGGTACAAGTTCCGATTTGCGGGCCAGATGATCCGTGAATCATCGAAGAGTTCGAGCAAGACAGTCGCAAAGGATGCGGAACGTCAGCGTCGTCGCGAGATGGAAGAGAGTTGGAATCAAATCAAGCGACGCAAACTCCCTCCAACTTTCTCAATCGCCGCCAATGATTGGCTCAAGACGCGCACGAGCATTGCCCCGGCCACAGAGCGCAGTTACAAGCTAGCAATCTCTCAGCTTGAGGCGGACTTACGATCTCACCTCTTTTTGGAACGTCAGAGCCCGGCTGCGGGGCGAGTCCTCCTGCGCGGCTTTGATCGATTGATCTTCGACGTAGCGGGTCAGAGCATCGTAGAAATCGTATTCCTCACCATCCAGATCAAACGACGCCGTTTGCACAACGCGGTCTGTGAAGAGTTTCTTTACGTTTCCGGTCTCCGGGTCTGGAAACGAGACGAGAGCCTCTTTCGTTCGACGCAAATAGAACGGCGCATAGTTATGGCGCATAGCCTCCTCAAGACTCTTCACATTGCCGTAGACATCCCTATCCAGGAGCTCAAGAAAGAGGCAGAAATTCTCAGGGTCACCTTTATGGGGAGTGGCTGTCATCAGCAAAAAGTGATCAGTCATCGACGACAGCGATTCACCAAGTCGATAGGCGAGGGTCTTTTTGTCCGCGCTATACGCCGCCATCTTGTGCGCTTCATCCACGATGATCAAATCCCATCGGCTGCGGAGGAGGCTTTCCTTTGCGTCGTCGATCCGCGAGACCCAAGAAATCGACGTAACGACCTGATTGCGTTCCTGCCAAGGATTCATTCCGTAGTTTGCGCGGAGCACGTCCGCACGAATGATCTCGAACTGTTCGCGGAACTTTTCCTTCATCTCTCGCTGCCACTGAAACGACAAGCTGGCCGGGGTGATGATCAACGTCCGTTTGACCAGCCCGCGAATCTTCAATTCCTTAAGAAGCAATCCCGCCATGATGGTTTTTCCAGCCCCGGGATCGTCTGCCAGCAGAAATCGGATACGCGGCATTGAGAGGAAGTAGTCGTAGACAGCCTCAAGCTGGTGAGGAAGCGGATCAACGCGAGCTATCGACAAAGAGAAATAGGGGTCGTATTCGTACGCCAGTCCAAGCCGATAAGCCTCAACCCCGAGTCGAAAACGCAACGGATCACCGTCAAACGGTTCTTTTTCAGGACTGGAGTCCAGTTGGGCAAGCTGTTCCGCATTCAGAATCAGCTCGTGAACCTGATTGGTGTTTAGCCCCTTACCAACGAGCTTGACCGAGGTGCCCATTGGTAAAGCAACGATTACCTGTACGGGTTCGGGGAAGATTGGCCCTCTAACAATGATGCTGGGCTTGAGGTGTTCTACGAACATTCAACGGCGCTAGACGCGGTCTCTTCGTCGCTTGTTGAAGTGAATTTCCAAGAGTCGCAGTGGTGGTGGCACATGAATTCAAAACTATACCAAAAGCAGAAGTATTGGGTGCGTCCTTTACCGTTCTAGGTACTTCATATCGGGACGCAGGACGCGATATGTCTCGCTTTCACCATTGAAACCGTCGCCGTCGCCTCATATTTCCTTGCTGAGATAGAAATTCGTCAGCCACCATTTCCAATTCTTCACGCGAAATTCGAGCGGGCAAATCAATGTGAGAGACGCTGACCATATTCTTGAGTTGCGCGATGGAACCAACCCAGGATTGGGAACTGTCCAACGAACGTGCTCAAGGATGCGCACTCGTTGAAACGGAACTCCGGGAGTGCGCTTTTCGCGCACGGCGTAGTGTTAAGATAGAGGCTATAGATACTTCGCGCGGGCCAGTAGACATCTACATTGCCTCGAACGACTGGAAGGCGCATCCCGATGGTAAAGGTTACCTACAAAGGATTAAAGAAATCGGACGATCCGGCATTCAAGGAAGGCTTCGCAACGAACTTGCTCCCGCAGTCGAGCGGGCCATCCAACAAGCCTTCCGGAAGCATGCCCCTGAGCAAGCCCGTGGTGGAAATACGCCCGCTACGCAAGCCGAAAAAAAATAGCCGCGTATTGACGCTGAGCGATTGGTAGAAGAGCGGAAAAGTCGGCACGTCAAGCCACAATAGCGGCGGCGCTGTATCAGCAGCTTTCTCGAAACAACTATTTCGCCACAAAGTTGGAAAACTGCGAGTTTAAGGACGCCAGCGCTTACCTCGAAGGTTCCGAAAACCCCTCCAAACGTGCGTCTGTAACTCCTTCATTCTGTGTGGCTGTTGACCGCGTACACAAAGGTTCCGAAATCACATGTTTTTGGGCGATCCCATTTTCGTCCACCCCTATGCAGCGCCACTATTTGAGATGTTTCAGACCATGTTTCTTATTGCAGCTGGGACAAACCAATATGATGTCTCGCGCGGCGGAGCCGGTTCGTACTGGAACTCCCTGGATCCGGACCAAACGTCCACTCCGCTTAGTCTTGAGTCGAACGCCACCTGAAAAAGACCCAGGCCACGACGACGGCTGCTAGATTTCACCCGAATGCACGCGGAGACGAACGGTAGCTCCCAATTTAATTTCGGGTTTGACAGGCTTGCCCGACCGTAGCTACCTTCGGCGCTTACCGCCGCGACCCATCGCTCCGCATCCGCCCGCTTCACATCCCCCAGGGGATCGTACCCCTTCGTTTCTAAGATGACATGTTGCGGAGATCCGCCTTCAATTGTTCATGCTTTTCCGCCACGCCGCTAACAGCTTCATCGTTTTCAATTCCTTATCCGTTTGTTGAAACCACGTGATGCAGTGTCGGCATTTGTCATTTTTCATATGTTCTGAAAAGCGGTAGATATTGGCGTGCAGGAATTTCTTGCACGGTTCCAGATTAGGCGAGCATTCGAGGACGATGCGGGCTTCCTCTGGTAATTTCCCTTCTTTCTTTGCGTTTCATCAGTGCGCCAGCGTACCACGTGAAGTTCGTACTTGACTCGCAGTGTTCTACAGCGTATCTAAACACCCAAGTCTAGTCCCCCAGACAGCTAGGTCGAACGGAGGCACTTAATGTGTGTCAGGGTGTTTCTGGCAGATGACGCAGCTGTTATGCGCAATGCGATTCAGAGGCTCTTATCCAACCGGGAAGATATTTCGGTCGTTGGTGAAGCTTCGACTTTTTATGAAACGATTGAGAAGACTTCGGAGTTGCATCCTGATTTAATCATTCTAGATGTGAATATGCCGAACAAGAACCGTATCGCGCCAAGCGAAGTGAAAAGACTGCTCGACGGCGCGAAGGTTTTAGCTATTACTTTGGGTGCTGAGGATGTCGCCAAGGAAGTGTTGGATAGCGTCGGAGCGATTAAGGTACTGGACAAAATGAACCTTGCAGACCAACTCATTCCGGCGATTCTTGAAATAGCATCGCCGATTCGGCAAAGTTACGTCGCTAGTGCTTTGCCCTTCGATGACTTGAAACCATATCGCTGAATGCAGTTTCCACACAACAGCATACCAGCCGCATCCTGAATCAGCGGTTCTGTTTTATATCCGCACAAAAGATGTTCGAAACGTTCGTGCGATATTGGCATCCGTTTCACCGCCAGATTGATCCGGCGTGTGAAACTGAGGTGAATTATTTCTTTCCACCTCGTGCCGCAGCCGGATTCTGTTCCCGATCCCGGAAATCGTGACTCGATTTAACCAGAAGGCCCGCAATCGCCGTCAGCAAGACGACCCCGACCAATACGCCGACGAGAAAATTCTTTCGTCCGCTCGTCATGTTTGTTTCACTATCTCAGTCGGCCTACTAGGTTGTTTCTTCGAGTATTTTCAATGCTGCCAGCGCGTCCATTAGTGCTGTCAATTCATGATGATGGTCTGCGTTGTTTTCTAGTTGCTTGAGTCGCAATATGACGGCCTGCTCTGCGCCCGCGATTTTCTGTTTGTGCAGTCTAGGATTGCTTTCTAGTACAGCTGCTCGGTAGGGCTCCTGCCAGATAGGATATTTCAGAACTACGTCGCGCACGGTGTCTCTTCTCGGCCAGCCAACCCGGCCCCGCAACATGCTCCAGCGGTTTCACAAGAACAGTCTTACATTTTTCTGTTCGACGCCAGCGGAATCCACTGTCAAACAGTGTGCGTTAGCGTACCGATCTCCCGACTACGCGACTTACCCTATTGGCCCCAATACCGTCGGCAGAAATACTGTGCCCTACATTCTGAACACTCATGCTTCGGGCAGGGCGCAGCACACGCTGTCCTGCCCAAATGATTGGAGTCTAAAACGACGATGCACTGCCCTTTGTGCAAAGCTCAGTACAGGGTCGGATGTGACCTATGTCGCGGCTGTGACGCGGACTTGGTTTTCACCAAAGAGCAAGCTGATGCGGAGGGGGACGTAGTTCTTTTCTTGGAGAGCGCGAATCTAACGGGCGTTGGTGAGCTTGCTGATGCCTTGAAACAAGCAAATGTTCCCAATTATTCGAGGCTTGAAAAGGCGAAGGCCAAAGCCCCATTGATCGGCCTGTTTGCGAATGCCACGGCAGCGAAAGAACTGTCTTGGCAAATCTTTGTATTGGATTCCGATCTTGACAGGGCAAGACAAGTCGCCTCTGCTGCGCGATTTGCAGGGAGATACCCGGCACCCGGTCGAGTTTAGCCAAGCCCGAGCCACATTCACCATCGTTTGCCACATGCAACGATGTATATCACGAAGATTTCGGATGCCTGCGCCGATATTCTTCCCGGCAGAATTTAAGCTGCCTGAACGTGCTGGGCATCGGTGTGACGGCATCGCCGCACAAAATGCGAAGCCGCGAAGTTTATTGACAAAATGCAATTAGCCAGGAACTAGTGCCCACGCTGCTGCAATCCGCTCCGTTACGCAAACCTTCTTGACGAGTGCCGCGAAGAAATTGGTAGGAGAAAACTAAAGCACCGAAGTAAAATTTGGTCTCCCGTTGCTCCACGCGGAGCGACTGATGAGCATCAGTTTAATAGAACTGTCCGTGAAGCTTATACCCGCAAAAGGTCGGTTCCTACCCGTTTAAACCAACCACGCCCGAGGCTCACAAGGTCTCGGGGTATCTTTTTGTCTGAATGAAATATTGAAGTGATGCTTTACGTCTCTAGCGCGGCGAAATCGGTGCCCTCTTCCTCTTGCAATGTTCCAGAATATTAAAAAAATACGCTTGACAGCATGCGATCTCAGGCGTAACTACGAAAAATGGTCACTAAGACTTAGCCGGAAGCACACAACCTCGATCCCCTGGAAAGAGAAACAAGACCGTGGAACAAGTAAAGACAAAATCAGTCGAACCCCATACCAGATTCGCACTTCCCGAAGTCAATTGGGATGAACTGAACGAAGCAGGAGCCTACGTAGAGCGCGGATCAGGCGATCTGTATCGCGTACCCAAGGAGGCGATCATCCCCGGTGGTTCGCCCATAATTCACAAAGAGAGCGCTGGATCATCTCGTCTGGTGCAGGTGAGCAAAAACCCGTTCGTAACCACACTTGAAGCGCGCTTGCGTTGCGCACAACATAACATCGACCCTAACTTCTGAAACTTCTGACAAAAAATGCCCACGTGTGCTCCCGGCGTTTTGCGTTTTATACCGGTATTTCGCTCCATCGCTAGATTTTCCGAGTTGCTGTCAGTCGGTGACGCGCGTTTACGCCGCATGACAGATCAAGAGTTAATCAAGTTCGGAAAAGAAGTGCGGAAGCGTTAGTCGGATGTAAGTGAGTCCCACTGAATCGAAAGTCCATATCAAAGGTTTCTTTTTGGGCGGAATGGGCTGTCTGGTTCGGGTCGCCTTTTGGATAATTCTCATCATTGTCATTCTCGTCGCGTTGAAATGGGGTTGGCGAAGGCTCGCCGACTAACTTGCGCCGCGACGGTTTTGAAGTAGTCAGCGGGAAAGCCGTCTACTCGAAGTGTTTCAATATGCGGTATCGCAGCTTGCCGAGTTCACGGTTCAAGAAATGCTCGCGCCCAAAGAAGGGCAGTACAGGAGCCCGGCGTTTCTCCACCTTGCTGCGAGCACGTTTTAATCGGGGGTCGTCGCCAAATAACCCCAAGGCGTAATCTAATTTATGTAGGGACATCT
This sequence comes from uncultured Acidobacteriota bacterium, assembly GCA_963731155.1. GTDB lineage: Bacteria > Acidobacteriota > Terriglobia > Acidiferrales > UBA7541 > Acidiferrum. The sequence goes on from CAVSVB010000001.1 coordinate 20,824, forward strand.
CACGCAGACCTGCCAGGTCGCAGACTTCTGCGAGATTGAGATGGAACTGGATTTCCTTGGGATTTAACTGCACTGCCATGTCGCAAAGCTCCGTGGCTTGAGCCCAGTTTTGCTGGGCACGCGCAATCGACACGCCGAGAAATGAAATGTAGTACGGATTGTGCTTGTCAGATTCGAATGCACTTTGCAGTTTCACCAAAGCCTTTTGGGGATAGTCGCTCTTGAGAAGCTTGACGCCTTCTTTGAACTCGGTAAAAGAGTCGTCAGATTTGCTGGTGGTTGTCTCCGTTGCGAATCCGAGCATAGGGGCTTTCAGCCTCCGAACTTCAATCTAGGCTAGAAGAATCGACGATATGGAGTCTACTGACCGGACGGCCAGTATTGCCCAAAAAGCTCAACCCTAATCATTTCGGATGTCTCCGCCGATATTCTTCGCCGCAGATTTTGAAGCTGTCTGTCGAACGTGCTCGGGTTTGGCGTGACGACATCGCCGCACAAAATACGAAGCCGCTTCCCCGCCTTTATTAGTTCTTCGTCTGATAGTGTTCGGATAAATTTACGGTAATCGTCTTCGCTGAATTCACGGAACCCGATTGGGCTGGACATTGCGACACCGAAGAAGAGGAGTGCAGAGAAAAGGGAGAACCGATCTTATTGTTCAATCGCACCCATCAAAGACCGGCTTGAGGCCCAATTGAGCTTTTTGATTCACATACTCGTTCACCTTGGTCACGTCGGATCGAGTCTCGGGCAAGTGCAATTGGGTGCTCGCCGCAGCAGCTACTGGCCGGGGCGGCCGCGGCGCATCCATAATTATGACCCGGACGTGATTCTCTTCGGCGTCCCCAGAATCCTTCTGTCTCGGTTTGCCTTCCGCGCGATCTGCGAGTTCCTGCGCGGCCCGAATGTCTCCTTTCAGAGCAAGGAGCGCCACTGTATCGGCAATCGCTTCCGCAAATGTCCGGCCTTGTGCATCGCCAGGGACAAGCGACGCGAGCTTAACGCGATAGGCTTCCGCAAGCGCCGAGGTTCGTGGTCGTCCGCCCGGATTCCCGCTTTGGCCGGGCTTCCAACGGAACAAAATAATCTAAGGCGTTGAATCGGCGTCGGATAGCTGAGCAACTTCCTCCCTTAATTGGGCTACTCATTGGGCTACAATTTCTAAAGTTTAGAGAAGGAGACATTTTTTCGAAAAACCGCATTCGCCATTCCTGGATCCAAATGGTTCTGACACTGGTCCCGAACCAGAGCAAAAGGCGCGCATAAGTAGAAAGGCGAGCAGAGATGAAAGAAGCAAGCAAACCGTCATTCCAAGCAACAGGGACGAACGGCTGCAGTTAACGACAACCGTGCCGCATGGCTGACCTCCACGGGTACCGCCGTATAGCTGGTGTAGGTCTCCTGCCTCTACGCGATCGCAACGCGAAGTGGAAGTCGTGACTCCAGGGAATCAGCGAAGACCGTCCCCTATTCCTTCGCGGATTCCCTGGTCGTGCTGCGCGCGCACACGATTCGCCCTTGAAACAACCTTACCTACGACAAACCTGAGCCGTCGTTGCTCCCGTTTCCCCGAGGTCATTTCCTGGGGAGTTCTGCCGTCCAGTTCGTGATGACGTTGAGGGGCAGCGCGCTGGTGTCAGGCGCGGCACTACCGATAAAGCGTTGGCCGTTTTTCGGGTCAATATCAAAGAGCGTGCGCAAGCGACTGTTCAGAAAGGGGGAGCGAAACAACGGGCGTACACCAGCGATGGCGAAACTTCCGCCAGATTCCTCAATGGAAGCCGCCATCACATTTCCATCAAAGCCGACAAAATAGAGTTCTTTCCCATCCGCACGCCACGACGCGGCGGGAGAAGCGCCCCCTGAGCTGATCTGCCACTTGCCGATACCTGCCGGGAAGGATGTCACGTAAACCTCGACGACGCCTGATTCCTTGGAGCTGTACGCGATCCACTTTCCATTGGGTGATACGCGTCCGTCAAAGTGGTCAAAGTTGGCGTTGGGAAATAAGGAGAACGCTTTTCTGTCGCCAAACATCGGAAGAATCCAGATGCGCTGGGCGCTCAATTCACCACGGTTGATGACGACGTATTTTCCATCTCGTGTCCAATCGCTTGGATGGTCGACGTTGCCCGAGGAAAGCAGTACTTCTCGGTCGCCACTCCCATCCGCTTTCTTTAGGAAGATGTCTTCGCTTTTTGTGCCGCCGCGTAATGCTGAGTATGCGACCTTTTTACCATCGGGTGACCAGATGGTGAACCAAGCGTCTTCTGCAAACGTAAGACGCGTCCGCGCCCCGGTCTTCAAGTCAAATACATAGGCGACGCCGTGAGGGCCTTCAAAGCTGATGACTGCCACGCGAGTTCCATCAACCGACAAACGCAAATCGGACAGCTGTCCGGAAATGGGAGCGGTTTCCGCGGGACGCCCGCCACGGTCGAACCAGAGAATGGGATACTTCACCTCTCCAGCACCCTGGAAAAGAAGAATGCCCTTTGCGGCGGAAGCCATCAGTCCCCAATTGCCGGTTTCCCGCAAGACCTGACCGAACGGTGTCGCCTCTCCGCGAAGTTCCAGGCCGCTCGCGTCAAATTCTTGCGCCATCAGGCTACCGTCACGAAAGTAAAGGAGCTGTCCCGCGCAATACAGAGCCGCGGCGTTGGCCCGAACGATCAGTTTTGGATTTCCACCTTCGATACTTCCCGCGTAGATCTCGGAATTCAGCTTGTCGCCTATGTGGTTTCCCGCGAGGTAAAGAAAATGTTTGCCGTCAGGGAGAAAATGCGGCCAGCGATGCGTAGTATGCTGAGACCGATCCAAAGTGGTGACTGGGACCGCTTTCCCTCCTGAGGCCGGCACACGGTAAATCACATCGTAAATGTCGGGACTAAAAAGAATCGTGTCGCCGGCCCAAGTGCCTCCTCGACCGTCTGCCGCGGGAGACAAGTTGGTGGGTGGTCCTCCCGCGAGTTCCAGACGCTTCAGCTGTTGGTTGGCAAAAAAACCGATAGATTTTCCGCTCGGAGACCAGAACGGAAATTTTCCACCTTCGGTGCCTGGTAACGGCTTTGCAGCAGTGCTATTGAGCGGACGCAAGAACAGCGTCTGGTTTCCTTCGGACAGACCAACAAAGACAAGATTGCTGCCGTCCGGCGAGATGGACGGTGCTCCGCCCTGGTCTCCGAGGGTGAGCACGCTAACGTTTGGCGGGGGCTGAATGACCGACCGTACGACGCCAGCGGTGCTGCTCGGGCGTGAAAAAACGTAAGTCGCGATGGCACCGATGGCCACGAGCACAAGCGCGGCGGACGCATACACAAGAATCTGTTTGAGGCGGGTTCCAGCGCTTGCGGTCCGTTGCCAAGCCGCGACCTCGGCCGAAGACTGAGAGATCCAGAGCAACTCGCTCTTGATGTCGCTCGCGTTCTGCCAACGTTCTTCGGGGTCTTTCGCCAAACACTTTTTCACCGTGTGGTCGAGAGCAGGCGGCGTCATCGGTTTGATCGAAGTGATGGGTGCGGGCTCTTTTTCGAGAATTGCGGAGGCCACGCTGAGTTGACTTTTGCCTTCGAAGGCGTGCTTGCCGGTAAGCATTTCGTAGAGCACAGCTCCCAGAGAAAAAATATCGCTGAGCCCATCGAGTTCTTTGCCTTCGACCTGCTCCGGCGACATGTATTGAAAGGTGCCGACGATGGCGCCTTCCGCGGTCATGGGCGAGGTTTGCGTGACCGCTGCGCTCAGCATGGCCACACTGGTGGGTGACATGGCGGGTCTTGCTAATCCAAAATCCAGAAGCTTCGCACCCGCCGTGGTCAACATGATGTTGCCAGGCTTCAAATCGCGATGAACCACGCCACTGCGGTGGGCCTTATCGAGGGCGTCGGCAATTTGCGCGCCATATTTCAAAAGCTGTTCGAGCGGCAGCGGCCCTTTTTCCAAACGCTTGGCCAGTGTTTCTCCCTCCACGCACTCCATGACGAGGTAGGAGATGCCATCCTGGCTGCCCACGTCGTGCAGTGTGCAGATGTGCGGATGGTTGAGGCTGGAAATGGTTTTGGCTTCACGTTCGAATCGCTGCTTACGAACAGGATCAGAAGAAAACTCCGCCGGTAAAATCTTCACCGCCACATCACGCTCCAGCCGCGTATCCCGCGCGCGGTACACTTCGCCCATCCCACCTGCGCCCAAGGGCGCGCCGACCTCATACGGGCCCAAGAGCGTGCCGGATTTCAGGCTCATGGATTTTTTCCTGGCTGACGACGTTTCAGCTCTTCAAACCAGTTGAGGACCACGTTAATTTGGGTGCCCGTGCCCTTGTTTTGCGCCTCGCGTGTGACCACCAGCCGCCCATCCCGCGCGACGTCGTAGCCGCTCCATTCGTTCTTGTCCTCAAACAGCACCACCGACTTTCCGGGAATGAGCGCTACACCCGGTGCAAACTTCACCGACATGACCCGATCCTTGGAACGATACAGAAGTTCGTTCCCCGAGCGCGCCCAGCGCGGTTCCCAACCGGTCTCCCGCGAGACCTGCGTGCGCGTGCTGGGATCACTGATTGCCTGCACGAATACCTCGAGCTGTCCGGATTCGTCCGAGACGTAGGCCAGCCACTTGCCGTCCGACGAGACGCGCGCCCCCCTTTGATTGAACGGTGCTTCAAACAAGGCCCGCGGTTTGTGATCGCCCTGGACTGGCGCAGCGTAGATGTCCCATCCTGTATTCTCGTTCTGCCGGCCGAAGATGACCTCACGCCCGTCTGGCGTCCAATCGTAGAGCTCTTTGTTCTCGGGCCCGTCGGTCACCACTTCTTCGGACCCCTGCCCGATGCCCTGCTTCACATATATCTGCTGGTGTCCTGATTTCGATGAGTCGTAGGCAAGCATCTTGCCATTTGGTGACCAACGTGGCCGATAATCGTCACCCCCGAAGCTTGCCTTGGTGAGCGTGTCGCGCTCCAGGTCATACACCCACACATCAAAGGTGCTGCTCTCCAGCGTCAGTGCGATACGTTTTCCATCAGGAGACAGAGCGGCAGAGGTGTAAGGCTTCACATCATCCGTGATATTGGTTGCCTTGCCGCTGCGGTCCATCCACAGCAAGTTGCGCTCGAACGAAGTAAAGGTTCCAGGCTGAAACGCCAGCGTACCATTCCGCGAAAACGCAAAGCCGGCGTCGCCGTTGGATGCACCCGTCATCACACCTTCGATCATCGGCACCGGCGCTCCTTGGACCTCCAGCCGCTCGAGATCGAACGGAACAGTGAACAATGTTCCGCTGCGCGCATACGCGAGGTAGCCGTTCGACAGGTAGCGTCCTCCGGTACCTCCGGTGATAAGAACCTTCCGCTTTCCCGTCTTGAACGATAACCCCTCAATCCGCGCGTCATTAAACGACCGACCAGTCCAAACGGTAAAGATCAACCCGTTGCCACCCGGAAGCGCGTCGGGCCACAAATGGGCGCGGTCATCTGTCTTCGCGGACTGCGTCACCTGCCGTGCTTGTCCCCCTCCCGCCGCTACTGCATAGACTCCGGAGGCGAACGACTTCTTGAAGTAGATCGTATCGTCCTCGGCCCAAGAACCCGCTGTGGGAACAGCTTCGTCCGCTATGACTACGGAGCTTCCACCGCGCAGCGATACCTTCTTCAGCTTTCCGTCCGCGAAAAAACCCAGCCACTCACCATTCGGCGAGAAGAACGGGCACTCCCCATCCTCCGTGCCCGCGATCGGCGTATTCTCAAAAGTGTCCAGCTTGCGCAAATACAGCTGCGCCTTCCTATCATTGCCTTGCGCCGAGTAAACAATCGACGTTCCATCCGGGGAAATGGCAATCGGTTCGGTTGAGTTATTGACGAGCGCTTTGTCAAGTGGAAGGGTGACGGTCAGGTGCACGGGGTTCCTGGTGCGTGTCCTAAGCCCGCCCTGCCATCCCGCATAGGCAGCCACCAATCCTGCTGCCACTGCCGCCGCAATCCAGATTGAGCGCTTGCGCTTCCTTCGACGGGTGGCAAGGGGTACGGCCAGCCCTGCCTGCGAGCCGCCCTCGGCAATCCACAGGAGCTCACTCGCGAGATCTCCAGCGTTTTGCCAACGCCGTTCTGGTTCTTTTGCCAGACATCGCCGGATGCACCGGTCGAGCGCTGGCGGCGTTAGCGGCTTGATGCTGCTGATAAGCGCAGGTTCCTTTTCGAGGATGGCCGACGCCACACTGAGTTGGCTTTTCCCTGTAAACGCGCGCTGTCCGGTCAGCATCTCGTACAGCACCGCGCCCAGCGAAAAAATGTCGCTGCGCCCATCCAGCTCTTTTCCTTCCACCTGCTCCGGCGACATGTATTGAAATGTCCCAACGATGGCGCCCTGCTCCGTCATCGGCGACGATTGCGTCACCGCCGCGGTCAACGTCGCCACGCTCGTCAGCGCTGCCACCGGCTTGGCCAAACCAAAATCCAGCAGCTTCGCACCCGTGGAAGTCAGCATGATGTTGCCGGGCTTCAAATCCCGATGCACCACGCCGCTGCGGTGCGCCTTGTCCAGCGCGTCCGCAATCTGCATCCCGTACTTCAGTACCTGCTCCAACGGCAGCGGTCCTTTCTCCAGCCGCTTCGCCAGCGTGTCCCCTTCCACGCACTCCATCACCAGATAGTTGATTCCGTCCTGGCTTCCTACATCGTGCAGCACGCAAATGTGCGGATGATTCAGACCAGAAATTGTCTTCGCTTCGCGTTCGAAGCGCTGTTTGCGAACAGGATCGGAAGATAACTGCGCGGGAAGAATCTTGATTGCGACCGTGCGGTCGAGCCGTGTGTCGCGGGCGCGGTAGACTTCGCCCATGCCGCCGGCGCCGAGCGGAGCGAGGATTTCATAAGGGCCTAGATGTGTGCTTGGAGCAAGGGCCATAATTGGCCGTGATTATAACCCCGAGAATCCTTCTTCGTATGCCTCCAGATCTCAAGTGGACGAAATTGCGTTCGACAAAAAAACATCTGATTCTGGGCGCTCTAATCTTTAGAGATCGCACTGAGAAGAATCAGCTACTTGCAGGAACAGGTTCAAGCAGGTTTTTGGGCAAGCTAAGAAAGGCTCGCTGCGCAGTCCCCTTGGATATTCCCAAGACGTAGCAAATCTCAGCCCGAAGAGCGCCCTTCATTGCGAAGCGTGGCAATTCTTAGCCGATCTACGCTTACTCGAGCAACAAATAGTTGCCTTCCTCATCTTTCCCTTGACAAGCTTCATCAAATACGCTACAAGATGTAGCATGCAACGCACGTACTCAACGGATCGAGCCGCAGACCTGGCCAAGCTACACGCGGTCACCCTGCGTCGATGGTTGTCTGCCGGCAAGATTCGACCTTCCATAGCCGTCCCTTACGACGGTCGGACCCTGTGGCGCTGGACCGATGCCGATGTGGAGAGGCTTCGCGAGTACAAAGCTGCTCACTACCGAAAGGGACGCGGGCGTAAGAAGGACAAGAAGTCTAAAGTTTAGAAGTCGGGACGCACCAGTGCGCTAACACCGACGCGCCCCTAACCAAGCAACCTATAGAGGAGGTCGCAATGGCTAACAGAAGTGTACCGCAGCAGTCGCGCGTAGCGATTTACGCACGCGTCAGCACATCTAACATGGGCCAAGATCCCACGCTCCAAACGCGCGAGCTTCGCGAATACTGCGATCGCCGCGGCTGGCAAATCACCGGAGAGTATGTTGATGTCGGCATTTCGGGTTCCACGGACAGACGCCCTGAGCTTGACAGACTGCTCGTCGATGCTCACCGACGTCGTTTCGACGTGATTCTCAGTCTGGAAGCTCGATCGGTTCAGTCGATCTCTCCGCAACCTTGTCAATTCCCTGGCTGAATTGGATACGCTGGGCGTGGATTTCGTTAGCCTGCGCGACAATCTGGACTTCTCGACTCCGTCGGGCCGGCTGATGTTCCAAATAATCGGCGCGATGGCTGAGTTCGAGCGAGCTCTTATCCAAGAAAGAGTAAAGGCCGGCATGCGCAACGCCCGCGCCAAGGGACGACGAATCGGCAGACCACCGCAGACTCAGTTGTCGTCAGAACTTGCGGTCGGACATCGCGAATGCCTACCAGTTTGGCGGAACAAGTCTGCGGTTGCTGGCTAAGAAATTTGGGACTTCCCTTGCGACCGTTCAACGATGCGTTGCGTGTATCAAGGGGCTGCCAACTGAGGAATGCTATCTGCCTGATTCTTCGACACCACTGTGAACGTCGACACAAACCTCCTAGATCCCCGTTTTTTTTGGATTACTTCCGTGTAGCCGATTATTACCGGCCAATATTCTGAATCACACCCCTAAAAGCTGCAGGAGAGAAGGGTTATTCTCTTTCAGGTGGATTTTTGTTTCAGGAGGAAGGAGCTCCGCTTCCGGCTCAGATCTTGGCAGGTCAACGCCGGGGCAGAGCTCCAACGAAGTACGATTCTGTTTATCCCACTTTCCACACCGCCGCACAAGCTCGAAACGGATTGGGCCGCGAGTTGCGCCGAGGTCATGCTGCGGCGATGCCCCGCTTGTGAACAGCGATTCGATCATCGGCCACGGACGCCGCCGCAAGCAGGCGCACGATGAACATCACGACTGGATTGGCATCCGGCGGGGTCGCTGCCCCGGTTGCGGGAAGACCTTCACCTTCCTGCCGTTTCTTTCTCTTCCTTACACGCACTACAGTTTGCTGGCTCGCTGTCAGGCGCTGCGGCGGCGCTTCGCGGAGCACTGCTCCTGGGAAGAGGCCATGCCTACACTCAGAGATCCGAATCGCGTGCCCGATCCTTCCACACTTCGCCGCTGGGCCCACGGACTGGACCGCTCTCAGCCAGCCATTTCTTTTTTTCGCCAAACGCTCGCCCGCATGACTCACTGGCTGGCGTGCGGTGATCCGACCGATCCGCAAGCTGAGCCTTGGTCTTGGCTGACTCCGGTTCTGCAAATTCTTTGGCCATTACGGCTCTGAGAAATTTCTCCTGCCCACCATCCTTGCCTGGGAATGCTGGCTGCCTTCTCCTACGTTCGCATCCAGAGGGAAAACTGCGCCGTGGGCGAGGATGTCGAAAAACTGAAACAGCGCCTTTCGCTGCTCGATTATCTGCGGCAGCAGGGTTGGACCGCTCGGCCTATCGCTCACGGTCCCGAGTTCGTCGGACTCTGTCCGCTGCATCCGGAAACCCGCCCTTCGTTCTATGTCAACGCCAGCAAAAATCTCTTTTACTGTCACGGTTGCGGCCAGGGCGGCGATCTCATTCGCTTTGTGCAGTTGTCACGTCATCTGTCCTTTCGCCAAAGTCTCGCTTACCTGGAGCAGCAAAGCACTGTTCCAGCCGACTGTGCCGCCGTGCTCGAGCGAAGCCGCGACTTTCTATCAACAGCAACTCGATCGCTACGCCGAGGCACTGCGCTATCTTGAGCTACGAGGACTGCGCGATCCTGCTCTGATCAAAGAACTGCGGATCGGCTATGCTCCCGGCGGGAGCTTGCGCCGTCATCTCGTGGCGCAAGGCTATTCTTGCGATCTCCTAAAACGTCTCGGCCTGCTCAACGCACAAGGCTGCGACGCTTTCTACCGGCGCGTCATCTTCCCGTGCTGCCAAGGCGGACGCGTCGTCAACCTCTACGGCCGCAGTATCGCTGCCGCCTTCGCCCATCGATTCCTCCCCGGCTCCAAAGGTGGCTTGTATGCTTGGGAAGCAGGTTCGCCAGTCTCCGAGGTGATTCTGGTCGAGGGGTCTGTTCGACTATGCCGTGTTGTGGCAGGCAGGTTTTCGCCACGTCACCTGTTCGTTGGGCACTCATCTCAACGCTGACCAGTTTCAACAGCTGTGCGACCGTCCGCGCACCGTTTATCTCACCTTCGATGTCGACGCCAACGGCAGTGGCCAACAAGCCTCGCAGCAGCTAGCACAGCGTCTGTGCGCGCAAGGCATCGCCACTCGCCGCGTCCTCCTGCCCGATGGCCACGATCCGAACTCCTTCTTCGTCCAGGGCGGTGACTGCGCGACAGTTCCAATCTCTGCTGGAGGCTGCTCAGCCATGAAGTTCTGTGTGCATCTACCAGCAGACTTCCCACAACGCACAAAGTCCGGTTCGTGTCGTCGAGCAGACTACCGGCCGAGGAATCGGCTGGATCAATCGTTACCTGGATCGCGAATATGTACGCCGCCTGGCGAACACGACTCTGCGCATCTACGCTCACAACCTGCTGCACTTTGTTCGCTGGTGGGAGAGTGTTCATCACACCGGCGACGTTAGGGAAGGTGATCTTACCGAGTCAACGCTCCTGGATTATGTGCGCTTTCAGTCCAGCCAACAACCTCGGCCTTCCCCTTCCACCATCAATGACCGCGTGGCCGTCGCCGAGCGCGCCATCCGCAACGAGTTCCCCGATGCTCCCTGCCAGATCGCTCGCGGCTTTCATCAAGCTTTTTTGCGGCGCAGGCCGATGGGCCTTGGCCGGCCGCGAGTAGCGATGAGCCGGCTGCGCGTGAAAGTGCCCAAACGCAACATCGTGCCGCTCTCGGTGGATGAAGTGGCGCGCTTCTGGTCCAGTTTCCGCACTTCGCGCGACTTGGCCATCGTGGGCTTGATGCTCCTGCAAGGGCTGCGGTCCGCCGAAGTGTTGGCTTTGAATCGGGACGACGTGTTGCTTTCCGAAGCACAGCTTCGCGTTCGTGGCAAAGGCAACAAATTTCGCTTCCTGCCGTTGGCGCCGGAAACCGTGCAACTGCTCGATCACTATCTGCGACTGGAACGACCCGAATCCCTGCTCCGCCGCGCTCTTCGTCTCACTGAAAGGACACGCGCGCGGAACGCGCATGACCGCTGCGGGATTGCGTTCCTTATTCCGCTACCATCGCCAGACCACCGGCATCCAGCTCGCCAACCCTCATCGATTTCGACACACCTTTGCCTCGGACATGATCCGCGCCGGTATGAGCCTGCCCGCGCTCATGCAGTTGATGGGTCACGCCGACATCCAGACCACGCTGCTCTATGTGCAGGTCACTCCACAAGACGTCTACCTTGAGTATGCACGTGCCGTGGCCCAGCACATTCGCCCCCTTCCGGTGACCTCCTCATGAACCGCGCGCGACGCCCTCCGCTCCAACATCCTCTGGCTCCGGTCTTCGACCGCGCGGTCGATTCCCTCGGCGCTGCACTCAGTCCCGACACGACTCGTCACTACCGCGGGACCGCCCGCAATTTCCTGAGCTATCTCGGCGCTGATCATCCTGAGGTGCAACTGCCTGGACCAATTGCGCCGTGAGCCCCACATCCTCGGCTGGATGTCTCGCCTGCGCTCGCAAGTGCCGCCGCTCGTGACCGCATCCTATATCAACCTGCTCATCGCTCTGCGCGGCATCTTCAACGAACTGGCTTGGACCGAACAGCTTCCTGAACTCGCCCATCTGATCCGCCGCGAGGACATTCCGCGCCTCCCGCAAAGACTTCCACGTCCGCTCACCGCAGAGCAGGATCAACTCCTGCAGCAGGAGTTCCTCCGCCGCAATGATCTGGGTGGCAATGCCTTTCTGTTGATTCGCCACACCGGCATGCGCATCGGCGAGTGTGCCGATCTGTCCTTCGACTGCCTTCGCTCCACCGGCCCGAATCAATGGGCGGTTCATGTGCCGCTCGGCAAACTCAAAACAGAACGTATGGTCCCCGTGGATTCCTTTGTGTGTGAACTCGTCCAACGCCTCCGATTCTTTCGTTCCCTCGATCCGCTGCCTGCCGATGGACGGCTCCTGGCCCGTCCGCGCACCAAAGAAGCGCTCGTTCGTCAACTCCGCGATTACTTGCATCAGGTCTGCCATTCGCTCGGCCTTTCCACCCGCATCGTCCCGCATCAGTTTCGCCACACCTATGCCACTGAGATGCTTCGAGCCGGTGTCGGCTTTCCCGCCGTGATGAAATTACTCGGTCACACCTCTCCCGAGATGACCATGCGCTATCTCGACGTGGCGTTGAATGATCTCCAGCGGGAATTCGAGCTGGCTCGCTCAAAACCCCGACATCTTGTTCCGCAGCCGAAGACGCCGTCTCACTCCGCTTCGAGCAGGCCTCGATGGCGTGATCGATTCTTTGCTCGCTGCTCAACATGTGCTCGAAATGTTCCGCCGCGACGCTGCCAGACGGTACTTCTCGCCGTCGCCTCGACCGGCTCTCCAACCGCCTCACCAAAATCGTCACCGAAGCGCGCAAACTCGCGACGCCCTGAAAATGGGCAGAGATTGGCCGGTTAAGCCGACGATTCGGGCGTTGAGGGTCAACTCGTTCTGCAAAGCCCTTGCTTACCGCGAACGTGGTATCATCTCCAGCCTCCCAGCAGTACAAGCCAAAAACAAACCATCGATGGAGGAGAAAGGTATGCAGTCCAAACCTAGCATCGTGTTCTGCCACGGGCTTTGGGCAGACGGTTCCTGCTTCAACAAGTTAATCGTTCCCCTGCAGGCCGAAGGGTACGAGTGCATTGCGTCGCAGCACGGCCTCAACTCAACGGCAGAAGACGTCGCTGTAACGAAAGCAACAATCGGTAGGGTCAGCAGCCCAGTTATCCTTGTCGGCCATTCCTACGGCGGAAGCGTCATCACCGGCGCCGGAACTGACGATCGCGTTGTCGGGCTGGTTTACATCTGCGCGCTCGCTCCGGACGCCGACGAGACATCTCAAACCCAGCAATCTAACTTCCCAAAGACGGATGTCTTTTCGCACATCGACGTCAAGGACGGACGCATCTGGTTGCTTCCGGAAGGCATCGACTCTTTCGCCGGTGATTTGTCCGAGAACGAGAAAAAGCTTGTCTTGGCGACGCAGGGGGCTCCAAAACCCGACCTGTTCGAAGCTAAAGTCGGAGGAACCGCCTGGAAATCGAAGCCAAGCTGGTACATCGTCGGCAAAAATGACCACACGGTTCATCCCGACCTGGAGCGCTTCTTTGCAAAGCGCATGGGCGCAACCACCTACGAGCTCGACAGCAGCCATGTGCCGATGCTCTCACAACCGGAACGCGTTCTCGACGTGATCCGCGCCGCCGCAAACGCCGTCCGAGGACGATCTGCAGCCGCAGGCCAGTAAGGTTCGCGTGGCTCCTGACTCTTCGCGCCCGCTAAGGGCCTCGAGCCACGTGCCATTTCGTGAGCCAGAAGCTAACACTGCTCCTCTCGTATGACGGGCAACTCGGCGAATTCTCCTTGTAAGACTGTACAGACTGTTGCACAATTCGGCCACGTTCTCCCCTAGGTACCCCAGGTCTACTTCCATAACGTACGGGAGGTGTTCCAGTGACTTGGTTCTTGTATGCCGTACTTGCGCTTTTCTTTGCGCAAACCCCGCAAGCGACTCAACCGATGCAGCCCTCTCCTAAACCGGACTCTGACGAGTGCGTTCCCAGCCGAACAGGGTAGATTACCGTTGGCGGCAGGAGGTGGCAGTCTCGGCATCAGACATCGCTAAACGTTGCTGGTATCTATGCCCAACAGGTGATGATGATTGATACCTTGGGAATCAACTCGGATTCAGCTCATACAGCACGGTCTCCCCCGGTAGCGGTTGCTTCCTGAGCCAGAGTCGGTGTCTCCGCGAGGGTGAGATCGTGATTCTCATCCGCCGCGGGAGCACAACCGATAGGCTGCGGAACCTTGGCGATTCGGGCCTTCGCGTGATGTTGCGAAGCGAATACCTCCAAGAACAGAAAGACAACATAAGCGGAGAAACCGAGCAACGCGAATCCCGCAAAGAAATAGGCAGCCCCCCGAAGGAGGATCCGTATAAGTTTCAGTGCCGTTTCAGGATCGAGCCCGAGATCTCCCACGACTTGCCCCTTCCTACTCAGGCCTTGTGCCTGCGATGGCTGGAGATTCAGGTGGATGCTGGCGGAAGTCAATCGCGGGCGCCTTGAGCTTTTCTCGCTTCTACCTATCGGTATAACTACTTGAGTGGATTGGGCTAATTCGTCTGTTCTTGGGGTCGAAGGACGGAGCTATACTCACTCAGTTCTCGCAGGAAGTTTCGATGTCCTCCGCAAAACTGCGTTTCCGGGATTACCAGCTCGATCCTGATGGGTTCGAGCTATGTCGTGCCGGCCATCGCCTCCGGCTGGAGCGCAAGCCGATGGAGTTGCTGATCCTGCTGGCGGAAAGCCAGGGGCAACTTGTCAAGCGTGAAGAAATCATCGAGAAAATCTGGGGCAAGGACTTCTTCTTCGATGCCGAGAACGGAATCAATAATGCCATTCGCAAAATTCGTTCGGCACTGAATGACAACGCCGAACACCCGCTCTTTGTGGAAACCTCCTTAGGCAAGGGCTACAGGTTCATCGCCTCGGTTGAGCGCGTGCTCGAACCCGGTGGCTCACCTTCACCCGAGCGCGGCGTAATACCCCAAGAGCCGACTGTCTTTCGCTGGAGGCGTGCATGGGTCCCTGCCCTGGGAGTCACGGCACTCATCGCCGCTGCCTTTGCCTTCAACGTTGCCAGCATCCGCAGTCGGATTTTTGCTCCCGGTGTGCCTCCGATTCACTCGATTGTCGTGCTACCCCTCGAGAACCTTTCTGGCGATCCGGGACAGGATTATTTCGCCGATGGTATGACCGACGCGCTGATTACGGAGCTGGCACAATTCAGTTCCTTGCGCGTTATCTCACGCACGTCAGCCATGCATTACAAGGGTTCCCATCAGTCGTTGCCTGAAATAGCGCGCGAGTTGAACGTAGATGCTGTGGTGGAAGGCAGCGTGATCCGCTCGGGCAACAGGGTGCGAATCACGGCGCAACTGCTGGAAGCTCGTTCGGATCGTCACTTGTGGGCAAGAGCGTACGACCGCGACGTACGCGAAATCGTGTCTCTCCAGCAGGATGTAGCGGACAGCATTATCAGCGAGATTCAACCTAAGCTGAGGCCCCAAGGAAGTGCATCCGTAACTCGAAAGCGGCAAGTCAATGCCGAAGCTTACGATGCATATCTCCAGGGCATGTACTTCTGGCACAAATTCACCGAGGCGGGCGATCGCCGGGCACTGGAGTACTTTGAAGAATCAATCCGGAAAGATCCATCGTATGCCCTGGGATACGCGGGGCTATCGAATGCCTACCATGAGCTAGCGTATTACGTAAGACCCTTGGATATCATGCCAAAGTCAGAGGAGGCCGCTGAAAAGGCCTTGAAAATCGACGATACCTTACCGGAGGCGCACGCGGCGCTCGGCTGGGTGAAATGGGTTTACGATTGGGACTGGCCTCGTGCGGAAAAGGAATTTCAGCGCGCTATTCAGCTCAATCCTCGCTATGCACTCAGCCACGGAATGTATGCGCTATATCTCGATTCTATGGGCCGTTTTGAGGAAGCCTTTCGAGAGTTCCAGAGTGCCCGAGAGCTTGATCCCGTCGCCTTAGGTCTTATTCGCAGCACCGCTGAACACTTTCGCTTCATGCGGCAATACGACAAGGCCATTGCGGAGAATCGCAGGGCCCTCGATATGGATCCTACTTTTGAAAATGCGCATGAAAGTTTGGCATACGCTTACGTGAACAAAGGGATGTACGAAGAGAGTATCAAGGAGATGGAGCAATTAGCGATTTCTGGTGGCGAACACGATCTGGCACAGACGATGAAGATTGCCTTTGCACGCGGCGGGTACAAAGGCGCATTGAAAAGCCGACTGAAGTACTACAAGGATCGACGAAAGGCAGGCGCTCACGTCAACTTTTGGGACGAGGCCTTGACTCACGCGCAACTGGGGGACACGGACTTGGCGCTGCAAGCGCTTGAGAAAGCCTACGACGAGCGCGAGGACATCACCGATTTAGCTGTCAACCCCTCTTGGGACTCGATTCGCGCCGACCCGCGCTTTCAAGAACTCCTGCACCGCGTCCGACTTCCGGTGAATACCGGGGCAGGCGTCGTCGCGCGTTAGGTACCCAGACCTCCTTTGAGGCTAAGCGTCCGTGCAAATTAACCACTTCAGCTGCGGCCGGAATCCACGCACGTAGAGAAAGAGAAACACCAAAGCGTTCAGGACCCGGGACATGTCGGAAGAGGAGTGGTGCAGCCAACCGCTTCGAGTCATAAGTCCGGTCCTGGGCATTTGGAAGTTCCATTGGCGCTTGCTACCGATTGGGGGCGAATCACGGGCTACTCGTCCCTAATCTTGTAAAGGTCGAGTGGCCGGGCGCCATTGCTGGCGCCCAGCCCTCTAAGAACCGGACTTGAAGGTTTCCCATTCATCCGGCTCGAGCACTCAAAAACGCCCCCATAAACAACGAGGACACGGCCTGATGCAAAACGAAATCAGACCTACTCGATACTGACTTGCTGCCGATTCGCACGGCGGAGGGAATTCCGCCCGCTGTGTGTGAAGCCGCACCAATGGCTTACGCCATCGTCATTTGCTTTGCTTCATGCATCGGTTCCTCAAGAGTTCTCGAGCTGAGCACCAACAGGAAGTCAGCTCCGTTTCCGGCGAGGTGATCTTGCCCCACGAGGCGACGCAACCTCTATCTGCCCGATTACAGGGCAGCCTTCGCTTGCTCCCATTTCCGTTACCCGCATCGCCATCGGTGCCATCTTGCGATGGACTTTCCCCTTGCGAGGAGCGCTACGGGCTTACCCTGTTCCGCTGAAATGACGCAATCGGTTAGATCTGCTCTCTACGCCGGCAGTGTTGATTACCCATGACAGAGAACCCTTAAGCCTCTGTGCTCACTGCAAGAAGAGCCGCGCAGCATTTTAGGCTCTCTTCGGCTGACGACGCTTGCGAGCATTTGTATATTCTGATCGTACGATCAAGCCTAGGCCCGTCTCCACCTAATGCTGGCAGATACACCGTTGCCTCGCGGTTTCGGTGCCGCTCTTGCGAGCGTGGATACATTTTTCCAAGGGCTCCAGAACAGTTCGTTACCTCCCCGCTCTGCCTTGTAGGCTAACCGAGTAGCCGGACCCCATTACTGGGGCCCGGCCCTCTCAGAACCGGACGTGAAGCTTTCGCTTCATCCGGCTCAGGCCCTTCGAACGCCTCTTTCAGGGAGACGCGGCTTTGATACGGAAAGATGTTGGCGGTGAACCCTGTCGTGGCACTCTGGATGGAGCAGAACGCGGTTGTCGGCACTCGTGGAACCACCCATCACTCGAGGGACGCAATAATGAATGCGCCAGCCCGTGATCCGGGTGATCTTGGTGTTGCACACGGGGCAGAATCCGCGTTGAAACTTCCAGAGAAAGCGAAGAGTCCGCGTACCCCGAAACGTTTCCGCCATATGATCTCCTTCGCGTTCTTCGAAGTAGGTTTCATAGACGGGATCGTATGGGTTGGCTTCGCCTTTGACCTTGGTGTGTCGTTGAATGGGCGTGCTACTGGCGAGCAGTAATCGCACCTTATGCGGTTTACCCTCGTCGTCACACGATTCCCCGAAGAAGGTCCAGTTTTTCTCCCCATGCTGCTCAAAGTATTTCCTTTTGAGCCAGCTGGAAGACTTTTTCGGGTGCCTTCGCCGTGCCCATTGCCACAGACAAATGAAGATGGCGTAGTCAACGCGTGAAAAGACGCGTGTACTCACCACGTGCCGGTGATAGTTCGACCAACCTCGTATTTTGGGGTTGAGCCAATCAATCAGGTCGGCGGCGGACATGCCCAGCGCAGCTTTGATGACTCTGCGGATGCCATCCAGAAAAGTCTTGATATTCTTTTTGGAAGGCTTGATGAGCAGTTTCCCGTTGGGATACTTGCGCACATTTTGCCCGAGAAAATCAAAGCCTTTCTCCACATGTGTGATGACCGTCTTCGCAGGAGAAAGTTCCAACCCTCGTTCGAGCAGAAATTGCTCCACGAGGGGCTTGACTTCTCCTTCCAGTAGTTCTTTAGTTCTACCGGTGATGACGAAGTCGTCCGCATAACGGATGAGATTCACGGCGGGGAATTTACCTCCAAAAGACGAGAGCGGTTTCTTTGTCGGGAACTTTTCCCGCAAGAGTTGCTCCAGTCCATCCAACGCACAGTTCGAGAGCGCTGGGGAAATAATTCCACCTTGTGGAGTCCCATCCTGCGTTTCGTGAAGGACGTGTTTTTCCATATACCCGGCCTTCAGCCACTTTTGGAGAATGACTCGGTCCATAGGGACGTGAGTCAGAAGCCAATCGTGTGAGATTCGGTCGAAACAGGACTTGATGTCGCCCTCTAGAATCCACTGTGGATTTGGTCGGGCCAGTGTTTTGAAACACTGTTCGATCGCATCGGCACAGGACCGCTGCTGGCGAAACCCATAGGAGTTTTTGTCAGCAGTGGTTTCTACTATGGGGTCGAGTGCAAGCAAATGCAGCGCCTGTTGGGCTCGATCCTTCATAGTGGGAATTCCGAGCGGCCGCATCGTCTTTCCATCCGATTTCGGTATGTAAACACGTCGGAGAGGCTGAGGTTGATAGCCTCTACGCTTAAATGCATGTACTGCCTGTGTCTTCATCTCAGGTGTGTGCCAAATTTCTTGGTCGACACCAGGAGTTTTCTTGCCATCGTTTTCCGTCACTCGTCGAACGGCGAGAACCTTGCCGCTATACGAGTGAGTCAGCAGATGTTGCAAGGCTCGCACCTTGCCCCATCGGCCGACCTTCGTTGCCTGCGCGATACGCACTTGGAGTCGACGAACGTTTTGGTGGATGGTCTGCCAGTCAATGGCGTACCATTCCGCCGCTTCGCTTGAGACCGCACCAATGGCTTGCGCCATCGTCATTTGCTTTGCCTCATGTGCCGATTCGCCTCGTTCTCTCGCGTGAAGCACCTCAGGGAAGTGGGCCCGCTTTCGCGTCCGGTGATGTGGTCGATGCATCTGACGCAACCGGTATCTGCTCCATTACAGAGCAGCCTTCGCTTTCTCCCTGACCTGCTGTCCGCACCGCCATCGGTTCATCTTGCGATGTACTTTCCCCCTGTTACCGGGGAGCGGTATGGATTTATCCTGTTCCGCTGGAATGACTCGATAGGTTAGGTCCACTCTTTACGCCGGCAGTGTTTGTTTACCCATGACGGCGGACGCACGAGCCGCCGTGCTCACTGCAAAAAGAGCCGCGCAGCATTTTAGGCTCTCAGTCCCTCACGACGCTTACGAGTATTTGTGTATTCTGACCATACTACCGGAGCTTAGGCCCGTCTCCGCCTGATGCTGGCAGATACACCGTCTCCTCACGGTTCTGGTGCCACCCTTGCGAGTGTGGGTACATTGTCCGAGGGCTTCGAACGGTCTGTTGCCTCGCCGCTCTTACCTCGTAGGCTACGCGCAATGGGATGCGCGGTTTGATCGGTCCTCCATGCCAAACAATCATTTCTAGCAGCTTTACAGGTCGCACCGTGCGATGGGACGCACGGTCTGATCGAGTTCCTCCTCTCCAGACAATCATTTTCAGCAGCTTTACAGGTCGCACTAAGGGTTGCCGACAATCCGCTCGGGATATCAATCCTTCGCCGCCAAACTGTGGTCAAGTGATATGCACAATCGCTCAGACCGCGGATTGGTAGTAGCATGCTCGCGATCGAGCGCTTTATGAAACGCAAGGTCGCTTTTGCCGCATTACTGATCGCCCTGCTCCTGTGCGGTGTTTTTCGCTCCGCGATTGCCACTCGACTCGACAGCTTTGATCTGGATGAGGCTTACCACATTACAGCAGGTGTTACTTATGCGCGGCTCGGCGACTATCGCCTCAATCCCGAGCACCCGCCACTGGTGAAGTTGTGGGTCGGGATGTTTCTACGTCCAAATATTTTCAAGACTCCGCAATTCCGCCCGCTCGCTGATAAGTGGGAGGAGCGGCACTTCACTGAGGATGTCGTGTTCACGCAAAACGATCCAGACGTGACGCAGCGACGGGTGCGCCTGACTATGTTCGTACTCAACGGAGTCTTGGTTTTCGGTTTCGCGCTGGCGATATGGCGTGCGTTTGGCAGCCAGATTGGCCCGTTGATGGCGACAGCAGCCGTGGGTTTTCTGATGATTGATCCGACTGTCGCCGCCCATTTGCCAGTGGTTCTTACAGATCTGCCGGTCGCTCTCCTGGGCAGCACGGCGGTGCTGCTGGCATGGAGCGCATTTCGTTGGGGTCGCATTCTTGATGTGGCGCTGGCTGGCTTGTCTCTGGGACTTGCGCTTGGGGCAAAACATACCGCCCTCATCGTGGTGATCGCCGTGGCCCTGCTAGGTGTGGTGATGCTCATGCGCAAGGATGAAAGACGTCCCCGCCTCCGCAGGCTGGGCGAGGTACTAGCTGTATTGCTGCTGGCATGGATCACGTTGTGGGGGCTTTATCGCTTTCGCTTCAATGAGAGCCGTGCGGGAGTTGATCTTTTTAACCGAACCTTGTCTGCAAAGATTACTGATCTTCATCGGCCCCATTTGCGTGATGCCGTTTCTTTAATGGCGCACACTCATTTTCTGCCGAGGTCCTATTTATGGGGACTGGCCGACATCTTGCATGTCGGAGTGGACGGGCGCATCAACCCCGTTTTCTTTCTCGGTCACAATTATTTGAAGCGCACACCATTTTATTTCTTCCCAACCATCCTGCTCGTGAAACTGCCACTCGGCCTGCTGGCGCTCGCACTAGCTGGCGGTGTGCTCGTGCTCAGCACACGAAAATGGCCAGGCATGGAGCCGCTATTGGTGCTAGCCCTGTTTGCATGTCTGCTCCTGGCCATGCTCATGACCGGCACTTCGAGCTACGCGGGTATCCGCCACGGTCTTGTTGTTCTGCCTGCTCTTGCCGTGCTGGCAGCCGCTGCCTTGACGATTGCCTGGCAACGAAAATCACGTGTGTTGCTTGTGGGTCTAGCCCTTGCAGCTTTCGCAGCGGTAGCGTCGGCCGTCCCAGTGCTGCGTCCTTGGGAGTATTACAACGAGATCGTCGGCATGCAGAACGCGTGGCAGTATTTCGGCGATGAGGGAGCCGACTCTGGGCAGAGGACGAAAGAGGTTGCTGCCTACTATCATCAGCAGTTGGAGCCGAGAGGCGAATTGCCCTACTTTGACTACAGTGATTCATTTGCGGAAGACGCTCGTCGTGGAATACGTGACATGCATGGGTTGTGGAAAGACCATCCCGAAGCTGACAACTCGGATGTGATCACTGGAACCTTCCTGATTTCAGCGCCTTCTATTCTCTGGAATTCGTCGGCTTATGACTACACGCCGCTACTCAAAACACAACCCGTCGGACGATTCGGCTCCATAATCATCTATCGCGGCACCTTCAACCTTGCACCTGCTCGAGCCGCCAGGTTTTCCTTCCGCGCATACGATGCCGAGTATTCCAGCCCGCCCGATCTCACCAAAGCAGCGGAATATATGACGACTTCGCTAGCCATCAATCCTGGGCCTTACTGGCGATGGATTGAGTTGGGCAATATTCAACTCCAACGTGGCCTGCGCGCTGACGCTCTTCTTGCGTATGAAAACGCCAAGAACCACGCCCCGGCGGCAGATGAAATGATTGGTCCGATCACGGAACAGATACGGCGGGTCTCGCAAGAAGACCTCAAGTCTGTACCCATCCTGCGCAACCCTAAGCTGGAGTAATCAACCATGATCGGTTGAACCCTTGCCCGGTGCAGCCTGAGCACTTGCTTCGTCAACGTTTCTGCCAGTATTGAAACCGGGATGGGATCGTGGACGGGTGACGGGCTACTCTTCCCTAATCTTGTAAAGGAAGGGTTGCCGACGACTCGCCCGGAATCGTGGGGTGCGGCGACACTTCTGCGTGCAGCGCGCTGTCAGGCTTTGTTGCTAGATCCCAAATCTATGACCACTTTTCCGCGGGTATGTCCTTTCTCCAAGTACCCAAGAGCCTCCGCGGCTTCACTCAGCCTGTAGTGCTTGTCGATGACCGGTTTCACTTTTCCGGTAGCCATGAGTTCGCGGATGATGGTCAGGTCTTCTTTGTTCATTTTCGCGATGAAGGTGAGGAACCGCTGGCTCACGAAGCGCGACAACACAGGTGCTGCGACCATATGAGTGAGGACGAATCCGGAAGGGTTCTTGGGCGCTCCGGCGATCACACAGATGCCCTTGGGATTCAGGACGCCCCTCAAGGCGGACAACGAATGGTTCCCTACGTTGTCGAGAATCAGGTCGTATCGTTGCCCGCTCTTGGTGAAATCCTCCCGGGTGTAATCGATAACGCGGCCCGCGCCGAGGGATTGCACCATGTCCACATTCTTCGTGCCGCAGACGCCGGTCACCTCCACGCCGAACGACTTGGCGATCTGCACCGCGAACGTGCCCACACCTCCCCCCGCACCGTTAATCAGCACCTTGTGCCCCGCCTGAATACGTCCCTTATCGCGAAGACCCTGCAAGGCGGTGAGCGCCGCCACTGGCACAGAAGCGGCTTCCTCGAACGTCAGCTTTTCCGGCTTCCCGATCAAGGCCGACTCGAATGCGCACGCATACTCGGCAAGGGCTCCGCGGCACGTGCCGAAAACCGGGTCGCCCGGCTTGAACAGAGTCACGTTCCTGCCTACCAGTTCCACCAGGCCGGCCACGTCATGACCGAGCCGACCGGGTTCCGCGGGCGTGGGCTTGCGCAGCCGGAACAGTACTCGAAAGACGTACGGCGCGCCTCCCATCAAGCGCCAGTCGGCAGGATTGACGGAGGCCGCGCGAACTTTAATCAAAACTTCGTTGTCCTTCGGAGTGGGCTTTTCCACGTCCATGATTTGGACAACGTCCGGGGGGCCGTATCGCGTATAGGCGGCCGCTTTCATTGGCGTTCTCCAGCAACACTGACTTGGTCCATTGATCGGATGTGCGACCGGCCCAGCGCGGCCTGCGATTAGGCACTCGTCTTAGAATCCGGCGGTGGCATAGCGTCCCAGCAACCACGAAGCCCTTGGCGGAATTTTTCGCGTTCCTCGGGCGTCATCTTTTCCCATCGTTCTCTCATGCGTTCCCCCATGCGCTCCGCCATGCGTTCTCTCATGCGATGACGCATATGCCCTTTTCCGCCTCCAGAGCCGCCCCAGCCCCCGAACAAAATCCGGCAGAGCGCCAACAACCCGAGCGCTTGCCAGAAGGTGAGGATGCGCCAGCCGAACAGCGGCGGCAGTAGCCAATTCCACAGGAGCATCACAATCTCGCCCCCAAGGTAGGCGAATAACACAATGCCCAGAATCGCCAGCGGGGCGATCCAAATCCATTTCCTTTTCATGTTCCGCTCTCCTCATGCTTTCGTAAATTCGTCATAAATGCTTCGCAGCCGCTCGCGCAGATGCAGCACCGCATAGCGTTTGCGCGAGAGCAGTGTGTTCACGCTCACGCCGGTCTCGGCGGCCAGTTCCTTGAAGCTGCGGCCGTCTAGCTCGTGAGCGACGAACACTTCGCGTTGCTCCTCGGGCAGTTCGTCGAGCGCAAGCTCCAGCTGGTCCAGAAGCGCGTTGCGGACATAGAGCGCTTCCGGCCCGGCGTCGGGCGATGGCAGCAGATCTTCGATCTGCAGGAGCTCGCCGTCTTCGTCCGCGACCGAGGCGTGGCTGAAAGTCTCCGGCTTCTTCTTGCGGAAAAGATCCGTGATGCGATTGCGCGCCACGCGAAACAGCCAGCTGGTGACGTGATCGATGGGCATCAACAGCCGGTTCGCTTCCACCAGCTTGTAGAAGGTGTCCTGCAAAATGTCCTCGGCATCGCGCGGGTCAGGCACGCGACGGCGGATGAAATTGCGCAGCCGGGATCGCTGCTCCGCAAAGATTGCGGAGATTTGACGGTTTTGCTCGCTCATTGCCCAGGTGACGTTCGACGTCTGATTCATCCACTTCTGTAGACGAATGGAAGCCGGAAATATTGTAGACATTGGGAAGGGGCGAGTCGTCGCCGGATGATCTCTGGGTAGCGGACGTATGACGGACAACCCTGAAGTTATCGGCCAAGCTCCAGTTTCCGGTTTGCGACCATCCGCCCACAATTGTCGGATGAGGTTTGTTGCGGCTTCTTAGTCTTTAATAGTTCTTGTGGATTTCCTTGTTTGCTTCAAGCGCTTTAGTAATCTCGGAAATCTCTGAATTCGCCATTCCAACAGATCTGCAGGTTGGCAGCGAAGAGTGCGGCAAAGTTTATCAAACATCGCTGCTGTCCTTTGATATAGCGCGTGAAATGAAGATTCTTGTAGGTGGGAATGCCAAGGAAACTTGAATGTAGGGATTTCGTTTTCCAGACGCGCGCCGGTGGGGGTATTTATACCCGGTGGCTTCAAGGGCCAGGGCCTCAAGGCACGCTAGATAGTGGGTCGATTGGGCGGATCGAGGTACTTTACGAGCACCACTTCGTTGCCTTTCTCGCTGTAAATGAGTTCATCGACGAATTTTTTCGCCACGAGAATGCCGAGGCCGCCCGGTCGTAAGCCCTGCTCATAACGAACTCTTGCACGGCTGAACAAGTCCTCCGGGGAACGATCCGCAGCGGCGTCGCGAAGTTCTTCGAGAGAGAAACCCTTGCCGGGATCTTTGACACGGCAGGCTATCGCTCGACGTGCACGAATGAACGAAATTTCGACATGTTGGCTGGAATCAAATTGTGCGCCATGTTCCATGGCGTTGATCAGAATCTCTCTGAAAGCGGTTATGACTTGCTCTCTCTCGGCCTCAGGAATGCTCGGGTCTTTGACTCCGTGCAGGAATTGAACCAGGCGATTTGCAGTAGCAATATCACATCTAGCCGTCAAGGTGACCCATTCCGGAGTCGCGGAAAGAACTTCTATGCCGTCGTCCCAGCAGGGCTCTGCCATGGCCGCACGCACCATTTCGGCGAGATCGGAAGCCTCGAATGGTGCCGAGAAATAGCTGAACGCTCCCTCGCGCATGGCAGAAATGACATCTCCACGTGTCCATTCATCCGTGAGGATGATCAGTCGGACGTGGGAGCGAGCACTCCTGATTTTGCGAAGAAGTTCGATATCCTCTATGCCGAGAGTTTTACGTCCGGTAATGATCAGCTCGAATGGCTCGGCCCGCGCACGAACAAGAGCTTGGTGATTATCAATGACGCGCTGAATGCTCCAGCCTTCGTGGGCCAATACGTTTGTTAGCAGTTCATCGACGTCGCCGCCGGATGGCACTACAAGTGCCGTCTTGGTCGCAAGTGCGCTGCTACAGGGAGTTGTCATGGACGAACGTCTCTACGATTGGTGTGTTACAAGCTGCAAAATTCACCCTCACGACGTTGCAGAGTAACGCCGCGGCCGCAAGCTCGCCAGAGCCTCAGCTTCGTCTTCAAAGCTTCCGATAGCGTCTAGCAGTCGACACACGGTCAGCGCTTCCAACACCCGACCACACGGTCGTAGTAGCTTTAGGTCACCGCTCTGCCGTTTTAGGGCAACGTGCGCCGCTACAATGACACTGATACCGGAGCTGTCCACTTGCATCAGATTCTCAAGATTCAACAGCAGCTTGTGTCTGCCGGCGGCGACCAATTTCCTAAGGCGACTCTCCAACGACTCGCTCTCGCGGCCGATAGTCGCTCGCCCACGAAGGTCCAATATGGTGACGTCGGCAGATTCTCGTGTTGAGATTTGAAGAGCCATAACAATCTTGCATTCGCTCGGTGCCCCCGCCGTTGGAGAGTGCTTACGGCATAATACCCCAATGTCGTCGGAACGATTAGATCTTCTGCCCAGCGCCTCGATGACAAGTGCGTACGGCCTTCCATAAGAAGACCGAGGAGTGTCGAGCTGGTTTTTCTTTCCCTTTACGAGGCTGTTCCCATTCAGCCGAGCTGCTTTCGGCCCAGATAGACCTCTTTCTTTTGCTTGGCCGACAGCTGCATTTGATGGCCTGTTCAACTCAAGTTCAATTAACAGTTCTTTTCGGAACCAATTCTACAAGTGGAATTCCGTCTGATTCGGCTGGGTTTATACGAGCGCATAAAGAGTGGGTTTTCGGAACCCCCGAAGTGCTGCGAAAGTTGTCCGGTTGATTGCTGTTTACCAGAATTTTGCGATTGTTCTCACCAACCTGGCGTGGCGGCTATCGAGCCTGGTCAAGTCCGACGCGGCGCACCAAGTCCGCAAGACGCGGGTCACCGCGGAGGGGATCAAAGAAGGGATGCACTTTGATGTACTGCAGAATCGGTGAGTGTTCCTTGTAGGCCCGCTCGAGCCAGGAAAATGTCTGTTCGTTGTCGCCGAGTCCGAGATAAGCGTTCACAAGAGCAGCACTAGGAACGTAGCCTTTCTGCTGCCGTCGTTTTAGTTCATCAAGAAGGCGCAGCGCTTCGGTGCGACGCCCAGCATGCGCGTATGCTCTGACGAGTACGCCGATTACAGCCGGATTACGCTCGCTGAGAGCGAGCGCTTTTTCCAGCACGGGAATCGCTTCGTCCGGCTGACCGTTTGCAATGAGCGCGAAACCCAGGAACCAGCAAGACCAGTAGGTCGAGGCATCATCCCGGTGCACTGCCAGATCGCTTCGCAGTTCACGAATGGCTTCATCGTAGTGGCGCGATTGAAATAGAATCCACCCCATGTGGTTGCCCGTAATTCCGATGGGGTCAAGCTCCCGGGCCCGTCGGGACCATGCGAGCGCTTCTTCCGTGCGCCCCACACTCAGCAGCCAGCTCGAAAATGAGAGATGCGCCCCGGCGTCGTTCGGATCCAACTCGAGGGCGAGCTTGTATTCGCGCTCAGCGTCGTTCCACTGCCATTGCATCTGATACAAACTCCCCATCAGGGCATGTGCTCCAGGAAGCGCTGGATCTAGTTCCAGCGCCTTACGGACCGCGCTGATTACTTTTGGCTGCAATTCACTCGGAGGAGCCCCGCCAACGCCAGGCATGCCGAGTGCGTCATAAGCATGCGCCAAGCCGAGGTAGGCCGGTGCAAACGCCGGGTCCTTCTTGATCGCCTCCTCAAAGTAAGCAATGCTTTTTTGCGTCGCAGAAGGGCTGTTGCTTCTTTCGGCGAGCTGCCCCTTGAGAAAGTTCTCATAAACGTCCGGGGAGACTTGGCGCGCGGCTACAAGCCTGGCGCGTTCTGCACCGGTGACCGTAACCTCGACTCTTGCAGCGATCGCTTGTGCCACGTCGCTCTCCAGGGCGAGGGCGTCGCCGAGTTCGCGGTCGTAGGTCTCAGACCAGAAATGCTCGTCGGTGGTGGCGCGAATCAACTGGGCGTGAACGCGGACCCGACCGCCCTCGCGTATGGCAGAGCCTTCCACTATGGCATCGACGCCGAGAGCCTTGGCGATTTCCGGCAGAGGCGCGCGGGTATCTTTGAAATGCATCGCCGAGGTCCGAGAGATGACGCGAAGGCCACGGATCATGGATAGGCGTCCGATGATCTCCTCGGTCATGCCGTCGGCAAAATATTCCTGGGCCGGATCGCCCGAAAGGTTTTTCAGAGGCAATACCGCCAAGGACTTGATCTTAGACCCGGTCGCACCTCTTAAGCGGGTTCGTGTCGTGAAGTAAGCGACGATCAGCAGTGCAATTATCGCGACCCCACAGACAACAAGCCAGCGACGCGCCCGAAGCCCATGCCGAGCGATCTCCAGGACTGGATCTGCGTCTGCGACATCGGTTGCTGCCCCAGCTCTGCCATCCCGCCACGCATCGAGTTCCGTCGTGTAGGCATAAACGGACCCGAGCTTGCTGTGGAGGATGCGATAGACTGGCAGTCCCTCGCGCCGCTCCCAGCGGCGGACGGTCGTGACATCTCGCCCCAGATAGGCAGCAACCTCCTTCCAAGATTCCAGGCGCCGCCCTCGAGGATCGGGATGGGTGTTTGGCGTCGATACCGCTTCGACGGACATAGGGAGGCAGGCTCCGTTTGACCGAAGCTTATCATATCGTTTGTTTGCGGGACCTTGATGTGCCGCGGATGACTTTTGCCCCACTTTGCCGCAGTTTGCCCGGCTTTGCCCGTTGCCTCGGAGAGTATTACCGGCTCAGTATGCGGCTACCCGCGATCAAGTCTGAGAAGGGCCGGTTCGTCGAGGTGCGGTTGACCTTCAGACTGGACGCTGACTCAAGACATTAAGGAAGGTTCGTATGAGCGAAACCCGGATTTCCACAACGTCTCCATCTGGAGGCGTGCAGACAATTGGCAAGTCAACGGAATGTAATCTGATAGTGGTCCGCTCGGTTGGCCACCAAGGTATTGGTGCGGCAGTGCGAAGCGTGGCGTTTTTGCTGATTACGGCGCTGTTCGCTGTTAGTCCGCCGCCGCAGGTGTCGGCTGCCACGCCCGACCCGGTGCTGGAGTGGATCGGTGTGATGAACTCCACGGTCCAGACAGCGGGGACTGCTCCAAACGTCACCGGTCGCGTCGTCGCGTTGGTCTCGGCATCGGTCTTCGATGCCGTCAACGGTATCGAGCCACGCTTCCGTCCACTGCATGTGAGGCCGGACGCGCCTCATGATGCGTCGCAACGCGCAGCGGCGATTCAGGCGGCGTATGCAATTCTAATGAACCTCTATGGAGCGCAGCAGGGCGCGATCCTCACCAATCAGCATGATGCATCGCTCGCGGCGCTCGCCTCCACCGAAAAACCCGAATCCATTGCCGCAGGAGTCGCGTGGGGACAAAGCGTGGCGGACGCCATCTGGGCTTGGAGGCTGACGGACGGGTTCGCCCCGACTCCGCCGCCATTCTTTGGCGTCCAGAGCATCGCGGGAACGCCGAATTCGCTGGGCTTTTGGCGCCCGACTCCGCCGGCGAACGCATCAGGCGCAACACCGCAACTTGCCACAATAACGCCCTGGGTACTGACGCGCCCCTCGCAGTTCCGCTTGCCGCCCCCGCTGGCCCTCAACAGCCCGGAGTACACGGCCGATCTCAACGAAGTGAGAGAGATGGGTAGCCTCTCCAGCACAAGCCGCTCAAGTGAACAGACGGAAGTCGCATTGTTTTGGGCGCTGAACACTCCACTAGCCTGGAACCGAATTGCAGCGCAGCTTTCGGCGGCGCGCGGGCTCAGTCTGACCGAGAATGCTCATCTATTTGCCGTGCTCAATGTAACTCTCGCTGACGCGATAACGGCGTGCTGGGATAGCAAATACCGCTACATTTTCTGGCGGCCAGTCACCGCGATCCGAGCGGGTGCCGCGGCGGGAGACCCCGATGCCGATTGGAGGCCATTGCTGGACTCTCTGACCGGTACTCCTCCGCATCCCGAGTATCCGTCTGCACATTCCACGTACAGTGGCGCCGCCGCGTTCATCCTGGCTGCCGCATTTGGAGAGAACACCGCATTCAGCCTCACCTCCGAGATACGTCCAGGCACGCGTTCTTACGCGAGCTTTTCTGAGGCGATCGCCGAAATCGCCGATGCGCGTGTCTTTGGCGGCATTCACCTCCGAAGCAGTTGCGCTCGGGGGAATTCCCTGGGTCGAGCTGTCGCGGATCATGTATCGAGACAAGTGATGCGGGCGCGCGGTGACGATCAAGACGAATGAGAAAAGTAAACGCAAAGGGCTCGGTTACTCGATGAGGTTGTCGGGCACATAGCTGAGGAACCGATGGGGTGGCCAGAAGCCCGGTTCTGGGCAGGTGCTCCACGAATTCCGGACGGATGACGGGCTACCGTAGTAAATTCCATTTGGACCTGAGACCGTCCGTTTTGGCCGCGAGTCGGTGGCTCAGTCTGTGGATTCAAAAGACCTTTTCGCGAATTTTGGAGCCCTCCCCGGCGAGCCGATACAGCGTTCCGACACCAACCCCCATCTCCGCGGCGATTCGCTTCCAGCCGAAGCCCTGTGTTCGTAGTGCGGCGATCATCTTCGTGTCCAAGAGCCTTCGCGGCCGGCCCAGACGCTTCGTACTGGCTCCCACACTTTACCGGGACCTAGACAGAGGTTGGCGACAAATGCGCCGTTTCAGCGCGTGGTTTATACTTCGCCAATACCAAAGTAGTTTCGCGCCCAAGTCCCGATACGTCGCCAAACCGGTAAGGTCAACGTCGCAGGGGACTTTTCCGATTTCGGCTGCGGGCGCTATGCCAGCGCGGGTGTACTATCATCAAGAAAATGGAGCCAGTTATCATGGTGCCTGCAAGTTCATGGATCTGGTGGCTTGTCCTGCCTTTCCTTGCGTGGTTGCTCCTCACCCAAAGCCTGCTGGGGTGTCCCGGAATATCCAAAGTTCAACTTCATCCAGCGCGGGCGGCGTTTCGGTCATCCGGCTCCACTCGACATATTCGAATTCGGCGACTTACCTAACGCAATCCCTTCAACGAGTGACTCGGCCTGTATGCGTCAGTTGACTGCAAGTCCTAATGCGGATTTTCGCTGCGGCGCTCTGCAACCATAAGCCACGGCCATTTTTTTCCTGCTTGGGACCGGATTCGGGAGGTATCTAATTGAGCGGAAGATATCGGTGTGCACGGCGCCAGTCGCGCACACGACAACTCGTGCGATCAGCTCTCCGATCAGTTATTGATGAGAACGGAGACCTCGAACATGAAGCCTAATGAACCCAGCCGCACAGCCCTTATAATCGCCCGACAACGAGCTGCTCATCAGGTGCTCGATCATGGCTCAATCCTCTATGACCCATTTGCCATGAAGATTCTGCGTGAAGACGAAAAGGAAGTGCTTCAATTTGCGAACGGACACCCCTTGGCCAGCATCGGACGTCTGTTCACCACCGCGCGAAGCCGGATTGCGGAAGATGCTTTGTCAAGAGCTGTCGAAAGAGGGATTCGGCAGATCGTCATCCTTGGCGCCGGACTCGACACTTTCGCTCTCCGGAATCCCCATGGCGCACGACAGATCCGTATCTATGAGGTGGACCACCCCGCGACGCAGGCATGGAAACGCCAGCGCTTGGCTGAAGCTCAAATCGCACTTCCGCCATGGCTTATTCTCGTGCCAGTCGATTTCGAGCGGGACGATGTGGGAGAGAAGCTCGTCGCCGCAGGCTTTCAGCAGAACTCGCCCGCGTTTTTCACTTGGCTCGGGGTTGTGCCATATCTGACACAGGACGCTATCGGCCGCACTCTGGACTACATGTCGTCAATCCAGAACTCGGAGGTGGTGTTCGACTACATGGAACCTCCCGAGGCATTCTCCGAAGAGCTAAGGCAATTAGAAACGGAGCGGACCGAACAGCTTAAGAAAATTGATGAACGTTCGGTCAGCCGTTTCGAGCCGGCTGGCATTGCAGCGATTCTTCGCTCGCACGGATTTTGTGCCATCGAAGACATCAATTTCCAGGAGATCGCGTCCAGGTTCGGCCGCGCCGTTCAAGGACTCGCGCCCGGACACGCTGGCGTTCATGTTGTCCACGCTAAGCACTAATTGAACGCGGTCATCTATTGCTATTCAAATACAGAGCCGGTCCACACCGACATATCCGGTTTATGTACGGACGGGTGCAGCCCCGACTGCAAGAAGATCGCTGAAGCATGCCGAAAGCTCAACGAGTGGTTTGTCCTGCGAGGCAGCGGAGAACTTGGCGCAAAGCAAGGCGCTTCGATAAGGACGAAAGGCGTTGCGCAACTCCTCCTGCGAAAACAATCCATTGATTCAGGACATTCGGTTAGCGAAAATCCGTGAGTCCAAGACCAACCCACGACGCTTCTTGATGAAGCGAAGCTGGCCGAACTCGCGGACAACATCATCCAGATCGGCCGCTGCCTGTCCCTGCAAAGGGCCTGAGGTCTTAACCGCCACGACTCGCAACGCAAACGGGTCGAGCGGCAGAAATCAAAACGTCCAAGCAGAATCAGACGGCCTGTAGAAACCAATAGCTCATTCAAAGCGAGCTATTTTGCGACGGAAAGTAGCTAAGCTAGTTGGTTCCTACAGAAGTTCGAACCTGCACAAAATAGACGCTAAACGCTTCTGAGTCCCCGAGCGTAGTCACTGATTCCACTTGCATCCTACTGGACCCGATGGAAATCACTTGTTTGCTTGTGGGAACCGGAAGTTTATCGTCGGGGTCCTCTACCGTATGTATTTCGCATCCCGAGACATCAATGAACTTGAACACTCTCGCCACTTATCCTCCGTATTCTTGCGCGGAGTTTCTCACCTGAGAGTGACATCACGAGTCGGTTCTGGTCTGACTGGCACTCCGTGAGCGGTGCTGAGAGCAGGCAAGGGACTGCCATCCCTTCCGCATGCTACTGTGGGCCAGAACAGAGTCTGAACAGGTCGTCAGGCTTGAACTAGTTCTTTGAGTTTCGCCAAAGATTCCTGTGGAAGGAAACATTCAGCAAAACCGCAGTCCAAGCAAACCGAGTTGACAGTAAGTACGTAAACTGGCTCGGCTTTGGCACGTGCGAATGCCATCTCCACGTTAATGGTTTCTACTTTGGTTGACCTGCATTTGGAACAGGTCTTAATCATGCTCGTGCAATTGTGAAACTCCTGCTGCTACCGTTAGTCGGGAGGCAGACCCCATATTCTCCTTCCGCTGTGCCTCCCTGCACGCCCAATTTGTCACCGCTACGGTTACCGTCGGGACCTCGCCCTCCCTAATGGTTGTGAACCCAGTCACGAACAAAATTGATTTGTGGCCGAGACCAACTCGGTCCCTGAATACAGCATTTCCGGCTGGTCGGTGCGATTAATGCTTCTTATGTCTTGCCTGGCGAAACTTGGCATGGGTATACTTGGGGTCTCGCTACCAAGCAACAGGCGGAACCGGACACAACCGGACATAGTTGGACAGGGTAGGCCTCATGGGCCAGTTGGCACACGAGAATCCTGGGCGCCGCCTTGATTCCTGGAAGGAAATAGCGTCCTTCTTCGAACGCGACGAGAGGACTGTGCGCCGATGGGAAAAAGAGCAGGCGCTGCCTGTGCATCGCATTCCGGGCGGGGCAAAAGGACGAGTCTTCGCCTACGAAAGCGAACTCCGCCAATGGCTGATGGCATCGCAGGCAGTTAATGCCGAAATCCATTCGCGCGGACCTCAGGGAGAGAGCCCTAAGGTACAAGGCAGAGTGGCTAAGACGCGTTCCCACCTTCATTCAGTCGAAAAACTGGCAGGGGTTTTGGCGGCATGCGGAATTCTGATAGCTGTACTGGTTTTTTACAGTGGCGGTCACCGCCTTGGGGTGCATGCGTTGGAGACGACCAATACCGCTGCGCGAGGTTCGCTTGGCTCCTCATACTCTGAAGCCGAGGACCTTTATCTGAAGGGCCGCTACTTTTGGAATAAGCGAACTCCCGACGATCTCAACCGTGCGGTGGATTATTTCACGCAAGCGATTGCGCGCGATCCGGGTTATGCCAATTCCTACGCAGGGCTGGCAGACAGCTACAACCTGCTGCGTGAGTACAGCGCCATGCCCGACAGCGAAGCGTATCCGCGGGCGCTGGCAGCAGCTACGAAGGCGGTCGAATTGGACGACAGCTTGGCGGAAGCACATACCTCTCTGGCCTTTGTGACGTTTTTCTGGAATTGGGATGCTGTCGGGGCAGAACGTGAGTTCAAGCGCGCGTTGGTTCTGAATCCCAATGACGCGCGTGCCCATCATTGGTACGCGACCTTTCTGTTAACGAGCCGGCGCGTTCCAGAAGCACTGGCGCAGATCGAAACAGCCCGGCGGCTCGATCCTTCGTCAAAGTCCATTCTGGCGGACAAAGGCCTGATGCTGAGCGCCGCCGGTCAGACGGATGATGCGGTGACTCTGTTGAAACAAATTCAGGACGCGGAACCATCCTTTGCCTCCACGCACAAATACTTGTCCGAAATCTACTTTAACCGTCAGGACTATGAAGACTATCTGTCCGAATGGGAAAAGACCGCTCTTCTTACCCACGACCAGCAAGAACTCGCGCTCGTAAGGGCAGCGAAAGACGGGTTCGCGAAGGCTGGGAGTGTGAAGATGCTAGAGAACACGCTGCTGATTCAGAGGCAGTTCTACGAAAAAAGATCCGTGCCTGCGTATGCCTTAGCCGTAACGTATGCCCGGCTGGGCAAGAAGGAAGAGGCCTTTCAGTACCTGGAGACAGCGTACAATAAGCGCGAGAACTATTTGCTGTATCTCGCGATGGATACCGCTTTCAAAAACCTGCGCGATGAACCCGATTATCGAACTCTTATCCAACGAATCGTCCCCTCGGCGCTTGCGCCCCTGCACCCACCTCGAGAGTAAGCAAGACGCTACTGAGTGCGTAGTGCCTGGCGGGCGAAACTGCCCCCTGGCCCACATATTGTGGCTAGCGCGCGCGCACCTACTGAGCGAGTTGCGGTGGGCCGTGTTTCCGACGGAATCTGAGATTATTCGTAAGCGTCATCCCAACGAACCGAAACGGGCCGTGCTCTTAAGCAGGCCCCGTTTATCCTCAGCTACCTAGGCAACTCCACACAGCACCATCTTCCTCCCAGAAGTCTTTGTCTCGAAAGATTAGATGTACTGTATCGGTAGCGCCTCGGGCTCCGAAACTCCTGTCGCACGGTCCTTCGTCCCGAGCCAGGGTTCCTTTTTAGCTGTTTTGAAAACGACGTTCATAGAGTGGAACTGGAACACAAGCATTCGTGCTCCAAAAGCTCACGGAAGGCAGAATGGACACGGTCCCGCATTTGAGAGACTTGGTTGGCATCCAGAGACCAAACAAAAGAATCATCTCGAGCCTCAAGAAATCGAGACAATCAGGCGTACAGCAGACGTACAGGAGATGAACTCCACAAACTTATTGATACGCCAAGTCCGCCTGCCTCTGCCGGTTCTTCTGGCGCAATGAGGACTCCATACCCACTCTTGGTCCGCTCCCGCATTTGCACAGATTTCTGAATTCCCGAAATTGAGTCAGGCAAGAACTATTGGAATGCCTGACGCTCTAGGATAGATCGGTCCAGATCCTAGAGGCATACACCGCTGCCGCAGCCGGATTGCCACGAACCTCGACAAGCAATCTGTGAACTTCTCCGGGTCTCGCTTCGCCAACTCGACTCAGAGTTCGATGAAACGATACTACTGGAGTTTCGCTCAGGTCGTCAGAAGCGATTCCAAAGCCGTCCAGAGTACAGTTCACGCCGGAGATGATCTCCTCGTTTTCCGCATCGATCTGGATTTCGATGTCGTTCCCGATTACCGCCCGCTGGTATGCAACATTGAATTTCAATCAAATCTCCTGAATCTCACATTAATTCTAGCGAGACTTGCCTTTTAGCTTTGAGAACGCGGCTCATGTTTAGTCAGATTCTGGAATCGAACTCGTGCTTCAATACACCCCGACCTGCCTCAGCAATTTTCCAGTCAAGGCAGCTTTTCTAAACCTTCGCGTTTTAATGATTTAATGACAAGCATCACTCAACAGGATACAACATCGACTGAAGTAACGTTGTGAACAACCCCTTGGTGCAAAACAAGATGTCCGGCAACACTGACAGGAGGAGAAGCACATCGAGGAAAATGCCGTGGGACCTAAGTCTGCTGGCGCAAAGAGCGTGCTGCAGTCGAGTTTTCTGTTGGTTTCTGAGATCGCGTTCGATAAAAGGCACCAATATGCCCTGCTGAAGTACGTTCTAATGTGCGGGACACATTGCAAAACCAGTCAGTCCTTTGTGATGGCAAAGAGTGACGGCCACTGGCATGTGAAAGGACGCCACTGCACAATGATCGTCAACTAAGGGAAAAAAAGCTGTAGCTCGTGGCGCAACGGTAGGGCGCAGAGACTGATTTTGGCGGCATGCAGCACCCTGCAGACTGCGGAGATTAATGGTGGCTTTGATCTTCCTCTGGACGGGTTACGTATTGTGCCTATTCGGTGGGCCCAGGATCGTCGCCCTGGCCTGGCAGAAAGGAATTCTTTGGGGACTTGGCTGTTTGTTATTTCCAATCCTTCAGCTTGTTTATGTTGCCTTGAACTGGAAGCAAACCAAGTCCGCGTTTTTTCTCCTACTCGCCGGATTTGCGGCCTTCTTCGCGTCCGCCGCAATTGGTAGATAACCCTTTCTGCGCCGCGTACCCGACTGTTGCGTTTTTAGCGTTTCTGGCGTACTTGGCGGTACATGAAATGAATAACTTAACTTACGCGTTTTCAATACCGGGCCGGAGTTCGACTCCCACCCCGGCCACCATTGTTTCGCATCATTTGAGGATGTCATGCCCTCCGCGTACCTTCTGCACGATCGGATCTCGGGCCAAAGCTCGTTCGATAGATTCAGGCCCACACAAACCCTATCGCCAGCTGTTTCCGCGCGCCTGCAGATTCGCTTGGATCAGGAATTTGGTAACCGGGGTCAGGGGCAACTGACGACAGTTAAGGTGATAGTTTGTCCAGCGGTCGAGTAGGGTTGTGCGCTGTCAATGGCGCCGAGACTTCCGGTAAAAGTGCCGGTGACATTGCTAGAGCCACTGAAGGTGCCGGTGGACTGATTGAGATTGATGCCCACCCAGGAGTTCGAACTGAAGCTGAACTGAATGAGGGGAATGCCGCCAGAGGTGGTGACGGTAAAGGAATATGGCTTACTGACGCAAGCGTTGGGAAAGGTGGGGGAACTGGTAATGGTGACGGGCTCGGCGATCACCAGAGTGTATTGGACTTGAACGGTCTGGGGAGGATTGGCGGAGTCGCGGGCCTGAATGCTGAAGGAATAGTTTCCATCGGTAGTGGCGACGCCACTCAGGAGTCCAGTAGACGAAAGCGACCAGCCGGTAGGGAGGGTGCCTGTTTTGACAGACCAAGAAACGCTACCGGTGCCGCCGGTGCTGGCCATCTGTTGCTGATAATTCACGCCGCGGGTCGAGCCAATCCCAAGAGAAGTCGTGATTTTGAGGGGTTCGTTGACGCCACTGATGTTCAGGTAATACTGCATGTCTGGGCGGGCATCACCACGCCAGTCTAGAACGTGGACGTAGAAGG
Source organism: uncultured Acidobacteriota bacterium (assembly GCA_963731155.1). Lineage (GTDB taxonomy): Bacteria > Acidobacteriota > Terriglobia > Acidiferrales > UBA7541 > Acidiferrum. The sequence continues at coordinate 57,614 of CAVSVB010000001.1, forward strand.
TCAGCTGGTTGCCGGCGATGCCTGGGACTTTGAAGTCCAAAGCAGAATCTACGGTAGTTGCGTCAATATCGTCGTTGAGGCAGGACGAGGTGAAAGAAGGCAAGCCACATGTTTGCAGGCGAGTGCCGTTCTGATCGAGCAGTTCGATGACGCTGTCGAGAGTGTTCGCACCCCAGCTACGCTGGGCAAAAGTTTCCACGTGAACGGTGGTACCAGCGCTGGCGACCAGGCGGTAATAGTCGGTGTCTGGATTCGGAGTGGAGGCGTTGATCGGGTCGATGTAAGGGCTGATGGAGAGGGCGACGGGGATATTCAGATCAGCGCTATTGCCAAGGGGCGTGGCGGTGGCGATGGAGTCGTTGCGACCGAGCCCCTTCCGGATCTGAATGAAATCATTTGCGTTCGCGGTCTGAGGAGATGAGCTGGAATCCTTACCGGTGGCGGTGAAGTTGAAGGTGCCAACCTGAGTCGGAGTGCCGTCAATGTAGCCGGTGGAAGGGTCGAGAGTGAGGCCGCCGGGCAAGTTGCCCGAGGAGATAGAGAAGGAGTAGGGCGGAGTTCCCCCGGAGATCGGAATCTGAGAGTGATAGAGAACGTTGACGGGAGCGGGAGAAAGTGGATTGCCGAGAACACTGACGGGAGTGGGCGTGACGTTCATCGTGTAGGATTGCGACGCTACGACAGGCGGCGACGCCGAATCGATAACTTGTAGGACGAAGCTGTAGGAGCCTATTTGTGTGGGAGTTCCGACGATGAAGCCACCGGCGCTACCGAGAGTGAGACCGAGAGGCAAGCTTCCGGAAGTAATGGTCCAAGTATAAGGATAGTAGCCGCCGATGGCGGTGAGATAGGTTGTGTAGGGCGTGTTGATGTAGGCGGGATTGAGAGATCCGATGATGTGGACGGCTTGCACGATGTTAACGAGGCTCTGGCCCGAATCCGTTTGGGGAGTGGCGTTCGAATCGGCGACGGTGACGGTATAAGGGTAACCGCCCCATTGGGTGGGCGTGCCGCTGACCCGACCGGTGCTGGCATTGAGGGTCAAGCCTGGGGGCAGTGCACCGTTGAGCGTCCATTTCAAAGGAGCCGTGCCGTTCACGGCCGTAAAGGTGTCTGTGTAGGACTGCGTCTGTTCACCGTCCTTCAAGGTGGCTTTGGTGATCGTGAGGTGGGAATCCACGACGATAATTGTGGAGAGAGTTGCCGTCTGGGGCAGAGTATAGTCGGTGGCCTGAATGGTGAACGAAAACGAACCCACTTGCGTGGGAGTCCCGGAGATGATGGCAACGTTGGCGCTCGACTGACTATTGCCGAGGGTCATTCCAGGGGGCAATTGTCCAGAAATGATGGTCCAGGATGCGATCGCGGAAGATCCCTGGCCGGTTATGGATTGGGAATACGGCGCGTTAGTGTGTGCAGCGGCTAGGGGCGCCGGATTGATGACCAGGCGATCGAACACCTCGAAGAAGAACGACTGGCTCCCGTTGGCCTTTGCGTCGGCGGCCTGAATCGTGGCCGAACTTACGACAGCGGTGCTGGTGGGCGTTCCGAAAATTGTTCCCGTTTTGCTATCGAGAGTAAGGCCATCGGGTAATTGGCCGGAAATGACGGACCAGGTGACGGCGCTGGCAGCACCGGTCTCCTGAACAGTCTGCGTAAAAGGAAGAGTTCGCGCGCACTGGATCGTGGCGTTAGTGGTAATGGTGATGGTCTCGGCAGGAGGTGGAGGTGGTGGAGGAGGGGTCGTGCCGCCGCCGCCGCATCCCGCGACGAAGGTCACAGCAAAGACGACTGGGAGTGCGCTGACATGCGCGGCGGGTGCTGATCACGAGAGCGCTCCGGGAAGCGAAGGAGCGCGGGATGGCCGAAAGACAAAGGGATCGTTCATGGGTCCCAAGCGGACCTCTCCATCTTCAAACTGGTCAAACCGCGGGGGAGTGCCATTGAGAATGATGTTGATGTTGCTGATTTTCTGTCCAGCCTGGACGGTGATGGGGTCCTGCTGCGCAGCATTGTCGAAGGCGGATTCGTAGTTGTGCCAGTATTCCGCAGCACCGTAGGTGACGGGAGGCGGGTCGAGAGGCCCGACACTTGAGCCGCCGACGAACGCAGAATCAATGTTCTCGGTCTGAATTGTGTAGGTGCCGGAGGTAACGGGAATTTCGTAATAGCCGATGAGGGCGGGATTGCGGCTGCCGAACGAACTACCGTTTGTGTTATCGCCTGTGATCGCCTGACCAGGATTGCCCGTGAAGTTGAAGCCCGAAACCACGGAAAACGCGATCCGTTTGGATTCATCCTCCGTAGTGGAGGGATCATCCACGCGTCGAGCGACGACATTGACCCCCTGCACTGCCGTAATTCCGTCTGAAAAGAAGACAAACCCGCTGAGGGTTCCGTAGGTCGAGGCAAGAGTTGGTCCCGGATATAGCTTCGAAATCCACGCGGCATCATCCGGGGACAGAATCGGCAAACCCGCGGATTTGCGGGACTGGCAAAACGCTACCGGAAACATCAGCGGCAGACCCGCTAACTCATCGACGTCGCAATTATTCACTTGACCGTTCTGAAAAAGATCGAGGTTGATTTGTGAATGGCCGAGGCCAGAAAAGTGTCCCATTTCATGGGTGATCGCTTCGTCGAATTGATCCGCGGAAAGCTCAAAATTATTTGATGCCGCGTTAGTGACGCCATCCTGGAAGGAACCGTTGAGCAGTATCATTGCTGAGGTGATGTGGCCTGCCTGAGTGTCCAGCTTGCACGTCGAAGAAAAACCGATCACCAGGGGATCCAGTCCTAACGCATGCAACAGAGAGCCGTTGGCATCGAAGATCACCGGATTTTGCGAACCGCCATCGCAACTGCCCTTTACAGTGTTGAAATCCTGAATTGTCTTCACATCGCCGCCGCTGATCCCGGTGATTGGTCCCGCGTAGGTGTAAGCAATAGACGCGGTAGAAACCGACTGCCAGTTCTGAAAAAGACTCTGTACGCGAGCCAGACCTTGCGCATTCGCGACCACGGTTTGCCCAGATGGATTCACGCTGAGTGGCCCGGAATCCACGGTATAGTGAATCGCTACTCCCGCAGGCCAAACAAAGGCCTGGCCCGGCTGCAGGGCTGCCGGCCCGGTCACGATCAGCGGGCCGCCCGCGAAAACCAAGCCGCTGGTTAGAAGAGAGGCAAGAAAAATCGCGGATAGTCGGCGTCTCACTGGTTCTTCCCCACAAGCGCGGCAATGGTCTCTTCCAGAGAGTCCAACGATGCCACCCCGCCTGACTTCGCCATCATTGTTTGCGCTTGCCGCGAAAGCGTAATTCCGCGAGTCGAAGCTTTGTTCGAGACTTGATCGAACAATGCAAAGTTGCCTCTGCCATTCACGGCGAATCCTCTACCCTTTGTATCTCGAATAACGCGAAACCTGCCTTGATCGAGCCCAACGGGACTCGTCAACCCGTACTGTGAAACCGGATTTAGAAACAGCAGAAGCTCTCCCGCTTTGCGGTAACCGGCGCTATCCGCCACATCGCGCGGATCCCAAACAAATTGTCGAAAGGTGTAAATCGATGGCGCCTGACCCTTCATAACCTTAATCACGGAAATGGTGACCAACACCGTTTGTAGATTGGCAAACTGCGGATGGGGCTCAGCAACCGCGGAGATTACATGACCACGAAGTATCGTGGCCGAGCTTTCCACCAATTGATCCAGAGCGGCAGGAGCGGTTTGCGCGCCATGTTGTGCGAAGGCCGCACTGGCGAGGGACAACAACAACATGAGCACGGGAATGATCGTGGCGTAGAAATAACAAGCGGGACGCTTCGCCGAGAGGCAGTGCACACTTCCGTGTGAAAACCGATCGTTCGGCATAGGTTGCCCCAGAGTTGTCAAGAAAAGAAGTGCCGATAAAATGCACGGGCAAGATAGACGAGAAGTGATTCGGTTGTCAAGGTACTAAAGTTATAGAACTAGCCCGCCTTGTTAAGTTGCCGGACGGCATGGGGACGCCATCAATTTTTAGCGTGGCAGTGGGTCGAGCCTTTCCGCTCGATGGAGCGTGAACAAACTATTTGAAGGCGAGGGCCAGAAGTAGATCTCTGATATAGCGATCAGGTCGATGGGAAAGGCCTTTAAGGCATCGGTAGAGAGTTGATTTTGCGAAGTCGCTTCGAATTCTAAAACCATTCGAATCGGAACCTTTCTACGACTGGCTGAAATTAGAGCCTCTGTTAGTGGTAGCTTTATCTTGTACGCGGCGAAGGTCACTAAAAGAATGTCCGTCTCCGCACCGGAAATTAAGTCGTTCAAGACCTGGTCAATGCGGCGCGCCGGAACGCGGTCGGCAGGCAGCGGCCCTGACAACGCTCTGTTCTTTCTCCCAGGCGGAACGCACTGAAGCCCACACCTCAATTGAAGTTGCCAAAGCTTCCCATGACGCTCTACAGATGGCGCACTCGGAAACAATCCTTATTTCTGGGCTTCCTTCGTGCTGACGGGTGCCCCAGGCGATTGCAGGCAGACTAGACTGCAAAGACTGCAATGAGCATTCCCAATTTCTTGTCGAATCTTTCGTGTCACTCCGAGATCCCCACATTCTTTCTGGTCATTTCGTAAAGCGTTCTAGCAGGCTCGACGGCTCCCAGTTGCAAAAAGGACGTCTTTCACGGGCTCGCACTGAGCGCAACGAACTCTGAGGCCGAGCGCAAAGACTCGAAAGCGGGCTCTTGTTTCATCCAGTCCGAAAAGCCGGACGCGTCCTTCGTAATCTTCCGTGCGGAGCGAAGGGCTTCGTACGCGCCCTTGCGGTCAGCAGAGAGGACGCGAGCGATCGCGAGATTGCGAAGGGCCCATTCGGATTCGGGGTTGGCTTGGCTGGCGCAGGCGAATTGCCGGGCGGCGCGGAGATAGTCTTTTTTGTCGAGTGCGTCTAGAGCTGCTTCCATGGAACCGACGAACACGCCCGACAACGCGCGCTTGAAGACCATGGCCTGTTCCGGTCTTTTTTCTCCTGCGACGCGAAGGCGAAGACTCTTCGCGAGCACCACAGCGCTTTGCTCAGATACCGTTTGCGCGGGGTTATCTCGGTTCGAGGCAGAGGCCGCAAGGATTTCGCCGCTCAGACGATCCTGTTCTTCGAAATCATTCTTTTCACGTTTGGTGGCACGAAGCACGGCTTTCTGGTTTCCGAGTTGCGCGGCTTTCGCGCGAACTGCGGATACATCAAACAATGGCTCGAAGGTCGCAGCGATTTGCCGATATTCGCGCCAAGCGGTCAGCAGGTCGCCCCCTTGCTCCTGCGTCTGCGCACGCGTTTGCGCCGCAGCGAATTCAGCCGCGAGGAACCCTTCATCACAAGCGACCGGACGGGCCTCGCGCGGAGAGTTTGCAGATTGAATGCGAAACCAAGCGAGTGCTCGGTCCATGACCTTTGGCGGCGCCCACTCATGCCCGCCGTCAAAGACCGTCAGCCAGTGGGGAAACGCTGCTTTCTCCAAGGCCTCCTGGAGAGGGATGATTTCGCTGTAATTGAAATCTGCGTTGCCGACGGCGGAGAAAACCGCAAACCGGGAGTCCGGTGACGGCGGGAAATCGCGAGAGAAGCCTGCACCGCTCAGCAGGACGCCAGCGGCGCATTTACAGAGCTGCGCGAGCCGCGAAGCCACACGTGCTCCGCCGGAAAATCCGGCGAAGTAGATGCGTCTTGTGTCCACGGAAAAACGCTGTTGTGTGTCTCTGACCATAGTATCGCCAGCTTCGAATTCGGGAGCCCACGGTCCATTGTGGGAATTGTTGGAAGCCGCGACGATGAATCGATGGAGCTCCGCGGCGTGCTGGAACTGCACCAGGGCCAACGTACCGCGCGCGCCCGGGTCAAAAACGTAGACAACAGGCCAGCGCTGCTTGCGTGAATAGGTCAAAGGAAGGTAAAGCGCATAGGTCTGCTTGGTGTTCGCGCTAGCTGCAACTTTGGGAATGATTACTCCGAGCGGGAAAGCGTCCGATGTTTCCCTCCCTGGCGTTGTCGGCGGCGAGACAATCACGAGATTCACGAAGGTGAGGATCGCCGCGGTAAAGAACGAGCGAAACATGCACCGAGTATAACGCTGGGGCGGTACAATTCTTTCTTTTGATAAACTGTCTGATTGCTGGTGAATGCTGTCAGAAAAAAAAGCACTCTTTTCTTGCGGCAGCGCTCGGATGGTTCATCACGGCTCCGGCAAAGACGCAAACTGCGGCCCTGCTCTGGCGGAAAGCAACGGAAAAGTTGCCGGAAATGGAGCGGCTGCCAGACTCGGAATTCCGCGATCGACGCTAGATTTGAAAAATCAGACAGCTCAACATAAAGAAAAAGTGGCTTCTGGAAACGTGATCCGGACTTGCACGGCACTCTTGATCCGCTTCTTCGTCCGTAACTGCAGGTTCCTTTCGAACGATGTCAGGTGGGTGAAGATCGTCCATCGTGCCTGTGCTTCGCGTGTCTACGACCCAGAAAATAAGGTGCCTGATCAGCTGTAACCGACCGTCCGCTAAAAGAAGCTCAAACGCGGATTACATCATTCGAAGGCTGGGCTCAACGAAGGCGACCAATTTGTGGTCATTGGCCAGGGCGATGCCGTGATCCTCAATTGGCGCAGTAACTCACCCATGTTCAGACTCGCCATGCGAGGTCGTTTGTCAGCAACACGATCAGATAGCGCTTTGCCGATTTGCAAAAGTCAGCCATTCGTTCCGGGTCGGCTTTGGACGGAAAGGAAAGCGACATTCTGGGCGAATTGTCGGTTACACAAGAGTTGTCCAGAAACGGATTTGGAGAACTTGATACGCATCGAGGTCAACAAAGACAGATCCACACAGCCTTTGCACCGAGCGTTTCGGCAGCGTATTGTGTCTTCGTAAAGACCCAGTTGCACGTGAAAGTTCGGATTGACAGCCGCTGCATGACAGCTCCTCTAACGGCCCGGATCGAAGCCAGCGAACCAGTGATGGCTCGAGTCCCAGAGGGTTGGTTCTGGATGGGCTGCGAAATTGGGCGCGATGATGAAAAGCCTATGCATCGCGTCTGGGTGGACGCCTTCGAGCTTGCTGTTTACCAGGTCACGAACCAGGAGTATGCCTGCTTTCTTGCCGCAATGAGTTATCCTCGGCCGGGTTGCTGGAACGATCCAAACTTCAATCATCCGAAGATGCCTGTCGTCGCGATATCGTGGCATGAGGCTGTCAGCTATTGCGAGTGGCTAAATCGCGCGACTTCCCGGTCCTACCGCTTGCCTAGCGAAGCTGAGTGGGAGCGCGCAGCTCGCGGCGGTGGCGAGCACTCACTATACTCGTGGGGCGATACACCTCCGGAGCAGCTTCCCGATTACGCCCGACGTTGGAAGAGCGGGCCTGAGCCAGTAGGTCTCTATCCGCCCAACGCTTACGGGCTTTACAATCTGGGTGACAACGTGCATGAGTGGTGTATCGACTGGTACGACGCCGGCTACTACAGTTACTCTCCCGAACGAAATCCGCAAGGGCCTGCCAACACTGGCCGCCGAGCCTCGCGAGGTGGCTCCTGGCGGCATCACATAAAGGTTGCCCGCACTGCCGCGCGATCGAGTATTCCGCCAGAGTTCAAATACACCGACTACGGTTTCAGAATCGTGCGATCCTCTATTACTTGAATTGTTCTCGCTCCTCGCAGCGAAGTCACAGTTCTCGAACGCCCACCATGAAACAGCTGCGACTGAAAAACGCACTCTCAGGAATGAGCTATTTATGGCCGGAGTGCGTGATCCGCGCCAAGATGTCGCGCCGACTGTCGGGCACGGTGGCACCTGCGAATTCTGCGCGTTCCGCCGGACTCCACTTACCCATCGTCGCGTTGATGGCTGTTGCCCACTTGTCCATGCTTTCGGCATTGGGATAAGTGATGACGACGCAGCGCGTGGACGCCGCCGAAGTGTTTACGTACTGCTCGTCGACGCCATAGTACGTAGCCACGCCCTGCTTGAGCTGTTCCTCAAACGTCGGCACTAGGAGCTTTTTGAGCGTTGCGGTGTAACCTTCCCGCTTATCGGCCTTTGCCATTGAGCAGACCACGCGCAGGTACGCTTGTGATCCGTTGCCGCCATGGTACATTCTCGCTTGCATTAAGAAATCTTCATGCTTGGTGGCTGCGATTTGCGCCGGCCGTGGACCGTTCTTGCGAATTTCGTCGAGCGCCTTCATGAGCCCCGCGATGCTGTTGGACGACCACGCCGCGCCGTGCGTATATCCGTCAGTTGTGTGTACGGCTTGCTCGAAGGTGGACCAGCTAAGGATTATCCCGTCGGCTAACATCTTCTCGCAACCGGAACGAACGTCTTCTCGGTATCCTCCGGTAGGCCGCCCAATTCGCCCTCGGACTTGGAACTGGCTGACATAGGTGTACACGATCGATGTCGATTCCATTTGGGGAAGAGCCGCCGGTACAAGCATCACTGCCAACACAAACAAAAGCGGGCCCGCTATCCGTTTCTTCATTGATTGTATCCTCTCTCCTGGATTTCGCTGGCAGGCTGCGGCGCAATACGTTGGGAGGCCATCCCTCGTCGATCACTCGCAGGTTCGCGGATGGCCAGGGATACGACGTTCTGTCTAATGGGTAATCTGGATTATAAGGCTTGCGCCTGCAGCACCGGCCAGTGTGCGCCGACAGTATCCACTGGGTTTATCCTTGTCAACGCAATTCTCCGCGCCAGGCTCAGCAGCGTCCCGAAAACATGTTTCAGTGCGGTCTGTAGCCCCGAACCCTTATTCACAAAATCCATGATTTACACACGTAGTTCCGAGAAAGGTCGTCGGAACGCCGGGATTACTTCTTGTTTGCTCGTCAGAACGAAGGCTGGATTCGAGCAAAACTAGAGTTGGGGTTGCTCTTCGCTAATTGCGCGCAGTGCATCTCGCGCAATTGGTTTGCCATTGAGAAAGATCGTCTCTATCGAGTCATACGCCGAGACATTCGTGAGCGGATTGTCCTTGAGCAGGAGCAAGTCACCTCTCTTGCCAACCTCGATGGAGCCTAGTTCCTGCGACAGTCCTAACGCCGTTGCGTTGTCGAGCGTCGCGGCGCGCAAGATCAGAGATAGCGGAGCACCGGCGTCCGCCCAATTCTGCAATTCGAGCCGCCCGTTCAGCCCCGGCGGATTGCCGAAGCCATCGACACCGGGTGTGTCGCTCCCGAAAACGAGAGAAACATGGTCCTGCAACATGATTTTGAACGTCGCCCGAGTTCTTTCAATTGCGGACTTGAGCAATGGCTCGAAGCCGGGTGGTGGGGAGGCTTTGCGGTATTCGTCCAGCAGCGCCGTGCGGGCCTTCACACCTGCTGCCAGACCGCAGGTAACCTATCACCGCTGGCGGCAGTGCCATAGTGAGTCTGGGATCGTCGAGCAGGCTTGGGTCGATCATCGCGCGCTCGCCGGCAACTGTTTGCAGCGTCGGCTGTACATGGGTGCCCGTACGCGCTGCAGCGGCAATCACTTTGCTCGCGGCCGCAGGTGGCACGGAATCGGCGAAATCGCCCGGCCAAACCCAGAGACCGTGCGCGATGATGTCAGCATGAGCATCGAGCGCCGACCGCCAACTGTCAACGCTGGTGGCATGAACCATCAGCACCAACTTGCGCTCTTTGGCAGCGGCCCGGGTCTTTTGCAGTGTTTCAGTGTGCAAATAGGGCCAGTGGAACGTGCCGAAGCCAGATTCCACGAAGGTCTTCACGCAAACGGCTCCGGCGTCCGCCGCGCGCGACACTGCGCGTTCCGGTGTGTAGTCGCCAGGGTTCAGTGATTTGGGCCAATGTTCCGCTTCGTTCGGTTCATAGACCAAGTTGGGAAAGTTCGGCGATGAGGGCGGCGGAACATTGAATGCCATATATCCGCCAGCGACTTTTATCCCTCTGCCACACGAGTAAAAACGAGGATGCAGCGGTGTGCCTTCAAACCATGCCTGGTCACTTTGCGTGAGGTCGAGATCAACGATGGACGTAAAGCCGAAGGCGAGATAGGCACGCGGAACCTGCGCACGATACGCGGCCCAAAGTTCCGGATGGGCGTCGATTGCGTCGTCATCCAGCGCCGCGGAGTGACCCACATGCACGTGTGAATCGATCAGTCCAGGAATCAGAAATCGTCCGGTGCCGTCAATCCGCCGCGCATGCGGACCGGGAGCCAAGTTTGTGCCGATCTCAACGATCCTGCCGTCGCGCAGAACAACATCAGCATGAAGCAGCGGAGCGGCGCGTTCCGGCGAGATCAGAGTGACATTTTCGATTACTATGCCCTGATCAACAACGCGCTGCGCTTGTGCCTCCGAGCCAACACTCAGAACGATGAGCGCAGTCAGCGTCCTTGCTAACAGTCGATTGCTCAAGATCGCCCCCCAAAGGTTACCAACGAATATGAACCCGGCTTGGGCACGCCCGATCTACCCAGTTATCCGTTGCTACATAGAGGACCATACGAACTCTCGAACCTGAAAGTTCTATAGGCAGCGAGCTTAGGTGCGCGTTAAGGGGCACCACTTCCCCCAACTCGTGTCAGAAAATTGATGAGCTCCACTCCCGGATCGGCAAAGCGGAAACCATGTGGAATCTGCCCCGAGAACGGCAAATTCACTTCCGAGGACGCGGTGAATCGTGATTCGGTATCAGATGATGGCGTTTGACATGGCGTTGTAGATTCGCGCGATTAGGCCTGGGCGACGAATAGAGAAAGGAGTAGACTTGCGACCGTTTGCTTTGGCCGAATCCCAACTCAGGAGACAAAAAAAATGGCGCGACGCAGGTTCTTGGCTCAGCTGGCGGGCTTACCTTTTCTGGCATTGGGCACGAAGGCGCAGGAGTCTAAAAAGCCTCTGAAGATCATGATGAAGAGCGCGTGGGGACCCGATGACCCAACAAGGGCTGCATTTCCTTTCGCGCACGGACTCGTGCTCGCAGAAGCTGGCCACGAAGTACAAATCTTCCTTCTCGCTGAGGCCACCTCTTTGCTGCGAAAGTCGATGGTGAACGCGATCCTGCCGGTTGGCTGGCCACCGTTGAGCGAAACTCTCGAAAAAGTTGTGGCAAAACATATTCCGATCTTCGCTTGAGGAGCCTGCTCCCGGGCCCGTGGGGTGACGGAAACAGACTTGAATCAGTGGGGAGCAAAATTCGGAAGTCCAGCGATCTTTGTCTCGCTCGTGGAGTGGTCGGACCGGATTATTGTTGAATGACAATATGAGTTATGGGGTTCGGCAAAACCAGGCCATCTTCTCTTCTCCCTTAATTTAAAAACCTGGAACTAATTTGCGAGTTTTCGGGAAAATCATACAGAGTTCCCATGCGAAAAATCTTCGTTGCCATTTTCTCTTTCCTTTTGGTGTCCGCCGGAAGTCTGCCCGCGCAGCAAACGCAGCCAGCACAAAATCAGCAGGCGCAGTCTCCGGGAAAAATCGCGGTCGAGGTGAAAACTGTAAGCGTGCTGGCAACGGTTCGCGACAAACACGGGAAAATAATTTCCAATCTTGCCAAAGACGATTTTGTTCTGGAAGAAGACGGCCGTCTGCAAAACATAAATTATTTTGTGCGCGAAAGCGATCAGCCATTGCGTCTCGGATTATTAGTGGACACTAGCTTGAGCCAGCGACGCGTTCTGGAACAGGAACGCAGCGCCAGCTACAGCTTTCTCGATCATTTGCTGCGGCCGGAGAAAGATCTGGATTTTGTGATTCACTTCGATCGCGAAGTGGAATTGCTGCAGGAGTTCACGTCTTCGCGGCCGAAATTGCAAGCGGCGCTGCAAGCTTTGCAGACGCCGCAATTTGATTCCAACTCCGGCGGTGGCGGCAACGGCGGTAGCAGAGGTGGTGGAGATGGACGAGGATCGCGGCGAAGGGGCGGAGGAACGTTGCTGTATGACGCGATCTATCTGGCGTCCGATGAATTGATGAGCAAACAACAGGGCCGCAAAGCGCTGATTATTCTTTCCGACGGAGTGGATCACGGCAGCAAAGAAACTCTAACCACCGCGATTGAAACGGCGCAGCGCGCGGACACGGTGGTGTATTCGATTTTATTCAAGGATGACGAAGAAAACGGGAATCGCGGCGGATTTAGCATGGGCCAGCGCGGAGGCGGGCGGCGCGGAGGAAGATTTCCGCAGGAAGAGCGGCCAGACGGAAAGAAAATTCTGCAGCAAATTTCCAAAGCCACCGGCGGAAAACTGTACGAAGTATCGAAAAAAGAAACGGTGGATAAAATTTATGCAGAGATCGAGGAAGACCTGCGCAATCAATACAGCCTGGCGTATGCGCCGGAAAAAAATGAAGAAGCGGGCTACCACAAGATTTCGCTGACCACGAAGCAGAAAGAATTGATCGTTCAGGCGCGCGACGGATACTACGCGACACAACGGCCAGCGCAATAAATCGCATCATCTTTGACCGACAAAAGAGAAATTCCTTCCGACAAGGTCGGAACCTTCGGTCGTTCCGCTCGGAATGACGGACATCGGGACATTCCCGAAGTCTGTGAAGCCAGGCCCTCCCGCAAAACTTTTGTGCACTCCCGCAAGATGTTCGCCCGCTCCGGAAAAATATTCATCAGGCGACATTTCGCGTGCGTCATTACAACTGCGCCCAGGATTCATAACGGCACCCAGCATTCGCGATTGTGGGTTGATTGATCCGCACCGATTCGCATTGCGGCGCGTATGCGGCGGCGAAAGTCTTTTAGGCTGTTGCTGGGCTGCGAAAGAGCACGCGATGATGTGGGAGTGTGACGGAGGAAATTGTGGCGGAGCGGATTGTAGCGGAGAGTGAAAAGTTCGATCTGGTGATTATCGGATGCGGACCTGCGGGAGAAAAAGCGGGGGCGCAGGCGGCGTATTTCGGCAAGCGGGTGGCGGTGATCGAGCGCGCGGGAGTTCCGGGCGGGAGCTGCATCAATACCGGAACCGTTCCGAGCAAAACGTTGCGCGAATCGGCGCTGTATTTTTCCGGGCTGGGGCAGCGCGGGCTCTACGGAATCGATTATTCGCTGAAAGAAAATCTGACGGTTCATGACTTTATGCACCACGAGCGGGAAGTGGTGGAGATGGAGCGGCGGCGCATCCTGAAAAATCTGGAGCTGCACAAGATTGAGTATGTTGAGGGACAAGCGGCATTTGAAGACGTGCACACAGTCGTCATTACTGACCCGACGACGAATGGAGGCAGCACGCGGCGGTTGCGTGGCGAAATAATTCTGATTGCGACTGGATCGAAGCCGCATCGTCCCGCGGAAATCTCTTTCGACGACGTGCACACATTCGATTCCGACACGTTTTTGCAGATGGAGCGGATTCCGAGATCGCTGGCAGTGATCGGCGGCGGAGTGATCGGGTGCGAGTACGCTTCGATTTTCATGGCGCTGGGCGTGAAGGTGACGCTGGTGGACGGGCGCGACAAACTGCTTCCATTTCTCGATTCAGAAATTTCCGAGCGGCTGCGTGACCGTTTGAAGGAATTGGGAATGGAGTTCTGGTTCAACGAGCGGCCGGTAAAGGTGGAAAATTCGGCGAGGGGCGCGACGCTGCATATGAAGAGCGGAAAAAAGCTGGCGACCGAGGCGGCGTTGTTTGCCGCGGGACGGCGCGCTGCAGTGGAAGGACTGGCGCTGGAAAAAGCGGGGCTGGCGCTGAACGATCGCGGATATATTCCGGTGGACGAAAATTATCGGACGAGTGTGACGAATATTTACGCGGCTGGAGACGTGATCGGATTTCCGGCACTGGCGTCCACTTCGATGGAGCAGGGGCGCGTGGCGGTGTGCCATGCGTTCGGCTTCCAGTACAAGCAGCGGGTGGCTTCGATGCTGCCGATGGGGATTTATACGATTCCGGAAATTTCCGCGGCCGGCGAGACGGAAGACTCGTGCAAGGAAAAGAAAATCGGTTATGAAGTGGGGCGCGCACGTTACGAGAATAATGCGCGCGGACATATTGCGGGCGATACGGCGGGATTGTTGAAACTGGTTTTTTCGCCACAGGATAAGAAGTTGTTGGGTGTGAGCATTATTGGAGAGAGCGCGACGGAGCTGATCCACATCGGCATGATGGTGCTGGACAACGGGTTGACGATCAACGAATTCATCGAGCAGGTTTTTAATTACCCGACGCTGAGCGAAATGTATAAGTACGCGGCGTATGACGGTCTGGGAAACTTGGCGGGGCATAAGTTGCGGGAGGGGTAGAGAGGTCGACAGTCGACAGTTAAGAGTTGAAAGTTTTCGGAGAGGAAGTAAACAAGAGGGGGATTGCCACCCCGACGAGGTCGGGGTAAACGCCATCCCCGAGGGCACAGAGCGGGGAATGGACGTGCGGAAGGTTTTAAGTAATATGTTGCGAGTATCAAGTTTTCGAGATCGGATGGAACGCGGAGTTTAAGTAGTGGTTGAGGAGTGAGGGGTTGGAAGGGGCCCACCCCCGAGTGTTTTTTGAGAAGTGTTCAAAAATAAAAGACTTATTTTTGCAAGAGTACGAAAAATGCAGAAAAAGTGAGAAGCGGAGATTGAAACAGTGCTGGAAATTTTTACGCGTGATCATCTGATGGTTTCTTAGGCGCAGCGAGGCAGAGTTGTTGGGGGTCCACGCGTCTACTGCGCAGACTTTAGTTTTTTGAGTTGCGAGGTGGCGTTGGAGTTGGTTGGGTCGAGGGCGAGGGATTTTTCGTAGAACTGGATGGCCAGGGGATTGTTGCCGGAGTTCATGTAGGCTTCGGCGAGGCTGTCGTAGGTGTTGGCGGATTGCGGGTGAAGATCGGTATTGAGTTGGAAGATGCGGATGGCGTCGGCGGAGCGTTTTTGGCGGAGCAGGCGGTAGCCGAGCGAGTTGATGGAAACTTCGGAGATGGAAGTGCTCTTGAGTGCGGCGTCGAATTGCTTGATGGCGACGTCGGCGCCTTTTTCGTGCGCGATTTTTGCGAAGCGGAAAGAATCGGAGTCGTAGGCGTCGTATTTGACCCAAGTGAAGGCCAAATGATCCCGGCCGATGGCGTCACGAACGATTGCCGGAGCGATGGCAAGACCGTTTTCGCTGTTGGTGAACAGGACCATGCCGGATTTGTTGCGCGGGTTGGCGACGACAAAACATTTGAAAGCGCCGTTATCGCCCCAGTGCCAGAGAGTTTCGGAATTGCTGTCTGTCGAGCCGTTGCCTTCCTTGCGTTCGATGCCCCAGCCCAGTCCCCAGAAAAGACTTTTGGAGAGTTCTTTTGGGGCGCGGTCGGTGCAATTGGTGCATTCGGGGTCAACGGCGATTTGCGGTGTTTCCATTTCGCGGAGAGTGGACGGTTTGAGTCCAGTGCCATTGAGTACGGCGGCGAGGAAGAGCTCGTAGTCGTGAGCGGTGGTGTTGAGAGTGGACGCGGAGCCGGCGTGATCGGGCTTCCAGAGATCGACGGGGTGCGCGTCGGGGTCATGGCCGGTGGCAGTGAGTGCGTCGAACACGGTACGCCAGACGTAGCTGCTGCTGGTCATACCGAGCGGGGTGAAGACGAGATCGGTCATGACGTCGTTCAGCGGCTTGCCGGTAATTTGCTCGACGACGGTTTGCAGGTAGACGTAGCCTTCGCCGGAATAGCTGAAACGTTCTCCGGGCGTGAAATAGATTTTGAGGGAATCGTCGCCGCGCCAGTTGCGGAAACCGGTGCGATGGCTGAGCACGATGCGTGCGGTGATTTTCGCGAGGCGATCATCGATTATGTATGGCTTCGGAAGGTATGCGCTGAGAGGAACATCGAGGCCGAGCTTGCCTTGATCGACTAGTTTTAGAACGGCGTAAGCAAAAACCGGTTTGCTGAGGGAAGCCGCTTCGAAGATGGTTTCGTCGTTGACGGGCTGCTTGGTTTCGGCATTCTTGAGGCCGAAGTTGTAGACGCGAAACGGTTTGCCGTCCTGAATGGTTGCGATGGAGAGGCCGGGCACATCGGCTTGTTGCATGAGCTTGGGGATGTCTGCCTGGAGTTGGGAGAAAGGGTCGTTATAGAAAGGGCTTGAAATTGAGGCGGGTTGTTGAGCGCGGGCGGACGAGGAGAAGAGCAGAACGGCAGAGAAGCAGAGGACGAGCGGCGGAAAAGGGTGAGAGGGACGGTTCATTGCGGGCTCCTGGACTGGTGGCAGATACTTAGTGAACAAACTTCAAGTTGATTCGATGACACCGTTAAGTACGCGAATTTGGTCGAGATGGTTCCGTAAAGCTTAGACGTTTGCGGGACAGCTAAGGTTTGGGGATAAACGCCTGGAGATAAGTCCGGCGTGCGGCGTTCGACCAGTAGCCAATTCGCAGAAAGAACCGATCTAAAGGCCGGCCGCTACGAAAGAGTAGGTGCTGGCGACTTGGAAAGCATGTGAACGAAGATGTTTGCGATGCTGTTGCTTGTTGGTTAGATGGTTGTAGGATGGTGCTGTTTTTTGGGCAATCACAGGGCACGGAGTAAATCGCGATGGTGGACTTTGACGGAGAGAAATGGCGAAATTGCGTTTTGTGGTTTCTTTGATCACGAAAGAAAACGATTACCAGATGGAGCAAACGGCGTCGGCCAATGCGACGGCCAAGGAACTTGGTGTGGAGGTCGAGATTGTGTATGCCGAGAATGACGCCATCACACAGAGTACGCAACTTTTGAAAGTGATCCAGGCGGAGCCGTCGCTTCGGCCGCAAGGGATTATTGTGGAGCCGCTGGGAGCGACCACCCTTCCGAGAGTTGCTTCCACGGCGGCCGCGGCGGGAATTGGGTGGGCGGTGGTGAGCCGCCATGCGGAATATACGGCGGAACTTCGCAAGGCGCATCGTTCTCCGATTTTTTCTGTAAGCACAAATCAGGTCGAGGTGGGGCGAATCCAGGGTAAGCAGGTTGCGCAATTGTTGCCTCGAGGCGGATCTGTTTTGTATATCCAAGGACCGTCGGTGAGTTCGGTGTCCACTGAACGGCACCATGGGTTGCGTGAGACGATTCCTGCGAACTTGCAATTTGTGAATCTGGTCGGGGATTGGACGAAAGAGAGCGCTTACCAAAGTGTTGCCTCGTGGATGAAGCTGATGAGCGCTCACCGGTTTCGCATTGACCTGATCACGGCGCAGAACGACGCGATGGCCATGGCTGCAAAAAAGGCGCTAAAAGATTTGGCTAGCGAAATGGACCGGGACATTCTGTCCAAAATTCCGGCGATAGGCTGCGATGGCGTACCCAGCACGGGCCAAGCCTGGGTGCGGGCCGGTGAACTGGCGGCCACGGTGATTACTCCGCCGAGCGCCGGCACAGCGATTGCGCTTATGACACGCGCGCTGGAGACTCAGATCCCGCCGCCTGAGCATACGTTTACTTCAGCTGAGCCGTTTCCTGCGATTGAGGAGTTGAAGCCGCTGTGAGAGTGGAGATCCCGGTTAAATTCGCGTTTTAGAGACAAAGCTCGGCGGAAATTGAGTCGAACGTCTGTGCAAGGCAAAGCGAGGGAAATGGGGTAACGACCAGAGCGGCGTGTGGTAATGGGACTGGGACATGATCGCTTGGAGAGTGAGGCACCATATGAAGACTCGGAAACAGGGACGGATTGCTTTGGGGGCGCTAGTGGGGCTGATGGGATGGGTCGAACTGGCTGGCTGTAGCCGATCCGATTCGCAGAAGCTGAAGCGGGACGCGAAGGAAACGGGCGAAGCGATGCAGAAGACGGCTACCGATGCTGCTGACGCGGCTCGCCGAAGCGCCCAAGAGGCTGCGGACAAGGCGCGGGCAGAGGCGCCGGGCGCTGTTGATGCGACCAAAAAAGCGGCACAGGAAGGCTCGGAGAAAATAAAAGAGGCCGCGGATAAGACGGCATCGGAAGCGAAAAAGGCTGCGGACAAAGCCCAGCAGGCCGTGAAAGACTCGACTAACAAGGCGAACCAGTAGCCGCAGGTGGCGTGGTGACGCGCACTTTGAGGATGTGTCTGCAAAGCAAACGAATCATCTTTGTTCTGGCGGGAGTGTTGGCCTGCGGGGGCGGCGGTGCGTTTGGCGGGCAAGCGGGCGCAGGGCGGGGGAGTCTAGGTTTCGACCGGAATGATTATCCGGGCGACGCGGCGATGCGTGAGCTGCGAAAGGAATTTGCGTTTGCGGGATATTGGCTGACTCCGCCACCGGGAGTGAAGACCAACTTGTGGACCGGGAAGCGCAAAGAGATGGAAGCGCTAGGATATGGATTTTTGCTATTGGTGCGCGGTCGGGAAGGGAATGCGATTCGAAACGCGGCGGCCGCCGGAAGAATGGGATTAGCGGACGCCCGAGAGGCGGCACGTAGCGCGAAGGCAGAAGGGTTTGCTGGGGGCGGGATCATTTTTATTGATATTGAGGATGGCGGGCGGCTCCCGGCGGAGTATCACGCGTACCTGCGGGCGTGGGCGGATGAGTTGGTGAGGCAGGGATTTCGGCCGGGAGCTTACTGCTCAGGGATGGCGGTGGATGAAGGCGGCGGAGTGACGATTGTGACCGCTGACGATATCCGTTCGAACGAAGCACCGAGGAGTTTCGCGTATTGGGTGTTCAATGATGCGTGTCCGCCGTCGCCGGGATGCGTTTCGGTTTCGAACCCGCCGCTGCCTTCGGCAAGCGGAGTCAAGGATGCGACAGTGTGGCAGTTTGTGCGTTCGCCGCGGGAGAAAGAGACGGCTGCGAAGTGCGGCGGATACGCGGCGGACGAGAACTGTTACGCTGCAGCGGACGCGGCGAAGAAATGGCACCTGGATATGAATGTGGCGGCGAGCTCGAATCCCTCCTTTAAGTAAACACTTTCGCGCAAAACGTGACGATGGACATTTGCCAAGCATCTTGCAAAAGGTGTTTCAGGCGAGAGCAGCTCTAAAAAGAGGAGGGCGAAATGCCATTGGTGCGGATTTCACTGCGTGAAGGAACGAATCCGGAATATCGAAAGGCGATCGCTGATGGAGTACATCAAGCGATGATCGATGCGATCGCGGTTCCACCGAAGGACCGATTTCAGGTGATTACGGAATATAAGGCGGGTGATTTGATTTACGACGCGGATTACTTGGACGTCAAGCGGAGCGATAAGGTTGTGTTTGTGCAGATCACGCTGAGTACCGGGAGGAAGCCGGGACAGAAGCGTGCGTTATTTAAGCGAATGGCGGAATTGTTGGCGAAGTCGCCTGAGCTACGTCCGGAAGATTTGCTTATCAATTTGATTGAGGTGAGCTGGGAAAATTGGTCTTTCGGAAACGGTGAAGCGCAATATCAGAAGGATTAGTCAGGAAAAAATTGCGAGGGCGACGAATGAGCCGCCCTCGCTTGCAGATACGGGTGACGTCAGCCTCCAAGCAAGTTAAACAAATATTTTAGAACGCGCAATGCCTGACAGACCGGCACTTTCGCATCCACAGGCGGCGCGGCAAGTACCGGTCGAGACTTAAGGCAAGTCAGAGTAAAGGTTTTGTTTGGTCTGCTTGAGATAGTCGAGCTTGGCCTTTAATTCTGGAGTTGGCAGCGGATATACGCCATAGCCAATGGCGTGATTACACGGCCGGATTTGTTCCGTGCTGACGTAGCAGGCTTTCCAATTCATTTTCGCGTTGCGGCAGAATTGCATGATCTTTTTATCGCGTTGACGGATCGGAATGGTTGCGATCAGCGACGCTGTGAGAATCAACAGGAGAGCGGTTTGTGTTGTCTGTCGAGGAGTGGTCAGCAGAAAGAAATAAAGGCCGAGCGAGCCGAGCTCCATGTAAATGACATACCGGGACATCTGGGCGACATCGGTGCCCAGGCACGAGCGGCCGTAGGCAGCGTTTGCAGCGAACAGGAGGCAGTAGCCGAGCAAAATAGCGGATATCCCGGCGGCGCGATGAAACGAGTTTTGCGTCGCACGAAAATTTCGCAGGGACAGAATGAGCGCGGTCAGCATCGCGCCGAGAATTATGCCGCCAACCAGAAGCGGGAAGATGCCTGTGCCTTTGACGCCAAGCAGATTTGCAAAGATCAGGAGAAGAAATTGAGTGTAGCCCCATGGCAACGAAAAGAGATTTGGCTTGCAATCCACGGAAGTCTGATAAACGTAGTGGATAAAAAATGAAGCGAGTGAGGCCAGAGAAAGAATAACGGCGACGGAAGAAAAAAGAGCGCCTCGATGCCGATCTCTTTGGTTTATCCAGTAGTCCGCGATGAGCGCAATAGGTGTTATGACGCCGAGGAAGATGCCGAAGCCGGTGTAGATCGTGACGAAATTGATCAGCAGAATAAGACTGTAGCGCAACGGTATGTTAGAGATTGTCCAAGCCAGGCAGTAAAGGATAATCAAGAGGCTTGGAAGCGGGCCGTGCGCGAGATTAGCGGTGATGAAGAGAGTTTCATATTGCAGAGGGCTGAGAAGAATCAAGGGAATGCAAATGTCGAAGAGGCCGATCGCGCCGAAGAGTCTGGTCTTGAGCCAAAGCCCGCAAATGGTGCAGAAAATCACGATCATCCCGACTAGGAACGATTCTGACCGACTGTTCCACTGAAAATGTGGTTCGACAAGATAGGAGAGGATCGCGCCCAGGCCTTGCCGGTGAGGACCGTTCTGCCAGCAGAACATTTCCCAGAGGGAATGTTTTTGAAAAAGTGTGGCGTCGTTGAAGTCCCACTGGTCCATAAAAAAGACGTTGATCGCGTAGTCTGAGATCAGGGCCAGGAGACGGGCAGCAAGGGTGAATGTGAAGATCAGGACCAGAGTAGCGGTCCAATGAGATGGTTTTCGCGAGAGATTGTTCAGGGATGGACCAGAGGCTGCCTCCGCGGCAACCTTGTCCGCACTACGAGTCATAAGGCTTCCGCTCCGAAAATATTCTTGCGGCGCAATTTAGAATCGTTCGTCGAGGAAGCGATGATAGAGCAGGTGCGTCTGACGGGCAATAAACTCGTTTGAACTGTTTCGTTCAGAGAGAAAGAGACTGCAGGCGGTGCGGCGGTTATGCGAGGACGAGAAATGCTGCGCGACGGCGGACGCGGCGAGGAAATAACATCTGGATATGAACGTAGCAGCGAGTTTTGATCCTTCTTTCCCAACGATGGATTGGCGTCACATGCTCGGTGACGCGCAACATCAGAAAGATTAGTCAGAAAGATTGGTCAGGAAAAATTGCGAGGGCGGCGAATGAGCCGCCCTCCCTTGCAGATTCGGGTGACCGCCGCGAATCTGTTGCGCAAGATCAGACGCGGGCGCCGATTTAGATCTGGCCGATGCCGCCGTCCACGTTGATTTCGACGCCGGTGATGTAAGAGGCGTCGTCGGACGCGAGGAAGGCCACGGTGCCGGCAACTTCTTCGGGCCTGCCAACGCGCTTCATGGGAACATGCGCCAGAAAACCCTCGAGCATGGCGTCGGCAGTTTCTTTGGGCAAGTCGAGACGTCCGAAGATCGGAGTCTCGATGGGACCAGGCGCAACGGAATTAACTCGAATGTTGCGGCCAACGAGCTCCGCGGCGAGGGTGCGCGAGAAGGACCGCAAGGCCGCCTTGGTGGCGGAGTAGACGGATGTTGTGGCGTTGCCTTTGATTCCGGCGACGCTGGTGTTGAGGATGATGGAGCCGCCGTCGTTGAAATAGGGAAGCGCCTTTTGAATGGTGTAGTAAGCGCCTTTGGCGTTGATGTCGAAAATTTCGTCGTAGTGAGCTTCGTCGGCATTTTCCAGCGGCCGGAATTTGGCGACGCCCGCGTTCACGAAAAGAATGTCGATCTTGCCGAACTTTTGCGCGACGGCAGCGTAAAAGCGATCAAGATCGGCGAGTTTTGCCACGTCGGACTTCACGGCGAGAATTCCGTTGCCGACGTACTTGACTGCTTCGTCGAGAGTTTTCTGGCTGCGGCCGGAGATCGCGACCTTTGCGCCTTCGTCGGAAAAGCGTTTGGCGGTGGCGAGACCGATGCCGCTGTTGCCGCCGGTGATTACGGCGACCTTGCCTGTAAAGCGTTTCATAAAATCCTCCAAGACAGATGCACCCGAGTGGAAGTCAAAGGAACGGCCTGACCGGCCACCCACGACTTCGATACTTAGATGAACGTCTAAATATTAAGTTACAATAAATGACTGGCTGGAAGTGTAAAAACGGCAATCCGCCTGAGAAGGCGGCAGTTAGCAGCCTTTTCTGTGTGCAGCATGACGCTTTCCGCTAGACTAGAATCGGCGATGGACACAAAAAGGATTGAGAAAATCTCGAAAGCGCTGGGTGACGAGACCCGGCTGCGGATTTACGAAGTGATAGCGGCGCAGAAGAACTTGACCTGCAGCGAACTGGTGACGATGCAGGGGGTTACGCCGGCGACGATTTCGCATCACCTGAAAATCCTGACGGATGCGGAGTTGATCGAGTGCCGCAAGGAAGGACAATTTGTATACAGTCGCACGGTGCCGGAAACGATCGCGGGGTATACGAAATCGCTGACGTGGATTTCGAATGGAAATCGGACGGCGCGGAGCCGCAAGAAAAAATAAGACGCGGAATTTCTTCCACTCTGACGAGCTTTCATTCACTTCATATATTTGTCGTACCAGGCGACGATGCGATTCAAGCGGTCGAGGAGATGCTTTTCTTCATGGAAGCCGTGGGGCTCGCGCGGATAAACGACTAATTCTGTTTCCACCCCATAACGTTTTAAGCCGCGATAGAGTTCCTGGCTTTGCCCGAGAGGGTCAACGGTGTCGGCGTCACCCTGCAAAATCAGTGTCGGAGTTTTTGCGTTCTTCACATGCAGGAACGGCGAACTGTTGAGAAATCCGGTCGGCTTTTCGTATGGGACGCCCCAAAACCACTCGTCGTAGGAAGGGTGCTGTTCGGTGCCGTATTCGGAAATAAGATTGGCCATACCTGCGCCTGAGACCGCAGCTTTGAAGCGAGGCGTTTGCGTGATGGCCCATTCGCTCATGTAGCCGCCGTAAGACCAGCCGCCGATACCGAGGCGATCAAGATCAGCGATACCTTTGTTGGCAAGGTCGTCGATACCCATCATGACGTCCTTGAAATCGCCGCCTCCCCAATCGCCGCGATTACTCTCGACGAATTTTTCCCCGTAGCCGATCGAGCCGCGAATGTTGGGATAGAACACCGCATAACCGCGCGCGGCGAGAAGCTGTCCCCAGGCTTCGATAGAAGATTCCCAGGCTCCGGTTGGTCCGCCGTGGATCAGCGCAATGAGAGGAAGTTTCGATTTTCCATCGTGGTTGGAAGGTTTGAGCAGGGCGGCTTCGATTTCCAGGCCATCGAATGATTTGTATTTGTAGAGCTCGGGTTTGGTGAGGACAGATGCGTCGAAGGATTTGTTGAATTCAGGAAAGTTTTTGGGTTGCTGGCCTTCGGGCGCAAACCAGATTTCTTGCGGTTCGGTGAAAGTTTCGCCAACGAAGGCGATAGCGCCATTGTCGCTGAACGCGAATGAAGATGGCATGCACTCAGGGATTGCGATATCTTCGCGCGTTCCGCTGGAGCTGTAGCGAACCAGCCTGCGAGTGAAGCCCTCGGCGGCGAGTAAAATCACGCCGCGATCTTTGGTCCAGCGATAAGCAAACACGGTGCGATCGAGACTGCCAGCGGTGAGATTTTTTGCCGCAGGCATGCCGAAGGGGAGAATCCAGAGATCGTGAGGACTGGGGCCATCTTCCCGAGATCCGACAAAACTGATGTTGTCGCCGGATGGAGAGATTTTGATATCGCCAATGGGACCGCGTGGAGCAAGAACCTGAACCATGGATTCTTCCGGTTTTTGCCCTGTGGTCTGTACCAGAAAAATACGTTCCGTGTTCCGGTCGGATTCCGGATGATCTGTGGCGATCACAGCGAGGTGCCTGTTGTCGGGAAACCAGGCAAGGTCGGAGAGCTGATAATTTGCGGGAGTAATGGAACGTTCGGACTTGTCGGAGACGGAGAGGAGCCAAAGACGAGCATGTTTGTCGTCTTGGTCCGCGACGCGCGCGTCGTCCTTGTCTTTCTCCTTTTTTTCTTCGGCTTCGGTCTTGGCAGCGGGAGCGAGAAACGCGATGGTTTTGCCGTCGACGGACCATGCAAAGCGGCTGATGTCGCGTTTGCCTTTGGTGAGCGGAGCGGATTCGCCACCACTCATGGAGAGAAGATAAATTTGCTGATTGGCGTCGCGATTGGAAAGGAAAGCGAGCGATTTTCCGTCGGGCGACCACTTGGGAGAGGATTCGGATTTTGCGGAATACGTAAGTTGGCGGAATGAGCTGTTGGACGTGTCGAAGAGCCAGATATGGCTGGGGCGCTGATCGCCTTTGGCAGGTTCGGCGACGACGAAGGCGACGCGAGTGCCGTCGGGAGAAAACTCGAGACTCGAAAGATGACGAAGGTTGAGCAGCGCTTCGGGAGTGAGCGCCTTAGCAGGGGAGATGGCGGATTGTTGGGCGGAGATTACGCCGGGAAGAAGAAAAAAACAGCAAAGGACGGCGAAAAAGGGAAATCTCCGCATGACAAATCCTCCAATGGTGAGAACAAAGGACTGTAACTGCGGAAGGGAATAGCGTCAACGCCAGCGAGCGGGTAGTGACTCAAGAAACAAAACATGAAAAAGCGACTGCGAAAGGCGTTTCACCTCTGGCAGCCGCTCCATGGCGTATTGGTTTGTCGGCCTGAGGGACTTAGTGACGGTCGTCGCGATGCTCGTCGCGATGCTCATCGTGCTCGCGATAACGGCCATAATCGCGGTCCCGATCGCGATCCCATTCGTGGCGGTGCTCAAAGCGGCCGCGATCGCCCTCCCAATAGCCGTTGTAATAGAGACCGCCTTCGAAGCGTGGACCAACCCAGCGCGCGCCGGGATACGGGGCACGAGACCAATAACCTTCGTGCCAGCGGTAATGTCCATGCACGGGATACCAGTAGCCCTCAAGCCAGATAAAATCCGGGCCAGGAGGCGGAGGTGGCGTAACGATCACTCGCGGCGGGGGCGGAGGACCAATCCTGATGCCAATGCCAATCTGCGCGCTTGCGCCGTAGGTGCCGAGCAACAGAACCGCAGCAAAGAGCATAAATCTCATCAAGCTTTTCATTTTCTTTGATCTCCTTTGGTGGCTCAGTAAAGCGTAGGCAGGGCATGGAGCGCGGGCAATAGAGGAAAGGCTGTAGGGGAGTGGAGATGAGATGTGCGCGCTTGGATGATTTTGTGACTTGGCACAAATCGAGGAGAGATTCCTCGCTTCGCTCGGAATGACAGCGTGAGGCGCTCGGAATGAAGAAGCAAGAAACGAAAGAAAAGATGGGCGGCGCAGACTCTTGTCTGTACCGCCCATTATCACATGACCGTAATGTGGACTGCTATACGAACGCTGGGTTCACGCGCGCGTGGTTTTAGTGGTCATCGTGATCATGGCCGTGACCGTGGCCATGATCATGATCGTCGTGGTCCTTGTACCGACCGTGGTCGCGTTCGTGATCGTGATCCCATTTATGGTTGTGCTCGACGCGGCCATGTGAGCCTTCCCAATAGCCGTTATAGAAGCGCTCGCCATCGTGACGAGGCCCGACCCAGCGAGCACCTTCATAGGGTGGCCGGCTCCAATAGCCTTCATGCCAGCGATAGTGACCTCCGGCAGGATACCAGTAGCCGCCGATCCAGACGAATTCGGGCCCGGGTTGTGCAGGGACGACGGCGACAACACGTGGTTCGGGTGGCGCACCAATACGGATCCCAACCGATATTTGCGCGTTAGCGGGAATACCGACCAAAAGCAGGCAAGACAATAAAATGGATGAGAACAAAGTGGTCCTGATGAAATTCCTCATAAGGTTGATTCATCTCCTGAAGCAGATCTGATGGTTCTGGTTACGAGGGTGAGCTAAGAATACGTTAAATTCGAAAAGGGAATTATTGGGAAGCCTTTCTGCGTTGCGTGACGTTGTGGTTAGCCTGTCCTTTTACCCTGTACTTGCGGGATATAGGTTTTTGATTTGACTGAAGACGAATCTGGAGGCGGATTGCGGGCGTTTGCGGGGGTCGGCTACAATCTGAGGCTCATTTGCGCGAAAAAGGGTAACCGGTGGCCATTCACGAATTGCGATTGCATAACACGTTGAGCGGAAAGGCCGAAGAGTTCGTACCGCTGCGCGCGGGCGAAGTGAGGATGTATACGTGCGGGCCGACGGTGTATGACTATGCGCACATCGGGAATTTCCGGACGTTTGTATTTCAGGATATTTTGCGGCGGTATTTGAAACAGCGTGGGCTGAAGCTGACTCACGCGATGAACTTGACCGATGTAGACGACCGGATCATCGCCAACGCTGCCGCGGCGGGATTGGGGATTCGCGAATACACGGATAAGTACGCGCAGGCATTTTTTGCGGATTGCAAGGCGTTAAGCGTAGAGGCTCCGGAACATTGGATTCGTGCGACAGATCATATTCCGGATATGGTGCAATTGATTGAGCGGCTGCAGAAGAAAACATTCACGTATCCAAGCGAAGGATCGATTTATTACCGCATCAGCAAATTTCCGGAGTACGGGAAGCTTTCCAAGATTGATTTGACGGGGATCCAGGCGGGTGCCCGGGTGGACAATGACCGCTACGAAAAAGAGAGCGCGCGGGACTTTGCGTTATGGAAAGCGCCGAAACCGGGCGAACATTTCTGGGAGACGGAGATTGGGCCGGGGCGGCCGGGCTGGCACATTGAGTGTTCGGCGATGGCCATGAAGTATCTGGGTGAAACGTTGGATATTCACACCGGCGGAATTGATCTGGCGTTTCCGCATCATGAAAACGAAATTGCGCAGAGCGAGGGCGCGACGGGAAAACCGTTTGCGCGGTACTGGCTGCACGCGGAGCATTTGCTGGTGGAAGGCGAGAAGATGTCCAAGTCGCTGGGGAATTTCTTTACTATGCGAGATTTATACGGGAGAGGCTACAAGCCGTCCGCGCTGCGATACGCGCTGGCTAGCGTGCCGTACCGGCGGCAATTGAATTTTACCTTTGAGGGATTGAAACAGGCGGCCAGTTCGGTGGAGCGGATCCGGAATTTGGCGGATCGTTTGCGGCAAGGAAAATTCCCGGCGGGCTCGCCGTCGAATATGAAAGAGCGGGCGGCGAAGGCACTGGATGATTTCGATGCGGGCCTGGCGGATGATTTGAATACGGCGGTGGCGTTGGCGGCGACGTTTGATTTTGTGCGTGAGGCGAACATCGCGATGGATAGCGGCGGATTCGGCCAGGAAGATGTGGCGGCAGCGCAGGAATTTCTGGATGCGTTCGACCAGATATTTGCGGTGGTAAAAGACAACGACGCGGAAAAACTGAAAGAACTGGGATTTGGTAGTGCGGAACAAGGAGTAACGGACGCCTGGGTTGAAGCGAAAGTTGCAGAACGGCAGGCGTCGCGGCAGCGACGAGATTTTGCCAAGAGCGATGAAATCCGCAAAGAACTAGCGGAACATGGTATAATTCTTGAAGATAGCAAGGACGGAAGCGTCCGCTGGAAACGCAAATGAGACTACAAAACATCCACCGGCGATCCACTCAAGCATCTCCTTCTGAATTGCGGCCGAACCTCTACGGCGTAGATTAAGTCCCCTCAAAAACAAACAGGAAGCGCGGGGCGAAGTCCGTCGCGCATGCAATCCTGCACGCCCACACAAGCCGGCCTGCCGATGCCGGAGTCCACAAATACACCTGAACGCGCGGTCTGGAGACCAGCAACGCGAGAAAAATGGAGAAATAAAATGATTACCGCTAGCGAAATGAAAACGCCCAAGCTAGTGACGGCATTGCCCGGGCCCAAAGCCAAACAAATTGTGGAGCGCGACGCGAAGTTCATGTCGCCATCGTTCACGCGGGATTATCCGCTGGTGGCAAAGAGCGGACATGGCGCGATGGTGGAAGACGTTGACGGAAACGTGTTTCTGGATTTCGCAGCGGGGATCGCGGTGTGCTCGACCGGACATTGTCACCCCAAAGTGGTGGCGGCGATACAGAAGCAGGCGGCGGAACTGATTCATATGTCCGGGACGGATTTTTACTACGAGAGCCTGCCAGAGCTGGCGGAGCGGCTCGGGAAAACAGTTCCGGGCAGTGAGGACAAGAAAGTGTTCTTCGCGAATTCCGGCACTGAGGCCATTGAAGGCGCGATGAAGCTTGCGCGTTATGCGACGAAACGCGACAAGATGATCGCGTTTTACGGAGGCTTTCATGGGCGCACGATGGGTTCGCTGTCGTTGACCGCGTCGAAATCCACGCAACGCAGGGGATTTGGCGCACTGCTGAGCGGCGTGGAGCACATTCCGTATCCTTATGCCTATCGCTGCGCGCTTGGACACACGGCAGAAACGTGCGGCGCGGAAATTCTGGAGACGCTCGAGAACCAGATCTTCAAGCGCTTGTTCGATCCGACGGAAGTGGCGGGCATCATCATCGAGCCGATCCAGGGCGAGGGTGGGTATGTGCCTGCGCCGAAATTCTTTCTGCAAGAACTGCAGCGGATCTGCCGGCAGCACGGAATCATGTTGATCGTGGATGAAGTGCAGTCCGGCATGGGACGCACTGGAAAATGGTGGGCGTTCGAACACGCGGGAATCGAGCCGGACATTATTACTAGTGCGAAGGGAATCGCCAGCGGCATGCCGCTCGGGGCGATCATTGCGAAATCGAGCGTGATGACTTGGAGGCCCGGTTCGCATGGAACGACGTTTGGCGGGAATCCGGTGTGTCTGGCGGCATCGCTGGCGACGATGGATTTGCTGGAAGGCGGCATGATCGAGAATGCGCGGAAAATGGGAGAGTACATTTTCCGGCGCACGGCCGACTGGACGAACAAATTCAAGATCGTTGGTGATGTTCGCGGCAAAGGTCTGATGGTCGGCATTGAGTTTGTGCGCGACCAGCGGACTAAAGAACGCGCAGGCGATTTGCGCAATGCGATTGTGGATTCCGCGTTTCACAAGGGTTTGCTGGTGCTGGGTGCCGGAGAGAATTCCTTGCGGCTTTCACCGCCGTTGTTGATTGATGAAGAACAGGCGGACTTTGCGCTGCGAACGCTGGAAGAATGCATCCGAGAGGCAGAGAAAAAGACTTAACGCAGAGGCGCAGAGTTCGCAGCGAAGAGTAATGCGGTGGCGGAAATCCCGCGGCAGCCAATAGAAGGATGGCAGCCGCGGGATTTTTGTCTATACTTGCGGCTATCGAGCGAGTCACAAACTGGTGAACGCTCTAGGACAACGCTATGGCGATTTTTTTCCGGCTAATTTTTGCGACGGTGAAGTGGCGCGCGCGGCGAGGGCTGAGTGGCGAGGCTTCACTTGGTGACGTAAAAGAGGATGCGCGGCGGCGTGGAGTACGCGGCGAAACGTTTGCGTATTAGTATTTGCGACGGCATGGATACGTTTTTGTGGCGCGAAATTATGTGCCGCGAGAAGTGAAGGGCGAGATCGACCTGGTCGGCTACGATGGGGAAACGCTGGCGTTCGTCGAGGTGCGGACACGGACGGCGCGCATGGATCAGGCGGCGCTGCCCGAGGTGAGTGTGACCGCCGAGAAACAGCATTTGGTGCACCGGACCGCGCGGCGGTTTCTGATGGAACGGCACGTGAAAGAGTGTCCGGTGCGGTTCGATGTGGTGGCGATCGAAGAGTTACCGGGCCAAGCGCCGCTGGCACGGCTGCACAAGAACGCTTTTAACCCGCGGATCTAAGAAGCCTCGCTGGAAAATCCGCAGGAATCAGCAGAACGCGGTAATATAAATGTTCGCGGCGCTCGCCGTGGGACCACTGGAAAATCGTTTTAGGAGGCGGAATTGCCGGAGTTACGAAAAGACCCGATTACCGGGCGATGGGTGATTATTTCGACGGACCGTGGAAAGCGGCCGATGGATTTTCTACGCGAGAGCGTGATTCCCAAGGACCCGAAGAATTGTCCGTTTTGTCCGGGCAATGAAACGAAAACGCCGAACGAAGTTCTCGTTTATGGAAGGAATGGAGGCAGCCCGAACAGCGCGGGCTGGTCGATCCGCGTGATACCGAACAAGTTTCCGGTGCTGGGAATCGAAGGAGAACTGGATAAGGAAGGCGAAGGTCTGTTCGACAAGATGAATGGCATCGGCGCACACGAAGTAATCATCGAGTCACCGGACCATTCCGCGACGCTGGCGACGCTTTCGGAACGCGCGCTGGAAGACGTGCTGTGGTCGTATCGCGATCGCATGCTGGATTTGAAAAATGACAAACGCTTCCGCTACGTGTTGATTTTCAAGAATCATGGAGAAGCGGCGGGCGCGACCGTGGAGCACACCCATTCCCAATTGATTGCGCTACCGATCGTGCCACGCAGGGTGCGGGAAGAAGTGGACAACTGCTGGCATTATTATGATGAAAAAGAGCGCTGCATTTTTTGCGATATTATCCGGCAAGAACTGGAAACCGGCGAACGGGTGATCGGCGAGAACGATCATTTTATTACGTTGTCACCCTATGCTTCGCGGTTTCCGTTCGAAATGTGGCTGCTCCCAAAGGTGCACGGTTCGTCGTTTGAGAATAATCAGAGCTCCGTGTATGCGAGCCTGGCACGGATGATGAAGGATACGATGATGCGTATGGACGCGGTGCTGGACCGCCCGGCATACAACTTCATGATCCACACCTCGCCGATCGGTGAAGAAATCAACGATCATTATCATTGGCACATGGAGATTATTCCGAAGCTGACGAAAGTGGCAGGATTCGAATGGGGCACGGGTTTTTATATCAATCCGACGCCGCCAGAAGAGTCAGCGCGGTTCCTGCGCGAGGCGCGCATCGGAGCGCCAGCGAAAAAATAGTTTGGATGGCTATAGTGCCTCGGCTGTAAGAGCGTCCGAGTTTTCGATATACTTAAAAGTTGGCGGCGCGGTACCCAAGTGGTAAGGGAGAGGTCTGCAAAACCTTTACGCGTGGGTTCGATTCCCACCCGCGCCTCCATAAAATCCCCAATGTTTATGCGGGTATTTGAGCGGTTAAAAAGTAAGTGTGCCGCAGATGTGCCGGATTAATCCTTCCAACTGCCCCTAACGGCAGCGTCCACGACGGCCTGACGCTCCGTAATCCACCTCGAATAGTGCTTTTCCGTGATCGCAACCTTGCCATGGCCTAAAAGAATTGCGACTGTTCCAACAGGCACACCCGCGATAAGCAGTCTTTTAACAAAGGTATGCCTGAATTGCTGCGGATGGCCAACCTGCGCGGTCAAACGATTGTGAACTCGCGGGCTTGCCAGACTTAGAAATGCCTGAACGCATGTCGCAGAAACAGCAAGGCTCATTGTTCCCAACATAGGCGCTCTGGATCACAAGCAGAATCCGCTATCTCCGGAGGAATGAATGAAAGTGAAGATTCTTAGGACGTTCGCACTGAGGAGCATCGCGCTGGTTGTCATGCTGGGCACAGCGTGGCAAGCGAAAGCACAAGACGGCAAAACACCGTACCCAAGCATGGCCCCACTCGACCAATACCTGATAGCGGATCGCGACGCTGAAATCGCCCTGGCGCGAAGCGCGGCCCCAGACTCCATTTCACGCGATGCCGAGGTCTTGATCCTTGGACGGCATGGCTACGAAACCGACGTGAAAGGCAAGAACGGTTTCGTGTGCATGGTGTGGCGATCGTGGGCCGCCGGAATCGACGATCCTGAGTTTTGGAATCCCAAGCTGCGGGCTCCGATCTGCTTCAATCCGCCCGCCGCGCCATTCAACGTCCCACTCACGATCAAGAGAACCGAGTTGGTGTTGGCTGGACGAACCAAAACTCAGATGTTCGACGCAATCAAAGCCGCGTTCGACAAAAAAGAATTGCCGGCACTAGAATCCGGCGCGATGTGCTACATGCTCTCCAAGCAAGGCTACTTGAGCGACCGCGACGGCCACTGGCATCCCCACCTGATGTTTTTCGCTCCTTTAACGGAACCAGCGCTTTGGGGCGCCAGCCTGCCCGGCTCCCCGGTCATCGGAGGTAAGGACATGGAAGACCATTTCACCCTCTTTTTAGTCCCCGTCACCAAATGGTCTGACGGTACGCCCGCCCCCGCGTACGACCACTAACGTTCGATCTCGAACGAATCATAACCATGCGGAGAAAATAGTCGGATTCTTTGAACAGATAAGAGTGGTTTTGTGCCAGTACTCAAATGTTGTTATTTCTGCCACATGCGAAAACCACCTTGGAAAGCGCATGCGTTGCTACCGAGCTGCGCGCGCGGAGGCAGTTTCTTCAATTTCTTACTATTTCCGCCACCTATCACCACATAATCGGCTTTCAGCGCGGTCTCAAGTTGCTTCACAATTGTGTTCACATGCTTACGCCACTTTTTCTTGCCGGATCGTTCTAGGCCGCGCAAGCCGAGGTAGTCTTCATAGGTTCTGCCATTTTTGTAAATGAGGTGTGCCAACTCCATGGGCTGGAGCATCCCGTCTACGATCATGGCCGCCCCGAGGCCGGTACCTAATCCGAGAAATAACATGCGGCCACCGCGATAACTGCCCAGTGCCTGCATGGCGGCATCGTTGATGATCTTAACTGGACAGCCAAAAGCTTTGCGAAAGTCAAATCCCATCCAGCCGCCACCGAGGTTGTGGGGCTCGCGAAGAGGACAATCATTGATGATGGGGCCGGGAAAGCCTAGGGATACACAATCGAACTCCCAGTCCCGAACCGATTTCTTGACCTCCCGGATCATCCTGCGGGGCGTCATGGTCGGGCCAGATGGATGTTTTCGCGGCGTCGTTTGCCCAGTGGCCAGCATCTTGACGTTTGTCCCGCCGACGTCGATAACCAAGACCCTTGGAGATTTTGCTCGTGCAGACTTCATCGTTGCTCCCTAGGCTTAGGGCGCATCTAGCGTATTAGTAGTATCCGTGAGTCTATAACAGCACCGAGAAATGAGATAGGTCTCGATAAACGCCGAGTCTCTAACAATGCTGGCGCTGTCAGTCTTTTTTCTCTTTCTTTCCACAGCTTTTTTCTTTTTTTTTGCACACTTCACCATTCACTTCTGTGAGTGGTCTTGTTCGCTTCGTTTTACCATCTGCATCGACGACCACGGCTCGTTCGTAATCTGTCGGGGCGACTTCAGTCCGACCCAACCATCTCGTGTGCTGAGCAGTGCGTTGTTCAGGAGGGTTAAAGTCCCTCTGGTGCTCGAATGAGGAGCGC
This sequence comes from uncultured Acidobacteriota bacterium, assembly GCA_963731155.1. GTDB lineage: Bacteria > Acidobacteriota > Terriglobia > Acidiferrales > UBA7541 > Acidiferrum. The sequence continues at coordinate 90,793 of CAVSVB010000001.1, forward strand.
CATATCCAAGAAAGCGGGGGTAATTCCTCGCTGGCCGGAGAAAGTGGAAGGTATGGAGACGTCTAAACGGGCACGAAGGCGAAAGCTGGATACAGCCAAGACAGACCTGGAGCCTCCGCTTGTCGTACTCCGGAGTGCAGGGTGTCCATCAAGTGATCATCACAAGATGGAATCACGCGGGACTCCTCAGGGTGGGGTCGTTACTCCCCGAACGCAAAAGATAACTTCTGTTTTGAGCGCGTATTGGGGTACCGATAGATGTGCTCAAAGAGGTACTTACGGCGTGTCACATACGGTTGTGTAGTTGTGACATATGAATCGTGCCAGCGAAGCCCTAAAAGCCGAGCGTCTGAATCACGCACGCAAATTGCGCAGCGTTTCGACCACCTACCGGATGCCGTCGCACAGATGATAAAGGATTGCGGTCTCTCCACTCGTCAAGTCTATCGCTATCTCCAGCAAGCACGGCGCCTGAAGCAACCGATTCCTATCGCCGATGCCAAAATCGCTTTTACCTTCAAACTTTCCCAAAAGTTGGTTCGGCGTCTTCGCGCTTTCGCGAACAGCACCGGTTTGTCGTTGAGCGAGATCGTCAGTCGAGCGCTACTGGCGGCATTGCCGCAGCGACGAGGGCGTGGCTAAGCGCTCCATCCTCGACGGCCACGCTGTTCACTTTGAATATCGCTTCGATCGTCTGCTCCCCCAGAAAGTCGCGCAAGCCTACGAACTTCTCGTTCCCGAAATACGCCGCCCAGTTGGATCGACGGAACTAAATTCCGCTCAGGAGATACCGAATGAACCAAGCCGCTGCAATTTACACCCGGGTTTCTTCAGATCGACAGAAGGAGAGCGACACGATTGCGAGTCAGACGGCGGCCCTTGGAATACGCCAAGGCTCATGGGTACGCCGTGCCTCCGGAATGGATCTTCCAAGACGAAGGGTATAGTGGCGCCAGGAGAGCCTTTGGTCGTCAAGCAACTAAGTTTACTCGGGTCGGGGGAGCCAGCATTGTTATGAAATCATATGGTTTGCTTTCAATTTCCCCCCGAAGAAGTTGAACCCGCTACGTTTTGATGAGCGTCAGCAACCAGTTTTCCAAATCCATATGAACATGCGGTGTCGTGTCGCACTCCTGAAGGTCGTGCCGCTGCATACAATGCTTTCGAAACTCCGAGTAGCAAAGCCGCGATGATCTCCGCCCATGTCGTGCATTTTGTGGCCCCACCCGCTGCTAACACAACCAACCTTGGAATTATTTGCGGGGTTCGGTACCGAGCAAGGCGAAGTAGTTTCCGGTCTCTCGCTTTGCGATCTCAGTCTCAAGGCGTGTCTTGGGCAATTCGCGTCCCGTGTCGTGGCCCGGAGTCCAGAGTTGCGACAGAAAGCAGAGGTCGGTATAGCATTCGAATACGACTTCGCCCGTCTTCCCGACCGTCCGTCCGCCGACTGCGTTTGTCAGGACCATCGCGACGCGTTTACCCGCTGAGTCTTGCACGAAGATTTCGTCGCGAACTGACGAAAGTAGGTATTCGCCCTGAGGCAAGGTCTTGTTGGCTACCACGAAATTGAAAGGAACCTTCACCTTCACGCCCCAGACCTGCCCGTCTACCGGACCCGCTGCAAGTCCCACCAATAGGCAAAGAGATGCCAATAGCCTAGTTTGCTTGTTCATGACTATTCTCCTCATTTGATTTGCTGGTCGAAGTGGAACCGCCCAGCTAAGCCGCTCGAATATTGCGGCATGGGTGGCACTATTGCGGGGCAACGCGAGCAGGACAATGGGCCGCCCGTGGTCCCGGCGAGAAAGAATTGTGACCAGCTAATTCACTGAAAACGTGGAGGTCCTGCGAAAACGTGACTACTTGGAGGAAGGTAGGGAACTCCGCGTTTGGTGTACACTCGGTCCAATGGAATGAGTCAGATGTCTGGTCCAGAAGTAAAACCGAAGTTCCTGCGATTCGGGCTCTATGAGCTCGACCTAGAGGCGCGCGAACTCAGAAAATCGGGCGTAAGAATCAAGCTCCAGGACCAACCCTTCCAAATCTTGGCGATGCTCTTGGAACGTCCCGGCGAGATCGTTACCAGGGATGAGTTGCAGAAACAACTGTGGTCTGCGGATACGTTCGTCGATTTCGACCTCAGCCTGAACAGCGCGGTTAAGAAACTACGTCAAGCCTTGGGCGATGACTCGGAGAATCCCCGGTTCATTGAGACCCTATATCGCCGGGGGTACCGATTTATCGGACCGGTGAATGGGGTCTCCCTGCCGTCGGCACCGACGCTTGGCTCAGCGAAAACGGTACTAGCACCGCCCATTTCTGAGGGACCATCGCCAGGAGGCCGTTCGCGAAATTTTCGTGTCCTCACGTGGGCACTCGCATCTTTCCTGATCTTGACGGCCGCAGGAGTTTACTGGGCAACTCCGTCGCAGCCTCTACGAGTCACAGGTTACACGCAGATTACGCGGGATGGACGGTTCAAGGGATTTGGTGGTTTAGTCACAGATGGCGAACGGCTGTTCATTCGGGAAATCGAACGCGACCGCTTTGTGGTCAGCCAGGTCTCTACTTCGGGCGGCGAAACAGCAATCCTACCCACAATATTAGGCGACGTCATACTCGAAGACATTGCTCCCAACGGTTCTGAACTTCTAGTTAAAGCTTCGGAGGGCACAGCAGCTGAGGGTTCAGTTTGGGCGATTCCATTGCCAGCAGGCTCACCTCGCCGTTTGGGAGATTTGGCTGTCACCTCGGCGAGATGGTCGCCCGGCGCTAAGGAACTTGTTTTCTCGAAAGGCCAGGACATCTTCATCGCGAACAGCGACGGAGGCGCCCCGCTCAAGCTGGCGAGTGTCGGCGGCCATGGATACGACCTACGGTTCTCTCCAGACGGTCAGAGGATTCGCTTTACTGTCTCAGATCCGAAAAATGGTTCCGAATCACTTTGGGAACTCAATCGCGACGGCAGCGGCCTGCGTCCTCTGCTCCGTGCCTGGAACGACTCACCTCAAGAGTGTTGTGGCAACTGGACTCCCGATGGGAAGTACTTCCTCTTCCAAAGTTTTCGCGCGGGCAGAAACAACATATGGGCCTTGCCCGAGCGTCGGCATTGGTTTGGAGGACAAGCCGAGCCAGTACAATTGACCAACGGGCCCCTGGATTTCACTTCTCCTGTGCCCAGCAAGGACGGGAAAAGGATCTTCAGCGTTGGTGTGCAACCTCGTGCCGAGCTGGTCCGCTACGACGCAAAGATAGGCTTCGCCCCTTATTTCGGAGGCATGTCAGGTATCGGTCTGGCGTTTTCGCCCGACGGACAGTGGGTCGCCTATATTTCCATTCCCGAACAGGCTCTTTGGCGGAGCAAAGTTGATGGCACAGAGCGCCTCCAGTTGACCAATGCATCTGAAATGTGGGCGGGCCTGCCGCGTTGGTCTCCCGATGGGAAACAGATCGTGTTCATGGGCCGAACGATCAACACAAACTGGCGCGCCTACCTGGTTTCTCCCAACGGCGGAGCCCCGCGAGACTTGATTCCGGGGGCAGACGCGGGTTTCGACCCATCCTGGTCTCCGGACGGCGAGTCCATCGCCCTGTCGTTGCATAACGCTGGCCCGACACCCCAGGGGATTTCTATCTTGGACCTAGAGACCAAAAAAGTCGCCGAACTACCTGGCGCGGAGAATCTTTACTCCCCACGCTGGTCTCCCGATGGGAGGAGCATCGCCGCTCTCACCACAGATTCCCAGAAGCTGATGTTGTTCGATCGCGTCTCCGCGCGCTGGATTGAACTGGCCACTATGACGACCATCGGGTATCCCAGTTGGTCGCACGACGGACAATATCTGTATTTCGATACCACTCTTACGGATGACCCCGCGTTCTTTCGCATTCGCATTTCGGATCGCAAGTTGGAACGGTTGGTCAGCCTGAAAGGTGTCCAGCGGTTCTGGGGTGAACTGGGGCAGTGGACTGGGCTCGCGCCCGATGATTCACCTTTGTTGGTGCGCGATACAAGCAGCCAGGAGGTCTACGCACTCGACTGGCAGGCACGCTAAACAGCCAATTCCGGCAACGCCCAATTTCATCTTTCGAGTCGCAACACAAATCGTAGACAGTCCTATAACTTCAAACCAAACCGTGGTTCTAAGAAGTTCTCCTAATTGATTAAGATCGTGTTCTCGCCGGACACTCGTCACCTGATCTGGTGCAGTCCTATGACTGTTCTCTAAACTAATCGCGGTTCTAACGGGTTTACCTTATTGATTCATGCGGACTTCTGGACAGACACTTGGTGTTACTCTCACTTTGAACCAATCCAATAGGCAGGGCGCAGAAGACGAGAAGGCTTTTGTGCCCTGCTCCTCCACTACGAGGACCCGTCCTCACGAGACCGTTCGATCATGTCAGGGGCATACACAGGTCCTCTATGCGTTCGCATTCGTTGCTCGGCATCATGTTTATGCGCCCAACTTATGGGGGTTCCATGCGTTTGCTATCTGTTATTGCACTGCTTGCCGTCTGCTTTGTCTGTTCGTTCGGTAGTGCTGCCTCAAAGAACGCGGCGGAGCAGCCGGATATCAGCAAGTCCGGCAGCGACTTCTTGGACATCTGTTCAGCTATAGATGGCGAACAGCATGGGGACGTTGTTGCTCGTATCCACAACAATGCCACGTGTCTGGCCTGGGTTGAAGGCTTCCGAAATGGCTTCACTGTGCATGATGAGCTGCTAGGCGTCCCAGAAAAGGACAGGATGGTCTGCGTGCCCCGTGGAGTGACTACTGTACAAATCATTCGCGTGATGAAGAAATACATCGCTGACAATCCCGACAAAGCGCATCGCGCAACACGTTACATCGCTTCGCTAGCGTTGGCGGGTGCGTTTCCGTGCAAGGCCAGGAAGTAACCATACGCCACTCGAATCGCACGACACGACCTCGAATCCGGCCATCTCCGCCAAGCAACGGAATTTCGTATCTCCAATTAGAAATTCTCGATTGATATGAAAGTGCCCGAGACACCAGACGGATGGCTGATGGGCCTCGAACATTTCTTGCAACGCCCGTACCGATTCAAGCCAGCGCACGCCGCCACACTCCAAACGGAAAACGTCTAACATGTTGTTACGCCCTCCTTCCGTTGCGGTTGGGCGTGCTGGCTGCAAAAAGGAGTTGTTGGGGCTGGTCCAACTCTTCTTTCTTGACTCCTTGGCCCGCTTCGCTCGTTTCTTCCTGCTTAACTTGTTCTTCAACAACTCTCTTAACCACTTCTAGCGGGACCTGCTCAAAATTTGTTTTCTTGCGCATCACGATTGGCTCCTTAATAGCACCTCGACGCTAACAGGCTTGTACTCATACGGGTCATATCTTTTGGAGACCGAAGTTTGGTTTAGTCGAACGAAACTGCTTGCTTAACGGATAGAGCGGGCGAGTAGCGCAAGGGACGGACAGAACGCGTGCGTTTTACGAGTCGTGTGTTTTCTTGCACGACTCCTTACGGTGAGATATGATAGCGTCACGTTAGCTTAAGCGTGTGGGTTTACGACGCTAAAGGGGTGCTGCCAAATGCCAAACCGTCAGACTACCACTCGGGCCTCTTACGAGCTCCGAACGAAGTCCTGCCCCGTTTACTTGCCAATTTCATTGTTTTTCATGAGCCGAAAACTTGGTTGCAGCATCCAATGGGAAACCGAGGAATGCTGTGCGAAAGTGCGCGATCCAGGTTTCATCGCCGCCGCATGAAGCTTTGAGAAGACTAGCACGTTCGCTCCTCGAAATAAAAAACGAGGGCGATGAACGATGGAAGCAAGAGGGTTGGACCGCATACGGCGCGTACGCGTAAATTTGCTATTCATCCTGTTTTCGATAGCAGCGGGGGCTTTGGCGACCTCAATACCCGCCACAATATCGGTCGGTCAGGAACAGCAACCGATGCATCACGACCATGCCGGAAATCAAGGCATGGACATGTCGATGGATGAGCCGATGGACGAGGCGGCGCGCGCAAAGTTGGAAGCAAAAATCCTGGCGGACAAAAAGGAAAGTGAGTTCAACCACCACCTGGCGGGATTTTTGGTCGCGTTGGCCGGTGTTTTCGTGCTGTTTCAACCGGATCTCGCCAAGCGATGGCCTACGGTGAAGTATGTCTGGCCAGCCTGCTTTCTGGTGGCAGGAATCTTTGTATTGGTGTGGAGCGACACCGAATTGTGGCCATTTGGCCATCGCCAGTGGCTCGAAGCGCTGCAAAATAATCGCGAAGTGCTGCAGCACAAGACGTTTGCAGTTTTGCTGTTGGTATTGGGAGCCGTTGAATGGCAACGAGCCAGGGGAGTGCTTCAGGCAACCTGGAGCGGCTTGGTGTTCCCGCTGTTGGCGATTTGCGGTTCCATCATATTGATTTTTCATCACCACGAAGGCGGGATGGTCGGTGAACATCACATGGAAACGATGGCGCGGATTCAATCGCAGCATTTGAGCTACACGGCCTGTGGTTTTGCGATCGGATTGACAAAAGGCCTCAGGGAGCTAGGAATGCTTCGTGCCAGAGTCTTTGCAAGGCTGTGGCCCTCGCTTTTGCTTGTGTTGGGCGTGCTGTTGATGTTCTACAAGGAATAGTTGTTTCGTTGCACCGGACGCGCGTTGCACTAGCGGCGCAAACCGAGTGGTCATTACCGAAAAACTGCAGCGGCTCGACGGCGAATTCGGAAAGCATGGAGCGGACGCGTAATAACGGGCCGCTCTCTAGAGAATTCAAATCGAGCGAGAAGCAACAAAACCGTACAGCTGTGCCGAATTGAAGTGCTGAACTGGGTTTGTTTCAAAACGGCGTTACTACCCAGCATTTGAATTCACTCATCTTGCTGTAAACCATTCCTTCTCATGCTGTTAGTACAGGAAAGCTGCCGCGGCATTGGAGACCTGGGTCTGAGCAGCGAAACGGCCTCTTAAACTTTAGGCCGGGCCTGTTGCATCATCTGGCGCATGGCCACGCTTGAACCCGGAGCGCGCTTTTCGCGCCAAGCCTCGAGGCGTTTGCAGGCTTCTTCCATATTCATAAAAACCATCGGATTCTTGAACGCCGCGCGCCAGGTTGGAACGATGGAGCGAATCCTGTCCCATACCACCCAGATCTCGCCGTTGCTCTCAAAGAAAAGCTCGTCGTTGATCAATCCGCGATTCACGATGCTGGCCACCATATCCCAGTAGCTGATTACCATGCGGATGTTGTTGTACTCGTCGGTTCCCGGCGCGTACTTCTCGGTCATCTCGTCCGGCGACATGGGGTGAAAATGATCGAGAAACCAGCTCCTGGCCTGCCGTAGCCGGGCTTCGCGGCGCATATCGTAAAGTCGCAGCATCAGGTTCACTTCGTCGTAGGTAATGGTGGACATAAGATCGTCTCCTGCGCGTGAGTCTATTGCGGAGTCTCGACTGGCACTTTCCCGGTTGCCAGCGACTGCGGGTTCGCCAATTCGAATCGCAACACGCTCGCTACCGGAATGCCCTGCTTCTGAAATTCGATCTGGATTCTGCGGCGCAGTTCGCGTGTCACTTCGTCCTGGCGCGTCGGCGCGGTTCGAACTTGTAGCCGCACCACCGTCGCATTTCTATCGTAGGATTGCACACCCAGCACTCGCGGCCCGTCAACCAGGGCTTGCGACCATGACGCGTCGCCGCGCAGTTCAGAGGCCGCAGCCTCGAGTGCGGCCATCGGTTTATCAAGCGCAAATTCGGGAGCCAGACCGACGTCCACGAACGATTGCGACCAGTCCCGACTCAGGTTGGCGACGGTGCGGATATCGCCGTTGGCAATGGTGACCAGCGCGCCGCGCGCGTCCCGCAGCACGGTGCGCCGCAGTGTGAGATGTTCCACGCGCCCGATGGTTTCCGCGATCTGCACGGTGTCCCCGGTCACATACTGGTCTTCCAATACGATGTAAAAGCCCGTGATGACGTCACGCACCAGGTTTTGCGCGCCAAAGCCGATGGCTACTCCGGCCAGGCCGGCCAGCGTCAACGCGGGTGTTGGATTGATGCCGACTTTGTCCAGGGCCGTCAGAATCGCGATTACCCAGACCACCTTGCTGGCCGCTCCATAAACAACCCCTGCCAGCGTGCGGGTTTGCTGTTCACGCAGTTGCTCGGAGCGGGACTGGCCCGCCGCGGGCTTAATCAACAAATTGGTCAGCACGCGCAAGAAACGGTTGAGCAGCAGTGCAAGGACCAAAATGCCGAAAAGATGCAGAACGATTGAGAGTGTGGCTGCGTTCAAGTACGGGACAGTGCTGGACATAGGCGATTCGTCGGGGGAGTATAACATTGAGTCGGGGGGCATGCTCGTTGTGACATGAGAGTGTAACGCGCGAAGTGTCACATTCGAAGTGTCGCGACGGGCTCTGCAACAGGAGCCAACTATGTACGAATCCAGACGATCGCTATTGCGCAGCATGGTCGGCGTTGTGGCCCTTTTTTCGATAAACGCTTCGGCTGTGCGTGGACAGGATCCGTTCCCCAAGACGCCGTCTCCCAGGCACCCCGCGGAAGACGAGCCGATTGCGAATCCGAATGCAAAGTCTCCCACGAAAATTCGCTTGGAAGAAAATCAGAAAGACATCAAGAAAGACATCGAGAAATTGTTTGATCTGGCGTCGCAGTTGAAGCAACAAATCGAGAAAACCGATGCGACGGCGGTACTTTCCCTCGCGATGGTCAAGAAGGCCGAAGAAATCGAGAGGCTGGCTCGGCAAATTAAGGAACGCGCGAAAGGCTGAGGGATAGCCGTAAAGGTGCATGCTTGCGTGGCATCGCCAGAGCGCAGGGCACGCGCGAGTCGAGCATGGAATTTCTCTTGGGGGTACGGCATGTCGTGCCCGTCTTGGCCCGCACCTTAGACTCAGGTTGCTTTTTTCTCTCCACCGATTCTCAAAAGCAATCTGGCGAATTTCAAGCTAGAATAGAGTTATCAGGTTTAGCGCCGTATTTACCTGAAGTTGTTTGCGCGCCCGTAGCTCAGCTGGATAGAGCGTGTGCCTCCGAAGCACTACGATCGGTCCCAACAACTCCGTTCTTTTTTCTTAATTACTAACCTTTCCAACAACTTGGGGAATCTGCTTTTCGCTCAAGAGCTAACCCCAATGGTTCAAAAGGATAGGATTTTGGCACAGTTCTGACACAGCGGCTTGAGGGGGAGAGCACTTGCTTAAAAGACAACGGCACTCTCTTTGTCGCTCAAAATAGTTCTCATGTGTGAAGCACGTGAGAAATAGAAACCTGTGGCGAAATACAGAAACCAGTCGCCGAACAGGTTGGACGAGAGTTTGAAGGCGGCGGTTTGCTAAATCTACCTGCCCTGTTCGTAATCACCACGTTTCATGTCTTTTGAATAACTTAACGCGCTGGCAGTTGTACTGGATCATCCCATTTGCAAGCTAGAGTGCACCATGAGTGCACCAAGACCAAGCGTTTCGGGCTCGCAAGATGACCGCAATTCGCGAGGCGAAAATCCCCGCCAACCCTTCGGTTAACAGCCGAGGAGTGCAAAATCTAAATGCCTTGTTTGGTGTCCCTTACCGGGACAGACTGCGATTTTCAGTCCCTCAGTCGGGCTACTTGGGCTACCACGAATGTGCACAGTTTTAGTTCAAGGTCGGACGCTTCGCATGGAAATGAACTCCAGCAAGACGGCGCCACTGCAACCGGGATTGATTTTGAGAACGGCTGCCCAATACAGTCCGAGTCCTACTCCGGAGCTGTGGTTAATAGGGCAATGGGAAAATCGGCGAACAGCTGTCCTGCGGAGAGTTCAGAGACATCGCCGTTCTTTCGTGCTCTTACTGATTGGCCGGTAAATAGGTTGCGAAACGATGTGCCGCTGCCGAACGAGAACTGAATTCGGGTGTCTTCCCAGACATTACAATTCGGACACAGAGGCTGTTCGCCTTTCAGCAGTTTCGCGCAGAGCCGTGGGACTGCGACGATAATAGACTCGGTCTGAGTCTTCCTGGCAAATGCGAGGACATGGTTCGCGTGCTCGCCGAGGGTTTCCAGCGGGAGGTACGCCCCGTCGCGAAATAGGTCACGATTGCGATTGCGCAGGCCAAGCAATTTCCAGATCACGTAGAGCTTAATGCGGCCGTCACTCGGGCACTGCAGGAACTCACGGGCGCCTTCCTTAGAGCCCCATTCGTCTTTGTAGGAATGTAGCTGCTGCAGAACCGTCTGACGCACAGAGTAATCTACAGGGCGGCGGTTATCGGGATCAACCAAATCGAACTTCCAAAATTCGTTGCCCTGATAAATATCAGGAACACCCGGAACCGTAAGCTTGATCAAAGTTTGCGCCAGGCTGTTCAACATGCCCAAGTGAGCCACCTTTTGTTGAAACGGCAGAAACACTTCGCGGAAGTTTCTGGATTGCACAACAGAATCCACAAAATTAGCGACCGCTGCCTCGTAACGCTGGTTCTGCCTGTTCCAGCTGGATTGATCTTTCGCCTCGCGAATCGCTTTAAGCATGTAACCGCGAACCCGTTCCACAAAGCTTGAAGGCGGCTGCTCCGTGGATGCTTCCAGAGGCCACGCGCCGATAAGCGTCTGATAGAAAAGATATTCATCGTTCGGAGTAGGGGCTTCCATTTTGTCCCAGACTGTTTTCTTGTTGTGATTTAGGTCACGCCAACTGCGCACCTGCCGAAGCCACTCCAGTGGAATCTCGGAAAGGACATTAATCCGCGCGCGCACGTCCTCGGAACGCTTCGAATCGTGGGTGGAGGTAGCAAGCATTTCCTGAGGCCAAATTTGGGCGCGGTGCTGAATTTCCTGGTGGAATTCCTCTACGGAGACGCCAAAGCGGAGCGGAGTGCCACCCACGTCGTTGAGAGAGACCAGGCGGTTGTAGCGGTAGAAGCAGGTGTCCTCCAATCCTTTGGCCATCAAGGCGCTGGTGTACTGCTGGAAGCGCATGGCGAAATGGAGGACCGAACGTTGATAGAACTGCGGGTGGCCTTTCGCTCTGCTGGTCAGCAGGACTTCGGCAATAAAATCGTACACCGATGAATCGGCGGCGGTGCTTCTGGATTTCGCGGAAGAGACAGCTTCGTTGATGTACACGCGGTCACTGGCAGAAACTCCTTCCTCGCTCACATAAGTGCGATAGACCGGGAAACACGCGATGATTTCCGTAAGCGCGTCGTGCAGGCTCTTCAACGTGAAATCACAAGTGTGGCGGTCGGCAAGAGCGATACTGTTCAGATGGCTGGCGAGCACGTTCAACTCGCTGTTGAGCCATTGATCCATAACCAGCTTCTTACATTCATCGAGTACTTCCTGGAAAGAGCTTCGCTGGCCGGTGAACAAGCCATAGATACGATCCATGCCTGTTCGTCCGTTAGGATCGACGAAAACGCCGTTCACTAAATTGGCGAAGGCGTAACCGGTAGTGCCATGAATCGGCCAATCGGGTGCCAATTGTTCTTTGCCGCTGAGGATTTTTTCGGCAACGATGTAGGGACTCGCTTTGGACTCTTCGCCAGGAGAAGAGGTCCGGCTTCGCTGCAGGCGCTCAAAATACTGACGCGGGTTATAAAGACCGTCGGGGTGATCGATGCGCAGCCCGGCGATCTTGCCTTCATAAAAGAGTCGCAAAACAAATTCGTGAGTCTGATTGAAAACTGCTTCGTTCTCCTGACACAAAGCGGCGAGATCATCAATGTCGAAAAAACGGCGATAGTTGATGTCGTCGGCCGCAACCCGCCAGAAGGCGAGACGGTAAGACTGGGTTTTGATGAGTTCGTGGAGTTGGTCGTAGGAAGCGGAATCTCCCGGCGAACCGTTCATGTTTTGGATATTCCGGACGATAAAGCGAACGATTGGGGCCGAACGCTGACACAAGACGGCAAGCCGCCTTTTATGGATTTCCTTGTCGCGCAGCCGCTCGGCATGCTGATTTGGCCCAAGATCTTCTCGCCCCGGCAAACGGCTGAAAGCCGAGGTCAGGCTCTGTAGCTCCAGAAAATCTTCGTCCTGCACGCCCAATTCCTGCTCCAAGGTCTCAACGTTCCTGCCGAGAATGCGCGGGTATTCACGAGGATCAATCGGAAAACGATGCTCGCAATAGAACAAGCTGAACTCACCGCGTTCTTTGTCGAAAGTGAGTTGCAGTTCGCCGCGATCGAGCACAGCACCGTACTGATCACCCAGCACCGGGACCAGCACCTTCCCCTGCAATTCGTCTTTGAGGGGTTCCCAATCGATGTCGAAATAGCTAGCGTAGGCCGAGGCTCGACCGTTTTCCAAGACATCGAGCCACCAGACATTGTCCTTGCCTAAGATGGCCATGTGATTGGGAACGATATCGAGAATCTGGCCCATGCCATGTTCGTGAAGGGCGCCCACGAAACGCTCATAATCCTCGGAGCTGCCGATTTCTGGATTGAGTTGATGATGGTCGATAATGTCATAGCCGTGCGTGCTCCCGGGCCGCGCGCGCAGGTAGGGGGACGCATAACAATGAGAGATGCCCAGCAACGCGAGATACGGCACCAGGTCGGCGGCCTGAGAGAACGTGAACTCACGATTGAACTGTAGACGATAGGTGGCAACAGGAATGGCCGGCGCTCTCATCATTTCAGAAACCATGCGGTGGTGAGCGGCGGCACTTCCATATTTCCGCGTCTCGAGCCAAGACCGGCGGCGGTCGCATACAGCAGCGCGCCTTCAGGTGCCCCGGGAATATCGAGTTTGTCGCGGTTGAAATTGGCGAACAGGACCAACGCCCCGCCATATTCTAAAGACCAGCAGGCCCGCACTGCGTTGCCGCCGATAACTTCGAATTTCGATTTACCGGGTTCGACATCTTTAATGCGGGGCACGATCTCTTTTCGGCGGACCGCGAGGAGTTCGCGATAGAACAATAGCCAGTCGCAGTGTGGCGCGGATTGCAAGCAATCCCAATCGAGCTTAGAACGGAAGAACGTTTCTTCCTTATTCGGATCGAGTATACGGGACTGGGCCTCTGCCGAGCTGAACTCGGCAAATCGCGCAAATTCCGAGCGACGGCCTTCCCTCGCTTTCACAGCCAGGTAGGGTTCAAAGTCACAGAAGAAGAGAAACGGAGTGCTCGCGCCGAACTCTTCCCCCATAAACAAGAGTGGGGGCGAAGGCGCTAAAAGCAAGACTGCTAACGCAGCCTTGATCTTGTTCGCGTCTGCAAGACGCGTGATTCGTTCACCGAAGGCGCGATTCCCTACCTGGTCATGATTCTGGAGAAAAGAAACAAAACAGTCTATCGGCAGGTCGCCGCTGAGTTCGCCCCGCGGTTCACCGTGGCGGTATGCCGACGGTTCTCCCTGATAGGAAAACCCTTGTACAAGGCATCGCCCCAGGTGAGCTGCTGGATTTTGCGAATAATCCGCGTAGTAACCATCGGACTCGCCGGTAAGCAGAACATGAGCGGCGTGGTGAATGTCGTCATTCCACTGAGCGTTGTACAAGCGCGGTGATTTGCGAGGCTCGTGGCCCAGGTAATGCGCGGCGTTGTTGTCGTTTTCCAGTATCAGGTGAATGTGGCGTTCGTGACCGAGCGTTTTCCGGACGGTCTCGGCCAGCTCAGTGAGAATATCAGGTTTGGAATCGTCGAAAATGGCATGAACGGCGTCAAATCGCAGACCATCGATGCGATATTCCTCAAGCCAATAGAGCGCATTGTGAATGAAGTAGTCGCGCACAGTCCGGCTGCCTGGACCATCGAAATTAATCGCTTGGCCCCAGGGAGTGTGGTGGCGTTCGGTGAAAAATTGTGGTGCATACAGGCGCAGATAATTTCCTTCGGGGCCAAAGTGGTTGTAAACCACGTCGAGAAAAACCATCATATTTTTGGAATGGGCGGAATCTATGAGCTGCTTGAGATCATCGGGCCGCCCATAAGCATTGGCGGGAGCGTAGGGCAAGACGCCGTCATAGCCCCAGTTGCGCCGGCCCGGGAAACTGGACACCGGCATAAGTTCGATTGCGGTGACGCCCAGGTCCGTGAGGTAATCCAGCTCTGCATTCGGCCCCGGCGAAGGTTCCATCTGGGGAAAAGGTACCGACGTGCAGTTCGTAAAGAATCGTTTCGTCCCAAGGGCGGCCATGCCAGTGGTTTTGCTGCCATTCGAAGTCCTCCGGAGCAATGACTTCGCTGGGGCCGTGCACGCCGGAAGGCTGGTAACGAGAGGCCGGATCGGGAACTTTATGGCGGCCGTCAATAGTGAACTGATATCGCGTGCCAGGGCCAGCCTCGCGGGTCACGAGTTCGAACCAACCTTCGTCCAGAGCACGCATGGCCAGACTTTTCGAAGAGAGTTCAACTGCGAGGCTCTGCGCGCTCGGCGCCCAAAGCCGAAACCGGATCGCGGCATCATCGAGAATTTCGGCGCCAAAGGACATTTTGTGCTGATACCTCATGGAGCCGGAGTCCGCCTCCGGTCGTCGGCGCGGATTCGGTCGGGAGTCCGTTCGACCAGTAGAGCCAGCGAACGTTGCTGCAGGGGATAGGAATCACCGCTGGAATAGAACTGGTTGGCGTTCTGTGATGTCTGGCAAGACGTATCCACAAGCACGATCCAGCCTGAGTCGGACGTACGGGTGGGCAGAACGAAGCGAATCTCCTCGTGATGGGCATTCAGGAGAATGAGAAAATTTTCGTCTTTCATGTTTCGGCCGCGCTCGTCAATTTCATCCACAGCATCTCCAGAGAGCAACAAACCTAAAGAACGTGCGAAGTCCTGGTTCCATTCCTGATCGGTCATCTCGTGGCCGTCGGGTTTAAACCAGACGATGTCCTGGATCTCAGCGCCCTTGATTTTGCGGCCCTGAAAGAAATTCCGTCGGCGAAAAACCGGATGATCTCTGCGCAAAGCGATCATGCGTTGAACGAAATGAAGAAGCTCTGGTCTATTTTTTCCTGATTCCAGTTGAGCCAGCTGATCTCATTGTCCTGGCAGTAGGCGTTGTTGTTCCCCATCTGCGTATGGCCAATCTCGTCTCCCGCAAAGATCATCGGAACTCCTTGCGACAGGAGCAGCGTCGCCAGCAAATTGCGCTTTTGTTTGGCGCGCAAGGCGGTCGATTGCTGGATCGTCGGTGGGGCCCTCCACTCCGCAGTTCCAGCTGCGATTATTATTGTTGCCGTCGCGGTTTTCTTCGCCATTGGCTTCGTTGTGCTTTTCGTTGTAGCTGACCAGGTCCTGCAGAGTGAAGCCATCATGCGCAGTGACAAAATTGATGCTGGCATAAGGCCGGCGGCCGCTGTGCGCATAAAGATCGCTCGACCCGGTAACGCGATAGGCCAGATCTCCGATCAGGCCGCCGTCGCCCTTCCAGTAAGAGCGCACCGTATCGCGGTAGCGATCGTTCCATTCCGCCCAGCCCGACGGGGAAATTTGCCGACCTGATAGCCGCCTTCGCCGAGGTCCCAGGGTTCGGCAATCAGTTTGACCTGCGAGAGCACCGGGATCCTGATGGATGATGTCGAGGAACGCTCCCAGACGATTGACTTCGTGCAACTCGCGGGCGAGCGTGGCCGCGAGATCAAAGCGGAAACCATCCACGTGCATCTCCAGCACCCAGTAGCGCAGGCTGTCCATGATCAGCTGCAGCACGCGCGGATGCTGCATGTTCAGCGTGTTTCCGGTGCCGGTGTAGTCCGTGTAATAGCGCGGATTGTCAGCGACCAGACGGTAGTAAGTGCTGTTGTCGATGCCCTTGAGCGACAGCGTCGGACCCAGATGATTGCCTTCGGCGGTGTGGTTGTAGACCACGTCGAGAATCACTTCGAGCCGGCCGAGTGCAGGGTCTTCACCATGGTCTTGAATTCGTTGATGGAGTCGGTAGCGGAGTAGCGCGGCTCCAGAGCGAAGAATCCGATCGAGTTGTAGCCCCAATAATTGCGCAGACCGCGCTCCACCAAATGGCGGTCGTCGACGAAGCTGTGCACCGGCATTAGTTCGATCGAGGTGACTCCGAGGTGGAGCAGATAATCGATGACCGGTGCAGTGGCCAGGCCGGCATACGTGCCGCGCAAACTGGCAGGAACGTCCGGATGACGAATAGTGAAGCCCTTGACGTGCACTTCGTAGATGACCGTGCGATGCCATGGTGTGCGCGGCGGGCGATCCGTTCCCCAGGTGAACGCCTGATCAACCACCATTCCTTTCAGCATGCTTGGGCCGCTGTCGCGACGATCCTGAGAGAAGTCCTCGTTGCGGTGACCCATACGATACGCAAAAAGGGAGTCGTGCCACCTGAGGGTGTTCTGAATCTGCTTTGCGTAAGGATCTAGTAGCAGCTTGTATGGATTGAACCTTAGACCCTTAGCAGGATCGTACGGGCCGTACACGCGATATCCGTAAACCAGGCCAGGGCGGGCTTCCGGCACATAGCAGTGCCACACTTGATCCGTTTGTTCATTGACGGAAATGCGGTGAAGGTCGCGGCGACCTGCGTGATCGAGTAAGCACAACTCGACTCTCTCGGCAGGCTCCGAGAACAGCGCGAAGTTTACTCCCTCCCCGTCCCAGGTGGCGCCGAGAGGATACGGCCTACCGGGCCAAACAGTCACATCCATTTGCGAGCCCTCAGGGAAAGGAAGAGGCCCTCTCAATGTCCCCGCGCAGGCTTCGCCTTCTTCCCGTCATGTTTGTTATAGGAGACCTTGGTCGGGCACAATACAGAGTCGCTGGTATGCCGATTCGCACTTTCGTTACCATCGAATAATTTCCACTCCCGCCTAGCTTCTTCGAGTTGCCGTTGAAACGGATTCTCCGCAAGTCTTCGCACTTCTTTTCCGAACTTGATTAGCTCTTGGTCCGTCATGTGTCGGAGATACAGGTTCCTTCGTATTGCTTCGGACGTAGAACAGACATCATCCTGCCCGTAAGCGAACTGGAACCAATCACCACCGGAGGCACAATGAAGAGAAAGAAGATAGTCCCTGTAAAGAAGCAAAGACCGAAAGCGCGACCGAAAGCGGACAAAGGTAAAGGGGCAGAAGAACTGTCGATGCCGCTGCTTACTCCGGCCACGGAAACCTGAGACAGGTTTATTTGTAGGGCTGGTTCAAAAATTACGTAACGGCTTCGTTTGCTCGCGCTAGTGCTAGTTCCAGAATCGCCGGAATGAGTTGGTCTGCAAGGTTCATTTTGTCCAGCACCTTAACCGCTCCGGCGCTATCCAACACTTCCTTGGCGACATCCTCAGCACCCAACGTAATAGCTAAAACCTTCGCGCCGTTGAGCAGTCTTTTCACTTCGCTCGGCACGATACGGTTCTTGTCCGGCATATTCACATCTAGAATGATTAAATCAGGATGCAATTCTGAAGTCTTCTCAATCGTTTCATAAAAAGTCGAAGCTTCACCAACGACCAAAATATCTTCCCGGTTGGATAAGAGCCTCTGAATCGCATTGCGCATAACAGCTGCGTCATCTGCCAGAAACACCCTGACACACATAAGTGCCTCCGTTCGACCTAGCTGTCTGGGGACTAGACTTAGGTGCTAGACACGCCGTAGAAGAGTATGAGTCAAGTACAGACTCCATGCGGTACGCTGGCGCACCGATGAAACGCAATAAGAAAGAATGGGAATTACCAGAGGAGACGCATTTGAACCTGGAAAACTGGATACTGACGCTCATCAAAACGTAGCCGCGCGTTGGATAGGTGGGCCGTCCTATCGCACACTCTTGTGAAGGACCCAGAAGGATCGCGGCGGATGGCACACGAGAGTTTAATGGTTCAATGCGGTGAAGCGGCGGTCTGCGCGGGATGGTAGTTGAAATAAGTGTCGTCTTCGTCGGTTTGGTGGTTGAAGAAAAACATGACCTTCGAACGCGATTTGACGGCCACATGGCTGGGCAGCCAAATGTCGCTAGAAACTGGGATTTTTTCGAGTTCGAAGCGGGTGCCAGGCTCTACGCGGGCGATAAAGCCGCCGACGTGAACTGGATGGACAACTTCCACTTCAACCTTCACCCACTGAAATGAAGTGCGCTCGATCCACAGCTTCCCGCGCATACCGGTCAGCACGCGCGTGTCCGTGTTCGGCGGCCGGTAGCCCTTTCGGGGCTCCGCGTCAAGCAAATAAACCTCGCGACCGTCCAACTTATCGGTGCTAACCAGAGTGAACGTGAATGCCTTTGTCAGCTCCGCGATGAGTTCGCTTTGGCGTTTTCGATCCGCTTCGTACATGGCAATGCGGCGGCGCTTTTGAGAGTTGCTCTCGGAGCGGCGTTTGGCGGCGGCTTCCTGGAATTTCTGTTGTTGTTCGGATTGCTGGTGGGCGTCCAAGGGCTTGTCATTGAGGGCGATCAGCTTCTGGTACTGCGAGCCGTCGAGCATGATGTCTTCGTACGTTCTGATCCCATTTTTGTCTTTATCCCGCTCCGAGCAGTCAAATTGCGGCTGGGCGGCCCAGTCTCTTTTGAGCACTTCGACGGAGCGTTCGACGATTTTGTCTGCATCGTCCTGTTCCATGGCTTCATCTGAAGCGGCGCACAGCAGAGTCACAACCGTGATTATTTCAATCGAAACGCATAGCACTAGAGACATGTTGCGCCCGTCTGTGCTGAAATGTGTCGGGAGGGATAGCTCGATGAAATCCATTCTCGCCTGCGTTTCGCTGCTGGTTTATGTGCTCCGCAGGCTCGCACAAACCTTTCCCGGGGACAGCCAACGTTTTTGTACTCGCCAGCGCTCCCGTCTTTGTCTTTTTCCGTCAGTATACGTTCCTGCCCTGCTTTAATCTTCTGCATCGCGCACATGGCACCTATAGACCCAGCTTGGACTGGTGCTTGCTTTTTATCTTGTACATTTTCGTATTTACACCCCCGGAGAAAACAGCCACGAAGAATTCACCGTTGCGAGCCCCGACCCGGACCCTACGAACTGCGTCCAAAGAAAACTTCGCCCTTAAGGCTTGACAGTGATTCGTGGCTCCGAAGTTATTGTGCCAAGTTTCGTCCAGCGGTTCCGACAGATAAGCCTCCTCGACAATGCCGCCGGACGGATCGGAGAGCAGGACGATTCGCGTGATCGAAGTACAGCCTTCTGTGATCGTTTTTCCGGCGTAGCCTTCGGCGACTATCATCAAAGCTCGCCGCTTCTCATCTTCTGATGGAGTGTATTGCTTGTACTGTCTCTTTGCCGAATTGCTCTGGATTGCCAGGACCGCGTCGGGCATATAGAGACTTATAGATGGCTGTTGGTTACCCTGTGCAGCCATCAGGCCCATGTCTCGAATGATGACCCAATGGGCGCCTCCGAAGCCCCTTATCGCCTGACTGACTTCTTCATCCGATAGGGTGCTCGCAGACTGTAACGACGTTGGTTTTTCGACTTTCGATATCACAGGAGCCACAGGAGCGACATTTGTCTCAGGGGTCACAGTAACAGTTGAGACAACTTCAGACGGTTGCACAATCGGGGCCTGCACGATTGGCAGGGTCTGTCCAGGTGCAAGCTCAAAATAACTAGACAGCCTGCTTGGACTAGTCGGGCCGCAGCTATCAAGCTGAGTGCCGTCAGCGAATTGAACTAAAATTGTTTTTGCCTTTTGTGTGTCTTCCATGAAGGCCCGCAATTCCGGACTTAACCTGTTCATACTTGCCGCCGATACGTGCGGAGCATTGGCTGACGGCTTGAGCGAGATCACCTTTGCATGTTGACCCGCATAGGCCGTTACAATCTTGGACGTTCCGGGCTGACATAAGGGCATCCTCTGAGCGATGACTTCTTTGCCGATTAGCTGGTCGAGGTCCTGAACGGCCGGTGGTTGTTGTTGGGCAAAGCAAACCCTAGCAATGAGAAGCATCAAGATTGCTTTTCTCATCGGCTGCGTTCCTCCAATCAGAGCACTTCTTCGCCACCTATCGACCCTTCGCTGGGGGGTAATCCGGCAACGTCCGCATCCGCTGTACTCGGAGCAACTTGGTTCAAACGGGCAGCACCTCGGAAATTTCCCTCAGGCCCTTACCCATCTGGCGCTTAATCAGCGCTGCAACCTATCTCGATAGGATGCTGTCAGGCACAGACGATGCGGTTTGGCGGTAGTTGTAGCCAAAAGCAGGGCTTTGGTGTTCGCTTTCCAGCATGCGCTGACGGCCTTTGAGTACTCGGACTATTTGCAGGTTATGTCTTTTTCTTAGACGCCGACTGATTCCGGCGAGCTTTCTGGTCGAGATACGAAATCATCGGATGAGCCGCTGGCGGAACCGTCACCTCGCGTTTGAAGATAATGTCCTCTGCCGGAATCTTCTTGTGATAGACACGCTCGTTTGCCTCGCCATCCGGGCGTACTGTCGAACCCTCCAAGGATATTCCGGCGAAGAGACCACGAGAACGGGAGTACGTTAGGATTTCTGCGCGTAAGGTCACATCAGTTGCTGCTTGAGCATCACGACCCTTGGGTCCGGCCGCCACAGCAGCATCAGCACCAAGCTTGACCTTGCTACTCAGAATGGAATGCGCACCGCGATCATTCATCACCAGAAAAATGAAGTCCGTCGCGTCGCCGCCTATTTGGAGGCCCACGCCTCCTGCTTCCAACGCCATCATGGAAGGAGCGCTCCACGGGCCGGTGAAGTTCTTGCCAGTGCGGCAGGTCATTGCTCCGCGACCGTAACTGCCGCCGACTATAAAGGCCGCCTTTAGAACGGAAGGGTATACAATCACACATTCAGCTTTATCGAGTAGGTCCCGAGGAATGTTCTCGGGAACGTCGAGTACTTCCTTAAGGACAGTGCCGCAGTTATTCAGGCGCTGCTCCTCTTTCTCATCATCTGCCGCTGTCAGCGGCAAGCTACACAAAATAAACGTCATTAAGAATGATAGGCATCGTTTCATGGCAACCTCCTTAACCACAAGACACACTCCACTCGATGTTTCTCTCTATTGCTCGATTTCATGAGAAATCCAGCAGGACAGGACCGCCCGCGAGCGCTCGTTGCTTTGTAATTCATTCCTCGTTTCACGCCAACCGTAGACGCCGCAGGCTCGCCCGTGCTTCGCCGCCATTCTTGTCAGGCACGATGACGATTTCCAGCACGCGAACATCGCAGAGTTCGACCGCATAATCTTCGATTTCTCGCACCGAGCCATTCGGACTAAAATTCCATTGCTGTCGCACGATTTCCTGGAAATTACCGTCGCCAGAACGCGATCGTAATACCAAACTCTTGGGTGCGGGAATTTTCCAGTTCCTCGAACATCAACCAGATCCGTTGCAGTTTTTTAGGGTCCGCGAAAATTAGCCGGATGGTTTGAGCTCCCGAGGCTGCCGCACGCCAACCGAGGCCCGCTTCTGATTGAAGTGCAGCTTCGATCGGATATCCGTTCTCTTGCGATGTGACTTCAACCGAACGACGGCTGCCAATGTCCAACCAGAAACACTCCCGACGGGTACTATTCGGCGTCATGGCGACTTGGGCCCTCGCACATACATCTCATGTTTAAAGAGCATTTCGTGTGCCATGCAGAATAAAGCTAGGAATCCATGGAAGTTGCAGAATCTCTGGATCGGACGGCAGCGTGCAAATTCTGCCAGGCGCCCGAGGCGTCTAAAAATGTTTTTACCGTGTAAATTGTTTGTACGCTCTTCACCTGATCGATCATTCTGGTTGCTCGACGGTTTGATGTAAAACCTTGCGGTTGCAGGATTCGTTGTCGGAGCGTTACATAACGAGTCGTTGCCTTCCCGCTACGGCTCCTAGGGTACTCGTCATGGGAGACGAGGTCCGGTCAAGATATTTCCTTGCCAGACAGTCACTTCAACAGCTTTCCAGGTCACATTCAGACAATCATTCCAACAGCTTTCAGGTCGCAATCCGAGTGGCCCGTTAGAACGAAGCCGCCCGCAATTCGGTGGCAATGGTCAAGAACTCAATGAGGGTGGAAAGGCGAGGCCGTACCACATCTCTGTTCTTAATCATTTTATTGCTCAGGTATTACCGGTTCAGAACTGCAGTCTCAAGGAAAACATGATCTGGCGCTGCAGGGCGGCCCCGCCAAAAGCTGTGTTGAAGATCTTTCCGCCATCCGCACAATCGACGCAAGGTTGCGGATTGTCCAGATTGACGTTGTTGAAGAGGTTGAAGATGTCGGTACGGAACTGGAGTGAGACAGCCTCTCTTAATGAGAAATTCTTAGCGACGGAAAGATCGGCCTGGAAGAAACCCGGTCCACGCAGCGAATTCCGCGCCGCGTTTCCAAATGTGCCGAAAGCAGGCCGCCGCCATGGTCCAACAGTGTCTCCGGGTACGCCATTAGGTCCTAGGGGCACACCACCTGTGGTCGTAAAATAATCATTTCGGCTTCCTGTGACGTGTACGGTTCCGACGATGTCGGGTCGACAGGGACCGGTGTCGCGGTCGGCGAAACAACTCGAATACGCCGGTGAAAAGGGCAAGCCGCTCTCCCAGGAAGTGGTCGAAGCGAGCGACCATCCGGCGATTATACGGTCTGCGAATCCGCTAGCGTTCCCGAGAAAAGTCTTGCCTTTTCCAAAGGGCAGGTCGATCACACTGGTGAGCACGAATACGTGTTTGCGGTCGGAGTTGGACAAGCCGTAATTCAGTCTTGGATCGATCGCGTAATAGTCGCTGTCATAAGTTAATGCCTTCGACCAGGTGTAGTGAGCGAGAAACTGGTATCCCTTGCTAAAGCGCTTTTCTATCGCTGCTTGCAGTGCGTTGTAGTTATCGGAGGCATCGTTCCCAAAATAAAAGATTTGCTGTGTCCATCCGAATTTCTTGAAGAATGGTTTTCGCTCGTCGGTGGTCAAAGTGCCGAATCCGACAATGCTGGCCTGATTGACATCGTAATTGGGCGTGTCTCCTGCAAACACGTGCGTTCCTTTGTTAGCTACATATCCCACTTGTACCGACAATGTGGGAGCAATTGCGTGCTGCACTGTGACGTTCCAGGCATCGAGGGTAGGCAAGCGCAGCTTCGTGGGAACTGCAAAAGCGCCGATCTGGTTGGGAAGTCGAAATTGTCCCGACGGAGGGACGGTGACGAACGTGGGTGCGGGCGGCCCTGTGGAGAGGCTAAACACGGTCCCTGTGTTCGAAGACGGGCTGAGTTCCTGCGTCACCAGTACCGGCAGGTTTTGCGTTGCCGTATGCCCGAACACCGACCCGAACACTCCAATATCAAAGCTGCGACCATAACCCAGACGGATGGCAGTCTTGGGGTTCGCCTGATAAGCGATGCCAACTCGAGGCGCAAAGTTGGTGAAGTCGTTCTTTACGTTTCCCTGTAGGTTGATGTTGCCGTAGCCCGCGACTCTGATCAGCCCAGTATTGAGGTCTACCCATCCACCAGCCCCTTTCCCTGTTACCGATTGTGGGAAATAAATCTCCCAACGCAATCCGTAACTAAAAGTGAGGTTGCGCGTAACACGGAAGGTATCTTGGCCGTAGAAATACCATCGATTCTGGCGTTCTCCAGCGTTAGTGATGCTATTTACCACCCGACCGAAGACGCTCACGTCGCCGAGTAAGAATGTGGCTAAACCCAATCCGCCACCGCTCGGACCTTGCGTACGCGAGTTAAGGAAATCTAGGTGGCCTGAGCGGGGGAAAGTGCCGGCCACCCGCAGGTTTTGCGCGTAACGAATATCGGCGCCCCATTTCAGAGTATGGTTCCCGGTGGTTTCGGTCCAGTTGTTCACCCATTGGAATTGTTGTTCGGTTTCTAGCTCCGGACCAAGCACACCCAAGAAGATATCTTCCCCTTCCTGTCCCTGAATAAAGAATTGAGGCATGCCGGAGGTGAGAGGATCACCGAGGTTCAGGCCTGGGATTCCCGCGTCCTTGGCGGGCGTTGTCCCTACCTCGTTGGGCAACACATTCACGTGGTAGCGGAAAAAGCCAAATCGGAAATCGGCCAGAAGGTTAGGGTTCAGCACATAGTTGAAACCCGCGGCGATGCTCTGGTTCCGGGCTAGCGATTGTCCGGCCGGGACATTGTCGGGAGACAATCCGGGGCCCCCTGCCACGACACCAAATGCTCCCACAATGTGTTGCCTGAAGTCGGCGAAGCTGTAGCGCCCGAAGATGCTCAATCTTTCGGTCGCGTTGTGGTCAATACGAATATTAAAATTGTCCCCGTTGAACTTCGCCGCGCCTGAGGCAATAAAGTTCTGTATTATGCCCGCACCAGGAACATTTGGTGGAGGTAGAAGATTGAGCAAGTTGACGGCCTGAGGTGATATCCGGCTCCGCGGGATCTGATTGTTCGTGAACTGCGAAACATTGCCGGTGGCAGGATCAAAGAGTTCCTGTGGATACTCACTTAGGTCGCAGAGTGGTTTAGAGGAGTCTAGGCACGTGGAACGGACCAGAGCCGTGGGCACACTTAGGCGCACGGAAGCACCATCGGAGCGGCGCGTGCCCTGGTAATCGCCGAAGAAGAAGAGGCGGTTCTTGATTAGAGCGCCGCCAATCGAACCACCGAACTGGTTCCACTTGATGGGAGGCAATGACTGGTCGGAAGGCTGAGTGAAGGGGTTGCGAGCTTGGCCCCAGCCGGTCCTTCGAAATTCAAAGGCGCTGCCGTGCAGATCGTTTGTGCCCGACTTGGTTTGCACCGTTACTACGCCCGCCAGCGCCTGTCCAAACTCTGCGTCGTAGTTCTGCGTGGTGACCTTCGTCTGGGTGACCGATTCCAGAGTGGGATTGATCACGATGATGCCCAGGATCGGGTCGCGATTGTCTGTGCCATCTAGCTGAAACGACGTGCCGCTGAAGTGTTGCCCGTTCACCATAATCTGAATGCCGCCCTGCGGGTTCTCGAACGCTGCGTGTTGCCAAGGCAACTCCGAGGTGCCTGCTGTGAGTAGTTCCAGGCTGGTGAAATTTCGGTTAAGTAATGGGAGGCTTTCGACTTCCCTGTTGCTAAACGTCGTAGCTACGTCTGCTCGGTCGACCTTCAACAAAGGCACGTCTTCCGTCGACACGACTACCGTTTCTGAGCTCCCACCGATGCGAAGTCGCACATCGATGCGTGCCGCTTCGTCGGCGTACACCTGAATGCTCTTGGATTCAAACGCATTGAAGCCCGGGGCCTCTGCACGAACGTCATATTGATCGGGAATCAGATGAGTTACGGTGTAGTTGCCTGCATCATTCGTCGTCGTTTGAAATGTGGTGGCCTTCTGGACAGAAGTCACCGTCACCCTTACTCCAGCCACTGCCGCGCCGGATTGATCGGTGATCGTGCCGAAAATGTTGCCATAAACCGCTTGAGATAACGCAGGTGCGGACAACACGGCGCAGAAACCCAAGCATAGGAAGCTGCGTAGGAAGTGTTTTCCTTCTGCACGGAAGCGAAAAACCATTGGGGCTGGACCCCTAAGCGTGGCACAAACCATATCAGCGTTACCGCGAATTTGCTACAGCTATCAGGAGCTTTCCACTGGCTGCCACGTACAGAGTATTTCGGTGTAGACTTATGCTAATCCGGCCCTAGAGCCATGACCACTCAGCCTGCTCCCTTCTATCGTTTCGGGATTTTCGAAGTAGACCTTCGAACTGGTGAGCTGCGCAGGAATGGAATCAAGCAGCAATCACTCCAGGTATTGGCGATGTTGCTGGTCGAACCCGGAGTTGTGGTGACCCGCGAGGTGCTAGCAACCTAAGATGAGCGCCAAATGACCGACTCCCTATCACCCATTGGCCAGACCATTTCCCACTACCGCGTCATCGACAGGCTCGGGGGCGGAGGGATGGGTGTGGTTTACAAAGCTGAGGACACGCGGCTCGACCGCTTTGTTGCTCTCAAGTTCCTGCCCGATGCCCTAAACCACGACCGCCAAGCTTTGGAACGATTTCGGCGTGAAGCCAAAGCTGCCTCGGCACTGAACCACCCAAACATCTGCACCATACACGATATCGGCGAGGAATCCGGCAGGGTTTTCATTGCCATGGAGTGTCTGGAAGGCAGGACCCTGAGGCACATTCTTGTGGGTCGGCCCATGGAACTGGAGCACCTGCTCGGCGTTGCCATTGACGTTGCCGATGCCTTGGACGCTGCCCACGCCAGAGGCATCGTTCATCGGGACATCAAGCCCGCGAATATTTTTGTCACGGAACGAGGGCACGCGAAGATTCTCGATTTCGGTCTTGCCAAGGTCAATTCCGCAAAGGCGGAGACCGCACACGCAGAAACGATGGCTACCCAAGATGTTGATCCGGACCATCTGACCAGTCCGGGCAGTACCTTGGGCACGGTTGCCTATATGTCGCCGGAACAAGCACGAGCCAAGGAACTGGACGCGCGCACAGATTTGTTCTCGTTCGGAGTGGTCGTGTATGAGATGGCGACCGGGCAATTGCCGTTTCGAGGAGACAGCACCGCAACGATTTTTGATGCCATTCTGAACCGTGCTCCCGTGTCTCCTGTTCGTCTAAATCCTGACCTCCCTTCGAAACTGGAAGAAATTATCAACAAGGCATTGGAGAAAGACCGGAATCTTCGTTACCAGCACGCCTCCGAAATGCGTGCCGACCTCCAACGCCTGAAACGAGACAGCGAGCCGGGGCGCTCAACGGCGGTGGAAAACCTCGACGGGCTGGGTGCAACAGAGACCAGTCAGCAACCGACCAGCAAAGAGCGCCACCGTGGCTCAGGAAGCCAACCTAGCAGTGGTGACCAACAGCGCGACCTGCCGTGGAAAATTCTACTTCCCAAGTTTTTAGGTCCAGTGCCTTACAAATGGGCGATGGCACTTCTTATAGTGGCAATGGTGGCTGGCACATCCTGGTTCTATTTTTCGCGTCGCGTAGAATCGGACCTTCTACCACCCAGAATCGTGCCTTTTACCTTTCTGGCTCTGGCGGACCGGGCCGAAGGACCTGCTTTCTCGCCAGATGGAAATTACGTAGCGTTTGCAAGGTACAGTGATTCGCCTGCGGCTTCGGGAATCTATATCAAACAGGTTGAGAGCGATCATCTGCTTCAGCTGACAAAAAATGAGGAGGACTGGTTCTGCTGTCCGGCTTGGTCCCCTGATGGCCGCTACATCACCTTTTCGCGTTACCCCGACAACGGGCATACGACTGACATCATCATGATCAGCGCGATTGGTGGCGTGGAGCGCAGATTACTTTCCAGGGTATCCGCTCATGGCCCGCTGGATTGGTCGCCGGATGGCAGGTTTATAGCATTCACGGCCAAAGACCCGGACCCGGAGACTTTTCGAATCTCATTACTTTCAGTTGAGAATCTCGAGACACGCAAGCTCACCGAGCCGCCCAAGGAGCACCAGGATTGGGGCCCCGCGTTCTCGCCCGATGGGAAGCAACTGGCATTCGTTCGAACAAACAGCGATTTGGGAGACATCTTCATTATGCCGGCCAACGGTGGTGAACCCCGACGATTGACATTCGATCATGCGTCGATTTCCAGCCCACCAGCTTGGACGCACGACGGTCGATCAATTGTATTCTCTTCAACCCGAAGCAGCCTACCGACCTTATGGAGAATACCGGTTTCCGGAGGTGCGCCGGTTCAGGTACCTCAGGTTGGCGTGGTTACGTCACATCCCTCTGTGTCTCCAAGAGGCCACCGGCTAGCGTATGAACAGATAATTGGCAGCTCCAGTATTTGGAGTACCGATCTACAAACAAAGGATTCCAGTATTCGGGTTACGGCTTCGAAGGGGCCTAACCGCGCGCCAGAGTTCTCACCAGACGACAAGAAAATCGCGTTTGTTTCCGGCCGGTCAGGGAGTATGGAAGTCTGGGCCTGCAGCAAAGATGGTTCGGATCTCATGCAGCTGACTCACTTCGGAGGTTCGCAGTCTCCAAGCGCACCTCGATGGTCCCGAGATGGTCAAAGGATAACCTTCGATTCTGCGCTCGGCGA
The DNA here is from genome assembly GCA_963731155.1 of uncultured Acidobacteriota bacterium. Lineage (GTDB taxonomy): Bacteria > Acidobacteriota > Terriglobia > Acidiferrales > UBA7541 > Acidiferrum. The sequence continues at coordinate 118,689 of CAVSVB010000001.1, forward strand.
GCACAATGCGATCTTCGTGATGAACGCGGAGGGTGGATTACCGCACCCTTTAACCCATGAAGGATCCGACACTCTGAATCCCAGCTGGTCACGGGATGGAAAGTGGATTTACTTCACCTCGGCTCGGACCGGAGACTGGCAGATTTGGAAAATGCCGAGTGAAGGAGGAGACCCAGTTCAGGTGACGAGGCACGGCGGACACGCTGCTTTCGAGTCAGCAGACGGGAAATTCATCTATTACACGAAAACTTCCGATAGCGGTATTTGGAGAATGCAGGTAGATGGTGGCCAAGAGAGTTCTCTCTCTCCCCGAATCCATCTGCAGCAGTGGAATAATTGGGCCCTTACAGATAACGGAGTCTTCTTCTTAAGCGAAGAATCTGCTCAACATCCCGTAATAACATACTTTGATTTTTCTGCTGCTCATATCAAGGACGTGGCAACGCTTGAAAGGCGCGTGCCGTGGAGGTCATGGATTTCCGCATCTGCAGACGGAAAATTTGTCTTGTACCCGCAGGATGATCAAAACGAAAGCATCATCATGTTGTTGGAGAACTTTCGGTGACATGCGAACGTTGCACTAGTCAGGAGACTGGAAGCATGTCCCGTTCCGTCGGCGATCCTAATTTCTATCGCTCCAGCATTTCGAGCAAACCCTGCCGTCGCTGGCATTCCTGGGTGCGGACAGCGGCCACTCTAACTTGGCCGCCGCCGCTCTGCCGAATCGATCAACTCCCGAGTGGCAAGCCAGAACTAATCGCGGAAGGGTGGCCACCAAAAACTGTCTCAAAATTGGGGTCCACTCCAGGCTGCTTTTGCAGCAGTGGGTGAACCCCTTAGTCAGACAGTTTGAATTGGCACACTGGCACACCATCCATTCACTAAGACCTGATACTGCCTTGTCATCCGACAACCGATCGCACCGCTAGGCTCCAGAGCGGTACGATTGGATCACGGCTTGAGGGGGAGAGCACCTGCTTAAAAGACAACGGCACTCTCTTTGTCGTGAAAAACAGTTCTCATGCGTGCAGCATGTGAAAGAAACCTTTCGTGAACTGCAGAAACCAGTCGCCCGATCGCGAGTTTGCTTTCGTCGCCGAACTCCGTAATGACGACCTTGTTCATCTTGGACATGAGCTCAGCTTCGGTCAACTCAGCGGATCAGTATAGAGGAGTCGGCATCTCGTCAGGAAAACAAGCACTGACCGGGGCCTCTACGAATTCTTGTGCAGAACCGTTTTTCCTAGTCTCCGGTTGACATGTGAGCAACATGCAAGTATGCTGACGACATGTCCAAGATGATTCAGCTTCGCAATGTGCCAGACGCCTTGCATCGGGGGCTGAAAGCTCGCGCCGCGATGGCCGGTATGTCCCTTTCGGATTATCTGTTGGCCGAAATCCGAGAGATCGCCGAAAGGCCTACCCTGGTGGAGTTGCGAGAGCGGTTGCATAGACGCAAGCCCGTTCGCGCGGAGCTCGATTCCGCGCGCTTGCTGCGAGAAGAACGGGAAGCACGATGATCGTGCTCGATGCGTCGGCTGCTGTGGACTGGCTTCTGCAGACACCGGCCGGGCGACTCGTTGAGAATCGCATCTATTCGCGCAACGAGACCCTACATGCGCCGCACCTTCTGGATCTCGAAGTAGCGCACGTACTGCGCCGTCTGGTTGCACAAGGAGTTGTGACCGGACTCCGGGCTCAGCAAGCAATCGAGGATCTACTGGATCTCCGGATTACGCGATATCCGCATGACGTCCTACTGTCGCGGATTTGGCAACTGCGTCACAATTTCTCCGCCTACGATGCGGCCTACATCACGTTGGCCGAAGAACTCGGAGCCGTGCTTGTGACTCGGGATGGCCGGCTCGCTTCGAATTCCGGCCATTCCGCCTCCATTGAGCTCTTCTGATGTCACCTCGTCGCGCAATACCGCTACCGCGATGCCACTTCACTAAAACTGTGAACGTCCGGGTGGCCAAAGTCCTGAATGTTACTTTTGGACCTCGGAAGCTCGCCGACATAACGGCGGACGAGATCGAACGTTTCCTTCACGTTCGCCTGCGTCAACGAAGGCGGTTCAAAACCTCCAAGGGATACCGAGAAAAAGGAGTCGTAAAACCCACCACTGTTCATCAGGAATTTCGGGTCCTTCGCCGTGTCCTGAATGTTGCGGTTCGAAAACGGCTCGTACCTTCAAATCCTTGTTGTGCGGTGGAGTTTCCTGTGGCTGTGAAAGGAATGTTTCGACCACACTACGTTCCTTGGTCGGAGCAACTACGAATCGAATCCAACGCACCCGCGTATCTGTGCATTGCAATTCGAATCGTCACGGAGACAGGCATGCGCATCTATAAGGAATTGATCTGCATGAAGAGGGATCAACTCGACTTGAACAACGCGGTCGTTTGCATCTCCGATTCGAAGACTTCGAGCGGGGAAGCTGAAGTGCCCCTTACGGAACTGGCACTGGATGCTTTCAGAAAACAGTTGGCAATTTCTGGAGGAGGACAGTATCTGTTCCCGAGCGACGCAAATGATCGCGGCCACCAGAAGTCCTTTAAGACTGCATGGCGTGCAACTCTGCGCCGGGCAAACGTGCCTTACTTTAGAATCTACGATCTGCGTTCAACCTACGCCACTCGTTTGAGTGCGGGAGGGGTGGCGGACGAATGGGTCACGCAACTTCTGCGGCAGGGCGATGCCCAAGTGTTCAAGAAATACTCACAAATGAAGCTGCAGATGAAGCGTGAGGCACAAGGGCAACTCAGGCGACAGGCGAACGAGACGCAGGATTCAATTGGTACACTCGTCGTCAAAGAGAGGGGTTTTGGCACAGTTTTGGCACACTTTGACCAATAGAGGAGGATACAGATTGCTGTGGAATCGAGAAGTGCTTTAGAATCAGTGGTACCGCACGACGCGCCCGTAGCTCAGCTGGATAGAGCGTGTGCCTCCGAAGCACAAGGTCGAGTGTTCGAATCACTCCGGGCGCACCACTTCCTTCCTCCTTTACAATCAGAAACTTGCGGCGGTAGCCTTCCATTGACTTAGAACTCTGGTTTTGGCCTAGGTATTCAGAAGAACGGAATTCGGCATCGCCGCCGGGGCCGCGTCGCGGGAGAGTGAAGCAGTAGGAGTCAATCTGATGTCAATTACACCCTATCTCTTATATGAAGATGTCGCCGGCGCTCTGAAGTTTCTCGCTAGAGCGTTTGGCTTTCGGAAGTACGGTGCCCAAATGTCACGGCCCGACGGCAAGATCAATCACGCCGCGATGAAACTCGGCGAGGACCTAATCATGATGGGCTATCCCGGTCCGAAGTATAAGAATCCGAAACGCCTCGGTCAGGTGACACAGAACCTTTACGTCAATGTGCACGACGTGGATGCGCACTTCGTGCGGGCAAGAAAGGTAGGTGCAACGATTCTCGAAGAACCCAAAGACACGCTCTACGGTCATCGCCGCTATGGTGCCGAAGACCCAGAAGGACATCAGTGGTACTTCGCGCAGGAGATCGCTAAGCGTTCGAAACGGAAAAAGAGACGAAGAACCTCTTCGTAGGCGATCCCTCCTTCCCGATGAAATACCGCTGAGCGGAGATTGAGTGCGGCCGGTTCGGAGCTCGCTCGCAAATCGCAGGTTGCTTCGCCAGTAGAATTTTAAGCTGTCGCGGCCGCTCGTCGCTTCGGGTCCTGCGCAGTGGGTTACCGAAGAAGTGACCAAGTCATCCTACACCTTCAATTCCAATGAGGACCTGTGGCAGGCTTGACAAAAATTCTCCGAGAAAAGTTCTAAGATCGTCCCTCCGGGCGCACCATTTCAAAGACCGTTCTTCATTCGAAATCGAGCGTTCATTTTTTGAATTTCACGGCCGTGAGCTGAGCTAGTCCTAAGCATTCGCTGGTAGAATCGGCTGCGAAACGAGAGCGTGCGTTACATGAAGCTGATTCGATTTGGAGAAGCTGGCCACGAAAAACCAGGCGTTATTTTGCACGACGGCGTGCGGGCGGATGTATCCGAAATTGGCGCTGACTACGACGAAGAATTCTTCGCTGGCGGAGGATTAGGGAGGCTCAGCCTGTGGTTGCAGACGAAGGCATCGTCGGCGCCGCGCGTGCCGGATTCAATCCGGCTGGGGCCGCCGATTTGCCGGCCCAGCAAGATCGTCTGCATCGGACTGAACTATCGCGATCACGCAGCGGAAAGCCAAATGGATGCTCCACGCGAACCGGTCATCTTTTTTAAGTCAACTTCGGCGATAGTCGGCCCGAACGATCCACTAAGAATTCCGCGCGGCGCGCAAAAAATTGATTGGGAAGTGGAACTCGCTGTCGTGGTTGGGAAGAAAGCTTCCTACGTTTCCGCAGATCAGGCTCTCGGGCACGTGGCCGGATTTGTTTTGCACAACGATTATTCCGAGCGCAGCTTTCAACTGGAGCGTGGCGGCCAGTGGGTGAAAGGGAAGAGCGCGGATACTTTCGCTCCGCTCGGGCCGTTCCTCGTGACGCCTGACGAGGTTGCAAATTTAGGGAACCTCGCAATGTGGCTGAAAGTGAATGGCGAATTCCGCCAGCGCAGCTCGACTTCAGAAATGATTTTCGGCGTGCCGTTTCTCTTATCGTACGTCAGCCAGTTCATGACGCTGCTTCCGGGTGACGTGATCAGCACCGGAACTCCTGCAGGGGTCGGGTTGGGAATGAAGCCGCCACAATATCTGAAACTCGGCGACGTAGTCGAACTGGGAATCGAAGGTGTCGGTGAGTCAAGACAAGTTGTCGTAACGTAGCGAAACGATGGTCAATTCTTCGTGGAATCTATTCAGCTATTTTGGAGCTTCTGCTCGTACTGCCGACAGGAACGGGAAGCCACTGTCGGCATTTTTCCATAGAGTAAGAAAACTGTTGTAAGACGTTCGCGCGTCTTTGGTCTGCGCGCTAATCGCCTGAGCCCGTGCCAGCCCCAGCAGCGCCAGGGCGCCAATCGGTTCGTTGGACACCACACCCTGCCAATTCAAGATTTTCTGAAACTCCACAGCGGCCAGAGCGCCCTGATGCGCGGCGAGGTATGCCTGCCCGCGCACATAAACTGGATACATATATGTGGAATAGTTGCTGCTGGCGGCTAAACCCAGTTCGTAGGGCGTGGCGGCCCGTAAAAACTCGATCGCGCGCGCATTGTCCCCGTCAAACAATGCGATCTGCGCGTAAATGGTAGGCACATAATTGAACTGCACAACGGTATCTTGGGGAAAGCGGCTCTTGAGCGCGTCCGCAAATTCCACAGCTTGCTCCTTATCCCCGACCATCGCCAGCGCCAACGTCGAAACGAACTGCACGTCTCGAGCATTTGAAGACTTCAGCGCCGCGATTGCATTTCGTTTTGCTTCAGCGCCGTTACCAAACAAAGCTTCTCGCAATCCTGCCGCAGCCTGGCAGCCCGCTGCTCTTTCCGGGCGACCCGCGCGCTCCGCCGCGGCGATTGCCTGGCGGGAAAGATCGCGGGCCTTATTCAATTGGCCGTAATAAGCGGCGGTGTCCGCTTCGTAGTAAAGCATCACTGCATCGTCACCCGGCCGGTCCGCCGCCCAGCTCACCTGATCAGCCAGCCCTGTGTCGTCGCTTTGCAGAAATGCTAACTGGTAGAGATCAAATCGTATGCCCGAAGAATCTATTTTCTTCGCTGCTGCTTCGGCAGCCATCGCGCGCGCCTCCTTCACGCGATTCAGGTTCACTAGAACGCCCAGCGTGTTTGAATAACCGACGGCATCATTCGGTGTCATCCGCTGCGCCGCGCGGAAATTCTCGAACGATTTCTCGTATTGCCCCAGGGTCTGATACACCACTCCGAGATTGTTTGTCGGCCCAGAATCGCGCGGATACGTCTGCGCCCAAAGCTCGTACACCTGCTTCGCTTTCTCCAGGTCTCCGGTTACAAAGTGATGGTAGTGCGATTCGATGTAAAACTTTTCCCGTTCGCTAACTTTGGCGCGCAGCTCGAATGCCCGGCGGGTATTCTCTGCAGCGAGTTCCTTCTCTCCCAAATTGTGATAAGTCGTGCCCAGCGATGCGTACGCCATCGCCAGGTTCGGATCCAGTTGGATGGCGCGCTGGAACTGCGGCACCGCCGCGGTGTAATTTCCCTGCGTAAGCATCAGATTGCGTCCCATTGAATACGCCTGCAGCGCTTCCAGCGAAGGAGTCGTGGCTTGCTCGATCGGCGTCGCAAGCTTGTGCACCGACTTCAGTGATTCACCAAGCTTTTCCCGCAATTTTGTTGCGGCATCACCCAACGCGCCCAGCACATGCTCTTTGCTGTCCGCGGTTGCTTGTTCCTGCGCCAGCGTATCGCCGGTTTGGCAATTAACCGCGTTGATTCCCAGCACATACTGACTGCCGATGTTGGAAATTGTTCCACTCAGGTAAGCTTTGCTCGCGGTCCGCTCGCAAAGTTCACGCGCAACTTCGGGCGTCAATTTAGCGTCAGGAGATTTGCCCATCAATTGCAGAGTCTGGCGGGTCCGCTGGTCGGAAATCAGGCTCAGGAAGGGCGACTGTTCGAGTTGCACCGCCAGGCCCTGCCGTAGCGCGTCGTCAAAAACCGCGTCATTTGTTTTGTTCGTGAAGTCAGCCAGTACCACCGTGTCGGTTTCATTCAGCGCGTGCGCCCTACGCGTGTCATAGAACCAGCCGCCCAAGCCCAGCACAGCGATGATCGCACCGGCGGCAACAGGAGCTGCCCATTTCTTGCGCTTAATCCACGGTTGCCGCTTGGCACCGGCTGTTGCCAGCAACAGCGAACTCTGTGTGTGCCCGGACTCGAACCCGCGCTTCAAGACTTGTAGATCAGATCGCAGTTCCGCCGCGCTCTGATAGCGCAGTTCCTTGTCCTTATCAATGGCCTTATTAATGATGGCTTCGAGTTCGATCGGAATATCCGGATTCAAGCTGCGTACCGGCGCGGGAGGCTTGCTCAAAATGGCTTCGATAATGACGCCGCCCGTGCTCCCTGGAAAGGCTTTCTGTCCCGTGGCCATTTCGTAGAGAAGCAGCCCCATCGAGAATACGTCCGCGCGCACATCCAGATCGTCGCCGCGAATTTGTTCCGGCGACATATAAGAAGGCGTCCCGCTGATGACCCCGACAATCGAAATCGGATTCTCCAGCCCGGGATGCGACGAATCGGAAACTTCCGTGTCGCCATCGCGCTTGCTGATCAGTTTGGCCAGTCCAAAATCCAGTACCTTGGCTTGTCCGCGCTTGGTTACGAAAATATTTGCCGGCTTGATATCGCGGTGAATAATGCCTTCGGCGTGCGCCGCGTCCAGCGCGTCGGCAATCTGAATTCCCAGCGTTAAAATTTCCTCGACGGGCAGCGGCTTGTTATTCACGTGGCGGCGCATGGTTTCGCCGTCGATAAATTCCATGGCCAGAAATGGCCGGCCATCCTGCTCGCCGATGTCGTGCACGGTACAAATGTTGGCGTGATTCAGCGCGGACGCAGCGAGAGCCTCGCGGCGAAATCGCTCGAGCGCCTGGGTATCATTGGTCAAATTGTCCGGGAGAAATTTCAGCGCGACGTAGCGCTCCAGGCGCAAATCCTGCGCCTTATACACAATTCCCATGCCGCCGGTGCCCAGCTTTTCAAGTACGCGATAGTGGGAAAAAGTTTGGCCAATCATCGACGCAGAGCGCTTTCAATTGCCGCATCTAAAGCGTTTGATCGTCAGAGCTAAACCCGCTCAACGCGTCGCTGGCCTTCCGCCGATCCGTCTTTGGCGGCTTCGGCGTGCCTACCACCGTCAGCATCCGCGTGCCCTCACCATACGCGTCCGTGGCAGGCGCGTCTTCCTGTTCCAACACGACGTTCTTGTTGCACACCGTGCAGACCATCGAGCCATAGGCGTCGCCGTCTGGCTTCAAGAACCGGTTGAAGCGCATCACGCGTCCACAGCAGACGGGTATCCAGACTTTTTGTGAACTTTCCGGGCTCATACGCCCCTCTCGGACTACAGGTTCGCAGAGTATATACCGGAACGCCGCTGCCAGCGAATTCTGATTTGCCTCGCGGGCTGGTCCGTGTGACTCGGCTCACGCGACCTGCCCGGGTGATCGTCGTTTTCGACCGCCTTTACAGCGTACGGTGCGTGAATTTCTTTCCGCTCTTGTAGTCGCCAACCGTCTGACCGCTGCCGCGTAGTTTGTATTTGTACGTCGTCAGACCTTCCATCCCCATCGGGCCTCGCGCATGCAATTTTCCGTTGCTGATTCCTACCTCGGCACCCAATCCATAACGATAGCCGTCAGCGAATCGTGTCGACGCGTTGTGAAACACGCCGGCCGCATCCACTTCATTCAGGAATCTTTCCGCCGCCGCCGCGTCTTCGGTAATGATGGCTTCCGTATGCGCGCTTCCGAATTCGTGGATATGCGCAATCGCGGCGTCCAATCCATCCACTACTCTTACCGCCAGGATCATGTCGCCGTACTCGGTTGCCCAGTCTTCTTCCGTTGCAGCGCTTACCTCGCGTGATTTTGCAATGGCGCGGGTCCGTTCGCACCCGCGCACCTCCACTCCAGCCGCGATCAACCGTCCGGCAATCTGCGGCACAAAGTCCGCTGCCACGCTCGCATCCACCAGCAGCGTCTCGGCCGCGTTGCAGGCCGCCGGATAATCTACCTTCGCGTCCATCACAATTCGTGCTGCCTTTTGCAAGTCCGCTGCAGCATGAACATATACATGGCAAATTCCTTCGCCGTGCCCGAGTACGGGAATTCGGCTTTGACGCGAGATCTGTTCCACAAACGCTTTTCCGCCGCGCGGAATCAGCAAATCGACATCGTGCTCCAAATTCAGCAACTCCATCACGTCCGCTCGCGACTGCAGCATCTGCGCCGCTCCGGCCGACACGTCACCTGATTCGGCCAGGGCACCTCGCCAAATTGTCATCAGCACTTCGTTGGTGCGCGCCGCTTCCGACCCGCCCTTCAGCAAAATTGCGTTGCCGGATTTCAACGCCAGTGACGCCACCTGTGGCACGACGTCGGGGCGCGATTCGAACACTACGGCAACCACACCCAGCGGGCACGATTCTTTGGTGAGCACCAATCCGTCGTCCATCTCTATCGCTGCCAATCGGCGTCGCAGCGGATCCGGCAGCCTCGCCACACCGCGCACCTTTTCTGCCATCTCGCGAACACCTTGCTGCGTCACTCGCAGCCGCGCCAGCATTGCCGCGGACATTCTCCCCACATGTACCAATTCTTCCGCCGCACGAACGTCTTCTTCATTTGCTGCTAATATTTTCGCGGCGTTCGTTTCCAGCCGTTTTGCCGCCGCCTGCAAAACGCCATTGCGCTTCTCCTCGCTCAATACAGCAAGTTTGCGCGAAGCAGCACGCGCCAGTTTTGCCGCATCCGCCGCACTCGATGTTGCCGGACCCTTCGTCAATTCTTCCGCCGGTCTGACGCTCATCCCGCAGCCTCAAGCACCACAATGTTTTCCCGCGTAAACAGCACCCTGGGCGCGGCTTTCTTTCCTGCAGCGTTTCTCTCCTCACTCGCATAAGCGGCAATTCCGCGTGCGAATTCGCGCCCCTCAAGATCGCGAATGCTCACTACATCCATCGAGCCAAACTCGCGCTCCACACGAACAATCCCCGAATTCAGCAAACTCGCTTTCCCTGCGGTAATCGCGCGTTGCGCTCCGGCATCCACCACCACTCGTCCCCGCACGCCGGCCGCGTACGCAAGCCATCGCCGTTTGCCGCGCATCCGCGTGGCTGGAGCAAACACCGTTCCAGTTCGTTCCCCAGAGAATACGCTTTGGAGCGTTTTCGGATTCGCGCCATTCGCAATCAATGCAACTCCGCCGCAATTCATGGCGATCTCGGCTGCTTCAATCTTCGTTTTCATTCCGCCGCGACCACCCTGCGCGCTGGTTCTAGAGGGTCCTGCCGCCGCCGCACGAATCTCGCTCGTCACGCGTTCCACGAACGGTTGAAGCTCATCTTGCTTCGCGCTAGCGTTCTTGTGCAAAAATCCGTCCACATTCGTGAGCAGCACCAACGCGTCCGCCTCCATCCCGCTCATCACCAGCGCCGCCAACCGGTCATTGTCGCTGAACGCTGCTTGCCGGCCGCCATCCACGCTCTCCAACTCTGCCGTGGATACGGTGTCATTCTCATTGACAATCGGCAGTACGCCGAATCCTAACAATTTCTCCATCGTTCGACGCAGATTCGAATATCTATCCCAATTGCTGAAGTCTTCTTCCGTCAACAAAACTTGCGCGATTTTGCGGCCCAGCGCGTCAAACAACCGCTTGTACGATTCCATCAACAAACTTTGCCCTGCCGCCGCGCACGCTTGCTTCACCGCCATATCCTTCAGCCGGGATGGATGCAGCCGCAGTAAACTTCTTCCCAGTCCCACTGCGCCTGAGGAAACCAGCATCACCTGCCGGCCTGCTTCCATGAGGTGCGAAATTCCACGCGCTATCGGTTCCACTCTCTCCGCGCATACGCCGCCCTCCGCATCGGTCACGGTGCTGGTGCCAAGCTTGATTACGATTCGCCGCGCTGACTGCAACTTGCCGCGCGCCTCGGTCTCCGCGTTAGATAGCGAGTTCACTTGACCACTTCTCTCCGCGTCGTGTCACTCTGAGCTGACATATTATTTTCGCTCACGGGGCTTCATTTTCCGACAACCAGGCACTTAAAATCCGAACGACCGGCCTGAACACAGTCTATCTTAAAGAGTCCGGTCACAAGGCCGCGCGACACCATGAAAAAACTTCGCATTCTGGTTTCACTGACCACTAACGATAACGACTATCAAATCGAACAGGCGAAGTCCGCAGAACAGGCTTGTCGCCGCCTCAACCTCGAATTACAGATAGTCTACGCGGAAAACGACGCGATCAATCAAAGCACACACCTGCTTCGCGCCATTCAGGCCCCTACGCAGGATCGGCCGGACGGCATCGTGTTCGAGCCAGTAGGCGGGACTGCTTTGCCGCAGGTAGCAAAGGCTGCGGTCACCGCAAATATCGGCTGGGCCGTTCTAAACCGCGAAGCCACCTACATCGCCGAACTTCGCCGTGCGTCAAAAGCTCCGATTTTCTGTGTAAGCAACGACCATGTCGAAATTGGTCGCATTCAGGGGCGCCAGTTCGCGGCTCTCCTTCCCAAAGGTGGCAATGTTCTATATGTGCAAGGACCCTCGGAAAATTCCGCCGCCAAGGATCGCACGCAGGGAATGATGAGCACCAAGCCTGCCAACATCCAGATCACCACCCTGAAAGCGCAGTGGACTGAGGAAAGCGCTATGCGCAGCATACGCTCGTGGCTGAAGCTTTCCACTTCCCAAAAAGCAGTCATTGATCTGGTAGCTGCGCAAGACGACGCGATGGCTATGGGCGCCCGTAAAGCGTTTCAGGAAATTACGAACGAATCGGAACGTGAACGCTGGCTCAAGCTTCCATTCACCGGGTGTGACGGGCTGCCAAAAACCGGAGCGGCCTGGGTTACCAGCGGACTGCTGGCGGCAACCGTATTTGCTCCACCGAATACCGGTCAAGCCATCGAAATGCTTTACCAGGCACTCAGCAAAGGCGAGCAACAACCCGAACGTGCGCTGACGGTCGCTTCTTCCATTCCGCCACTTTCAGAGCTGAAGCCAAAACGCGCGTAGCAATCAACAACTACCGCAACAATCCACTGTCACCCTGAGCGGCGCGGCACGCGCCCGAAGGATCTCAACTTCAAAATCACTAACCTCCATCCAAGGCAACTCCAATCATCGCTAGCGCCGTATCCCTCATTGAGCACACCGGCCTGTACTAAAAGGATTTACTACTGGCATTTCCGCGCTTGCTCCCAGCCTCCAGAGGCGTATAATTCCCACGCCTGTAGCGTTAATCTTTTTCCGTCGAGGGAAATCCGGATGAGTTCTCGTTCGCGCAAGGACGCGGTAAATCGCCGTGACTTTTTAACTAAAACTGGAACGGGCCTGGCTGCTGCCGCCGCGCTTCCCGCTACCGGCGCATGGGCTGCAGTTTCCGATCTTTCCAATGCAACTGATGCAGGAAGCGGCGAGCTTCCTGCTGCTTTCCCTGCCGGAGCGAAAAAGAAAATCCCCATTGGCGTCTTCGACCCCGTTTACGAGCATCTTTCTCTCGATGAAATGTTGGATAAAGTGAGCGCCCTTGGCCTCGAAGCCATGGAAATCGGAACCGGCGGCTATCCAAACAATCATCACTGCCCGCTCGATGACCTGATCCAGGACAAAGCCAAGGCCAAAGCCTGGCAGAAGAGATTTGAAGACAAAGGTTTGCGCGTCGCAACTCTCAGTTGCCACGGAAATCCAGTTCATCCCAACGCACAGCATGCGCAAAAAGATGCAGAGACTTTTCGCAAGACCGTTTTGCTTGCCGAGATGCTGGATGTGAAAGTCATCGTCGGTTTTTCCGGATGCCCCGGCGGCACTCCGGCCGACACTCAGCCGAACTGGATCACATATCGCTGGCCTCCCGAATACAACCAGATGCTGCAATGGCAGTGGAAAGAAAAAGTCATTCCTTACTGGCAAGAGGCCGCGAAGTACGCACGCTCGCATGGCATTAGGCGCCTGGCGTTCGAAATGCATCCCAACTTTGTGGTCTACAACCCCTTCACTTTAATGAAACTGCGCGAAGCCGTTGGAGAGGAAATCGGCGCCAACTGTGACTTGAGCCATCTTTTCTGGCAGGGCTGCGATCCGGTCGAAGTAATTCACTTCCTCGGCAAGCAGGGCGCGCTTTTTCACGCGCATATGAAGGACACCGTCATCTTTCCGGAAAACTGCGCGAAATACGGGGTGCTGAATTTCGCGTTCGACAAAGGCAATCTGGCGACTTCGTCGGACACCTTCCGCGCCGTCGGCTATGGCCATGGCGCGTCGGCGTGGAAGGCAATCGTTCAGGCGTATATGGATGTGGACTACGACGGCATTATGTCCATCGAAAACGAAGATCCAATTCTTACCGGTGAAGTCGGCGTCGAGCGCGCCGCTTATGTCCTTAGGAATGTGCGCAAGGAAATTCTGGGAGAGTAGAATGCGCAGACGGCATTCATTCAGGAGGGTCCATGCAACGGCGTGACGCTTTACGTATTTTTGCTGCGGGAGCCGTTCTGCCCGTGTTTTCACCGGAGCTATTGGCTCTTTTTCGCCAGGCACAGCCTCCGCCCGGATACACTCTGCGTACCTTGACGCCGCACTTGAACGACACTGTTGTCGCGATGGCCGAACAGATTATTCCCGCGACCGACACCCCCGGTGCCAAGGGCGCCCGCGTAAACGAATTCATCGACGTTATTCTCACCGAATGGGCAACCCCGGAAGAGCGCGCGCATTTCATCGCGGGCCTCGAGGAAATCGATAAGCAAAGCCAAAAACTGTTTGGCAAGAATTTTGCCGATGCTTCTTCCGACCAGCAACTCGCGCAGTTGCGGGCCATTGACGATGTCACTCTCGCGGGCCGCGTAGTCAGCGCCCATCACGGAAACCACGTTTCTGAAGCAGACACCCAGTTGAAAGGCAATTTCTGGGAAGTCTTTAAACGCATCACTGTTCACGGCTACTACACTTCTGAAGTCGGTTTCAGCCAGGAACTGAAACTGCAAATTATTCCGGGCGCCCAGCACGGTTGCCAGCCCGTCGCCCCTGGACTCGGGGAAGCCTGATCTCGCGGAGAGAAAATGCCTACACCAAGCTATGACGCTGTCATCATCGGTTCGGGAATCACGGGAGGCTGGGCTGCGAAAGAGCTAACCGAGAAGGGTCTGAACACGCTCATTCTCGAAGCTGGTCGCCCCATCACGCCGGAGAAAGACTACGTCGAACACGTCCCGGTCTGGGAACTCAAGTACCGTGCTTGGGATGATCGCAAGGAACGCGCGACCACTCAACCGATTCAGCGCGAGTGCTACTACGCTTGCGACGAATTCTCCAACAGGTTCTTCGTCAAAGACTCCGAGAATCCTTACACCAGCGCGCCTGGAAAACATTTTTCCTGGATTAAAGGACGCCAGGTTGGCGGCAAGTCCATCACCTGGGGCCGCCAGTCCTACCGTTGGAGCGATCTCGACTTTGAGGCCAACGTTAAGGAAGGCATCGCGATCGATTGGCCGATCCGCTACGCGGAGATCGCTCCCTGGTATGACTACGTGGAGGAGTTCGCGGGAATCAGCGGGCAAGCCGAGGGTTTGCCGCATCTTCCGGATGGCAAATTCCTGCCACCGATGGAGATGAACTGCGTCGAGCAGGATTTTCGCGAAGCGCTGGCGAAAAATTTCGATGATCGGATCATGACCATCGGCCGCTCCGCCGTGCTCACTCGCGTTCACAAAGGACGCGCCGCGTGTCACTACTGTGGTGTTTGTCACCGTGGCTGCATCACGTCGTCGTATTTCAGCAGCCTGAATTCCACCCTTCCCGCTGCGATGAAGACCGGCAGGCTCACTGTTCGTCCCTACAGCGTTGTACACAGCCTGATTTTCGATCCATCGTCGCGCCGCGTGACCGGCGTACGCGTAATCGACGGCAATACCAAACAAGCGCTCGAATTCCATGGACGTATCGTTTTTGTTTGCGCCGCGACATTGGAATCTACGCGCATTCTACTCAATTCCGCGACGCCGGAGTTTCCTAACGGCCTCGCGAACAGCAGCGGCGAACTTGGCCACAACTTGATGGATCACCACATGGGCAGCGGAGCTTCCGGCACCATGCCCGGCCACCTGGACAAAATGCCGTTTGGCAATCGTCCTAATGGGATTTACATTCCGCGTTTCCGCAACGTAAAAACCAAACACAAGGATTTTCTGCGCGGTTACGGCTATCAGGGCGGCGGAAGCCGCGATAGCTGGCAACGCGGCATGACTTCAGCGGGTATTGGCATTGACTTCAAAAATTCTTTGCGCAAACCGGGACAATGGCGCTTGGGTCTTGGCGGCTTCGGAGAATGCTTGCCCAACCACGACAACTACATTGAAATTGACAAAGACAAACTGGATGCCTGGGGTATTCCAACGCTCAAAATTAATTGCGATTGGGGCGAAAACGAGCTTGCCATGTCCCGAGACATTGCCGTTCAGGCTGCGGAAATGCTCGCAGCGGCCGGCGCAACGAATATCGCTGTTTATTCGGAGATGACCCGCCCGGGGCTGGCCATTCACGAAATGGGAACCGCGCGTATGGGGCGCGATCCCAAGACCAGCGTTCTGAACGAACACAATCAGGCGCACGACGTTAAGAATCTGTTTATGACCGACGGTTCGTGCATGGTCTCCAATTCCTGCGTGAATCCGTCGCTCACCTATATGGCGTTAACCGCAAGAGCGTGCGACTATGCGGTAGCGCAAATGAAAAAGAACGAACTGTAATTGGCAACGAAAAACGCAAAAGCGTGTAGCAGATTTATGCGGAAGGGCGGAGTATGTCTCAGATCAATCGTTCGCCAAAAACTTACGATGTCTGCGTGATTGGATCGGGCGCCGGCGGCGGAATGGCGGCGAAAGTTCTCAGCGAAGGCGGACTGAATGTCGTCATGCTCGAAGCCGGCCCGCAAGTGTATCCGGAAAAAGATTACAAGATGCTGATGTGGCCCTACGATCTGCCTCACCGCGGTGCCGGTGTCGGCGGCCGCGCCAGCGAAAATTTCAGCGAATTTCTTGCGCCGAACGGCGCTTGGCAAATCGAAGGCGAACCCTACACTTCCGCCGAAGGCGCAAATTTCCAGTGGTTTCGTTCGCGCATTGTTGGTGGGCGTACCAATCATTGGGGACGCATTGCGCTGCGTTTCGCTCCGGTCGATTTTCAATCGAAGACCCGCGATGGATTGGGTGACGATTGGCCGATTACCTACGACGATCTGGCGCCGTACTACGACAAAGTGGAATCCTACATCGGCGTCTTCGGCACGCAGGAAAATGTGTCCAGCGCGCCCAACGGCGTATTCCTGCCTCCTCCGAAACCTCGCTGCACGGAAATCCTGATCAAGAAAGCGTGCGACAAACTCAACGTCACCTGCATTCCGGCGCGGCTGGCGATTTTGACCAAAGCACATAACGGACGCTTGCCTTGCCATTACTGCGGGCAGTGTGGGCGAGGGTGCACTACCGCTTCGAACTTCAGTTCGAGCCAGGTGCTGTTGCCGCCAGCAATGGCCACTGGAAAACTTACGTTGATTACCGGCGCGATGGCGCGGGAAATCGTGGTTAACAAGGATGGAAAAGCCGAAGCGGTTTCTTACATTGATAAAGCAACCCGCAGCGAGAAGCGAGTGTATGCAAAAGCCATTGTCGTTGCCGCAAGCTCCTGCGAATCTTCGCGCCTGCTGCTGAATTCCAAGTCCGCGCTTTTTCCGGATGGGCTTGGTAACTCTACCGGCAACGTCGGCAAGTATCTGACGGATTCGGTGGGCAGCGACGGCTGGGGAGAAATTCCCGCGCTGGAAAAAATGCCTCCGCACAATCACGATGGCGTGGGCGGCATGCACTATTACGTGCCGTGGTGGAAGTACGATCGCAAGAATGATTTTCCACGCGGCTATCACATTGAGTTGTGGGGCGGCCGGGACATGCCCGGCGTCGGCATGTTTGACGGGTTGTGCCACGACGAAGAAGGCTACGGAGCGCAATTGAAGCAGCGGGCCCGGCAGGTCTACGGAACCACCGTGGGATTTTCCGGGCGCGGCGAGATGATTCCGAACGCGGAAACCTACTGCGAGCTCGATCCCAACAAAGTGGACCAATGGGGAATTCCCGTGCTGCGATTCCACTTCAAGTGGACGGAATACGAATTGCGCCAGGCCAAAGACATGCAGGAAACGTTCAAGTCCATCGTGGAAATGATGGGCGGCACATACAAAACAAAGACCCGGATTGACGGCCAATATCCGTTTGGGATTCTGCCGGCGAGGAAAGATTATTCATGAAGTCGGCACCGCGCGGATGGGAGCCGATCCAAAAACCAGCGTGTTGAATGGATACTGCCAGACACATGATGTGAAAAATGTTTTTGTGACGGATGGCGCACCGCTGGTGACCAATCCTGATAAGAATCCGACACTCACAATCATGGCGCTGTCCTGGCGGGCTTCGGAATATCTGCTGGAAGAATCGAAGAAGGGAAACCTGTAAGGAAAAACTAGAAAAGAAAACAGAAAATAGAAAATGGAAAAGAGAAGAGAAAAAGATAACGCAGAGACGCCGAGTGCGCAGAGGCTCGCGGAGAAGGCGAGGATAATTCCATGACGACGCAGGGGATTTCGCGACGAGATGTGTTGAGGACGTTGGCGCTGGGCGCGGCGGGCGGCGGCGTTTTGCAGGTGATTCCGCTGGAGGCAGCGGAGCTGGCGCATCAAATGGTGCACAAGGAAAAGCAGGGGGCGCCGGCAGGGAAGTACACGCCGAAATATTTCACAGCGAAACAGTATGAAATGATTTCGTCGCTCTGCGACACGATTATTCCCAAGGATGAAAAATCCGGCGGTGCGTTGGAAGCAGGGGCGCCGGAGTTCATCGATTTGCTGACCAGCGAGAACGAAGATTACCAGTTGGCGCTGGGCGGCGGACTGATGTGGCTGGATACGCATTGCGTTGATGAATATGGAAAAGTTTTTATGGAATGCACGCCAGAGCAGCGCAAGGAATTGCTGGACCTGATCGCTTTCCGGAAAAACGCCAAAAAGGATGCGGGGCTTAGCCACGGAGTTGCGTTCTTCGCGTTTCTGAGAAAAATGACTTGCGATGGGTATTACACCAGCAAGATCGGAATCGCGGATTTGCAGTATATCGGCAACGTAACGAGGAGCGAGTGGCCAGGGTGTCCTCCGCTGCCTGAGTGATAGAGACCAGAGACCAGCTTAAGGCGGTGACCGTTTTTTGCTGATAGCGGGCCCGGCCAGGTACCCCCTCCCCTTTTTTCGTAACTGCAGAATCTAAAGGACTTGCGAGTGCGCCTTTGCATAACTGCAGAAGATAAAGAACTTAGCGAAACGAGAGGATCAGTGAAGGATTAAATTTTCAAAGAGCTACTTAGGCCAGTCTTGCTGGCCCGCAAAATAAAAAACCATCCTCGCATGGATCCGACGAAATACGACGAAGAAATACTCAACGAAATAGATACGGTTCGAAGGTGGCGCGCTATGACAGGGCCGAGCGTGGCTTGCACAAACACAGACTGAAGTCTAAGTCTGTGCCACCTGACGCCCGATGAAGCTCCTTTCGCATCAAAGAGATGCGGGGGAGGCACGACATGGATGACAAAATTGCGCAACTGATTCTGGACGAATTGTTTTCATCGCTTGAGACTTTGGAGACGCAGACCGCCGCCATTCTGCAATTTCTGAAGGAAAGAGGGGGCGCCAGCGAGGAGCAGCTAGCGTCTTACCTGGAGCAAGCGGGAAGAGCCAGCAGCATTAAGCGTCGTGCGGCCAGGGTAAGAATTGATTATCTCCTCTCAGGGATTACGAACGCTCCGAAGAAGGCTGTCGAGCAAGACGGTGCGAAGGGCGAAAAAAAGTCAGGGGAGCCGGCGGAAAAGCCCGAAGGAAAAACGCAGGAACAAGCACAGGAAAGAGACGGACAAGAGCCGAGTGTCAATCAAAAAGGTGAAACGAAAGCGAGGCGAGAGGCAAGATTGGCGACCGAAGGCAACGAAGCACCCTCAAGACGAACAACACCGCAGCGTGGCGAAGGCCCCTGTCGAGGAGGCCGAGAAGGAGAAGCGAAAAGCTGATCGAGACAAAGAAAGGAAAAACAAACTTGCTGAGCCGGAAGGGCGGGACCACAAAACGGAGCAGAAGGGAAGGAATGAAGAGGGAAAGAATGAAAAGGCGTCCGGTCAAGAGCGGCGAGCGGCGAAATCATCAACCGGCAAATAGGGAGAGAATTCGTCCCAGCAAGGGTATTTCGACTTTTAACTGACAGAGTTGAGCGGCGTTCGCGTGCCCGTTGAGCGCCGCACGCAAAGATCCGGAAATGACTTAGCTGTTTGAGGGGCTATTTAATGGCCACTGACAACTTAGAATCGGTTGACAATTGTTCCAGGAATTCGCGCACACGGCCATGGATCTGGTCTCGAACCTTTCGATAGACAGCCAGTTGCTCCGCCGGTGAGCCCTGGGCTTCGGCCGGGTCTTCAAGACTCCAGCGAAATAGCCGGAAAGCGAAAGGAAAGACAGGACAACGCTCTTTCGCCTGATCACCCACGCCGACGGCAAACGCGAAGCGCTCCTTAAATGCGGTGGGGACGTCCGCGACCTGCTGCTGCGAAATGTCTATGCCCACTTCTTTCATGGCGTCGACCGCAAGCGGACTTACCGGCGCAGGCTCGATCGCTGCGCTAACCGCGGTTAACTTGTCGCCGGCAAGCTGGCGCAAGAATCCTTCTGCCATTTCGCTTCGCTCGGGGTGACCGGTGCAGAGGAACAGAACCTTGGGCTTCTCCTTCATATGTTGCCTCCTGGGGCAGCAGAGGCTGGGGGCCTTTCGATGAGGCCGGGTGGGGAGAGAAAATATTAGCGCGGTGTTGCGAGCCGCTCAAGCGCGAATCCGTCATAAGCACGGACAAAAAACCTAATTTAGTGGGTATCAGGATTTTGCTGTATGGCGAACTTTTTCCCTGCACGTTCCAGTAAGCCCTTTTCGAGGGCTGGCCATTGGCCGAATGCCTTGCCGCCCTGGCTTAGGTCGGCTGCGCTGAAGCCGGTAGGAGCCAGGTCTTCGCCATAGATGATCATGAGTTCTTTGCGTTTACGTTCATCGAGCAAATGAACTAGGCGGACGTACATCATTCCTGCCGGCATGTTGAAGTCTTTCGAGCGGAGCAACTCCTCAATGTGTTGGCGGTCCGAGCCCTTTTGCGTTTCCGCATCTTTCGGGCGAACCCAGGTGTCAACGTAGAAATCCAGGCCACCGATAGTAGTGTGTCGCGGCGACTCGTATTGATGCGCGAGGTCGGGCTTGCTGGGGAGATAGCCTTCGAATTGCACCCAGTACAGACGTTGGACATTCTTTTGCGCGTCAGAATCAACGAACGCGTGCAATTCGCAATCAGCGATGTCGTACAAATTCCAGCGATCCGCACCGAC
The DNA here is from genome assembly GCA_963731155.1 of uncultured Acidobacteriota bacterium. Taxonomy (GTDB): domain Bacteria; phylum Acidobacteriota; class Terriglobia; order Acidiferrales; family UBA7541; genus Acidiferrum. The sequence goes on from CAVSVB010000001.1 coordinate 138,823, forward strand.
GTACTGGGCCGAGGGCGGAAATTGCACGCGCACGTTTGGATCGTGCGCCGAATAAATGGCATTTCGTTCGACCCTACGTTCAGGACTGGCCGTTTGTGACGCCACAAAAGTAGCAAGGCAAAGGATGTACACAAACGGTTTGATCAAGAGAACCTCCGTACGCAAGAGGGGCGATCTGGAGTGGGGTCCAAATACAAATAATGCTAGAGTTTCTGCGAAGTATCCAGGTCAGTTCTACCGGAGAGATGATGAAGATCAGAATTCGAACGATAAGGGTGTGTGCCGCAGTCCTGGCCGGTTTGGTTCTTGTTTCGCTTTGTGCAGTGGCGGGCGCCGCGGGAGCGGACGAGAAATTTGTTTCGCGTGACGCGGAACTGGAAGGCGTCAAGATTCATTATCTTATTAATTCGGGGTTTGTAAGGACAAACCCTGAAACCCGGAGCGGACACGGCCCGGCGGTACTTCTGCTGCATGGCTACGCCGAGACTTCGCGAATGTGGACGCCGCTTTTTCCGAGGCTGGCGGATAAGTTCACGGTGATTGCGCCGGATCTGCCAGGAATCGGAGACTCGTCGATCCCCGCCGATGGATTGGATATGAGAACGGCGGCGAGACGGATTCATGCGCTGGTGAAATCGTTGGGCGTTAGCAAAGCTCGCGTGGTGGGACACGACATCGGTTTGATGGTGGCGTATGCCTATGCGGCGCAATATCCGGCGGAAACGGAAAAACTGGTGTTGATGGACGCTTTTTTGCCTGGTGTTGCTGGTTGGCAGCCAATTTATGACAGTCCACTGTATTGGCACTTCCGTTTTCACGGTTCGACACCGGAAGCGTTGGTAAAGGGGCGGGAGGGCATCTTCTTCGCATACTTCTGGAATGATCTGGCCGCGGATAAAAATCATTCGCTGCCGGAAGCGGACCGAAAGGCGTATCTGGCTGAGTATTCGCGCCCGGGACGCATGCGCGCGGCGTGGGAATATTTTGTTTCGTTTATACAGGCTGCGAAGGATTTTGAAGAGCTCTCCAAGACTAAATTGACGATGCCGGTGCTTTCGATCGGAGGTGATAAGTCGTTAGGCGGACCGCTGGGCGAGCAAGCGAAATTAGTGGCGACCGACGTGAGCGTGGTGGTAGTCAAAAACTCTGGCCATTGGATTATGGAAGAACAGCCGCAGCAAACGATGGATGCGCTGGTGAAGTTCTTGTGAGGCGGTCGGCGCGTTCGCGGTTGACTACTACAAAAAGAGCAACGCCCCATATGTAAGATCCGCACGTGAGGCAGTCTGGAATTTCAGTTCGACGCTGAGGGATTAATTTTTCCCGAGAATTCAGGGCAGAAATTCAACCGGAAGCGGATGCTTGGTTGTGTTGAGGTCCCACAGGTTAGCGCCGGTGATCCACCAGCGTTTGCCGTCCCAGAAGAGTTCGATGCTGTCTATGCCGCGGCCTTCTACTTTGCCGTCTGGCGACGAACTACGTTCGGCGGTGCTGAACACATGCGCGACGTTCCCTGCGCGTTCTGTGATGCGGTGAACTTCGTGTTCGTAAAATGCCTTGCCGCCCATCGACGCCTGGCTCATATCCACGAACTCCTGATGAGTCACGGATTGCGCGGTGGTCTTGCCGGTGGCGTCTTCACTGAGGATGACGAAACGGACGTTGGGAATGTATAGGGTGGCGTCGCGATCCCACTGGCGCGGCTGTCCCGCGGGGCCGGAAACCACTTCGTAATAGGCTTTGATCATGCCGTCGATCGTCGAAACGTCCTCGGGACGCGGCGAGGCTATTCTTATTGAGATGTGCGGAATGGGCTTCTGCGGATCGGGCTGCTTGCCGGCACTCTGCGGAAAAAGCAAAACGCCGGTGAGCATCAATCCAGCCAGCATGGTTGTCGTTCGAAACATGAGAGGGTTCACGACTTGATTGTACCGGACGCCGCGTCCCAGGTGACTGCGGCGTGGCGGAAATAAGATTCGTTGGCCATGTGGCAAGCGAGCGCAGCGTTGTGACCGAAGACAGCGTCTTCTACGACCGGTGTGCGTGAACGGACGCCCTGGAAAAACGCCCAGAGGTGGGGCTTCACGTCGTCCCAATCATTTCCTTTGTAAGTGTAGGATTCGACGAGCGGCTCCTTGCCGACTTGCGGGTCGTGCTCGGCGTGCCAATGCTTCAAATATTCTTCGCGCATGGCGCGCGGGTAGCTGGCGACGTAGTAGCAGGGCGATTCGTCGCGGCCGGACTGCGGAGTGTAGGTCATGCCGAATTCGTTTACTTCGAGAGCGCCTTTCGAACCCTGGAAGCGATACGTTTCGGGCGATTCACATCCGGCGTTCAGCCGCAAGTACACGGGATACTTTCCGTATTCGTAAAGGGCTGCATGGACGTCCGGCATGTTGCGGCCGTCGGGCCAGCGCAGGATGCCTCCAATGGCCATCACGCGTGAGGGCGGCTCGTTCCAGCCGAGCATGTAGTTCATGCCGCTTACCAAATGAACGAGTAAATCTCCGGCGAGACCGGTGCCATATTCTTTCCAGCAACGCCAGCGCGCGAAAATTTTTGCGTCGAAGGGCCGCTTGGGAACGGTTCCTTGCCAAGTGTCCCAATCAATTGTTTCGGGGCTCGCATCAGTCGGTGGAGGATATTCCCACGCGCCGCAAGGATCGTTGCGGCCCAGCGAGCCTTCCACCAGATTTAGGTCACCGATGATTCCTTGCGCGAGCAACTCTTTCGCCTTGGCGCACAGGACGGAGCTGACTCGCTGCGAACCAATTTGCACGATGCGGCCGGTTTTCTTGTAGGCTGCGACCATCGCGGTGCCATCGGCCGGTGTGTGCGACATGGGCTTTTCGCAATAGATGTCTTTGCCGGCATTAACGGCATCCACGACGACTTGCTTGTGCCAGTGATCAGGCACCGCGGCGATGATGCAATCGATTTCCTTGTCGTCGAGAAGCTCTTGATATTTGCGGGTGGTTTTTATTTTAGCGCCGGCAAGTTCTTTGGCCAGGGTGTGGCGGCCGTCGTAAAGATCGGCGGCGGCCACGCACTCGACCCCGGCAAGGGTGACTGCATTGGCGAGCAAACCGGAGCCCTGCATGCCCACGCCGATCATGCCGAAGCGGAGCCGGTCGCTTGCGGGCACGGTGGATTCTAGCGCCGTGGGAATATGTTCGGGCTCGATCAGAATGTTTCGCGAGACGGCGAGCGCTCCGGCGGTGCCGGCGGATTTTTGCAGGAATTGACGACGAGTAGTTTTCATAGCAGCCTCCGAGGAAAAGTGAACAGAGATCAGCGATCAGTTGGCGAACGAAGAGAGATTCCTCGCTACGCACGGAATGACGGCACTGATTAAAACGTAAGCGTGCTCAGGTACGCGTAACTTTTTGTGATGCTGACGAAAGGATCGGCCGGAAAATCGTGTTCGACGAAATAATGCTGAATACCGGCATTTTGCGCATGCGAGAAAATGTGCTTCCAGTCGATAACGCCGCTGCCGACGTCGGTCATGTTAGGCATTTCCTTGTCGGGACTGGCGGTGGGGCCTTCAGCGCCTTTGGGGAGCACTTTCATGTCCTTGACGTGAACCAGCGGGAAGCGGCCGGGATATTTGTTGAAATATTCGATGGGATCCTTGCCGGCGACAGAGATCCAGCAGAGGTCGAGTTCCATCTTGACGTAATTCGGATCGGTGGCGAGCAGGATATCGTAGGGAAATTTGCCGCCGAGCGCTTCCGAAGGCTGAAATTCGAAAGTGTGATTGTGATAGGCGAACTGGATGCCGGCTTTTTTGCTGACTTCGCCGGCTTTCTGGAAGAGATCGGCGGCGCGTTTGTAGCCGTCAGGTTCTTGGCGCTGTTTCGGCTCAATCCACGGGCAGACGATAAATTTGTGGCCGATGACGTGAGCATCGTCGATCTGTTGCTGCCATTTGTTTTGCACGGTGTCGTAGGGAACGTGGCAAGAAGGCGCGGTCAAGCCATTTTTCTTGAGGAGCGCACTAATGTCTTTGGGCGAATGATCGAAGTAGCCCGCAAATTCCACTTCCTTGTAGCCAATTTGAGCGACCTTGGCGAAGGTGCCCTCGAAATCGGACTTCATGGCGTCACGTACAGTATAGAGTTGCACGCCGACTGCCTTGATTTTGTGCTCCGCGGGAAGCGCCCAGGACAGCTCTGAAGCCAGCAACGTGGCGGCGGACGTTCCCAGAAATGCGCGGCGGTTCATCATTTCAGATCTCCTTTTGTAGGGGCGGGCGCACATCGAATCAGAAAAGTGCCGCAGGGAGTATACAAAAAACGGGGGCGACGCATGGAAAAAAATGCGCCGCCCCCGTCGGGGTACGTGCGTTAGAAAACCAGCTTCAGACCGAGTTGCAAAATCCGCGGAAGGTGGGCGGAAGTAGCAGTCAAGAATGTGGTGCTGGCGGGGTCGAAGCTCGTATCCACGCCGGAGAACTGAGTATGGTTAAAAGTGTTGAAAGATTCCACGCGGAATTCAAGCGCAAGAGATTCTTTAATTGGGAAGTGTTTGAACAGCCCCATGTCGAACTGAGTGCGATGAGGCAAATTCAAACTGTTCCTTCCGACATTCCCAAAGGTCAATCCGCGGGGAAGGGCATAGGCGCATGGGTTGAAGAGATAGGGGCCCGGAGCTGTCGAAGCCTGGCAGGACGCAGCGTGAGGGTCGCCCACCTTGTCGGGACGCGAACCTGTTCCTACGCCGTTGCCCACACCGGCGTTGTCTCCGAAAACGTTGTTCGAGAAGGATGTTGTACCGTTTGTGTCCTTGAGCGGCGTTCCACTTTGCGAAGTGATGATACCGGACCACTGCCAGCCGCCCAGCAGCGTTTTCAGCAGCCCTGAGGACTTGTTGAAGAAGGGCAAATCATATACATAGCTGATGTTCAAAACGTGACGCTGATCGAAATTCGAGCTGGCCCGGTTGTTCCGCAAATTGTAGGAGTCCACAAACGTGGCATCCCCGCGCTCCGACGAATCGTCGATCGAATGGCTGTAGGTATACGATGCGTTCACTATCAGCGACCCGAGCGTGCGGCGCACGCTGGCCTGAAGTGAGTTGTAGGTCGAGTTGGCTTGTGTTTCCAGAAATTCCAGCGTTCCAAATCCTACGAACGGCCGGATCGGATTGGCATCGTTGCCGCATGCGACAAAGAGGTTGTTAAGTCCCGGGCTCCCTGCGGTCAAAACGGTGCCATTCGAAAGAGTAGCTCCCGTCGGGAGACCAGTTGTCGTTGTGATGCTGTTGCAATCCGCCTGCACGATCGGTTGCCCTGGCTTGTATGGATTCTGCGCGGCGGGCACGCTCATCAGTTGATTCAGGTCGCGGGCATCCGTCAAATGGGTACCCTTGCTTCCGACGTAGGCAACGGTGGCCACGAAATTCTTGGGCAGTTCGAACTGATAACTGAGATTCCATTGTTGTACATAAGGCCAGCGGGCTACCGTCTGGACATTCGCCGGCGGTTCGTTGTTGATAGCGAAAGGAAGAAATACGCCACCACCTCCAATGCAGGTGTATCCAGAACTTGCCGTGCAGGTGACACCGTTCGGCGCGATGTTAGGCTGACTCGCGGTCAGAACCTTGGGCGGTGTACCTTCCAAAGATTCCGCATTGGCTTCGTTGCCGTTTCCATACTCGAAGAATATCCCGTAGCCGCCACGAATAGCAGACTTGCCGTTGCCACGAGGATCAAAAGCGAATCCGAGGCGGGGACCAGGATTGAACAGATGGCCCTCAACGCAACCAGGAAATTTTGTTCCTGCGACAGTTGCCGACGGAAAGGAAGCGAGGACCGCGGCAGGAATAGACGCGGTGCCACCGGGACCTCCGCATTGCACCATGCCGAGAAACGGATTGGCGGTAGCACTGGGAATGAGAGCGCCCGGCACGTTAGTCACACTTCCGTCCACATCAATGGAAGGAGCTGTCGATGCAGCCGCATTGTAGACGTCAGGTTCAAAGTTAAACGAGCTGCGGGTACTGTCGCGATTGGTCTGGAACATGCTGATACGTAGCCCCAGGTTCAGGGTCAGGCGTTTGGTCACGTGCCAGTCGTCCTGAAAATAGGGCTCAAAAATCTTGTAGCGATAGTAGTACTTCAGGATCGCGCTGGTCTGCGCGTAGGAAGCGATGTGTCCGGTCAGGAAGTCGGCGAATGAATTCCCGGTAGACACAACGCTATTATTTTCGTCGAAAGTCAGCAGCCCGCCGAGCCCGACTGACGTCGGCGCACTCTGTTCATTCTTTTGAATAGCGATGAGCTCCGCTCCGAACTGCAGATTGTGGTTCCTGATGATTTTCGTCACAGTGTCCCGGTAACCGTATGTCGGGTTGGAGTTGATCCACGGCATGAATCCCGGGTTCACAGTGAACCCGCCGCCATAGGCCGCTCCGCTGGCCAGCGCTACCGCGGGAAGCTGCTGCAGCGGGGCTCCTCCCGATCCGGTATTGAAAAGGCTGGTCATCGTGAATCCGGAAGGCACCTGGAACGGGCCGGAGTTTACCAGGCTCAGGTGGTCGGCCGAGTAGCTGAAAACGAATTCGTTCAGCAGCGTCGGCGTAATCGTGGCGGTTAAGTGTGTTACAAAACTCGTTCCGGGCGTTCCGATATTAGTTTGGATCGACGGGAACGGATTGCCGACGAAGCTCACCGTCGGGTCCACGCTGGTGTACGTATCGTGGATGTACCTTCCCATCAGGCGGAGTTTCGAGCCCAGGTTCTGGTCCACGCGAATCATCTCTTGCCGCCACGTCAGCGGCTCGGTCACCGAACCGATAAAAAACGAATTGGCTCCGTTGTCGAGTGTCGGTTTCGGAATAAGTGCTGTCAGGATCGCTGCGGCGTTCGGGTCCACCGGCACGTTGTTGCCGGGGTAGGGCAGTCCGGTACTGGGGTCGGTCGGACACTCACCTGGACACACATCGTTAAAGTTGCCGCTGCGCTCCGCGTTCGACGGTACTTGCTGGTTGAAGGAAAAGGGGTTGCGCTCGCGCCGCCATTCCTGCGACCAAAAAAAGAAAGTTTTATCTTTGTTTGTGTTGTAGTGATGAGGTATGAAGACTGGTCCGCCGACGGTATAGCCAAAGTCGTGCTTCTTGTAGGAAGGCCTTGGGTTGCCAGCGGCATTGTTGAAAAAGTCGTTGGCATTGAAAGCTTCATTGCGCAGGAATTCGTAGGCGCTTCCGTGGAATGATTTCGTACCGGACTTGGTGATGACTTCGATGTTGCCGGAACCGTTTCTACCATACACCGCGCTGTAGTTTGAGGTTTGCACACGGAACTCGGCAATGGCGTCGATACTTGGAAAAACGTCCAACGTGTTGTTGGAGCCAGTATCCATGTTGTTGGCGCCATCGATCTGCCAGTTGTTGTACTGACCGCGCCCGCCGTTGATGCTGTATGAAATATTTCCGTTGAGGCCGACTTCGCTCTCATCCTGGCCGGTTTGATTGCTCACGCCCGGGACCAGCGTGACGAGTTGGGTGAAGTTGCGGCCGTTCAATTCCAGTTGGCTGATTTCCTTGCCGGTAACGACGCCGGAGAGCTCGGACGATTGCGTTTCAACCTGAGCAACGTTCTCTCCTTCGACGACTATGCTCTCGGTCGTCCCGCCAACTTGCAGCGTCACGTCCACACGCGCTTTCTCTGCCACTCGCACGATAACTTTCTTAACTTGGAGGGCTTTGAATCCCTTCGCGGTCACCCTGAGGTCATAGGCTCCAGGAGGCAGCGCGCCAGCCAGATAGTCACCACTGGCGTTGGTCGTGGTAGTGCGCGTCACGCCGATGGTCGCGCTGCTGGCAGTTACTTCGGCGTCGGGAACGACCGCACCTGAGGAGTCGCGGACGGTGCCGGTAACCGAACCGGCGTCCTGTGCAAGCGCCGAGAATGAGACGAATAGCAGTATAGACAGAGCGCTAAGAAGGCAACGCGCGAATCCCGCTATGCCCCTGAGAATAAATACAGAATTAGTGTTTGGTTTCATACGAGTACGCTCCGATAGGATTTTGAAATTGGGCAAAGAACGGAAGATGAGAGCGCGCCAATTGAGTCCTTGGCAATTAGCCGTGCGCCTGTTGTCTGCAGCTGGTCCCGCATCGCACACACGCCTCACCACTCGACGATCCCGCGGCACCAAATCAGGTTATTAAAACGAATTAATACTGCATTTCGGCGCCGGTGTCAAGCGGGGAATGGATTTGTATTTATCGGGCGTCGTCGACGCTAGGCCGCTAGGCCCTTGAAATGCCCGCGAGTGTACCTGACACTACAAGCAAATGATATTGCGTCTTCCACTCGCGATAATGCTTCTGAGTATTTTGCAGAGTTCTGTACCGAGCCATGCCTCGAAACTTCAGGAAACTGAGGATTTGCGAGTGCTGTATGCGCAAGGGCAGACTGCGCTGCAGAACGACGACCTGGAGGTAGCCGAGCATGCTTTTCGTAAGGTGATCGCAATAGACCCGAGTGTCGCCGGGGCGTATTCGAATCTCGGTGTTATCGCCATGCGCCGCAAAGATTGGGACCACGCCCTCACTCTGTTGCAAACGGCGGCAAGGCTGGCGCCAAACGTCAGTGGTGTGCGGCTGAACATAGGCCTCGTCTATTACCGCCAGGGCGACTACGCCGCGGCAATTCCCGCGCTGTCTGCGGTCCTGCATGATCAGCCCGATTCCGAGCAGGCGCGATACCTACTGGGCCTTTGCGAATTATTTATTCAGGATTACAGCAAAGCTGCCGCCACCCTCGAGCCTCTGTGGCTGAAGAAATCAACTGACTTCGTCTATCTCTATGTTCTTAGCGTGACAGCAGACGCTGCAGGTCAGAAAGCGTTGGAGGAAAAGGCTCTGACTCGCCTCGTCGAGATCGGAGGGGATAGTGCTGAGTTCCATTTGTTACTGGGCAAGGCCTATCTCAACCGGCAGGAAACAGAAAATGCGATCAAGGAGCTTGAGCACGCGGCGAGTACAAATCCAGATCTTCCGTTTGTGCACTTTAACCTTGGAATAGGATACGCGCGCAGCGGGAATAAGGACCGTGCGGAAGAGGAGTTTCGTCGCGATATAGCTATCGAACCGGACGTGCCCGACACATACGAACTACTTGGGGAACTCTACCTGAGGGCGGGAAAGGACAATGAGGCGGAAACATCCTTTAGAGAAGCGTTGCATCGCAGCCCAAGGATGGCGGGTTCCTATTTCGGTATCGCAAAGATTTACCTTCATCAAGGTAATTACGAGAAAGCTCTTAAAGAGACCGATGCGGCGCTGCGCTTCGCGCCGGAGAACCGAAGCGCGCATTATTTGCGTGGACAACTCCTCAGCAAGCTTTCGCGTAAAGAGGAAGCACAGAGCGAATTTGCAAAAGTGAACAAAATGGATAATTCCAGATATATTAGCGAGGTAGAGTCTTTCCGCGACGGACGTGTGCCGAATCCCGAGCTGACTCAACAACCTCCACCATGAACTGCAGAGTCGTAGCAGCAAATCTACAGAAGTGGCGGCTGCCATGCGCCGCGCGCGGCTTCGAGTTGTTCCGCGACTGCGAGTACAAACTCGTCTTCGAACGGACGTCCGATCAATTGGACGCCGATTGGCAAGCCTTCGGGCGACTGTCCCATCGGAATGCTGACTCCCGGAAAGCCTGCCAAATTCAGCCACTGAGAATGGCGCATCGTGTTTCGGTAACCCGTGCGCGGGTTCCAGTTGCCTTCTCCGTGACGAAACGCGGGAGCAGCGCATACCGGCGACAAGAGAATTGGAGTATCGCTCATCGTGTCCAGAATGTGGGCTCGCTCGCGGTCGCGTGCTGTACACATTTCTACGAAGCGCGTCATTGTCATCGGGGTCAGAGGGGGCATGGGCGACTCGCGTGAAGAACGCGCGGCTTGTAGGTAATCGCGAAATACCGGACTAAGTAAGTCTTCGCGGCCGCGAATTTCTTCCTGAAAGAGTTCGCCGATTACGGTGCCGAAGAAAAACCACCAGAGATCAAGCACGCGTTGCAAATTATTCAGACGGAATGGTTCCAGGATAAATCCTCGATAGGCAAGAAGCTGCGCAGCTCTTCTTACGGCGAGTTGCGTTTCGGGTGTGACCGCTCCTAGTCCATTGCCCTCTAGAATTCCGATTCGAATATTTTTGCAATTCCATGATGTGTCGTCGAAGGCGCGCTCGGGAATTGTCAGCGCATCGCCCGCGTCGGGTCCGCGCAATGCTTCGAACAGAACTTTTAGGTCGGCAATGGTGCGAGCCATCGGACCGACCACGCCTAGCCATCCGAGCGCGCTGTTAGCAGCCGGATAATGCCCGTTCGAAGAAATGCGCCCCGGCGTCGGCTTCAGTCCGCAGATGCCGCAGAAATGAGCCGGAACGCGAATTGAGCCGCCGCCATCGCTGCCAACTCCGCCCGCAGAACATCCTGACGCAATGGCCGCTGCTTGGCCGCCGCTCGATCCTCCCGCAGAATATTCCCCGTTCCATGGATTGCTCGTTTTTCCGGTGAGCAAGTTATCCGTTTCGTACGCCATCAGAAACTCCGGCGTATTCGTATTGCCCAGCAAAATTGCACCGGCTCTGCGCAGGCGTTGAACAAGGACCGCGTCGTTGCTCGGATTGTAATTTTTGCGCAGCAGCGATCCCGCCGCGCACGGCCAGCCCGTCACGTCGATGCAGCTCTTCATCGTTAGCGGTACACCGTGCAACGCGCCTAGCCATTCGCCCCGCATCAACGCGCTTTCCGCGGCTCGCGCCTGCTCGCGAGCGCCGCCTTCATCAACGTGAACGAACGCATTCAGTTTCGGTTGCAATGCGGTGATGCGCGCCAAATGTTGATCTACGACTTCACACGGGGAAGTCGCCCGGGCTTTGATTTTCTTCGCGAGTTCGATGAGCGGCCAATAGTGAAGAGCGGTCATTTTTTCTATTCGAGACTAAGAGCGGAGACAGGGAGCGTCAAGGGCTGCCCGGCAATGCCCACGAAAGCCGTTGACGACTATGAGGAAGGCCGCGAGAATTGGGTGGGCTCGCGCTGCACTATACGACCGTTTTTCATCGCCCAAGACTGGAAAACTTCTGGAAAACTTCGTCACTATGCGAAAGCGCATTCGCTCTGCGTACTCGTTTGCGGCATTGATTGCGGTGATGCTTGGCATTGTGCTGCCGCTTAGCGGCATGTTCGCAGCCAGAAAAACGCGCATGACTTTTTCGACCTTATCCAAATCCAAGGTCGCCGCTCCCGATCCCAGATGACTCCGAAGCCGCGCGGCTGAACAGCGTCGGCGTCGCGTACATGAACCAGCAGAAATTCGCCGACGCGCAAAAGCAGTTTGAAGGTGCCCTCAAAGCGCAGCCGGACTACGCGCTGGCGAAATTGAATCTCGGCGTATCTCTGTTGAGCCAGCAAAAATCCGAGGACGCCAAAAAAGCTTTGCTGGAGGCGTCCGAAAAGCTGCCACGCGATCCTTACGCCTGGTACAACCTTGGACTGGTTTACAAAGATGTGGGTGATCAGGAAAAAGCGATCGCCGCATTTCAACGCGTGACCGAGATCGCTCCATCCGAGCCGGATGCGTTTTATTTTATTGGCTATCTGAATACGCAGCTGCAGAAGTACGACGCCGCGATAGCTGCGTTTCAGTCCGCACTTGTAGTGTTTCCATTTCATGCTTCCGCAGAATTCGGTCTGGCGCGGGCTTATCAGCGCAAAGGCGATACGGAAAATGCGCGCCAGCATTTGCAAAAATTTCAGAAGATCACTGCGCAGCATTTGGGCGTTCCATTCGGGGCGGGCTACGGCGACCAGGGGAAATTTTCGCTGGCGGAATATTCGAAGAACGGTTTGCTCAAAGCTTCCGCGGCGATTGCGGTTAACTACGTCGCGCAAACTCTGGCTGCGGCGGCGAGTTCGGGCGCTTGTTTCTTCGATTACGACGGCGACGGCAAGCCCGACCTGCTGTTGGTAAGTGCTAAGGAAACGGGCGCGCTTCAACTTCTTCACAACGCGGGGGGCGGAAAATTCGAAGACAAGACCAGCGGCTCGGGCATAGCTCTGACCGGAAGCGGACTGGGATGCGCCGCAGGCGACTTCGACAATGACGGCAAGACGGATTTTGCCGTCTGCATGAGCGATGGCGTGCATCTTTTTCACAACGATGGCGCGGGCAAGTTTACTGACGTCACGAGGACTGTCGGCATTAAGCCGGAAAAAGGCTGCGTGGGATTGACCTTCGTTGACTACGACCACGATGGGGATCTCGATCTTTACGTCACCGCTAAACCGGGGGGCGATGCGCACAACGTTATGTGGCGCAACAATGGCAACAGCACATTCACCGATGTTTCCGCCGAGACCGCACTGGGCACGGAAGCCACGGGCGCTGGCGTCGTCACATCCGATTTCAACAACGACCGCGCGATCGATTTTGTTTTGGCAGGAGGCGCGAAGGGCGCATCCATTTTGCTTAATCCGCGCGAAGGTGAATTCAAAGCGCTTTCCGGAATTGATTTTGCGAAAGAGGGTTTGCCGGCGGCAGTGGGTGTTGTGTCCTTAGATTTCGATAAGGACGGCTGGATGGACCTTGCTTTCACTCATGCCGGTGCGCCGGGAATCAGTTTGTGGAGCAATAAAGAAGGCAAAGGCCTTGAGCGGGTTGCGCTGCCTGATCTGAATTGGAAGAGTGGGGCGGGAATCGCTGCGGTCGATTTCGATAACGATGGCTGGATTGATCTCGTCGCTGTCGGCGAGGGCGCAAACGGTGGCGAAATTCGTTTGCTGCGAAATCTAGGCGCAGGGAATTGGGCCGATGCTACGAAAGACGCCGGGCTGGACTCCGTGAAACTGTCGAAGCCGATCTCGATTGTTGCCGCTGACGTTGTAGGCACCGGTGGCGTCGATTTATTGGTCACGCAATCTGACGCAGCTCCGTTTCTGCTGAAAAATCATGGGGCCGAGAAAAATGGCTGGATGCAAATTGATTTGAAAGCGCTCAACGACAACAAGAGCGCGATCGGAACGAAAGTGGAAGTTTTCGCCGGTGCGCTCTATCAAAAATGGGAAGTGCTTGGAGCTTCGGGCTACCTTGGCCAGAGCGCTTTGCCCATTCACGTTGGCCTGGGCAGCGAAAAAGGAGCGGACGTTGTCCGACTCTTGTGGCCCACCGGCGTACCGCAAGATGAGATTCGGCTCGACGGCCGCAAAACGCAAACCGTCGCCGAGCTCGATCGTCGCGGCAGTTCCTGCCCGGTTCTTTTTTCCTGGAATGGCAAGGAATTCGAATTTATTGCAGACATGATTGGCCCCGGCGTCGTCGGCCACTGGGTCGCGCCAGCCGAGCGCGACGTTCCCGATCCAACCGAATACCTGAAAGTTCCCGGAAAAAGTTTGCAGCAGCACGACGGCAAGCTCAGTTTCCGCTTCCTTGAGCCTATGGAAGAAACCGTGTACCTCGATCAAGTGAAGCTGCTGGCAATCGATCATCCAGCGCGCTTCGACGTTTATCCCAACGAACGATTTGCCAGCAATCCGCCGTTTCCGGAATTTGGCGTAGTACCCAGCCGCAACGCGCATCCGCCGGTTGGCGCGTGGGACGATCATGGAAACGATGTCTTGCCGCTTCTCGCCAAACGCGATCGCAAATATGTCACCAGCTTCGATGAATTGTCTTTTGCAGGCTTCGCGAAATTGCACTGGATCGAACTCGACCTCGGCGACTGGAATCCCGGCCTGCCGCTGCGGTTAATCGCCGACGGCTACACCGATTATTTCACAGCGACTTCCATGTACGCCGCCGACCAGGCCGGAATCAAAGTGATTCCGCCGTACGTCGAAGCACAGGACGCGCAAGGCAAATGGGTCCGTCTTATCGATGACATGGGTTTCCCCGCTGGCCTCGAACGCACCATGATTGCCGATCTCACTGGGAAAATTCCTGCCGGCACGCGCCGAATTCGCATCGTAAATAATCTAAAAATTTATTGGGACGCGATTCGCATTGACCAGACTCCCGGGCAGCGCTCTATCCATATCACGGAAGTTCCGCTCGCGAATGCGGCACTTGATTTTCTTGGCTTCCCCAAGGAGATTCGCCTGACTCCCGCGAGCGATACCATGTATTCCTATTCGAAGCGCAGCATTACCGGGCCATACGCTCGCGCGGCAGGAAATTACACCCGCTACGGCGATGTGAAGGCGTTGTTGCGCGCCGCCGACGATCGTTTTGTGATTTTCAGCTCTGGCGAGGGAGTGAAGCTGGACTTCGATGCAACGTCATTGCCCGCGCTTCCCGAAGGCTGGACGCGCGATTATTTCTTCTATGCCGATGGCTTTGAAAAAGACATGGATTTCTACGCTGCGCACGCATTCACTGTCGAACCGCTGCCGAAGCACGGACTGAAGCCGTATCCGTACGCGCCTGACGCTGCTTATCCAGAAGACCTATCGCACACGCAGTATGAGTTGGACTACAACACGCGCCCGCGCTCGGGAAAACTTCCCGCCGATCTGCAGTATCATTTTTCGGTTCCGAGGCGAGAATTGCCAAAGAGCACGTCAGACTAATCTCTAAATCTAACGCTTGAGATTGCCACCCAGCCGACCTAAGCTTCCGTATCTCGGCGAAGCAGGTGCTCTTCATTTAGCGGTGCGGGAGGAAGCTATGAGTACGAATTGTGATCAAGCGTCGGCCAACCTGTTCGTCGTGGGCAATCAGAAAGCAATGGTTCGCGCGCGCGGCATCGGGCGTCGCACTCTGCATATTCGCTCCCGCCTTTCTCTCAGCGCAGGCCTCTTCATCCGCGGCAAAGTGTCCACCGCAGGCGCGTATTGATTCGGTGAAAGATACTTATGGCGGCACCGTCGTCGCCGATCCCTATCGCTGGCTGGAAGATCAGCAGAGCTCCGAGACACGCACGTGGATCGAGGCTGAGCAAAAGTGTACCGACGCCGCGCTTTCCTCCGTCGCGGACCGTGCATCCCTCAGCAGCCGTCTCGGGGAATTGCTTCACACCGATTCCTACGAAGCTCCTACCGAGCGCGGTGGCCGTTATTTCTTTCGCAAGCGCCCCGCCGGAGGGGATCTTTCGCTTCTCTATATCCGCCGAGGACAGAATGCACCCGAGGAAATCCTGATAGACCCTCTTCCCTGGAGCGCCGACCACTCCGCGAGTGTTTCTCTTGAAAGTGTGAGTCGCGATGGCAAATTTGTTTTTTATGGACGGCGGGACGGCGGGCAGGACCAAGTTACTCTGCGCGTTCTAGAAGTTGATTCGAAGACAACCCTCCCCGATGCGTTCCCGAACGGACAGTACTTTGCCGTTGAGCCCACTCCGGACAACAAAGCGGTTTACTATTCGCGTGTTACGCCAGATGGTCCTCGCGCCTTTTATCACCGCATGGGTGATGACCCTGCCAAAGACGCGGTAATTTTCGGCCAGAATCTCGGCAAAGACAAAATTCTGGCGCTGCAATTATCGGAGGACGGCACTTTCCTTGTTTACCTCGTCATTTATGGGTCGGGCTCCGAGCAATCCGAGATCTATGTTCAGAACGTAAAGGAAAAGGGGCCAGTGCTCACCGCTGTGAACAACGAAAAGGCGCTCTTCTTTCCGAGCTTTGCGGGAAACCGTTTCTTCATCTTTACAAATTGGAAAGCGCCGCAGTGGCGCGTCGTTTCCGCCGATCTGGCTACTCCGCAACGCGAACATTGGCGGGACTTGGTTCCCGAAGGTAGTGTTCATCTCGAGGGAATCGCCGCTGCGGGCGGCAAGCTGGTCTGCCAATATACCCACGACGCATCGTCTGAGCTAAAAGTTTTTGATGCGAACGGGAAATTCGAATCCTCGATCGCTCTTCCCTCGCTCGGTTCGGTGAGTTCGCCTTCCGGGCGATGGGAAAGTTCGGAGTTTTTCTATTCGTTCGAATCGTACGATTCGGCCCCCGCCATATTTCGCTACAACGTGAAAGAAGCGAAATCGGAGGTCTGGGCCAGGAATAAAGAGGTCTTCGACGCCTCAGGCTTGGAAATAGAGCAGGTTTGGTATTCGTCCAAGGACAAGACTCGCATTCCGATGTTCCTGTTTCACAAGAAGGGTCTGAAGCTGGACGGCTCAAATCCGGTACTGCTCACTGGATACGGCGGCTTCGACGTGAGCGAAACGCCATATTATTGGCCGCTGGCTCTCATCTGGGTAGAGCACGGTGGAATTTACGCTGATGCAAATCTCCGGGGCGGAGGCGAGTTCGGCGAAGCGTGGCACCACGCTGGAATGTTTGAAAAGAAGCAGACCGTATTCGATGATTTTTTTGCGGCCGCGGAATATTTGATCTCGCAAAAATACACGGCTACTTCCAAACTCGCCGTTCTGGGCGGAAGTAACGGCGGACTTCTGATGGGCGCGTCGATCACTCAGCGCCCAGAGCTTTTCCGCGCGGTAGTGTGTTCCTATCCGCTCTTGGACATGCTGCGTTACCAAAAATTTCTCGAAGGCCCTTATTGGGTATCCGAATATGGCAGCTCTGAAAACCTCGATCAATTCAAATTTCTTTATGCCTATTCCCCGTACCACCGGGTGGTGGAAGGAACGAAATATCCCGCGACGCTCTTTGTGACTGGCGACGGAGATACGCGAGTCGCTCCCCTGCACGCTCGCAAAATGGCTGCGCGGCTGCAGGCTGCCAACGGGTCGAAAAACCCGATTCTTCTCCTCTACGACACGAAATCCGGACATTCCGGTGGCCGCCCCGTCAAAAAAACCATCGAGGAGTTGACCGACATCTTGAGCTTTCTTTTCTGGCAACTTGAGGTAGCGGCCCCTCCGGGGTCGCAAGGCCGATGTTGCCGGAGCGTTCAGCGACCAACCTGCACGCTGATGGGAAAGTCAAAGACGGACAAATCAACGTCCTGGGAATTGCGAATACTTTATCTCTCCGAACTGCGACATCAGAGACCAGCTAATCCCAATGCAGCTTCGTCCAGCCACGCTCGTGCGCGCTCTTCTGAATCGCTTCGCACAGAATTAATTCCTCGTGACCGGTCGAAAAAGTCGGGAATTTTCGTGGCGCCTTAAAATCACCGGCATCGAGATAGTTGTAATAATCGTGGAAAAGCTGCACAAACGTATCGGGATACCCTTCAGCGTGACCACCGGGATACGCAGCATACGGTCCGCGCAGTCGGAGCCAGCAGCGACGGGTCTTTGATCAATATTTCGTTGGCTTCATTGCGCCGGCCAATCCACAACGTGTTCGGCTCTTCAGCATTCCAACCCAGCGAACCCTTCGGTTCCATTGATTTCAAAATGGAGTTTGCACTTGCGGCCCGCACTTACTTGCGAAACCGTAAAAACGCCTTTCGCGCCGTGGTCGAGATGCACCAGCACTGACGCGTAGTCGTCGGTATCAATCGGCATCTCATCCGTCGGGACATCCTTGGCCGAAGAGAAGGACTCCACGTGACCACGCGGTTTGTGCCGCACCGGAACGATCGTGGCCAAATCCGCGCAAAGCTCTTCGACTTTTTGTCCAGTGATCCATTGAATTAAATCCAGCCAGTGCGTGCCGATGTCCGACACTGCGCGCAATTCGCCGCCAAGTTTCGATTCCAGCCGCCAGTTCCAGTCCGTCGGATACGTAAGCCAGTCCTGCAGGAATCCGCCATGAACAAGTTTCACTTGACCTATCGCACCCGATTCGATGAGCGCTTTCGCCTGCATACACAGCGGGTAATAGCGCAAATTATGCGCAACTCCGCCCACCCGATTCGTTTCTTTCGCCAGAGCCACCAGCGTGGCCGACTCGCGCGAGTCCATCGCCAGCGGCTTCTCGCACAGCACGTGCTTCCCGGCGCGCATTAATTTTGCGGCTTGCTCAAAATGCACGTAATTCGGCGTACAGATATGCACCGCCGTAACTTCGGGATCGGATGCAATTTCTTCGACGCTTTTGTAAGCGCGGTCGAGTCCCAACGCTCTTGCCGCGGCCGTGCTGCGATCGCCCGAACTCACCAGCGTTCCGCGCACCGGAACCGGCAACCTTCGCAAAGCTTCAATGTGCGCCTTCCCGACAAATCCTGCCCCGATCACCGCCGCAACTTGTTTCATCACTCAACCTCTCCGTGTAAGGATATGATTTTTGGACCGCGACAGTTTACTTCGGAGTGCCTTGCAATCGCTATTCTTCGCGAATCAATGCTTCACGCACTTTCTCTAGTTCTTTCTTCTTTTCCTTGTCCACTTCGGGGAACTGCAGGTCCAGCGCATCCAATGCGTCAATCGTCGCCGCCGCAACGGCGAGCCGCGTGAACCATTTGTTGTCCGCAGGGATCACGTACCACGGCGCTCGTTTTGTCGCGGTGTTCTGAATCATCACTTCGTATGCCTTCTGGTAATCCTTCCAGTAAGCCCGCTCCTTCACATCGTCCATCGAGAACTTCCAATTTTTTTCCGGCATTTCGAGCCGTTCGAGAAAGCGTTTTTTCTGTTCTTCCCTGGAAAGATGCAGGAAAAATTTCAGGATGATTACACCATTGCGTGCCAGATATTTTTCGAAGTTATTGATGTCCTCGTAGCGCTCCTCCCAGATATGTTTTCCACGCGTTTCTTTCGGAAGATGCTCCGCGCGCAACAACTCTTCGTGAACGCGCACCACCAGAACTTCTTCATAATACGAGCGGTTG
Organism: uncultured Acidobacteriota bacterium; assembly: GCA_963731155.1. Taxonomy (GTDB): domain Bacteria; phylum Acidobacteriota; class Terriglobia; order Acidiferrales; family UBA7541; genus Acidiferrum. The sequence goes on from CAVSVB010000001.1 coordinate 157,518, forward strand.
AAGATTCCGATTTTTCCGCGCTCGGGAACCACGTTGTGCGTTCGCCACAAATAATCGTGATTGAGCTCCCGATGCGATGGAGCCTTAAATGATGTGACATTGCAACCTTCGGGATTAATGCCGGACATCACGTGCTTGATGGCGCCGTCTTTCCCCGCGGCGTCCATGGCCTGAAAAATCAGCAGCGCGGCCCATTCATCCTGGGCATAGAGCTTCTCCTGCAAGTGGGACAGGAGCTGTACGCTCTTCTCCAGCATTTTGAGCGCTTTTTCCTTGTCCTTCATTCCGCCGGTATCTGCCGGGTTGTAATCCTTCAAGCGAAATTTTCCCCCGTTCGTGATTCGGTAAGGTTCGACGATTTGCGCCGCTTCTTTGATCAATTTTTTGATTTTCATGGCGTCACCGAGTGTAGTACGCCCTGCATTCCGTTGGAATGGCTACTTCGCTTACTGCGCTTTCCTTTCTGGCGGCTTTTCCCGAACCCAGCTACAATCGCCGCTCCACAATACTTCGACGAACTCTCATATGACCGTCCTGGCGCGCAAATTGGGCCTGCACGATTATTTTTCACTCGCCTTCGGCGCCATGATTGGCGTTGGCTGGCTGGTCCTGATGGATGATTGGCTTGGGCGCGGCGGGCCCTTCGGCGCGATGCTGGCGTTCGCAATTGGCGGCCTTCTGCTCCTTCCTATCGGCTACGTTTACGGCCAATGGGTCCAGCGCTTGCCCGATGCCGCCGGTGAGGCCGCTTATACCGCGCAAGTCTTTCCGCCGATTGTGAGCTACGTCACCGGCTGGATCATGCTTCTCGCCTATTTAATCGTGTGCCCGTGGGAAGCGGTCGCGGTAGGCAAACTTGCCGGCTACCTGATTCCATCGCTGAATTCATTTGAGATTTATCGCATCGCAGGCGAGCCGGTATTTTTGCCACGGCTCTTGCTGGGAATCATCATGACGCTATTTCTGGCCGCATTGAACTATCGTGGCATTCGAGCCAGCGCCACTTTTCAGGGTTTGGCGACGACCGCGGTTCTGGTTTTCTTCGCGATCGTGGCGATAGCAGGCGTGCTGCACGGCTCAGCCGGCAATTTTCATCCTGGCTTCTCCTCGGCGCCGCTGGTTTCTATATTGCTGGTGTTGCAAATCGTTCCGTACTTCATGACTGGATTCGAATCGGTTCCCAAAGCTGCCGAAGAAGCTCGCAAGGAATTCCGTTCGCAGGACTTTTTTCGCGCCATCGTGTTGGCGCTCTTTGTTGGCGCGGCGTTCTACCTGCTTGTGATTGCTGCCGTTTCATTTGTTGCGCCTTGGCAGACTCTGCTTGGCAAACGGTTCGCAACTGCCACCGCCTTTGGGCAAGTGATGGGATCGCAATGGCCAGTCCGTCTCATCCTCGTTGCGGCGATGTTCGGCTTATTTCAATGCTTCAACGGAAATTTCGTTGCAGCCAGCCGCCTGCTGTTTTCTTTCGGCAGGCGCGGCACCATTCCCGGTAGCTTCGCTAGGCTGCATCCGACGCTTCAGACACCATCCATCGCCATCGCCGGTGTAACCATCGCCACCCTCGCGGGTCTCGTTCTTGGCGACTCGCTGCTCGTTCCCGTCACAGAAGTCGGCTCGATGGCCTGCGCCTCCGGCTGGTTCGCAGCGTGTATCTCGTTTTTCCTTGTGGAGACACGTCTTGGCGCGCGACTCATCGCGGCAATCGGAGCCATCGTGGCATTGCTTCTCGTCGCCATGAAACTCATCCCGAAATTTCCCGGACACTTTTCCCAGGCCGAGTGGATCGCTCTCGTCATTTGGCTCCTCATCGGAATTGTCATGCATTTGAGCCGTCCCCGCGGTGCAAGCAAAGTTTCCTGAGCCGCTCATGTATACTTTTCAAGAGCCAATTTCCGAATATAGATGATCCCTTACCTTCACCTCGGGCCATTCAGTCTTCCAACTTTCGGCTTGATGGTTGCTACCGGCTTGCTCGTCGCTTCATACATCCTACAGGCCGATTTCCGCCGCCGCGGAATTCGCGCCGACGCATTCCTGATCATCGGCATCGCGGGCCTGGCGGGAATCGTCGGAGCGCGCCTTTATCACGTCCTCGAATCGCCGGCCGAATTTTTTGCCAACCCGTGGCCGCAAATCATCAGCCGCTTCGGTTTTGCCTGGTTCGGGGGCTTTCTCGGTGGCTTTGCCGCACTTCTAATACTCAGTCGGCGCGAAAGAATTCCCACGCTCACGTTTTTGGACGCTTGTAGTCCCGCAGCTGCGGTTGGCTACGCCATCGGACGCATTGGCTGCCTGCTCAGCGGCGATGGTGACTACGGAATTCCCACTGATCTTAGGTGGGGCATGAGTTTCCCGATCGGCGTCGTTCCCACCACGGAAACTTGCGTGCAGCAAGGTTGGCCTGCGGACTGCCGGGTTCATCCCACGCCGCTCTATGAATTTTTCGCCTGGATGTTGATCGCTTATGTGCTGTGGAGAATAGGCGCATATGTGCTGCGCGAGAAAAAATCAGCGGGCTTGGTCTTTTGTGGCTATCTGGTTTTCACCGGCGTCGCGCGCTTTCTCGTCGAAATCATTCGCCTCAACCCGCGTTCGTTCTTCGGCATGTCCAACGCCCAGGCCGCCAGCGTAGCGTCCGTTCTGCTCGGCGTTGTGCTGTTTTTTGTTTTTGTCAGAAAACGCACAGAAGCCGCGCCACGACCCGCTGGCAAATAAGCAGGGCCACGTAAAAGTGGGTTGTTATTCCGAGCGTAGCGAGGAATCTCTCTTCGTTCGCGCGCGTACCCAAAAAAATCCTCAGATACAATATTCTATTGTTTGTAAACCACGCCTTCCTTCATCACAAACATCACATGCTCCAGTTGCCGGATATCGGCGATCGGGTCGCCGTCGACGGCAACTAAATCCGCAAATTTCCCAGTGCGAATCGAGCCAAACTCTTCCGGCTTCCCAATCAGCGTCGCGGCATTGATCGTCGCTGCCTGAATCGCCTGCATCGGCGTCATGCCGTACTTCACCATGAACGCGAACTGATGCGCCGCGACGTCGTACGGGCAAACTCCCGCGTCCGTCCCGAACGTCATCTTCACTCCGGCGCGAACTGCCTTGGTAAAATTTCGCCGCTGGATTTCGCCCAGATCGCGATCGTGCTCCAGAAAATCCGCGGGAATGTTGCCAGTTTTCCCCTCCGCCTGGATGCACTCGTCGTCGTAGATATCCATATCCAAATAAGTACCGTGCTCCTTGGCCAGGGCGATGCCCTCATCGTCGATCAACGTTGCGTGCTCCACGGAAGCGACTCCCGCCCGGATCGCATTCTTGATTCCTTGCGGTGCATGAGCGTGCGCCGCCACGCGCAATCCAAAATTGTTGGCTTCCGAAACGGCCGCCTGCAATTCCTCCAGCGTAAATTCCTGCGCGTTGGGATTGCTGCCGTGCGTGAGTACTGCTCCGGTGGAAAGAACTTTGATGTGATCCACTCCGTCGTGCACCAACAGGCGAACTTTCTGTCGCACCTCCCACGGACTGTTCGCTTCACCGTAATTAAAATCCCACGGAAGTTTGATATCTGGAGCAAAACCGGTCATCGCGCCCGCTCCTCCGGTAATGGTGATGTAAGCTCCAGCCACAAACATTCGCGGCCCCACGATATATCCGTGATTGATGGCATCGCGCAGCGCAATATCGTTCAGCGCGCGATACACGCCTAGGTCGCGAACAGTGGTAAATCCCGATTCCAGTGTCACGCGCGCGTTGGGAACGGACTCCAGCACGACTTGCGACGCAGTCTTTTTCAGTTGCGAAGTCGGATCCCCACCCGCATCGTGCGCGCCGTCCGCCAGATGCGTGTGGCAATCAATGAGCCCCGGCAACACGGTCTTGCCGGAAAGATCCATAATCTTGGCGCCAGATGGAATCCTTAAATCGCTTCCAATCGCTGCAATCTTTTTCCCGCGGAGCAAAATAATCTGCTTTTCCAGTACGCGCCCGTTCTCCACATCGACCACGTGCCCGGCTTTAATCGCGATAACAGGTTCCGACGCTGGCGATTGTTGCGCCGAGATCATCTGTGCGAAACCAAGGACAAGTCCCAGCACCACAAAAATTCGAAGTTTCACATCAACCTCTTTTTGCGCATCATAGACCGCGAACGGTTTTTCTTCAATTCGGGGATGTAATTGTGAAAAGAGGTCGAAAAAGCCAAACCCATGCGAAGGAGGATCGCTACATCAGACGAAGAACCAAGCGCCAGAGGCGCGAAATAAGTTAGCCCAGCCCGTAAGGGTTGGGGCCCGGAAGAAATGAAGGCAAAAGAGCGCCGTAAGCACGGCACAAATCCTCCACTCCTGCACCGACCAAAAACGAATTCGCTAAATCATCTGCCGCAAAACGTACGTCAAAATCCCGCCGTTCTGGTAATACGCCACTTCTTCCGGAGTATCCACTCGCGCAACGACGGTAAATTGTTTCGCACTTCCATCGTCGCTCATCGTCGCAACATTGATGTCGATTCGCGGCGCCAGGGCGGTGACGCCGGTAAACTCGAATGTCTCTTTGCCGGTCAACCCCAGCGTCTCGCGACTTTCTCCCGTCTTGTACTGCAACGGTAGAATCCCCATTCCAACCAGGTTGCTGCGGTGAATCCGCTCGTAACTTTCTGCGATCACCGCGCGCACGCCCAGTAACTTCGGGCCTTTCGCAGCCCAATCCCGCGACGATCCCGATCCATACTCTTTCCCAGCTAGAACAATCAACGGCACTCCGGCCTCGCGATATTTCACCGAAGCATCATAAATGCTCATCTGTTCGCCGCCCGGCTGATAGGTCGTCCAGCCACCTTCCGTCCCAGGCGCCAGTTGATTCTTCAACCGGATATTCGCAAACGTGCCGCGCGCCATCACTTCATGATTTCCGCGGCGCGCGCCATAGGAATTAAATTCATGCGCTTTCACGCCATTCGCAATCAAATATTTCCCCGCAGGAGAATCCGCGCCAATCGATCCCGCCGGAGAAATATGGTCCGTCGTAATGCTGTCGCCAAGCACAGCCAGCACCCGTGCCCCGTGAATATCCGCCAACGGCTGAGCAGTCTTCAACATATTTTCAAAATATGGCGGCAACTTGATGTACGTGGACTTCGGGTCCCACTGGTACAAATCGCCCGCCGGCACCGACATGCCTCTCCAGTGTTCGTCGCCTTCGTATACCGCCGCGTATTGCTTCTTGTATTGCTCTTGCGTCACTGCTTGCCGCACGGTTGTTTCCACTTCCTGCGGCGTCGGCCAAATTTCGCGCAGATAAACCGGCTTTCCAGCCGAATCCGTGCCCAACGGCTCCGTCGTCAAATCCAAATCCATTCTTCCTGCCAGCGCGTACGCCACCACTAGCGGCGGCGATGCCAGATAGTTCGCGCGCACCAGCGGATGAATCCGTCCTTCAAAATTGCGGTTTCCGCTTAACACTGCCACTGCAACCATATTATTTTCTTTGATCGCCGCACCGATGGCTTCCGGCAACGGACCGCTATTCCCGATGCAAGTCGTACAGCCGTAGCCCACCAGATTGAATTTCAATTTATCCAGATACTGCGTCAGTCCGGCCTTCAACAAATAGTCCGTAACCACTTTCGAGCCCGGTGCCAGGCTGGTCTTCACCCACGGTTTCACTTGCAAACCGCGTTCGACCGCTTTCTTCGCCAGCAATCCCGCGCCCAGCATCAGCGAAGGGTTCGAAGTGTTGGTGCAACTGGTAATCGCCGCAATCACTACCGCGCCGCTCGACAATTCGAACGAATCGCCGTTGCTCCGCACCTGCGCGAGCTTTGCCGGGGAGCCTTCCACAACTTTCGTGAACGAATTTTTCGCCGCACGCAGCGCCACGCGGTCCTGCGGACGCTTTGGTCCCGCCAGCGTCGGCTCAACCGTTCCCAAATCGAGCGACAATGTATCCGAAAAAGCCGGGTCGGCGGTTTTGTCCGTGCGAAACAATCCTTGTTCCTTGCAGTACGCCTCCACCAGCGCAATCTGTTCGTGCGGACGCGCCGTGAATTGCAGATACGCCAGCGTCTCGGCGTCCACGGGGAAAAATCCCATCGTCGCGCCATATTCCGGCGCCATGTTGGCGATCGTGGCGCGGTCTGGCACGCTTAGCGTCGAAAGTCCGCTGCCGTAAAATTCCACAAACTTTCCGACTACGCCTTTTTTCCGCAACATTTCCGTCACGGTCAACACCAGGTCCGTCGCGGTCGCCCCCTCCGGCAATTTTCCATGCAGCTTGAATCCCACCACCGCCGGAACCAGCATCGAACTCGGCTGTCCCAGCATCGCCGCTTCCGCTTCGATTCCGCCCACGCCCCAGCCGAACACTCCGAGCGCGTTCACCATCGTGGTATGCGAATCCGTTCCCACCAGCGAATCGGGATACGCTTCGAACCGGCTGCCCGACGGCACCGCGCAAACCACTCGCGCCAGATATTCCAAATTCACTTGATGGCAGATCCCCGTTTCCGGCGGCACCACTTTAAAATTCTGAAACGCCGTTTGTCCCCAGCGCAAAAATGCGTAGCGCTCTCCGTTGCGCTGAAATTCCATTTGCGCGTTCAACCCGAACGCGTCCACATTGCCGAAGGCGTCCACCTGCACCGAATGATCGATCACCAACTCAGCAGGGAACAGCGGATTGATTCGCTTGGGATTTCCGCCCATTTTCTTGACGGCTTCGCGCATCGCTGCCAAATCCACCACCGCGGGCACTCCGGTAAAATCCTGCAGCAGAACGCGCGCAGGCATGAACGCGATCTCTTTTTCCGCGCATCCCGGTTTCCACGAAGCCAGCGCCTTGATGTCTTCGGCGTGCACAAATCGGCCATCTTCGTTGCGCAGCAAATTCTCCAGCAAAATGCGCAGCGAAAACGGTAAATGCGACGTATCCGCCTGCAAACGCCGTTCCAGATGCTCCAATCGGTGAATGTCAAAAGACTGCGCGCCCACATTCAATTTGTCGCGCGTCCCAAAAGAATTTGCAGCGGAAATGGCCATATCGCGTTCCTTTCGTGCGCCCAGAACTCACTATGATAACCGACTTCGCAGCAGCGCGCCCGTGCTCACGATTTCGTTTTCTCTTAAACTCTCAATTTCGCCACAATCAGGCATGCCGTCATTCCGAGCGCAGCGAGGAATCGTCTCCTTGTTTTTTGAGCTTTAGCGCCGCGCGCTATACTGTCATTGCCGTGAAAATTCTTCTCCTCGGAACCTACGAATTGGGCCGCCAGCCGTTTGGCTTGGCTTCCCCCGCCGCGTGGTTGCGGAAACGCGGGCATTCCGTGAACTGCTGTCGATCTTTCCCGCCAATCGCTCGATGAATCCGCGTTACGCGAAGCCGCGCTGATCGTTTTTTACCTGCCGATGCACACCGCCACGCGCATCGCATTGCAATGGCTTCCTACGATCCGCAAACAAAATCCCACAGCACATCTCTGCGGCTGCGGTCTCTACGCTCCGCTCAACGAAACTCATCTGCGCTCTGCCGGATTTTCAACCATCCTCGGCCCGGAATTCGAAGGCGAACTTTCGCAGCTCGCCGATGCGCTTGCGTCCGGTAACTCTACAAACGGCTCCGGGCACGGCGACCTACGTCTGCCGCGTCTTCCATTCGAAATTCCGGATCGCGCCGGGCTACCCGCTCTGAAAAAATACGCTCACGTCGTTTTGCCAGACGGCGCGCACCGCACCGCGGGGTACACCGAAGCGTCTCGCGGCTGCAAACATCTCTGCCGTCATTGCCCCATCGTTCCGGTTTATCGAGGACAATTTCACGTTGTCCCTCTCGATGTCGTTCTCGCCGACATTCGTCAACAGGTCGAAGCAGGCGGGCAACACATTACCTTCGGCGATCCAGATTTTTTCAACGGCATCACCCATGCCACTCGCATCGTGCAAGCTCTTCACGCTAAACATCCGAATCTCACCTACGACGTAACGATAAAAGTCGAGCATCTGCTCCGTCACTCGGATGCTTTGCCAACTCTCGCACGCACCGGTTGCCTGTTCGTCACCAGCGCAGTCGAATCGCTCGATGACGAAGTCCTCCTCAAACTGGAAAAGGGCCACACCCGCTGCGACTTCCTCCGCGCACTCGAACTCTGTCGCAACGCCGGCCTCACGCTGCAACCAACTTTCGTTTCGTTCACTCCCTGGACCACGCGCGAAAATTATTTCAACCTGCTTGAGACCATTGCCGACCACGATCTCATCTCATCGGTCCCACCCATTCAGCTCGCGATTCGCCTGCTGATTCCATCGCGCTCGCGTCTTCTAGAACTGCCGGATATCGCATCGCTGGTCGGCGATTTCGATTCCAAAACACTTATCTATCCGTGGCGTCACTGCGATCCCGCGATGGACGCGCTCGCCGAAAATGTTTCTCTAATCGTCGCCGAAGCCGAAAAGAAAAGGGAATCGCGCTTCGAAACCTTCGAACGTATTTGGGAAGTCGCCGCAAAGTTACAAGGAACTTTTCCAGCGCCGTTCACTGCGATCGCCCAGCAGCGGCCCGCTCCCCATCTCAGCGAACCTTGGTATTGTTGAGCGGAGCCCACCGGGGACCAGTTGGTCCCGATCCAGAAGTTCGGCGAAAGCATCGAATCGAGGGAAGGATTTGTATGAAAGTCCCTTTCCGTCATTCGAACCGAAGTCTTTGTGCGCGAATCCTTTTCCGTCATTCCCTTTGCGAGGATCTCTCTTCGTAGTGCGAATCCGGGCGGGTCTAAACCTGCGTACAGTGCCGAACTTAAACTCGTATCAATGCCTATAGCACAAACAAAAACCGTCGCTCTCTTCGCTTCCAAGCTCGGCTATCAAACCCGCAGCTTCGAATCGGCCGCGCGCAGACTCAACGTGCAACTCGCCTACGTCACCGACCGCTGCCACGAACTCACCGACCCCTGGAACGACAACGCCATTGCCGCGCGTTTCGCGAATCCAGAGGAAGCCGCCGCTACAGCCATGCGATCCCTTCGCCAGAAATCCCTCGACGCCATTCTCGCTTTGGGTGATGCGCCCGCCGTAGCCGCCGCCTACGCCGCCCGCGGCCTAGGACTCGTCGCGAATCATCCCGCCGCCGCTGAAGCCTGCACCAACAAATTCCGCATGCGCGAAGTCCTGCGCGACGCCGGACTCTTCGATGCTCCCAGCAATTTTTGGTTCCGTCGTATTCCGCTCTCGCCCGAACCGGAGTCCGCTCTTCTGGGCATTCAGTTTCCTTGCGTTCTAAAGCCTTTGTCGCTCTCTGCAAGCCAGGGCGTCATGCGCGCCAACAACCGGGACGAATTTCGTGCGGCCGCGCGCCGTCTCTCCCGTCTTCTCGAACGCCCCGATCTGCAAATGAAAAGCCCGTCGTCCCCTCGCGAAGCTCTCGTCGAAGAATACGTTCCCGGCGTAGAAGTCGCCGTCGAAGGCATTCTCATCGCAGGCGAACTCAAACTTCTCGCCATTTTCGACAAGCCCGATCCTCTGGAAGGTCCCTTCTTTGAAGAATCGATCTACGTCACGCCATCGCATTTCTCGGCAGCACAACAATCCGCAATACGCGACCGCGCCATTCAAGCAATCCGCGCCATCGGTCTGACGCACGGCCCAGTCCACGCCGAATTTCGCATCAACGAACGCGGCGTCTGGCCCATCGAAGTCGCTCCGCGCCCCATAGGCGGCATGTGCGCCGCTTCTCTGTCTTTCGTTTCTTCTCAGCATTGCCCCGAACCGGATTCGCAAAACAATTCCCATGCTTCTGTGGTTTCGTCCAGCGAGTCGGATCCAAGCCTCTCTGCGCCCATTAGCCTGGAAGAAGTAATCCTTCGCCACACGATCGGCGAAAATATTTACGACTGGCAGCGCGAATCCGCCGCCTCCGGTGTAATGATGATTCCAGTTCCCTCCAGCGGCATCCTCGAAAACGTCACTGGGATAGACGAAGCCAAACGCGTCCAGCACATCATGAACGTACAAATTACCGCGCGCCTCCACGACGAAATCCTCGCCTGGCCCGAAGGCTCCTCTTATTTAGGTTTTATTTTTGCAAAAGCAGAAAGTCCTGCCGCCGCCGAGCACGCCCTACGCCAAGCCCACTCCAAGTTGCATTTCCAAATTCAGCCAACTCTCCCCGTCGAGCATCCAGCAACTGGAAAAGTCTTCGACCCGCGAAACTCGGTCTTATAAGCGTCGCCACGCTGAGTTTGCCAACTTGGCGGCGGGTGGCCGCCGTTCTGCTGTCCTTAAGTTTCAACTTTAAACTTTAGACTTTGCACTGCCTTTTATCCCTTCGCCTTCGGCGCCACATACCCCTCCGGCAATTTCGCGCCCTCGCCAAAAAAGAACTGCTCCAGCTGCTCTTCCATAATCTTCTGTGAATTCGGATCCAGCGGATTCAACCGGTATTCGTTCATAATCATCTTCGAATGTTCGATCCACAATTTCCACGCGTCCTTCGAAACATTCTCGTACACGCGCTTCCCCAACTCCCCACGCCACGGCACACGGTCCAGCCCCGGCAAATCCTTGTCAAACTTTACGCAATGCACGATGCGCGCTCCAGCCGCAACCGGTTGCGTCGAAGGCTTTTCAGGTTCGCACGAATCATTCGCCACAGCTTCCTCCCATACTTCACTCGAATCTTAACCTTACTTCATCTGCTTCCAAATTCCCAGATGACTTCCGGCAAATTGGTGATTCGGTTTCGGCTAGGTCCGCTGATCAACGACCGATAAGCCTGAGCGAATCCGTTATGATGAGGCCGTCGCATGAAAACCTCTGACACTAAAGTGCTCCGGCTAATCGCGATCTTCAAGCTGCTCAAGGCGGCACTTCTGATCGCTGTTTGTGTCGGCGCTCTCCGGCTCGTTCATACAGATGTAACGACGCTCGTGGAAAAGTGGGTCGCAAGGTTCGGCTTGAATCCGGGCAGCCGTTATGTTGGTCACGTCATTGTCGAAGCGGCCTCCCTTACTCCGAATAGGATCAAGGATCTCGCAGTCGGCAGCTTTCTTTACGCGGCGCTCTTCCTGACTGAGGGAATCGGACTCTGGCTGGTGAAGCCTTGGGCCGTTTGGTTCAGCACAATCATCACCAGCTCGCTCGTTCCTTTGGAAGTCCGAGAAATATACCGGCACCCGACTTCGGCAAAAGTCTTGGTGCTCGTGATCAATTTTGCAGTAGTGGGATTCCTTATTTATCGCATCCGGAGCCAACGCACTAATAAGTAGTATGACGGCCCTTCGCGCCAGCAAAGCTTGTGGTCCAGCCGGCAGCCAATTCGCCAGCTGTTCCCCAACTGAAGTAGAATCCTTCCGGCCTTCTTCGCGATTCCTCTCGAAAGGAAGTCTTCCGTGCCAGGCATCACCACACTCTTCTGGGACATCGGCGGCGTTATCCTTACCAACGGCTGGGATCGCAACTCCCGCAAAGCAGCCTGCGAAGCATTCGATATCGACTGGGAAGAATTCCAGGACCGACACGACCTAAGCTTCCCCGCATTCGACGCCGGACAGATCACAATCAACGAATATCTCGACCGCACGCTTTTCTATCGCCCCAGAAAAGTTTTCCCGCGAAGAATTTACCGCCTTCATATTCGCGCAATCCAAGGAGTACCCTGGCTCCCGCGCCATTCTCGACGCCGTCGTGCAAACCAAAAAATATTTCGTCGGCGCCATCAATAACGAACCTCTCGAACTAAATCAATTCCGCATTGAAGCTTTCAACCTTCGCAGAAGCTTCCAGGTTTTCTTCAGCTCCTGCTACGTTCACTCGCGCAAACCGGAAGCAGGCATCTTCAAAATCGCCCTCGCCGTCACCCAGCGCCGGCCCGAAGAATGCATTTTCGTTGACGATCGTCCCCTCAACCTCGAAAGCCCACGCCGCCTCGGCTTTTCCGTTATTCACTATCAGTCCCCGGAGCAGTTGCGAACCGACCTGCGAAATCTTCGGGTTGAGGTATAGTTTTTCGAGGCAGAAGTTCCCCTCGAAACATCGAATGGGGAGGGCACGGCTTCAGCCGTGCTGCTGAGCGCAGCAAATTCAGGGTTTTTAACCCCTGAGGTCACAGCGTAGTTGTTCACGGCATCGAGGAGAATGCATGGCTGCAGAGTCCATCTCAAGCAATCCCAGTTACGGCGGCGCCAGCGATCCTTGCGCCATAGTCCTTTTCGGCGCGTCCGGCGATCTCGCCAAGCGCAAAGTAATTCCCGCGATGTTCGATCTCGCCGCGCACAATTCTCTCGGCGCGCGTTACGCCATCATCGGATTTGCGCGTACTCCGATGAACGATGACAGTTTTCGTTCCACCACCAGCGAAGCCGCCAAAACCATGTCGGACATCGGTCCCGTCGATCCCGCCAAGTGGAACGACTTTTCTTGCAACCTTTTTTATTGTGCCGGCGATTACAAGGACCAGAACGCCTACGCGCAACTTGCTAAGCGCCTTGCGGAAATTGACGCGCAAAAAAATCTTGGCGGCAATCGCCTCTTTTACCTTTCCACTCCGCCTGAAATTTATCCCGACATCGTCGAACAACTCGGCCGCGCCGGTTTATCCCGCCCCACGAGCGCAAGATCCTGGGTACGCATCATCATTGAAAAGCCTTTCGGCCGCGACCTCGCCTCCGCTCACGAACTCAACCAGATCGTTCACAATGTTTTCGAAGAGCACCAGGTCTACCGCATAGACCACTACCTCGGCAAAGACACGGTACAAAATCTTCTCGTCTTCCGCTTCGGCAACGGCATCTTCGAACCGCTCTGGAACCGCAATTATGTGGACAACGTGCAAATCACCGCCGCTGAAACGCTCGGCGTCGAACGTCGCGGCGGCTTTTACGAGACTGCCGGCGCGCTCCGCGACATGATCCAGAGCCACGTTCTGCAACTTACGTCGCTCGTCGCTGTCGAACCCCCTGCTTCCTTCGACGCCACTGCTGTGCGCAACGAAAAACTAAAAGTCCTCCAGTCTATTCGCCCTTTCGATCTCGAAATGGTCGCGCAATCCGTAGTCCGCGGCCAATACGCGCAGGGAACTGTCGGCGGCAAGCCCGTCCCCGGCTACCGTGAAGAACAAAACGTCAGCCCGCAATCGCGCACCGAAACATTTGTCGCCGCGAAACTGCTCATTGATAACTGGCGCTGGGCCAATGTTCCGTTTTATCTACGAACCGGCAAACGCCTCGCAAAACGCACCACCGAAATCGTTATCCAATTCAAGCGCGCTCCGCACGTGGTTTTTCGCGGCCGCGAAGCCGAAGCCAACCGCCTCATTCTCAATATTCAACCCGACGAAGGTATCTCGATTTCCTTCGGCGCTAAGCGCCCCGGCACCGAAATGAGCATCGGCAACGTCAACATGAGTTTCAGCTACCGTGAAGGATTTGGCGATTCTTCACGCAGCGCGTACGCTACCCTCGTTAACGACTGCCTGCGCGGCGACGCCACTCTTTTCGATCGCGGCGATAGCGTCGAAGCCGCATGGTCTCTAGTCGATCCGATTCTCGATGTCTGGAGCGCCGCCAAAACTGCGGCGGTACCCAAGTACGCATCCGGAAGTTGGGGTCCCAGAGAATCCGACGCTTTGCTCGAACGCGATGGCCGGAAGTGGCATACTCCCTAGAAATTCCACCTTTCGTCATTCCGAGCCCGCCTGCCCCAGGCAGGCGAAGCGAGGACGCTTCCTCTCCGGGTGGTTTTTACGAAGAGAATCTCTCTTAAGTCTGGGTGCACCACTTGCGATTCCGCCGCCTGCATCTATAAGATACGTCCTGCAATTTTCCTCGCGGCGCATCGCAGAGTTTTTCGTTTCACCTGTTATTGGGGGATCTCGTGATACTGGCCGGTGATGTCGGCGGCACAAAATGTAACCTCGCGCTTTTTTCCGAAAAAGGCGGCAGGCTCACCTCGGTTTTCAAGCAGCGTTTCCGCAGTAAGGATTTCGCCACCTTCGATCTCATCACAAAGGAATTTGCTCGCATCGCCGCAACGCATCTCGGTGACGAAAGAATTCGCGCCGCAGGTTTCGGCATTGCCGGTCCGGTGATCAACAATCGCGTCCGCGCCACGAATTTACCCTGGACTGTTGACGCCGCCGTCCTTTCCCAGGAACTGGACATCGAACACATCATTCTTCTCAACGACCTCGGCGCCTGGGGACACAGCATCGAATATCTCGATCCCGCCGATTTCGCGGTTCTCAATCCCGGCACCGTCGAACCCGGCGGAACCCGCGCTCTTCTCGCTGCTGGCACCGGCCTTGGCGAAGCTTTTCTCGTCTGGAATGGGGCACGCTACCAAGTCGGCGCCTCCGAAGGCGGCCACTCCGATTTCGCTCCCCACACCGAACAGCAAATTGAATTACTTCGTTTCATGCGCCGCCGCTATCCGCAAGTCAGTTTTGAGCTGATTCTTTCCGGCCGCGGCTTCCGCACCATCCACGAATTTCTCGATCCTTCCATCAAGCACGCTACTTTTGCCGATCCCGACGCCGATCCCGCTCCCGAAATCACTCAGAATGGCCTCAACAAAACTTGCCCCGTCTGCGTCGAAACCATCGACCTCTGGACCGACATCTATGGCGCGGAAGCCGGCAATCTAGCTCTAAAGGTCCTCGCGCTCGGCGGCGTTTACGTAGCCGGCGGCATCGCCGTTAAAATCCTGGAAAAAATGAAAGACGGCGCCTTCTTCAACTCCTTCAAGGACAAGTGGCATTTTGAAAATCTGCTGAAAAATATTCCCGTGTCAGTAATCCTCAACGAGAATGCCCCTCAACTAGGCGCAGCCTACGAAGCTCTCCGCCTCGTCCAAAAATAATCTCGTCTTTCTTGATGTAGCAGCGGCCTGCTTGCCGCAGGCCAGCTTTACGCCGCTGCTCTTCGTGGGTGCTGCAAAGCTGTGTAAAGGTAAGATCCCAGACGCGAAAGCGGCGTCTGGGGCCCGCGCCTGAGAGCAGTTCCCTCACGTATCGGAACGCTCTGCTCCAGTTTGTCTACCTGCGAACATCCGCCGAAGCTGTCTGTCGAAGATTCCGGCTCCCGCCGGAAACGATCTCAACGGAAACCCCGGCTCGCGACTACAACGAAACACCTTCCATCAATCATGAGAGTGCCAGCCGTACCTCTTGCTACTCTCTTCCCATGCAATGGCCCGCCATCACGCTCGACGACTGGAAGCCCGTCTCCCGCCCCGTCGCCGTCATCGCTATCGCCTCTTATCTCCTTTTCCTTCTCTACGCCGCAAACAACCGCTCCGGCTTTCTTTTCCTCGACTTGGCCAATCTCATGATCCACGAAGTCGGGCACCCGCTCTTCGGCATTCTCGGCGGCGACGCGGAAACCGGTTTCGGCCACACGCTCATGGTCCTCGGCGGCACACTGTTCGAACTCATCGTGCCTCTCGTCTGCGCCGCCTATTTTTTCTTCCGCCGCGAAGCCACTGGCGCCGCCTTCTGCGCATTCTGGTTTTTCGAGAATTTTCTCTACATCGGCACCTACATGGCCGATGCCCGCGCCAGTGCGCTTCTTCTAGTCGGCTCCGGTGATAGCGACTGGGAAGTCCTTTTCACTCAATGGAACCTCATGCTCCACGACACGCAAATCGCACACGCCACTCGCACGCTCGGCTGGCTAGGTATGCTAGCCTCCGTCTCGTGGTTCGCCTACCGCGCCCTCAGACGCCAAGGTGTCGAGCCCAACTCTTCCGCAGAATCTCTCTCGTAGCTGACGAAACAGGCTTAAACATCCTTGCAACACCAAACTCCCCTCAACTAGGCCGCAAAATCCCCGCCGCCTCCGCCGTAACATCCGTATACTTCAATCCCGCTCCCGTATTAAACAAAACCACCCGATCCTCCGTCCGCAAAAATCCCGTCTTCAACAAATGATCGTACGCCGCCGTAGCCGCCGCTCCCTCCGGCGAGAGAAAAATTCCCTCATTCTTAGCCCAATCCCGAAGCGATTCCAGAATCACTTCATCCGAAAACGCCAGCGCCACGCCTCCGGACTCTTGCAAAATTTCCAGTATAATGTAATCGCCATACGGCTTCGGCACACGCAATCCAGAAGCAAACGTCGCCGCGTTCTCCCACATCTGGCTCACTTTTTCGTGCTGTTCGAAGGCCCTAGCCACCGGCGCGCATCCCGACGACTGCACCGCAATCATCTTCGGCCGTTTTCCCGGCGCGACCCAGCCCAATTCTTCCAGCTCCGCAAACGCTTTCCACATTCCAATCAATCCCACTCCGCCACCCGTCGGATAAAACACCGCTGCTGGGTATTCCCAACCGAGCTGCTCCACCAGCTCGTAACCCATCGTCTTTTTTCCTTCAATTCGAAACGGCTCTTTCAAAGTGGAAACATCGAACCATCCTTCTTTTTCTTTTCTCTCCGCCACCATTCGCCCGCAGTCCGAAATCAATCCATCAACCAGCGTCACATTTGCGCCGTACATTTTCGCCTCCACATAATTCGCGAACGGCACATCCTTCGGCATAAAAATATTTGCCTCGATTCCTGCCGCCGCCGCGTACGCCGCCAACGCTCCCGCCGCATTCCCCGCCGAAGGCACCGCCAATTTCTTCAATCCATAGTGCTTCGCCATCGTCACCGCCAGCGCCAGCCCGCGCGCCTTAAAACTGCCGGTCGGATTCGCTCCCTCTTCTTTCACGACGACATTTTTATATCGCCGGCTTCGCATCACCGGAGTCCATCCCTCGCCCAAAGTTACCGGCTCCACATCCGGTAACACCGAACGATACCGCCACATTCCCGCCCACGCCGAGGGAAGCGCCGAATTTCGGTTCAGCGCTTCCCTCGCAACTCGTTCGCCTTGACTAGCATTGCGCAAAACCTCCGCGCGCCCAGCCTCTCCGCGCATCGGCCTCAAGTCATACCGCACATACAGAGATCCCGCACACTTCGCGCAAACAGTCTGCGGCTGTGCGGCAGACACCGTCGCTCCGCATCGCGAACACTCAAAATGTTTTATTTTCGGCATACCGCACGATAGCAGTGCGTTAATTAACCAAGCAAGCTGCAAACACTCTTTACGTAGCAGCGGGCCGCATTTATCCCAATAGATTAGGACGCCGCTGCTCTTTTTATTCTTTCCTTGGAGGCACAGCCATTCCCGGCTGTGCTCTTCGTCTGGTAGCGGCCACCTTTCAGGTGGCCATTCTGTCCCGCGCCCCGATGCGCTTCGTTCGCTCTCTGTGCCCTCTGCGACTTCTGCGTTAAAATCCGCATCTTGCCATTTCGCCGATCGCGCGATCACCTGGCTTTTCTGCTCTTGCTGCTATGATGTCCGTTCTCAACCGTCTCTCTGAAAGGTCTGCTGCTTGCCACAACTCCACCCACGGCAATTCAAAATTCTGGTCGCCGCCGGACTCTTCCTCTTTGCCGCAGGCTGCCTGCTCCTGATTCCGTTGCCCGCTCACAAGTCCTTGATCGCCGTCCGCTGCCTCGGCCTACTCCTCCTCGCCATCGCCGGTCTCCGCAGTCGCTCCCTCACCTTCTGGATCTTCTTCGCCATGCTAGCCGGCCTCGAACTCGGCCTAGACTCACCCGCCTTCGCCGTTCAACTCCGCATCCTCAGCGACATCTTCCTCCGCCTCATCAAAGTCATCGTAGCCCCGCTCATCCTCGGCACTCTCATCACCGGCATCGCCGGTCACGGCGACCTCCGCAAAGTAGGCCGCATCGGCTGGAAGAGCCTGGTCTACTTCGAAGCTGCCACCACCATCGCTCTCTTCCTCGGAGTCGCCGCCATCAATCTAACCAAAGCCGGCGAGGGCCTGGTCATTTCGGCGGGCACTACTGCAGCCGCCACGCAAGCCCCGCCAAAAACGACGCCGCTTCGCTGGACCGATTTCATCCTGCACATTTTTCCGGAAAATATTGTCCAGTCCGTCGCTGACAATCAAATTCTTCAGGTAGCCGTCTTCGCCATTCTCTTCGCCATCGCGCTCACCCGCGTCCCCGAAGCACAACAAAAGCCCATTCTCAACTTCGCCGAATCGCTCACGCAAGTCATGTTCCGCCTCACCAACATCGTCATGTACGTCGCTCCCATCGGAGTCGGCGCCGCCATGGCCTACACCGTCGGTCACATGGGTATCGCGGTCCTGGTGCCCCTCGGGAAACTTCTCTTCACTGCCTACGGCGCGCTCGTCGCATTTCTGCTCTTCGTACTTCTACCGATCGCCATCTTCGCCCGTATCCCGCTAAAACGTTTTCTCGCCGCCGTCGCCGAACCCGCCACCATCGCTTTCGCCACCAGCACTTCCGAAGCCGCTCTACCCCGCGCCATGGAGTGCATGGAAGCCTTCGGCGTCCCGCGCCGCATCGTCGCCTTCGTAATTCCCGCAGGCTACAGCTTCAATCTTGATGGCTCCACGCTCTATTTAGCTCTAGCCTCCATCTTCGTAGCGCAAGCCGCAGGCATTCACATGACTTGGCCGCAACAACTCGTCATGGTCCTTACATTAATGCTCACCAGCAAAGGAGTAGCAGGAGTCCCACGCGCCGTCCTGGTCGTTCTCCTCGCAACCTCTTCCACCTTCCGTCTCCCCACCGAACCCATCTTTGTAATCCTCGGCGTAGACACGCTCATCGACATGGCCCGCACCTCCGTCAACGTAACCGGCAACTGCCTGGCCAGCGCCGTCATAGCCCGCTGGGAAAATGAACTAGCCGTCCCAACTGCCGACTAAACTCTTGCCCTCTGTGCCCTTGGCGTTAATCACATCCAGCCACACTACGAACCACCACACCGCAGCGCAAGCCGCAGCTTCACGAGAACTCCAAACGTCGTCTTCTGGAAACCAATTTCGTCGCAGGAATCTCCGCGTTCTCTGTGCCCTTGCGTTAAAAAATCACACCCAGCCACACCACGAACCACCAGAGCGCAACGCACACCGCGACTTTACGAAAACTCCAAATGTTGTCCTCTGGAAATAACTTAGACTCAATCGTCGCCGTCGGCAAACGATGTACTCACCGCCGCATCCCCATCGCCAACCACCACGCCATCCCGACGCCCAGTGTTCTCCACTTCACCCTGGCGCGCCAGCATCGCCTTCTCGCTATGATTCCGACGCGCCCGTACCACCAGTCGCGTCAATTCAAATCCGCCGTACAAGATATTTCCGCGAATCAGGTCGCTTCGATAACTCAACACCTGCATCCGCAAATACCGCGCGAACTTCGAACGTGGCCGCGATTGCACCGCAGGCGCATCGCTCACCTGCTCATACACCGGATTCTCGCAGTCCTTCAATTGCACAACCGCCAGCGAACCATCCGTCCGCATCGCATCGCCCGTCGCGTTCATCGCCGCATGCGCCATCCCCGGCCGCTGCACGTAGTACACCGCCGCCACGCATCCCGCCAAACGCAAATCCCGCACCATGATTCCGCGCCCGTCATCCATTTGCGCATCAATGTGATGAATAAATTTATGCCGCCGCACCGACAGTACCGCTCCGGTTTCCCGAGTCATCGCTCCCAGCCACACCGTTTGCCCTTCGATCACGTCGTTCCGTCCCCACACCCGCAAATGCTCGCGCTTCGCGTAGCTGTCCAGTCCCTTTTCCCACGTCTGGCTAGCGCGCTGGCCATTCATCAATTGCGTCGTAATCGGTGCGCTCGGATAATTCTTGAACGACAGGAACGCATGCACCTGCCGCAGTACCGATCGCGTTGACATCGCATCCCCGTTTTTCCATCCCGCCGCGCGAAACGCCGCATCCATCTGGCTCGTGCTTCCCAGCAGCGCCACGTTCACAATATCCGCATCCTGGCCGTTCCGTGTAGTTGTCCTCACCGGCAGTTCGGGTGCTGTAATTTCCAGCACCGCCTTCGCAATTTCGTCTGGACGGTTATTTTCCGTTTCGTTCGCCATCCCATCCGGCAACGACACTTCACTCGCTATCTCCAGTTTCAAATCGCTTCCTCGCGGCAGATAAATCTCCGGTTCCGGGAACGTTGGAAACGCCGTGCGGTACGCCAACATCGTCAAATCGCTGTAAGGATTCCAGGTGGGCAGATGTCTCAATCGATTGGTAATTCTTCCTTGCGGGGTGTCGGTCGCATTTACGCCATGAATAATTCCGTTCTTCACCTTTTCACGCGCGTTGTCGATTTCCAGCAGACGCGTCGCGATTGCTATCTGGTTTCCGTCCGGCATCTGCAGACTCTTAAACTCTACCCGCAGCGACGCCGTCTCGTGCACCATTCCCATTCCCACTTTCGTGACTCTTGCGACTTCGCCTTCCAAAGTCGTCCCCACGGCAATCTCTTCCGAACCATTGCACGTCGGCGACTCGATCACCATCGCATGAATCTTGTCGCCCGCTTTTCCGCTATACGAAGACAGCGGCTCCAGCAGTCGCGCCCAAAGCGTCTCTCCAGCTTTCAAGGAATTGCATTGCGCGAACATCGCCGGACAAATGCCAAGGAAGGAAAATGCAATCAGAGCCGACGCACGCGGATACTTCATCCACTCGTACCGTTGCCGCTGCTCAGGGATCAGGGAACGTTCCACAATTTCTCCTGCTTAATTTTATAGTTGGATGCCTCCTTCCCTTGCCGCGGTTTTCCACCGCAGAACTGTACTAAAGTCCAGTCCCGCTACCTGTCCAGTTGCTTTTTTCCCTTTGTTGATTCTTGTTTTTGTAACGGCAGCTTTATGCCGCCGTCTTTGATGGGCCTGTGGCGGTCGCCGTTAGCTGGCCATCTTTGATTTGCTCTTTGTGCTAACGCTTTTCGCTGCCACTGTTTGCTTTTGTAGCGGCCAGTCTTTACACCGGTGCATTTCTTCCTCTGCGTTCTCCGCGTCTCTGCGTCGTCCTTTTCTTTCTTTTTTTTCCGGTTTGCGCCTCGAAAAATTGCTCTGATCAAATCTTGCTTCGTTCCTCTGTCTCTCGCGCCCTTGCACTTTCGTTCGAAAATCGCGATGCTTATTCCGGTCGCAACAAATCTCGTTCTCGGCTCAAGAGGATTGTGCTCCAGTCTTCCATGTCGCGTCTCCGACTTCCGATTCTTTTCACTTTTGTGATTTATTTTTTGGCGGCGGCGACCGGTGTCTGCGACGAGATCAACAAGATTTCGCCCACCGGCTACGTCACCGATCTCGCCGGTGTCATTCCACAAGCCACAAAACAGCGACTGGAAACACTTTGCACCGAGCTGGAACAAAAAACTGGCGCACAAATGGCTGTCGTCACCGTCAAATCTCTCGACGATCGCCCAGCGGAAGATTACGCCGTCGATCTTTTCAAACATCTCGGCGTTGGCGCAAAAAAAGACAATACGGGTGTGCTGTTGCTCGTCGCACCCAACGATCGCAAATATCGCATTGAGGTTGGCTACGGACTCGAGCCAATCATCAATGACGCGCGTGCAGGCGACGCCGGTCGCGCTATGCTGCCGTTGCTCCGGCAAAATGATTACGCTTCAGCAATTGAAATTGCCGCTTGGCAACTTGCAAAATATATTGCCGAAGACAAGGGCGTCACACTCTCTGGCCAGCCGCCGGCTCGCCCGCGTCCAGTTGCAAACACTCGCGGCCGCGGTTCGCCGATTAATCCGTTCGTGCTGCTTATAATTGTTTTCATCGTTTTCAGGATCTTTGCTTCCCTGATTTCCAGGGCTTCTGGAGGCCGCGGCGGGGGCATGAGTGGCTGCTGGTGGATCCTTCCGTTTCTGATGAGTGGAGGCGGCGGCCGGGGCGGTGGTGGCAGCGACTGGGGCGGCGGTGGATTTGGCGGTGGAGGTGGTGGCGGTGGAGGGTTTGGCGGATTTGGCGGCGGCTCAAGTGGTGGTGGCGGAGCTTCCGGCAGTTGGTGAAATGCTTTTCAGCGATTTTGCATAGATCGGGTTTCAGGGTTTGTACTTGCAAACCCTGAACTAGAGAAGGACAGTATGCTGGCACGCGAAGAAAAACTAACGGAAATCGTACGCAGGCTGCAGGAAGCCGCGGGAGAAAATCTGCAATCGGTGGTGCTCTACGGATCAGCGGCGCGTGGCGATTTTCACACCCACAAATCGGATTTAAATCTTTTGTGCGTGTTGAAATCCGCGAAGGCCGCGGAACTTTCGCGCATCGCTTCCGTGGTTCGCTGGTGGTGCGGACAACTTCGCGAACCGGCTCCGCGTATTTTCACACAGGAAGAATTAATTCATTCCGCGGATGTTTTCGCCATCGAATTGCTGGACCTTGGCGAAGCACATCGCGTGCTTTTTGGCGACGATCCGGTCGCGGGCATCGAAGTTCCGATGAATCTACACCGCGCGCAGGTTGAGCACGAGCTGCGCACCGCGCTGCAAAAACTTCGCGACCATTTTCTGCGCGCTTCCGACAAAGAACAGCAGTTGCGCGAAATTTACGGCAAATCCATTTCCAGCATTACCGTGCTGCTTCGCCACGTTTTGATCGCGCTCGGCCAAGATGTTCCTTCCGATAAAAGCGCCGTCTATCAACGGATCGAAGAGTTGACGGGGGCGGAAGCTTCCGTTTTTGAACTTGGCCGCGCGCTGCGCGACAATCATGCACATTCCGAAATTATCCGCGCTTACGGCAAATATCTCGAAGCGGTCGAATTTGTGATTCATGCGCTCCATGCTCTGGTGCCAAAGCACGAATGGCAGCGCGTGAAACGGCAAGAATTCTGACCGGCAATTTCACGGGTTTCCCTGAGTTGAAAAGGAAAATGCGAAGGATTTACAAGGAGAAGGTTCATGAAAATCGGTTTAGTCATCCTAGTCATTTTGCTGATCCTGGCGCTAATCCTGGGCAGCTCTTATGTCAGCCGGCGCAACCAAATGGCCGTGAAGCGCGAAGCGGTCAACGCCGCGTGGGCGCAAGTGGACGTCGTGTTGCAGCGGCGCGCTGATCTAATTCCAAACCTGGTGCAAACCGTGAAGGGTTTCGCCGTTCACGAAGAGCAAGTGTTCAGCGAAATCGCTCAAGCACGCTCCGCACTGATCGGAGCGAGAACTCCTGCCGATAAAATCGCCGCTAATGGCGCACTCGATTCCGCGCTCAGCCGTTTGCTGGTGATTACGGAGAATTATCCGCAACTCAAGTCCAATGAAAATTTCCTGCGTTTGCAGGACGAACTTGCCGGCACCGAAAACCGCATCGCCGTGGAGCGCCGCCGCTACAACGAAGCCGTACAGGACTACAATACTTACATTTCACTTTTTCCCAACAGTCTGGTCGCCAGCATGAGTGGTTTCACGCGCAACGACGCTTATTTCAAAACCGAAGAGGGCGCGCGTACTGCTCCTAAGGTGAATTTCGATTTCCAAAAATCGGCGCCTGCTCCTTCGACTGCGGCCCCCGCCAAACCGTAAGCGAAAGAGGCCCGCCTCAGAAGGCGGCCGCTACAAAAGAAGGAAAAGCGGCGTCCCGATGGATCGGGACAAATGCCGCCGTTTCCGCGGCAAAAGAAAGAGCAGCGGCCCCTTCCTTGGTCAGGGCAGGAAGCTGTTGCTACATGAAGAGTTAAATTCGCTAGCATCCTGCCTGACTGCTCGCTGGGCGCTGAGTGCTGGGCGCTGCTTTGCCCAGGAATTCACTTAGGAGCATGTGGAAGTGGTGGACGCCATTTTCGCGTTTGACGGAATAGCGGCCGCGGTCGTAGGTGGAGGAGCGGAGGCCGCGCTGCACGTTTTCGCAGAGCGTGATGTCTTCCTGCTGCACCTCATCACTAAATGCGATGGCTTTTTCGATGCGCTCGCGAGTTTTCGCTTGATCGGCCTCATGAAAAAACCACTCGAAGATGGTGAGTGTTTTTTCGGTGGAAAGAGGGACGATTAAGTTGGTGGAAATGTTGTCGGGATAAATATTGAGCATCAGGTTGGGAAAAATCCAGAAATAGAGCGCTTGCTGTAAACCTGCGCCTGGAGCGTAGAAACGTTCGCCGGCGTCCTCTGTTTTCATCGCGCGAATCGGCGCGAACTGTTGCGAATAATAGCGGAAGATATCGGTGCGATAGTGCGCGTAATCGATTTCGCGCATCAGACCGGGATGCGCGATGGGAATGTGGTAGCCCTCGAGATAGTTGTCAACGTAAACCTTCCAATTGCAATTGATGACGTAATCGCGGCGCTCGGCGAATTGTAATCCTGCAAATTGAAAGCCGCGGGCCTGTGTTGGAATTTCGCCCAGATAATTTGAAAGTGGTTCGGCGTGCTGATCGAAATTCACGAAGATGAATTGTTCCCAGGTTTCAAGGCGCACTGGAACCATGCCCATGGTGCTGCGGTCGAAAAACTCGACGCCTTCGACATCGGGCGTGCCGATGAGACGACCGTCGAGGGTGTAGGTCCAGCCGTGATACTGGCAGCGCATGACATTTTTGCAGCCGCTGCCGAGAGCGATGGGTCCGGCGCGATGGCGGCATACGTTGCTGAAAGCGCGCAGAGTCCCTTGCTCGCCTGCCGCGGCAGGCTTATCGCGCACGACGAGTAGCGGTTCGCCCGCTACATCAGCGGTGAAATAAGTTTCCGGGTCGGAGATGGTTTTCTTTACGCCGTTGACTTCGCCGCAGGAGTGGTCGAGCGTGCCGACTAGCTGCCAGGTGCGACGAAAGACTTTTTCTTTTTCAATTTCAAGGATGGCGGGATCGGTGTAGAAGCGTGAGGCCAGCGTTTGGGCACATTCGATCTGTTCGTTGACGTCGAGGTGGAGCGGCTTGGTGGTCATAGGAGAGAGTTTCGCACAAAGACGACGTAAAGAAGCAATGACGTAGCGAAGTAAAGAGAAAGGCGAATACGAAGTATCGTTCCTATTTTGTGGCCAGCGAGGAAATACCCCGAGGTACTTTTCGTACGAGTCCTTTTTAGGGCTTACAGCCCGCGAAAGCTCATGAAAATCGAATGCAAGAAGGCTTTAAGTGACTGGAAAGACAGCGCAGGAATTTTGTTCATTCTTGAAGAATTCCGGCGAAGAGTCAAAAGAATGGCGACAGAGCAAGATTGTGGGCAAAAATCTGGTGAGATCGAGTTGGTAGAGCGTTTGAGGGAGCAATCCGTTCGAATTACTGTTGCATTACACTCGAAAGAATACCATAAAAGTAAAGGGCTGGTCCGGCGAAATCGGCGCGCCGTTTTTCCGGTCGGTTACGCATGTTCACGATTTAGCGATTCCAGGGGACAACACCAGTGGAACCGAGAGGCTTTCCGGCGGAACTCGATATTACCTGCCGAATGGAGGGATCGTATTGATTGACGCGGGTCGCGCTACCGTTACTTAGGATGGAACTATTCTAAGCGAGGCGGGCCAGCACCCGTTCGACGAGTATTTCGTTTTCGGGGATACAACGGCGTTGCAACCTTTGTGTGATGCGCTGGCGCAGTAGGCGACGACCAACCTAAAGGTAGCCGGCCCGTGGATGGCGCCGCTGAGAAGGTAGTAGCCGTGTAACGTAATTGGTTTGGCGGCACGTGGGATGCAAGAGCGACGACGGCAGGAAAACGGGCTGAAGGGTATAAAAAGCTGGCCGGCAAAGTTGCAGTCGGCCAGTTAACTTTAGCGTTATGTGGCTGCTTATGTTTCCACGAGCGACGCGTGGGTCGCGACACACTGCCATTTGCCGCTGGGCATCTTCACCCAGGTATCGGTCCAGCGCGCATCGACATCGAAAGGCTTTCCCGTCAGATCGCTGCCCTTACCTTTAAAGCCTCCGGAGAGAGTTTGACCGCGGCGATACAAGCGGACTGCAACAGGAGTGCGCCGGGGCTCTTGTGCAGGTGTAACGGATGCCCTGACACAACCTGTAACGAAGTCAACAGCAATGCTGCGCCCGCACAAAAGATGGACGGAAGGGCGAACGGGCTAGGTTAAATCAGGCGGCGAATTGGATGATGGTGTAAGAGCGCGCGGGAAGTTCGAGGCGCGTGCGATTGTTCGACGTGGTCGGCTTATCGAAAGGTTTTGGCGCTACGTTTTGCGGAGCGTCGAAACCGTTGTGAGCTTTCAGGTCGTTGCCGGTGAGCGTCAGTGAATCGAGTACGCGCGACGGAGCGACATCTTCCCACAGCAATTCTACTTCGCGGGTGTTTGCTAGATCGCGATTGAAAAGAAAGACAGAAAATTTTCCGCCGGCCTTGTCGAAAGTGCCGGATATGTCTACATACGGAACGGCTTCGGAGAGGGAACTGGCGCGGTTCCAAACAGAGACAGGCAACGTGACTTCATAGGTGGGCGATTCAACGACGGCGTTCATGGCAGCGCCGTGTGCATATTGCAGGGCCCATGCGTACGGATAATATATCGTCTGACGATACAATCCGCTGGCGTTGGTCATGATGGGTGCGATGACGTTGATGAGTTGCGCGAGGCAGGCGATTTTAACGCGATCGGAATTGCGAATGAGCGTATTGATGAGGCCGCCGACGAGCAAGGCGTCTTCGAGATTGTAGACTTCCTCGAGGAGATGCGGCGCGACTTGCTTGTTGCCGTCCACGTCGGAGCCGGAATTTTTGCGGTACCAGACATTCCACTCGTCGAAAGAGAGCCATAATTTTTTTGCGGAGTGCATGCGGCCCTGCACGTAATCACAGACGGCACCGATTTGCGCAATTTGGCGATCCATAGTGAGATTCAGCGCCATGTATTTCGCGCTGTCACCGCCGGTTTCCTGCGAATTACCGTAGTAGCGATGAAGGGAAAGACCGTCAACGTAGTCGAAACATTGTTCGAGAACCTGGCGATCCCATTCGAGAAAAGTGGGCATGAAGACGCTACTGGAACCGCAAGCGATCAACTTGAGCGACGAATCCACGTAATGCATCTGGCGGCCGGCGTCGGCCGCTTTCATTCCGTATTCGCTCGCGGTCATGTGGCCGATCTGCCATGGGCCGTCCATTTCGTTGCCGAGGCACCAGTGCTTGACGTTGTGAGGTTCGGCGATGCCGTGCTCGCGGCGCAGATCGCTCCACTTGCTGCCTTTTTCTACGTTGCAATATTCGACGAGAGCGGCGGCTTGTTCAGGCGTGCCAGTGCCGAGATTGAGTCCCAAGAGCGGTGCTGCGCCGGTGAGTTTCGACCAGGCCATGAATTCGTTGGTGCCGAATTGATTGGTCTCGATGGAGTCCCAGGCCTTTTCCAATTTGCGCGGACGATCTCTTTTCGGGCCGACGCCGTCGAGCCAGTTGTAGCCGGAGACGAAATTTCCGCCGGGATAGCGAACGATGGGAACGCCGAGATGCTTGATTTCATCGGCGACGTCGGTGCGGAAACCGTTCGAATCGGCAAGTCTGGAGCCTGGATCGTAAATACCTTCGTAGATGGCGCGGCCGAGATGTTCGAGGAAAGAGCCGAAGATGTTGCGATCGAGCGGGGGCATGGTACGGCGAGAATCGAGATAGACGCGCGTGGCGGAGGCGGCAGGTGCTTGAGTGAAAAGCGATTTTCCGAGCATGAACGTTGCCGAGCATCCCGCGGTTGCGGTGAATGTGTTTTGCAGAAAACGCCTTCTGGGAATGTTTGGCATGTTCGAAGCCTCCGTCAGCTTGCAAAAAGTTCTTCGTGGCTATGCTAGTGAGAAACGGCCCTGACCCGGTTCACCGATTCCGAAATGTGAATCAATTCAGGAAGAATTTTGCCGAGTGGCGATTGAGGCGGCTGGCCCATCGCAAAGTATAACTCGCGGTATAGAGGATAGAGCTTGTCGTACACGGATTGAGCCGCTGGATCGGGCTGAAAGATTTTGTGCGGCGGGCAGATTTTGTCTTGCGCCTCTTCTACCGTAGAGAAAGTGCCTGCGGCAAGAAAGGCGAAGACTGCGGAGCCGAGGCTGGTTACGCTGGAACTTGGGACGAGCACAGGACGGCCAAGGACGTTTGCGTAAACTTGATTGAGGATTTCGTTTTTTTGCGGAATGCCGCCGGCATTGATGACGCGGCGAATGGTGACGCCGTGCTCGGACATGCGGTCGAGAATGACGCGAGTGTGGAAGGCAGTGCCCTCGATGGCGGCGAAGAGTTCGTCCTGCGCGGTAGTCTGCAGATTCCAGCCGAGAGTGACCCCGCGCAAGTTGGGATTGACGAGGACAGTGCGATCGCCGTTGTCCCAGGTCATGCGGAGTAAACCAGTTTGTCCGGCGCGATAGGAATCGAGTCCTTGCGATAGTGTTTGCACGTCGGTGCTCGCGCGCGTGGCGATGGCGTTGAAAATATCGCCCACTGCGGAGAGTCCTGCCTCGATGCCGGTTTGTTTGGGATGGACGCTGCCGGCGACAACGCCGCAGACTCCGGGCACGAGATTGATGGAGGGCGTGATGCCGATGATGCAGGTGGACGTACCAATTACATTAACGACGTCCTCGCAACGGCAGCCGGCACCGATCGCGTCCCAGTGCGCGTCAAAAGCGCCGACGGGAATAGGGATGCCTGCGCGCAAGCCAAGTTTTTCCGCCCAATATGGAAAAAGATTTCCGGCGATCTGGTCGGAGGTCGCATAATGGCCAGCGAGTTTTTCGCGGACTCCAGCGAGAAGAGGATCTACTTTGACCAGGAAATCTTCGGGCGGAAGGCCGCCGAGAGACGCATTCCAAAGCCATTTGTGGCCCATGGCGCAGATGCTGCGCTTCGTATTGCGCAGGATCGGTGATGCCGCAAAGCGTTGCGGCGACCATGTCGCAGTGTTCGAACGCGGAGGCGAAGGCTTGGCGTTTTGCCGGATTGTGCCGTAGCCAGTGAAGAAGTTTGGCGAAGCCCCATTCGGAGGAATAAACGCCGCCGCACCATTCGATGGCCGGAAGTTTTTCGCTATGTGCGACGGCGGTGATTTCGGCGGCTTCAGACTTGGCGCGGTGATCGCACCAGAGATAGTAGTCGTCGAGAGGCTGCAGATTTTTATCAACGGGAATGACCGAAGAACCGGTGGTATCGAGCGCGATGGCTTGAATCTCGCTGCCGGGGACACCGGCTTTCTGCAAGGCGGCGCGCGAGGCGCTGGCAACAGCGTTCATGTGATCCACGTGGGATTGCGTGGCGTATTCGGGATCTTCGCGGCGGCGATGGAGTGGATATTCGGCGATTGCCGATGCCAGTAGTCCGCGCACGCTATCAACGATCGAGACGCGAACGTTTAATGTACCGAAATCAACGCCAGCAATAATGGCCATAAATGGATCCTGTGATTTCGCCGTTAAGATCGAACGAAACGATCACTTCGTTTCATTCGGCTGACCGTAGGATGCGGCGCTTCCGTGCTTGCGCAAAAAGTGTTTATCAACGAGCGCGCGGGGCGCCGGTGCAGCCTCGGAGTGAATTTGCATTGCGAAGTAGGCGAGCTTGGCGACAGTTTCGAGCAGCACGGCATTTTGCGACGCTTCGGCGGGAGTCGCACCCCAGGTAAACGGCGCGTGATTCGCGACGAGCGCGGCGGGAATTTCGCCGGGGTCGAGATTTTTGAACAATCGGACGATGGCGTGCCCGGTATTTTCCTCGTAAGCTCCGGCGATGTCGCTGTCAGCGATAGTGCCGGTTACCGGAATTGCGCCGCGGAAATAGTCGGCATGCGTGGTGCCGAGACAGGGTATGGGCTTCCGTGCCTGTGCCCACGCAGTCGCGTATTCGGAGTGGGTGTGGCTGACGCCACCGATTTTCGGAAAGGCCTTATAAAGAGCGATGTGAGTTGCGAGATCGGAAGACGGGCGAAGATGGCCTTCGATGATTTTGCCGTGCAGATCGGTCACTACCAGATGTTCGGGCTTCATGGTTTCATACGGGACGCCGCTGGGCTTGATAACTACCAGCGAATCTTCGCGGGAAATGCCGCTGGAGTTGCCAAAGGTGTAGAGAACCAGTCCGCGACGAACCAGTTCGAGATTGGCTTCAAGAACTTCTTCGCGGAGTTTGGGGAGAAGCATTAGTGGTCAGCCGAAGCGATAGAATTGTGTTTTGAATGTAGTCGTTTGCCGAACGTGGTGACGATATGAGAATGGATTCTTTTTGTCAATGCAAGTGCGCACATAAGAATATCGGAAAATGCCAGGTCTGGCGCACTTTAGGCTGCGATTCGCAGTAGACTAACGGACGTGTCCCGCACGGATCCGAGAGTTTTGGCGGCGATGTCAAGACTGCACGGTGAATTTGGAGAAATGCGAATGGCGAAGTTGCCGGTTTTTGCAAAAGTGATTGCAGGAACGCAACCGGAGTATCTACATCCGGATTATCGTTCGTCGGTGAAGCGAGCGCCGACACGGCCGCTGGTCTTGCTGCCACATTCACTTTCAGAAAGGACTGGGCCCGTCTTCGGGCCGGACTGCGTGCGTGCCACGGACAGCGATTTAACTGCGCAACATGCGGGCGCGCCACTCGGAGAAAGAATCGCGGTCAGTGGGCGGCTGCTGGACGAAGGCGGCAGGCCAGTGCGCGGAGCGTTGATCGAAGTATGGCAGGCGAATGCCGCTGGGCGTTATTCGCATAAAATGGATCAGCACAACGCGCCGCTTGACCCGAATTTCAGCGGATGTGGACGCACGCTGACTGATGCGGATGGCCGCTACCAGTTTCTTACGATCAAGCCGGGCGCGTATCCCTGGGGAAATCATGCCAACGCTTGGAGGCCTGCGCACATTCATTTTTCGATTTTTGGCGACGGCTTGTTAAGCCGCTTGGTGACGCAAATGTATTTCCCGGGTGATCCGCTGCTGGCGCTCGATCCAATCTACAATTGCGTCTCCGACGAAAAAGCCAAGCAACGATTGATTTCGTCCTTTGACCTGGTGACGACGACGCCGGAATTTGCGCTGGGCTATCGATTCGATATTGTGCTGCGCGGGCGCGACGCGACGCCGATGGAAAAGTAAAATGACTTACGTGCCGATGCCCTCACAAACAGTTGGGCCTTTTTTCTCGATCGGGCTCTCCGCACTGTGCCGGGAACAGATTGAGTTCGAGTCCGGAGAAGGGAAGCGCGTAGTAATTCGTGGGCGGGTTTTGGATGGCGACGGCCAGCCTGTGCCGGATGCATTGCTGGAAATCTGGCAAGCCGATGAAGCGACGCGGGGAAGCGTCGCTGAAGATGCGGACCGACGTCGTGAAAAAATTCCTGCCGGATTTGGCAGGATCGCCACGAACGAGCGGGGCGAATTCCAGTTCAGCACGATAAAGCCCGTGTCGCGGCGCGATGAGAATGAATTGCTGCATGCACCGCATCTAGCTGTAGTGGTGCTGATGCGCGGGCTGTTGCGGCATCTGTTGACCAGAGTCTATTTTGCCGGTGAAGCTGCGAATAACGAGGATGCGGTGTTGCAACTTGTTCCACCTGAGCGGCGGCGAACATTGCTGGCCGAGCCTGCGGACGAGAGCGCAAGCGAATTATCCTGGGACATTCATTTACAAGGTGAACGGGAGACCGTTTTTTTTGAAGCGTAGACCGGTTTCTGCGATTGGCGAAAGAACCGGAGGCGACTACAATCACGCGCGGCAAAGCACAGCTTGCACTTCGAAAGGAAAAGGTCCGCTACACAATGAAACCTTACAGAATCGTATACCTACTGATGCTGGGAACTTTATTGGTGTGCGCCAGTGCGTGTTTGTACGCAGGGAAATCGAAGATAGAAACTTCAGCGCATGCGGCGGAATCCGCCAAGGCATATCTAGGGCGCTGGGATTTGACGCTGCGCGCGCGGGATCGCGAGTATCCTTCGTGGTTGGAGCTGCGCGAAGAAGGCGGGCAATTGAAGGCGGAGTTTGTAGGGCGATGGGGAAACGCACGGCCGCTTCCCAAGGTGGAATTATCGAACGGAATATTGACGTTCGTTTCGCCCAAGGCGGAGGAAGACTTGCCCGTGGACATGGTGTTTGAAGGGTTGCTAACCGGGAAAGACGCTGTCAGGAAAAGTGAACGGGCCGAACGGCGCGACCTGGGAATGGTCAGGTGAACCGGCGCCATCGCTGGAAAGAAAAACCTCTCCGAAGTGGGGCAAGCCTGTCGCTTTGTTTAACGGGAAAGATTTGAGCGGATGGAAAATGAGCGGGAAGGGAAATTCCGAGTGGAAAGTGGAGAACGGAATTCTGATCACTCCGGGAGAAGGCCCGGAGTTGATCAACGATTCGAAATTCGAAGATTTTAAGTTACATGTGGAGTTCAACTGCGGACCGAGTTCGAACAGCGGCGTGTATTTGCGCGGGCGTTACGAAGTGCAGATCGAAACGGATTCGGCCGACGAAGGGCCGCTGCATCACACCGGCAGCGTGTATGGATTTATTACTCCGTCGCCGGAATTGCCGCGCAAGTCGGGCGAATGGCAAACCTACGACATTACGTTGATCGGGCGGCGCGTAACCGTGGTGCAGAACGGACAGACGGTTATTGATAACAAGGAAATTCCTGGCATTACGGGCGGCGCGCTGGACAGCCATGAAGGACTGCCAGGCCCGATTTATTTGCAGGGCAGCGAAAAAGGGCACGTACAGTTTCGCAACATCGTGATCACACCCGCGGAAAAATAGCGCGAGCGAATGCTAACCTCCGCCAGACGAACGGACAAGAACTGTCCGAAATCGGCGGCTTTATCTTCAACGAATTGAAGTGGCGTTGGTTCTTGGTCCCGTAATCTATCCTCTATGGAAGCTTCCCCAATTGCACCGACGAACGATGCGCACACGCGAGCCGAAGTTGGGTCCTTGAAGGAGGCCCTGTTTAGCTTAAATATCGCAGGGGCTGCTGTTCTCGGGGCACTCACTTATGTCCTAAAGAATGTGTCCTTGGAAAAACCCCTGAATGATTCGACGTACCTCTCATTGCGGAACATGTATCGCGTTATCGATTTTCTTGCGCTGCAATCGCAGAATCCTGTCGCCACGAGCGCAGTTCGTCGGCAACCTCCCTCCAGTTCCGAACAACTCGGCACAGAAGTCTTCGTAATTGTGACGTGGTTGGGCACGGCAGCAGCGGTGGCGCTCCTTTTGTGGTCCCTCCGGCATACGAGAATCTACGGCAAAATTCTCGCATCGGCAGACATCGCCATATTGTTATTTTCACTTCCCGCCTGCTACTTGTTCGTCGGATTGCTGACGTGGGATTGGGTGTACGAGCCTGGCGTTACCAATTTCTTCATGCAGAAGCTTACTTTCACAGCGATCGTAGTCGAAGTATTAGGTCTTGGTGTCGTATTGCCTTTCCGAACGAAATCGATACCTCAATCGATAGCATTTCTACTGGCGTCTCTACACTGTACGTTCTGGATAATCGTTCTTTGGTCAGAGACCCGTGTATGGCTTTTTCCACTCTATGCGCGTGACCTGATTCTAGCTGTTTTTCTATTTTCAGTATTGGTAAGCGTCTATCGTCGGGAACGAAAAGATGTGGCTACCAACAGTCGGAAAGGGGACTGGTTAGTAGCGTGTATACCCCTAGTGATTGCCGGTATTGTCTGGAGCCCCGCGAAAAATATCGAGCTGAGTAATTCGCGTAACCTTGACTCGGCGATGATAGAACTATCGAGAGGGCCGTGCTTCGGTTCTTGTCCTACATACACGGTGACGGTATACGGTAGCGGACAAGTTCGGTATGTGGGGCAGAATCGACATGAACAAGGTCAGACTAAGAAATCGGGGACCCTCCCACAAGAAAAATTCATCGAAATTCTGCATGTCTTGGACCGTGTCCGGTTTATGACCTTGGAGAGTCGCGCTTTCGTATGGGCATTCGACACTCCAACCGTTGGAGTGCGTGCTTCCGTGGATGGCAAAGAAAAGCTCGTTGCAAGCGACAGCACTTTCGTGGGACCGCAAACGGGTCGGCAGGCACGCTTCGTGGAGGCAGCCCGTGAAATTGACGTCATTCTTGCCTCAAGTACATGGCTGGAATGCGAAGGAGAGTGTCAAAGCTCAGCCGCTACTAAGGTGTATGGGTCTACCAGATCACCAAGAATGGCATCGCCCTCCAGATAACCCTGCAGGGGCACGAAGTACTACAAGGACGACAACCTTAATAAAAAGTAGCTGTGGGTACCACGGCTTTCCCGAACCTGGAGTTTCCCCCTCACTTCCACTGTCATTTTTGTCAGTTTCGATCATCGCCGCCGATGGCTACTTATCAGCCAGCAAGATATGGGCGGAGGTGTCGGGATGCGAGTCTTGACGAGGGGGAGAAGTGCCTCCGTCGTTGCGCTGTTGTTTGTTCAGGTTTCTTTCGCGGGTCCACAGCAGCACGAAAGAATCAAGATCGGCAGTGAAGCAGATATCAATTCGATCGGGAACCGAAAGGTCGGGCACGGACCGGACTTCTATTCGCTCGACCGCGAGATTACCGTCGGGAGCCAACTTGCAAAAAGAGTGGATCGCTCCGCAAAGTTCGTCGATGACCCGCTGGTGAACGAGTATGTAAATCGGATTGGTCAAACCTTAGTGCGCGACTCCGACGCAAGGTTTCCTTTCACGTTCAGAGTGATTGACTCCGAGGAAGTCGATGCGTTCGCCCTTCCAGGCGGATTCTTGTATGTGAACCGCGGATTGATCCTCCTCGCCGATGAAGAAGCCGAACTAGCTGGAGTATTGGCTCACGAAATTGCCCATGTTTGTGCACGGCATGGAACTCGCAACTCCACCAGGAGTGAAATCGCACGCGTCGCCAGTATGTCCCTGATCTTTCTTGGGCCCGGCGGCTGGGCCGGTTATGCGATCTTCACCGGTTTGAAAGTTGGAGTGCCCCTGACACTCCTTAAATTCTCGCGCAGCGCGGAAAGCGAAGCCGACTACCTCGGCCTGCAATACATGTACAAGGCAGGATACGATCCCAATGCCTTCATTGCATTCTTTGAAAGAATGGACTCGGAGAAAAGTTCAGGCGGGTTCGCGACGATGTTCTCCACCCACCCTCCTACGCGGAATCGAATCAGAGCGATTCAAAGGGAAATCGCGACAATCCTCCCGGCCCGCGATCAATACATTGTAACGACGTCGGAATTTGATGCGATAAAAAGCCTCCTCCTTAGAGGCGAGCAGGGTAAGCGAACCGAATGGGACGGCTCGAGGCCGAAGCTTCGCAAGCGGACCGAACCAGACGCGAACGATACGTCAAGGCCTGATCGCTAGGCGCCATACATTGCTGCTTTCGAAGATTTCGCGGCTCCCAACAGGCAATTCTAGTGAGTAGCCTCTATGAGGTGTAATGTAACTTGCTTGCATGAGCGAAAGCACACAATCATCGAGTCTCTTGCGAGCTACACGAACTAACCAGGAGCAGGCGGTTTTGGAGACTCTAAAGCAGGCTGGCTAGATGAGTGCCGGACCGCCTCCAATAGTTGCTTGATTTGTTCGGCGCGCAGAGTGCATTGGATGAGATTGTCCTCCGACAACCTGCCTTGAAGCGCGCGAAACTGCGCGTCTATCAGTCTGCGCACCTCAGCCAGTATCTCTTGTTCCTTTGACCATATGGGTCCAAGTCCTGACCTAACGACTTCCATCTGTCTCCCTACCGCAAATATTTCGCCGAGTGGGCCGACTCGTAGGTCGAATTGATGTTCATACTGCCTCTTATGGGCACATCTAAACTGGCAAAAGTTACAGGCTATTGCGCTCGCCAAAGGCAGAGCGAACCGGCGGCTACGGAGGCGGTCTACAAGGAGCGCTGGCAAATAGCATTGTTTTTACGGGTAAAACAGTCACTGCGAGTGAAAACGTTTGTGGGGACTTCGGCTAATGCGTTGCAGACGCAGCTCTGGACGGCACTGATTGCCATGCTGCTCGTGAAATACCTGCAACTACGGTCGACATTCGGTCGGTCCCTTTCGAATTTGGTGGCACTCCTGTGGCAGCAATTATTTGTTTACCGTGACCTGTGGACTTGGATCGACGACCCTTTCCAGCCGCCGATATTAGCTAGCTTGCCCAAAACAGTTGGCGCTGCAGTTGGCCTAAGGCGGCCAATCGGTTTGGACAGCAGCGATCATCCACATGGAAAAAAACGAGTAGCTACGAGATTTCGAGGGGAGGAATTTAGACAGCATCGAATCAGGAACAAACCTTCGAATCCGCCGACCTGCTCTCCATCCAGGGGATGATTCGGCGAGTTCTCAGCTAATTTGGACAGCATTGAGTTTCGGGGAAGAACAGCAGCACCATACGCCGTAGCATTAACCATCCGGCCTTTAGCAGGCAACGATGGTGAAACCCCACATCGCGATCACAGGAAGATTCAAAAAAAGCGCCACCATAGAGTTGGCGTAGTCGGCGATCGCAGACCGTCTGCTTTCTGAGCAG
The DNA here is from genome assembly GCA_963731155.1 of uncultured Acidobacteriota bacterium. Lineage (GTDB taxonomy): Bacteria > Acidobacteriota > Terriglobia > Acidiferrales > UBA7541 > Acidiferrum. Next base: position 193,774 of record CAVSVB010000001.1, read on the forward strand.
AAGGTCAACGGTGAAGAGCGATTCTTCTTACTCTTTTCAGTTCATTGAGATGGCGCGCCCGGTGAGACTCGAACTCCCGACCCTCTGCTTAGAAGCTAGGGAGTATAAAACTCTAAGTTCCGCTTCTGGTGTCGCTTACGAGGAAGCTCGTCATTTATTTCGCCCTTGAACTGGACCGAAGCTGGACCGAAAACTTTGGCGTGAACCACGATATCCAGCCACTGCATGAGCTAGCGGTGTTGTCACCGGCCAAGGGAGTTGTCGCTTGCGAAGCGGTCTCGCTGAGCAAGCGATTTGTCTTGGTTACACTAGCCAAAAGCGCCGCTGGATTGAGTTGCACAGAATCTCTTCGAGATATACAATTCCAATGTATATCAAGGAGGGCTAATGCAGGTATCGAAATGGGGCAATAGTCTGGCAGTGCGGTTGCCCACGGCTGTGGTTGACGCGCTCGATCTCAAAGAAGGCGATCAGATCGAGATTCGAATTGCTCGTGAGCGGGTGTTCGAAGTGAGCCGCGATCAAAGCAGACCTAACGCGCTCGCTCGTCTACGCAAACTCCGACGTCCTTTACCTCCCGGATTTGTTTTTGATCGAGAAGAGGCCAATGCCCGCTAAGGCTTTCTTCGATACGAATGTGCTGATCTATGCTGTGGCGCACGACGATCCACGCAGCAGGCAAGCTGAGGAACTCCTCGCATTAGGAGGAGTACTTAGCGTGCAGATTTTAAACGAATTCGCCTCTGTGGCTCGCCGAAAAATCTTAATGTCCTGGAGTGACGTGACGGAAGCGTTCGGATGCTTTTCGAGTTCTGTGTCCTTCTCCGCTGCCCATCACCATTGAAATGCACGAAGCGGCACTCAAAATTGCGGATAAGCACGGCTACAACATCTATGACGCGCTGGTCGTTTCCGCTGCATTGGAAGCTGGATGCACGACTCTCTATTCCGAAGACCTTCACGATGGTCAGACAATTGATGGACAACTCACCATTCGAAACCCCTTCGTTGGATCATCCGGCTAACAATCTCTACGCCTACATCAAAGGGACGGGCGGGTTGCACAGATGGGAGAAAAAGATAAGCGGATTCGCCTTGCTAAGAGTTTGCATGCTTTGAGTTGCTGCAACCACGTAGGGCTCGCGTAGGCATGCACCCGCATGCTTAGTTCCCATGACCATCTACTTTTTGGCCAGACGGTCATCAACGAATAGAAGAGAGCCCATGCCCACGTCGCATCGTGGAATGGAGGATCGTCTTTCGGTCCTATGACCGAATAGCAAGAGCTGGATCGAAACAATGCGGGGCGAACGTTTGAAAGCTTCTCGTTTCAATTACTTTACTCATCACGAATTCCTTCCTCACCTTCGACCACCTTGGCTGTGTGTCTGAAGTTGCAGACACTATTCACGTGCTAGAATTGGTTCCTGCGCGCCCGTAGCTCAATGGATAGAGCACCGGACTTCTAATCCGGTTGTTGTCGGTTCGAGTCCGACCGGGCGCGCCATATTTTCACTTTAAATCATCGCGACATTGGTTGGTGTTGGTTCTGCTTACTGTGCGAGGCGTCAGGCGTGCTCTCGGTGCCTGCTTTCCTGGCTTTCTGGTCCTCAGCATGGCCCCATACAGCCGACAATGAGATGTGGGAAGGAGCCCACAGAAGCGGCGATGATGGATTTGGAATAGCTTCGGTACAACTGAACGCGAGAAGTCGGGAGAGAAAAACCTGTAAGCGACGCTCAGCAAAGTACTTGTGAAGTTTATCTGCTTTCTTAGAAGGCAGATGCTCTATCCAACTGAGCTACGGGCGCTCATATATTGATTCTAAAAGATTTTGTGCCTTCGCGACCATCCATTTGTGGCCTTGGAGTGAATCCTCGTGCCACGCCCTATGGTCAGCGCCCAGGCAGCAGGAACATCCAAACAGCCTCCGTCCGAAAGGCCAGCCGCCTGTTTCTGCGAAAAAGCAGTCCATGGCCGCCACTGCCCTGCTAAACCATCGGCCAACGGACTAAGAAGTTCCGTAATGTCTGACAAAACTCTGACATACTTTTGACAAAGAAGCGTTTCGCGTTCACCGCGCAACAATCTCTCTTTAACAATTCCTGTCCATTCTCGCTCTGCAGTTCTTTTACCGGCGTACGCCGAATCCAGAGGGAGTCTGAATGTCGCTCAAAAATGTTGTGTCCAAATCGTTGCAATATTTACGCACGGGCTGTATTGCTCTCGTGGCTTTTCAATTTAGCCTCGGAGGCCCGCTAGCTGTTTCGTTGCAGGCTCGCAATCACGATAAAGACGAAGTTCAAACCAAAACTCCCATCAAACACGTCATCGTTTTGATCGGCGAGAATCGGACCTTTGATCACGTTTTCGCAACATACGTGCCTAAGAGCCACGATTCCGTTGCGAATTTACTGTCGAAACGAATCATAAAGTCTGATGGCACGCCGGACATCAATTTCGGGAAAGCTGCGCAGTTCCAAGCGATTCCACCATTCAAAACTGACTACTTCGTCAGTCTGGATTCGAATGAAAAGGCCCCGTATCAGCTACTGCCCCAGCCGACGTTGAACTTCGCGCCCGTAAAGACCACTCTTCCTCCGGGCACTCCGCAAGCTATCTTGGCGCTGGTTGAGCCGTCCCTGGAGACGGCCGATCTGAATCTACTCACCACGGGAGCGGCGACGGAATTTACGCAAACTTTCGTGCAGCCCGATCCGGATACGCGCGTTGACAATTTCGATGCGCTGCCGAACGGACCGTTTCCGCTGAAGGGGAAGCTCCTTCCTTACGATTCGTATACCGGCGACACGACTCACCGGTTATTTGAGATGTGGCAGCAGTCGGATTGCAACATCAAGAACGCGACAATGAGCAACCCTTCGGGCTGCTTGAGCGATCTGTATCCCTTCGTCATCACCAACTACACGAATATTCCGGATCCTGCGAGCGGCGGCGCGATTGACGATAACGGCGGCGGCAACTCCATGGCGTTCTATAACGTGCAATCGGGAGACGTGCCGGTGCTGAAGCAGCTGGCCGATGAATATTCCATGAGCGACAATTTCCACCAGTCGGTGATGGGCGGAACTGGCGCCAACCACGTCATGCTCGGAACCGGAGATGCCATTTTCTGGAGCGACGGCCAAGGCAACGCGACTGTACCTCCATCGCACATCGCCAATCCGAATCCGCTGCCGGGAACGGACGACGTGTACACCGTGGATCTGAATTTTGACGGCAACTTCACCAAGTGTGCTGACGTCACGCAACCTGGAATCAAGGCGATTACGGATTATCTGGAATCCCTCCCGTACCACCCAAATCCGAACTGCCAACCGAATCACTACTACATGGTGAACAATGACAATCCAGGGTTTCTGCCGGACGGCACGGTGGACACCGCGGGGATTGCGAAGGGTGGTTCAGTTCCGCCGACGAACGTCAGAACGATCGGCGAAGCCCTGAACGAGAAAAATGTTTCCTGGGCTTATTACGGCGGAGCCTATGCGGCCGCTGTGGCCTTGCAACATGATCCGACCAGCACGAATCCTGGAGTGCAGGTTGGCGCGGCGTATTGCAACATTTGCAACTTCGAGTCATACGGCACCACGATCATGGGAAATCCCGCACAGCGCGTAGCGCATATCAAGGATACGAACGATTTTTTCGCAGCCATTGACAGCGAAGATTTGCCGGCGGTGTCCTTCGTCAAGCCAGACGGACTGCTGGACGGACATCCGGCATCTTCGAAACTCGATCTTTTCGAAGCCATGGTCAACAAGATCATGGATCATCTCACCGCCAAGCCCGAGTTAATGGCAGAGACGGCGTTCATCATCACCTTCGATGAAGGCGGCGGTTACTACGATTCAGGCTACATTCAGCCGCTCGACTTTTTCGGTGACGGCCCACGCATTCCGCTGATCATTGTGTCAGCCTTCAGTAAAGGCGGACACATCAACCACACTTATACCGATCACGTCTCGATCTTGAAATTCATCGAGCGCAACTGGAAACTGAAGCCGCTGACGGGCCGAAGCCGCGACAATCTGCCCAATCCCGTTTCCCATAAAGACAACGTCTACGTGCCGCAGAACAGCCCGGCCATCGGCGATCTGTTTGACATGTTCGATTTCGATCATGACAACGGGCACGGCCAGGGTGACCTGCACGGAGAAAAATAACTATTAACCGGTTTGACAGAAAGCAATGAACGCTGATGCCGATTGAGCGATGCGCTCGGTCGGCATCGGCATTTGATATGATCGAGCATCGTGAACCCGCTGCAAACGCTCGCACTGGCCTTGGGCGCCGGTTTTTCGTCCGGTCTGAATCTTTACGCCACTGTGGCCACGTTGGGGGTTCTGCAGCGATTTGGCGTGATTCATCTGCCGGCAACGCTGGCCATCGTTGCGCATCCGATTGTTCTGGGCGCTGCCATCGCGCTCTATATCATTGAATTTCTGGCCGATAAAATTCCTTTCGTGGACACGGTGTGGGACACGATTCACACTTTCATCCGTCCACCCGCAGCGGCGGTGATTGCTTTCGGCGCATCCGCAGCCGCGCCGCCGGAGTGGCGTTGGGCGGCCGCGCTGCTTGCCGGAGGAGTGGCGCTTACTTCGCACAGCGCAAAAGCGTCCACGCGCGCGGCGGTGAACACCGTGCCCGAACCATTCAGCAACTGGGCGCTGAGTATCGGCGAAGATTTGCTGGCAGTGTGGCTGACGTGGTTCACGACCGCTCATCCCATCGCGACCATCGTCATCGTTGTGGCGTTGTTGGTCTTGTGCGCGGTGTTGCTGCACTACCTATTTAGATTTGTGCGAGCGGCGCTGAAAACTTTGTAGAGCGTGTTTGTCGAGATGGACGAGCCGTTGAGCTTGCATCATGAAAAGCGGAAAAACTCCTGCTCCTCTTGAGAGCCAGGAGAAACTCATTTTTTAAGGAGCACGCCGAAAGTAATGTGGAGGAAATTATCGAGCGGCGCTTGACTCCTCTCGGCCTTGGAGCGCAATAACGCACCTTCGTAGCTGTTCAAGACAAAAGCCGCTAGTTCATTGGTCTTGGCGTCTTTGGCGAGGTCTCCGCGCTCGACTGCCGCTCGGAGAATAGCTTCGATGCCAGACTGCCAGCGGGAAAAAGATTCGCTGAGAACCGACTGGAGCACATCGCTGTGATCTGCCATCTCCAAAGTGAGACTACCCGCCATGCAACCCGTGACTCGTCCTGAAGGTCCATAGACTGAGATCAGTTCGTCGAAATATCTCCGCAAACGCTTCAGCGGTGCGATTTTGTTGTTGCCGAGGATTTTTTCAACGCGCTTGGACTCGCCTGTGAAATAACGCAGCAGTACCTCCCGGGCAAAGGCCTCTTTGCTGGGGAAATAATGGTAAAACGATCCTTTAGGTACGCCAGCGAGCTCGAGAATCTCCTTGACCCCCGTCGAGGCATAGCCCGCGGTGTGCATGCGTTCCAGTCCCACGTCAATCAGTAGGTCGCGTGTGCTCTGTTTTGCCATGCCTAGCCTTTCCTGGTCCGAACCCGTCGCGTTCGGGCGGGAAGGGGATAAATGCTAATGGACCAGTCTACTCGACCTAACGCAATTAGGTCACTCCTGGTGCTAAGGCCATGCCACGCGAGGGTCCCTTTCACACCGATCCAATAGATAAGCAAAATTTCCTGCAACCTCTAACCGACTGGTCTACTCTAAACAGTCGTGTGTCTCCAGACGTCAATCGAGGGAGAAGAGGAAAATGGAAACCAGATACAGAGCAGTGGAAGCGTTTGAACCAGGCAAGTTGCGTGTGGTTGAGAGGGTTGTCCCCGATCCGGGCCACGGTCAAGTGCGTATACGGGTTGAGGCCTGCGGAATCTGTCACACCGATGCGGCCACGGTCATGGGTATTTACCCGGGTTTGAAATTGCCACGCGTTCCTGGACACGAAGTGGTTGGCCGCATTGAGGCATTGGGCAGCGGAGTGTCCAGATGGAAAATCGGTCAACGCGTCGGTGTTGGCTTGATCGCCGGAGAAGACGGCGTGTGCGAATCGTGCAGACGTGGAGACACGGTGAATTGTCAGAACCCGGTGTCATCGGGAGTGACCGTGGACGGGGGATATGCGGAAGTGATGATCGCTGAAGCGCGCGGAATCGCTGCCATTCCTGATGAACTCACGTCCGCGCAAGCCGCCCCTCTGCTTTGCGCGGGCATCACGACTTACAACGCTCTTCGCAACGCCGGTTTGCGCGGCGGAGATCTGGTCGCCGTGCAGGGCATTGGTGGCCTTGGGCATCTTGGCATACAGTTTGCGCGGCACATGGGATTCCGCACCGTGGCAATCGGACGTGGACGTGACAAAGAAAAGCTCGCGAAGGATTTAGGCGCGCACGTCTACATCGATGCTGCCGCCGAGGATGCCGCGACGGTGCTGCAGCGTATGGGCGGAGCCAGGGCCATTCTCGCAACAGGAACCAGTGGCGATGCTATGGGGCCGCTGGTCTCCGGTCTTGCAGTCCGCGGCAAGCTCATCGTGGTCGGTGTACCGCAGGACCAGATTCAATTAAATGCCTTCCCGCTGGTTTTTGGAGGGCGCTTGATCTACGGGAGTCTGACCGGCACGCCGATTGATAACGAGGACACTCTTGCCTTCAGCGTCCTGGAAAATATCCGCCCGATGATCGAGACGCTTCCACTCGAACAGGCCGCTGATGCTTACGCCCGGATGATGCAGGGCAAGGCGCGGTTCCGCATGGTGCTGGTTACAAAGACTGGAGTCGCGCAAAGTGCGCCGGCCAAATGAAGCTCTCTAGCGAAAGAGCGGACACATTCGCGGTCAATCCAGGGGCAAGCATGCCCATGCCGCTGGTTGAATCATTTGGTGTACTTGTCCACCCAATCGAGGAATGTTTTGTACCAGAATTGGCTGTTCAGCGGTTTTAAAACCCAGTGGCCTTCATCGGGGAATACTACCAGCTTGGAAGGCACTCCCTCGCGCTGCAGCGTGTTGAAGAATTCCAGAGACTGCGTGTACGGGACGCGAAAATCCTGTTCGCCCGCGACAACCAGCGTCGGTGTTTTATATTTCCCGAGCGCAGCGGCGTAGTTCACCGGCGCCCATTTGCGGTAAGCATCCGGATTCGACCACGGCGTTCCCTGCAAATCGTGCTCTTCGAACCACAACTCTTCGGTCGCGTACATGGAAACTTTGTCGTACACGCCGGCGTGACTGACCAACGCTTTGAACCGGTCGGTATGCGTGGCGATCCAGTCCACCATGTATCCGCCGTACGAACCGCCTGCGGCAGCCATTTTCTTTCCGTCGATGAAAGGAAATTTCGCCAGCGATACATCAACGCCTTTCATCACATCCACGTACGCTTTTCCGCCCCAGTCGTTGGTGATCTCATCGGTGAACTTCTGCCCGTATCCGGTAGAGCCGCGGCGATTAATCATCAGCGTGACATAGCCCGCGCCAGAAAATACCTGCGCATTCCAGCGATAGCCCCAGGCATTCGACCACATCGTCTGCGGTCCGCCGTGCAGCAGCACCAACAATGGATACTTTTTCTTGGCATCGAACTGCGGTGGACGAATTAACATTGCCTGCACCCGCGTTCCTTCCGCTCCTTCGAACCAAAAGGTTTCCGGCGCATTCATGTCGACTTTCGCCAGAATTGCATCATTGCTATGGGTGATTTGCCGCAGCCCTGCCTCAACGTTCGACGATACAAATATTTCCGACGGCAGCGTCAGGCTCGTGCGCGTGAGCAGCAGCGTTTTTCCATCCTCGCTCAACGCGAAAGCGGCGTTGAATCCATTCACAATTTTCTTCGGCGTGGCCCCAGCAGTCGCCGCCATTGCATATACTGGCTGCTCGGTTTCGTTTTCCGCCAAGAAATAAATGGTTTTGCTGTCCGGCGACCAGGCCAGATTTGTAGCGCTGCGGTCGAATGTCTCGCTCAGATTTCCGCTTTTGCCGGTCGCGCGGTCGTATAGCATCACGCGCCATTTGTCCGCTTCGTATCCCGCGGTGAGTTGCGCGTGGTAGGCAATGTACTTTCCGTCGGGCGAATACACGGGATTTCCATCGAATCCTGGCTGCGTGGTGACGCGCTTCGGTTCGCCGCCGCCCGTGACGGGCACGATAAACAGATCACCGTTGGTGCTGATCGCTTCCACTTTATCGGTGACCGCCGTGAAGCAAAGTTCCTTTGAATCGGGAGAAAAACTAATGTCGTTCTCATCGCCGCGCTGGTCGGGCGGCACATCGTAATCCGCGCCCGGCGTCAAATCTTTCGCTTCGCCATTTCCAGCGGAGGGCATCACAAACAGATGCGCACGTGGCCCATCGTTCCAGTGCGTCCAGTGTCGGTAAAGCAGTGTTTCCGTGATGTGCGCTTTTACCTTATTTTTTTCTTTTTCATCGTTGCGTTTTTTGTTGCATGCGTCATCTTTGCAATCTGGGTACACCGACGAGGTAAACGCAATGGTTTTGCCGTCAGGGGACCACTTCACGAAGTCCGCGCCGGTGGAGAGTTTGGTCAGCGGATGCGCTTCGCCGCCATCCATCGAAAGCAAATACACCTGCGAGTCTCCGCTGCGCGCGGAGAGAAAAGCTATGGATCGCCCATCAGGTGACCACTTTGGCGACAAGTCCTTGCCCGTCCGCGTCAATTGAATCGCATCGCCGCCCGCCACTGGTGCCATCCACAAATTGGTGGCGTTGCGGTTGGCATCCATGTCCGGAGTGGCCACAATGTAGGCAACCCACTTGCCGTCCGGTGAAACTTCCGCCTGGGCCACACGATGCATCGCGATCAGATCGTCAAACGCCATGGCATGTTTCGCGGATTCCTGGGCTTCGGCCGATCCCACACTCGCCAGCAACAGCAGACTGATCCACACTCCGCAAGCCAGTCTATGCCTACGCACAGTCGTTCTCATTCGCTCTCCTCATTTGTGGGGGAAATTATCAACTCAGCTCTTACGCCAGACTAGTATGCAACATTCTGCACGCTCTAAAATGCCCGCGCTCATTAAATTGCGCAGGCGTAAACGCTCATTCGTTGTTTCCCAAGATTACAAAGCCAAATTCTCACTTCTCGACTGCCGGCGCGTGTCGCTTTGCGATCTCGCTCAACACATCCGCGCCGCCTGTTGCCGTCAAATGTGGATACCGCTCGCCACCATGATAATCCATCAAATAGACACGGTAGTAGTCATCATTCTCGATCAGCAATTCAATCGGCTCTTTCGAGTTCTTGGCCGAACGAATCGCTCCCCGCAAAATGTCCGGCGCCCAACGCCGTCCATTCACTGCAACCAGATGCATGCCCGGCGCGATTCCCGCGTTTGCCGCGGGCGAACCGGGAATCACATCGATCACAGCATTCGAATCATCGCTGCCCGGAGCATGTACGCTGAAGCCAAGCGAGAAAGATACGTCGACCGTGTGCTCAGAGTCCTCTTCGGCGCGTTGGTGATCGTTGATCGCTTCGCTGAACGTCAGCTTCCAGCCGCCGTTCAGCAGACCGCCCAGCGGCGCGCCCGGCCCATGCGAATGAATCCGCTCATCGAAAAACTTCCTCCAGTCATACGGCGCGACAGCGTTCATGGTTGCCACAACATCGTTGAGCGTGTATGGCACGACTTTGATCAAGCCCGCATCCGTGCCATGAAATTTCTTGCAGAAGTCGTCCAGCGATTTTTGTCCCTTGGACTCTTTTCGAATGATCGTGTCCGCTTCCAGCCAAATCAGCGTGCTTTCGTCGTAGTAATCCGCTGAACGCCGCCAGGACGATCCTTCAGACCGCGCTTCGTAAAGCAATTGCGCGGAAATTGCCGTGTCTTCCAGATCGCGCCAGGTACGGCCGGGACGGTCGTTCAAATAGGCTGCGGTCGCGGCCAACGTCTCTCGGAATTCTGCGGGCGCCCACAATCCACTGCGTGCCGCCAGCATTACGCCGTAATACTGCGTAAGCCCTTCATAGACCCACAGCAGATCGCCCTTCATCGGTTCTTGATAATTGCGCGTCGCGAGGCCCGCTGGCCGCCGGTATTTCCCGTTCCATGAATGAAAATATTCGTGCGGCAGCAGGTCCGCAAGAGTTTCAAAAATGTCCGGGTCCAGCCACATGCGCTCTGGAGCGCGATTGTCGCTCGATTCGTGGTGCTCCAGTCCGTTTACCTGCAGGTGATCGGAAAGCGCCAAAAGAAAATCGTAGTGGCGATAGTGCCGCGCGCCGTTGAACAACGTGTCCATCTCCGCGATCAATTGCCGCATATGCTGCAACTCTTCGTTGCTAAGCGCAGTCGCAGCGCTACTGTCCGCCGCGATATTCAGGCGGTGATCAATCTTTTGGCCGGGAGCCAGGTCGTAAGTTTTAAAGAACGCGCCGGTCAGCAAGGGAGAATCAATCAACGTGGTCAGCGAAACAGTCTCCAATTGCACTGCGCCTTCTGCACGATTGCTTCCCGCCGACGTTTGTAACGCGGTAGCGAACTTCCAGCCCTCCGGCACGCGAACGCTGGGCGCGAATTTCACATCGTCGGAATTGGCGCCATCGGGGTACAGAACAACAAGGTTCCAGGGAAGGACTGCCAACCGTGCGCTGGCCGAAGGTGCTCCAGCGGTTCCCGATTCTACCGGCAACAAATAATCGAGCGTCACTTCGAGCGTGGTCACATCTGCGGGTATTTCGCAGTGAATGGCAAACAAATCCACATCGTCGCGGTGCCACGCGATCTCTTTCCCATTACCGCGAAAACGCAGCCCGGTTGCGTCCACAATCGCAGCGGTAGGCGAGTGTTCGCCGGGAATCCATTTCGGGTACACCAAAGTCAGTCGCCCAGGCTTGACGGGAAACTCCATCTTCGAGTGATACACGCGCTTGACCGCGTCGCGTAGATCCACTTCCAGTTTTACCGGCGCATTTTCCTGGCCACGAACCGCTGCCCCGCATAAAAGAAAAATTATCCCGCAAATGATTCCGGTCCTAGCCGCAGCCAGTCGCATGAACACTCCTCTAGCAGATTTCGCAAATCGCGATGCAATTCGCATCCATCATATACCGGCCAGCTCTTGCTTCATGTAGCAGCGGCCTGCTGGCCGCAGGCAAGCTTGATGCCGCTGCTTTTGAGTTTTGTTCTTTGCATAGTGCCGGGCTTCAGCCCGGCCTCTTTCGATTCTCGCTAGCACAAACCCTCTGTTCCTGAGGTACGCTACACTGGTTCGATTCATACCGTTCGTGTTTCCAATTCGTATCCGGAGAAAAAAATCGGAATGCGTCATTGTCCTCATATTTGGTTGGTGTTGGTCCTTTTTCTCTTTGCTCCGTTTATTTCGCTGGCACAGCAGGAAGCAGCAAAAAAGCCACGCGCCCGCGACCTTGGCGTTCCCTTTGATGGCACACCCGGAAAATTCAATGCCATCACCGATGTCAACGGCGTCCTCGTCGGCCACACCACTTTGATTTCCGGTGAGGGGAAGCTGCAAATCGGGAAAGGCCCGGTCCGCACTGGCGTAACAGCCGTTCTTCCGCGCGGAAAAGATTCCATGAACGATGCCGTCTTCGCCGGATGGTTTTCACAAAACGGAAACGGTGAAATGACCGGCACCACTTGGGTAGAAGAATCCGGCTTCCTCGAAGGCCCGGTGATGATCACCAACACGCACAGCGTTGGCGTCGTTCGCGACGCGGTGATTCAATGGCGCGTCGCTCGCGGCCAGCCCGATCCCACCGGTTACTGGTGGTCGCTCCCGGTGGTTGCAGAAACCTGGGACGGTTGGCTGAACGACATCAACGGTTTCCACGTGAAGCCGGAACACGCGTTCCACGCAATCGACACCGCTCACGACGGCCACGTCGAAGAAGGCTCCGTCGGCGGCGGTACTGGAATGATCTGCAACGAATTCAAGGGCGGCATCGGCACCTCCTCGCGCAAACTCGACGCGAAAGATGGCGGCTACACCGTTGGCGTCCTTGTTCAGTGCAACTACGGTGTTCGCCCCAATCTGCGCATCGCCGGCGTTCCTGTCGGTAAGGAAATTTCCGAAGATGCAGCATACGCTTCCGCTCCCTTTGAGGAAGTTGACCGCGGCTCCATCATCGTCGTCGTGGCCACCGACGCGCCGTTGCTCTCGCAGCAACTGAAAAGAATCGCTCGCCGCGTTTCCCTCGCCCTCGGACGCAACGGCAGCATCTCCGGCAATGGCTCCGGCGATATTTTTATCGCGTTTTCGACTGCCAACCCTCACGCGGAAGGCGGCAAGACCGTGAAAGATCTGAAGATGTTGCCCAACGACGCCATCGACCCCATTTTCGCCGCCACCGTCCAGGCCACCGAAGAATCCATCGTGAATGCCATGGTGGCCGCAGAAACGATGATCGGCATCGAAAATCACAAGGTCATCGCGCTGCCGCACGACAAGCTGCGCGCCGTCCTGAAAAAATACAATCGCCTGGTCGAATGAGCGCGCTGCAATGATCGGCTTTTGTAGCGGCCGCCTCCTGAGACGGGCGATTTTGTTATTTTCCGCGTGCCTGGTGCTCTGCGCATGCTCACCGCCGAGCGAACACAACCTTGCAATCACCCATGTCACCATCCTTGATATGACCGCCGCTGCGCCACGCGCCGATCAAACAATCATCATCACGAAAGAGCGCATCGCTGCCATCGGCGCTTCGGACACTGTCGCAATCCCACGCGGCGCGCAAATTCTCGACGCGCACGGAAAATTTCTCATCCCCGGCCTTGTTGACATGCACATTCATTTGACGGCGGCAGGCGAACCTGACGGCAGCCGCAAATTTATGCTGCCCCTCTTGCTCGCGAACGGCATCACCACGGTCCGCGACATGGGCGGCTACCTCGAATCCATCCGCCCGCTGCAAAAAGAGATCGCGGAAGGGAAGCGTCTTGGCCCACGTATTTTCACTCCGGGTCCGTATCTCGACGGCTCGCCGCCCTCGTTTCAGCCGTCTTTGGTTGTTACGAATCCTGTTGAGGCGAGCGAAGACGTTCACCAGCTTGTCTCTCTCGGCGTGGATTTCATCAAAGTGCAATCCATGTTGAGCCGCGAATCCTACTTCACGATTGCGCAAGCCGCGTTACGCGAACGCATTACTTTCGTCGGCCATGTTCCCGATCGCGTGACTGCCGCTGAAGCCGTCGACGCCGGTCAGCACAGCATCGAACACCTAACCAACGTCTTGCGCGGCTGCTCACTCCACGAACCGAAACTCATGCGCGAGCAGCTCCGTATCCCGCTCAAACAGGAGACTGCCGAACAATCTCACAGTCGCATTGTTGCTTGGCAGCAGGAACTCCTTGATTCGTACTCGCCCCGAAAAGCCGCAGCGCTCATCGCAAGATTCAAGGAGAAAGACGTCTGGCAGGCGCCTACTCTGGTTTTGCTCAAAAGTGATGCGTTTCCAACTCTAGAGAACTCCGTGGCGTCCGACGAGGGCGCCAAATACATTCCCGCTCGTACTATCGATATATGGAAGAAAGCCCGCACAGAACAAGTACGGACGCTTTCGCCACCGGACGCCGAACTTTACGAGCGGCTTTTGCGGAAATCCATGGACATCGTGGCCCAAATGCAAAAAGCCGGCGTCAAAATTCTCGCCGGTACCGATTCTCCCGCTCCGTATGTTTTCCCGGGCTCAGGTCTGCATGACGAATTGCAATTGTTGGTGCAAGCTGGTCTGACTCCGCGCGAAGCCCTGCAGTCCTCCACAAAACGTCCCGCAGAATTTCTTCACATCGCAAAAGACTCCGGCACCGTCGAAAAAGGGAAGCTCGCAGACTTGGTTCTGCTAGACGCCAACCCGCTCGACGACATTGGCAACACACGCAAAATTCATGCCGTCATCCTGCGAGGTAAATTACTGGACCGCGCCGCGCTAGACCAACTCCTCGCCAAAGTACAACAGTTCGCCGGCGACCACTGAACGAGATTCCGATACAAGTCGGCTCTTACCTGGGCGCTGTTTCTTCAGATTTATAAGTGTTCTTTAGCTCTTCAATTCGATGCCTTGTAGCTTCTGTCATGCAATTTGCCCACACCAACGGGCTCACGCTGCCGCCCTCGCTCAGGTGTCTTGCTGCATTGCAGTGCAGGTCGCGATATTGAATCCAGGCTCGCTCTGCACTCCTTACCTTTTCGAGAGCAGTCGCATTGTACTTTTCTTGGCTTGCGTTGTTCTTATGCTGTGCTGCGACGATTTCTTTTCGCATTGAAGCGACTAATTTCGAATAGCGCCCATTAAGCTGAGCGTTCGCTTTGCGGTACTCTTCACCGCTGCATTGGTTCATTTCCTGCTGAGTCTTCGCTTTGTCGCACGGGCTTGTTTCCGCTGCGATTTGCCCATTTGCTTTTGCGTCTCGGCCAGGGAGAAGCGTCGCAAACAGAAACGCGATTGCCGCAACTTGCACCGGGTTCGTACTTGCTCTTCCCACGCGCGCTACGCCACCGGCGTTGCTGTCTTCCGGGGCGGATTGAAAAATGGCAGCGGCACCACCTTCGCGCCCACGGTATGTCGCACCGCCTCCACCGTCAGTTCCATTTGCAGCAATGTCCCCGCCGCCGCATGCTCCCGTCCCACCGACGCCAGCGCAATCATCTTCTTCAAAGTAGGCGACCACGTGGTCGAAGTCGCTTTTCCAACGTGCCGCCCGCCGCGATACACCGGCACCGCCACGCGCGACGCCATGCTCGGCACTTGCGGCGCCATTCCGATTTTTTCGTATAACGCTTCCACTTCATTCCAGTCAATTTCGATTCCCACCAACTGCCGTGCTGGCCCGCCTTTTTTGATTTCCGCCGACAACGCGTCGCGTCCCACAAAACTTTCTTTCTTCAAATCCACCAGCTTCGCCAAACCAATTTCGCCCGGAGAATATTTTTGCGAAGCAATCAGCGCCTTTTTGCTTGAAGTGTAGTCCACTTCGATCAGAATCAGCCCCGCTTCAATCCGCGCAATGTCCAGTGCAATCATTCCCGCCGCGTGAATATCAAACGGCTTGCCCTTCTTCACCAGTTCGTCCCACACCTTCAATGCGCTTTCCCACGGCACCCAGATCTCGTAGCCCAGATCACCGGTATAACCGGTGCGCGAAATATCCACCGCCACTCCCGCAATCTTTCCGTGCGTCACGCGAAAATATTTCAAGTTGGCGATATTCGCATCCGCCGCCGCGCTCAACAATTTCCCCGATGTCGGTCCCTGCAAAGCCAGCGCCGCGGTCTTTTCCGAAATGTCTTCGATCTTCACATCCAGCCCCAGCGCATTCTGCTGGAACCACCGCAAACTCGGATCGGCCGCCGTCCACCGGTAATCATTTTCGCCCAGCCGCGTAATCGTTCCGTCGTCCACTACTTTGCCTTCGCTGTCGCACCAGCAGCAATAAATCACCTGGTCGATCGCGACTCTATTGATGTCGCGCGAGATCACGCGATTCACTAGCCTCGTCGCATCGCGTCCGGTAATCCGGTACTTGAAGAGCGGCGAAATATCGATCAGCGCCGCCGAATTGCGGATAGCGTTGTACTCATGTTCGTGGTGCATCTCGTACACACCAACCGTGTAGTAGCCCGACCACTCGCGATAATTCAGGCTCTCGCACAAGGCCAAAGTTCGTTCATGAAACGGTGTCCCAACCGGCACAACTGTCCTCCGCCCTTCTTCAACTAACGGGCGCCTGCGATTATAGGTAACTCCTCGCAGGCGCGTAAAGGCAGGAAGATTTGCCACAGAGTCACAGAGAGCAGTCGAGACACTGTGACGGAAATTGGCATGTTGCCCAGCACTCTCCGTGAACTCTGCGCATCCTCTGCGTTCTTTGCGTTAAGTCTTTTTCTTATTTCTTTACTCTGTGTCTCTGTGGCAGATTGGATTTTGCCGTAGTCTCTGCTTGACCCGTAACGCGCCGCCGATGCATGCTCTGTTTCTCAAACCTCCTCTACCACATCTACTTCCATCTCTCGTGGAGGTCCCATGAAGCCCGCGGCCCTCGGCTTTCGCGTCCACTCCGGTTGGACGTCTTTAATCGCGCTCGCAATAGAAAACAACCAACCCATCATCCTGGCGCGCCAGCGCCCGCACTTAGTGGCAACATTCAGCTACACCTTCCGCCAGCCCTATCACACCGCAGAAAAAATGCATCTGACCGAAGCCCAAACCTTCCTCGATCAGCGGCGCGATGAAGCCCGAGTGCTCGCCTTCTCCGCACTCCGCGCCGCACAAACCGAAGCCGCCCAACAAGGTTACAAAGTTAACCGCGCCGCACTTCTTCTCGCCTCCGGCCACCCGCTCCCAGAACTCCCCAAAATCCTAGCCTCGCACTCCATCATCCACACCGCCGACGGCGAATTCTTCCGCGAAGCCCTGCTCCACGCCTGCGCACGCGCCAATCTCCCCATCACAAAAATCAAAGAGCGCGAACTCCTAGCCACCGCAACCGCCGCACTCCGCCGCAACCCCGCCGCTCTCACACGCTTCCTCAACGACCTCGGCAAACCCCTCGGCTCCCCCTGGACCCAAGACGAAAAATTCGCCACCCTCGCCGCCTGGCTGGCGTTGCACCTGAAATAAGCATCCCAGCGGGAACCGCTGGACTGTTATAGACTCGCGCTGTGTTCTGCCCTCTTTGCAAAGCGGAATTCCGAATCGGTTTCCGTCAATGTAGCGAGTGCCATATCCCGCTTGTAGCGACCGAATTGGAGGCACGAGGTACGCCAGTAGAACAATTGTGGAAGGGCAGCGATCGTGAAGATTGTAACCGGATCTTGACCGCGCTCGCCGATGCAGAAATACCTTCGCACTCCGAGGAACGCGCGGTTGCTCGACCCTGGCCGTGGTTCTCTCTCTTGTTATGGCGTTTCATGAAGCCGCGCCCCCTGTACACGAGGGCCTCTACGACGATTCGTAGGTGGCGTCTCTCAAGGATGCAATGTCTCTCCACCTTGACCGGTCTCGGCAAAACCATGCATCCTGAACTTTCTTTGCTGAAAAGGTATTCCTGGTTCTAATCGCGCGGAGGCTGCGGCAATGGGTCTTGATTCGATCAAAACGGTGGCCGTGCTCGGCGCCGGCACCATGGGCAACGGCATCGCGCACGTATTTGCGCGCGCTGGTTACAACGTCATTCTTCGCGACGTAGACCAGACTTTCCTCGAACGGGCTCTCGACACCATAGGCAAAAATCTCGATCGTGAAATCAAGAAAGGGAAGCTCCCCGAATCCGAAAAGCCTGCCGTCGTCTCCCGCATCAAAACAGTCATCGACATGGCCGCTACCGCCGCCGCCGATTTCGCCGTCGAAGCCGTCCCCGAAAAACTCGAAATCAAGCGCGCCGTCCTCGCCGAAGCCGACAAAGTCCTCCGTCCCGAAGTCATTCTCGCCAGCAACACTTCGTCCATTTCGATGACCACTCTCGCCGCGCTCACTTCGCGCCCCGATCGCTTCGTCGGCATGCACTTCATGAATCCCGTCCCGGTTATGGCCCTGGTCGAAGTCATCCGCGCCCTGCAAACCTCCGATGCCGCATTCCATCTCACAATGGAGCTCACCAAAAGACTCGGCAAAACTCCGGTCGCCGTCAACGACGCTCCCGGCTTCGTCTCCAATCGCGTTCTCATGCCACTCATCAACGAAGCCGCCTACTGCGTCATGGAAGGTGTGGCAACTCCTGAGGCGGTTGACGCCGTAATGAAGCTAGGCATGAACCATCCCATGGGCCCACTGGAACTAGCCGACTTTATCGGACTAGACGTCTGCGTCGACATCCTCCATGTCCTCCACGAAGGTCTCGGCGATCCCAAATACCGCGCCTGCCCCCTCCTTAAAAAATACGTCGCCGCCGGTTGGCTAGGCCGCAAATCCTCCCGCGGCTTTTACAGTTACCCTTAACGGCGTTTCTGCTGATGATGTGGTGCAGTGCTTCAACCCTGCGGTTTTTTCGTTTTCTTTACGACACGATTGCAACGCTTGCATGGGAACGATTTCCCCAACTGATTCTTCGGAGTAGCACCAGGCAGCGAGGAAGATAACGTCTCAGAAGCTGATAAGCCGATACCGCCGTTCGATGACGAAGAAGAGACTGTTGCGGCCATCGACGAAGGCATCCGCGATGCCCAGGCGGGCCGCGTATATTTCCCCGAAGAAACCCGGAAATCCCTAAACAAGTGGATTACCGACTCCTCTACACGCAAAGAGCGCTGAGCGATCTCGCTGAGATTATCGAGTACATCAGCGAGGATGATGCCGGGTCGCTGCTCGCTTCGGGAACGCTTTGCTCGATCAAGTGCCGAGCTGGGCGAATCAGATAGTAAACGGCAACCGGGCTATGCAACAACTTGCGGACTATTTGGCCCATGCGGGGAAACCGGGAGAGCAGCCAGACACGGAGCCAGGAAAGCGCCCCAGAACAGACGGTCCATGAGCGAAAAATAAGCGAAAATAATGTTTGCCTTTTGTTCGCCTTGTTGCTACATTGCTTCTCGATGTTTTCAACAGGTGCTTCATGTGCTCCCTTTCGACCCTGGCGATATCATGTCCAGAGCATGCTAGGCTCGAAGACGAGTATCTCCAAGCCCGTGATCGCATGCGTAGCCTGATGAGGTTACGCAAACTCACGAGACAAGAGGAACGACGCTTAGGGGACCAAATGGCTATGGCCATCGCCCGCTTGAAGGAACACATTGCTGCCCACGGTTGCGAACGTTGAATGGTTTTCAGCAGCGAACGCATGAATCAAATGGTAATATAAACCATTGGCTACGGCACAACGGCTTGAAAGGTTCAACGCGACCTCCGCGCTTTCCCAGCGCAGCGATCGCAGGGTTCTGCAGCAAA
The DNA here is from genome assembly GCA_963731155.1 of uncultured Acidobacteriota bacterium. GTDB lineage: Bacteria > Acidobacteriota > Terriglobia > Acidiferrales > UBA7541 > Acidiferrum. Next base: position 212,641 of record CAVSVB010000001.1, read on the forward strand.
AGATTTCCAATTTCCTCTATTGAGGTGCGCAATGTCCGACGAAAAAATGAAGAACCTCGAGACCGCAATCTCCGTCATCGAGAAGTCTTACGGCAAGGGCTCCATCATGCGGCTGGGCAGCAAGGACGTTCTCGTCCCCGTCAACGTCATCCCCAGCGGCTGCCTCTCCATTGACGCCGCTCTCGGAGTTGGCGGATTCCCCCGCGGCCGCGTGATCGAAATCTACGGCCCGGAGTCCGGCGGTAAAACCACGCTGACTCTGCAAATCATCGCCGAAGCCCAAAAACTCGGCGGCCAGGCTGCTTTCATCGACGCCGAACACGCGCTCGATCCCAGCTACGCCCGCAAACTTGGCGTTGACGTCGACAATCTCCTCGTCTCGCAGCCCGATCACGGCGAACAAGCTCTCGAAATTGCGCAAGAATTAATCCGTTCGAACGCGGTCGATATCATTGTCATAGACTCCGTCGCCGCTCTCGTCCCCAAGGCTGAACTCGAAGGCGACATGGGCGATCCCTCGATGGGTCTGCAAGCGCGTTTGATGTCACAAGCCCTCCGCAAACTCACCGCCATCGTGTCTAAATCCAAGACTTGCCTCATCTTCATCAACCAGATTCGCGAAAAAATTGGCGTCATGTTCGGCAATCCGGAAACCACCACCGGCGGCCGCGCCCTGAAGTTTTACGCCTCCATGCGCGTGGATATTCGCCGCATTCAGGCCATCAAGGACGGCGACCGCGTCGTCGGCTCCCGCACTCGCGCCAAAATCGTAAAAAACAAAGTCGCCGCACCATTCCGCGAAGCCGAATTCGACATTCTCTACGGCGAAGGTATCTCCCGCGAAGGCGACCTCATCGACCTCGGCGTGGACAAAGGCGTCCTCGAAAAGTCCGGCACTTGGATCAGCTACGCTGGCGAGCGCATGGGCCAGGGCCGCGAAAACGCCCGTGTCTTCCTCAAGGAACACACAGACGTTCGCGCCAAACTCGAATTCGCCCTCCGCAAAAAATTGGAAATTCCCGGTCCCAACCAATCCAACGCCCAGCCGCAATCTGCGGCCGGTGCTCAGCTCGACACCAAACACGGCGCCAACGGCGCGACCGCTCCATCCACCGCAGCTGCGGCAGCCGCCAACAAATCGCGCCCAGCCGGCGCTCGCTAGACCGGATGCATGTATATGGTTGTTTTCATGTACAGACGCAGCACTGCTGCGCCCTTGTCTTTTAACTCAGGCACAGCCACCGTGCCTGTCTCTAGTTCAGCAGGCGGCACGATAAATCGTGCAGTCTTTCGTTATCTATGGCGCAGGGCGTGCCCCGCGCTCTTTCTTTTCGTAGCGACCGGTCTTTAGAGCGGTTCTTTTGCGGTTAGAAGGGCGGTTTCACCCGCTGCTCTTTTCTGTCCTGCGCCAACTCAGTGCGCAGGATTAGGAATCGCCGGCTCCAGCTGCACACCCAACGGAATCGTGCTGTAGATAGCATCTACGCCCAATCCCGCGAAGAAATTCCAATCCGCCGCGCTCTGCACCGGATCGCCAAACACGCGGAATCCGAACGCATGCGCACCCGCCACGAACGCCGAGCCGCTTCCCGGCTGCTGTTGCTCTGCAGGCCCCAAAAAGTTCATCTCTCCGCCCACCACACGAACGCTGGTGGCAAGTCCCGTCTCCAGGAACTGTAGCGGCGAAGAATAGCCGGGCAAACGAAATACCGGCCCAATTTCCGCCCAGGTAAGTCCGAGCGAATTTTTCTTGTTGGTCATAATCGTTACCGGTAGGCCAGTGATCCCTTCAATCTGCGCCGGGGACAGCAATTGCAATCCAGAAATATCCAGTTCCCGCGGAATCGCCGGTGCCGTTTGTGAAGCCAGCAACAACAACGCCGGTGAAAACGAATCGAACAGCACCTGATCGTCCATCTTGGCCTGGTGAATCTCCGCGGCCGCAGTGGACACCATGGTCTGCTCCAAGTCGTCTGTCGGATCGCAATGCGGCGACAACGCTTTCAGTTCCACGATCAATATTCCGCCCAGCGCCGCGCCCGCTTTGCCGTTGAACTGCCGCGCCACCGCCAGCACTTGATGCAGCTCCGGAACGTACGGCAGCCGTGCCTGCAGCTCGTCGATGGTCAAAGAGTCGATGCAAGTGAAATCGCTCAGGAAATCATCATGAAATACCGCCAGCTTGCCGTCCCTGGTCAACTGCACATCCACTTCCACCACTCGCGCGCCCAAGCTATACGCCTGCCGCACCGACTCCACCGTATTCTCAAGCGGGATTGTGGGATCTCCGCCTAGATTCGGTCCGACGCCATGATGTCCAATCGCCACCGGCCGCACTGGTACCCGCAGAAAATCTTCCGCAGTAGTGGTTTGGTGGTCGTCGTTTCCTGCCGGGATAGCTGCAGCCGCCGCGGTCCCGCCACACAAGCTCAAAGCTAACGCCGCTTTTCCTGCCACTGAGAAAAATCTGAATCCTGACAATTTCGTGTTCATGGTAGTTCTCCTCGCAGATTGTCACTTTAGGAATTTCTGGCCTGCGGAGAGCCTACGGAACTTGCAAACAGCCGTCGAGCGACAACGCACGTCTTTGCCCATGACGCACCAGCATGTCGCTGTTTGTCGCATCGAAATCAACCTGCGCTCAAATCATTTCTTCTTGCCGCGCCCTCCTGCGCCCTGTATTTTACTAACTGTTGACTTCGTGCACCGTATTGCAACTCCGCTAGAATCAGTTGAGATTTGGACATACCCATGGCATCCATTTCGTACTCATCACCGTTCGCAGCCCTCAAATCCATAAATCTCGACGAACCCAGGCGCCCATTTCGCCAAACTGCCTGGCTGCTCATAGCGACCTTTGGCGTTCTCGCGGCCGCTTGTGGCGGTGGAAGCTCCTCAGTTATGAATCCTCCGCCTCCGCCTACGCCTCCGCCTACGCCCTCCGCCAAAGACGCTCTCTACGTCAGCACCGGCCTGACCCCACACTCGCTCCTCATTTTCGTTTTTGACACCGCCACTGGAATCTTCGGCTCGCCAACCACCATCGCGGGAGCGCCTGCAGGGATCGACACCAAGGTCTATCCTGGTGGCACCTTTCTTTATGTTTCGGATTTCAACTCCGGCTCTATCTTCGCCTACTCTATAGATCGATCCACCGGCGCTCTCACCGCGGTGGCTGGCTCGCCTTTCTCTTTTCCGGGGCACACCGGTAATGGCGGACCAATCGCCATCGATCCGGCCGGCAAATTTCTTTTCAATTCCAACGCTTCCGGCGCCATCGTCTCCTACACCATCAATTCCCAGACCGGATTCCTCACTCCCGGAACCGCGCCGGTCGTCAATGACAGCAATCAGCCGATTTATCTTCTCGTGGATCCAACGGGAAAATTTCTGCTGGTCTCAAATCACGCCGATTCCTCCGGCAGAAATTATTCCGTTTTCTCGATTGATTCCACCGCCGGAGTTCTTACCGCTGTTTCAGGCTCGCCGTTCACCATTGGGCAGAATACTGGGCCTGAGCAAATCGTTCTGAACTCCAGCGATTCCGTTCTGTACGCCGCGCTCTCCAGTTCTCAGCAGGTAAACGCGCTCAATTTCGATTCCACCACTGGAGCGCTTACCGCCTTCCAGGGGGCCCCTTATCCCGCTCAATCCATGCCCACCAGTGTCGCTCTACTTTCTTCCGGACAATTTCTCTACGCCGGCAACAACGGGGCCGGCACCGTTTCCCAATACAGCGTCAACGCCACCACTGGCGCTCTCACACCGGGCAATATACTTCAGGTAGGCAATCCCACTTTTCTTCAGATCGATTCTTCTGGTCAATTCCTGATCATCGTTGGCGCAAGCTCGAACTCCATCTTCGTCGACAAAATTGATCCCACCTCCGGCAATATCACTCAAGGAAACATGACCTCGCTTCCAACCGGGGCTGGCACTCGCTCCATTGCCCTGGTCCCGTTGCAATAGGTTTGCGATCCGCGGGCGAAACTCCGTCCACCACAAAATTCCGCGAATCGACTCGCCTTTTCTGCGTAAAAGCGGCGTACCTTGCGGCATGAACCCCAAAATCAGCATTCCTTCGGTCCCCGCTTTTCTCTGTGACTCTGTGCCTCGTGGCAAATCCGTCTTTCACTGTTCCGCCACCACCTCAAAATGCGCCGCCCTGTCCTCAAACCGCTTCAAATATTTCTTCCGTTCTTCCGGAATCACCGCCCGTTCATAGTCCGCTCCCGCCACCGCACGCACCGCCTCAATCGAATCCCACAAAATAATCGTCACAAACTCCACTTCCTCTCCCGCCACTCTCCGTAACAAATAACTCCCGCGAAATCCCGCCACCTTGCTCAACCCCGGCAACAACTCCGGCTTCAAATGCCCCTCATACCCATCCGCATCCTCCAACTTCGTCCATCCCCGCCACACTCGTGCAATCACATCCCCTCCTCTCTTGCAATTCCGAAGATTCTTCCATTCTATGTACTCACTGTGTGAACTAGCTACGAATTGGCTCCGAGTCGCCAGCACGCGGAAGGTGGCCAGCTCATTCGATACAAGGGCGTTTGGACGTAGCCGCCCGGCGGCGGACGCTATGCGTGAGGTGGCCAAAAGGCTTCGTGCGCACCGTAACTTCGGCTTCCTGGCCAACCGCAAACGTGCCACGCTCCTACCGCTTTGCTTTCAGTTGTTGGGTCAGCAATCCAGAGGCACTAGTTCCCGATTCCCTTCATTCGGAAGCTGCTGGTCCTCGTCTGGGTTTTGTGAGAGTACGACGTTATAATGTCTTCATGTTAGCCGCGCACGACTCACTTCTCTATTCACGCGTCGAAACGGTCCTCGCAAGCGAGATAGCCGACGGAGACTTGAAGGTCGGTGATCAGTTGCCGACCGAAGACAGCCTCATTGAGCGATTCGGGGTCAGCCGCATTACCGTTCGCCGGGCTGTTCAGAATCTTGTGAGCCGCGGTCTTGTCGAAATTCGTCGCGGCAAAGGTACATTCGTTGCTGCGCCAAAGATCACGCAGGAGCTTAGAGAACTGAGCGGATTTGTGGAGGATATGCACGCTCTTGGCCGCAAGCCCACCGCCCGCGTGATTGGCAAAGAAATTGTGGCTGCCGATGCGACCGTGGCGACTCAACTCGCACTGACGAAGGGCGAGCGCGTCGTCAGAATTCGTCGCGTGCGCCTGGCGGATGGTATTCCCCTCTCCTTCGATGAGACCTTCCTTCCCTTGGAGATCGGCAAGAAAGTCATCGCCAACAACCTGAAGGTCGAGCCGATCTTTTCGCTACTTGAACGCAAATACGATGTTCCGCTGATTGAGGCCGAGTACAAGTTGGACGCAGTAGCAGCCGAGACCGAAGTCGCTGCGGCACTAAAAGTCAAGCAACGGAGCCCGATCTTCCGTATTGAACGAACTTCGTACTCGACGGGCGGCCGTCCCGTCGACTACGAAAGGCTGCACTACAGAGGGGATATCGTCCGTTTCGTGACCCGCCTGGTCCGAAAAGTGTATCGTTGAGCCAGCTTCCGACGGATATCCCACGGGCGTGTGGACGCCGCTATGAACCGGAGGATTGACCGGCGATGGTTACACATTTCGGGTCACCCCCAAATGCTGCAATGCTGCAATGTTCCTCTGAATCCATTCGAGTGCGGCGATCTGATCCATCAGGCCGTAGTTCCCGGACGAGTGGTGTGGAGACTCGCGCGTTAGCTCAGGGAGCGCAAGAAAACCAAGCGGACCAAGGCGATAAGCGATGGTGACCACGATGACGCCTTTTTGCGCGAACCGGTCGCCCCAGTACAAGGGCATCGAAGCCGACCCGTTGATGTATCCGCCGCCGTATATCCAAACCATCACCGGCAGGTGCTCGTGCGCGGTCTTGGCCGGCGTCCAGATGTTGAGGTAGAGGCAATCTTCGCTCACCGCCGGAGGCGTCTCGCCCGGCATGGAGACTCCAACTTGCATGCACGCCGGAGCAAACGTATCTGCCTTAAGCGTGCCAGTCCAGGGTGCGGCATTTACCGGGGCGCGCCAACGCAAGTCGCCCACCGGCGGGGCAGCGAAAGGGATTCCTTGTATACACTCAACCCATTTTCGCGTGTCCCGGATATGGTGCCGGACTCCGTCAGGACTTGCCGCGAGACAGCTGCACTCGCCAACAGTGCCACCGCTACGAATGCAAACGTGAACATCCAACCGTTCCGCACGTGGGCCTTTCACCTTGACTCTTCAAATTGCTGAAGATTAGGACTGCTCGTTTGAACTTTCCACCTGGCCTGAGGCTACTGCCCTTGAAGTCCTCGCACAACAACTGTCTGCTTCCGGGCGTGTTGGTGCTGTGCAATATTGCGCAGGTGGCAGAAAATGGGGTGTCGCGGTCCGATTCCTGGCGCCGATCGCACAACGTCAGGCAAGGTGCTAGGTGAGCCTTCGGCAATCCGAAAGCTGCGTCCCCGCCGGATTGGTGTTGATCGTCGGCTTGTCGGAACCGATCTCCACGCCCGGCCTCCATCGCGGGACCTTTCGGAATACCCATGTTTCACCGTTCGCACTAGCTGCCTTATATTTGATTGGTTTTTATCGAGCGCATAAAGCCGTTCGAACCAGTCAACGATGAGTTAACTGTTGACACATACGCGGTCTCAACTTTTCCACTGTGGCATCGACCTCGCCGCTCCGAGCGGTTTCTATCTTACCCTTGGGCCCTTGGGCGATTTTCACGAGCTTCGCGGGCTGTAAGCCCTAAAGGACACATACGAAAAGTACCCTGGGTACGCCCACTCCCGATTCTGGCCAACACGGTGGCGTTCGCTAAGTCCCGTAGAATCAATACCTACTTACGAATTCGGCTTCGTATAAGTCCGTTATTCCTCATACTTACGCAAAACAGGGGGAGGGGGCCTATTCATCAAACCAAAGCTCGTACGCCCCCCTATTCACTACTCACCTCCCACTGTTCAACTCTGCCTACCGGCTGCCTGGCGGCCGTCCCATTGCGTTCCCGCTCACACAGGTGCAACATTTAAGATGGCAAGCGTTCAAATCACGGAAACAACTCCGCTCCTCTCGGTGTCTAACGACATGAGCGGACAACGGGTTTCAGGGTTTGTACTTGCAAAGCCTGAGTTGAAAAGTCAGCCGGTCGTTCTGATCCCGGGTTTCAGGGATTTGTACTTACAAACCCTGACATCAAACGAACGCCTCGCCAGAAAGGCACTGCGTGTCTGATTGGGCCAGCGCCCTCTCCTGGGGCCGTGACGAATCCGAACTCGTCTCCGAGCTGCAGGCCGGTTCGGAAGCCGCCTTCGACGTTCTCGTCACCCACTATCACGCCCCGGTGTACAACCTGATTTTGGGCATGCTGGCCGATCCTTCTGACGCTGCCGACGGCACGCAGGAAGTTTTTCTCAAGGCCTTCAAAGGCATTCGCAGTTTTCGCCAGGGCAGTTCGCTCAAGACCTGGCTGTATCGCATCGCTATTCGTGAAGCCCTGAATCACCGCCGCTGGTTCAAGCGTCATCTGCAGAAAAATGTTTCGATTGACGCGGAACCGGAAGAAGGCCAGTCCAAGCTGGAAATTGAAGATATGCACGCCACTCCATTCGACCAACTCGCATCGCGCGAAATTCAGTCGGTAGTGCAGACCGCGCTCCATGAAATTCCCGATGTATTTCGCAGTGCTGTGATTCTTCGCGATCTCGAAGGTCTCAGCTACGAGGAAGTCGCCGAAGTTCTGGAATGCAGCGTAGGCACAGTGAAGTCGCGCATTCTGCGCGGTCGCCGCGCCCTGAAAGATCTGCTGGACCCGCTTCTCGGTGAGCAACACGCGCATTTCTTGGCGCAACCAATCGCAGCGCAACCAGTCGAGGATCTATCATGAAGTGCACCACGGTTCGCTCCAAACTGGCCGGTTACCTCGACGATGTTGTCGAGAGCGCATCCCGTACCAGTGAACGCAGCCAAATGCGCGTACATCTGGAATCCTGCGCCTATTGCCGTGAAGAATTGCAGCGTTACCGCAAGCTGGCTGTTTTGCTTTCCCGCTCGCCGCGTGCGCTTCCGCCATCCGATCTTGCCGTTCGTATCAAAGTAGCCGCAGCCCAGGCTCAACACACCCAGGATTGGCGCAGCCAGTGGCAACGTTTCCGCGATCGCGCCGAAATCTTGCTGGACAATGTTCTTCGCCCGATCACGCTGCCCGCCACCGGCGGCATCGTCTCCGCTATTCTCGTTTTTGCCCTGGTACTGCAGCTAATCGCGCCGGGCACTACCGTCCAGGCCATTCCCAATGACGTTCCGCTCAATATCATGCAGCCCGCGGAGCTCATCACGCTCTCTGATTCTCCTGGAGACTGGGCGCCTGAGAAAAACGATACCGAACTCGCGCTTCCTCATGGCCTGCTTCTTGACGTTACCGTGGACGCCCATGGCCAGATGATCGGCTACCAGATTCTTTCCGGCCCCAAGACCCACGAGATGGAGCACCAGCTTGACCAGATGCTGCTCTTCTCCCGCTTCCACCCCATGACCAGTTTCGGCCGCCCCACCTCCGGCGGTCACGTTATCCTGAGCTTCAGCGCCGTCCGCGTCCGCGGCTAATTCGACGGATCTCAACGTCAACACCAGCGCAAAACAAAAATTCGATCCCGTTTCGCCTGTCCTTCCAGGCAGTACGATAGTTTTTTCGTACCTGCTCCGGCGTTCCATTTTCACCAGCAAGTCGCTCCGATTAAATAAAGAACGTGAACGGCACCTTGCGCCAACACGTTCTTCGCATCCTCGTGAGCCTCGCGCTCGCAGCGATCCTCGTGCTGTGCTTTGTCGCCACCTCTTTTGCGGCTCCTGCTTCTCCCGCGGCGCGCCCATCCAACTCCGCCGAGCAAATCCTCTACGACGCCGTCAACCGCGAACGCTCTTCGCTCGGTCTGCGCCAACTGCAGTGGGACAACGCTCTTGCAAACGCCGCTCGCCTGCATACCACTTTGCTAGCCGCGCACGATGCGCTCTCGCATCGCTTCGACGGCGAAGCCGACCTGCAGACACGCCTGCGCATGGCCGGCGCCAGCTTCAGCCTGGTCGCGGAAAACGTAGCCGAAGCCCCCGACGTTTCCACGCTGCACATTGCGTGGATGAACTCCGCGCCGCACCGCGCCAATATTCTCGACCCCCAAGTGGACTCTATCGGTATCGCCATCGAGCGCCGCGGCGAAGAGTATTACGCCACGCAGGATTTTGCCGCCGTCGTTTCTCCAATGACGCGCGAAGAGCAGGAACAGCAAATCGCGCGGCTGCTGCAGGCGAATGGACTTTCCATTGTGCCGGGCGCGGAGGATGCGCGCAGGAATTGCGATCAGAACCGCTTGGCATTTGGTGCGCAGCCAGTCGCCATCGCACGGTTCGAAACCTCCGATCTGAACCGCCTTCCGAACGACCTGGGGCGCCTGGTTGCCAGCGGAAAGTTTCGTCAGGCCTCCGTCGCCGCCTGCGAAGCGCCCACGGTTAGCCAGTTCGCGCGCTTCCGCCTGACAGTTCTCCTTTACCAGTAGAGTTCTCCAGCAACGCCCACATTGAACAACGCGTTGATTTTGCGCGTGGTTGTGCGTACACTGCCTGCATGATTCAGACGCCTTATTTGTTTTGGTATCGATTTACGGACCACTCATACGTGTGGCGGGGGGCGTCTCTGTAAGCGCAATATGAATCAAAAGGATTCGGCCCACTTGCAAAGAGTGGGCCTTTTTTATTTTCGGCTGATATTTTTTGCGAAAGATTCTTGGGAGTTCGGAGAGCTTTGTGAGTACGAAATATTTTTATTGGGCCGCGGCCCGCGAAAGGAAATGGCAATGATCATTTCGATGAAGAGGCACGCAACGCGCGAGGAGATTGATGCGGTGACTAAACAGGTGAATCACTTCGGATACAAGGTGCATTCGATTGAAGGCGAAGAGCGCGTAGTGATCGGCGTGGTCGGCGTCGGCGACGTGACGGCTTGCCTGGAATCCATCGAAGCCATGCCGCAAGTCGAAAACGTGATGCGTATCAGCGCGCCGTACAAATTCGTAAGTAAGGAATTTCGCAAGGAAAAGACGCTGATCCGCGTGAACGGAACAGTGATTGGCGGCGACGAGTTTGTTGTGATCGCCGGTCCGTGCTCGGTGGAATCGGAAGAGCAGATTTTGCGCTCTGCGGAAGGGGTTGCGAAAGCGGGCGCGAAACTGCTGCGTGGCGGCGCCTTCAAGCCGCGAACTTCGCCATACGATTTTCAAGGCATGGAAGAGGAAGGATTAAAGTTGCTGCAGAAAGCCAAAAGAGCGACGGGTTTGGGAATCGTGACCGAAGTGATGAGCGATCGCGATGCGGACCTGGTTGCGAACTATGCGGACGTGCTGCAAATCGGCGCGCGCAACATGCAGAACTTCGTGCTGCTGAAAGCGCTAGGGAAGTGCGGACGGCCGATTCTATTGAAACGCGGGCTGAGCAGCACGGTAAAAGAGTTGTTGATGAGCGCGGAATATATCGTGGCGCACGGGAATCCGGAAGTGATGTTGTGCGAGCGCGGGATTCGCACGTTCGAAACGGTTACGCGCAACACCTGCGATATCACTGCGATTCCGGCGTTGAACGAATTGACGCACCTGCCGGTAATTCTCGATCCTAGCCACGCAACAGGGAGGCGCAGCCTGGTGCCAGCTCTGGCGCGCGCCGGAGTGGCCATCGGCGCCGACGGGCTGATCGTCGAAGTACATCCCGCTCCCGAGAAAGCCATCAGCGATGGCGCGCAGTCGCTCGACATGCCGCAGTTCGCAAAGATGATGGAAGAATTGAAGCCGTACATCGAGTTGTGGAAGGACTCGCGGAAAAGCTCGACCGTTGCAGCAGCAGCGGGCTAGTTTGCCTTCACAATTCGCCAGAATGAAGAACGGGTTTGAAGCCGGGGACGACACAACCGGTTTGAGGCGGAGATCATCTCTCCTAACAGGATGATTCTGCATGGATTGAGATGCGTCAATTTCTCGATACCGAGGATTGCGGTGTTTTGGTCTGTTTGCGCGAGCCTGACGTACAGCGGCGTTAATTGTCGGGAGATTTTCGCTGCGGCATGGCCAACGGCAGCGGATCCTGCTGCGGCAGTGCTGACAATAGCCGGGCTTGCGACAGGACACGACGCGAAAGCTGTCCATCAGAATCTCAGTTCGAATCGAGGCGAAAGAGCGAAAACCAGCGCGGAGCCTGCTAAGGCGCCGACGATTGTGGTCGGATTCGTGGGCGGATTCGTCAGGCACGACAATGCCATCCATAGCCCGGTGCAAATCGCTGCGAGGCTTCGCGGCGCTTACCTCTCGGGTGTGCATGTCGAGGTTTTCGAAAATCACCACCGGCAAGATGCGTATCGAAAAATTTTACAGCTCCTCGATATCGCGCATACGGGAAAGCTTTCCGCGGCCGAGAAGCGCGATGCGCGTATCATCATTTACGGAATGAGCTGGGGTGGATCGGAGACGCTGGCACTAGCACGCGAACTAGAGGCACAGGAAATCCCTGTGCTGCTTACCATTCAGGTGGATAGCATCGCCAAGCCAAGAGAGAACGACGAAGTAATTCCCGCCAACGTGGCCGAGGCAGCGAATTTCTATCAAGCCAACGGGCTGCTGCATGGGCGCCCACAGATTCGAGCGGAAGACCAGGAGCGCACGCGAATTCTGGGCAACTTTCGCTACGACTACAACGCAAATTCTCTGCGATGCGAAGGGTACCCCTGGTATGATCGCGTATTCACAAAATATCACACGGAAATTGAATGCGACCCGGCGGTCTGGAACCGTGTAGAGGGCCTGATTCGCGCGAAGCTGCCGCCCGTGCTGGACAAGAACGCTCTGTCAGGGAATGCGGAATAAGGCCACGCAAACCGTAGGAAAACTCCAAAAAGATTTCTCGCTTCGCGGACTGCGCCCGGAACGACGAGGTTGGCACTGCTTCGGAATGACGGCCAGGGGAGACGATTCATTGAGTACTGTGGACTGATGTGCCGTAGAGTGTTGTGCCGTGGACGGATGAGGCGGAGCCTCGACCACTTTCTAGCGGAGCAAAATTATTGGCGAGTGTGACAGAGTTTCTTGCAGAGGCACGCCGCAAGTTTGCCCAGTCTTGTTTGAACTCAAGCATTGTTTCGCGGCTATGTTTTGGACTCTTCAAGATATGGCTGGCACGGGTCAAGAGCAATTCGTAAGACAACGCGGAGTCGGAACGCTGACTCAGAATGTTGCTGGCACTCAGACCAAGCCTTGCGGACTTTCCGTTGAGTGAAATTTCCGTCCAAGCAGCGCCGTTTTCATCCAAGAAGATCGTTCCGTCACGGTCGATATCCTTGAAGAAACGATTCAGGTCATGACGCTCGTCGCCGGAGTCATATTCGGCAACGATGGATCTCAAGGACTTGCGCAGGTCTTTCCATTGTGCTTGCGTGCCAACGATTTGTGCTTGCGCGTCCCACGAAGAAGGAGGCGACTGCAACGGGAATTGAGCAGCAGCGTGCTGTTCGAATTCGGTTTCCGGCCGGAATCGCCCGGTCAGAATATAGGAGGTCGTTACGGCGGGTACCGTGTAGTAGGAAATAAGGACCATAGGGACGAGAAGTTTTCCGGAGTGGAATAACTGTTCGGTCCCTTCGCGAACTTCGCGGCTCCGCTTTGTGGTTCCGGGAACCTGGGCAAAATGCATCACACGAAACTGCGATTCGGGATGATGGAGAGCGTAGTGCGTAAAGGTGCGGGCGACCGCTTTCGGGCTGGTCATACCAAAGTCGTTCAGGTAATCGGTTCTCGCAGCGTGCGCGAAATAGGTATTGATCACGTGTTTGGTGAAATCGGCGCAATTACGCGTGACTCCATTGAAATGGTTTTTGTTCACTGAGTCATTGAATTCCGCGATGAGTTGCTGGTCCTGCTCCAGGGTGGTGCTCACGGCGAAAATGTAAACGCCGCGGATCAAAGTAGCCGCTACCATTTCTCGCCATTCGGCTTTTTTGCTGGTCATGCAAGCGACACTCGCGCAGTATTGCTTCAGATATTTTTCCCGGTAACGCTCTTCCTGCAGATGCTTGATTTTGTACGAAGCGAAGAGAGGACGATTGCGGGGGTCTTCCACCCCATAGAGGTAAATATTGAGCGGCACGATGTTCCATTCGAACGGCTGATCCTCGCCGATGTTCAGGTAGTTGCTCATAACGGAACCATGCTCGCCTGGCCCGCAGAGGCGCAATTTGACCGGTGAGTCCGGGCAGATGCGGGAGAAGTAGACCGCACTGTGACCGGTACTGCTTATTCTGTCCACGTCCTCATCCAGCGATTCATTCAGCACGACGCCCACATCGGCGGAAGCGGCAGGGCAGACGAAGCTTACCAGCCAAAAAGCGAGTTGAATTTTCGCCACGCAAAGTGCCCATCGAAGCCACAGGTGCCGCGGGGCACGGTCGCACGGAACGGAGCTCAAACGAAGCAATGTCATCCCTCACGAGTCACGTAAATTAGAAACTGGCTGGGCGAAAGAGGAAAAGAAATCCCCTCTTTTAGTCGGGGCTGAGTGGATGCAATGCGCGGGCAAATCCCGCCAAAAGCCATGGACGATTCACCCCTAGTTTAACCCGGCGGTCGCGCAAAAGTTGCGGTGCTTAGCGAAGCGAGCGGCTTGACCGGGTGAAGAAGGACGATTAGTATTTGCGGGCGATGAGTGAAGCGAATTCCCCAGTAGGCCAGACGTTTTCCCAGTACAGAGTGCTGCGCAAAATTGGAAGCGGCGGCATGGGTGTGGTGTATGAGGCGGAGGATTCGCGGCTGGGGCGCAAAGTTGCCGTGAAGTTTTTGCCTGCGGAGATGGCCAGCGATACGCAATTGCTGGAGCGGTTTCAGAGAGAAGCGCGCGCGGCGTCTGCGTTGAATCATCCGAACATTTGCACGATTCATGCGATCGAGCAGCATGAGCGGCAGCATTTTATCGTGATGGAGCTGCTGGAGGGCCAGACGCTTTCGCAGCGCATGGGAGCGCAATCCTTCGATCTGGAAAAATTGCTGCCGCTGGCGATTCAAATGGCGGATGCGCTGGAATCGGCGCACGCCAAGGGAATCGTACATCGCGACATCAAGCCCGCGAATATTTTTCTGACCGAGCGCGGGCAAGTGAAGATTCTGGATTTTGGCTTGGCGAAAGTCGAGAAGCTGAGCAACATCGCGGACAGCACATCGTTTGCGTCTGACGACACCAGAGCGGAGACCAATGCGTTGACTTCGCCGGGATCGGCGATCGGAACGATTATGTATATGTCGCCGGAACAGGCGCGCGGCGGCTTGGTGGATGCGCGAACAGATTTATTTTCACTGGGAACGGTGTTGTATCAGATGGCGACAGGGAATTTGCCATTTAAGGGCGACACCTCGGCGGTAATTTTCGATGCGATTCTAAACCGTGAGCCATTGCCCGTGGATGTGGTGAACTCTGGATTGCCGCGTGAATTCGGACGACTGATCGAAAAGACTTTGGAGAAGGACCGCAATCTGCGCTGCCAGTCGGCGACGGAACTGAAGACAGACTTAGTCCGGCTGAAAAGGGATCTGGAGTCGGGGAAAAAGGCTGTGGCGGCAGCGATTTCGACGGATTCGAAGGCGGGAACGGCCAAGAGCGGGACAAAATCGTTGGCGGTTTTGTATTTCGAAAACTTGAGCGGCGTAAAAGAGGACGAATATCTGCGTGACGGAATTACCGAAGACATCATCACCGAGCTATCGAAAATCCGCGGGCTGAATACATTTTCGCGACCCACGGTGCTGGCGTTTCGCGACAAATCGGTAACGCCGGTGCAGATTGGGCAGCAGTTGAAAGCGGCGTACGTGCTCACTGGAAGTCTGAGGCGGTCAGGCAACCGGCTGCGAATCAATACTCAACTGGTGGACACGCAGACGGATTTTCCGCTGTGGTCGGAACGGTATGACCGCGAGATGAAGGACGTCTTTGAAGTGCAGGACGAGATTGCGCGGAAAATCGCCGAGGCCTTGCGTGTGACGCTTTCGCCGCAGGAACTGGAAGCCCTGGCGATCAAGCCAACCGAAAACCTGCAGGCATACGACTTGTATTTACGAGGAAAGCGCTATGCGCGGCGGCAGACGCGGCAAGATCTAGAGTTCGCGCTGCAAATGTTCGAAAACGCGGTAACACTCGATCCGAGTTTTGCGCTGGCGTATGCGGCGTGTGCGAACGCCTGCGCGATGTTTTATTGCAATTACAGCCGCGATGAAATCTGGGTGGAGCGCGCGAGGAACGCATCGGGGCACGCCGTGAACCTGCGATGGGATTTGCCAGAAGTACAAGTGAGCCAGGCGTGGGTTCTGTACGCGACGGAATTGCACGACGAAGCCGTTCGGATGGTGCAGAAGGCGATCGAACGCAGAAAAGACTGCGAGGGTGCGTACTATCTGTTGTGCCGAGCATTATTTTCAGCAGGGCGTTATCAGGAAGTAGCGGAAGTGGTGGAAACAGCGCTGGAGGCAAGCGGCGAGGACTACAACGTGTATGTGCCGATCATGAACTCGCTTGGCGCGCTTGGGAAAGAAGAGGTTCGGCGTAACATACAGCAGAGACGGATGGCCGCGCTGGAAAATCATTTGAAACAGGTGCCAGAGGATGCAAGGGCAAGAATCCTGCTTGCGGGCGACTATGCGGAACTAAACCGCGTGGAAGATGCGATGCGCGAAACAAATCTGGCGATGACGTTGCGAGCAAATGAAGCATCGATTCTTTACAATGCGGCCTGCAACTACTGTTTGCTGAAGAGGAAACCGGAAGCGCTGGAAGCGCTGACGAAAGCGTGGCAGGCGGGCTTCAAGGATGCGGTTTGGGCGAGACGTGACCCGGACCTGGCGTTTATCCACGGCGATCCAGAATTTGACAAATTGTATCCGGAAAAGCGCCAGGACGGAAAAGCTTCACAGACGCACTGAAGATGGAATTCAGCAGATTCGAAGAGGCACGAGCGGTGTTGTCGCGTTATCTACCAAAAACGCGGCTGACGCGCGCCGCTTCGCTGGAAAGAAACTCCGAACAACATGTATTTTTGAAGCTGGAAAACGAATTACCTACCAGTTCGTTTAAAGTGCGGGGCGCAATTTACGCTTTGCACGTGAATGAACAAAGGGTAGTGACGCGCGAAGTGGTGGCATCGAGCACCGGGAACCATGGAGCGGCTGTTGCTTACGCGGCGCAGTTGCTGGGCTGGAAGGCGCGAATATTTCTTCCTGAAAAGAACAATCCGGTGAAAAGGAAGAATATCGAGCGGCTTGGTGCCGCGATTGAAGAGAAGGGAAAGCTAGACCTTGCGGGCGCGTTTGAAGCGGCGTCAGCATATGCACAAAGAACCGGAGCATTTTTTCTGAATGATGCGACGGACGAAGATTTGCCGGCTGGACCGGGAACAATTGCCTGCGAGCTTTGCGAACAGTTGCCGGAAGTAGACGCGATCTATGTGCCGATGGGAGATACGGCGCTGATTCGCGGCGTAGCAGACGCCGCGAAACAAATTTGCGGGAGCGTGAAAATTATTGGGGTACAGAGCGAACGCGCGCCGTCTTATTTCCTGTCATGGAAAGAAGGGCGAGCGATCGAGACGGAAACATGCGACACGATTGCGGATGGATTGGCGACGCGGACGCCGGTGCTAGCGAACGTCGGTGTGATTCGCGAACTCGTCGATGAGGTGGTGCTGGTCAGCGAGGAAGAGATGCTGCGGGCAATAGGTCAATTGGCGATCGACGAGCATATTGTTGCAGAGCCGGCCGGAGCGGCAGCAACGGCGGCGTTTTTGAAGTCGAAAAGCGAAGGAAAGAAAAACGTCGCGTTGCTAATAACCGGCGCAAATGTTGTTGCGGATGTATTGCGCCAAGCGATTCAGGCTTGAAGCGGAAAGACGTTGAATCGAACGCCCGGGCAAGCCGTGGCGTAGCATGCTGCGCCGCTACGACGACGGATTTTACTCACGTGCGGATGCAGAGGAATCCTGGCCACTTTCGGCGAGCTTCAGGATGAGCACTTGTCCGTTCGAATGGAAGGAGCCGCCAGTCGCGGTTCTGGCTTCCTGCATAGGATTGCGGGGAAGAAAATGGAAGACTTGGGTGACTAGGCCGGTACTGCAAAGAGTTTTTTCCACGTAGTCGCGTTCCAGGTCGATGTCCGGATCGATTTTGTGAGTCAGTCCGTTATTGCGTTCGTCGCGTTCGAATCCGATATCGTGAGTCGCCGCGCCAACCCACAGCGTTTCTCCGTTTACGGTGAAGGGCGCTTGCCAAATGCGCAGGTGATTGCGTGACCTCACCACGTCGATGGGCTCGGCATGGGCCCAGCCATAATCCTGCGAACGCCCGAAGAGATAGAGCTGGCTCATGGGCATGGTGAGATAGGACTGTTTCTCAAGGCTGCTGATCAGGCCGTGAAGAATGGTGTTTTGTACGTCTGAATCGACTTTCACCCAGCCTGCGGCGGTGAAAACATTTTGCATGGCGGTTTCCGAACCGAGTATCAGAAAATTCACCATGTCACCTGGGTTACCGGCTTTGTCGGCGATGCGGCGGGGGATTTTTGCGAAGAGCGAATCGTCAATGCCTGGCAGGGAAGTGACGGTTTTCGCAACGGTGAAACTTGTCGCGGCCGTGGCGTCCGCGGCAATAATTTCGACGTGGACAGTGTACGAGCCATCGCCGGTATCGTTCTTGGATTGATTGATGGCGATGCCCAAACGGCCGCCAACAGGTGCGGCAACGTCGTTGGATGCTCCGAGCAGAAAAGGTTGCGCGACATCGGCGTCACCGACGCGGCCAATCAGCGCGCCGCGTCCGGCAGCGTTGTAGGGAAGAATGCGCAAAAGATCCTTGAAGCCGCGGGACAGGCCGTCCGGCCCGTTGTCGGCCTTAGCGTCGGTGTAGCGTAGCGTTCCTTTGGCGGTGACGACGATGTGTTCGCCCGGTGCCACGTCAATGCCGGTGTCAATCCAGCCGGAATCGCCCTTGAGCGTAAAATTCTTCGAGAGGCGTTTCTTTGCGCTTGGCGCGGCCACGGCGGCGTGGGGTTGCGTGTCCGTCGCAGTTCGCGGAGCGGTGAGTTGCTGAACCGGCGTGTCGACTTGCGATTGCGCTTGCATGGTGACGACGGAAAAGAACGCAAGTAGTTCGCTAAAAATGATCGCCGGGAAGAAGTGGGAACGAACGGTTTGCATACGTCGAGCCATCCTGCGGGAGGTAGTCAGCATCATCACTTTAAGCAGATGCGCCGCCCGGTTTCAAGAGTTGCAGCGGGAGTGGCATGCTTGCAAAATGCAGGCCGATTTCTTGACTCGAATGTAAGGCGCTTGTAGATTGAAATGCTGCATGCGCTGGATGTGTTTGCGCAAAAATCAGAAGCAAGCGAGCTCAAAATCAGACGGACTTGATTAACCGAATGAAAAACCTCTTGTCGACAGCAGCGATTTTCTTATGCCTGGCACTCGTTTTGCCGGCGGGTGTGTGCGGCCAGAAACCGACTGCTCCCAAGTTGCAGCCCGCGCCAGCTACTACTGTCACTGTTGACGGTAGCGAGGCCATGTTCACCACGATGTGCGCACTACTGGCTTCTGGATATGAAGCCGATGTGAGCGCCGCAAACTGGACACCGATGCGCGCACAACTGCGTGACCGGCTGCAACATCAGCAGGGACCGGCTGTGGACGTGATGCGAAATTTTTATAAGCAGCATGAACTCGCCGACCCCGGGCAGATGCTTTCGCGTTACATCTGGTTTGGATTGATCAGCGGCCCGGCGCCAAAGTTCGAACCGATCCTACGGCGTGATGAATTGCCGCCAGAAGTGATCGCGCTCGAAGGGTTTCAGGAAATTCTTTCGAACTATTACAAGGAACAAAAAATCGGCGAGCTATGGCGGCAGGTTCAGCCAATTTACAATCACGAAATTGAGCAGATCCATGACTCGGTGGCGCAAGTCGCGTTCGTAACCACCGGCTACTTGCGCGAAATCCTGGATCCAGCCAGCCAAAGATGGTTCACGATCGTCGTCGAGCCGCTGGTGGGAAGAATCACCAACGTGAGGAATTTCGGCGACCACTATTCGCTGGTTGTGAGCGGCTCCGGGCAGATTCCGCTGGACATGGTGCGTCATGCGTTTTTGCATTTTTTGCTGGACCCTTTGCCATTGCAGTATTCGCACGTGGTGGCGGTGAAGTTGCCGTTGTTTTTGGCCGCGGCAGGCGCTCCGCGGCTTGATCCGGATTTGAAGGATGATTTTCCTTCGTACTTTGCGGAGTGCACGGTGCGCGCGGTGGAGCTCAAACTGAAACGCATGTCGCCGGGAGAACGCGAATCGGCGATGAATATCGATGACGCGAATGGCTACGTACTGGTGCGGCCGCTATTCGCGGCGCTTGCGAAGTTCGAACAATCCGAACCTGGTATGAAGCTGTATTTCCCCGATCTGGTACGTTCGATTGACGTGGCTACGGAACAAAAAAGAATCGCCACCATCAAATTTGCAACCGGGGGAGTGAAGAGCGCAACGACAGATGCGGAAGTTCTGGCGCGCCACAGGGGCGCAACTCCCACCACTATTCCTAACGACGCGGAAACCATCGCAGCGCTAACGGAAGGCGAACGCCGCATTGCGGAGAAAAATCCGCGGGCAGCGGAAGCGTCGTTCCAAAAAGTTCTGGTGAAATATCCGGATCAGCCGCGGGCGTGGTTTGGGCTGGGAGTTGTCGCGATGATGGAGCAAGACGGAACGCGCGCGAAGGAAGTTTTTGGCCGGTTGACGAGCGGCGAGCACGCAGCGGCGCGGGATCCGCTGGTGCTGGCGTGGTCGCACGTGCATCTGGGAACTATTTACGATATCGAAGGCCAGCCGGATCGCGCCAAATCGGAGTATGAAGCGGCGCTGGCCGTGGAAGGCGCACCGGAAAAAGCGAAGCAGGCGGCTAGCAAAGCGCTCGGCGCCATGGTCCATGGCAAATCTCCGGAACGCCCGTAAGCGTTCGTGCCACCTGCCGCCTGCACCGCAAAAATGTGTATCATGAAATAGAAGACCAGCCAGAGAAGCCCGACGGTTAAAAAGGAGAAGCACGATGAGCGGCAACAAAAAAAATGCGATGGCAGCCATCTTCCTGGCCGGATGTCTGACTGCGTTCGCAACGACGGCGTTCGCGCAGAGCAGCAGCCAAAGCGGCCAACAAAACCAGGGCCAGCCCGGACAACAACCCAATGCCAACAAGGACCAGAAGCCGGCGGATTCCGGAAGTTCACTGGCGATTCCCACCAATCAACCGCCCGTGAATGCCGAGGAAGATGCAGCGGCAAAAGCGTTTCAGGCTATGCCCAATACCGACCTGCCCAAAAAGATTGCGGCAGGCGAGGATTTTTTGAAGAAATATCCGGACAGCCGGTATCGCTCGGTCATTTATTCCGCGCTGGTTTTCGCACTATATCCAGACCAATAACTCGGATAAGGCTTTTGAAATTGGCGACAAAGAACTGGCTTTGAAGCCGGATGATGTGCAGACCATGGCGGTCCTCAGTCAAACGATGACTCGCGCAATGGGCGCGAACACTCCGGAGCCCGAAAAGCGGCTGGCGAAGGCGGAAACCTATGCCAAGCGCGCAATTGAAATTACTCCCACGCTGCCGAAGCCGGAAGGCATGCCCGATCAGAATTTCGTCGCGGCAAAAAATGAGACGTTGACGATGGCGCACAGCGGACTCGGATTGGTTTATCTCCGGCGCGGCAAATTTAACGATGCAATACCGGAGCTTGAACAATCCCTGAAAATTGATCCAAATCCTGCTCCCGATCCTGTGAACCTATATTTACTGGGCATGGCGAATGTGAAAGCTTCACACTTCGATGATGCCGCCATCGCGTTCAACAAATGCGCGGCGATTGCCGGCTCGTTACAGAACACTTGCAAGAATGGCGCAGACGAAGCGAAAAAGCAGGGCTCGACACAACTGAGTGCGCCAAAGTAAAGCTTTGCCGGCGCCCGGCATAGGCACGCATGACGCATAGCGAAAACGATCAGTTGCAGGAGCGATTGGGTTACCGCTTTCGGAACGCCGGTCTGCTGGTTACTGCGCTTACGCACAGTTCCGCGATTCCGGAGCTGCGCGCCGCAGCCGAAACCGCAGGCGAAAATCCTCAGGAAATACGGGACAACGAGCGGCTGGAATTCCTGGGGGATGCGGTACTCGATCTTCTGGCGAGCGAGTATCTGGTCGGCAAGTTTCCCGGACTGGAGCGAAGGCCAGCTATCGCGCAGCCGGGCGTACATGGTGAATGCGCAAGCCCTGGTGGAGGCGGCGCGGCGTCTGAGAATTGGCGAATTTCTGCGGCTCGGCCGCGGAGAAGAAAAAACCGGCGGACGCGAAAAGGGCGCGATCATTGCGGATGCGCTGGAAGCCATCGTCGGCGCGGTATTTCTGGATTCCGGTATCGAGTCTGCCCGGGATCTTCTTGGCCGCTTGCTGTTTGCATTCGCGTTGGAGGGTGGCGGCGTGCACATGGCGGACTCCGATCGCAAATCCGCTTTGCAGGAATTTTTGCAGGGACGCGGTCGTCCTCCCGCTGAATACCGGCTGGCGCGGGAAGAAGGCCCCGACCATCAGAAACAGTTTCACATCGAAGTGTGGTCGCTCGGCGAATGCCTGGCCAGCGGCGACGGAAGCACGAAAAAGGAAGCAGAGCAGAAAGCCGCGCGTGCAGCGCTGGCGCGGCTGGAACATGCGGTCACACGAGATTAATTTTGCATGACGGAACAGCCCACAGTCGAGCAGACTCACACCCAAGTCGAGCAGACACACACGCACCACCATCATCGCGACGCAACCACGATTCCCGAATATCTGGAATCGCTCCTGGTTACGGTAATTCTCGCCCTCTTTGGAACCTCATTTGTCATACAAGCCTTCAAGATTCCTTCTCCGTCGATGGAGAAGACCTTGATGGTCGGCGACCATCTGCTGGTGAACAAGTTTGTTTTTGGCGGCACCGGTTCCTGGTACGAAAAATTTCTTCCTTATCGCGTGCTGAAGCGCGGAGACATCATCGTTTTCAAATTCCCCTACGCGGATCACCAGCATTTTGTGAAGCGCGTCATTGGCCTGCCCGGCGATCGCCTGAAATTGGTGGACCAGCAGGTGTACATCAACGGCAAGCCGTTGAACGAGCCGTACGTGGTCCACGATCCGGACGCAGGCTACGATCCGCTTAATTATGCCTTTCCGCCCGCCAGCAAGCCGCTCTACACGTTTCGCGTTCAGCCCGAGTGGGCGCACGAAATTCGTAATTACGTGCAGGGCGATGAACTTGTCGTTCCGCCTGGAAAATATTTCGCGATGGGAGACAACCGCGATAACAGCTGGGACTGTCGTTATTGGGGTTTCGTGGACCGCAACGCGATCATGGGCCGCCCCTTTCTGATCTTTTGGTCCGTCAATGCAACTTCAGCTGACTACGGGCAGACCACTTTCGCGCAGCGATTGCGAAGCGTGTTTGACACTTTGGTGCATCTGCCCGCGCGCACGCGCTGGAGCCGCATGCTCCACACCGTTCATTAGTGGTTCGCTATCTATTTGCGCCCGACTCTGCGAAAATTTTGCGGCATCGATCGGCTTTGCGCCGCATCGGTTAGCTCCAAGTGAACAGAATACGCAAATGGTGGAAGCTGGGAGTTGCGCTACTGCTGGTGTTGATGGCCATGCAGCTGGGCGTCTCCTTGCTGGTTCGAACCGCACGCGCGCGTGCTTTTCTTACCCGGCAATTGCAAAGTTCCTTTGGGCGCGCTGTGGATGTGCGTGTATATTCGGCCACCCTCTTTCCCGGCCCGCAGCTTGATGCGTATGGGATCACCATCGGCGAAGACCCCGCGTTTGGTAACGAATATTTCCTGCGTGCGGATCGCCTGTCCGCAGGTTTACGCTGGCTGGGACTCTTGCGAGGGCGATTCGAACTAGGCACCCTGAAGCTGGAGCGGCCGAGCCTGATCCTGGTTCGCAATTCCGATGGACGGTGGAACCTGGAGCGCTGGCTGCCCGCCACTTTGATCTCGCCGCAGACCGGAGCTGTCGCGCCGCGTGCCGGCGCACGCGCCACTCCTGCGTACAATCTGCAAAAACTCGATATCAGCGACGGCCGCGCAAATTTCAAACTCGGCGACGATAAAACCTCGGTCGCATTCATTCAAGTTGAGGGCAGCGTCGAACAAACCGCTCCGGGCCGTTGGCAGTTGGACCTGACAGCGCAACCCTGGCGCAGCGGCGCCCCGCTGCAGCTCGCTGGGACGGTGAAAATTCGCGGGGATATTGCAGGAACTTCCGCGCGGCTGCAACCCGCTCGTTTCCAAGTAAGCTGGGAAAACAGTTCGCTTGCCGATGTTTTTCGCTTGATTGGCGGACGCGATTTTGGCATTCGCGGAATATTTGCGGCACAGGCGACTGCCGAGAGCGGTGGCGCTGTTGCCGTTGGAGCCAGGAATGTGATGCCTGGCGATTGGGTCTTTTCCGTGACTGCGCGCGCGTCTGGAATTCACCGTTGGGATTTGACCGAACGCAGCGATAATCCGCGTGTCGGAGTTCATGCCAGCGGGCGTTGGAATCCCGGCGCCGGAACGCTGACCGCTGATGATCTGGTGGTTGAATGCCCGCGTTCAAATCTGCGCGGAACCGCCTCAATCAAGAGCATCGCAGAATCCAGTCTGGACGTTCGGATGGATTCAGCGGGCATTCAGGCCACCGACGTTCTGGCCTGGTACCGTGCATTTCGTCCCGACGTATCCGAAGAAATCCGCGCGGAACAGTACTTCACCGGAGGCGCGAGCTTTCATGGTTGGCCGCTTTCGTT
The DNA here is from genome assembly GCA_963731155.1 of uncultured Acidobacteriota bacterium. GTDB lineage: Bacteria > Acidobacteriota > Terriglobia > Acidiferrales > UBA7541 > Acidiferrum. The sequence goes on from CAVSVB010000001.1 coordinate 236,556, forward strand.
GCGCGAAGCTGCGTTTTCCAGCTCCGGTGGCCGATGGTCGGTCCCCGGTTTTATCGCGCCGCTGGCGGTACGGGCGATGCGCGGCGGAATGCAGATGCGGAAGTTAGTCGTGGAACCTTTCGCGGTCAGTATTCCCGCGGGCAAGAATATTTCTTCTGCCGGAAGGATCCAGTCCGCACCCGCCACCTTATCAGGCGTAAACGCTCCTGCAAGCAGCGCAAATATTTCTTTCCTTTATGATTTTGATGGCAGCGCCGGAGGGATACACATCGAGGGTCAGACCGCGCAGCTGCAGGATATTTTCACTCTCGCCAACGCGTTTGGGCGAAGGCTTCAAAATGGCTGGGAATTGAAAGGAAAAGCTGCCGCCGATCTGCATTGGAGTTGGAATTCTGACAAACCGCCGGCGTGGAGCGGACGCGCGGACGTTTCGCAGGCCAGCTTGCAGGTTGCTGGGTTGAACCAGCCGGTACTGATCGAGGATCTTCGCGCTGAGTGGCGAGACACCGAGCGAAAATTCACGCTCGGTAAAATAAGCGCTTTTGGGGCCGATTGGAGCGGTTTCGTTGCGCAGCCAAGAATTATTCCCAGTGATTTTGGCGAAACCGAAATCGCTCCCTGGAGCTTTCAGTTGCAAGCCGGTCACCTGGATGCCGCGGAGCTTGACCGCTGGATCGGTCCGCGAGCGAGGCCCAGCTGGTTGCAGCGCCTATTGCCGCCGGTCTTCGGCGGAGCGCCTGCGCCGGAGGCTCCCAGCGTGGTTTTGCAACGAATTCGGGCTTCCGGGGATTTGCGCGCGGATGAGCTTACGATTGAAAAAATCAAACTGAAACAATTTCGCGCGCAAACAAAACTGGATGCGCTGAAACTGACTTTGCAAAGCGTGCAAGCTCAGTGGTCCGGTGGTGAAGTGAAAGGCGTGGCGGAAGCCGTGTTCTCCGCGAAGCCACGATATCAAATGGCAGCTTCGTTTGAGCGCGTTGTCATTCCGCAAACGCCGTGGCTCGCGCAATTGTCCAATCACCTCTCTGGTTTGGCTTCGGGAAACATCGAATTGCGCGCGACGGGCATTGGGCACGATGCCTTGCTCGCGAGTCTGGCAGGCAAGGGCGAAATCCGCCTCGCCAACGTCGAGTTGCGCGGCTGGGACGTCGCGGGCACTCTGGCCATCGGTGAATGGAAGACTGGAACTTCGCGTTGGGCGACGGGCGACGGCACTTTTCATCTGAGCGATGGCGGATTCGATCTGAACAGTCTGCGGTTAACGTCCGCGTCCAGCGAGTTTTTGCTCAAAGGCAGCGTCAGCTTTTCAGAAAACACCGATCTCACGGCGGAGAGTCGTACCTCCGGCCGCAATGCAAGATCTCAGAATACGATTCGCTTCATGCAGATTTCAGGCCCACTTTCTGAGCCAAAAGTTTCCCTGGAAGAAACCACGGCACAACAGCCGGGGGATTAAAGGAGAGCGATGCAAATTCAGCCGCGCAAGTTAACTCGCGTTAGCGGTGTGATCTGTGGGATTAGTTTTTTGCTTCTGATGGCGCTCACGCCCGTGTACTCGCAACAATCGTTCACTTTGGAACAAATCATGGGCGCGCCTTTCCCAAGTAATTTGACCGCGGCAAAGTCGGCTCCGCGCGTCGCGTGGGTGCTGGACGAACAAGGCAAGCGCAATATTTATGTCGCGGAGGCGCCGGACTTCAAAGCGCGCCGGCTCACTGCTTACCTGGAAGAAGACGGCCAGGACCTTTCCGACCTGCAGTTTTCCGGCGACGCAAACACGATCGTTTATACGCGCGGGGAAGGGAAGAATCGCGCGGGACAATCGCCCAATCCCACCAGCAATCCCGCGGGCGCAGAAGAGGCGATATTTCAGATTGCGTGGCGTGGCGGTGAGCCGCAGAAAATTGACGCCGGCCATGACCCGCAGATTTCGAGCAAAGGAGTCTGCGCGTATGCTCGCGACGGCGAATTGTGGCTCGCGCCTCTGGATGGCAAGGAAAAGCCGCAGCAGCTGGTCGTTCGCGGCACGAATTCTGGACAGCGGTGGTCGCCGGACGGCGCTAGACTTGCCTTTGTTTCCGGACGGGGCGATCACAGTTTCATCGGCATCTACGATGTAACTACCAAGACAGTTCGTTTCGTCGCGCCAAGCGTTGACAGCGATTCGAACGTCGAATGGTCGCTCGACGGAAAGCAAATTGCATTCGTGCGTCAGCCAGCCGTGCCGCGCGATACTCCAGAAGGCTATTTTATCGAACCGGATCGCCCGCATCCGTGGGCCATCAGAGTTGCCGACGTCGCGACGTGGAACGCCAAAGAAATCTGGCACAGCGGCAAAGAACTGCAGGACTCCTTCCCCTATATGGCGGCCGATACCGGAGGCGGCGTGATTCATTGGACCGCCGAAAATCGCATCATCTTCGCGAGCGAACAGGACGGCTGGCAGCATCTTTACAACTTGCCGGTCGAAGGCAGCGGCGCTCCGAAGTTGATGACTCCCGGGAACTGCGAAGTCGAGCAATGGTCGTTAAGCGCGGATCAGAAGACAGTTCTCTTCAATTCGAATTGCAACGACGTTGACCGGCGACATCTCTGGAGCGTGTCTGCTTCCGGCGACATGCCACAACAATTGAGCAGTGGCACCGGGATTGAATGGAGTCCGGTCGGAGTTTCCACTACCGATATGTTTGTGTATTTGGCTTCCGACGCGCAACACACAGCGCATCCGTTTGTTCGGCGCATCGCAGATTCCCGCGCCACAGCGCAACCTCTTGCCGCGGAAACGTGGCCTGACAGTCTTCCTGCCAGCAAGCTAATCGTTCCGCAACAAGTGACTTTCCAATCCGCGGACGGCCTCGACATCCATGGGCAACTCTTCCTCCCGAAAGATCTACGTCCGGGAGAAAAGCGCCCCGGCGTCGTCTTTTTTCACGGCGGTCCCATGCGCCAGATGTTACTCGGGTGGCACTACATGTATTACTACTCAAATTGCTATGCCATGAACCAGTACCTCGCGAGCCGCGGCTACGTCGTGCTCGCCGTAAACTATCGCAGCGGCATCGGCTACGGCCGCGCCTTCCGCGAAGCTCCCGGCCGCGCCGGCCGCGGTGCCAGCGAATATCTGGACGTCGTCGCCGCTGCAAAATATCTGCAATCGCGCGCTGACGTAATCCCGGCGCGAATCGGTCTCTGGGGCGGCAGTTACGGCGGCTACCTCACCGCGCTGGGCCTGGCGCGCAATTCGGACCTCTTCGCCGCTGGTGTCGATCTGCATGGCGTGCATGATTGGCCCACCGACAATTGGGACGGCAAAAATATTTCGCCGGAGCTCACCAAGCTCGCCCACGACTCTTCTCCCGTCACCTCCGTTGACACCTGGAAATCGCCGGTGCTCTTTATTCATGGCGACGATGATCGTAATGTATACTTCGCGCAAACCGTGGACCTCGCCGCGCGCCTTCGCCAACGCAACGTGCACATCGAACAACTTATTTTCCCGGACGAGATTCACGATTTTCTGCTGCATCGTTCGTGGCTCAAGGCGTATCACGCGGCCAGCGATTTTTTTGACCGCACACTTACCAATCAACCGGCGCCTTAGAACACGGCGATTAAGTGATGAAGCCATTCGCGATGCGCGCAAGACAAATTTGTTTGGCGGTGGTGCTCATCACGGCGCACGGCGCGTTCGCTCAGCAGCCGCCCATCACGCGCCATTTCGATGCGTCTGCCGAGGAGCGGTATCAGGTGACACTGAACTTAAGAGCCGAATCGCATAGCGTCACAACGGAAACTGTCGCGGCGCAAACTTACGTCACGCCGGTTGTCCACATAGCGGAATTAAATCTTCACTGGCGCGCGGTTCGAAGCATACGCTCGGTTCAAGACGACGGCTCCGCGGCAATAGAAGAATCATTGGCGCCTGCAAGTCAGCAATGCGAGGAAGCGCCGCAACCTCCTGAAAGAGCCGATGCAGAATTGCAGTTATCGCTAAAAGCGTTTTGCGCATCCTGGCTGAAAGCTGAAATCATCCGGTATACGGAAAACAGCCGAGGTGCACTGCGAGACGACACCGCGAACGCCGCCGAAAATGCGCTTCCGCCCCTCGCAGAGACGGCTCCACAGCTTTTATCTCTATGGCTGAAACGCGCGGTGCGTCCCAACGTGATCTTTCCGCAACTGCGGTTCGAAATCGGCGCAATGTCTGAACAATCGTTCCAGCCCGCCAGCAATTTATTGAAAAATGCTCGCGGCTCTGAAACCACGGAGTGGCTCGACGCCCAGGGCGAAACGCCATCCGCAACGCTGCATATCGTTCAACAACTATTGTGGAACGCGCCGTCGCCACCAGCAGCCTTAAAAGTCGAAGCCCGGAAATCACAAACACAAAAAGACGAATCGTTTTTTGCGGATTCACTCTCTACGATCTCGCTACTGGATGGCAGCCTTCTCCGCGCCAACCGCAGCGCTTCCCGCACCACCAGCCGCCACGTGGATCCTGTGCCCGGCCTGCCCAAACCTCCGGAGTTTTCCTCGAAGCTCGCACTGACTGTTACCATTGAGCGCTTGCCGTGAGCCCGCGTGGCATCATCCGGCGCGCATTTCTGATCGCTACAATTCTTGCTATCGTCGCGGCTTCGTCTTTTTCGCAACGCTTGCGACTCGCCCCACATCTGCGCGCCGGCCAGATTCTGTTCTACCACATCGATTTCAAAAATTCCCGGACTATGCAAACGCGAAAGCCGCGTAGCATCCCCGCAGTTGCCGCCGTCATCGCAGGTAAACGCCAACGGCCTCCTGCAAGTAGAAATCGTCAAGTCCGGCGCGGCTGGCTTTCATATCAAGACCTATTATTCAGAGCGCGATTCATCTGCGGCCTCTTCGCGAACCCGCGGTCCGCAAGGTTCCCAATCCACTGCACCGGACAAATTGGTGGAAGTCTCGATCGCGTTGAACGGCTCCGCCTCGCAAATAAAAGGACTCGATCAACTTTCTCCCGCGCAGCAATTCGCATGGAACGACTGGCTGGGACGATTCACTGCGACCATGGCCTTTCCAAAACAAGGCATTCATGCCGGCCAAAAATGGCAAACCTCCGAACCGGAAACGAATCCATCTCCAATCGCTGCATTGTCCTGGACGAAAAAATATCAATACGTTCACGATGAGCCTTGCATGTCCGACTCACCCGCGAAAACGAGCCAGCCAAAGTCTTTAGCAAACTCAAACCAAGATTGCGCGGTTATTTTTATCCAATCCAGCCTGCGGCAGAAATCCTCGCCGAAGAATTCCACACCAGACGACTACGAGCTCCGCAATTTGACGACTCGCGGCACTGCCGCCGGCCAAAACGAAACAATTTTGTACTTCTCCCGCGCAACTGGCCTTCTGGTCCGCTCCACCGAAGACGCGCATCAGTCCATGGACGTGCTTGTGGCCCTCGCTGACGGTTCGAACGCGGTGCACTACACTCTCGACGCCAAGAGTCATTCCGATATTCGCCTGCTCCCGGACTCACCGCAATCCGTTCACTAAATTCTTTAACGCTATACACAGAGAGCCGTCCATGTCCACACGTCGCCACAGCCGGTAATCGGTGAATTTCAAATGACCCACTACCCTTTTCTCCACGAAACATGGAAAACCTGCCAGCCACGCTATAATAGAAGTTTGCGCGTGCCTCGGCGGACCGGCAGGAGCAGTCGTTCATGACTTTCAAACTTAAAAGCACCTACCAGCCGCGCGGCGATCAGCCCGCCGCCATCGCCCAGCTTGTTCATGGAGTTGAGGCCGGCGACAAGCATCAGGTTTTGCTCGGCGTCACCGGCTCCGGCAAAACTTTCGCGATGGCTAAGGTCATCGAGGCTTCGGATCGCCCCGCGCTCGTTCTCGCGCACAATAAGACCCTCGCTGCGCAGCTGTACCACGAGTTCAAATCTTTTTTTCCCGAAAACGCCGTCGAATATTTCGTCAGCTACTACGATTTCTATCAGCCCGAAGCCTACGTTCCCGCTGCCGACGTCTATATCGAAAAGGAATCCACCATCAACGACGAGCTTGACAAGCTGCGCATGAGCGCCACGCGCTCGCTCTTCGAACGCCGCGACGTCATCATCGTCGCTTCTGTCAGTTGCATCTATGGCCTCGGCTCGCCTGAAGCCTACTACGGCATGCTGGTCATGCTGGAAAAGGGATTTCAGACCTCGCGCGAAGCGCTGCTCCGCCGTTTTGTGGATATTCAGTACGAACGCAGCGAGGATTTGCGCCGCGGCACATTTCGCGTTCGCGGCGACATTTTGGAAATCTACCCTACCTACGAAGATCAGGCCTACCGCATCGAAATGTGGGGCGACCAGATTGACGCGCTTCGCCAGATCGATCCGCTCACCGGAGAAGTCCGCCCCGGCCAGCAAAATTTGTCCCGTGTTCCCATCTATCCCAAAACGCACTACGTCATGCCGCAGGAACAGCGCGAACGCGCCATCGTCACCATTCAGGAAGAGCTCGGTTGGTGGAAAAAGGAGCTGGAAAAGCAGGGAAAATTTGTCGAATCGCAGCGCCTCCAGCAGCGCACTCTCTTCGACATTGAAATGATGCGCACTATCGGCTACTGCCATGGAATTGAAAATTATTCGCGCCACCTCAGCGGACGCCTTCCGGGAGAAGCCCCGCCAACGCTGCTCGATTATGTGCCGCAGGACTATCTACTTTTCATAGACGAATCGCACCAGACTGTTCCGCAGGTTCGCGGCATGTATCACGGCGATCGCGCCCGCAAGGAAACGCTGGTCAATTATGGTTTTCGCATGCCCTCCGCGCTGGATAATCGCCCGCTCACTTTTGAAGAGTTCGAAAACCGTACCAATCAGATCGTCTATGTATCCGCTACGCCCGGCCCCTACGAGCTCACAAAGTCCGGCGGCGTTTTTGTCGAACAAGTTATTCGCCCCACTGGCTTGGTTGATCCGGAAATCGAAATCCGCCCCGTCAAAGGCCAGGTAGACGATCTGCTCGAGCAAATTCGCATCCGCTCGGAAAAGAACGAACGCGTTCTCGTTACCACGCTCACCAAGCGCATGGCCGAGGACCTGAGCGAATATTTCACCGAAGTCGGCGTGCGCTGCCGCTATCTGCACTCTGAAATCGAGACTCTCGATCGCATCAAGATTCTGCGCGATTTGCGCCGCGGAGAATACGACGTTCTCATCGGCATCAATCTTTTGCGCGAAGGGCTCGACTTGCCGGAGGTTTCGCTGGTGGCCATTCTCGATGCCGACAAGGAAGGCTTTTTGCGCAGCACAACCTCCTTGATCCAAAGTATCGGCCGCTGCGCTCGTCACGTGGAAGGCCGCGCCATCCTTTACGCCGACACCCGCACGCGTTCCATGAACGAAGCTATCGCGGAAACCAATCGCCGCCGCGAAAAACAAGTCGCCTACAACCGGGAGAATGGAATTACTCCGCAATCCATCACCAAAAGTGTTGACATGGAACTGGCGAAAATCGTGGAAGCCGACTATGTCTCGATCCCACTCGACGCTGGCGAACTCGATGCCGCGGTAGCCACTGCGCGCACCGAAACCGAAGTCGCCGAACTCCTCGGCAAACTCGAAGCCCAGATGCGCGAAGCTGCAAAGAAATTCGAATTCGAAAAGGCCGCGCAACTCCGCGACCGTATCCGCTCCATCAAAAACCAGGATCTATCGGGCGTCTTCGGCCGCGATCCCTTGACCCGGCAAGCATCTTCCGATTAATGCCATTATTCCTTTGCATTTGTAGCGGCCGCCTTCTGAGGTGGGCGGGCTTTCCGGTCTACACAATCCCACGCCGCAAGTCTTCCAACGGATAAAACGTCTCTCGCCAGACAATTCCGCCCTGTCTGAGTGTCACGATGGTCGACCGTAGCAACATATATCCGAAAATCGCCGCTCCCAAAGGCTGCGTAAACGCATACCATGGCGAAGCGCGCATCACCAGCGCTGTTCCGGCATGAAATCCCAACGCAATCGCCAGGCTGACGGCCACAAATCCCATTACCCAGCCGTGTACAAACGGAAACGCTAGAAACGGCAGAATATTTGCGCAAAACATCGCGGTAAGCAGTACCGCCACGACCGGCAACTTGAATTCCGCGCTCGCAAAAAAATTCTTCGTGACTCCCCGAACTATGTTCCTAACCCCCGCGTGCCACCGCACCGTGACAAAATCCTGCGCCACGCCGACCGCTGACCGGAATCCTGATTGCTTTACGATTTTTGCCAGCTTCATGTCGTCCAGAACTTCCATGCACAGCCGCCTATGCATCCCGCTCGCTTCGTACGCCGCGCGTTTCACCAGTTGAAATGCTCCGATTCCGATGTACGCCCGGGACCGCGGATCGGAAACACCGCGCGGATTCGTGGCCAGGTGAAATCCCAACCCAAAAAATGTCAGAACGGTTTTTTCCCAGAAGCCGTGCATCTCAACATCCGTCATCAGCGTCAGGTGATCGAGTTTTTTCGTTTGCACCAGCCTGATCGCGCGGCGTATCGCGTCGGAAAGAAACTGAACGTCCGCGTCGGTAAACAAAAGCCATTCGCCGCTCGACGCTTCATACGCGCACTGCAGCGCGTGTGGCTTTCCCAACCAGCCTGTGGGCAACTCGGCAATGTCTATAACTTTCAAGCGCGGGTCGCGCCGCGCCGCATCGCTCAATATTTTCGACGTGCCATCCGTCGAACGGTCGTTCGCCGCCACAATCTCCAGCGCGGGATAATTGATTTGCCGCAATGTTTCCAGCGCTTGCGCCAATTTTTCCTCTTCGTTGCGCGCGGCAAACAGCAGTGTCACCCGCGGGCAATCGCCATCCTCAGCCGGAGCGTAGTCCTTCAGCCAGGGAAGTGACAGCGTGCCCAGCGCCGTGCGCAAGCCATAGGCAATCCAGAAAACCGCGATCATCGCGAAGAAAACTAGCTCTAGAAGGCGCATGAATTGATGTTGGAAGGTTGCCACACGGTATCCTAGCATGGTGAAGAAATCAGGAATTTCCATTATCGGTGCAGGGCGAATTGGTCGAGCGCTGGGTCGCCGCTTGCGCGAGCAAGGTTGGAAGATTCACTCCGTCGTCACGCGGAGCCAGGCCACCGCGCGCCGCGCTGTTCGTTCCATCGGTGGTGGCCGTGGTAGCGGCGACTTGTCACCAAGCGTCCTGTCCGCTTCCGTGATTCTAATTTCCGTCCCGGATTCCGCGATCTCTGCGGTCGTAAATCGCCTTGCCGCGTTTGGCAAAGCCTTGCGAGGCAAAACTGTGTTTCATACCAGTGGCGCACTCAGTTCTGGGGTTTTTGCGCAATTGCGGCCTCTGGGCGCTGCCGTCGGCTCGATTCATCCGTTGCAAACATTCAGCGGTGTTGGAATCCCTGCGCTGGACGGGCGAATTTTTGCCATTGAAGGCGATCCTGCCGCGATTCGCGTGGCACGCGCGCTCACGCGCGCTCTTGGTGGTCAGCCGCTGCTGATGGCTGCGCCACTCAAGCCCCTCTATCACGCCGCTGCGGCGATTTCTGCCGGCCATGTGCTCGCACTCCAAGAAACTGCAATTCGAATTTTCATCTATCTGGGAATGAAACGGCAGGAAGCTTTGCAAGCCGCATTGCCTCTCACTCGCCAGGTGCTCGAAAATCTTGAGCATGTCGGCCCGCGTGCAGCGTGGACTGGCCCGTTGGCGCGCGCTGACTACTCGGTTATCGCTATGCACGAAGACGCTTTGAAACCTCTTCCGTTAGAATATTTGGATGCTTATCGTGCGGTGAACCGTCTTGCCGCCAGATTGCTCGCTCGCGATTCGGATTCGGTGCTGCGCGAGCTTGCCAGAGTGTCATTGAAAACTGATTCCCAATCTCAATCCATAGGGGCAAGCGCGTGAAGCCATTACACATTCCCATCGAGCATAAAACTTTCGCAAACGGACTCCGCGTCGTCGTTGCGCCGGATTCGACTGCGCCAGTCGTCACGGTAGGCGTTTACTACAAAATCGGATTTCGTCTGGAGCCGCGGGGGCGCAGCGGTTTCGCGCATCTTTTCGAGCACATGATGTTTCAGGGATCGGAAAACGCGCCCAAAATGCAGCACATCAAGCTGGTCAATTCCAGCGGTGGCGTTCTGAACGGCTCCACGATGTATGACGTCACGAATTATTTTGAAGCCGTTCCTTCGAACGCCCTCGAACGCATGCTTTGGCTCGAAGCTGATCGCATGCGCGCCCTGAAAGTGGATGATGAAAATCTTCGCAACCAGCGCGACGTTGTGAAGGAAGAAGTCCGCGTCAACGTCATGAATCAGCCCTATGGAGGATTCCCCTGGTTGGATATGCCGCCGGTGGCGTTTCGCAACTGGGCCAATGCGCATAATTTTTACGGCGACTTCGCGGATCTGGACGCCGCGAGCCTCGCCGACGTGCAAACATTTTTTCGCACCTACTATGTTCCCAACAACGCGGTCCTGTTGATTCTCGGCGACGTGAATCTTGCCGACGGGTTTTCCCTGGCGGAAAAATATTTTGCCAACATTCCTGCCGGACCCGCGCCGCACTTTATCGACCCCACTGAACCGCCGCAAACCGAAGAGCGCCGAGGCGACGTCGTGGAAAAATACGGCACGCTTCCGGCCATGGCCGTCGGTTACGTGATGCCGCGACGTCGAACACCCGACTGGCACGCTATGGCTCTGCTCGATCAGGCGCTTCACGGCGGGCGCGCGGGCCGCGTCTACCGCGAACTGGTTCTCGAAAAACAGATCGCGGTGGAAGCTGATGGTGGCGTGGACGATATTTTCGGCTACGACGGGCCTTCGCAGATGACCACGCGCATTTTTCACAAGCCGGAGATTTCAAGCGACGACACTCTCGCGGTGTTTGACGGAATTGTTCGCGCGATGCAGGAAAAAGGAATCACCGATTCCGAACTCGACCAATTGAAAATAAAATGGCGCTCCGATTACTTTGCCACGCTCGAAGGCGGCCGCGGCGGACACATGCCGAAATACGGTTTAATGCATCTGCTAGCTTGCTTCACGCTTTTCGATGGTGAGCCGCAACTGGTCAACACCATTCTTGATGGATTTCTCGCCGTTTCGAAAGAGCAAGTTCAGGACGCGGCGCACAAATATCTGCAAGCGCAAAACCGCGCCGTCGTCTTCCGCAAACCCGTCGCGACGTCGGCGCAGGAGGCGGCGTGATGGCTACGCAACCGCAACGCGCTGCGAACTCAGTTCCTGAACTTGCGCCAGAACGCGAAGTGCGCTGGCCGAAAAGAACAAAATCAAAGCTTGCCAACGGGCTCGAGATTATTTTGCTTGAATCGCACACTATTCCAAAATTTCACGGCGAACTGTATTTCCGTTCCGGCAACGCATTCGCCGCTTCGCGCGGCACTGCGCTCGCCGAAATGGCCGCGACCATGGTGCGCACCGGAACTTCGCAACACTCCAGCCGCGAAATTGAAGAGCATCTTCGCGGGTTGGGCGCGGATCTCTCCGTCAACGCCGGCCAGGACAACAGTTCCATTTCTTTTGCCGGCCTCAGCGATCACGCCGAGCCTCTGCTGCAACTGGTCAACGAATTGGCGCGCGAAGCAACTTTTCCCGCTGCGGAATTGGAACGCGAGCGCCGCCAGAAACTGGAAGAGGTCAAACTCGAGCGCACCCAGCCGGGCTTTCTTGCCGGTGAACGCCTGCGCAAAGTTCTCTTTGGCGGACATCCTTATTCCCAGATTTCTCCAACCGAAGAACAGGTGGCTGGGTACACGCGCGAAGAGCTGCAATCTGTTTATCGCGATTTCTACACGCCGGAAAACGCCATCCTGATTCTCGTTGGCGATTTCGACTCTGCCGGCATGCAGAAAAGCGCGGAAAAAGTTTTCGGAAATTGGACCGGCAAGAAACCGGCTGCGCCTGAGAGCGCCGAGCCGCCCGTTGCGAAAGGCCGCCGCGTGTATCTGGTGGATTTACCCGGCTCGGTGCAAACGCAGATTCTTTGCGGCTGCCACGCAATCACGCGAAAACATCCGGACTGGATCAAGCTCGGCCTTACCAACAGTCTCTACGGCGGCGCTTTTAATTCACGCCTGGTGATGAATATCCGCGAGGACAAAGGCTATACGTACAGCCCACGCAGCGGCGTGAATCCTTTGCGGCAATACGGATATTTTTCCGTTTCCGCCGCGGTGCGCAATGACGTTGTGGCCGCATCGCTTACGGAAATCTTTTATGAAATTGACAAGCTGCGATCGTTGCCGGTTCCGGAAGCGGAATTGCTCGATGCGCAAAATTATTTGACCGGCGTTTTTTCCATGGGGCTGGCCACGCAAAGCGGATTGCTTTCGCAAATTTCCACGCTGGCCTTGAATGATCTTCCTGACGATTATCTGGAAACTTACCGCGAAAAAGTACGCGCTCTCAAACCGGAAGATATTTCGTCCGCCGCAAGAACTTATTTCGATTCCGCGAACATGCAAATCGTCGTCGTGGGCGAACGCAAGCAAATAGAATCGCAAGCCGCGCTCTTCGGCGATCTGCAAGCGTTCTCGGCGTCCGGCGCGCGCGTGACCTAGGCCATCATTGCTAAATCGCCGTCGCATGCGCCGTGAATCAAAATCCTCCTACGCCCGACGTGAAGCAAGAACCAATCGAAGAAAAAGAACCGACCTGAAAGTCGGCCACTACAAAGGCGTGAACTGGCTGAAGGACGGTCTCGCTTGCAAATGGATGACTGTTCTTCATATCAGAGGACCTGGTGCGTTTCGCGTGGCTGGTCGATGCGAAGTGGGACCTGATCGGCGATGCGAATGCCGTAGCCTTCGAGAGCTACTACCTTTTTTGGGTGATTGGTCAGGACGCGGATGTCTTTCAGGCCCAGGTCGATCAGGATTTGCGCACCTATGCCGCTTTCGTGCTGCACCAGACGCTGGCGCGCGGGCGAACGGTCCAGCTGGCCGCGCGCGTGTACGTGGATTTGCGGAAGAACGCCGGGTTCAGAGGAGGCTTCGATGCCGAAGCCACGACCGGTGTGGTGCAAGTAGAGAAAAACGCCGCGGTCTTCTTTAGCAATCGCCGCAAGAGAACGGGCGACCAGTTGGTGGCAGTCGCACGCTGCGGAACTGAAAACATCTCCAGTCAAGCAGTGAGAATGTACTCGTACCAGCGCGGGCTCCGCGCCTTCCAGTTCGCCACGCACTAGCGCGACGTGCTGATCGTGGTCCACATCGCTGGCGTAGGCAATCATACGGAAATCTCCGAACGCTGTGGGAAGAATAGTTTCCGCCACGCGGCGCACGTAACGTTCGTGTTGCATGCGGTAGCGAATCAGTTCCGCGACTGTGAGCATTTTCAGATCGTGTTCGCGACAGAATTCGATGAGCTGCGGCACGCGGGACATGGTGCCGTCTTCGTTCATGATTTCACAGATGACGCCGGAATCGTTGAGACCGGCAATGCGCGAGAGATCCACGCTGGCTTCGGTTTGTCCTGCGCGGACAAGGACGCCGCCGTTGCGCGCGCGAAGCGGAAACATATGGCCGGGGCGTGCAAGATCCTGCGGCTTCGTTTTTGGATCAATGGCGGTGAGAACGGTGATGGCGCGATCGGAAGCGCTGATGCCGGTGGTCACGCCAATGCGCGCGTCGATGGCTTCGCAGAAGGCGGTGCCGTGGACGGAGGTGTTGATCGGCGACATCAGCGGAAGATGGAGTTCGTCGCAGCGCTGCTCGGTTAGGGTGAGGCAGATGAGGCCGCGGCCGTACTTGGCCATGAAGTTGATGGCTTCCGGCGTAATTTTTTCGGCGGCCATGGTCAGGTCGCCTTCGTTTTCGCGGTCTTCGTCGTCCACGAGGACGATCATGCGGCCGTTGCGAATTTCTTCAACGGCTTCTTCGACAGTTGCAAAAGGTGTGCGCTGTTCCGTCATAGCTCAGTCCCAGTTTGAAAATTTGCCGTTTCTCCAATGATAACACTGGACTCGCTTAAGGGGCGACGACGCGCCAGAGGTCTTCGCCGGAAAATTTGATGCGCTGTGCGTGGCCATCCACAACGTCGTGAAAACGAATCCACTCGGTATCGGCTTCATCGCCTTGCGTGCGGAAGCTGCCATCCTTCTGCTCCACCAACGTAGTGACTCCGTCAACGAGGAGTGCGCCTTTTCGGAGAGTGATACGCGTGCTGCCGATCCAGTTGTTCTCATTGCGATAGTGCCCAACGAAAGCGTCCCACTCTTTGGGATAGTCGAAGGATTTGGGGCCGGAATAATCGGGTTTCACGTACCAATCGCTGCCCCAGCCGACTTCCACGACGGGCGATTTGGGGTTTTTGGCATCGGAACGACCGAAAACAAGAAGAAAGCGGGAGAGATCGGGATGCGGGACGACGAACATGCCGTCCCCGGAATTCTCAAGCGCAACGCGCTGTCCCTGGTGCTGAAGAAAAAGCTGAGAGCCTTCCGCGACAAAAACCAAGCTCCTTCCGTCCAGCGACTGGAAGGTACCGGCAAAGTCCGAAGCGTTTTCCACGTGGGTGGCGATTGAAATGGCGGGCGCCGCGGGCAGCGGCTTACTAACGCGATGTGCGCGCATCAACTGAATGGAATATTGCGCAACGGGATTGGGACGGTAGCCTTGCATGGCATTGATGGAAGCAAATGCACCCACGCCTTCGTCGAGATCGACTTGCAACGCGGAGGCGAAAGAGATCATGCCTCCCGTGTGGCGGAGAATGGTATGGCCATCAAGCGAATCGACCGCGATCCCGTAGCCGTAACTGGCGGTCGGGCTGAACTCTTCGGCCTTGATGTGCCGTGTCGAAAAGAGAGAGAAGCTATCTTCGCTGAGCAGGCGTTTCTTGGGGCCTTCCCCGTGACGGGCCAGAAATTGAACGTAGAGCCCCATATCATGCGGTGTCGATGCGATACAGCCGGCAGCCGAGGTCATGACGATGGGCGGTGCTTCACTGAGTTTTCCAAATCGAGGAAAAGGGCGATCGCCCTGGGCAGAGAAATAATTTTTTGCGCTGCGATCGCGTTGATCGAGCGTAATGACGGGTTCGGTAGCGGTCATGCTCAGGGGATCGAAAATACGTTTGCGGTAGATGTCAGAAAGCGCGCCGCCGTCGAGAGACATCAAGAGATGGCCAAGGAGAGTAAAGGCCATGTTGTTATAGTGAAAAAGCTTGCCGGGGGCATAGGCGGCGCGATGCTTCGCTGCGGGGTCGCTCAAGAAAACCGGAGGAACGCCCGGCAGCCCGGAGGTGTGCGTCAGGAAATGGTGCGTGGTGATGGGCCCGAACGAGGATTCGATGCGGAACCACGGCAGGTAGTCCAAGATGGGTTTGTGCAGATCCAGCTTGCCTTCATCGCGCAACTGAAGAAGGCATAGGGCAACGAAGCTCTTGCTGATCGAGCCGATCTCGAAAAGCTCATCGGGTTTGACCCGCGCCCGGGTTACCACGTCGGTGAACCCGTATGTGACCACGCGCTGCACGCCGTCGCGGTCGGCAAGAACCAGGGTCATGCCGGGAGCGTTCATGCCGCGCAGGTACTGTTCGACGAAACGGTCGAGCGGTTTGTGAATGGCTTTGAAGGCGCCGGAGTCGCTTTGCGCCAGAGATTCCATGGAATGGAACGCACCGGAAGTGCTGAGTGCGGCTGCGCCAGTTGCGCTAAGGAATTCCCGTCGATTCATTCCGTTGTTCTCGCTTTCGGTTTGGGCAGCAACGATAGTGGAATTACGCGGTTGCGGCAAGAGTGGGAGAAAGCGGATGGGTGCAAAGCGGAGTTGACGGGCTCCTGACTCCGGACGGGAGAGAACTCTTGGAAGGAACTATAGTTCCTATTTGGTGGCGAGCAGAAGGGCCACCCCCACGCATTTTTCGTATGTATAGTAGCTAAAGGACTTATTTATGCAAGAGTGAAAAAGAGCGTGAAAGAATGAGAGGGCATTGAAGAAACGAAAGGAGTTAGGGTCAAGAGTTTTTTCGAGAAAGCGGGGAAATCCGAAGAGAAAGACTTAACGCAAAGATCGGAAAAAGACGAGGCGCCTCGACCGGATCGGGGCGGGCGCCGGTCGCGGAGAGTTCCTGAGCCGGCACCGGCGCGATGGAGTTCGCGGTTCATGCGGAAAGGTACCATGGAGGTATACATCATCCAAGCATTAAGCAGGGAACGGGGAAAAATCGAAGGTGAATGGTAATTTTCGGCATTGAATGGGACTTCGTTCGAACGACATGCGGTTGATTGGTTAGAGGATCTTGGATGAATTGAACATGATTCCTTTTTCATGCAGGCGCGAGGATGCCGATACCTTGCCGGCTGGCGCTGAGGTAAACTCTTCGCACGTGTCCGTCCGTTACGAACAATTTCAGGAAGCTTTCAACGCCGCGGACTATTTTGTTGACCGCCATGTGCGGGAAGGTCGCGGCACCCGTATTGCCATCGAATGTGAAAACCAGCGGGTTACGTATTCGCAGCTTTCGGAGCGCGTCAATCGGCTTGGAACGGCCTTGCGTGACGCTCTGGACGTCCGCATGGAGGAGCGGGTACTCCTCTTGCTGCCGGATATTCCCGAATTCGCCTATTGTTTTTTCGGAGCCATAAAAATCGGCGCGGTTCCCGTTCCGGTCAATACGCTTTTGCGCGCGACTGATTATGAATACTTATTGAACGACACGCGCGCCCGAGTTGCGATCACCAGCGAGTCACTTCTGCACTTGATTCAGCAGATTCCCCGCGAACGGATTGGCTTTCTTAAGTCCATCATCGTGGTGGGAACGGCGCCCGAGGGAATGCTGTCGTTCTCCGAGCTCCCGGCAGCGCATTCCGCAGAGCTTGCTCCCGCTCCAACGTGCGCCGACGACGTGGCGTTCTGGCTGTATTCTTCGGGCAGCACCGGCTTTCCGAAAGCCTGCATACATCTGCAACACGACATGGTGGTCGCCAGCGAACAGTATGCCTGCAACATTTTGAAGGTTCGGGAATCGGACCGCTTCTTCAGCGTTGCAAGACTCTTCTTCGCCTACGGTCTCGGAAACGCCTTGTATTTTCCTTTTGCGGTTGG
The DNA here is from genome assembly GCA_963731155.1 of uncultured Acidobacteriota bacterium. Lineage (GTDB taxonomy): Bacteria > Acidobacteriota > Terriglobia > Acidiferrales > UBA7541 > Acidiferrum. The sequence continues at coordinate 253,634 of CAVSVB010000001.1, forward strand.
GGCAACGTCCATTCTTTGGCCGGGAACTCCGTCGCCGCAAAATGTTTATGACGTGATTGAGCGCCATCGTCCTACTCTCTTTTTTTCCGTGCCCTCCAATTACGCGGCTTTGATGGATTTCCACGGCAAGAACAGCGACTTGGATCTCTCGAGTATCCGCCTGGGCATTTCGGCAGGTGAGGCTTTGCCTGCGTCGCTCTGCGAGCGCTTCAGCAAACGCTTTGGCTTTGAGATTTTGGACGGCATCGGGTCAACCGAGGCTCTTCATATTTTTCTTTCCAACTCGCCTGGCGATATACGGCACGGTTCCAGCGGGCGCGCCGTTCCCGGCTGCGAAGTGAAGATCCTCGACGACCAGGGCCAGCCAGTGCCGGCGGGCGAAATTGGCAATCTTTGGGTCAAGAGCGAGGCGGCTTGCGCGGCTTACTGGAACCGTCACGAGAGAACCAAGCAGACGATCCAGGGCAATTGGATTTGTACTGGTGACAAGTTCCATCAGGACAGCGACGGTTACTACTGGTTCGATGGCCGGGCCGACGACATGCTGAAGGTTAGCGGTGCGTGGGTGAGTCCGTCCGAGATTGAGAGCGTTCTGGTTGAGCACGCGGCGGTGGCGGAAGCGGCGGTCGTAGCGAATAAGGACAAAAATGGACTGACCAAGCCCGTGGCGTGGGTCGTCCTCCGGGAAGGATTCGTTGGCAGCACCGAACTGGCTTCCAGCCTGCAGGAATTCGTGGTTTCTCGTCTGCCTATTTACAAACGGCCGCGCGGCGTGGAGTTTGTTTCTGAGTTGCCCAAGACAGCTACGGGGAAGATTCAGCGGTTTAAACTGCGTCAGGCTTCTTCCAATATTTGATCCTGCGTCAATGCGACACTCGGCCGAGACTCAGAGGTGATGTATCGGAAAGGCGAAGAGAAGAGAGATTCCTCGCTTCGCCTGGCTAGAAGAAAGACGGCGGGATAAACCCGCCGCTACACAAGGCGAGCCAGCGTTTACGATGTGGCTGGGAGAAAAACCTTTAGCAGGTGGAAGATTATGGTGCCGATTAGGGCTGCGCCGGGGATGGTGAGGACCCATGCCCAGACGATGCGGCGGGTGACGCCCCAGCGGACGGCGGTGAGGCGGCGGGAAGCGCCTACGCCGACGATGGCGCCGGTGATGGTATGAGTGGTGCTTACAGGAATGCCGAAGACGGCATTCATGACGAGAGTCAGGCCGCCTGCGGTTTCCGCAGCGAATCCGCCGAAGGGAGTTAACTTGGTGATGCGCTGGCCCATGGTTTTGATGATGCGCCAGCCTCCGGCCATGGTGCCTCCGCCCATGGCGAGGTGGCAGCAGATGATGACCCAGTAGGGAACGTGGAAAGTTTTGATAAGGCCGCCCGCTACGAGCGCAGTGGTGATGATACCCATGCCCTTCTGCGAATCGTTGGTGCCGTGGCCCAAGCTGAAAAGAGCGGCAGAGAGCAGTTGCAGGCCGCGAAACGTGCGGTCCACTCTGCGTGGACGCTGTTTGCGGACGATCCAACTGGCGATGGTGGTGAGAAGAATCGCCAGGACCATTCCTACGACAGGCGACAGAAAAATAAAAACAATCGGTTTGACCCATCCGGCGAGGATCAGCGATTTGAATCCTGCGTGGGCCACAGCTGCTCCGCCGTAACCGCCAATCAGCGCGTGAGAGGAACTGGTAGGCAGGCCGAGGACCAGAGTGATGAGGTTCCAGGAAATTGCGCCGAGCAGTCCCGCGAGAAGAACTTGCTGGGTGACGAGTTCGATGTGGATCATGCCTTTGCCGATGGTGGCGGCTACGGCAGTGCCGAAGACGAAGGCGGCGATGAAGTTCCAGAAGGCGGCCCAGGCTACGGCGCGGAAGGGCGTGAGTACGCGGGTGGAGACGACGGTGGCGATGGAGTTGGCGGCATCGTGCCAACCGTTCGAGAATTCGAAGGCGAGCGTGAGAGCGATGACGGCGAGGAGGAGCGAGAAGCTAGGCACGGGTGTAGACCCCGCCTGGGCTGAAATCGAAGAGAGATTCCTCGCTTCGCTCGGAATGACGGACTGTGTCTCCGGAATGACGATGGCGATTACGTGAGGCGCGAACGATCAATTTGGGTAACATTTGCGGATCATGCGGACTTCAGGATTACGCCTTCGATCACGTTGGCTACGTCTTCGCATTTGTCCACGGCGGTTTCGATGACTTCGAAAATTTCTTTCCACTTGATGATTTGCACGGAGTCTTTTTCTTCGTCGAAGAGTTGCGCGATCAGGGTGCGGCAGAGGCGGTCGCTCTCGTTTTCGTAGCGATTGATCTCGATGCAGTGCTTTAGCGCCTGATCCGGCGTGCCGATGGCGTGTACGGCGGCGGAGACTTCGATAGTGGCGGAGACGAGAACTTTGACGAGCTCGATGGTGCCTTCGCGAATGGTGCTGACGCGATAGAGGACGAAACGGCTGGCGGCGGCGTCGATCAAGTCGATGACATCGTCGAGCTGGGATGAAAGTGCGTGGATGTCTTCGCGGTCGAATGGAGTGATGAAAGTTTGGTTGAGCTTAGTCAGGATGTCGTGGGTGATCTCGTCGCCTTGATGCTCGATGGCCTTGATGGTCTGCACCTGTTCGGGGACGCCCGTGTAATGCGACAGCATTTGCTGGAGCGCTTTGGCACCCACGACGATGTTTTCGGATTGCTTGGCGAAAAGATCGAAGAAACCCTCTTCGCGCGGTAGAAGGCGCTGCAAGAATCCAGACATTGGCAACCCCCGCGGAGCCGTGTGCAATGAGGCTGGAAGAGTCTAGCGAAGGCGGCGCGTGGAGGCAAGAAAGGCCGAGGCGCTAACTGGTTGGGTGGCGCAGGGGCAGGTATTCAAGGAGGATTACCCGCGAGTCGAGAATCTTGGTATTGATGAGTTCGAGGCCCCTCTGTTGATAACCGGCATAAATCGGCTCCCTGCCAGCGCTGCCAAGGATTAGGGGGAAGACCATGAGTCTGAGGCGGTCAACGAGCCCTAGCTGGATCATGCTCTTCACCAGACTGACGCTGCCGATCGACCGGAGCGGATCTCCACGCTGCTGCTTGAGCTCCCTGATCTCGTCCGAGGCTGCGCGTTTCACCAGGCGGGTGTTTTTCCAGGCAAGAGGTTCAGCAAGCGTGCTCGAGAAGACCAACCTCGGGAGGGCATTCATTCTGGCGCTGACTTCATCGGTGGCGGACGGCACGAACTGTGCGAGCGCTTCATAGGTGACTCGTCCCATGATTATGAGCTGAGGTCGAGCAAGATGTTCGCGTACCCAGCTCTCGAGATCAGGGCCGAAGTAACCGAAGTAAGGAGGTTGATCGACGCCAGAGGCGAAACCATCGAGCGAGATAAACAGGTCTGTAGTGAGCTCTCTCATGGTGACTCCTCGAATATCTGCAAGGGTAGCATCCGATTGACCTCGTTGATGTTAGCTGGGGCGGCGGTTTGATAGCGAGGAATTTTCGCGCCGAAGCGGATTTGTTTGCGACACCTATTCGACGGGTGCGCATCCAAGCTGCTGGAGGTGGTTTATGGTGAAAAAAGCACTTTGGGCGGAGTTGAACGCGAAACCAGGCAAGGAGAAAGAGCTGGAAGAGTTTCTGAAATCAGCGCAGCCGTTGGCGGAGCGTGAAAAAGATACCGTCAGCTGGTATGCGGTGAAGATGGGCCCGGCAAATTTTGGAATATTTGACACCTTTGCCGATAACGTTGGCCGGCAAGCGCATCTGAATGGCGACATCGCCAAGGCGCTGATGTCCAAGGGCAAAGAGCTGCTGGCGAACGAGCCGAAAATTCACGAGATCGATATTATCGCTGCGAAAACAGAAACGTCGGCTTCGCGCGCTGGAGCCTGAGCGAACGTTGTCACGTATTCCGTCCCGAGCTTGCGGCTGGAGCAGCTAACGTCAGTAGCAAGGCTAGCGCCCAAAGCACAGCAGCGTAGAGCGCGTACCAGGCGGCTTCTTGCGCCGGCGTGACCGCTGGCGGGCTGAAGACTACGAGTGTGCCTGTGGAGCTGATGTGGATTAGCTGGGCGAGGGCGATACTCTGTGTGTGTTCGTAGAACCAGGCGATCAGGATGCGCATGGCGGCCATTGCAGCCACAAATGCGGCGAAGAAGGCAGGCAGGGCTTTGCCATGAGGAGAAGCTGCGCCGAGGAAGTCGATCACTGGCGCGTGCCAGAGTCCCCAGAGTACGCCGAGGATTGCGGCGGCAGGCAGAACAGCGAAACGTTGGCGCAGCTTTGGGTAGGCGAAGCCTGTCCAGCCGATTTCCTCCAGGAATCCGGCGAGGAAACCGAAGGTGACGCCGAGCCAGAAACGGTTTGGTGTGTAAATGGGTGAGACGAATGTTTTGAGGCAGTAGAGAACGCCCAGAACTATGGCCGGTGGGACCAGCAGCGCGGAGTACCAACGAAGCTGCAAGCGGACGCGCCGCATCCTTGCGAAAAGATTTTTTAAGCCATTGCGTCCATCCAGTTGGCGCGTTAGAAAAATTCCGATGAAGCTGGGACCGAGGAGCATGGCGGGAAACATTAGGATGCCGGTTAATTTTGGGAGTGGAGCGCTTCGCAGAAGTTTTGGCGCGGCGACGAGGAGAGCGGCGATCCAGGAGATTGCGAAGGTGAGCAGAAAGCAGGTGAGTGCGGGATGCTTTTTGACGAATGAAGAATTCTGGTGCGACGATATGTCGGCGGCCATGGGTTGCGCGATGCTATTCGAGGACGGATTTGTTGCGCAAGGGTTTTCGGTACATGGGAGTACAGCAAAGTGGGGAGCCGGGCTGAAGCCCGGCACTACGTCAAGAGAAGAAAGCAGCGGGTAAATCCGCTACTACATTAAGAGCACAGCGATGAAATAAAAAGGGCGGCCCGATTTATCGGTCCGCCCTTTTTGTTGGATTGAGATATTGGGCTAGCTGGAAAAGTCGTTCGATCGCTATGCGAAAAGTCAGCGACCGCTAGGCTATCTCGCTATTTTAGTACATTCCGCCCATGCCACCGGGGCCACCTGGGCCGCCTGCAGCTGCTGCCTTCTTGTCTTCTTCCTTGACTTCAGCCACCAAAGCTTCGGTGGTGAGCATCAGGCCGGCGATAGAGGCGGCGTTTTGTAGAGCGAGGCGGGTGACCTTGGCCGGGTCGATGACGCCAGCCTTGACCATGTCGCCGTACTCGGCAGTGTCAGCGTTGAAGCCGAAGTTTTCGTCCTTGGAGTCGCGGATTTTGCCGATCACCACAGCGCCTTCGTGTCCGGCGTTGAGCGCGATCTGGCGAGCGGGCTCTTCGAGAGCGCGCTTCACGATGCCGACACCAACTGCTTCGTCATCATGCAGCTTGAGCTTCTCGATGGCCGCGATGCAGCGGAGAAGCGCAGTGCCGCCTCCGGCAACGATGCCTTCCTCGACTGCCGCGCGAGTGGCGTGCATGGCGTCCTCAACACGAGCCTTCTTTTCCTTCAGCTCGGTTTCGGTTGCCGCGCCCACCTTGATGACCGCAACGCCGCCGACCAGCTTGGCGAGGCGCTCTTGCAGCTTCTCGCGATCATAGTCGGAAGTGGTGTTTTCGACCTGTTGACGGATCTGCTTGACGCGGCCTTCGATTTCAGTGGACTTGCCGCCGCCTTCAACGATGGTGGTGTTGTCCTTGTCGATGGTGATCTTCTTGGCGCGGCCGAGGTCTTCGATCTTCACGTTCTCGAGCTTGATGCCCAAGTCTTCCGTGATGGCCTTGCCGCCGGTGAGAACCGCGATGTCTTCCAGCATGGCCTTGCGGCGATCTCCGAAGCCAGGGGCCTTCACCGCAGCGCACTGCAACGTGCCGCGCAGCTTGTTCACCACGAGAGTCGCGAGGGCTTCGCCTTCGACGTCTTCCGCGATGATCATGAGCGGCTTGCCGAGCTTGGCAATCTGTTCGAGCAAGGGAAGCAAGTCCTTCATCGAGCTGATTTTCTTTTCGTGGTTGAGGATCAGCGCGTTTTCCAGGACGCACTCCATGCGCTCCGGATCGGTGATGAAGTAGGGGGAGAGGTAGCCGCGGTCAAACTGCATGCCTTCGACGACTTCCAGGGTGGTCTCCATCGTCTTGGATTCCTCGACGGTGATGACGCCATCCTTGCCTACCTTCTTCATGGCTTCGGCAATGATTCCACCGATTTGCTTGTCGTTGTTGGCGGAAATGGTGCCGACCTGGGCGATCATTTCGCCCTTCACGTCCTTGTGAAGCTTCTTGATTTCTTCGACGGCAACTTCAACGGCGCGATCGATGCCGCGCTTGAGGGCCGTGGGGCTTGCGCCTGCCGCAACCGTCTTCACGCCTTCGCGGAAGATGGCCTGAGCGAGCACGGTGGCGGTGGTGGTGCCATCGCCGGCAACGTCGGAAGTCTTGGAAGCGACTTCACGAACCATCTGCGCGCCCATGTTCTCGAGCGGATCGCGGAGTTCGATTTCCTTGGCTACCGTCACGCCGTCCTTGGTGATGATCGGCGCGCCGAACTTCTTTTCGATGACCGCATTGCGGCCCTTGGGGCCGAGAGTAATCTTCACTGCATCGGCAAGAGCATTCACGCCGCGCAAAATCGCCTGGCGGGATGCTTCTCCCGTAACAATCTGCTTCGCCATTTCTTGTTTCCTCCTGATAGGTCGTGGTGCGAATTGCTAATTTTCCCAAAACAGAACCGGTCTAAAGACCGGCCGCTACGAAATCTAAAACCGCGGGGCAGATGCCCTGCACTACGGGATAAGGAAAGCTACTTCTTTGCGGCTTTTGCGGCGCCGCTTAGCTTGGCCAGGATTTCCTCTTCACGCAGGATGAGGTATTCCTCGCCGTCGAGCTTGATTTCCGTGCCGCCGTACTTGCCGAACAGAACGCGATCGCCGGGCTTTACGTCGAGGGGGATGAGTTCGCCCTTTTCGCGTTTGCCGGCGCCGACAGCGATCACTTCGCCTTCCTGCGGCTTTTCTTTCGCCGAGTCCGGGATAATGATGCCGCCTTTTACGGTTTCTTTTTCTTCAATGCGCTTCACGATTACACGGTCGTGGAGCGGGGTGAGATTGACTGCCATCTTTGCAAAACCTCCGTTATTTAGTTGCAGGTGAGCTGTGATTCGTACTTACAAATCCCTAGAATGGAATTTGTACTTAAAACTCCCGACTAGGTAAGGGCCGAGGGGCTTAGCACTCCTCATGGCCGAGTGCTAATATACCCAGACTAACCCTCCAAGTCAAGCCTCTGGACAGCATCTCTGGATTTCTTACTAGATTTTCACATCCGACGTCTTTCTGTGTAAGCTACCTATTTTCATATAGTTGCGAGATGCAAGAAAGATCTTGCACTTGGAGATTGCCGTGCTCCTTTGCCCGGCGTAGAATCCGCGCGAGGCCCTGAGTGGGGACGCTTCTTTATGTTCGGCTGATCGGCTTCACGGCTGGGACGCTGCTGATGCTGTTCTGGATGGTGGTGATTCTTGGCTATCGTCGGCAACGGAATTTTGAGCGAGTATTTTTCTTTGTTTGCCTCGCACTCTTTCTTTTCTACGCCGGTTCGCTGTTAGCGCTAAATGGTCAGATTTACTACACGCAACCTCCCGAGATCCTGAACGTGTTTTCATGGAGCGTTCTCTGTCTGGGACTTTGCCTTCTGCCTCCTCTGCTGGCCCACCTTCACTTGGAGTTTGCGGAAGACCGCGGACTAATGCAAAGCCCGACGCAAAAACGATTGTGGCTGGCCGCATTCTATGCCCCAGTAATCTTTTTCGTGCTTCGAGTTTATCCCCTGCTAACAACCGAAACTCGCTTCGATTTCTTAACCCCGGGAAATTCGCTGGGGCGCGGATTTGGCGTTTGGCTGGCTGCCTCCCTCTCATTCTGCGCTTATTGGGAAAAACGATTTGTAAAGAAGGCGCCCGAATTTCGACAGGAATGGTTTCATCGGCTGCTCACTGGATTGCTTGCCGGGGCCGCCCTATGCACGGCACAACTACACGTTTTCGCGGACCAATTTGGGTTGAGATATCCATCCGTTGCGGCGGAACGCGCCTGGATGAGCAGCATGCTGGTCCTACTTCCGATCCTTCCGCTGGGGTTGCTGGTCTACTACGTACAGAGATTTAATTTCTTGCAGATTGGACGCCAACGGAACTTGCTCTACGCCGTATCCGTCACGTTCTTTGCGCTGCTTTACCTGAGCTTGGTGCGCCGAATCAGCACCTGGCTCGAACCCGTGGTCCCTCCCGAGGCCTCGGCTGCGATTCTACTATTTGTGCTCGTCGTCTTTTTCGAGCCGCTCCAGCGATTATTGGGTAAGCGCCTGCGCTTGACAGCCCAGGCGGAGATGGACCAGGCACAACGAATTGCGGCGGCCATTCAAGAAGTTGCCCGCCAGGGAAACTCCGACAAGTTGAAGAAATTTGTCGAGACTTGGTTGAAGGAAAGTCTGGAAGTCGCGGATGTAAAGCTCATTCTCCGTATCAACGCGGTTGAGGCCGGCAACGTGACGGCAACCGATGAATTCGTCACATTTAATATTCAGCAAATGGGACGAACGATCGGTGTTCTGTGGGTCCGCCCGCACGGAGCGATGCTTTCCGGGGAAACTCGAGCGGCGCTGGAATTTCTTTGCGAGCAACTGCCGGCGGCGTTTGATTTGTGCCGGCTGATTGAGGAGAAGCTGCGGTTGGAAAGGGAATTGGCGGAACGCGAGCGGATGGCGGTGCTGGGGCAGATGGCGGCAAGCATTTCGCATAACTTGAAAAATCCGTTGGGATCGATCAAGACGATTTTGCAGGTACAGATGGAGAGTCCAGAGATGCCGGAATCGTTGAAGGCGGAAACGCGGATGGTGTTGGGAGAGGTTTCGCGGCTTTCGAATAAATTGGGGCAGTTGCTGCAGTTCAGCAGGCCGACCGTTTTGGGAGGCGGCGCCGCGACGAGCGACGTTGGAGAGATCGTGAACGAAGTGAGTGCGGTGATGAAACATGAAGCGGAACGCAAGGGAATTCAGTTTGGGGTGATTGCAGAGGGCGCGCTCGGCGTTACGGCAAGCCGGGAAGCGGTGAGCGACATCGTGTCAAATTTGGTGGTGAACGGATTGGAAGCGAGCGGTTACGGCGGCGATTTGCGGGTCAGCGCGGCAGCCGTTAATGGAAACGCACTGATTTGTGTGCAGGACGACGGAAAAGGCATTCCGCCGGAGTTGCGGGAAAAGGTGATGCAGCCGTTTTTCACTACGAAAACGCAGGGGACCGGATTGGGATTGGCGATTGTGGCACGACGCGTGAGCGAAGCCGGAGGAAGAATTGAACTGGAGAGTCCTGTGGCGAATGGACGCGGAACGAAATTTTCGGTTTGGCTGCCATTAAAGAAAGGCCAGGCAACGAAGTGAGGAAGTAACGACGTAACGACTAAAATCAGGAGACCCAGGAGCTAAAGCGGCACCCTGGGGCACCCAGCACACGGAGAGGAAAAGTCTGGAGAGGGAATGAAGACGATTTTGATTGTGGATGACGAGCCGGCAGCGCGATATGGATTGCGGCGCGCGCTGGAATCAAAGTATCGCATTGCGGAGGCTGACTCTGGCGAAGCCGGACGCCAGGCTTTGCTGACCGAGAAGCCGGACCTGGTGCTGCTGGATGTGGTCCTGCCCGGTCAGGATGGACTCTCCTTTCTAAAAATGTTGCGCGATCAGGGAAGCACGATGCCGGTGCTGATGATTTCGGCTCTGGACGCAGCAAAAACGGCGGTGGACGCGTTGCGGCTCGGAGCCGCGGACTATCTTGTGAAAGGATTTGAGCTGGACGAGCTACGGCAGCGGGTGGCGAATTTACTGAAGCTGTCTTACTTGGAGCAGGAAAACGATTCACTGCGGCGGCAACTCGCTACCGAAGGCCAGTTCGGGGCGATGATCGGGCGGTCAGAGGAGATGCGGCGCGCGTTTGAAATTGCGGATCGTGTAGCGCCGACGGATTCTACGGTGCTGATTCTGGGCGAAAGCGGCACGGGCAAGGACTTGCTGGCGCAGGAAATTCATGCGCGATCGCCGCGCGCGGGCAAGGCGTTTGTTGCCGTGAATTGCGCGGCGTTGCCGGAAACTTTGATCGAATCGGAACTATTCGGCTACGAACGGGGTGCGTTTACCGGCGCGGCGCAGCAGCGGCGAGGGAAAGTCGAGCAGGCACACGGTGGGACATTGTTCCTGGATGAGATTGGCGATATGAATCCGGTGACGCAGGCGAAAGTTTTGCGGGCGCTGGAGAATCGGACGATCGAACGGCTAGGTGGCTCGCAGGCGATTCCCGTGGATGTGCGGGTGATCAGCGCGACACATCGCGATTTGCCGGCGGAAATTCGCAGCGGAAAATTTCGCGAGGATTTGTTTTACCGGTTGCGCGTGGTGACGATCGAGCTGCCGCCGCTCCGTTCGCATAAGGGCGATGTGAGTATACTCGCTGACGCATTCCTGAAAATGCATGGAGCGCGACTGAATCGCGTTGCGCGTTTGAGCAAAGAATCGCTGGCGGCGCTCGAGGCTTATGACTGGCCAGGGAATGTGCGAGAGCTGAAAAACGCGTTGGAGCGCAGCGTGGTGATGTGCCGTGGCGAAGAAATCGCACTGGGCGATTTGCCGAGAGAAGTTGCTAGCGGGGAGCCGCTCACGCGAAGAAATTCCACTGGCGGAGACGACGCCGGGATGAATGAACGGGACTTTCGCGAAGGCAAACGTAAATTTGAAATTGCCTGGATCACGAAGGAGCTGGTCTCACACCGCTGGAATGTTTCGCGGACCGCGGCGACGATTGGACTGCACCGGCAAAGCCTGCAGGAAAAATTACGCGAGTTGGGAATTCGCAGGCCGGGCAGGGAAGCGATGGAAGAAGATACTGGCTGCTGACGGGTGATTGGTGACTAGTGACCGGAAAAAATAACCATGACGCCGCGGTCCGCGGTTACGTGCTCGCTGGCGGTGCGAGCCGAAGGTTCGGAGCGGACAAAGCGTTGGTAGAGATCGAGGGACGTACATTGTTGTCGCGCTTATGTGAATTGGTCTCGCAGGCAGTGGGTTCTGCGCAGGTGGCGGCGCCCCTCGGCCGTTATCTCGATCAGAACGTAAAACTGATACAGGATCGCTGGCCGGACGAAGGACCGCTCGGCGGAATCATTACTGCGTTGCGAACAACGGCGGAGTCCGGGGCCAGTTGCGGGTGGAATTTGATTTTGAGCTGCGATATGCCGTTTTTGACGCGCGGGTGGCTGTCCTATCTGGTGGACCGGGCATTGGCGAGTGACGCCGAGGTTGTAGTGCCGCAATCGGAATACGGGCTCGAACCATTGTGCGCGTGCTGGCGGACTTCGGCGGTGGACTCGTTGCAGAGCACATTCGATGGGGGCATACGCAAAGTGACCGACGCCATGAAACGTTTGCGCACCGAACTCCTTGACGAGACGCACTGGAAACGGTTTGATAGCGCGGGGCGGCTTTTCTGGAATATGAATACGCCACAGGATTACCAAGCGGCGTTGCAGATGTGGGAGGCGCGAGAAAAGTGAGCGAGATCGGCCTTACCAGTGCAATTGACGCGGGCGGAAAAGATTCCGTCAACTATTTTGAGTTTCGCAACGTCTCGAAGGCATTTGACGAGCACACAGTGCTGAATCAGGTGAGCTTTGCCGTGAAGCGTGGAGAAACTTGCGTGATCATGGGGCGCAGCGGCGTTGGGAAATCGGTTGCGTTAAAGCACATCATGGGATTTTTGCGGGCCGATTCGGGGCAGGTCATCGTTAGCGGAGAGGATGTTACGAATTTCACGGAGCAGCAATTTTACGAAGTGCGCCGCAAAGTGACCATGGTGTTTCAGTCCGGCGCGCTGTTTGACTCGCTCTCGATTGGCGAAAATATTGCTTTTCCCTTGATGGATCAACCAGGAGTTACGTACGAGGATGTTGTAGCGTACACCGAAAAGCTCGGCAAGGAATTGGAAGTGGAAGACGTGCTGGATAAAGTGCCGAGCGAATTGTCCACCGGAATGAAACGCGCGGTGGCCATCGCGCGAGCGCTGGCGCAGAATCCGGAAGCGATTTTATACGATGAGCCTACGACGATGGTCGATCCCATCATGGCCGTACATATGGAAGACCTGATATTGCGGCTGAAAGAGAAATTTCACAAAACTTCGATTGTAGTGACGCACGACACGCACCTGGCGCGCAAACTGGCCGACACCATCGTGTTTTTGCAGGAAGGCCAGGCCAGTGTTTTTTCCTCCTGGGAGGAATTTGAAAACTCACCCGATCCGTTTTTCCACAATTTCCTTATGCAAGACAAATTGATTCCCGCGATGGACGTGACACTTTGAGCGTTTCCGCTCCGGCCGTTGCCGATCCGAAATCGCAATTACGCAAGGCCATGGGTTTTTGGGACGTCTTGCTATTCAATATCGCGACGGTTCTCGGCCCGCGATGGATTGCCGCGGCCGGCCACAATGGCACATCTTCGATCAGTTTGTTGGTTCTCGCGGCGGTTTTCTTCTTTGTGCCAGGGGCGTTCGTTATCAATGAACTCTCCTCGCGCTTTCCCGAAGAAGGCGGGTTATACGTCTGGGCCAAGGAAGCCTTCGGCGATTTCCACGGATTCGTAGCCGGCTGGACCTATTGGATCTATACGGTTTTTTATTTTCCCGGTTTGTTGCTGGCTAGCGCTTCCATGAGCGCGTATGTGTTCGGAGGTCGAGGCGTAGCGCTTTCGCAGGACCGCACCTTCCTCCTGGTGGTATCGCTGGTTCTACTGCTGGTGGCGGTAGTTTTGAATATCATTGGGTTAAATATTGGAAAGTGGTTACAGAACGCCGGCGGTGTTTCCACGTACGTACCGTTGCTGATGTTGGCCGTGGTCGCGGTGTTGGTGTACCTGAAGCACGGTTCGGCGACTCATTTCACCTGGGCCAACATGATGCCGACGTGGAATCTGGACACGGTGAATTTCTGGTCGCAGATTGCATTCGCGTTTACTGGCTTGGAACTGGTTTCTTCCATGAGCGAGGAAGTGCGCGACCCGCGGCGCACTCTGCCGCGCGCGGTATTCGGAGCCGGCGCGCTGATCGCGTTCATGTACATCGCCGGAACGTTTGCGATTTTGACGCTCGTTTCGGCAGGCGATCTCGATCCTAAGAGCGGCGTGTTTCAGGCCATCGGGATTGGCTCTGGAATTTTGAAAGTTGCGTTTGTGGGAGTTCTTGCGGCCATTCTGGTGACCGTCGGAAACGCCGGCGGTGTAGGCAGCACGGTGGCGGGAATTGCGCGCGTGCCGTTTGTAGTAGGAATTGATCGTTATTTGCCTCGCGCATTTGGGAAAATACATCCGAAATGGAAGACGCCACACATTTCCATACTGGTGCAGGCCAGTATATCGGGAATAATTTTGTTGTTAAGCCAGATTCAAACGGACACGGTGCAAGCGGCTTACCAGTTGCTGATTCTTGCTGCCATTATTCTTTATTTTATTCCGTTCCTGTATATGTTCGCCGCGGTCATTAAATTGGCGGGGAGAGCGGATCGCAAAAATAACACCCAGGCAGTCTTGGTGCCGGGCGGAAAAATTGCAGTGTGGCTCGCAGGCGGTTGCGGATTCGCGGTGGTGCTGGGAAGCATCGTCCTGTCGCTGTTTCCGCCCGGAGAAGAATTGCACAAGGTTGTTTTCGAAATAAAGCTGGTTGGCGGAACGGTGGCCGCAATTGTTCTGGGATTGGTTTTGTACTGGCGCGGTGCACGCGAGAAAGCGAAAGAGAGAGCAACAAAGGTTTAGGGCTTAGAACGGCAAGCTGCGGTAGAAGTGAATCCCTCGCTTAGAAGCCCTGGCGAATCAGGTCTTCAACCCGAAGTGCGGATACAGGGGCAGCAGAGTCGCGCCGCGCAGTGTAGCGCTCAATATATTTACCTAAAATATCCGCTTCGAGATTTACCAGATTTCCGGCAACGCGGTCGGCGATGTTGGTGTGCTGGTAGGTGTACGGGATGACGGCGATCTCAGCGAGTGAAAATTGTCTCCGGACATACCAGCGCGCAACGGTAAGGCTGATGCCGTCAATCGTGATCGAACCTTTGCTGACCACGTATCGCGCGAGTTCCGGCGGAATCGCGACACCGAAGAGCCAACTGTCGCCTGTGGACGTAAGATGCGCGACGTGCCCGGTGCCATCCACATGTCCGAGCACAAAGTGGCCGCCGAATTCCTTGCCGGCGGTAAGCGGTTGCTCAAGGTTCACACGAGCGCCAGTTTTCAGCGAAGTGAAAGAAGTCTTGTCGAGAGTTTCGCTGGAGAGATCGGCGGAAAAGTTTTCCTCATCACGATGCACGACGGTCAGGCAACAGCCGTTGACAGCAACGCTGGCGGACAGCGCGAGTTTTGGCGCAAGAGAGGGAGCGTGCACAGTGACTTTGCCGCCGCCAGAGTCTAGTTCGAGGCGGGAAATGGTGCCGAGATGTTCGATGATGCCGGTAAACATGATGATTATCATTCAAAGATAGCGAATTTAAGAGAAAAGGGAAAATTGAAAGAGAAGAACAAGCAGGGGCAAGAGTTAGTAGTAAATAGTGAGCGGTGAATAGCCAGGACTGATCACGTTCTTGTGGCGGCCCTCGGATTGAATCTCGCCGGCGGGCTCGGTGTGAGCAGCTAGTGTGAGCAGCTAGGGTGCCAACCTTACTAGAATTTAGTAAGATTGCCGGCACACGAAAGTTGCGGGGCAGATAAGCGAACTATTGATGACAACTGTGTCGCGAGATCGAGAGCTGGGGATGCATCGCAAGATAACGCGCCGGGATTTTCTGGACGGCGCGGCGATGGCCGTTGGTGGCATTGCGCTTGGGCTACCCGTTGGAGCCGCGCATGGCCGGGTGGATGCTGCATTGCCTGCTTATCCTCCGGCTCTCACCGGATTGCGTGGAGATCAGGAGCGCGTATTCGAATACGCGCATAAGCTGCGCGACGGAAAATCCTGGGAGACGTTTGGCACGATCGAAGACGACTCGGAATCCTACGATCTGGTCGTAGTTGGCGCGGGAATCAGCGGATTGGCGGCTGCGTATTTTTATCGACAGGATAGAGGAAATGGCGCACGCGTTCTGATTCTGGACAGCCATGACGATTTCGGCGGGCACGCGAGGCGCAACGAATTCGAAGTCAGCGGACGACTGTTGCTGGCGAACGGAGGAACGCAATCGATTGAGAGTCCCGCCGAGTACAGCAAAGTTGCCAAGGGCTTGTTGAAAGATTTGGGAATTGATGTGCAGAGGTTCTACCAGGATTACGATCAAAAGCTTTACGCGAATCTGGGCACGGGATGTTTCTTCGATCGCGAGACATTTGGAGCGGATAAGCTGGTACTCGGGCTGGGTACGAGTCCGTGGAATGAGTTTCTTGCGAAGACACCACTCTCGGCGGCGGTGCAGAAGGACATTGCCAGGCTTTATACCGACAAGAAGGATTATTTCGCGGGGAAAAGCAAGGCACAAAAGATTGCGCTGTTGAAATCGATGAGCTACGCGGAATTCTTGACGAAATATTGCGGCGCGCTTCCGGAGTCGTTGCCGTTTTTTCAAAAATACTCGCACGACCTGTTTGCCGTTGGGATTGAAGCGATTTCCGCGTACGGCTGTTACAGCAATCCTGACGATTATGGATCGTTTGCGTACGCGGGATTCGACGGACTGGGTTTGGGCGAGTTGGAAAAAGAAGAGCCGTACATTTTTCATTTTCCTGACGGGAATGCGACAGTGGCGCGGCTGCTGGTACGCCAACTGATTCCGGGGAGCATCCCGGGAAGCACGATGGAGGATGTGGTCACGGCGAAAGAGGACTATTCGAAACTGGACACGGTGGGGAACAGAGTACGGATTCGGCTGGGCAGCACGGTTGTAAATGCTGGGTTGTACGCGACGAGAGGCAGAAGGGGAGTGAGCGTCGCGTATGTGCGGGACGGGAAACTGAAACAGGTGACGGCGAAACACTGTGTGTTGGCTTGCTACAACGCGATGGTGCCGTATTTGTGTCCGCGGTTGCCAGAGGCGCAAAAAAAAGCGCTGCATTATTGTGTAAAGGCTCCATTCATTTACACGCATGTGGCGATTCGCAACTGGGAAGCGTTCCAGAAACTGGGAATTCACCAGATTATGGCGCCGGGCGGCTACCATTCATTTATTGCTCTGGATTTTCCTGTGAGTATGGGCGAATACAAATTTCCGAGTAAACCGGAAGAACCGGCAGTGCTGTTCATGCTGCGCACGCCATGCAGCCCGGGGGCGCCGCGGCGAGATCAATATCGCGCGGGACGGTATGAATTGCTGAGCACAACATTCGAGACGATCGAAAGAAATATTCGGGATCAGTTGCAACGCATGCTCGGCAATGCAGGATTCGACGCGGCGCGCGACATTGAAGCGATCACGGTGAATCGCTGGGCGCATGGATACGCGTACGAATACGATTCATATTCAGACCGCGATCTGCCGCCGGGTCCTCGTCCGAATGTGATCGGGCGCAAGCCGTTTGGAAATATCACCATTGCAAATTCGGATTCAGCGGCCCGAGCGTACACGGACGCGGCGATCGATGAGGCGTGGCGAGCCGTGCTGGAGTTGCCGGAGCCTGCGAAGTTGGTCGCGGACAATTGAAAAATCGACAGATCCGCAAACGTCAGAAATTGTGCAAATGCTAAGGCAGTTTTTAACGTAGAGTGCACAGAGGTCGGAGAGAAGAAAAGTCGGAGGACCGGCGGAGAATATATGACGATCGCGGAGAAGAATTTTTGGCTGACGACAGTTGAGACGCCGCAAATTCCGGTGCGCGATTTGCCGCAATCGGTCGACGTTGCGGTGATTGGCGGGGGATTTACGGGATTATCGGCGGCGCGAACCTTGGCGAAGGGGGGCGCTCGAGTTCTTGTGCTGGAAGCTGAGAATGTTGGATGGGGCGCGAGCTGCCGCAACGGCGGCATGGTGTTGACCGGCCTGAAACTGGGAACGGCAACGGTGATTGCGCGATACGGGCGCGAGGCGACGAAGCGGATGTATGCGGCGTCGCTCGAATCGATTGACTGCGTGGAAGCGCTGGTGCGTGAAGAAAACATTGATTGTGATTTTTCGCGTTGCGGACATCTGGAAGTCGCGTGTAAGGCGAAACACTTTGCCGAATTCCGGCGCGGCGCGGAGACGATTGAGCACGAGTTTGGGCACAAATTGCGAATCGTAGAGAAGGCCGATTTGCCACAGGAGATTGGCTCGGCAATTTATCATGGCGGAATGGTCGATGAAGTGAGCGCGGGAGTGAATCCTGCCAAGTACGTCGCGGGTTTGGCCTGCGCTACTGCGAAAGCGGGAGCCACAATTCACGAGAAGACACGCGTGATGAGATTGGAACGCGATTCGCGCCAGGCCGAAAGAGGCTGGAACGTAAAAACATCGCGGGGTTCGTTACATGCGCAAGACGTTTTGATTGCGACCAGCGGCTATACCAGCGGGGTTACACCATCGCTGCAAAAGAAAATTATTCCCATAGGCTCGTTCATTATCGTGACGGAAATACTGCCAGAAGCCCTGGCGCGCGAATTAAGCCCGCGCAACCGGATGATCTACGACTCGAAAAATTATTTGTATTACTACCGGCTGACGCCAGATCGCCGAATGCTGTTCGGCGGCCGCGCGGCATTTTTTCCAGAGAATGAAAACACGGTGCGGGACAGCGCGCGAATTCTCCGCGACGGGATGATCTCTGTTTATCCGCAACTGCGCGAAACCAAGGTCGAGTACGTGTGGGGCGGGACGCTGGATTTCGCGTTCGACATCATGCCGCACGCAGGAAAAATGGACGGAATGTTTTATTCCGTCGGGTATGCGGGGCATGGCGTCGCGATGGCGACGCTTCTTGGGCGGAAAATCGCGCAATCTATTTTGACTGGACGCGATGAGAATCCGTTTGCGGGCATTCCGTTTCCGGGCGCGCCGCTGGGTGTTTATAACGGAAAGCCGTGGTTCCTGCCGTTTGCGGGGATGTGGTACAAGGTTTTGGATTGGGTGAGTTGAGGTGAGTGTCTACCGCGGGCTATCCGTTCGCAATACAAGAAATCGAAGAGAGATTCCTCGCCACGCTCGGAATGACGGATGGGAAGCATAAGCCGGGTACAACTACCGAAAGCCCTTAGAACTTGCGGGAGTGGTCTTTTGCCCAGCGCTCTACGACAACCTTTTTGTCGGTGTAAAACTCGATGGCATCGCGGCCCTGGCCGTGCATATCGCCGAAGAAACTGTCTTTCCAGCCGCTGAAAGGGAAGTAGGCCATGGGAGCTGCGACGCCGATGTTGATGCCGATGTTTCCCGCGGGAGCTTCGTAGCGGAATCTGCGCGCGGCAGCGCCGCTTGAAGTGAACACCGACGCCTGATTGCCGAAAGGATTCTTCTCCAGAAAATTCATGGCTTCATCTAAATCTTTTGCGTGAACCAGGCTAAGCACCGGGCCAAAAATTTCCGTATGCGCGAGTTCGCTTTCCGCAGGGACACCGTCTAGAACTGTCGGCTTCACGAAATTGCCGGATTCGTAGCTGGGGACTTTCGCGTTGCGGCCATCCACCAGAACTTTGGCGCCGGATTTTTCGCCTTCTCCAATCAGTTTTTCGATGCGCTGCTTGCTCTGAGGCGTGATGACCGGGCCCATCTGCACGCCTTCATCGAGGCCATAGCCAACGCGAAGCTTCGACGCGGACTCGGCGATGGAATCGCGGAAAGTTTTCTGCGCATCACCGATGGCGACGGCGACGGAAACCGCCAGGCAGCGCTGCCCGGCGCATCCGAACGCGCTGTCGCTGATGATTTGCGTGGCCATGGCCATATCAGCATCGGGAAGGACGATCACAGGATTTTTTGCGCCGCCCTGGCACTGTGCGCGCTTGCCGCTGGCCGCAGCGCGAGCATAGATATATTTCGCAACCGGCGTTGAGCCGACAAAGCTGACCGCGCGAACTTTTGGATGATCGAGGATCGTGTCCACCGCGGTTTTTCCGCCGTGAACCATATTTACGACGCCCTTGGGCAGGCCGGTCTGCTGCAGCAGTTCGTATACGCGCTGCATAGTCAGCGGCACGCGTTCGCTTTGCTTCAGCACGAAAGTGTTTCCGGTGGCAACTGCGTACGGTAGAAACCAGAAAGGAATCATGCCGGGAAAATTGAAAGCGGTGATGGCGGCGACGACGCCCATCGGCTGGCGAATCATCATTTCATCGATGCCGCGAGCGACGTCTTCCAGGTTATAACCCTGCATCATCATCGGAATGCCACAGGCGACTTCGACGTTTTCGATGGCGCGGCGGAATTCGGCTTTCGCTTCGCTGAAAGTTTTGCCGTTTTCCATTGTGATCAGGCGGCTCAGTTCATCGAGATGCTCTTCCAGCAGCATCTTCAATTTGAAGAGCGGCTGGATGCGATCTTCGGGAGGAGTGCGGCGCCAATCGGGAAACGCAGCGGCGGCGGCTTCGATTGCGGCGTTCACTTCGGCAACACCAGCGAGCGGAACTTTTCCTAACGGGGCGTGCGTGGCGGGATTGACGAGGTCCTGCCATTCGGTGGAATTGGAATTGATCCATTCGCCGCCAATGAAATGCGGGATGCGGATGTCAGAAACTGCTGTGGCGCACATAGGAAGTACCTCAACGATCGTGAAAAGTGGACGGGGAAAAAGACGTCATCTATTTCGACTAAAGTTTATCGCATCTTTCAGATGGAAACCACCAATGAGAGATTCGGACACATTAAAGCTCAAAATAATTGTGCAGTAGAGCATCCACTGCGAAATCAGAGCCAAATTCGCGGAGAGTTTTTTCCTGAAATGGCAGCGCTGAAATCGCTGGTCCGAGCGTGAATGGAGTATTGGAATGTCCCGCGATTTTAGGAGCGTAAAAGAAAAAAAGGCGATCCACGAGGTTTGCTCCCAGAGCCGAACCGTTCAACCGTGGTCCGGCTTCGAGCAACACATTCAAGATTTCGCGCCGGCCGAGTTTCTGCAGAACGCTTTTCAGGTCGAGCTTGCCGGGTTTTCCGCGCGCGAACGGGGCGGGCACGAGTTCAACGCCAGCATCCAGCAGTTTGCGCGCACGCTGCGACCGCAACGGAGCCGCGGTGAAAACGAGCAAATCTTTGTCGGCGGATTTCACGATGCGCGATTTCGGTGACAGACGCAACTTGGAATCGAGAATCACTCGCAGCACACGCTGTCTGCGAGGCAAGCCGCTACGATCCGTGAGCAACGGATCGTCGGCAAGAACAGTTCCGATGCCGGTAAGAACCGCGTCGGAGGCATGGCGAAGCTTTTGCACTTCAGCGCGCGATTCTTCGGAAGTGATCCAGTTGCGCTTTTTGGACGAGCCCTGATTCTTTAGTGTCAACTGTCCGTCCAGTGTTAACGCGGATTTCAGTGTGACGAATGGGCGGCCAGCACCAACCCAGCACGCGAATCCGTGGTTGAGGTGCTGTGCTTCGGCTTCGCACATTCCGGAATCTACCGACAGGCCGGCGGCGCGCAGCACATCCAGACCGCGTCCCGCTACCTTAGGATTTGGATCTTGCGTCGCGACGACGACTCGCGAAATTCCGGCGTTCAGCAAAGCCGCGGTGCACGGGCCGGTACGCCCGGTGACGTTACACGGTTCGAGAGTGACGTATGCCGTGGCATTGCGCGCCTTTTCGCCGGCCACCTTCAGCGCGACAATTTCCGCGTGATCGCGTTTGTCGTACTGATGGAATCCTTCGCCGACAATTTGGCCATTGTGAACAATGACGCAGCCGACGGTGGGATTGGGGCTGGCGAGACCGACACCCTTGCGCGCGAGCTCGAGCGCATGCTGCATGAAGCGAATGTCATGTTCGTTCATCAGCTAATCGAAGAGAGAAGATGCGTAGGTCTCGGGGTCGAACGGGATCATGTCGTTGATCTGTTCACCGGTGCCGACAAAGCGAATCGGTAAACCAAGTTCGCGCGAAATGGCGACGACGATTCCGCCCTTCGCGGTGCCGTCGAGTTTCGTTAACACAATTCCGGTGACGCCGACCGCACCTGTGAATTCGCGCGCTTGCGCGAGCCCATTCTGGCCTGTGGTCGCGTCCATAACGAGCAGTACATCGTGTGGCGCACCGGGAATCACTTTCGCGGCGGTGCGCTTCATCTTTTCCAGTTCGGCCATCAAATTGGATTTTGTGTGCAGCCGCCCAGCTGTATCTACAAGAACCACGTCGGCGTTGCGCGCTTTTGCCGCCGCCATCGCGTCAAACACGACTGCCGCTGGGTCGGAGCCAGACTTTTGTTTGATCACTTCGACGCCGTTGCGATGCGCCCAAATTTCCAGCTGCTCGATGGCCGCCGCGCGAAATGTGTCCGCCGCGCACAAAACTACATTCAAGTTTTGCTGGCGCAGGCGATTGGCAAGCTTGCCGATACTGGTAGTTTTTCCCGCGCCGTTCACGCCGACAATGAAAATGACCCGCGGTTGTTTGCCGCCATTGCCATTGCTTGCGCCCAGATCTTTTTGGTTCCCATTTGCGGATTGCAGAATTCGTGTGACATGCGATTTGATTTCGCGTTTCAATTGCGAAGTATCGGACAGCGCGTTGCGATCCATTTTTTCTCTTACAGAGTCGAGGATTTCACGCGTGGTCTTGACGCCAAGATCCGCCGACAGAAGCGCCGTTTCCAAGTGTTTGAGGGCCGCTGGATCGATCTGCTTTTCGCCCAGAAAAATGTTGTCAACGGTTTCCGAGAGCGCGGCCTTGGTCTTGGTGACCGAGGCTTTGATCTTCTCGAGAAAAGACGGCTCGACTTTTTCCGGATTGCCAAAGAGTGAAATCATGTTCAATTCAAAGTGTAACAGATGGCCGCGTGATGACGGTTCTGGAGACAAGCGCGCAAAGATAGGAGCCCGACGCTACCTTCGTTGGTCGAGTGTGCTTAGACCTGGACTTCCACAGCGGTCAAACGAAGCTTTCCATTGGTGATGGAAGCGTCAAGCGCGCCAACAATGACCGCGTCAAACTTCGCGCCGGCCAAGGCTTTAATTTTGCTCAACGCCAATTCCAGTTCCATCGCGTTCTGATAGGGACGATTCGTGGTCATGGCGTCCAGCGTATCGGCCACCGCGATCACGCGAGCCATCAACGGGATTTGCGGCGCAGTGAGGCCGTACGGATAGCCGCGGCCGTCCATATGTTCATGGTGGAGTTCGATACCGGGCAGCATTTCTTTCAACTGCGAGACCGGGCGCATGATGTTCGCGCCTTTCACGGTGTGCTGCTTCATCAATTCGAATTCTTCCGCGGTCAGCGCGCCGGGCTTTTTCAACACGCGATCGTCCACGCCGATTTTGCCTACGTCGTGCAAAAGCGCCGCGATGCGCAGTTTGTCGAGATCCTCGTCGCTGAGCCCGAGTTCGCGGCCAATGAGCGTGGAATATTTCGCCACGCGGCCGGAATGGCCTCGGGTGTAGGGATCCTTTTCGTCGATGGCGGCGGCGAGCATGCGGATGGAGCCGAGGAAAAGTTCGCGATTGGCTTCCGCGGCTTCCTTGAGCTTCTCGATGTACTCTTCGATGTCGCCAGCCATTTTGTTGAAATTTTCGGCCAGTTCGCTGATTTCGGACGCGCCTTGAACCTTTGTGCGCTGATGAAATTCGCCGCGGCTGATGGCGCGGGTGGAAGCAGCCAGACCGTGAATGGGCTGGCTGATGGCGACGGCAAAAAAATAGCCGACAACAATAGCGATGAGTACCACCATGCTGACGAAAGTAAGTGCCTGACGATTTAACTCGGTAACACCGGCGTCGGCGCGGGCTTCGGAAAGGCTGCGCTGCGCAATCACCGCCCAATTGACTTCCGGAAATGTACTGTAAGTTCCAATCATTTCCACGTGATGACTATTTTCGATGTCGGTGAAGCGCATCGTCTCGGTGCTGCGCAGCTCCTGCGGAAGCGAACGCACGCGCGCCACCACGGGAGAGTTGGAGCTGACGTCTTCGCCTGGTGTGAACTTTACCGCGTCGTGATGCGCCACAATGTGTCCCTGGTGGTCCACCACGAACACGCTGCGTCCGCGAACGCTGGCGTCCTTTAATCGGTGCAGAATGGGATTCAGCGAAACCACCGCGGCGATCATTCCGGTGAATTGCTGGTCCACGTTCAGTGGAATTGCGATGACGAAAGCAGGTTGGCTATCCGGTTCGAGCGCTAGAGGATCGCTGCGAAATTTCACGGCGCCACCCAGCTGAGGCGACTGCACGCAGGTAATGAACGCGCGCTGCAAAGCCTTGCTGACAAACGGATCTTTTTCAGCCTGAAAATTTCCTTGCGAAGCGCTGGTGCCTTTGCCGGACTTTCCGACCGCCGTTAAATAAAGAAAAGTCGATGGGTTACTCTCGACGGAATTTTCCAGCAGGCGAGTGACCTTGGGTTCCGAGGCGGGATCTTCCACGTCCTGAATCGCTCCGGTCAGAACCAAAATCTGCCGCTCGCTCATCAACTGCTGCGTGACGTTCGATTCGTATTGTTGCAGTTCCTGCGCAAGCGATCGGGTTAACTCGGTCTGCTGTACGCGCTCGGTATCCACCAGTTTGTCCTGGCTCAATTTCAAAACTTGCCGGTGATACAGCAGCAGCGGCAGCGCGCTAACCAGCAGCATCGCGCCCAGGACGAGCCATAGGATGCGCACGCGTCCCGCGCGCAACTTGTTCACAATCGCGCTGAAGTTTTCCAACATATTTCCGTACTTATTTTATCGGTTGGGTTTGCGCAGCGGCCTGTCCTTGCGGCAGAAAGTGCGGAACTAGCATTGACCTTTACGCACCCGGCCTTTCGTACAGGTCCTGGTCTATTCGCGCTCAGCGCTATTCATGTTTGGAAGGACGCTCCATCACATTGCGGATGGCGTCTGCCGGCGATTTGCCTTCATGCAGAATGGCGTTCACTTGTTCGGTGATGGGCAGCTCGACGTTGGCTTCGGTTGCCAACTGTAGAAGCGCTGCAGTAGTTCCAACGCCCTCGGCAACCATTTTCATTTCGGCGAGGATTTCTCTCAGGTCGCGACCCCTGCCGAGTTCGATGCCAATAAAACGATTGCGGCTCAGCGCCCCGTTGCAGGTCAGGACCAGGTCACCCAGCCCGGCCAGGCCGCTCATCGTTTCCGGCTTCGCGCCGAGCCGCGTGGCGAGCCGAGTCATCTCCGCGAGTCCGCGCGTTATCAGCGCCGCCAGCGCATTCGCGCCGAGTCCCAGACCGTGGCACGCGCCGGCCGCGATGGCGATCACGTTCTTCATCGCGCCGGCAAGCTCGACGCCGAGAACGTCGTTGTTCGTGTACAGCCGAAATGCCGGGCCGGCAAACTCGGATTGAATCTCTCCCGCGGGATCGGCATAGTGGCGCCCAGTCACACGCGTAAGTTCGAGCACAGCGCGACCGGCGACCACCACCGCCGTCGGTTCACCTCGCGCAACTTCCGCGGCGAAGGACGGCCCTGACAGGATCGCCACACGCACAGCCGCCGCGTCGCCAAGTACATCGTGGATGACTTCGCTCATTCGCGCGTGTGAAATCGGCTCCAGGCCTTTGGTGGCGCTGACCACGATCATTTCCGGATTCCAGTACGGTCGCGCTTGGGCATAAACCTTGCGCGCATAACTCGAAGGCACCGCGCCGACCACGATTTGCGCACCGGACATTGCTGTGGCGACGTCGTTCGTAACCGCGATTTCCGGCGGAACTGCTTGTCCGGGGAGATAAGTTGGGTTCTCGCGCTCGCGGCAAAGAAATTCCGCCAATTCCGGGTCATGCACCCACAAGGAAATTTCATGCGGCTGGCGGCTGCGTGTCAGCACGATAGCCAGAGCGGTTCCCCAGCCCCCGGCGCCAAGAATGACGATTTTCTTCATGCTTCGTCCCGTTTTTTGCTGAGAGAAAATTCCGGCTCTTCGCCGCGCACCAGCCTGCCAATATTTCCGCGATGTTGAAAGATGACCACTGCCGAGATAGCGAGCGATCCCAAAGTCACCACATTTGGTGGTGCAAAGTGTGGCGCCCACAAGAAATAGACGAATAACGGGATGGCCGCTGCGGCCGCCAGCGATCCGAGAGAAACGTAACGCCAAAACCACACCACCAGTGCAAACAAAATTAACGCGGCGATCATCGCTTCCGGGCATAACGCTGCAAAAGCTCCAGCGGCGGTTGCAACGCCTTTGCCGCCACGAAAGCGCAGCCAGAGTGGGAAGCAGTGTCCGAGCAGCGCAAAAAATCCGGCGGCAACCAAAAAGCCGGTTTCGCCGTGCATAACGCGTGCGGCAAGCCAAACGGCGAACCAGCCTTTCGCCGCATCCAGCAGCAGAGTCAACACGCCCGCAGCAGGGCCTGCGACTCGCGCGACATTCGTTGCGCCGATATTTCCGCTGCCCGCTTTGCGAACGTCCCCGCCGCCAAGAAATTTCGCAAGAATCACGCCAAACGGGATGGAACCCAGCAGGTAAGAGACCAGGAGCAGCGCCAGCGCGGGAAGAGAGGATGCCAAGTTCACGGTCATGAGCCTTTGGATTCTTCCGGCGCGAATCGGAAGGAACGCAGCGTAGTGTACTCCGCTCCCGTGCTTTTACGCTTGCTTTCGACGAGATGGAATTCGCCGGTCGATAGCGTACCGAACTTGCGAGACTTCTGTTTTTCAATTTCTGCACGCAATGCTGGCGAAAGGCGGGTTTCTCTAAAGCGCGCAATGGTGAGATGGGGCACAAAGGGCTTCTCTTCGCGGCGAATTCCAAGCGGTGCAAGCACGCGATTCACTTCGGCCGCGAGGGAAGACAGCATCTGCGGCGGCTGGATGGCAACCCAAGCCACACTAGGACGCCGAGCATCTGGGAAAAATCCAACATCGCGAAATTCGGCGATGACTTGTTGCTGCGCATGGACAGTGGCGAGCGCATCGCCGATCCCCATTACTTTTTCAGGCGCAACCTCGCCAATGAATTTGAGCGTGACATGCAAATTATCCGGATTGATCCACTTCGGATTTGGATCGACGCCGCGCAGTTCACGAATCAGCAATGCAAGGTTTTCGCGCACGTCCGTGGGGATCGACAAGGCCACAAAAAGACGCATCGTTAGGGCCGCTTGGGTGGCGCCTGGCCGTTATACAGGAAATGCACGCGCACCATGTCCAGCGCCGCCTGCGAAGCCTGCAGCCGAACCATTTCGCGATCGCCGGGTAAACGCAACGCTCGTTCCCGCATTGCACTAGCGCTGGCCAACGCGATGTACACGGTGCCAACCGGCTTTTCTTCGCTGCCGCCGCCTGGCCCGGCAATTCCAGTGATGCCGACGCCCAGCGTACTTCCCACGCGGCGGCGAATTCCGTCGGCGAGCGCGATGGCGACTTCGGTGCTCACCGCGCCTTTCGTTGCAATCATTTCAGGCGGCACATCGGCCCACGCGGTTTTCATCTCGTTGCTGTAGCAAACCACGCCGCCAAGAAAATACGCGGAACTTCCCGCAATGGTCGTCAGGCGTTCGGCGAAAAGACCACCGGTGCAGCTCTCCGCCGCGGCAATGGTCGCGTTTTGTTTCAACAGTTCGTGCGCCACCACTTCTTCCAGTGGCGAACTGTCGCGCGAAAAAATCCGGTCGCTAAGCGCGAGGTCCAGCCCCCGTTCGATGTCGGCAAACAAAGCGTCGGCATGCGCGGGATCCTCTGTCCACATGCGCAGATGAATTTGCACTTCGCCCGGCGAGGCCAGCACCGTGGTTTGCACTTCGGGATAGCGCGTGTAGACGGGGCCAGCCAGACTGTCCACGTGCGATTCGCCAAGACCGGTCACGCGCAATTCGCGATGGTACATGCGGACCGAAGATATGCGGCGCTGCAGGCGCGGCAATATTTGTTCGTGAAACATCGGTTTCAATTCGCGAGGCGGTCCTGGAAGCAGCGCGATCGTGCGCTCGCGATCTTCGAGCCACAAGCCGGGTGCGGTTCCGCGTGGATTATCCAGTGGCTCGGCGCCTTCCGGCACCATCGCCTGGCGAATGTTGGTATCCGGCATTACGCGTCCGAAAGAGCGAAACCGGGCTTCAATCGCGCGCACGATGGCATCGTTGCGCACCAGCCTGCGGCCAAGCAATTCCGCAACCGTCTCCCGCGTTAAATCGTCTTCGGTTGGACCCAGTCCGCCCGATGCGATGGTCAGAGGGACACGATTCACCGCGTCGCGGAACGCTTCGAGCAACAGCGCGCGATCGTCGCCGACGACCGTCTTGCGCACGATTTCAATTCCCAGCTTATTCAGTTCTTCCGTCAGGAAAAGTGAATTCGTATCTATCTTGTCGGGAGTCAGCAGCTCTGAACCTACGGCAATGATCTCTGCTTTCATCGTTATTCATTTTAACCTTGAGCCGTTCGCTCGGCGCAAGGACTACGACGAGAGGTAGCGCAAGCAATCTTGCTTGTGTGGTTTTTCTGTGGTGTTTACACGGAGCGCAGCCAAGATTGCCTACTCTATCGACTTGCAGGTGGAGGAGCGAAGAAAGAGCCGCGGGATAAGCCCGCGGCTACCTCAAGAGAAGCCGAATCGCCGTTCGAACTGAAAGTTGAGATAGACGGAGGTGGTTGTAGAAAGCAGCGAAATCCAACTAGCCTAGCAACGGCAGCCCGCGCACTTCCCAATCCAAAGTGAAAACCGCGCTGGATGTGGTAACGATTGCGCGTCCCGATGGCAGCAGCGCCATGCCCACAACTCCCGATCCGCTCAACGCAAGTTCCGCGCGGCCGTGCGGGTTGATGCGAACAATTCCGCGGCGCCCGCCAAGCGATGCCGCAACAAACAAATTTCCGTCGCGATCGAACGCCAGCCCTTGCGGACGGCCAAGCCCGCGGAAAAAAGTTGTCACGTCGCCGCCCTGCGAAATGCGGTACACGCGATCAAAACTCGAAGTGGTTGGCCCGGTTGCGTACAGTTCGCCGCTGGGATGAAACGCCAGGTGGTACGCCGCCACGGAAGGTTCCAGCGTCGCAAAAACAAAAATTTCGCGGGTCGGATTGATCTTGAAAATGGTGCCGCTGCGGTCGCCTACGTAAAGATTATGATCGCGGTCGAAAGCCAGGCCCGTGGCGACGCCCATGCCCTCGATCCATTGCTCGGAGCGGCCGTCGGCGGAAACTCGGTGGATGGTGCCGTCGTTTCTGCACGAAACGTATAAATTGCCGGCCCGATCGATAGCCAGCCCGCTGGGATTGGTGAGGGAAGTGACGAACGGCTTCACGCTGAAGTTCGCGGTGATTTTATAAAGCGATACTGGAACACGTTGTCCGCGCGGGCCGCTGAAGGTCACGTAGATATTCCCGTCCATATCAACCGCCGGACTGGCCACGGGATGCAAGTTGTCTGCGATTTGCATTCCGACTGCGATGGGGAACGGCTGGCTCTCGTGCTCCGACGCGACCACGCGGACCACTCCGCCGTTTGCGCCTTCGGGAACGCGCGCGACCAGCCGCTGCGGACTGGCCAGCGCGAGCGTGCCCTCCGCTTCGCCGAAACGAACCTGCGGTCGCACATGACTGCGCGTGGCAAATCCACTGCCGCGAATTTCCACTTCGCCGCCGGGAATGGCCGCCGCCGGTGCGACGCTTTCAATGCGGGGGATGCCGTTCTTTTCCGTGGACGGGCCTAAACCGAATTTCATAACAGCCTAAAGTGTAACGCGACCTTCAAAAGAATGGCAGCGTAGACTCCGGCCAGCCAATCGTCCGCCATGATGCCCCAGCCGCCGCGAAGTTTTTCCAGGTTGCCGATAGGAAAAGGCTTCCAAATATCGAACAGGCGAAAGAGCACGAATCCGGCCAGCAGGTATCGCCAATTCAACACGCTCAACGCGGAGTAAATCGCGTATTCCGAAAAATCCATGTGCGCGGAAAGATTCGGCATGGCCAGGGGAATCAGCGGAAGAATCAGGGTAATGTGCTGGCCGGCGACTTCATCAATCACCACGAATTGCGGATCTTTGACTCCCGCGAAATCAGCGGCTTTTCCCGCGCTCCAGACTCCGACGAACGCCAGAAAAAGAACCAATAAAATGGCGCAGGTGACCGGAACCACAAGCATGGAATCGTGGATGTTGCCGCCGGGAACCAGAAAGTGATGATCGATGAGCGTTCGTTCCATCAGCCGTTGCCGCGAGAACAGGTCTCCAACGCTGTGCGGCCGCAGGAAAAAAAGCGAGGTGAGCATCGCCGTGATTACACCAACCAGCGAACCGAAAGTACCCGGGGCTTTTGGCGCATAGCCCACGCCGAGCGCGGTGGCAATCGCCAGAGCCAGACTTGGTTTTTGTTTCTTGTATTCAGTTGACGGTGTCATCTGGCTTTCGCCGTGCGTCTGTCTCGCGGTCAAGTTCCTCAAGCTCCGCTTCGTCGAAAATCGGATCGGACACTACATATTTTTCGCTGGCCCAGGCACCGAGATCGGCCAAACGGCAGCGCTCGCTGCAAAACGGAAATTCCTCGTGCACCTCGGAGTCCGTCGCTGTTTTACAGATGGGGCAGCGGTGCTTCATGGCGGAATCTTATCCCAAAACGCGCAGCGGCGCTCCGGTCGTGATGCGATGGAGCTTTTCGTGCGCGGGAGGTTCGTTGACGAGCGGACGTTTTTCCGGTTGCGGCAGAATTGCCACCACTCGCCCAATTAAATCGTACGCATCGGTCTTGGTGATTTCCACGCGCGCGGCGTCTCCTGTGTCCGCAAAGCGGCCGTCGGGCAGTTCGATGTCCGTCAAATAAAGTTTGCCGTCAATTTCCGGCGCCATGCCCTGCAGCCGCGCTTCCCAGACCAGCGGATTGTCCTTTGACGGTCCTTCGATCAAAGCCGTTTCAGTACGGCCCTTCCAGCTCTTCAGTTTTTCTCGGGAGATTTTTTTCTGGATGGCCATCAGGCGATTGCGGCGGTCGCTGACCACTTCCGCGGCGACTTTCCCGTCCAGCGCAAAACTTCCGGCGTTATCCACGTCGGAATATTCAAACACGCCCATCCAGTCGAATTGGCCGGCGCGCACGAAATCACAGAGTTCATCAAAATCCTTTTTGGTTTCACCGGGAAATCCCACGATGAACGAAGTGCGCAACGAAACGCCGGGAATTGTCGCCCGGATGCGTTCCAGTAATTTCAAAAATGCCTCGCCGTGCGAGCCGCGCTTCATGCGCGCCAGCATGTTGCGGCTGGCGTGTTGCAGCGGCATGTCCATGTATTTCGCCAGCCGCGGATGCGCGGCAAGCGTGTCCAGCAATTTTTGCGTGACGCGGTTCGGATAAGCGTAGAGAAAACGGACCCAAAGGAGTTCGTCCACATTGGCAAGCGCGGCAAGGAGTTGCGCCAGGCCGTCACGTAGCCCGAGATCTTCGCCGTAAGACGTGGTGTCCTGGCCAATCAGAGTGATTTCGCGCGTTCCGGCTGCGGCCAGATTTTCCGCTTCGCGCAAAACCGATTCGAAACGGCGGCTGCGGAATTTTCCGCGCAACTGCGGAATGATGCAGAAAGTGCAGGGATGATCGCAGCCCTCGGCGATTTTTATATACGCGGCATGTTTGGGGGTGGTCAGAATCCGCGGCGTCAAGTCGTGATAGAGAAATGCGGGCGGTTCTGCGGGAAGCACGCGCAAATCGCCGTGCACCGCTTCCAGGATGCGTTCGACTTCGCCGGTGCCGACGACGGCATCCACTTCCGGGACTTGTTCTAGAATTTGATCGCGATAGCGTTCGACCAGGCAGCCTGCGACGATGAGTTTTTTCGCAGCGCCGAATTTTTTATGCTCCGCCATTTCCAGAATGGCGTCCACGGATTCTTTCTGAGCCGCCGTAATGAAGCTGCAGGTGTTCACTACCAGGATGTCGGCTTCATCCGCGCGCGGCGTCAATTCATAGCCATCGCGCGCAAGAATGCCCATCATCACCTCGCTATCGACGAGGTTCTTCGGGCAGCCCAGGCTGACAAATCCGACCTTTGCCATGGAGAAAATTGCGCCTTTTCGCAATTCTCTATTGTAGCACGCGAGTTGGTGGCCTCCCGGTGGTGGGGTGGCGCACTCGGGGCACTAGCCACGACACTGGCAAGACTAGCGAGGAGCTTTTGTATAGCCGTCATTTTCGAGGAGCGCAGCGACGAGGAATCTCTCTTGCGCACAAATCGAAGAGAAGAGAGATTCCTCGCTGCGCTTAGAATGACGGCGTACATAAAACGGGGTTAAAAGCGTGGGTTGGCTAGCGAGCGCGCAGTTCGCCACGAATCGTGCCTAGCAATTCCTGCAGGCGAGCGATATCGCACGTGGCGCCGCCAAATCGCGCCAGGGAATAAAGCTGCGTGAACTCTTGCACCATCGGACTTAGTGCCGGTTTTGTGACGGCCGCTGCAAATTCAAACGGAGTTTGCGTTTCGCTGCGCGGGTAACCGTGGCGTCCCATCAGGTGCAGCATTTCCGCATACATACGCGAGGCAACTTGCGAACTCGCCGCTCCGGCGTTTTTGCCGCGAAGTAGCAAGCCGATTTGCAGCTTGCGTAGCAGCTGCTCGATCCGGCCATACCGTAGAGCAGCGAGAATCGCCACCAGCAACAACGGCAGAACCAAGGAGAAACTACCGTGGTGCACCTGCCACATGCTCAGCCGGTTTTTCATGCGCCGCTGTTTTGCAGCGAACCACGTGGCGCCCAGTTCGCGCCAGTTGCGTGACTTGGTCTGGAAAGTCTGTGCAAGTACGTTCTGGTGCGCGAAATCGTAGCTGATGACCCAATCGTTCCAGGTGAGTTCGGCCCAGTCGGTGAGTTGCGAGAGGCGCGAAAATAAACTCGCTGAGATAACGGGAGCGTCCGGCGTGGGATCGAAAACGATCCAGCCGCTTCCTGGAAAGTATGCTTCCACCCAACTGTGTGCATCACTCGCGCGCACAATGTAGTCGCCGCCAAGTTCGTTGAATTCGCCCGGCAGGAAGCCGTTCACTTCGCGCGACGGAATACCCAGCGTGCGAAGCATCACCGTCATCGAAGACGCGAAATATTCGCAATGGCCGGCGCGTGTTTCAAAAAGAAAGTGCGCCAGCGGATCTTTTCCGGGATTCCCAGTCAGATCGAGCGTGTAGTTGTATTTGGTTTTCAGAAAAGTTTCGAGCGCGGCGGCTTTGTCATAAGGAGTCGAGGCGCGCTGAGTTGCCGAGCGTGCCAGCTCAGGAATCCGCGGATCGACTTCCGGCGGCAGTTGCAAATATGAATCCGTGATCGTCGCCGGATAGTCAGTGCCTGCGGATTCGAGTTGGGCGCGATTCAGCGCAGGCAGTTGCGCAATTCCGGTGTAACGCACGGAGACGAAGTTATGAAACGGATTGATCAGCGAGCCGGCGAAATCCCGGTACAAATAATTGCGCCGGTGGCTTATTCCGCCCGTTTCTCCGGTGAAACTCCCGCGGATGGCCAACATGGTTCCGGCGACGAATAGCGCGTCGGATGCCATCGGTTCTTGCAGCACCGTGAATTGCAGAATTTCTCCGCGCGATTCGCCCGGCTTCGGTTTTTCCCGCAGAGCGATCCAGCCGTCAGAATTGGCCTGAAGCGTCTCTGAACCACGCTCCGCCGCAGTCCATCGCCTTCCGTCAAAATTCGCCAGCGCGTTGCCACGCCAACGCAGCGCCGGATAGTTAACGGGTGAACCGGTTTCGACGCGCAGCACTACCGCTGAACTTTTTTTGATCTGGCCAATTTGTCCGAGTTCCACCTGATCGGTGAAGCCGCTCAGAAGGGTTGGATTGAAGCTGGTTTTGCCGAGATAGCCGGCGCTGACGCGAGGCAAAAGAAAAAACAAAACGGTGCCGCACAGGATCGCTCCCACGGAAACGCCGATGGCTGCGAAGCTTAGCGCGCGTGAGAGTCTCTTTTCTGAGTCGGGCATGGCCGCCGCTGGAGGGACAAGCGCACCGCTTGCACCGCGGCGCAATTCCAGGCCGGCATAGGTTGCGACGGCAAACAGAAGAAACAGAAAAAACAAGAAGAGAAAAGTGCTGTCTACGGTGAGAACTGCGGAGGCTAGCACCGCCGCAAACGCCAGCATTACCAGGAAATGCGCGTCGCGGTCGGTTCGCGCGCTGTACAGCCGGACCAGGAGCACGAAAATCAGGAAGTGCACCGAGCTGATCAGCGCGGCGTAAAGCTGCGGATTCGGAGAGTTCGCGGCAAGACTGCGCGATACAAAAAACAGGTCTACCGGGAAAAAAAGCAGATAGCAGAGAACCATGAAGGTGGCGGAACGGGACGTCAGCTCAGGTTGGTGGCCGTACCACCAACGGCGTGCACGAAAGAGAACAGCGGCGGTTGCGATAAGCGAAGTGAAAAGATCGATTTTTCCTGTCCCGATAAGGGTGAGGATTGCGGTGAACAGCAAAAGAAAAAGCGCGACGCGGGAAAAACGTTCCGCAGGGAGGAGTTGCGCGATCGGAGGTGACGTGCTGGCAGCCATGGACGAACTTTCATCGTAACATTCGGCGTCAGCTGGGGGAGTTGCCGCGAACCAATCAATAACGGTCAGCGTGCGGTTTTACCAGCGGAGAGATGCTTTAAGGCAGTGCGCGCAATTTTGCGCGTGAGGTTGGAGATGGGGACGGACTGGATTTCCTGCAGCGGCAAGTATCGCGCACCGGAAATCTTCGGAAGTTGTTTCACACGGATGAGATATGCCGCGATGGAAATGATGCGATAGGTCACGGTATGGCGCACTTTGTCCAATAGCTCGGGACGGATTGATTTTGCAGATCGCACGTTCAATTCGCGATGAAGCAATTGTTCGAGCGCCGGTTGAGAGTTCGCCGGAGCCGAGACTGTTGGGAAATGCCAGAGTTTTGCGACCAGTGAAGGAACGTGATCGTCGGCGTTATTTTTGGTTAGCGCTGTGGGCGGAGGCAAAACGAGAGACCGGTTTTTTGCGTCGAGAAGCACGACGCTGACAAGTTGGACCGAAACCGTGGCGCGTTTTTTTCTTTTTTCTGGAAGACTTTCGGCGATGCCGAGTTTCCTGCCTGCGCAAAAAGTTGCCACCGGGCACAGCAGGCATTGCGGCGAGCGCGGAAGGCAAATCGTCGCGCCAAGTTCCATCATGGCCTGATTCCAGTCGCCGGCCGAATCGCGCTCGAGCAATTGGTCCGCGCTGAATTGCAAATCGCACCAGCGTTTTGGTTCACGCAGGTCGCCGCGAATTGCATTCAGGCGCGATACCACGCGCGCGACGTTGCCATCCAACACGGCATGTTCGTCATCGAAAGCGATACTGAGAATTGCGGACGCGGTGTATTCGCCGATTCCGGCGAGTGCCAGAAGTGCTTCGCGCTGCCGTGGAAATTTGCCGGAATGTTTTGCAACGATTTGCTGGGCGGCTTTTTGTAAATTGCGTGCGCGACTGTAGTAGCCGAGGCCTGACCACAGGCGCAGCACTTCCTCGTGCGGAGCGACCGCCAGCGATTCTACATCTGGAAATCGTGCGAGAAACTTTTCGTAATAGGGGATAACCGCGGCAACGCGCGTCTGCTGTAGCATGATTTCTGAAATCCAGATCCGATAAGGATCGCGATTCTTGCGCCAGGGCAGGTCGCGTTGGTAGGTGCGAAACCAGCTCAACAGTGATTCGCGCAATTGTTTCAGTTCGACGCTGTCCAATTACCTACCCACGACGATTACTCCCTGCCTATGCGACAGTTGAGATTCTTCGCCATCCTTATCGGATGGACTCAGAATGACAACATTTGCGTTGGCTTCCGAGAGGCAGACTCGAACGCTGCGAGATATGCCGGCTAACGTCGCTGGCGGATTTCTTCGAGCGATTCCAGGAAAATTACGTAGGAAGAATGCCACAGTTCAGCGGGAATGGTGCCGCGCGGACGGCTGGTGACGATTACTTTGAAGAGATCGGGCGAAGCAGCGAGGTCCTGCAGGAGCGCGTCTTGCGCTTCGGTTGGCTGCGACTGGGCCACCGCCAGGTGCCGCAGGATCGCAAAGATAATTTCTTCCGCGGGAGCAAGGCTGGTTTCGATACCGACACTGCGAAATTGCAGGAAGGCGTTGCGCTCGTAAAAATGCCAGGCGATTCCGGCGCAGGTGGCCACGGCGCGCTCAAAACGTTCGTTTGGCATTGTCTTGTTGATTGCAGGCGGTTCGCCGGGATGCGGATCGAGAACCAGCAGCACCCGGAAATCGTCTTCGCGCGCGAATTCGCGAACCATTAGAGAGCCGGCGCGCGCAGACGCCTTCCAGTGCACATGGCTGGCGCTGTCGGTCGGAACGTATTCGCGCAATGCGTGCAGATCCTGTCCGCGGCCTTTGTGGTAGCTTTCGATGCGGCCTTCAATGCCGGGAAAAATTTCGCTGAGCTCGGAATCCGATTCGACGTTGGGATAGACCAAGGCTTCGGATTTCAGTGCGACGCGGCGGGACTTTTGCAGAAATCCAAACGGAAAGCGCGTGACGATGCGAAACGTATCTTGGACGTGTAATCCGCGTTTCAAGAAGGTGACGGGAACGCTCTGCTTCATGCTCTGCTGGCGCGGGAGATACGGAAAGAAGAGCGGCGTTTCGAGCAACGCCGCTGCCGGAGAATTTTGCGGAACGACGGCTTCGACGCGCAATGCGAGTGATGGCAGTGTCAGCTTGGCGTTGATTAGCTCCACGCTGGCGCGCACCGTTTGCCCGGCGAAGATGTGTTCGGGAAGCCCGATGCGCAGATCAATTCCAGCGAGGGAAATGGAAGAAAGAATTCCCGACATTAGAATGACGGATACGAGACAGGAGAGGATGAGGAACAGAAGATTGTTGCCAGTGTTGAGGGCGGCGAGGGCTACGAGCAGCGTTGCACCGAA
Organism: uncultured Acidobacteriota bacterium; assembly: GCA_963731155.1. Lineage (GTDB taxonomy): Bacteria > Acidobacteriota > Terriglobia > Acidiferrales > UBA7541 > Acidiferrum. The sequence goes on from CAVSVB010000001.1 coordinate 289,576, forward strand.
ATAGAGCCAACCGGCGCGACTGATTTTGTACTCGACTCTTTGCCCGATCCAGCGAAGCGGTGTGCGCTTGGCGAGAGTGGGTACGAGTGTGACGGCTACCCAGCCGGCAATTGCGAGTGCAAAGAGCGCGGAGCTGGCCGCTACGCCGAGGTTGCCGAGTTCGGCGGCGGCGCCGGAATAGACGGCGAGGAGGAGTGCGACGCCGAGCGCGGCGATGGAGAAGAAGAAGGCGCGGACGGAGGGCCGGTCGGCTTTGGCCCAGAGTTGCGCGAGGGTGGAGGTAGTCGGTGGCATTCGGAGTGCGTTAGCAATCGAAGAGAGATTCCTCGCTTCGCTGCCCGCGAAGCGCGGGGCAGGCGGAATGACGGCCTTTTAGAGCGGGACGCGGACGGAGTCTACGATTTCGCGCAGGGCGGCTTCGGTGGTTTCGGATTTTTTTTGTAGCGAAGCGTGGCGCGCGCTGGCTACTACGCGGTGCGCGAAAACGGAGACGGCCAATTGTTTGAAGTCGTCGGGCACGCAGTAGTCGCGGCCTTCCAGGAAAGCGCGGGCTTGCGCGGCGCGTTGCAGCATTAATGTGCCGCGTGGGCTTACGCCTAGCGCCAACTGGTCGGAGTTGCGTGTGCGATTGACAATTTCGAGAGCGTAGTCGTGCAAGCTGGCGTCCACTTTTACGTGAGTGACGGATTCCTGCATGGCGAGGACTTCGCTGACGTCGGCGACCGGCTCGAGAGTTTCGATTGGATTGTCGAAGGCGCGGCGGCGCAAAATTTCGCGTTCGGTTTCGTGCGATGGGTAACCCATTTTTATGCGCATCAGGAAGCGGTCGAGCTGCGATTCGGGCAGCGGGTAAGTGCCGTGATGTTCGACGGGATTTTGCGTCGCGATGACTAGAAATGGCTGCGGCAACGGATGCGTTTTTCCGTCCACGGTGATTTGCGCTTCGTTCATGGCTTCGAGCAATGCTGATTGCGTGCGCGGGGTGGTGCGATTGATTTCGTCGGCAAGAACAATGTTGGCGAAGAGCGGGCCGGGGCGGAATTCGAATTCGCGTGCATCGGGTTGATAAACGCTGACGCCGAGAACGTCGCTGGGCAAAAGATCGGAAGTGAATTGCACGCGCTGAAAACTGCAATGGAAAGACTTCGCGAGGGCTTGCGCTAGAGTGGTTTTGCCGACGCCCGGAACGTCTTCAATCAGCAAGTGGCCGCGCGCGAAAAGAGTGATTAGTGCGAGCTGAATGGCTTCTTCTTTGCCGTAAATGGCGCGCGCGATGGAGCGCTGTAACTGCGAAACGATTTGAGAGGTAGCGGCCGGCATTGGTTGAAAACCCCGGATAATCCTGTTACAAAAGAAAGGCTGCGCTGCGATTTCGTTTGATGCAATAAAACGATTCGAGGAGCACCACCCGTCCCAGACGGGCGATTAGCTCAGCGGTTAGAGCGCTCGCCTCACACGCGAGAGGTCAAAGGTTCAAATCCTTTATCGCCCACCACTTTCTTGACTTCCCATTCTCCCACGTACGAATTTGCGGCGCAGGAATGATGTGAGTTCTGTGCTGAATCTGCTATTTCGTAGGTGACGGAAAAGTCCCCAGTAGCCAGTTCAAGAGCGCGACCTGAAGGGCGATCCGGTGATCTGAGTAGGTATGATCGGTCTCGATGTAAGCCTCAGCAACGTGAGTGTTTCCAGCCTTTGCCAGCGCTTCGGCCATTGCGTGATTGTGCGATCTGTTACGGTCATCCGATTCCAGAATCAGGACAGGGCGATTTCTGATTGCATCAGCGTAGTCAACATAGTTCCATCTTGCAGCGTTTTCCTCTGCCTCCTGCTGCAGTCCCGCGGGCGTGGTGCCCGCGAGGCGGATCGAAGCCGAGGGAAAGGTGTCCACGCGGTGAGTCTCTTTCGCGCCGGTCATTGTCTCGCCGATATTCCATGCGGAGATCATGACCAGGCCCGCGACATCTGGATCGTGAGCGGCGGCATAAGCCACCATGAATCCGCCCATGCTGTGTCCCACTAGAACAATTTTCCTTGCATCGATGCGGTATTTCTTACTGTTTTCGGGATCCCTCAAGAATTCGAGCGATATCTGTGTGTCTTCGATCGCGTTGGAAAAAGAGAATTTTCCGTCGCTGCCCCAAGAGCCTCGGTAGTGAGGAATGAAGACATTCCAGCCAGCGCGGCGCGCGGCATAGGCGAGGTCTAGATTTTTTTCATTGCCGGGAAATCCGTGCATCAAGAGAATCGTAGGATGCGGTCGCTTGCCAGAGGCGAGGAAGAGCACAGTATTAAGCCGTGAGCCGTGGCTCATGATGTTGGGTGCCTCCAACGCCGCAGGGAATTCTTTGTCTGATGGCGGATCGGTATAGATGGCAACGGGAGTTTGCCGAGCTCCTGCGACGGTGGAGTACAAGAACACCAGAGTGCAAGAAAGCAGATTGAAAATGTTTCTCGGCATAGCGATATCTTGGCGCAACTTAGGCCGTTTTGTATAGTGACGTCATGCCAATCCTATTGCGGACAATTGAATTCTTGGGCCTGGGATGTTGGCTCGGCAGCGATGTGTTTTTGAGTTTTGTGGTGGCGCCGGGGGCGTTTTCGGTGCTGGCTAGCCGGGACCAGGCTGGGGCGATTGTTGGGTATTCGTTGACTCGGATGCATTGGATGGGGATTGTTTGCGGAGTGGTGATTTTGCTGGTGCGGGTTTTGCGGACTCGGAGTTTGGCTGGTTTGCTGGCGCCTGCTGCGTTGTGCGTGATGTTGATGATTCTTTTGACGGTGATTTCGCAGGTGGCGGTTAGTCCTAAGCTGGCGGTGTTGCGAGTGCAGATGGGATCGATTGAGGCTACGGAAGCGGGGAGTCCTTTGCTGGCGGAGTTTGCGCGACTGCATACTATTTCGGTTGGTCTGGAGAGCGGGGTGTTGCTGGCAGGGATGGCCGCGTTGTTTTGGATGGTGAAGGAAGCGGCGCGGCGGTAGGGGGGCGGGGGTCCAGTTGGACGATGTGGCCGCCCAATACAAGTCAATAGAGAGGTGCTAGACCTGAGCATTTGCTCGAAGAGCCAAGTGGCGGTGCGAGCGCCGCGCACCGCCCCCGCACTAGTGTTTTGGTTTGGCGCGAGTAGGTTTGGATTTCTTAGACTTGCGGCCAGAACTGGTGGGCTTCATGCGTTTGCGTTTTAGTTTAGGTGGGCGGATTTGGTTGGTGGCGGCGTAGCCGGCTTTTTCGAAGGCGCGCCACATGTACCAGGAGGCGACGGTGCGGTAGGGGCGCCAACGTTCGCCGAAGGCCAGGAGTTCCTTGGGGCGGGGCTTGTGCTTTTTGCCGTAGGCGACGGACCAGCCCTTTTGTACGCCGAGGTCGTGTATGGGGAGGACGTCGGGACGGCCGAGGCGAAAGATCAGGAACATTTCTACGGTCCAGGCGCCGATGCCGCGAACGGAGATTAGTCGTTCGACTAGTTCGTCGTCGGAAAGTTTTAGAGCTTCATCGTAGGTGGGGACGATGCCGTCGATGGTTTTTTGCGCGAGGTCTTTCATGGCCAGGATTTTTGCGCCGGAGAGGCCGGCTTTCCTTAGCGCCGGCGTTTTGAGTTTCAGCATTTCTTGGGGAGCGGGTGGTCCTCCGTTTGCGCTGAGGGCTTTGATACGGGCGTAGATTGTTGCGGCGGCTTTGCCGGAGATAGATTGGTAGGCGATGGATTCGAGGAGAGCTTCGTAGGGGGATTGTGTGTGGTCGATTTCGGGATCGAAAGGGATGACTTCCTGGACGAGGCGAGCGATACAGGGGTCGCAGTCGGATAGATGAGCGACGGCGGCGGCTAGGTCGAAGGGGAGTTGGGAAATGGTGGGCATTGCTGGAGTAGATTAGAGCAAGTGCGGAGAAAAGAGAAAGAGATGGTGACATCCTCCCCTCCCTGACGGGGCCCTGACGGGAGGGGCTTCTCAAGCAACAGGGGCGAGCTGCCCCGCGGTTTGCGCTTGCAGGCGTAGTCCACGCCCCAAGATTACGAGTGCCGCCGCATGGTCGCGTCCTATGGTTAGACCGCAATCGCAACGATGCACGCCGTTTCGACAGGGCTTTCTTTGCGATAGCGTGACAGTTGGGGCATTCCTGACTGCTATCCTTCGGGTCTATCTTTAGCAGCTTGCCGACCAGCGTTCTCAGCTTTGTAGGCAAGCATATCGCATTCAACATCGGGGGTGGCTTGTGGCAGCTGCCACATTTCTGCCTATTGTGAGTTGGTTTACAGTTCTCGCCGAGATTGCATACTGATCCCAAAAACCGCGATGCGGTTATCCGAACCAACTAGAGAGCAACCGGCGAAAGGCCCGGAGGTTGGGTGTGCTAAACTTTTTCGCTTATGCAGACGGGAATTATTGGACTGCCACAGGTTGGAAAGACGACGCTGTTCCGGATTTTGACTAAGGCGCATGTTGATCCGGCGAAGGGCGGGCAGGAGACGCGGGTTGGCGTGGCGAAGGTGCCGGAGCCGCGGCTGGTAGAATTGGCTAAGCTCTACAATCCCAAGAAAATTACTTACGCGACCGTGCAGTATGTTGACTTGGGCGGGATGCAGAAGGAGCGGATGCGCGAGTCGCTGGCTTCTTTGCGTGAGGTAGATGCGATTGCGCATGTGATTCGCGTGTTTGACGATCCCAGCGTGCCGCATGCGGAGGGGACGGTTGATCCGCTGCGCGATGTGACGAATCTGGAGCTGGAGCTGATCTTTTCTGACCTGGAGCAGATTGACAAGAGGCTGGAGCGGCTGGAAAAGGATTTGAAGAAGAAGGCCGACAAGCAATTTGAGTTGGAGAAAACTGTTCTGGAGAAGTGCAAAGCGCATCTGGAGGCGGAAAAGCCTTTGCGGGAGCTGCCTCTGACACCCGAGGAGCGGAAGCCGATTGGCGGATTTTTGTTTCTGTCGCAGCGGCCGATGTTGTTTGTGCTGAATTTGGGGGATGAAGAGGCCGGGGAGTTGGACACTGCCGTCGAGCGGCACAAGCTGGGCGCTTTGCAGGGGCGGCCGAATACGGCGGTGGTGGCGGTTTGCGGGCGGCTAGAAGCGGAACTTGCGGAGATGAATGACGCAGAGGCGGCGGAGTTGTTGGCTTCGTATGGATTGAAGGAGCCGGGGCTGAACCGATTGATTCGCGCTACTTATGATTTGATGGGGCTGACTTCGTTTTTTACAGCAGGCGAGCCGGAAGTGCGGGCGTGGACGATTCATAAGAATACGAATGCGGTGAAGGCGGCTGGAGCGATTCACAGCGACATTGAGAAGGGATTTATTCGCGCGGAAGTGGTGCGGTGGAACGATTTGCTGGCGGCGGGGAGTTTGGGAGCGGCGCGGGAGAAGGCGCAGGTGCGGTTGGAAGGGAAAGAGTACATCGTGCAGGAAGGCGATGTGATTTTGTTTCGACATAGCGGGTAAAGAAGGAAAGAGCGGATTCACCACAGAGTCACGGAGACCGGAAAGCGACCAAGAAAAAGAAATGACGAGGAAAAAAAGAATAAAGATAACGCTGAGACGCAGAGTGCGCTGAGGCTCGCGGAGAAAGACCAGAAAAAGCTGAGGAATTAACACACAGCGCGGACACAGAGTTACGCAGAGAATTCAGAAATTGGACGCGGAGTTATGCAGGGAAGAGATTGCGGGAGAATGGAAAGCGGCTGAGCGGGCGGATGGAAAATACAGAAGCGGTGAGGATGGGGTGGGCGGCGGTCCTGGGGCTGGTGGCCGCGGGCGGAAATTTGCTGGGCGGCTATTTTGTGGTGCGTAAGGAGTGGCCGCGAAAATTTTTGCAATATTTTTTGGCGCTGGGCGCCGGGTACATGCTAGCCGTCGCGCTGATGGACATTATCCCTGAGTCGGTGAAGCTTGCGGGACAGAATGCGTTTTTGTTTGTGCTGGCCGGGTTTTTCCTGATTCATTTATTCGAACACACGATTGCGCCGCATTTTCATTTTGGCGAAGAGACGCATGCGGAGGAGTTCGCCAAGGGGAATGCGCGGCGCGCGGTTTTGCTGGGACTGGCGATTCATGCGTTTTTTGACGGTGTGGCGATTGCGGCGGGGTTTTTGGTTTCTACCTGGCTGGGCGCGGTGATCTTTGTCGCGGTGTTTTCGCATAAGCTGCCGGAGGGATTTACGGTGGCTTCGATGGTGCTGGCGAGCGGACAGGGGCGAGAGAGCGCGTTGCGCGCGGCGGCGGCTCTGGGTGCGGCTACTTTGCTGGGTGTGGGATTAACCAGCGTGATGCAGGCGCAGCTGCAATATGCGTTGCCACTGGCGGGCGGGGTTACGCTTTATGTGGCGGGTACGGACTTGCTGCCAGAGGTGAACCGCGAACCGAATTGGCGGATGGCGCTGCTGGTGTTTGCTGGAGTGGCTACTTTGTTGATATTGCAGAGGTTGATTGGGGTTTAGGAGCGGGTTGGGCCGAGAGTGGGCCGGCGCTTCGATGAGAGTTTGGAGGCTGACTGAACTGGTCGAAAGCGGCGTCGAGCCGCCGCACTCTATACGTGCTGAGAACGACGTGAGTCCTGGTTTCAGCGGGAGCCGTGGCCAGGGGTCAACCGCACTCCAAAAAAGACGTAGATTTTACAATTGAGTGTGCAAAATAGTGCGGCTGGGTGGCTCTAAGGGCAAGGAAATGGGCGGGTTAGAGCGGGGCAGATTATTAAACGCTGGATAAATGGCGGCTGCAACTTTATGAGATTGCTTGTGTTAGATACGGTGTGGTCGCAATGACCAGGACCGACGTCCAACTGATGCTGGACGTGAAGGGGGGCGACGAACACTCGTTCGAAGTTCTGCTGCAGAGATACCGGACGCCACTGGTCAATTTCCTATTCCGGATGGTGAAGAACCGGGAACAAGCAGAAGACCTGGCGCAGGAAGTCTTCATACGAGTATATCGCGCGCGGGAAGAATACGTACCGACGGCGAAGTTCACTACCTGGCTTTTCCGGATTGCCACAAACCTTGCGCTGAATTCGCTGCGTGACCACCGGCACCAGAAGCTGGAAATGTCCATTGACGCTCCGCTGACGGCGGACGCAGAGGACGGCGATGAGAGGCCATTTGAAGTGGCGGACAAACACCTCACCGTCGAGCAGGAGCTGGTGGAAGAAGAGCGGAAGAAAATGATCCGGCGCGCGATTGAGAAGTTGCCGGAAAAGCAGAGAGCAGCGGTGCTGCTGCACAAATATCAGGAACTGGATTATGCGGAGATTGCAAAGATTCTGAGTTGTTCGGAGAGTGCGCTGAAATCGTTGTTGTTTCGAGCTTACGAGATGTTGCGGGTAGAGTTGGCGCCATTGGTGGCGAGGCGCGGAATGAAGTAATGAGGTAAGGAAGTAACGAAGAAGGATTGGGAAGTGTTGGGTGCCGGGTCAATTTAATAAGGTGGGCGATATGAGCTGCGTGAAAATGGAAAGCCGGATTCTGGCGTACATGGATGGCCGGCTGAAAGACAGCGAGCGAGTCGAGATGGAAAAGCATCTGGCGGCTTGCGGGGTTTGCCGGGTGCGGGCGAATGAATTTCGCTCGGTGAGCGATTTGCTGGGCGAGCTGCCTATGGTTGAGCCGACTCCGGGATTTGATGTACGTGTACGCGCACGAGTGGCGGCAGAGCCGGTGAAGCAGGGCCGGTGGGCGTGGATGCGGCCGTCGCCGCGCATTGCGTTTGCCGCGTCGATGCTGTTGCTGGCGATGCTGTGGATTGGATACCGCAGGGAGGCAGTCGCGCCGTTGCCGATTAGCCCGGAAGAGGCGAGTGCTGGTTTGATGCAGGACATTTCGGTGATGGAAGATCACGACACGCTGGCGAATTTTGAGCCGTTGAAGGAATTGCCGCCGCCGGTGGAAGTGACGGCTGATTCGGCGGACGACAACGACCAGCAAATGTAAGGCGGACCTGCGCGGTAACGCAATGTAGATGGCACCCGGCACTATAGCTGCACCGACGAGTTGTAGGGTGATGAGTAGAGAGTGATGAGTTACAGAGTGGGATGACCAAGCGATTCCAATTCGGGTGGATGGCGGTGGCGCTGATCAGCGTGGCGGCGTTCGGCGCTGTTGCGGCTGATGCTGAGATGGTGCCGGCGGCGAATCGTACCCCTCAGAGGCAGCAGCAGGCACCGGCGCCAAGACCGCCATCGCCAAGACCGCCGTCGCAGCCCGCTCCACGACCGAACATAAATCAGCCGAACGCGAATCGTCCGCCAGCGAGTCAGACTCAGCATCAGGCGGGGAGCGGGGCGCAACATCCGGCAACTACGCATCCGCCAAATACAAATAACGGATCCAATCGGCCGCCTACTGCGACGACCGGGCCGCCGCGATCAAACAATTTTAATAGCCGGCCGAATGAATTCAATAACAATCGACCGAATGAAAACAGGCGGCCGAACGAAAGCGGACCTGGGGCAACGCTGCGGCCGAGGCAGCAGGTTGGTGTTGGCGCGCCGCGTCCCTTCGTGGACCGCATGCGCGATTTGAATCCGCAGCAGCGTGATCGCGTGTTGCAGAGCAGCCGTGCGTTCCAAAATTTGGCGCCGGAACAGCAGAGCAGGATTCGGCAGCAATTTAATCAGTGGGACCACTTGAACGCGCAACAGCGCGCGGACCTTCGCGCGAAAGAAGATACCTGGCGGAGAATGACGCCGGAACAGCGGAGCTACGTGAAGAACGACGTTTTGCCGAGATGGCGGGAGATTCCGTGGGAGCGGCAGCAGGTGATTCAGCAGAAGCTGGGTGTGCTGCAGAATATGCCGGAGTCGGCTAGAAACCGGCGGTTGAGCGATCCGAATTTCACGCGGGGAATGAGCGATGAGGACCGGCAGACTTTGCATGATTTGAGCCATTTGCATGTGGGCGGGGCGCCTGACCCGCCGGGGAATGAGTGAAGCGGTTTTTGGTTTTAAGTTCCACTTTGTGGCGGAAAATACCGACCCTGCAACAAATTCGCGCAAATTCTTAAGTTGAGATCCCGCGGCGATCTTCGATCACCTCAGGATGACTTCCGTTTCGTATTTGCGCCCAGGCCAAATTGACAGAGTGGCCGTTCTCGCGGCATCGTGACTTGTGCTGAAACGATGCATCGAAATGGTAGAGGCGGGCCTGTTGAAGAGTGATTGTTGTTCCTCCTGCGCGGTAAAACCGAAAAACAACGTCTCAATTTATTCGCCTGGGCAGCTTAGGGCGCAGCATGCTGCGCTCCTACGAAGAATCCTGTCGCGACGGATTGTAGCGGCTGATTGCAGATATTACTGCGGATCGGCTGAGACGGTATGACGCGGTTCCGCGCGCTGAAGCATCGCAATTTTCAGTTATTTATTGTGGGGCAACTGGTCTCGTTGATTGGGACCTGGATGCAGACGACCGCACAGCTGTGGCTGGTCTACGATTTGACACATTCGGCGGCGCTGCTGGGTGTTTTTGGTTTTGCGAACCAGATACCGATGCTGGTGCTGGCGTCGGTGGGCGGGTACGTCGGAGATCGCTATAGCCGGCATCGCGGAGTGATTGCCACACAGACGATTTCGATGCTGCTGGCGTTTATTTTGGCGGGGTTGACGCTGACCCATCACATTCATGAATGGTCGCTGATCGCGATTACCTTTTTGGTGGGAATTGTGAATGCGTTTGATGTGCCCATTCGGCAGGCATTCTTTGTGGAGATGGTGGGGAAAGAAGACCTACCGAACGCGATTGCGTTGAACTCATCGATTTTCAATGGCGCGCGTGTGGTGGGCCCGGCGATTGCTGGATTTGCGATTGCGTGGATTGGTGAAGGCTGGTGTTTCTTTCTGAATGGGTTGAGTTTCCTGGCGGTGATTCTGGCGCTGCTGGCTATGCGCATCACCAAGGTAGATCGCAAGCCCAGCAACGAATCGCCGTTGCAAAACTTGCTGCAAGGATTTCGCTATGCGATGAGCGACCGGCCCACCCGGTCTGCTCTGTTGCTGTTGAGCATGTTGAGTCTGCTGGGACTGCAATATTCAGTGTTCATGCCGATTTTTGCGAACGATGTTTTGCATTCCGGTGCGCGCGGGCTGGGATTGTTGATGAGCGCAGCGGGAGTTGGAGCGGTGCTGGGAGCGCTGCAATTTGCGGCGCGGACAAGCTACAAAGGACTGGCCAAGTGGATTGCGGCGATGTCGGTGATTTGCGCGATCGGACTGATTGCATTTTCACAGTCGCATATTTTCTGGATTTCTTGCGCGGTTTTGTTCGTGGTGGGATTCGCGGCAACTTCGCAGATGGCCGCGACGAATACGACTGTGCAGAATCGAGTGCCGGATGAATTGCGCGGACGGGTGATGGCGGTGTACGCCACGATGTTCATGGGTGTACAGCCGGTTGGCGCGTTGCTGGCGGGGGGAATTGCAAAACGAATCGGAGCGCAGCTGACGCTGGCGTTTTTTGGGTCGTTGTGTTTGGTCGGGAGCTTGGTGTTTGCGATTTGGGTGATGATGCGGTTGCGTGCGGCGCAGGAAGCGGCGCAAGTTCAAATAAGCAGAGCAAGTTCAAGCGGGATTGGGGCGGTAGAGCCAGGACGGCGGGACGATGAGTTGCGCGTCAGGACTGGCGGGGACTCCGGAGAGAACGGCATCCACAAGCGAGCGCTGCGGGGAAAGAGAGCAGACCGGGTCGGTGACGGTGGCATCACCCGCGAGTAGAAAGGCCTGGCAACGGCAACCGGCAAAGTCTTGGGCGCGGCGGTCACAGGACTTGCATGGCTCCTGCATCCAATCCTCGCCGCGAAATTTTTGGAATGCTTCGCTCTTCTGCCAGATTTCTGCCAGGGATTTTTCTTTTACATTTTCGAAATGCAAGCCGGGGATCACTGCTGCGGCGTGACAGGGAAGTGCTTCACCGCTGGGCGTGATGAGGATCACTTTACGTGCCCAGCCGCCCATGCACGGCTTGGGGAATTTTGCATAGTAGTCCGGGACAACGTATTCGACGCGGATCTTGCCGCGTAGACGTTCTTGCGCGTTCTGGAAAAAATCGAGTGAGCGCGCGAGTTGTTCGCGGGTGGGGAGGAGCTGTTGGCGATTGGCGATGGCCCAGCCGTAATACTGAACGTGCGCGAATTCTATGCGGGTGGCGGAGGAGTTTTCAGCGATGGCAAGCATTTCTTCGAGCTGATCGAGATTTTTGCGATGTATGACGAAGTTGAGCGTGACGCCTACGCGCCGTGTTTTTAGCCAATCGAGGACGCGGAGTTTTTGTGCGTGAGATTTGCTGCCGCTGATGTTGTTGGCGGTGTCTTCGCGCGCGCCCTGGAAGCTCAGTTGGAAGTGATCGAGGCCGGCGGCGATTAGTTCGTCGAGGCGTCTTTCGTCGAGTGGCAGGCCGGAGGTGATGAGGTTCACGTAGAGGCCGGCTGCGCGCGCAGTCTGGATGAGTGCGGGCAGATCCGGTCGGGCTAGAGGTTCGCCGCCGGTGAGGTCGAGTTGCATGACGCCGAGGGCGGCGGCTTGTTGGAAGACGTGGGTCCATGTTTCAGTGGGGAGCTCGTTTGCGGGTGCGGTGAGTTCTTGCGGGTTTGAACAATAGACGCAGTGGAGCGGGCACCGGTGAGTAAGCTCGGCGATTAGGGCTAACGGGTTGGGGAGGGTGTCAGCCACTGGTGGACGGTGAGTGCGAGGTGTGGTGGCAATCGAAGAGGGATTCCTCGCTGCGCTCGGAATGACGGACTTTGCTCATTGCGTACAGTTTCGAACAATTATGGCGCAAAATCTAACGCGCGTTGGTCATGTAAGAGTTGCAGATAGCCCAGGATGTCTTGTTCGACCTTTTTTGGCTCGGCTCTTGAGTATAGCTTTTGCAATTCGGCGATGAGCGTCGCCACGGTGTGTTTGCCATCGCAGCGCATCACGATTTCAAGGCTGGGGCCGCTGAGGCGAAGCGCGCGCTCCGGCATTAGCAACACCTTCTGGCCCTGATTTTCTCCCAGGCGGCAGCCGGGAGCGAGTTGCGGGCGCAGATTTGCATCGAGACTCATAGGTCGGCGTGGTTGGGGTGAAAAGCGCCGGGAGGCGGCCACGCGGGATTTACGTACGCGAAAAAGAGCGCGTCGAGCATGGCCCACAGAATATCGCACTTGGCGCGTAGCGCGGCGTGAGCGGCGTCTTGTTCTTCGCGGGTACGGGCGTGTTTGACGACCCAGGCTAGCGCGAAATCGGCATCCTCGGGAGCTTGCGTGAGGCGGCCGGTGAAGTAATCGAGGCCGCTGGCCATCCAGGGATAATATTCACGCAGCCGGTCCATGCGAAGGGCGATCAATTTTCGAGAGAAAAGTTCGGTCAGGGAAGAAGCGACGGCTTCGAGATGGCTGCGCGTGGAAACGAACTGGACGTAGGCGTCTACGGCATAACGGGTGGCTGGCAAGATTCCATCTCCGCGAACGGCCTGAATGCGCGGAAGACCGGTAGCTTCAACGAGTTTGAGCCATTTTTCCACGCCGCCCGGGGCTCCGCTACCATCGCCATCGTGGTCGTTTAGGCGTTTACGCCAGGCCATGCGGAAACCTTGATCGTCGGAGCGGGACAGCACCACGGCGTCTTTACGCGGGATGTGGCTCTGGTAGTAGTAGCGATTAAGCGCCCAGGCCTGCATTTGACCGCGGCTGAGAGAGCCTTCGTGCATAAGTTGGTGGAACGGATGGCGGTGGTGATAGCGATCTTCGCCGATAGCGTGAAATCCGGCGATGAAGTCTGCTTCGGAGAGCGGGAGCTTTTCGTGCTGCTGGGTCACAGAGTCAATTCCATTCCATCGTAGGCTATCTCAAAACCGGCCTCGCGGGCTAAACGATGTTCCTCGCTGTCCTCATTAAGGATGGGATTGGTATTGTTGATGTGGACGAGAATTTTGCGGCACTCAGAGTCTTTGGGAAATTGCGCGAGCAAGCCGTCGCGTCCCGAAAGGGGAAGATGGCCCATTTCGCGGGCCGTTTTCTGGCCGCGGCCAATTTCGATGAGTTCATCGTCGGACCAAAAGGTGCCGTCCAGGAACGCAACGTTACTGGTGGCTGCGACTTTCATGCCTTCCCCACAACCTTCCGACAGACATGGCGCATAACAAAACGATTTTCCTGCCTGTTCGAAACGAAGCGCCACGACGGCTTCCTGTGCCGGAAGCGTTCGACGCAGTTCGCTGCTGATGAAGTCCGGATAATTGCAGCCCAGCGAAGTGGGTGTGCATACGAAGGAAGGAGGAGCGGACGGATCGTCGCCGAAGCGGCAAGCAAGGCGAGCGCTGGGCGTGAGGTTTTGCCACTGCACCGGCGGGTCCGCGCGATGGAGCACATCGAAAATGCGATTCTCAGATTTGAGAATTTTCTGAATGGCTGGTGTAGCGAAGACGAAAAATGATTGGAACTCGCGCAGGTGGAGCAATCCCATGACGGAATCGACGTCGGCCGAGTGCAGGAAAACGCCTCCGACTGGAGTTCCGGTGGTATCCGTCGGAGGCGGAGCAAGTTGCGGCGTGGCGACGATTTGAGAGCGCAAGTCTGGCGAGGCACCAAGCAGAAACCACACCTGCCCGTCCGGAGAGAATGCCAATTGAGTTTGCGTGCGAGTGGTGGCTTTGAGGGTGCCAGCGCGCAGTTCGGAGCAGTTGCGGCAGCCGCAATTCCATTGCGGGAAGCCACCGCCGGCAGCCGATCCTAGAATCCTAATCTGCATGTGAGGAGTTCATCCGCAATCGTAGAGAATCAGGCGGGCGGTTAGTCATCGCGCTGGGCAGTCTCTCAATACAAAGGCCGGGCTGAAGCCCGGCCTCTACAAAATTTATGGTGAGTCGAACCAAAAGCCAGCTGGAATGGCTGTTTAGAGTTCGGCGTTGGCGTAAGAGCTGATTTCGCAGTTCAGATCAATTTCTTCGTGCTGGGGTGTGGTCCATTCCATGAATATGACTCCTTTGGCCTTGGTGTGGCTGACGCTCAAGAGTAACACGCGAGCAAGATTCAAAAAAGAAAAATTCGCGTTGTGTCAGTGACAGGCCGCCGAACTTCAATCCCCAAGAGTACAAAATGTTCAAAAACAGCGACGAAAGAGAAGCGAAAACAACGCCACCAAATGTGGGGAGTTACAAAGAGATCGCCCACAACAGGTCGAGCTGACCCTCTACGAGTGATTTCGATAACACAAGTTCAAAAAAATTTGTGCTGAACGCACGAATTCTCTTGACAAGAATTGTAGTCCGATTAAGATGTGGGCAAAAGTGGTTGGTAGTGGGAATAAGTAGAAGGGAATAGGGTTCGTAGGCTCGGTTTCGATTCACGGCAAGGTAGCTTCACCCAGTACCTCAATTTGCGGAGAAACGTGGCGATCTGGGGCAACAGATTCCGTCGTTTCACAGCACGACCCTATCTAAGGGTGGCTTTGTAGTGTGGGCATCGGGGCAAAAAAGGTCAAATGAGTTTTCGTGGAAACCATCAGGCAAGGGTGGACGAGAAGGGTCGTCTCAAAATACCCGCCGTGTTCCTCGAGGACTTACGGAAATACGGGAATCAGTTCTACATCACCAGCACGACCGGGGAATCGGCGCGGATTTATCCGATGCAGGTGTGGATCGCAATCGAAGAAAAGCTGGCCAAGGTTTCCAGCCAAAACCAAGCCAAGCGCAAGTTTCTGATGAGAACAAGCTATTTCGGGCAAGTGGTGGAGATGGATGGGCAGGGGCGAGTTCTGTTGCCGCCGGTGTTGCGCGAAGCGGCTCAGACCAAAGGCGATGTGGATGTGTTCGGCGAACTGGATTATCTGGAAGTGATGAACCACACCAGGGTGCTGGACGACATCAAGAACGATCCGTTCACGAAAGACGATTTTAAGGCTTTGGAAGATTTGGGAATTTGATCGGCGCGCGAGAAGTTGTGGAGCTGTCTACGGTTGAGATCCTTCGGACATTCTTTCGGATGTCCTCAGGATGACAGGTGTTCGACAAGGCGGGTGAGGTGAGCAACGAGGCACCACATACGCCGGTGATGTTGCAAGAGGTGCTGGAATGGCTGCGAATAAAACCGGGCGGAATATACGTCGACGCAACATTGGGAGCCGGAGGGCATTCGGAAGCCATCGCCGAAAGACTTTCTTCGGGCAGGTTGATCAGCCTGGACCGGGACGAACAGGCGCTGCGGATCGCGCGCGAACGTTTGACGAGATTCGGGTCGAAAGTGAGCTGCGTTTTATCTCCGTTCTCGAGGATTGCGGAGGCCGTACGCGAGTCGGGGATTCCGAAGGTGGACGGGGTCTTGGCCGACTTGGGGGTTTCGAGCATGCAGCTTGATCAGCCGGAGCGGGGATTTTCGTTCCGCCAGGCGGGTCCGCTGAGCATGCGCATGGGAGTCAGCGTGGAGAATGACGAGCTGACTGCAGACGAAATTGTGAATCGTTGGCCAGAGAAAGACCTGGCCGATTTGCTGTACCGCGAAGCGGACGAGCACGATTCCAGAAGAATCGCCAGGTCGATTGTAAGAGCGCGGCCGATTAGGGATACGGCGCACCTGGCAACGGTTGTGGCAGGGTCCCGAGCGCAATGGGGAAGGCAGAGACTGCATCCCGCGACAAAAACGTTTCTGGCGCTGCGGATAGCGGTGAATCGAGAGATGGAGGAACTCGGGCAGTTTCTTTCTCGGGTCCCCGCCACAATGAATCCAGAGGGGCGGTGCGTGATGTTGACGTACCACTCGAGGGAAGACCGGATCGTGAAAGAAGCTTTTCGCGAAGCGGCAAAGCAAGGGACGCTGAAGATTCTGACGAAACATGTAATGCGGCCCAGTGAAGAAGAAGAGCGAATGAACCCGCGATCGCGAAGCGCGAAACTGCGGTGCGCAGAAAGAGTTTAAGTATGAGGAAACAGAAATCAGTAGCAATGCGGGAGTTCCGAACCGTAAAGCGCATCGATAATTCGCGGCTGGTGCGCCACGTCGAGCCGGCCAAGCAGAAAAATTTGTTGAAGACCGCGGGGCTCGGCGGAGTGGTGGCGGTGTTTTTCCTGTTTTATATTTTTCAGCATTTTCGCTGCATTGACCTGAGCTTTGCGCTGGAAGACTTGAAAGCACAGCAGGTGCGTGGAGCTGCGCTGAATTCGGAATTGAAGCTGGAGATCGCCAATCTGCGCGATCCGATGCGCATTGACGTGATTGCTCGGAGACAATTGGGATTGACGCAGCCACTGCCGGCGCAGGTGCGCGAATACGACGCTCCAACCGGGATGCAGGTGGCCGCGGTGCGGTTTAACAGAGCTAGTAGAAGACAGTAACGGCTGCTGCGCACGCAATGATACGAGCTTCAGAAGTGGCGTTGAACACTCAGGCGGAGAGAATCCCGAACGCAGCGGGCCATGCAAGAAGAAAAAGTCCACGTCCGTTTGTTGATCGTCGCCGGCGTGGCTCTGTTGTGGATGACCGCGGTATTCGGGCGGCTTGGCTATCTGCAATTAGTCCGGCATAGCACTTACGTCGCGCGCGCGCAGCGGCAACAGCAGCGCACCATCGAAATCACCCCGAAACGCGGCGCAATCTACGACCGCAATATGCATCCGCTGGCGATGAGCGTGCCGGTGCAGTCGGCGTTTGCGGTTCCTTCGGAAATTGGCGACAACACAGCCATGGCCGCGCGCCTGCTGTCCGGCGTGCTGGGGATTCCGCGCGACGTTCTGGACGCACGTTTTCAATCGGGGGGTTCGTTCGTATGGATTCTGCGCAAGTTGCCGCCCGACAAAGCCGAGGCGGTGCGCGCTTTGAACCTTAAGGGTGTTTATCTGCAGGCGGAAAATCAACGCTACTACCCGAAGCGCGAACTGGCTTCACACGTCCTCGGGTTCGTGGATCTGGATGAAAAAGGACTCGGCGGAATTGAATACGGCCTGGATAGCGCGATCCGCGGAAAAAGCGAGAAAATTGTCGTCATGGAGGATGCACGGCAACGCTCGTTCGATGGCGGCGTGGCGCAAAAGGATCAAGGCGCCAATGTTGTTCTGACGATCGACGAAAAGATTCAATACATCGCCGAACGGGAACTGGCGGAGGCCATTGCCAAGACTCACGCGCTGGCCGGAACAGTGATTGTACAGAATCCGAATGACGGATCGATTCTGGCGCTGGCGAACTGGCCGAAGTTCAATCCGAATTCACCGAATGATGTCAAAACGGAAGCGCGCATGGATCGAGCCGTGAGCGCGATTTACGAGCCGGGCTCGACCTTCAAATTGATTACCTTGGCGGCGGCATTTGACCAGGACTTGACCAAGCCTGACGAAATTTTCGATTGTGAGAATGGCTCGGTGATTGTGGCCGGGCATCGCATTCACGATCACAAGCCATTCGGATTGTTGACGGTGTCGAATATTCTGGCAAAGTCCAGCGATGTTGGAGCCATAAAGATTGCGATGCGCTTGGGTGCGCCGAAATTCTACGAATATATCCGCGCCTTTGGATTTGGCCAGCAGACCGGCGTGGACCTTCCGGGCGAAAGCAAGGGCCTGTTGAAAAAAATCGAGAACTGGAGCGGTGTTTCGATCGGCTCAATTTCGATGGGACAGGAAATCGGCGTGACACCGATGCAACTGGTTACGGCGGTGTCAGCGATCGCTAACGGCGGTTCTCTTTATAAGCCGCATGTGGTCGCGGAAATGCGCAAGGGAGAGCAAGTTTTGCCGTTGACAGGTGCGTTCGCGGCGGCTGAGCCGAGGGAAGTCATTCGGCCACAGACTGCGGCGACCCTTCGTAGACTAATGGAAGGCGTGGTGCTCGAGGGCGGAACCGGAACGCGGGCGCGGCTGGACGGCTGGACGGCAGCCGGCAAAACCGGGTCGGCGCAAAAGATCGATCCCGCAACGGGACGCTATTCGCCTACACAACTGATCGCGTCGTTCACAGGATTTACGCCGATCAATGATCCGGCGGTAACGATTCTGGTTTCGTTGGATTCTCCCGTCGGCCAACATGAAGGAGGACAAGTAGCTGCGCCGGTATTTAAGCGGATCGCGGAACAGGTGCTGGCCTATCTCAACGTGCCGCGCGACGTGCCGCTGAGCCCGAAGCTGATGCAAGCGTCGTACAAGAATTCAGACGCGGAAGAGACTGCATCGTTAGAAGATTTCACGCCAGTGGATTTTGCGGCGCAGCCGGATCCACCGGCGGCACTGGAAAAAAATAGTCAGCCGGAATCTGCGAAGCCGTCGGTTACGATCGCGTTGGACGAAGGTGGCGACATCGCCGTACCGGACTTTCATGGCAAGACCATGCGCGACGTCACAGAAATGTGTTTGACCTTGGGACTGGAACCGGTTTTGGTTGGCAGCGGACTTGCAGTGGATGAAGTACCCGCCGACAGTGCAAAGGTACGCCGCGGCGCAAAAATCACGGTGCGGTTCGGAACCCCGGAAGAAGCGGCCAGGGCTATCAAGTTGTTGGGAAAAAACCGGCATCGATGACTACGGGATTGCAGGAGCAGAAAAACCTGGTAGAAAGCGGAAAAGTGACGGACGGACGCGACGCGGACACTCGGCAATCGAAGAATCGCTCGTCAAGGCTCGCCGAAGTGTTTTCAGAGACCGGCGCAATTGTACCGGCGGGAACGCATGCGTTGGAGATTCAAAACATCGTCTACGATTCGCGTAAGGCTGTAATGGGCAGCCTGTTTTTTGCGTTGCACGGCGCGAAAGAAGATGGCAACCGATATATTCGCGCGGCGATTGAACGCGGCGCGGTCGCCATCGCCAGCGAATCCGCCGCGCCAACAGATTTGGACGCAAATATTGTGTGGCTTCGCGTGCCGGAAAGCCGCAAAAGTCTGGCGATTGCAGCGGCGAATTTTTTTGGCCATCCCGCGAAGTCTCTTCAGTTAATCGCAGTGACCGGCACAAACGGAAAAACCACCACGACGTCTCTAATCGACTCCGTGCTGCGCGCGTCCGGCGCGAAGACCGGAATGTTTGGGACCATTGCGTACCATACTCCGCTGGGCAAGTATCCCGCGCCGAATACCACGCCGGAATCGTTGGATCTGCAGGGGTTCTTGGCGGAAATTCGCGATGCAGGCGGGAAGTTCGCGGCGATGGAGGCCAGCTCGCACGCGCTGGCGATGGATCGCTTGTGGGGCTGCCGCTTCCAATCAGCCATCTTTACGAATCTCACCCGCGATCACCTGGATTTTCACAAGAATTTTGAAGATTATTTTGCCGCCAAGCGGAAATTATTTGAGGGCACGGGTGCAGGCGCGCCGGACACCGCGATTTTGAACGCCGACGATCCGTACAGCAAACGTCTGGCTGGACTTGCCAGGCAGACGTTGACGTATGGCATCGAGAATCCTTCGCACATGGCCGCCAAAAAATTTCAGCTTTCGTTCAACGGACTTCAGTTCACTGCGAACACTCCACGGGGAAAACTGCAAATCACTTCGTCGCTCGTGGGCCGCATCAATGTTTACAATATTCTTGCCGCCATCGGCGCGGCTCAGGCAGCTGGTATTTCGAACGAAGTCATCGAATCCGGCATTCGCGCGCTGGAAAATGTGCCGGGAAGATTTCAGCCCGTGGACATGGGACAGCCATTTTTGGCGATTGTGGACTTTGCGCATACCGATGATGCGCTGGAAAATCTGATTAAAACCGCGCACGAACTGAATCCAAAGGGCCGCGTGATCACACTCTTCGGTTGCGGCGGCGGCAAAGACCGCACCAAGCGCCCCATCATGGGCGAAGCCAGCGGGCGGCTGTCTGACCTGACGATTTTGACCAATGACAATCCGCGTCAGGAAGACCCGCTGAAAATCATCAGCGACATCGTTGTCGGTTTACAGAAAAGCAACGGAAAATATTTGATTGAGCCGCATCGCGAAAAAGCGATCGGGCTGGCGTTTGATGAGGCTCGTGCGGGCGATATCGTGCTTCTCGCTGGCAAAGGCCACGAAGACTATCAGGTTCTGGCGGACAAAACATTGCCCTGGGATGATCGCAGTGTGGCGCAACAGGAATTACGTAAACGCGGATTCGATTCGCCGGGCTCAAGTGAGCAAAATTCCGGCGTGGGGTTTGGCACCTAGCGCGCAAATTAGTTGGCGCGGTTCGCGCGCAGGGTTCCAAGCGCAGCAGCAGTCGGACTGAAACACGCCATCGGCAAACGATGGAAGGAGGAGCCAGCGAACCGGTGAGCAGCAAACTAAGTCTGGGTTACGCCCGTAAGGCGAGCCCTCTGAGGTATTTATGCGGTGGACGATTGCACAAGTGGCTGGCGTTCTGGTGGCGCGGGCGGGAGCGGGGCTCGACCCCGTGGCCCGGCTGGCCGGCGTCTCGATTGATTCTCGCACGATTCGAGCTGGCGAACTGTTTGTCGCCATCCACGGACCGAGTCACGATGGACACGATCATGTGGCCGGCGCGTTCGAGCGTGGCGCTCTCGCGGCTGTGGTGGCCGCGGCGAAAGTGGGCCAGTTTCCGGACGCGATTCGCGCAAAATGCATCGTTGTCGAAGACACCTTCGTCGCGCTCAAACAGTTTGCCCGCGCGGTACGCGAAACCTGGGGCGGGAAAATCGCCGGCGTTACCGGCTCGGTGGGCAAAACCACGACCAAAGAGATCCTGGCGGCATTGCTTGGCGCGCGGTTCCGCGTTCTGAAGTCGGAAGGAAATTTTAATAACGAGTATGGGCTGCCACTGACGTTATTCAAGTTGGACGAATCGCACCAAGCGGCGGTGCTGGAGATGGGCATGTCGCGGCGCGGCGAATTGAGGCGGCTGGCGGAAGTCGCGCGGCCGGATGTTGGTGTCGTAACGCGCGTTTCTCCGGCGCATCTGGAGTTTTTTTCTTCGGTGGATGAGATCGCGCTGGCGAAACGCGAGTTGATCGAAGGCCTGAATGGCAAGAGTTCGACGGCGGTGTTGAATGCGGATGACGTGCGTGTGGCCGCGTTTGGAGCGTTTGCGCCGGGACGGGTTTTGACTTACGGGATCGAGCAGCCTGCGTTTTTTACGGCGGAAAATATCGAAGATCGCGGAGCTCTCGGCACAACGTTTGACTATGTGAGCCCGGAGGGGCACGTCCGGTTGGAGTTAGCGTTGCCCGGCCGGCATGTAATTGCCAATGCCTTGGCATCCCTCGCGGCGGCTAGCGTGTGGGGAATCGGGATAGAGGAAGCGCAAGCGGTGTTGCCGAAATTGCGGCCACCCGCGATGCGCGGAGAACTCTTGCGGTTTTCCGATGGAGCGGCGCTGATCAACGACAGTTACAATTCGAGTCCTGCTGCTTTGCAGGCGATGATGGCGCTTCTGGCGGCGACTCCGGGATTTCGGCGGCGGATTCTGGCCGCAGGAGAAATGCGGGAATTGGGCGCAACCTCCGCCGCATTGCATCGCGCTGCGGGTGACTTCGCCGCGAAAACGGGAACCATTGATTTCATCGTCGGTGTTGCGGGGGATGCTGCTCAGTTAATCGAAGGCGCGGCAAGTGCCGGAATTCCGCGCGACCATCTGAAATTTTTTCCTTCCTCCGGTGACGCTGCGCAATTTTTACAGCAGGAATTGCAATCGGGTGACTTGCTGCTGGTCAAGGGTTCACGCGGCGTGAAAATGGAACGTATTGTCGAGGTTCTACTGGCGCAACATGGCGCAACGGACACGGCAGCGGAGGCCAGCCACTAAATGCTGTATTACCTCCTCTACCATACGCTGCAAAAATATTTCAGCCCACTGAACGTTTTCCGGTACATCACGGTTCGCACCGTTTATGCGAGTTTGACGGGCATGTTTCTGGCGCTGGTCTTTGGGCCGTGGCTCATTCGCCGTTTGCGTGAACTGCAAATCGGTCAATACATCCGCGAAGAAGGCCCGCAGGAGCACAAGAAAAAAGCCGGTACACCGACGATGGGCGGTGTGCTGATTGTTCTGTCCACTGCGGTGCCGGTGTTGTTGTGGGCGGACCTGACCAATGTATTTGTGTTGATGGCGTTATTCGCACTGCTCGGTTTCTCGGCGATCGGTTTCATAGACGACTACGCCAAAGTGGCCAAGAAGCAGAATCTTGGCCTGACCAGCAAACGCAAGTTCTTGTTGCAGGTGCTGGTCAGCATGGTAGTCGGAGTCGGCTTGCTGGAGCTTTCCACGCACAGCGCGTACTCGACGCAGCTCATCGTTCCGTTCCTGAAAAAATTTCATCCTGATCTGGTGATTCATTCTTTGATACCGAGCGGTCACCTGTGGCCGCTGGCGTTTCTGCCTTTTCTCTTGTTCGTGACCATCGTGATCACCGGCTCGTCGAACGCGGTGAATTTGACGGATGGTCTCGATGGCCTGGCGATTGGCTGCACAGTGATTGCCGCCGGCGCGCTCACGGTGCTCACTTACGTCAGCAGCAATGCGCGGTGGTCTACCTATCTCGATATTCAGTACATTCCGCGTGTCGGCGAGCTGACCGTTTTTTGCGGAGCTCTGGTCGGCGCGTCGCTGGGTTTTCTCTGGTATAACGCGCACCCTGCGGAAGTGTTCATGGGCGACGTTGGTTCGTTGTCGTTGGGGGGAACGCTGGGCGTCATTGCAGTGATCATCAAACAGGAAATCCTGTTGTTTTTTATCGGAGGCGTTTTTGTGGTCGAAGCGCTATCGGTGATCTTGCAGGTAGGTTCATTCAAGCTGCGCGGAAAAAGAGTGTTCCGCATGGCCCCGATTCATCATCATTTCGAATTGCTGGGATGGAGCGAATCCAAAGTGATCGTGAGATTCTGGATTCTGGCGCTGGTCTTCGCGTTGTTTGCGCTCACCACATTGAAGTTGCGGTAGAACGTGCCGTTCGAATTGCGAACTGGGGCAGAAATGGCAGGAAAGTTGCAGTTGAAAGGCAAACGCGTGCTGGTCATCGGACTGGCGCGCACCGGCGTCGCTACCGCGCTGTTCTGCGCGGAACGCGGAGCTATCGTAACCGCCACCGACACGCGATCGGCAGACGAACTCGGTGAAAACCTGGCGAAATTGCGCGACGCGGGTGTCCAACTGCAGCTAGGCGGATACTCCGACGCGATTTTGCACGGGCAGGAATTGCTGGTGCCGAGCCCCGGCGTTCCTGCCGACTCGCCGCTTCTGATCAATGCCCGTGGACTGAAAATTACGGTCTGGAGCGAAATCGAACTGGCGTACCGGTTCTGGGATGGCCGCCTGATTGGCATTACCGGTTCGAACGGCAAGACCACGACGACTACTCTCGTCGATCACATCCTGCGTCACGCGGGACTCTCGACGGTCCTGGCGGGAAACATCGGCACGCCTTTGATCGCTCAAGTGAAAGAAACCAATAAAGACACTATCACCGTTGCGGAACTGAGCAGCTTTCAACTCGAGCTGATCGAAACGTTTCGTCCAAATATTTCCGTCTTGTTGAACCTTACACCGGATCATCTCGACCGCCACAAAACGTTCAGCGCCTACGCTGCCGCCAAGGCTAGGATTTTCGAGAACCAAATAGAGGAGGACGCGGCAATTCTTAATCTGGATGACACCGCGAGCCGCGAGATCGCTCCTTCGCGGCCGGAAGTATTTTGGTTCAGCCGGAAAATCAATGTTGAGCAAGGTGCTTTTGTAAAGAATGGAAAACTTATTTTTCGCCGGAACAATCAAGAAGAAGAAATCCTCAATTGCGATGAAATCCCTTTGCCCGGCGCGCACAATCTGGAAAATGTTCTTGCGGCCACCATTGCAGCCCGGCTTGCCGGCGCGCAGCACACGCAAATCGCGGAAGCAGTTCGCTCCTTTGCTGGCGTCGAGCATCGCC
>CAVSVB010000002.1:0-202486 GCA_963731155.1 uncultured Acidobacteriota bacterium
ACGCTCCCATAAGCTGTTTTCGCGACTTCCCATACATCGAAGAGACAATCGAACAGGGCGGAATCAGCATCGGAGTCATTCCTCCGCTCACGGAATGTGTCGCTGTTGCTCACGAGGGGCGAAACACACTGGCCATGCTGAAACGCCGAAAAGGTGAAACGCTGGCACAGCTGTTGTCCCGCCTGGATCTCGCCATCGCCAGGGCTCACACCGACGACATTTTCACCGACGAGATTAACCCGCCGGCAAAATCGCAGCGCCCCTAGCAGCTGCATCCCTTCGACACAAGACGGCCCAAGGATGACGCTTACCCTACAACTGTAGTAATTGAATTTGCGCGAGTGCTTCGTCTGATCGTCCGCGTGGACGTAAAAGCGCAAAGTGGTTTTAATGAGGTTTTCGGGCGGTTTGCCAACATTTAACAGCAATTGAAAGCGGGCGGTGGCACTATGCCATAGCGGTGCGCCGATGAATTACCAATTGTAAAACATCGTTACCATATTGGTTAACAGAAGTATAGGAGAATCGAGGGGATTTCTACGGTACTCACAGTACCCCAAAGATTCCCAGCGGTTGCAGGTATTACCGTGGGGCTCCTCGCTCGAGAATCACTATCCATCTTATTATGAATTCGTTACAAGGACAGCATCCGGGCCATCCCTTGCCTCTAACTAAGGTGGGAGGTGCGTATGATCCTTACCAAACGGCACTACCTTATCGGGGGCGGAGCAACGCTACTGGCATTGGCGCTGGTAGCCAGCGCCGTCACGGTGGCCAACCGACCGGATCCCGTGACGGTGGCAGAGCTTACGCCAATCCACGTGACTCTGGACCATGCCGTAACCAGCAACCAGAGCCGCCCGGGCGACCACTTCGATGCCACGATCTCTGAACCGGTGGTCGTCGACGGCAAAACCGTCATCCCGCAAGGCGCTCACGCCGAGGGCATTGTGGTTGACGCCAAACCCTCGGGCAGGTTGATGGGCAGAGCGCGGTTGCAGCTTGCCCTGCAATCCGTCGACGTGAGCGGCCAACCGTATGACCTGCGCACCACGTCTTCGGCCAGAATCGGCCGCGATCACAAGAAACGCAACTGGGCGTGGATCGGCGGCGGCGCAGGCGGCGGAGCGCTGATCGGCGCAGCAGCCGCTGGAGGGAAAGGTGCGCTGATTGGCGGACCGATAGGCGCAGCAGCGGGCACAACCGTTGCTTTCGTCACGGGACACAGAGACATCAAACTTCGTCCGGAAACTCCAGTGACGTTCAAGCTGGCGGAACCGCTGACGATTGATGTCAAAAAAGTGAAAAGCTAAGCCATTGAGCTGGGCTTTTTGCAGGTAAGCAAGAGCGGGCGCGATTCGGTTGAAAAAACCGAGAGCGCTACCGAAAATCTTCCGGTGCAATGTTGTGTCAGAAACCTAGGCTAAGGCTTCTTCACTTTCTCTTTGATAGTCGCGGGCGGCCGCCAAGCCCAAGGCCAAAGCGGATACAGTGGAGCCCTTGACGGCAAACGTGGCGATCCCTTAACGTCCGAACGCGTCACAGTTTGCCGCCGCATTTAAATTGTCGGGCGTCGAGAGAAGCCAACCAACGTGTTTCAGTTCGGAAACCAGAAGATCGTCACGCGCGTGCACATGATGGTTCCTGCGGAGACCGATTCGGTTCCCCTCGACGTATTCGGACTATATGTGGGAGGAGTCGTATGCCGCTTCTACGCAGCCCAGTAAGGATCCACTCTGGAAAGATGAATTCTCTGTGGTCACCAGCGATGAGCGCTACGTGACACGCCGCCAGTTCACGAAGTTTCTATGCTCGCGAGCCTCGGCATGTTCGTCGGCAATCTTTGGATTCTGGCGAAGGCTGATTTTGCCAAGGCCCCTTCGTTTCCTTCTGTCGCGGTGGGTGAGGTGGGTGAAATCCCGGTGCGGGGTGTGAAACTCTTCGCTTACCGGCTGCGCGGCGCAGGATCATTGCATCCTGATCCG
Source organism: uncultured Acidobacteriota bacterium (assembly GCA_963731155.1). GTDB lineage: Bacteria > Acidobacteriota > Terriglobia > Acidiferrales > UBA7541 > Acidiferrum. The sequence continues at coordinate 1,986 of CAVSVB010000002.1, forward strand.
CACCGGCCAAGAGGAATACGTGGCCTACAGCCAAAAATGCACACACCTAGCGTGCGCCGTATACTTTTGCTCGAGGACGACCGGCTCGAATGTCCGTGCCACCAAGGATTCTTCTCGGTAAGGGATGGCTGGCTTGCAAGGTCCTCCACCGCGTCCACTCCCGCAGATCACTCTCGAAAGGGATGGTGCAAGACTCCTTGCCGTAGGCGTAAAGAGAAGCTGATATGGCCAATCTCGAACGTTCCAAGCAGCGACGCGGACTCGTGGCAATCGATGGTGCAATAGCATTTATTGTGATTTTCTTAATTGCCCAAATCTGGCTTCTGAGCGCCACCTTGGAAACTTTCCTTGCAGGTCTCACGGGAGCAGTTCTCCCGGCCGCGATTGTCTCCGGAGTCGTCTTCTCGGGATGCCTGGCTGTTGACCTCTTTGTGACGCGAATCGACCAAGAGTTGCGGAAACCTTAACAAGCCTGAGATGAAAGCGGCTGTCATGAAAATGTCATACGAATCGCGGTTGCTCGACCTATTTCACTCGCGTTCTTCGCTAGTTTGTTCCCAATTTGTTCTCCCAAAAACGCGCTATCGACGCGCCGAATCTGGTGGCACTCCCGTTTCTGCGCACACAAAACAAGATTTCCGCGTTGAAGACAGCATCTGACGGGAATTGGCGACGGGATTATCTGAGCTGTCGTGAAATTGCGAGCTTATGTATTCGTTTTTGGAGAGTGGACCGCTTCATTCCGAGAAGGGCTGCTGCGCCATTGGGCCCTGCCACGACCCAGTTGCACTGGTTAAGGGCACCAAGGATGTGTCGGCGTTCTGTTTCTTCCAAAACGCCGTGAAGTGCGTTATTTTCCGATTTCGGAGAAAGCGGCTTTTCTGACTGAGAGCCAGTCTTGGAAAACTTAAGATCGTTGATGTCAACATTTAGCGCCGGACCGGTCGAAATAATTACGGCGCGCTCAATCACATTCTGAAGCTCTCGTATGTTACCCGGCCAAGGATATCGGTTCAGGGCGTCCAAAGCCGTAGATGGAATCGTTTCAATCACCTTGTTCATGCGCTTGGAGAACTGCTGCGCGAAGTGTCGCACCAGGAATGGAATATCCCCTCGACGTTCGCGCAACGGCGGAACGTGCACGGGGAAGACGTTCAGACGAAAAAACAGGTCTGATCGGAACTTGTGCTGGCTCACCATCGCTTCTAAATCGCGGTTGGTCGCAGCAATCAGACGGGCATCTGTTCGGAGCGTTCGCGAGCTTCCCAGTCGCTCGAACTCCCTCTCCTGCAATATTCGTAGCAGTTTGGTCTGCAATTCGAGAGGAATTTCGCCGATCTCGTCCAGAAAAATCGTGCCGCCATTAGCCACTTCGAACCGCCCAATACGTTGTGCGATCGCGCCCGTGAATGCGCCTTTTTCGTGTCCAAACAACTCGCTTTCCAGCAAGCCCGTTGGAATTGCGGCGCAGTTGAGCTTGACGAAGGTCTTCGAGCGTCGCCCACTCAAATCATGAATGGCACGCGCAATCAGTTCCTTCCCCGTGCCGGTCTCTCCGAAGATCAGTACGGTCGAATCTGTCGGCGCCACAGTTTCCACAGCCTTGAGAACTCTACGCAGGGAAGCGCTGCTTCCGACGATCTGCGCGAAATTCAACTCTGTGCGGATTTCATCTTCCAAATATAGCTTCTCGTTGGAGAGCTGGTCTTTCAGTTCTCGAATCTCCTGGTAGGCAAGCGCATTCGCTACGGCGAGTGAAATCTGGTTTGCGACCTGGGTAAGGAATTCGATATCAGTCTGGCTAAAGACATCGTCTCGGCGTCGGCCGAGATTCAAGGTGCCTAGCGCGCCCTTGCGGCTGGTCAGAGGCAAGAAACACATTGATTTCAAACCCTCACGAGCCACGATCTTAACGATTGGGGCATCGAACTGTTCCCCAAACGGGCTCTGCAGCGACAAGGCCTTCATCGTCCGAAATGCCGCACCCGAAAGTGATCCCTCGATCGGATAAGCGACCTCTTCTCGGAGGTCGCCTTTGCTTTCCGGAAAGTCAACTGTGTACAGTCGCAGAAGCTTGTTTTCCGCATCTGGGAGGGACAGGCTGGCAAAATCGCACTGCATCACGCGTCGTACCTGTTTCGAGACTGCACGAAGGAGATCGCGGAGCTCTAAGTGTGAGACAAGCTGGTTGGTAACGTCGAGCAGCAACTGCAGACACTCGTTATTAAGCCGCGGTTCTTCGGACACTCGTCGCGACGCCGTGAAGTTCAGTGCATTGTCGAAGGTCAGCGCAATCAGGTCCGCGGCTTGCGACAGAAACCCGATTTCAGTTGTCGAATAGCTATCGGGCCGCTTACTCCCGAAGGTAATTGTTCCTAGTTTGCGGCGCGCCGTCGTCAGCGGCAGCGCGCAGACGGAGCGGATTGAGAGCCCATTCAGGGTTGCTCGCAGACGGTCGTATCGTGGCTCCTTATCGTCCGTCGTGCGCACGACAGGCTTTTGCTGATCATAAACCCACAACGTGAGGGCCTCTTCGAGTGTCAGCTTCTTCTCGGGAACAAGGTCAACCCCACTTGCCCTATCGATGAAATAATTTTGAAACGCATCGCTTTTTTCGTCGCGAAGAGAAACTCCAAGGAGGTCGAACTGCACTGCTTCGCGCAGTCCATCGGCCAGCGCTGCAAAGAGTTCTTTAGGTTGGCTAAATAGGCCTACTTCCCGACAGACGCGAATGAGGATCTGGTACTGCGTCGCAAGCGCCGGAACTGCAAGGGTCGCGAAGTCGTTAATCATTGTCCTGGCGCGCCACCACGGTTGTTCCGGATTCTAGTTCCTTGAGATGCTTTGTGCCAGTCAGTCGATACTTCAATCGTAAGTGCCCCGAAAGGGGCAGTCCACTACGTCCGTGGCAGTGCCACAGTGGCAGCGTGGTCGCGAGAACGGCTGTCGATTCGCCATCCCTCGACAAATGAACGAGTTCGGCTGCTTTTGAACGCACGCAAGTTTGGCCCTTCCAATGCATTTCTTGACGAGCGAGGCGTCTGCTACGCGCTATCTGCGAGACAAACGCGGAGCTCGCTGCAGGATGATGTGCGCGAAAAGACGCACTTCAGAAGTCAAGAGAGACTCGTACGGTCCGTGCGAGCTGGACGTTAAAGGGAGCTTACAAATGGCAAATACGCGGAAAACAGCAATCGTTACTGGCGCGTCGCAAGGGATCGGAGCCGGACTCGTTGAGGCGTTCCTGAAACGAGGTTACAGCGTAGTCGCAAACTCGCGAAACATTACCAAAGCAAATCCATTCGCAGCGGCCGCAAATGTTGCACTGGTTGATGGAGACATCGGCCACCCAAGCACGGCCGCAACGATTGTGGATACTGCCGTATCGCGATTTGGCCGGATCGATGTGCTAATAAACAATGCGGGTGTTTTCATTCCGAAGCCCTTTACCGAATACACGACCGAAGACTTCAACACTTTAGTCTCCACGACGCTTGCAGGCTTTCTCTACGTGTCACAGCTCGCCGTAAAGCAAATGTTGCGGCAGAAATCGGGCAGCATCGTCAATGTGTCAACTACCCTGGTTGACCAACCGATCGCAGGTGTAGGGGCGGCCGTTCAAATTATGCTGAAGGGCGCCTTGAATGCGGTGACACGCGCCCTCGCCATTGAATACGCGAAGGAAGGCATTCGTGTAAACACCATAGCGCCGGGAGTGATCAATACTCCTATGCATAAACCGGAAACTCATGACTTTCTCAAAGGGTTGCACCCGGTCGGCAGGATCGGTGAAGTCAAAGAAATCGTCGATGCAGTTTTGTTCTTGACGGACGCGACGTTCACCACAGGCGAAATACTGCATGTGGATGGTGGCGCCCACGCAGGCAAATGGTAACCGGTAAAGGCCCTGGGCCTGTCAGCGCCGAGCAGCGGTTAAAGGAACTTGGCATCAATCTTCCAGCGCCACCGGAGCCGTTCGGCATCTACGTGGAGGCAGTGCAGACGGGAAACCTGCTTTTTTTGACCGGAATGCTCCCCACGGATGGCCGCGGAGCGAAATTCATTGGTCGCGTCGGCGTGGAACTCGATGTGGAAGCAGGCCACAAGGCGGCTCGGCTGGCGGCGCTCAACGCCCTCGCTGTCGCGAGGCAACATCTGAGCTTCTGCCTCTGTGGGCCGGGCAAAGCGCCAATCCTTCGGCTTGCACCGACGCATCGGCTTTCCTGCACTCATTGGTTGAGAAAGTTTCCGAAATCGGGAGGCGGTCATTGAATGGAACGCTACTTTGCCGCCTCGCGAGCGGCTGCACACGATTCGGGGCCTTGTGGCTCGCTAAACCTTCAACGTATGAAACTTTCATTCACTACACCTTGCCGGTTTTGACCGGCGCACGGAGATAAATAAGGATGACCACTTATCAAAAAACCACCACAGTAGCTGGCTCAACCCAGGAAGTCATGAAAGTGCAGTACACCGCCAAGACCCATACTTCGGGCGGCCGGCGCGGCGGCGTCTCCCGCAGTGATGATGGCCGCTTAGATGTTAAGTTCTCGGCTCCCGGAGTCCCGGGAACTGGTAGCAATCCGGAGCAGTTGTTTGCCGCTGGTTGGTCGGCCTGTTTCATTAGTGCCATGGGGCTTGTGGCCAACAAGATGAAGGTCAAACTTCCAGCTGACGTAGCCATCGATGCCGAAATAGACCTGTGCAATTCTGGCGACGTTTACTTCCTCCGAGCACGGCTTAACGTCAGCCTGCCGGGCTTGGAGCGCGAAGTCGCCCAGGCCATTGTGGACGCCACGCACGGCGAGACATGTGCATATTCCAACGCTACACGGGGCAACATCGACGTTACGCTCAACGTGGTGTAAGCCGGACCTGTAGCAGACCGTTTTACCAGGACTGCGTCGGCTCTCGCGGGCTGCGATTGCGGCAAGAGCGTGACGAATTATGACTTCAATCTTGATGCAACGAAGGAGAAAAATATGAAACTCTCGCAAACGTACCGAACTGCTTTGATTGCAATTGCAGGATTCTTACTGACACCGATGTTTTACAGGGGAGGGGTCGCTCAGACGAAATCCCCTCAAGGGGTTAGAAATATTGTTATCGTTCACGGCGCGTGGGCCGATGGATCCAGTTGGTCCAAAGTGATTCCACTGCTTCAAGCCAAGGGATTGCATGTGGTCGCCGTGCAGAACCCATTGACCTCGCTGGCTGACGACGTTGCCGCCACCAAGCGCGCCATCGCATTGCAGGATGGCCCTGTACTGCTAGTGGGTCATTCCTATGGGGGAGTGGTTATCACGGAGGCCGGAAACGATCCAAAGGTAGTCGGGTTGGTTTATGTGGCTGCGCTCGCGCCGTCGGATGGTGAGTCCGTTGCTTCGGTCAGCAAACCGTTTCCGCCGGCTCCGCTAGGCAGCGAAGTCCGGGCGGCTGAAGGTTTTCTGACGGTCACCGCAAAGGGAATCGCTGAAGACTTCGCCCAGGATCTGCCAGACAAGGAGAAGCAGCTGCTGACGGCGACACAGGGTCCCACAGCGGCAGCTGTTTTTGGGGCCACAATCACGACCGCCGCGTGGAAGACCAAGCCATCTTGGTGCGTGATTGCCAGCAACGACCGCGCTGTTCCTTCGGAGCTGGAGAAGGCCGAAGCGGCGGCGATGAAGGCTACTTCGATCACTGTTCCCTCCGGTCATGTGCCAATGCTTTCTCACCCGAAAGAAGTCGCAGACTTAATCGAGCAAGCTGCAGCGAATGCCGGGAGCCTGGGAAGGTGACGGGAGACAAAGTAGGTCCGCAGGTCCGCACCGCGATCTGCTCGGCCAGTTCCCCTATCTGGGGCCGCCACGTAACACATAAAGCCGCGGGAGCGAGATCAATGAATACGGGTTCGAAAGACAAAATCTTAAGCGGCGATGGCTCTCGTCTTGCCACTGCCGAGCAGCGGTTAACACAACTTGGCATCAAGCTTCCGGCGCCGCCTGAGCCGTTCGGCATCTACGCGGAAGCCGTGCAGACGGGCAACCTGCTCTTTCTCACCGGAATGCTTCCCACCGTAGGCCGCGAAGCGAAATTCATCGGGCGCATCGGCGCGGAACTCGACCTGCAAACGGGACGCAAGGCCGCTTACCTGGCAGCGCTCAACGCCCTCGCTGTTGCGCGGCAACATTTGGGATCGCTCGACAAAGTTACACGGATCGTCCGGCTGGGCGTGTTGGTTGCCACTTCGGGAGATGTCCGCGAACAGCCGAAAGTCGCTGACGGCGCTTCAGAGTTGCTGCAGGACGTTTTCGGAAAAGACAAAAACCCAAGCCGGCTGGTCTATGGTGTAGCAAGCCTTCCGCTCGGCGTGCCGGTCGAGCTGGAGTTGATTTTTGAGGTATCCGCGTAATGCCGCCCCGCTGGAATGAGAACCGGCTCACAGCGAAACTCGGGATCGACTATCCCGTCATTCAAGGTCCGCTCGGCGGATTGTCATCACAAAAATTGACGGCAGCGGTCTCCAACTTTGGCGGACTCGGATCGTTCGGTGCGCACGGCTTGGCTCCGGAGGCGATCAAGGACGTGATCGCAGAGATTCGCTCCCTCACATCGAAACCGTTCGCGATGAACTTGTGGGTATCGATGGAAGACGAAGGTGCTCGAACATCTGATGAAAACGCGTTCAACAGAAGCCTTGCGCCACTTGCTGTCCATATCGCGGCCTTGGGAGCGCCGCGTCCAGAGTACAAACCCTACTCGTGGATACGATTTGAGGATCAGGCTCGCGTCTTGCTGGACGAGAAGGTACCTGTGTTCAGCTTCATCTACGGGATCCCACCACAAGAAATCCTTGATGAGTGCCGGGCGAAACACATCGTCACGATTGGCACGGCGACCACACCCGAAGAGGGTGCGGCACTTCAAGAGGCCGGCGTGGATGCCGTCGTCGCTTCCGGCTTCGAAGCCGGAGGACATCGCGGTTCATTCCTCCGGTCCGCGGAGGATTCGCTTACGGGCACGCTCTCGCTCGTCCCTCAGATCGTCGACATGGTTAATGTGCCGGTGATCGCCGCCGGCGGCATCGCAGATGCGCGCGGCGTAATCGCCGCCCTGGCTCTTGGAGCAGAGGCCGTGCAAATGGGAACAGTATTCCTGGCGTGCGAGGAGTCCGGCGCCAGCCTTCTTCATCGCCAGGCTTTACGAGGGGAAAAAGCCGGGCACACCGCGCTGACAAAGGGCTTCACGGGAAGACTCGCGCGGGGAATTCACAACCGCTTGCTGGAGGAGTTGAACCAGGCGGGAACAGCGATTCTGCCTTATCCTTTGCAACGAAGACTCGTCAGAAACCTGGCGATCCCGGCACAGGCGGCGGGCCGATCGGATCTCCTGCCCCTATGGGCTGGGCAAAGTGCCAATCTTTCTACTTGCACCGACGTATTGGCTTTTTTGACCTCATTGGTCGAAGAGGTTTCTGAAATCGCGGGGCCCATCATGCAGTGGAGCGCAGCGCGCCGTGAAAAAGCGAATTCTTAAATAAGGAGAAAAAGAGAATGGAAATGTCAAATATCACCGACAAAGTTGTAGTCATCACCGGAGCCAGCAGCGGCATCGGGGAAAGCACCGCGAAGCTTCTCGCAGAACAAGGAGCAAAAGTTGTACTAGGAGCGCGGCGTTCGAACCGGATCGACGCAGTGGTTCAGGAGATCTCGGCCAGCGGCGGCAAGGCCATCGGATTTGCCACCGATGTGACGAAGCGCGCAGAAGTGGAAGCGCTCATCCAAGGGGCCGTCGACGGTTTCGGCCGCGTCGATGTGCTCCTCAATAACGCCGGTATTATGCCCATCGCACCGATCGGGGCCCTTAAGGTAGATGAATGGGACCGGCAGATCGACGTCAATATCAAAGGACTTCTATACGGGGTTGCCGCTGCCCTGCCACACATGCAGAAGCAGAAGAGCGGTCACATCATTAACATCACTTCTGTTTTCGGGATCAAAGTGTTCGCTCCGGGTGCAACGGTTTATTGCGCAACCAAGTCCGCGGGACGCGCGTTGACTGAAGGGCTCCGGATGGAACTACATTCCCAAAATATCCGCTGCACAATGATCTCACCGGGTGCTGTTGCCACGGAGCTCCCGGAGAGCAGCTCGGACGAGGCAACCAGAAAGAATTTGCGCGAGTTCATGAAAATGGCCATCTCGGCCAGCGCGATCGCGAGAGCAATCGCCTACGCCATCGAGCAACCAGCCGACGTGGAAATCGACGAGATCGTCGTCCGGCCCACAGCGCAGGACTTTTAACGCGGAGATAAACTCGGCTCGTCCCGTTGGCTCCGATTCTTGCAGGTATTCCGCATGGCACTTTTGGTTCCTGTGACGCTCGGACCATTTCACTTGCGAGCGCAAGCCCAGGGAAAGGAGCGGCCCGTGGAGCACCCAACCTTTTATCGCAACATACAAATCGATGGGCTCTCCATCTTTTACAGAGGAGCCGGTCCGCAAGACGCGCCGACGCTTCTCCTGCTGCACGGACTCCCGTCTTCCTCGCGGATGTTCGAGCCTCTCGATTCGCGAAGCATTGGCTAGTTCGAGGTGGTCAAGGGGGCAGGATTTTATGGGCAAAAGACTCGCACTACTGGCAAATCGCCTGTTGGTGTCCGTGAACCTTCTGTATGCCGCCATCTTTCTCAAGTTTGCAGGGGTGCCAGATTCGGTGACCCTGTTCACGCAGATGTCGCAAGCGGTCCACGGGTTGGTATCTCAGCCGGTATTCCGGCTAGGGTCAGGAGTTTTCGAGACGGTGGTGGCGGTTCTGCTCCTGATCCCGAAGACAGCCAGATTGGGAGCGGGATTGACCGTTGTGTGGATGACTGCCGTAATTCTCAGTCACATTTTCGTGTTGGGATATGGCTGGTTCTTTGTCGATGCTCTCATGGTGATGGTGCTGGCTGTCATTTATCTCTTGCTGACACGCAGGCAATCCCATTGGGGCGAACCCGAAAGTGTGGGGACGCCGGCTGCCTTACAAACGCACAAAAAATAGTCGGGCGAACAGTTGGAAGCGGAGCCACAAGATCCTGATAATAGTGCCCTCAGCGCAGGTTCACATTGTCGATGGCGGCCATTTCTCCCTCGACATGGCCGTCAACGAGATCGGTACGGCTACTGAAAATTCTTCTAATTACACTTCCGATTGTACTTTTGTGCGTGCCAATTCTCCGCGTCGTCGTAGCGAATGTCGACATCGTATATCCAACCCCCGTGACGCAAAGTGCTTTTTTAAAGAACTATAGCCCAGCGAACACGAAGCCCAGAGATACCGACAGTATCGTTCTTCCTGCTCGTCCCGCTGCCATTTCCGCGGGTGTAGGTGTTGACTCCATTGCTGAATTGCTCGAGTAACAAGAATTCCGCGGCCCGCCCATCGCCAATGAGGGCTGCGCATTGACATCCCCTCTTGCCGTGGCTACGCTTTTCATGCCTCACGTTGGAGTCAGCATGAAGGCCGCAAAATTCGCTCTTCTCGCTTTCATCAGCACTCTGTCGCTCGCACCAGATTTGCTCTCCGCTCAGGAGCCGCAGCACCATCACGACGCCGATGAAAAACTCGGCACCGTCTCCTTCTCTACCTCCTGCGCTCCCGCAGTCCAATCCCAATTCGAGCGCGGCGTCGCTCTTCTGCATTCCTTCGAGTACGAAGTAGCCGACGCGCAATTCGAGGAAGTCGCCAAAAAAGATCCGCGCTGCGCGATGGCTTACTGGGGACAAGCAATGACCCTTTACCACGAACTCTGGAATCGCCCCAGCAAAGCCGACCTCGCCCAAGGCGCCGAACTCCTCGCCAAAGCTCGCTCCCTCAAGCCGCCGACCGCCCGCGAACGCGACTACGTCCTGGCGCTCTCCGTCTTTTACTCTGACACCGATAAACTCGACCACAATCAGCGCGCCGACGCTTACGCCGAAGCTATGCAAGGCGTCCACGAACGCAATCCCAACGACCACGAAGCCGCCATCTTTTACGCGCTCTCGCTTCTCGCCTCAGGTCCCGACCGCGACCCCAATCTCACCAACGCCAAAGCCGCCGTTGCCATCCTCAACAAGCTCTATGACGAGCAACCAAATCATCCGGGCATCGCGCACTTCATCATCCACAGTTGCGACAATCCGACGATGGCCAGTCTCGCTCTTCCCGCCGCGCGCAAATACGCTAGCATCGCGCCGTCTTCCCCTCACGCCGTGCACATGCCTTCGCACATCTTCGCGCGCCTCGGACTTTGGCAGGACGACATTAACTCCAACCTCGCGGCCATTCGCGTCGCCGATAGCATGGCTGCGCATCATCACGTGATGCATCACAAAGTGCATTCCATGGACTTCCTCGAATACGCGTACATGCAAATTGGCGACGACGCCAGCGCCAAGGCGACCATCGAGCAGATCGCAGCGATTCGCCCCGAACAAATGGATCCCGAATTTGAGAATTATTTGCTGGTGCGCCAGGCGGAAGGGCCCGCCAAGTACGCTCTCGAGCGCCGCCAGTGGAAAGAAGCGCTAGGCCTGCAACCCAGCGCTGGCGCGCCGCCTGACGTTCAGTTGGTCACCTACTGGGGGCGCGCCGTTGCCGCTGGCCATCTTCACGACGCAGTCGCCGCGCAAGACGCGCTGAAGCATTACGACGAACTGCTCGAAGCCACGCGCAAAGGTCCTCGGCCCTACATCGTCGACGGCCTGAAGAACGAGCACCAACTGGTGCAAGCCTGGGCCGTTTACGCCGCGGGCAACTCCGACGATGCGGTTCGCCTGCTGCGCGCCGTTGCCGACGATCAGGACAGAGTCGGCAAAGCCGAAACCGAACTGCCCGCCCGAGAAATGCTTGCTGACATGTTACTCGACCTGCAGCGTCCGCAAGAAGCGCTGACAGAATACGAAATTTCCCTGCGCACCGACCCCAATCGTTTCAACGGTCTCTACGGCGCAGCGCAGGCCGCCACGCAGGTCCAGCAAAAAGCGAAAGCGGGCGCCTACTATACCCAGTTGCTGAAGAATTGCGAAGGCATCCGCTCCGATCGCCCCGAGCTAGCCCAAGCGAAAACCCTCCTCGTCTCTGCGGGCGGTATGTAGGCGCGGGGCTTTCAACTTCGATATAAGGCCCGTGTAATCCATCGAGCTTTGGCCCCTGAGGACTCTGGTTCTGCGTTTTTCCGCAAACTGCTAAGCCCGACATAGCGCAAGAAATAGAATCGTTCGCTCAGCCTTTCAATGATTTCGTCACCCACAGTTATATAAAAGCCGGTATCCCCCGAATATTGACCGGTGACAGAGGCAGGAAGGGCGCTAGCGCGGTACCGGGCTAGGATTGGGCAAGTCTCCTCCAGCGTCGTCGAGCCAACTTACATAGAACGTACCGCGGCCACAAGGGATTGCGCCCGAAAACGCGCGTGCAGCAAGAAGAATTGCCCATGCCAGGAAGGCGCAAGCAGTCGTCAAAGCCAGCGCAGCGTTGACCCAACGGACACGGCGAATTGTGCCTGTATCCATCGTTAGAATTAAACGCCGATGCTTCACTTAAGTGTCGAAGAGAGAAAATGGCGGCCTTGCTGTCGGCGTGGCTGACGTCAAAGCAGGCTCAACTCTGGTTTGTCGGGAAACGGGTAAAGTAGAGGCTGGGAACTTAAGAGGAGAGTTGAGGTGTCTTCGCAGATTCAGATCATGGTCTACGACCCACTGTGGCCAGAGGTATTTCGGCGCGAAACCGACCGAATCAGGACCCTGCTTGGCTGCCGAGCCCTGCAAATCGAGCATGTCGGGTCGACGTCGGTGCCAGGCCTTGCTGCCAAACCCATCATCGATATCCTTCTTGTTGTTGCAGACTCGTCAGACGAACCAGCGTATGTGCCGATCCTGGAACGTGCTGGCTACTCGCTGCGCATACGGGAACCCAATTGGCACGAGCACCGCATGTTTAAGGAGCCTGCTGCGGACATCAACCTGCACGTTTTTTCCTCTGGCTGTCCGGAAATCAATCGCATGCTAAATTTCCGGGACTGGCTGCGCAGCAATGCCGCGGATCGCGACCTTTACGAACGAAACAAACGTGACTTGGCAGAAAAAGAATGGTCGGATGTCGAGGGTTACGCCGATGCCAAGACCGCGGTCATTGAGGAAATTCTGGCACGAACGGCTCCAAAGTCCTGATATCGGATCGGACATCAAGTACTTTTTCGCGATTCTACTTTTCCGATTTGCGCGTGACTTGAGCAGTTTCAAACCAATCCTTGCTCGCCCTATTTGACTCTCACAACTCGGGTCACGAATGTCACGCGAGTTTCACCGACTTCGCCCGTGACTTTCCAGCATCCTTCCGTTGGGAAAATCAGCGCGGTTGCTTGAAATCCCGTATCGCCGTAACTATCTGGAATGCTGGCACGCAATGAACGCGCTGATGCATCGAGCCTACGGCCGTGTATCTTACGGCTTTACCGGACGCGCAAGGAGCTCCTCGCCCCCGTTTACTCCTCAGCGAGAACGCGCATCCAGTAAAGTCCTAGCGTTAATCAGATGGAGCTTGGGGGAAAGCCTGAAAGGTGCACGCCGTACTCGGCGGCATCCACTCAACGTTTTCATGGATTTTTCACTTGCCTAGAAAGCCCATTAGGGCTATATACAAGATAAATCTCCTTTTTCGCGACAGCCAGTCTATAGCTGTCTTTAATCGTCGCACGGAGGCCCTTATGTCTTGTCCATCATGCGGGTCGGGCAATCAGACAGAATTTTCTGCTGAGATGGTTATCCATTTCGCAGGCCTCGATAACCTGGACAAACCGAGCGTCTGGGTATTCCCGAAGCTGTTAGTGTGCTTGGACTGCGGCTTTTTGCAATCGACGGTTCCAGCACCCCAGCTTGCATCGCTAGTCGCCGGTACCTCGGATAAGGAACGAGTCTTGGGGTGGACGGTTGACGATAAGGCATCCCTGCGAATTGAATTAGGCGAGAAGTTGAAATGACGGTTGGCCTAGTGGCCGTTAACAAACCGCGTTCCCGAGACAACGGCTTCCACGACAGCAAGTAGTTGGCTTGCGGCGTTTGCTTTCACAACGTAGCCCCATGCCCCCGTGCTAAGGGCTTCCTCCACTACGTCGGCAGAAGTTTCCTGACTCACGAAGACGATTTTGGATTCCGGGGAAAGCTTGCGAATCTGTCGAGCGGCCTCGATTCCATTTATGATGGGGAGCCCGATGTCCAGCAAAATCAAATCTGGTTGTAGCTCTGCCGCTTTCTGTACCGCTTCTAATCCATCGGACACTTCTGCGATGACTCGCAAATCGAGGTTTTCCCCAAGCGTTGAGCAGATGAATCGTCGAAAATCTGGGAAATCTTCCACGATGAGAATGCGCGCAACGGGTCCCGTATTACTGTGCGAGGCTTTCATGAGTCCTTACTTGCGCCGTCGCAGTCAGACCGTCCACACAAAGAATGCACCGAGAGGTTGGCGGGCGACTGTGCCGCCGTCTCCTAGGAAAAATACCAGTGTCGTCTGAGGCATCCCAGTGACGCAAAAATGGACGGTTGTGCGTTGATCAGGACTTACTTAGACGTTGGTGGCAAATGCGTCGTTCGCACCATTGGTTTATACTCCCGGCGATGCCAAAGGCTTATGAGTTTCCTTGTGGTGCAACGATCATCATAGAAATGGATTTGGGCTGGTAGGAACCAGCGGATAGCGGCAATAGGTGCTTGGAGTGGACACCCTCAAGATCAGCGCGAACAAGGGATTCCAGCATGCAGTCGCGCAAAGCGCAATTGGCTGCTTGGTCCTGACATCACTTACTGTTGTCTGCTACCGACTGCATTTGAATATTGCTACGGCCTGCCTCCTCTATATTATTGTCGTGGTCTTCCTAGCCCGCGCGGGGAACTTTGCCTCATCAATCGTTGCCTCCATCATCGCGGCTCTGTGCTTAGCGTATCTTGCTCCCCCCGCTTATTCTTTTCGCATTGACGATCCGCTCGATGATGTGGCCATCGCAGCTTTCTTGACCACTTCGTTGGTCATCGCTCGTCTGGTCTCCAAACTCCGCGAGATGAGGGACGAGGCCGTCTCAAGCGTAAACCGCAAATTGATTGAAGCAGAAGAGAAGGAACGTACGCGGATCGGGAAAGACCTCGACCATAATATCAGTCAACGTATGACCCTGCTGGCTCTTCAGTTTCAACAATTGGGGACAGACGCTTCCGACCAACTGCGGAAGCAATCCTCGGAGATAAGCGCCGACATTCGAGCCCTGGCGCACACCTTGTACCCTTCAAAGCTGGAATATTTGGGGCTGGTGGAGACTATGAGAGCTTTCTGCGGAGAGTTCGCCGTACGGCACAAAGTGGAAATTGACTTTGGAAGCCACGATGTGCCAAGCCCTCCGCCGCTGGAAATTTCACTTCCCCTCCTCCGAGTGCTGCAGGAAGCGCTGGACAACTCGGCGAAGCATAGCGGGGAGCGGCAGTTTAAAGTTGAGCTGTTGGGGACACCGGGTGCAATCCATCTCATCGTGAGCGACCCGGGGGTCGGCTTTGACCCCAAAGTGGCCATGAAGGGAAGCGGCTTTGGTCTCACCAGTATGAGGGACCGGCTGAAGCTGCTGAATGGAGTGTTTTCAATCGACTCACAGCCAAAGCGGGGCACGAAGATACGTGCCAGCGTGCCGCTCAGAGAGTAGTTCCGCCTTCGCGGGCCGAGGATGAAGCACCCAAATTTAAGAACTAAGCGACATCGATTTTCGCAAGCTCGCGCAGTTTTAATGATTGCATAAGAATGTCGGCTCCTCGACCCGAGTAAACTTTGGTTGCTTACGACCACGGGCTCGCGAGAAAGGAGCCGACATTCTTATGAGGGAAAAGTGTTGCTATATCGTCTTGGCCGAGCGCACAGCCTGTTACTTTTGACACTCCCGTCCATTCCGCCACCGCAGACACACTGGATGTGCAGATACGCGAACGCAAATCATGAATCGGCCAAGAATCATCTCGTTCTTCGTGACCCTGCTGTTTGCTGCCGGTGTGGCGAGTGGTCAGAGTGTAGTGAAGAACGATCCGGAGCCCACGGTATCTCAGGAGCGTGCGAACAGTTGTGCCATCGCCAGATCGACGCTGCTGAACTTTGTGGTATGGAGCCCAGACCGGCAACGTTTTCATGAGGTGCCCATTTGGCAATTGCCAGATAGCCAAGCCTTCTTTTTCGTTTCGGGCATGACGATCGATGCGGACGGCGCTCCCAATGCTTATGATCCCGACAATACCGGGCTCGATGACATCGCGAATGCCGGTGGGCCAACCCACTGGGACGGGATTATTACCGACCGAGAGGGCAATCTCTTGGTTCAGGGAGAGAGCGATCCTTTTCCCGGCTACTATATCTCTTGCACATCGCTTTCAGACCAAAGCAAAAAGCTCACAGACCCAACGCGATATGTGGATGCGTCGAAGATCCCTTACGTAGTGCTCCCGAACAACTTAGCGGAGCGCGCAGGGGCGCGGTTGGGGGATTTCGCCGTGGTCATGAACCTCCGAAACGGCAAATCGTCCTATGCCATCTTTGCGGATATCGGGACAATGGGTGAAGGCTCGATTGCGCTGGCAGATAGCCTGGGGATTTGGCCTGACGCGCGCCGAGGAGGGCAGTCTGATGGGATTCTGTATCTGGTGTTTCCCGGTTCGGGCAACCTAGAGCCACGGACCATCGATGAAATCCAGAGCGAGGCCAAAAAGCTGCTGCACGATTGGGGCGGAATCGAGAAGTTAGCTTCCTGCGGGGAGAATCGCAATCCGGCCGGCACGACGGTGCCCCGACCGTCAAAGAGTCTCTTCGTCGCTCCCGTGAACCAGTTACGGGAAAATTCGAGCTTCGATTCTTCCATGCCACCGATTTCAAGCGCAAATATTTCATCAGAGATCGGGGACATGTCTAACGAAGTCGGCCGCATCTTGCGCTCAATGGCAAGATCCCTGCTGAACGCGTACACGAGCTTCCTATGCGAAGGTGCTGCTCGTTTCTATCGGTAGAGATCATGTGCCCGGCAATTTGACCCCCTATCTTCAGGGCTGCCCGATTGACGGTCATTCCTGACAGTGGCAACCGGTGGCCAGAAGTGAAACCGTTTGTAAATGCAGCTCTATCTCGCGATTCATGCCTTAGGGAGGATTCGATGCGATTAAGCGTTCTCTGCCTCTTAGCGTTCGCCGTGCTCCCGCCAGCAAGCCGAGCACAGACTGTTCCTGTTTTCGTGATTATGCCCGGAGAAAGCACGATTAAGTTCGACGTGGAAGCGTCAGTGGCCATGAGAGGCAAGTTCGATTTCGGATCAGTTGATAGAAAAAAGCTGTGGAAAGAAAGAAAAGGGACTTGGACGGTTGATAGCGCGTTTACCAGGCGGCTTGGCTGAACAGAAACAGGGTCACGGAAAGAAGAAAGCAAAAGTGTGTCTTGACATCAACTGGCCTTCTCATGGAAGGCGTTGAGGTCAGTTTTCCTGGTTTGGGTTGGTAGTTGTCGGAGAACCCCTGCTCAATTGGTCCATTTTCCCGGCCAGGTCACGAGCTAGGTGCTGTTGCATGATGGTCCGGGTTTCCGGGTGAGCTTCGAGATAACGCTGCAGCGTCCCAACCTCCCAACGTATGGCGCGGATTGGCTCCACCGCCACCGCATCCACGTCGGCCGGAATGCCGCTCAGCAGAAGTGCGGAACCCACGAGGTTGCCCGCGACCAAGTCACCGAGGACACGTTCGTCCCGCGTAACCCGCACTTTCCCTCGGACAACGAGCGACACACCGTCGATACACTTGCCATGCTCTATCAGGTGCTCGCCTGTTTCCGAAGTGGTCCAGGACCCGATGCCCAGAACCTCCAACACTTTCCGAGGTGGCAAATCGCCGAAGGCGAGCCGGCGAACCTCCTCTTCTTCAGGCGTCAGTTTGACCGGACGACGCTCGATGAAAAGACGCCACGATTGGAATAGATTGATCGCCACGAAGAGGGTACTCCAACCTACCGCCGCCCACAGCGGTGTCGGCTGAAGGAAAAAATAAGGGATTGCAATCAGCGAGGAGGCCAAGGCGAACAGCCGCAGCCACAGAATGTCACGAACGCTGTAAGCCAGCAGCAACAGGACGTTTGCGCCGTGGATGAAATAGTCCGGCTTGAATGAGTTCACAGTTGCTTCCTCCCTTCGGTTACGCAATGGAACCGCGGCGTTTTGTCCGGGATTTCTTTTGAATGCCCACCGTGTACCAGCCCGCCTTTCACTTTGGTTGTACGCTGGCCCTCGGCTTGAGGCACAATGGCAAGTTAGCCGTCCCTCTCCCGCAAATATTTCATTTCCCAACCGGTTGGCGTTGATACCGACCTGGCTGTCTAACCTTCCGCTTTGTCTTGTGCCTGCGCCGGAAGCGAAGCACGGACACACAGTTCAAACACCAGAAACATTTTTCGAAGCATAAGAATTGTTTCCTCCTAGGGTCAGGATTTTAAGGACCGCCGCGGTCCGCTGGGGGGTTCCGTCGTTTGTTCCCGATGCCTGGAAGGTCGCCCGGGAAGTTAAGCTACCACTGTGGGCTGGTGGCCAATCGGACTTGGCGCTTCAGCCGTTGGTCACAAGCGGCATTGTACACTCGAACCCTGGAGGCCGGGACTAGTCTCTGGGGGCACATGCTCCGGCATACAGCTCGGCGCGTGAAGACCTATACATTCGTGGGTATCAGCTCGACTGGCTATTTCCGCGAACTGTTGGCGAGCAGTCCGAATATCGATGAAGGGCTGCGTTCGTTGTTGCGACTTTGCCGCGAGACGGTGGTGCGGTTGAGCAAAACCGAAAATGCGCTGGAGCGTTCGCTCAATCACGGTCCGCTGCTGCTGGAACGCGTGGTGCGGCTGTTGAGCATTCCCGCGATTGGCCCGACCACCGCGCTGACTTAAGCCTTTGAAGTGGGTGAGGTGCAGCGCTTCTCTGCGACCAAGAGAGCCGTCAGCTACTGCGGGCTGTGCGGGGCCGGAAGGAGTTCGGCGAACACCATGCAACGCACGCCGCTATCCAAGCAGCGCAACAAACATCTGCAGCCTGGGAAACTCCTACGGCTGGTCCACGAGATTAACGAACTTTTCCGTGCCAAAAGAGAACCGCATATCGACGTCCAGAATCCAAGGGAAAGGGAAGCTATTTGAGCCGACAGTGTCATGGCGCAGCAACGCTAGCTGTCATTCCATGCTAGCTGTCATTCCAGAGGGTGAGAGTCCCTTCGACAGAACAGTCCAGTGGCTGTCGTAGTTATATCTAGCGCCTGGCGAGCATTTGAGCTCCCCGGAAGAACTGAGAAATATTTGTCGAGCGTGCAGTGCGGATGTGGCAACCGTGATCTTGTCGATCACAGCGATAGACGTCGCAACGCTGGCCGGCCGGAGTACGAACGCATTAGTGTCTGAATGTTTCCGAGATCAGCAGCCGGATGCTTGAACGGTCGCAATCTGCGGAACTGGGCAATGGCTGAATCTATTCGTTATCATAACGATGCCGTTGGGCGGAATTTCACTAAGGGAGAGAAGTTACCGGACCCATGCAAGAGGCGACGAAAAATCTGCTCCTGGTTCTCGTTGCGCTCTTTCCCATCGTGGACCCGCTCGGAGGCAGCCCCTTCTTTCTGGCGCTGACCAGGGAATACGCACCTGAAGCGCGAAGAGCATTGTCATGGCGCATTGCCATGAACAGTTTTTTCTTGCTGGTTGGATCGTATTTTGTTGGGACTTACGTGCTCGCCTTTTTTGGGATTTCACTGCCAGTGGTGCAGGTAGGCGGAGGCCTGATTGTCATCGCGACAGGATGGACGCTGTTGAAAGAGCGAGACGACGAAAAACACGACGTGCACAGAACCGTCCAGCCGCAGGACACATTCCGCCAGGCATTTTATCCCTTAACGATGCCGCTGACAGTAGGTCCTGGATCCATCTCCGTGGCGATCACGCTGGGCGCAAACGCGTCTCTCCATCGCTCGTACCATCCTTTGACAATCTTGGCTGCACTCATTGGATTGGTCTTGATCGCGATCAGCATTTTGCTCTGCTATGGATTTGCCGACCGCTTGGCACAAATCCTTGGAGCAACGGGGATGACGGTGATCACACAATTGTCGTCGTTCTTCCTAGTTTGCATCGGTGTGCAGATTGCTTGGAACGGGATTAAAGCATTGCTGGAGTCGCTGACCCTGCATTTTGGCTGACCAAGCGCACTTTTCCTCTGGAGTTGCAAAGAGGTTTCGAGGAATGGTCCGCCACGTGGCAGTATCGGCGCAAATCCAGAGAAAATTGAATGTCGTGGACCTCCAGACGCTTGTTCCAAACGGAGGGCGCTAAAGATGGACGATTTAGCTGGTTGCTGAGTGTCCTAGATGGCCTTCGACCGCCTGCGCGGCGGACGATTTTCGGGAATTCGAACGACTTAGGTTGAACTCAAGACTCCTTAACCAGCCAGGTGCTCTCAATGAGTCTTCAGTCAGAATTTCAAAGCCCAAAGCGATCCCCCTCGCACTGCGCTCGAATCTAGATTACTGACTCTTGCACAAGCCCTCGCATGGGTGGACAATCCGGGCATGACAAAGAATCGCATCCACGCCGATAGTAGCAACTCACCGGGCGTTGGATCTGTGACCGAAAAACTTGGTTCGGGCATTCAGTGCTGCGAGCTTGCGTTGTCATCAGGCAGCGCAAGAACATGGGAGCACAAAATCAAGAATGCACAGAAAGCCCACGATATTGCCTTGCGCTTCGTACATCGTTTCGAGCTTTCCGAGCATGAGGCTCGGCGCGTCAATCAACGACTTACCCACCTGAAGACCCTTCTGGAAGAACTTCGGTAACCTTGGTCAGCGCTCCGGTTGTTAGGCGGTTTCGTTTTTACAGCGCAAGGCTCTCACGGCTGGAAAGGTGCGAATCATGACTCTACATATAGAAACGTCCGCGATTCGTCCGCATTTCAAGACAGCGACAGTCACTTTCCCATGCCGGCTTATCGAGCCAAACGCCGGAGCTTTGCCAGCAGGCGCTTTAGCTTCTGGCGGGCGGCGTTCGACGAGGGGTGCCCGTTCCGTTTCTACACGGCATTGTTTGCTTAGCAAAATTAGCCGAACTGCGAGCTACACCAGCGCCGGATACTTCGCGGGCGCGCGGCGTTTCGCTTCTCTCTGCAAGCGCGCGAGCCAGTGCAATTCAGTTTCCAACTGCGCGATTATCAGCCGCAGCATCC
The DNA here is from genome assembly GCA_963731155.1 of uncultured Acidobacteriota bacterium. GTDB lineage: Bacteria > Acidobacteriota > Terriglobia > Acidiferrales > UBA7541 > Acidiferrum. The sequence continues at coordinate 22,249 of CAVSVB010000002.1, forward strand.
ACACCGCCTCGTGGTACGGGTGACCCACTTCTTCCAGCAGGCTGCGCAGCGTTTCCTGCTCGCGCGCCAGCTCAGTTTGCAAAAACTCTTGCCGCCTGCTCAGCTGCCGCGCAAACACTGCTTTGCGCGCTTGCCACGAGAGCGCCATCCAGGTGAGAAACAACGGCTTCTCTCTCTGTGTCGTCCAGGTGTCGCGTTCCAAAGCATCGGCGAGAGCCGCGATTCCTGCGCGGGTCACGGTAAAAACCTGCCGGTCGGGCCCTTCGGCCTGGTTCTTGTCCGCCGCCGGTCGCAGCAATCCAAGCCGCGCCAGCTTTTGCATCGAGTAGTACACCTGCGGTCGCGAAATCCCCGCCCAGTCTTCCACCTCGCGGCGAACCAGCTCCGCATTGGCCTGGTAGCCGTGCATCGGCTTTTCCGCCAGCAGGCTGAGCAGCACCAGATCGGCGGTCGTAAGGCCTGGTCGGTTCATTGCTGGGTTGCTTTCGGGTTTTGCTGCTTGCGCTTTCTGCTCCACCACCACCATTGGCACTGTGCGGCGGGCAGGCGCGGGTTGCGGGCCTGTGCCACTGCGGCGGCGAAGGTGTCCAGCACGCAAATGTCCTGACGTTGGCGGGCAACGCGGCCGAGTTTCTCGTAAAGCTTACGCGGGTCCTGCTTCGCGAGTTGCGCAACACTGCGAATTCCTAGGATCTCAAAATCGCGCAGCATCGCCGATCCAATGGAGATCAAATCCTTCAATTCCCGCGGCTGGTGTTTCATGGCAGCCTCCTTGACAGCCCTGCATTGCTATACTAGTCTAAGTAAGACTAGCTGCAGATGCAATACGCGCGAAAGGAAACTGCCATGCCCGTGAAAAAACTGCCGCCCATCCCTTTCGTGGAAAAGATCGAGCCGGTGCTGCCGTTCTGGACGCAGTGCCGCACGGCGACAAGCTGGCATTCGTTATTCTCCAGCAGGGAAGCGCGGAACTGATGTACCAGTCGTATACCAGTCTGGAAAAGGACATGCCGGCGATTTTGGGCGATGTGCGGAAAGGCCTTCGTTCTTATATCTAGAAGTGGACGACCTGAACGTGATCAAAGCCGCGGTCACCGACGCGGAAGTCTACATGCCCGAAGGAACGACGTTTTACGGCTCGCGCGAAATCGGAGTCAACGATCCCAGCGGGCATTTCATCATGTTCGCGCATTTTGCTGCGCCGGCTCCTGCCTGATTTGGCCCGTGTGGCGGGACTTCGCGGATTGCAGTTTGAGGTGACCGGAAAGCGGCCCGGCGTTAGAATAAGTTTTTCCCGCCCAGTCGCGAGGTGCCGCATGCCGACCGCTGTATTGAATCGCCGCTCTTTCCTGAAAGTCAGTTCGATCGCAGGTGGAGGCGTCCTCGTCTCCTGTTACCTGGAGCCGGCCGCCATGGCCAGGGCGCTGGCGCCATCCGGTGCGGCCGCGTCGCCGGCGCCGGCTTTTGATGCGGCGGCGTTCATTCGAGTGGCGACGGACGGCGTCGTGACCATCATGTCCAAAAATCCCGAAGTCGGTCAGGGTGTGAAAACCCATTTGCCGATGATCATTGCCGACGAGCTGGATGTGGACTGGAAAGATGTCCGCGTCGAACAGGCCGATCTGGATGAAACGAAGTTTGGTCCGCAGCGCGCCGGAGGCAGCACGTCGACTCCCACGAATTGGGATCCCTTGCGCAAAGCCGGTGCCGCGGTGCGCCAGATGTTCGTCACCGCGGCGGCCGAGAACTGGTCGGTCCCGGCCGAAGAGTGCACGACGGCATCGGGCCGCGTGCTTCACGGTGCTTCGAACCGTTCGGCCGGCTATGGCGAGCTCGCGGCCAAAGTTGCCACGATGGCGCCGCCCGATCCGCAAACCGTGAAGCCCAAGGACCCGAAAGACTACAAAATTATCGGCAAACCGATTCGCAGCGTGGACAATCCCAAAATCGTCCGCGGCAAACAGGTTTACAGCATTGATACTAAAGTTCCCGGCATGCTGTACGCGGTGTTTGATAAATGTCCGGTGTTCGCTGGAAAGATTGCCTCGGCCAACGTGGACGAAATCAAGACCATGCCCGGCGTGCGCCACTGCTTCGTGGTGGACGGGACGCAGGAGCTGCTGGGGCTGCATTGTGGCATCGCGGTGGTGGCCGATACCTGGTGGCAGGCGAATTCCGCGCGCAAAAAACTGCGTGTCACCTGGAACGAAGGTTCGACAGCGGAACAGAGCAGCGCCGGCTTCGCACAAAAAGCCGATGAACTTTCCAAGCAGCCGCCGGTTTTTGCGGTCCGCGCCGATGGCAACGCTGACAAAGCGCTGCAATCCGCCGCCAAGATCGTCGAAGCCTCTTATTCCTATCCGTTCATCGCGCATGCGCCGTTGGAGCCGCAAAACTGTCTGGCGCATTACAGGGACGGCAAACTGGAATTCTGGTCGCCCAGCCAGACGCCATCCCGCGGACGCGCGCAAGTGGCGCAGCTGCTGAAAATGCCGGAGAGCGACATCACGATTCACATTTGCCGCATCGGCGGAGGATTCGGCCGGCGCCTGACCAACGATTACATGCTGGAAGCCGCCGCGATCGCCAAGGAAGTTGGCGTGCCGGTGAAATTGCTGTGGACGCGCGAAGATGATTTTCACCACGACCATTATCGCCCGATCGGTTTTCACTACCTCAAGGCCGGCATCGGTACTTCCGGCAAAGTGACCGCTTGGCGCAACCACTTCGTCAGCCTGGGACAGGACAAGCAGTTCGCGCCGACGGCGGGTATCGGTCCCGGAGAATTTCCCGCTGGCTTTGTGCCGGACTATCTTTTTGCAGCTACGCTGATGCCTTGCGGTGTTCCCACGTTTGCGTTGCGGGCTCCGGGCAGCAATGCGTATGCGTTTGTCTTCCAGTCCTTTCTGGACGAGGTCGCGCACGCTGCTGGAGAAGATCCGGTCGCGTTTCAGCTGCAGCTCTTGGGCGCGCCGCGTATTGCCAATTCGGCGAACCCGCCGGCACAAGGGCAACCGGACTTCGATGCCGCGCGGATGCGCGGTGTTCTCGAACGCGTGGCGCGCGAATCCAACTGGGGCGCGCGCAAATTCCCCAAGGGCATGGCGATGGGCGCGGCCTGCTACTTTTCGCACCGCGGCTACTTTGCGGAAGTGGCTGAAGTGCGTGTGGACGCCGCCAAAAAAGTGAAAGTAAACAAAGTGTGGGTGGTGGGCGACGTCGGCAGCCAGGTGATCAATCCGCTGAACGCGGAAAATCAGTGCCAGGGCGCGGTGATCGAAGGGCTGAGCTCGCTGATGTCCTATGAAATCACCATCGACAAAGGCCGCGCGCTGCAGAACAACTTCGATTCGTATGCGCCGGTGCGCATGCCGCAGGCCCCACCGGAAATCGAAGTGCACCTGATGCCGACCGACAATCCGCCGACCGGCCTGGGCGAGCCTGCGTTGCCGCCGGTTCTGCCGGCCGTTTGCAATGCCATTTTTGCCGCGACCGGGCAGCGCATCCGATCGCTACCGCTTTCCAAGCACGGCTACTCCTGGGCCTGAAAAAAACCAGGCCACCCGAATAGAGCAATCGGAGTCTGAGACGGCTATGGACATCAAGAATGGCGGTTGCGGAAGGGTACCGACAGGTCACTTCGATCGACCCTCAGGAAGGGAAATACGAGCGCCGAAATGTAAACGCTATCATAGCGGTGTGCATTCAGCCGCACAACCTGGTATTCATCGGCGGAAAGATGGTTACGAAGCAAACTTCCTGGTTCTCGAAGGGAATCCGATTCAGCACTTCAGTGGGGTGAAGAGAATCAGCACCCGAGTGACGGCCCAACCGACCAGGAGGTCCGCGAGTCTCTAAGGAAAACGCATGCGGTGAGTCTGTGAGCAACAAATCAGGCACGTTTAACGCAAAGGCGTACTTTTGACAATTTCCGGTTTGACATGAGCGCCGTTAGGGCTTAAATAGTGCAAGGACGAGTTCTCTTTAGGGTGTGCTTGGTGTTGACCAAGTGCCACCGTTCCGCCCACACGGTGCATGGCCCGCATGGGTTCACTCCTTAGTCGCGAACTTGAATAGTCTTCGCGGATTCGGGTTCGTGCTCTTCGTCTCACAGGCTCGCTTCCGCTTTGAGGAGGAAACTTTTGAGGGCCCGTACACTCCTCCTAACCGCTTTGCAGGCAAAGCGATGCGTTAAGTCTCTCTTCCGCCTTGTCGCTATTCTTGCCGCCACTTTTTCCGCTGGTTCGTCCTTCGCTCCTGCCGTTCGAGGCGCCGCTCCGCCTGATTCTTGGTCATCCTCGGATGCCAAGGGCGGGTCATCCGAATCGACGACTGTTGGGATTCCAGGGCCGTTACGGCCCTTTTTACGCATGGCGGGAATCAGCCAGAAGGTCTCGCCTGAAGAGATTATCCCTTTGCTGGCTCGCAACGTATTTGAATTGGGCTATACGCGAGGGGCGCGCACGGAATTTCTTATTCTCTTGACCCGCTATGTGCAGCAGGCGCGAGAATTGGAGGCTCTGACAGGTCCCGACGGTGTCATTCATGTTTCTAGTTGCAAAGAAGCGAAACCCTTGCTGGTAATCCTGGGGTATCGAACGCGGGCTGACTGCGGGCAGCGTACTACTTTTTTAGAGACCGCCGATCCACAAAGGGCGTTTCTTACGATCGACTCGGGATTCCCGCTGCCGGACCTTGAAAAGAGTCTCCAGGATGGTGGCACTTTCACCTACTCCTTCTCGGCGTCCCGGGTACCTGCGCCGCCTTTGGAAATCGACTGGACCAAGAAAGGAAATAAAGCTGATGTAGTCGACACGCTCCTAGACGATCCGCAGTCGGCCCGCTTCTATTGGGCGTTGGCACGGATGGATGCCGAAACTCTATCTACTTTGCGGAAATCACACGCGATTAGAAAAATGTTACCGCTGGCGGCGATCTTGGATTTTTACGGCAGCCACATCTGCATTCGATCTGGACGAGTGGTTGTGCCTGGGGGATCAGCCGCGGCCCCCGCCTGGAAAGAGCTGGTCGCAGCGAGTCCTGACTCTCCGGAAGAATTCATCCCTAAATTGCTCGCGAAGGACAGCGGCTGGCTTGCCGCATATTTTGACGACCTGTCGAGTGTACCCCGGTCACAGCAAAGTCATTTCACCGAGCCTGCCCGGATGCGGCATTGCTATGAAATGTTCCGCGGAAAAGAGTTTTCGGATGCTGGCATGGGCGTGTTTCGTGGCGATGCGGGTCTGCTGCTTCTGGTGACCCGCCTTCGCTGGGAGCCCAACGGCGATTTATACGTCCCGGGAAATCTCGAGACATGGAAGAGAATCTTCCGGCAAAAGACGGACTCCAAAATTATCCGCGACTGGGGCCGCAGGGCCGCACACTGGGAGCACCCAGACCAATTGCTGGAAGCCCTGTCCGCGATTTCTCGCGTGCCCACCAACACAGGTCCATTGCAAAACTACTTGATGCTTAGCGAACTCGACCGCGGGCGCTCTCCAGAGCATCGCCTGAGTCCCGCAACAGTGGCCTTGCTGGCCGGCAAGTTCTCTGAGTTCGGCGACCAGTACCTGGTCTTTTCAGAATTTCCAGATTTGGACGATGCTTCCATTACTGCCTTCCTCCAGGTTATGACCAGCCTGGGCAATATTTCCAGGAACACTTTAAGGGGCGACGCTTTCGGAACCTTTCAGGCCATCGTCGGACTCTGGCAGGTATTGGCGCGTCAAGGTGAAATACCTGCTGCCGCTTTGAACGATTCTTGGCAAAGCGTGATCAAGCCGTTTGGAAACATCGGCTCCGCAACGCAGCTTTTCGATGCAGGCCGTACGGCGCTGCAACACCTGGCGCTCGCCGCAACCGGCAACGCCGATGCTTCTCAGAGCAGAATCATCAATTTGCTTGCAGGGCCCTATCAATCAACTCCAGACGCCCAGCGAATGCATGAGCTGGTGGCCGACAGAATCCGGTCCGTTTTGGATGGACAGCGTTTGGTTTCTCTCGACACCCTGTTGCCCCTGGGTGAGGGCCTGCGCCAAGGCACGCAAGGAACCTTCTCAGGTAATAACTTGCTTTCTCTGGCCGGGGACCTCCGGGAATTCGAGATGCCTCAGCCAATTTTCCGAAATAGCGAAAGAGATCAGTGGGCCGCGGGGATTTACAATAACCATCATACGGAATTACAGATGCGCACAAACGTGGCGAAGATCATCAAGTCGCCGCGTTCTCCCGAGCAGCTGGCCCAGGCCCGCGGCCAACTCGCTCCCTTTCTGCGAGACACCCTCGTAGGCCTTAATTACGCCTACTATGAGCCTCCCGGCGCGCAGGTTCTCCACCATAATCCACTTTTCGTGCGCTCGCACGATTTTGCGGGAGAGACGGTCATGGGTCTCGAACGCCTGTGGCAAGCGTCTCAGCTATTCGGCGCAGGCACCCCGGCAGGCGGAGGCGCCCATTTGGTCGGATCGCTCGCCGATCTGCCTTATGTCCTTGCCACCGTGGAGCAGGATTTCATCGCGCCACAAAACGTTCAGGCACTGATCTGGCGAGAGTTGGTGCCCGGCCTTTTGACCAACGCCGTCGTGCCCCGATGGTGGAACGTAAGCCAAAATGAGCTTCACGCTGTCAGCCTATACCAACAGTGCGGCGAGGAGCTCTTGGCCGCTTCGGCGCGCAATGACGAAATGCGGAATAAGGTCATGACGATCCTGTCAGAGCGCATGGTTCCGCAGCGCTCCGAACGAGTGGAGCAGGCTCTGCGTTCAGGGCATTTGCCTGAACTGTCTTCGCAGTTGATGCCTGCGGACACTTTCTATCTGGCGGCTGAATATCAACGCAGATTTCCGCAAGAGTCCAGTTCCTTCGGACCCGCCGGCAACGAGCTTGCAACTCTCTCGAAGCGCTACCCCGACGAGGTTAACTGGAAGCGACTGTCGCAAGACTTTGGCGTGCCACATCGCCTATTGGCGCAGAGTTACGCGCGAGAGCTGCTGAATTTGCCGCCTTTGCCTGTTTTCATGGGCTACTCCAGCCGCTTGCTGGCGGAGACCTGGGATTCCAATAACTTATTCTGGGCCCGCCTGGCCGACGAAAAAGGGTTATCGCCGGTCATGCTAAACCGCCTGGTTCCTGAACTCACGCGTCGCATGATCGAGAAGATTTTTGCCACCGATTTCGAGGATTGGCCGGCGCTGCTGCGCGCTGCTCGAGAAACTGGCGAAGAGTTCCGGCAAGGCAAGATCGGTGTCCTGTCAGGAAACGACGGTTTTTCCGAGCCCTAGATCAGTTCTTTTGCATTAATTTTCACGCGACCTTTACGGCCGGAAGAAGCAAGACGGTGCGATATGCGACGCAAACCTATGGAAAAACGATGTCTCTTGATCCTGACACTTCTCTTAGGACTACTGCCTCTTTCCATCTCTCGGACCAGTGCGCAGCAAGACACGACCCGCTTTCGCGTTGTGGTCAATCTGGTGCAGTTGAATGTGGCCGTGACTGACAATAAAGGCAACTATGTACCGGGTCTTCATCCTCTGGATTTTGCGGTCACCGAAGATGGCATTCCGCAGAACATTGCCACATTCGAAGAAGGGAATGGTCCCACAACCAGATTGGTAGACGAGTCTCCCTCCACGCCAGGGCAAAGTCGGATGCAAGATTCGGTGTCAGATCCTTCTTTGGAAGACTCGCCCGAAACGCTCAGGTCGGCTCTTGCCGGCGCCAACGTCTTCATTTTATTCGATACCAGCAATTACATGTACCGGGGCTTCGTCTTCGCGCAAGATGCCATCGCCGATTTCGTTCGCTCTCTGGAAAGTGCGGACCAAATAGCTTTCTATTCCTACAGCCGCGACCTTTACCGTTCCGCCGCTTTGACCTCCGACCGGTCCGCGGTGGTGCGTGGCGTGCGCACGAGCGTGGCTGGGGATGATGCGGCGCTCTATAACTCGTTGTTGTTGACAGTTCGGGATGCCAGCCAGCATCCGGGAAGGAAGGTGATCATCGTGTTCTCGAACGGACCCGACAATGCCAGTATGGTGCCCCCTGAGGATGTCGCCGAGCTGGCCCAATCGGCAGGCATACCTATCTACATGATAAGCACCACCGAGGCTCAGCTTGAGCCCGTTTCCACCGCTGTTTTCGAACGTATGAGCGCGGCCACTGGAGGCAAGGCCTATTTTGCCAAGAGTTGGCGGGATGAAAAGAAAGCTTTTGCGTCCATCCGGGACGATTTGGCGCATCTTTATTCATTCAGCTACTATCCCAAGGCGAATCCCAATCGTGGATGGCGCTCTATCAAAGTACAAGTAGTAGGCGAGCGCTCGAAGAAGTATCACATCCGGACGCGGAACGGCTATCGTCCCAGACCGAATCGGTTTTCGGCAGGCACTGAGCCAGCCTCTGCTTCAGAGTCTGTTCCGAATTGAGCCACCGATCCGATTAGATTTTGCGCTCGAACCCTACTCGAGGATATTCCCGACGCGCCACATATGACCGAACGGGTCCGCGACGGCGCCTTGCAGCATCCGAGTGACCGGGCGCGGACCAGTGGATGCGAGAGAGGGGGCACGCACTCACGGCGGGTTGGCGAGTTTTTGGCAACAGCAAGTATTGGTACAAAGACGAAGAACTGTCGGAGTCACACCTTAACGAGGCGATTGGGCTCTAGAAAGAAACTCGCCCCAAGCCTTAATCTCCCACACTGCACCGTTTAAAGGTGCAAACGAAATTCTCAAAGACGTAAACGGTAGCTACTTTCTCAACGAGCACGGCGACGTGGAATCGCGAACGGCAAATGCGTTGCAAGAAATGCGCGAAGCGCATCGGCCTTTCGCCTGGTATTTCGGGTACTTTCACGTCAATCGGGAATTCGTGATTGGAGAGACAAAGTTTCGTTGCTTGGCGGAGATGAACGTGTTCGACGTGCCGGCAATTCTGTCAGGGGTAGCCCATGAGCGTTTCGACCGGAAACGGCAGACTAGACAACCACAATCCTAATTTTACAAAACCGGATTACTTCTTTTCACCTCGCGCCGCAGCCGGATTCTGTTCCCGGAAATCGTGACTCGATTTAATCAGAGGGAACGCAACCCCAAGCAGCAGGACGACCACGAGCAGCCCGCCGAGCGGAAGATTCTTTCCTCCGCTCGTCATGTTGGGTTCACTGTTTTATCGAGTCGTGCCCTCTTCTCGTTCAAAAGACGATTAATCTCTCTGGTCAGCTCTAATAGCTTCGCCGGGTCTTGCTCGACTGCCGCTTTTTCATAAAGTTCCACCCAGCGTTCATTGTTTACGCCCTGCATGAGACTTCCGATACGCCTCACTACTCTTTCACAGTCCACACGTATAGGAACGTGGCATCGCTGGCCGTGGCAACTTTTCGCCCCGCCTTGCGAGTTGCACGGTTCAACGCAGAGCGAACTCTTTCCTTTGATTCTGCCAATTCTGCGAGCGGAACCTTGAGCGCAGAATCGGCTCGCAAGTTGTCCAGGTCCTGGAGAATCGTTGTGACAATTTGCTTGTGTTTTCCATTCCGACCTTGCGGGACATCCGATTGCTCCATTGTCTTGAAGTGCGATGGAGCGTTTTTAGTCTGACGGCTTGGCATAATGTCCTCCCCCTTAGCGTCGCGAACTAACCTGCTTAAATAAACGTGACGTTATCGTATCTCATCGTCAAGAGCCGTGCAAGAAAAACTATCTCATCGTGAAGAGCCGTAAAGACCCCTACAAGAGAAAAAAAGATTCACACCACCTAAGGGTTCGTCGCGGTCTATAGCGTGACTCGAATCGCCGTATCCGTTAAGCGAGCAGCTAAGCCTCGGCTAAACGAAAGTGCGTCTTCTAAAAGATATGACCCGTACGACTTCAAGCCTGTTAGCTTCGAGGTGATGTGAAGGAGCATTCTTGAAATGGTCAAAAAATCAAATTTCGATCAGGTCTCGCTAGACCTAGTGAGGAGAGTCCTCGAAGAACAAACCAAGCGGGAAGGTCAAGGAACTAAGGGGCAAAAGTTAAAACGGTCGAAACAACTGCCCTCGGTGGACAACGGGGCCAACAGGAAGGCGGGAAACCGTAACTTGTATGAGTGATGGCGAATTGCAATACCAGGAATCGCAAACTCCTGTAGAGAAACTAATGGAAACACCGATGAGTGAACTACAGGCGTATCTACAGGCGCTCGATCAGAAATGCGACATTTTGAGCCATTTGCCGATGGCGACCTACGTGGTTCAAGCCGATGGCGTAGTCATCTGGTATAACGCGCGAGCGGCGGAACTATGGGGTCGCGAACCAGCCATTGGTGATACCGACGAGCGTTTTTGCGGCGCTCATACCCTATACCACGCGGATGGATCGCACCTGGCACACTGTGACACTCCTGTGGCTCTTGCATTAAGCACTGGAGCCTCCGTGCATGAACAGGAGGTCATTATAGGGAGACCGGATGGGAGCCGCGTTCCTGTCTCGGTTCATATCGACCCAATCAGAAATCCAAAGGATGGCCAAATTATCGGCGTCGTCAATTTCTTCAACGACTTGACGGAACGTAAGCGTCAAGAAGCGGAACGTGAGCATTTGCTTCACGAAGCGGAGACGCGCTCTGCGCAGCTTCAGGAGGCGCGCGAAGAGCTGGAATCGAAAGTCGAGCAACGCACAATGGCTGTCAGGAACCTCTCCTCTCGGCTGATACACATGCAGGACCAGGAACGTCGTCGCATTGCTCGCGAATTGCACGACAGCGTCGGACAATATCTAGGGGCCCTCGGGATGAGCCTGACGCAACTCGAAACGGCGACTGGCTCTAAGTTCCCTGAGACCTTAACCGAGTGTCGCCAACTTCTAGACGGTTGCGTGAACGAGACTCGCACCCTGTCGCATCTGTTGCATCCGCCATTGCTCGATGGAGTTGGTTTTGCGTCTGCAGCTACAAACTACGTTCAAGAATTTGCGCGTCGTAGCGGAATTGAAATCGACATTTCAGTGGACTTGCCTAATCGACTTCAAGCCGACACTGAAATACTCTTGTTCCGTGTGCTTCAAGAATCTCTGACGAACATTCATCGCCACTCAGGCAGCAGCCGCGCAAAGATTCGTGCAGGTGTCGACGGAGAAGAAGTCAGCCTGGAGATAAGGGACTACGGTCAGGGAATTCCCCAAGAAGTCCTGGAAAGTTTCAAGACCTTAGGAAATGGCGTTGGAATTGGCCTCGCTGGAATCCGCGAGCGATTGCGCGAAGTCGACGGCAAGCTCGATCTTTCTTCATCTGGAGATGGCACAGTCTTGCGAGTGAGCTTGCCGGTTACTAACACTCGTGAACCATACCGAAGTTTTGCTGCCGGTCTGCGCTGAGCAATTTTTGTGCACAACGACCTTCCGGTGGCTCCCTTGACCGGCTCGCCGGTCGGTTGCGCTTTGAAACCGAGGATCGACGCCAGGTGATGTCATGTGGGATTTGCGTCCATTGCTGTTAAGACTCATGGCACAAGAAGGGCGAGCACGATGGTCAGCCTAAGCGCCGGAAAAGACTAGCAAAGCGGCGGAAGCGGTTCGGCTTAAGCGTGGTGGTGCAATTGTTCCTTGTGATGATGGCCGTGGCAGAAGCGAAAGAACCGCCCATCGCAGGTCGCGCAGCGATAAGGGTTTTGCAACAGCACATACCGATGGAACCAATCTTTGACGCCGCTTCTTCTCGAACGGAAAAATTGTTTGCCACCGCAATGGGGACACTGAGCGACTGGAGCCTGAGAAGTGGTTTCGTTCATGGGAAAATCCTCTACCGGAGGATACCTATGTTACAACATCTAGCCGCCCTAATTCGCTATTTATAAGGGCCTGACCGTCTCATCCGGGTAAGCAGAATAGCGGGAGAGAAGAAGAGCTGCGGGGACCGAAACACATTTCTTCATGTCCTCAGCCGTTAGAATTACGGCCTTGCTCCGGCTCCTCCTTTGGAGAACGACTGGATCGCGGCAGCTTCGTCCTGCTGGACATCAAACACACCGGTCAGTTTGGTGATTTGCAGTAAATTAAGGATTTGGCTAGACGGCTTTAGCAGCTTGAGATCGCCGCCCTGATTGCGCGCACTCATCAACGCACCCATGAGCTGTCCCACGCCTGAGCTATCGACGTAAGTCACGCCTGCGAGGTTAAGTAAAATCTTCCTTTGGCCCTTCTTGGTCAATTCGCGAATTGCCTGGCCAAGCACGACACCGCTCCCTGGGCCGAACGCTAATGCCTCACCTAGACTCAAGCGCCCGCTCAGATCGAGAATCGCGACATCGCCAATTTGCCGAACATTCTGTTCTAGCGCCATGTTCTGGGCTCCTTTGACCTGCTAGGCTGGCTGGATTATACGCGAAATTGGCAACTTTCAAGCCCGGCGCGTGGAAAGCCTGCTTTCGATGAGTTCGTCGCTCTGGTTCCCAAGGGAAGCGATAAACGTTCTCCGCCGCCTGATTGCCTACTCGGAAAAAATCTTCTCTCTCTCCGCAGATATCCTCACGCAAGTTTCTGATCGGAGATTAGAACCACGCATCCCCGCGGCGGCGGTCGTGAAATCGGCTTTAGTGTTGTTCTGGGCCCGCATGGGCAGCATCAACGCCTGGGCCCAGATCGGTGGCCGGGCCCACTTTTGGCAGAGTTGGCTGGCTGAGCCCGCCTGCAGCGCAGACACTCTAGGGCGGGTCCATGCACTACTGGACGCCGACGGGCTACGGCAGGGGATACACCAGGTTTATGAACGTCTGAAACGCAACAAGGCGCTACCCGATCTTTATGGGCTGGGCGTCGTGGTTCTGGACGGCCACGAAAACCACGCGAGTTACTTGCGCCACTGTTCCGGCTGCTTAGAGCGCACCATTCATGGACAGAAAGGCGATCGCATTCAGTTTTATCACCGGCAAGTCACATTGCTGCTGCTGCCCGGTGCGCCACCGGGACGTGAGGCGGTTCGTTTGCTCTGGATCAGGAGCTGCAACGACCTGGAGAAGATGAAGTGCAAACGGCGCTGCGTTTATTGACGCGCGTGATCCCTGCTTATCCGCGCGCCTTTACTTTGGTGCTGGCCGACGCACTCTACGCCCAAGCGCCTTTTTTCACTTTTCTCCTGGCTCATGGCAAACGCGCACTGGCCGTTCTCAAGGATGAACGACGCGATCTGTATCAGGATGTCGCGGGATTGTTCCAGCACGTAGCGCCGCAACCGGGTCGCTACCGATCTCGCCAGTGCTGCTGGTGGGATTTTCCGGACCTGCTCTCTTGGCCGCAGGTGCAAACCCCGGTGCGCGTCGTTCGTTCTCTGGAAACCTACTCGGTACGTCGGCAACTCGACAAGCGGGACGATCCGCAAAGCAGTGACTGGATCTGGGTGACGACGCTATCGCCTACCGAGGTTCCCGTCGAGCAAGTCGTCCGTTTGGCCCACGGGGTGCTCGAGCTGGTTATAAGACACCTTCGGCTAAACATTCTGGTAGCATGCGCATATTTTCTGCTTTTGTTACTGCCTGCGGCCACGTGGGTGGAGGATCAAGAGCGGCACCGGCGGCGACGCCAACAACGGCAACAATCTGTTTTTACCGAGCTTCCCGTCAGCGTACCACCGGGGAAGTGGATGTTGCTTGCGCAAGAAAATCGTTGGCTCAGAGTGAGTCGGTATTTGTGCATGCAGGCTTAGAGCACAGACAAGTAATTTGAAGAATCCAGAAGTGATCTTGCGGAGAGAGGAAATGGGAAAAAGCGGCACTGCGCTCTCCTGGTTCGATCAGGTTCGAAAGAAACATATTTGCGATTGCCAAAGTGCAAATGAAAATCTAGTCCTATCGCGTCGGCAACTGGCTTCTCTTATATAACAAATCGCCGCCATCACGACCCCTGCGATTGCCAACCCTGCTCCGGATTCGGTCGTCCACAAATCCGTAAGACGCGAATGCCGCGTCTGCGCGTCGAAAAAGCTCTGAATGAAGATATTGTGACCAGCGTGCAAGAACATACCTGTCCAAACGCTTCCCGACTTTAGCCGCATCCACGCATACAGGAACGCCATACCGATCACCATGACCGTAAAACACAAGAGGGAATGCCAGAGGGGTCCCGCTCCCCGATACGAAGAAAACAGGATGAGGGAATAATGCCACAGCGCCCAAGTGATACCGCTGATCAGGCCGACAGCAGGAAATGCTAGAAGCTTGTTCAGTTGCGGCACCATAAATCCGCGGCAGCCGAGCTCTTCGCCAAGCGCCGATGTGCACGAGGAAGCGAATCCCACAGTAGAAGTGAACACGAAAAACATCGCGATCAGAAAACCAGTGCGGCAGCGTAGGGAAACGTTCCGCCATGTGTGCGAGCACTTGGCTCTGGGCATCGCAATAACCGGCGAACCAGGCGGGAAGGTATACCGCGCTTGCGTATGCGAGCGGAATCCAGTAGCTGGCGAGTTGATATTTCGCCTTGTCCCAACCGAAGCCCTGTCTGCGCCAATTGCGCTGGAAAATTAAACGTGTAAGCAGGTCTGATATTCCGGGACACCACATCGGCCACAGCACGTCGTGCCCGCTCTGCATTCCCGAAACTCTGGCGCGACTTTGCCGCCGCCGTGGGACTCAACGAAGAATCGTTGTGGTTCAGCGCACCGCTGCCCGGTGTCAAAACATTGGTACGGATCTATCGGAAGATCTGCCGGGAGCATCCCGCTGCCGAAGCCGTCGTCGCGCTGTACGCCTACGAAGCGCAAGTACCGGAAATTGCTACGAGCAAGATCGAGGGACTGCGGCGTCACTACGGCGTGACCGGCAAGAAAGGTCTGGCCTATTTTGCAGTCCACGAAGAAGCCGACCGGTTGCATCGTGCGGCTTGGCGGGATTGGTTGAAGGAATCGTCTGCCGGTGTGGAGCCGGATCGCGTGCTTGCCACAACGGAGACTGCGCTCCTAGCGCTTTGGGGGCGCTGGACGCGGTCGAGGAAGCTGCCGACTGAGCGGGTCTAGTATTCACGGAAAGCAAAGAACGTCCCATCCACATGGTACAAACCGCGTGGTACAAAAGGCATACTCCGTGAGGATACTAAAGCGATACTCCTGTGCCTCCGGTAGGGGTGTACCCACATCCGGCCAAAGGTCCGGCACCGTGGAACTGATGCAGCTTGAAATGTTCGTAGCGGTTGTCGAAGAGGGCAGCGTCCGCGCCGCAGCAGGCCGGGTGTTGCGCACGCAGCCCGCAGTGAGCATCGCCATGAGCAAACTCGAACGGGAGTTCGAGACCCCTCTGTTTGACCGCTCGAAGCGGCACGAATACCGCCTGACCCAGGTCGGCGAAACGCTCTACGACTACGCCACCAGGATGCTGGGCCTGCGTCGCGAAGCGATTGCCGCCGTCGGCGACGTGCGCAACGCGCGGCTTGGCCGGTTGCGCATTGGAGCGAACGAAAGCATCAGTCTGCACGTCCTTCCGAAGCTGGCGCAGTCCTTCCTTACCGCGCACCCCGGCATCCGCATGAAAGTGAAGTGCGAACGATCGAAGAGTCTGCTTGCCGATTTGAAGGAACGCAAACTCGATCTGGCACTGCTTTCCTTCCGTCCCGACGACAACGATGTCGAACCGAAATTCGTGATGCGGGACGAACTGGTTCTCATCACCGATGCGGCGCATCCTCTTGCGAGCAGAGGACCGATTACCCTGCAGGACCTGTGCGAAGAATCGCTGATGGTGATGGATGTTTCCGAATCTTCGCCGTGGCACCGGAAGATCGCGGATGCGTTTGCGCGGTGCAAGGCCCCGCTGCATTTGAGCGTCGAGAACGCGCCGATCGAAACGATCAAGAAGATGGTCGGGATCGGGCTAGGCGTGGCGTTTGTGCCGCTTCTCGCGGTGCGGGAAGAGCAGGCACGCGGTGAACTGGCTGTGGTCGAAGTGCAAGGTTTGCATCTTGAGCGTTCGGTGTGGCTCGTTCGCCGGCGTGCCGTGCAGTCTCCGGCTGCAAAGGCCTTCATGCAGTGCGCCGTCCAATTCGCACGAGCGCGCTGTCAGCCTGGGCGCTTGTAGAGAAGGCGGACGCCCGCGTCGGAGACAAAGACCCGTGGACCCAGAGAAGGCGGGAAAGAAAAAATACTCAGCTCCGACGCTGACCAGAGTTATCGCAGAGCGCTGGGAGTTCCCGTTGCGCGAGCAACCGCTGCCGGTTACGCACGGGCTCAAGGTTCGAACGGAAGTGCCGGGCGGGGAGGACTGCCGGATCGTACTGAGTGTCGAGGGAAAATTCAAAAAGGTTTCCGAAGACTTCTGCCAGATGGTTGGCTACCAGGCGGCAGAACTGTTGGGCATGCCGGTCGATGACATCACAGCGTCGCGCACCGTCAACATTCCCCAGCACCTGGGCGTCGTCGTGTACTTCGCGAACTTTCAAAGTCTCTGGATGTTTGTGCATCGCAACGGAGGCGCCATTCTCGTGCGCAACACGTGGGAAATCCTTCCCGACTTGTCCATCGGTATCGTGTGAAGGAGTTAGCGAGGGTGTGAGAAAGACGTTTTTGGCCAGCCGCTTTTCGCCCGCGGTTGACGCGGACGCGGCACTTGCTTGCGAGGCAAAAGTTACCATAAGCGTAATTTAATTGACCAAGCGAGCGCAGCGCTTTATTTCTAGAAACAACGCACGGAGCGCGAAATTCCGTTCGCGTGGTAGGTTCGCATTTGCCGCTGACCCGCGGCGCTTATCCAGAGTGGCAGAGGGTACAGGCCCCATGAAGCCACAGCAACCAGGCGGCAACGCCCCGGTGCTACTTCCTGCCCGACAAGAGAGATAAGGTCCTCGGCTGACCGGAATCCGGTCGGACCAGAAGAATCTGACTCCCGATTTTCGCGCACGCCACGAGAGCGGCATGCGCGCGCACGTGCGTGTCGCGAAAGGATAAGTATGAGTCGAGTAAGCAAGGGCACTGTGGTTTTGAAGGTGGGTGGTTCGATTCTGACCAGAGCGAGGGCATACGGGCGCGTGGCTGCCTACCTGAAGCGCCGGATAGAGACCGAGCCGGAGGAAAAACTGGTGGTGGTGGTTTCGGCGCAAAAGCTTGCGACCAGCGTTCTTGAACGCAGTGCGCGCCGGATCGTGCGCAGTCCGAGTGCACGCGCTCTCGATCTGTTGTGGTCGACAGGCGAGCTGCGTTCGGTAGCGATCTTGACGCTGCATCTCGAAGCCATCCGGCGTTTCGGCCGTCGGGCTCAACGTACACGAGACAGGTTTGCAATTTTCCGCCGAAGCGCAGCGGTGTCCGCCGCGTCCGGCGTTGCGGGGAGATTACATCGACCGTGCTCTTGCCGGACACGCAGTCGCCGTTGTTCCCGGTTTCCTCGCGACCCGCTCCGACGAGGCGATCGTGACTCTCGGCCGCGGCGGATCGGACCTGTCCGCGGTTCTTTTGGCCGTGGGACTCGGTGCGTCGCGCTGCGAACTGCTCAAGGATGTGCCGGGTTATTTCGAGGAAGATCCGCGTACCAACGCGCGCGCCGCCCCCCTTCCTTCGCTTTCGTTTGAGAAGGCGCTCGGGATGGCGGAGCGCGGCTGCGAGCTCGTGCAGCCGCGCGCATTGGCGGCCGCGGCCGATGCCGGACTTCCGCTCGTGGTGCGAAGTTTGGACGAATGCGCGACGTCGAGCGTGGTCTCGCCCGGAACGAAGCAGACGTCACCAGAGCCGGACCGCGAACCGGTCACGGCGGATACGTGAACCGGCGATGACCGCAGCGCGACCGATCCTCGATTCCGCAACCCTTCTTCCTCACCTGAAGCCGTTCCGCGTGAAAGTGGTGGAACCGATCCAGCTGCGCACCCGCGCCGAGTGGGAAGCCGCGCTTACGCGCGCCGATCTGAACCTTTTCCATCTGCGCGCCGAGGATGCGACGATCGATCTGCTCACAGACAGCGTCACGTGCGCCATGCGCGCGGCGCAGTGGGGCGCGAGCACATCCTCCCCTGTTTCGTAAACACCGATTAGCGATGGAGGAGTGCCTCGAATGGGAAAGTGTCTGACGCGAGTCCTGCTGTTGACCGTGTTTTGCGTAATGGTTTGGGCGATGTTCCTCCCGGCCGCATCGTGCAAGGCCGACGTGATCTTCATTCACGGACATCTATCAGCCGCCGAGCAGGACGCAGAACAGCTCGATTGCGCGAACCTTCGCGTGGGCATTCCCGCGGATAGCGGGATTCCGCGCGAGTCGCACTCGTATGTCGAGGCGCTTGCCGTCAAGGACGGCAAGGTCTTCGCGGTCGGTGACACAAAGGCGATGCTGAAGCTAAAAGACCGGCACACAAGCGTCGTCGATCTGCGAGGCCGGTTCGTGCTGCCGGGCTTCAACGACGCCCATCTGCATCTGGCCTCTGGCGGATTCGAAAAGCTGAATGTCAATCTGGTGGGAACGAAGTCCCTGGCCGAGATGCAGGAACGCATTGCGGAACGGGTCAAGACGGCGGCTCCCGGGGAATGGATCCGGGGGCGTGGCTGGGGCCACACGAAATGGAACAGCCCAACGCTTCCGACCCGCGAGGACCTCGATGCGGTAACAGCGGGCCATCCGGGGATCTTCACGCGGGTCGATGGGCACATCTGTGTGGTGAACACGGCCGCCCTTCGGCCAGCCGCCCTTAATAAGGATAGCGTGGATCCGCCGGGGGGAAAGATCGACCGCGGCGGCCGGGGGGGACCGACGGGCATTCTGCGGGAAGGGGCGCGGGATGCGGTCGATGCGGTGATTCCGAAAGTCGCGAATAGCGAGCGCCGCAAGGCGATTGAACTGGCGCTTGCCGAAGCGGCACGTTGGGGGCTGACGAGCCTCCAGGACAATTCGGATTGGCAGAATTTTCTGGTCTACGAGGAGATCGAACGCGAAGGAAAACTGAGCGTCCGTTATCGCGGAGTGGCTGGCCTTTACCAATTCCCTGAAAATACTGGAGGGAGAACGCGACCATCATCCCGCAAACGATCCGATGCTGCGAACCGGCATGCTCAAGGGCTTTCTCGACGGGTCGCTCGGTTCGCGCACGGCGGCGCTGCTCGCGCCCTACGCGGACGATCCGAAGAACTACGGTCTTCCGCAATTCGACGCGATGACACTCAACCATTTAACGCAGGAGCGGCTAGCCGCCGGATTCCAGATCGGCGTCCACGCCATTGGAGACCGGGGTGTCCAGATGGCGCTCGACGCGTTCGCGGACGCAATGGAAAACGCACGAGGCGGGATTTCGCGTTCGTCCGATCTGCGTTTGCGTGTAGAGCATGCTCAGGTGACGTCGTTTTCCCAGATCGAGTGCTTCGCAAAATTTCACGTCATCGCCTCGATGCAACCGAATCATTTACTCACCGACATGAACTGGGCCGAGGCGCGGCTCGGCACGGAGCGGGCGGCCAGCAGCTACGCGGCCGCTGGCGTTTGGCACCGACTATCCGGTTGAACCGCTGACGCCGTTTCGCGGGCTGTATGCCGCGGTCACAGGCAGGAACGAAGAGGGCACGAAAGAATACTGCCCGGAAGAAAGATCTGACCATCGACCAGGCGATTGCCGCCTACACGTCCGGCGCGGCGTTTGCGGAGATCGCGGAAAAAACCAAGGGCGAACTGGTTCCCGGCAAATGGGCGGACCTGGTGGTGCTCGACCGCGACATCACCCAGATTCCGCCGAAAGAGATTCTCGGCACCAAAGTATTGCGAACCGTGGTTGCGGGCAAAACTGTGTATGAGGCGCAATAGGTCCCATTGTGAAGTGGCTATCAAGCTAGTCCGGTGCGAGAGTGTCGCGCCGTTTTCGAATGCCAGCATAAGCCGAATTAAGTCCCCGTGCGGCGCGAGCTGTGATATTTCCATTCGCGCGGTGGGTTGGGGCACTCCGCTTGCGGCAAATTAGGCCCGTGAGCGGGGCCGGGCTGTGACCGCTCGGGTAGAGCCGGACCTTGCCCCTCCTGGCTGCTGTCAGGTCCGCGCCAGATTTCGTAATCCTGTGTCCCCGCGGAAAGGAAAAAGATGGAGGGAACGGTGAAGTGGTTTAACAATTCCAAAGGATACGGATTCATCGGCCGCCAGGACGGCGGCCCGGATGTGTTCGTGCACTACAGCGCGATTCAGGGTGATGGATATCGAGTCTTGAACGAAGGTGACGTGGTGGAATTCGAGGTTGAACAGGGCCCGAAAGGGCCGCAGGCGGCGAGAGTTAGGCTGAAGGACAAAGCGTAGAACCGCCGGCCGCCGATGCTCAGCGGCCATTGTTCGTCCCGAGGTAGACGCCGGGCTATTGGCGAAGGAGTTACTGCCACGATTCTACTTCTCCAGTTGTGCCCTTTGTAGACTCATGTCGGTTTGCGCCAGGATGCTGGCGAGGTCGATACACAGGAGCGAGACGGTCGTTTCCGCCTGTACCAGACCAGAGCGGTTGACTCGGCCTTCGAATAAGCCTCGCTTTACCTGACGCTGTAGCACATTGGAAACGAGGAAATAACCATAAGCACCGAAATCTACGACGCTGGTTTCGCCGTCTGCTTTTGAGGACGCACGTCGTATTCGGGATGCGGAACGTCCATGATCCATCTATCGAACCAGCCCACAATGTGGTCGAGACGTTCGATGCGATGCCATGGCTCTCCCGAACGCGAGAGCTCGTGAGTTTCGCGCGGAAAGACAACCATGGCGGTTGGGCGTTTCAGGAACTTGAGCGCGCGGAACAGTTGTTCTCCACCTGAATCCTGAGGAGTGCGGTAGTCCGATTCACCCAAAACAAACAAGACAGGAGTGTGAATATTCTTGACAAAGGTGATAGCGGAGCGGTTGGTGTAGTCTTGCGGGTCTTCGAAAGGTGGCGCTTGAAACCAAAGCGGCTGGAAAAGAGTGAAATCGGCCGTATACCACCATGAAGCCCAGTTGGATATGTCGCGTTGCGATACGGCCGCCGCGAACCGATCGGTATGAGTGATCGTCCAGTCGGTCAGTACGCCGCCGCCGCTGCCACCAGTCACAGCGAGTTTTTTGGCGTCGATGTAGCCACGCTTCAGGAGTTCGTCCACACCGATCATCAGGTCGTGGTAATCGTCGCCCGGATAGTGATACTGAATGATGTTTGCGAAGTCTTGGCCGTAGCTGGTCGAACCCCGCGGGTTGAGGTAGAGGACGACGTATCCCCTTGCCGCCATCCATTGAAATTCGTGATCAAAGATCCAGCCGTAGGCAGCGTGCGGCCCACCGTGGATGTTAAGAATTAGGGGGTACTTTTTCTTCGGGTCAAAGTCGGGCGGCTTTTGAATCCATCCCTGAATGCGCTTGCCATCGAAGCTGTTGTAGTTAAGCTCCTCCGGCGCGGTCAAGTTGAGCTGTGACCAGAGCTTGCGGTTGAAGTCTGTAACCCGGGTTTGAGCGCCATCGGTGCCAACGCTGAAGAGGTCGCCAATGGCAACGGGTGTGGAAACCAAGACAACGATAGTACGGGCGTCGGGAGTGATGGAAAAATCGAGCACTGCCTGGTCGCCGTGCGTGATTTCGGTTACCGTGCTGGATTGCGAATCGACGCGAACCAGTGGCGTGCGTCCTTGCTTCTCGACGCAGTCGAACAGCCAGCGGCCATCTGGCGACCAGTGGAGCGTGCGGCCATTGCCGCCGCGGGGCGCGGCGTTGTCTCCGCCCACGGAGCTTCCCATGTCGTAGTCGTAATCGACGGTTAAGTTTTTCGGTTGCGCATTGGGCGCTGCATCCATGAGCCAGAGATCGGGCTGCGAATAGGACCGAACCGGTTGCGTAACCGATCCGTGAAAGGCAAACTTGCGGCCGTCCGGGCTGAGAACCAGGTCGTAGATTCCCATGGGAACAGTGGCGAGTTTTTCGAGGTTTCCGCCCACCGCGGACACAGAGTAAATATCCGTGGTCGGGAGTTCGTAATATGGCTCGTCGATGCGCTCTGTAAGGAAATAGATTCGCGAGTTGTCGCGGCTCCAGACGAGCTCGCGTTCGTCGAAATCGCCACCAGTGAGCTGCACGGGTTTAGCGGGTTCATCGGAGATCGTCGGCACCTCGAGTATCCAAATGTGCTCGTGGCGCTTGGGGTCGAGGTAACCGGCATCGTTGCTGCGATAAACGGCACGGCTAATAATGTGGACGTCGGATTCGTGTTCCTTCCCCGACTCCGGTTGTTGGGGCCCGGCGGAATCCTTAGTGGCTTCCAGCTTTCGAGCCTCCTTACTCGTCGCGGAATCCTTATTGCGCCGCGCCTTCTCGATGTCTTCCGAAGTCGTGGAGCTCAAAAATGCTATGCGCTTGCTGTCGGGTGCCCAGGCCAGACCCGACGCGCCTTTGGGCAGATCGGTGATCATCCAGGCCTCGCCGCCCGCGAGGGACAGCACAGCGATTTGAGGCGGTCTGGGTTTCCCAGATTCGTCTTTGTCACCACCGCGGACAAAAGCGATGTGCTTGCCATCTGGAGACCAGCGCGGCCGCGCGTCATGTTTGCCATTCGTCATGCGTACCGGAGGTTCGCTGCCGGATGTGGCGACCATCCAGATGGAAGTTTCATAGCTGGTGCGCTTCTCGTCCACGTTGACGCGGGTGAACGCGACCCGCGTCCCGTCGGGCGAAAGTTGCGGGTTGGCAACCCAGATGAAGTCAAAGAGATCCTTGTCGGTGATGACTCGCGTCCGGGAAGCGCTTGGCGGCGCGGGATTCTGCGCTCCGAGCGGAGCAGCAATTACGAGGCTGATGATCGCAACAGCGAAACAGAATTTCATGCGCTTCCCCTAGCCGCATTGCAGCGGACCTGTGATTGTGCTCTTGCAGACGCTGGTGGTCAAACCGGACGGGTCTTCTGCGGCGGCGGTGTCGTCTCTGTTTCTATTCCCATAAAACAGTTTATACACTGTTTAGAAAACAGAACGCAGCTTATAATCTGAGTTTACTTTCCTCGATGGCGTTTTCCCGGTCATTTCCGGTCCAGGTCGTGTGTTGCGCGGCCTACGCAAGCTCTGGACTCCTATATTGTGTTTCGGACCTGAAAAAAAACTTCGTTGGACGGAGTCACACTGGTCGCAAAATGAGCGGTCGTTCATCGCAGGTCAGGCGCACTACAAGATCCCTAGATACGGCGGTGGGCTTTTGTCCGACGGAACGACTTCTGCCGTGACCGTTAGCGGGTTATCAGTCCTTACCATGACATGGAAGAGACAGATACGGCATTCGAAGACATTGGAAGTAGGTCGTAGACATCGTTATTGTGTATCGCGATGTGCATCACGGTCCGAGGCCAATCGCTGGTTGCCCTGACCTTGCCAAGGGTTCGCTCCGAGGAGGTTTCATGCTTCACTCAATTCGTCTTTCTCTCCTTTCCCTCATCATCCCGTCCCTACCATTCGTTGCCTTGGCTCAGCGAACGCCTTTCGCCGTCGGCACCGCTTCTGCCGCGCCTGGCCAGAAAGCGACCGGTTACCTCGAAGTCCCCGCTGGCGTCGATGCCGGAACGAACATTCCCGTCGTCGTGGTGAATGGCGCCAAGCCGGGTCCGGTCCTTGCACTGGTGACCGGTGCGCACGGGACGGAATACGTTTCCGTGATTGCCGTCGAAAGACTGATCCTTGATCTCGACCCCGCTCAGGTTTCGGGCACGGTCATCCTGATTCCGCTGGTCAACATTGCTTCGTTCGAACAAAAAATCGCGCACGTCAATCCGGTAGATAACAAGAGCATGAACCGCTTCTACCCAGGCAAAGCCGATGGAACGCAAACGGACCGCGCTTCCTTCCTCATCAGCAAACAGGTCGTGGATCGCTCGGACTACTTGATCGACTATCACGGCGGCGACCTCGACGAGAGCCTCCGGCCCTACGCTTACTGGGGACCCACCGGCAAAGACCTTCAGGACCAGATCTCGAAGCAGATGGTTCTCGCGTTCGGCCTGGATCACATCATTATTTGGCACGACCGCCCATCCGATCTTGGGGCCAGCCGGTATCTTGACAACACGGCTTCTCTCCGTGGAAAGCCATCGATTGTTGTAGAAGCCGGGTATGCCGGCACGGTCGAAACCGATGATGTGGCGCTCCTGATCAACGGGACTCTGAGCACCATGCGCGCCTTGAAAATGCTCCCTGGCGCGCCGCATTACATCGAAAATCCAGTTTGGCTGGAGAAGACCGTTGACATCATTTCGGACGGCCCTGGCATCTGGTATCCGCTGGTTAAGCGCGGCTCGTATGTTCAGGAGGGCATGAAGCTCGGTTACGTCACCGACTATTTCGGAAAAGTCATCCTCGAACCACGCGCTCCCGAAGCCGGCGTGGTCCTTCACGTGAACGCTGTTCCCTCATTGAAAAAAGGCGATAACATCGCCGATCTCGGCGTCGTAGCTTCGAAGGCGCCGCTATAAATTCAGAGCTCCTTGCTCTCAATTTCACATACAACCTGGGCGGGAAAGCCTCTTAGGTAAATCGGCTTTCCTAAACAACGTCAGCGTCGAAAAAGATGTCAGGAAAGCAGTGCGTGGTTCACGATAGCTGATGATAGAAACGGAAGAGAGCGCGAAGGCCAACCGCATGCTTTTGCGTTTAATTACTCTGCGCTGACGCGGCGCTGGAATCGTCGGTAACCAGCAAATTCAGGAAGCGAATGATTTGTTTCTGCTCGCGTTCCTGTTCGGGAGTGCCGTCCGTGTTCTGCGCGAGCTCCGCGAGCCGAACCGACAAGACTTGCAACGCAACTTCACGCTTGACGTAAGCAGCTTCCTCGATGGAACTCATCACCCAGCCTCTTTTCGTCTTCTCGAGCTCCAGAGACTGTTCTTTCCAGCGAAGCTGCGAGTCCATTTGCATATTCGGAGAAGCGCCTAACGATTCGATCCGAACGAGCGCGGTTCCGCGCTTGCCCTTGATTTGTATTTCTGAGACGCGTACCTCGCGGTAGACGATTATGGGTTTGCCGAGACTGTTCAGGCTGCGCGTACGGAGGAATTCACCGGAATCCTGATTCATTTCGACAAACGCAGCCGCGACTTCGTCTGGCGAAGGATTTTTCCCGGCCACGTGCAGAACGATCTCTCGAGGAGTTTCGACTGTTGCTGAACCGTAGGCTTCAGGTGCGGGGGCAGAATTCGACGCCGACACGGAAGGTGGTCGATTCTCCGAACTGCGCGTGGCGACCTGAAGAGGTTGTTGGTGCGTGTGACGCGTAGCTTCGAGCGTTGGGCCGGAACGGAGCGGTTTCTCGGTCACGTAGCGGAAGAAACGAGCGATACCACGCGACCGCCAGTAGGGCGAGTCATAAAACTGCGTGTCGGGACCGGAACGCACGGAGCTGAAGAAGGAGTGTTCTTTGGGATCGATGACGATGCCGACATGGCCGCGCCAAACAACCAGGTCGCCCGCTTGGGGCGCGCGCACGCGCGTGAAATTTGTGCTACCGATGTAGAGTTCCCGCGAACTGGCGTAGTCGTATGGAAAGCCAGCTTGTTTGTAAACATCGTGAACTAGGTGGGAACAGTCCGTTTCAGATTCGGACTCGGCGTCTACCGTCGGAATGGCAGCCAGAATCTTGCGACCCTCTGTTCTGGCGATGGGACGCGGTCCGGCCGTTTCCGCAGAGGCTGGACCGACATTCTGGCCGAGCGCCGCAGACGCCGTCGCGAGTGACAACGCTAGGAAGATGAATCTACGCGTCATTTTGTAAGTTTCGCAGACTGCGGCGAAGCGGAACTGGCCATGCTGCGAAGACAACACCGTCCGACGGTACAGGTCCCCTTTTTCGCGTTGGGCCGGAAACAAAAAACGTGCGAGAAGCTTTAAGGCTGGAATCTAAAAAACGCGGCTGCGAACTGCTGTTACTAAGATGTATGGGCGATTTCCGAGGTTGCAAAGCAGGCGTCTCAGTTCGCCATGGAATCACAGGCAGAGTTGACGGCGCGGCGCTCTCACCGCTGGCAAAAATATCGCGACAGTGCTGGACCAAAAGCAACCTTGCCGGTTCCATGGACAATCATCCCCTTTCCAAACGGTTCGTTGGAGAAGGGCCTTGTTTTGCCCGCTACAGCGAAACACCCGAGAATTTAAGGCATTACCTGTATGTAGTGGCGCGGACAAAATGCGCAAGCTATCTCCCCAGAGGGCTTTATCTTGGTTCGAATCCTGATTGCGGACGACCGCGAACCTATGAGAGGAGCGCTCAAGACCTTCGTCGCGCTCAATCCCGAATGGACAGTTTGCGGAGAGGCCGGGAACGCGAACGAGGCGATTGCGAAAGCTCAGGAACTTCACCCCGATGTGATAATACTGGATTATAAAATGCCGGATTCCAGCGGCCTAGTGGCAGCGCACGGGATACTTAGAACATTACCGGATATTCCGATCGTGATGTTCACGCTGTTCAAGACCCATGAGCTTGAACACGCCGCCTACCTAATGGGAATCCGATGCGTCGTCGGCAAGGAAGAGGGCGTCCCGTCTTTGCTCAGCGCAATTGAGACTGAACTAGGCCGCTCAGCTCCGCAACTAAAAAGCGGACGCTCAGAATCGAATTCTGTCACGAACCTCAACACGTAGGCCACGCGGCAAGGCAGGCTACTACTTATCCGGGCCAAGTTCAGAAAACCATTTCCAGAATTTTGCGCAGAGCGGACAAGTTGACGAAGGAAGCCCGCATCGATATCGAAGACTGAAAGATTCAGTTTCGCAATGTTAAGTTTCGACTTGGATGCAGGTTGGCTTCACGTACCCTGTCTCGGTTTCTTTCAGGTGAGGATTCCGGTTGCGAGTGCGGGAAGGGCGACGCGTCTTAACAGGTCTTGGAAACGAGGGTCGCTCCGCAAAGCGTCCATGCTCGGATCTATATGAAGATATATAAGCCAGTGGGAATGCTCCATATAGGATTTCTCCAAGTGTTCAATCGCACGGTCGTTTTCTCCCAAGCCGATATGGATCCCAGCCAAGAAGTGCGGTGCGACATACTTGTGCTTTGCTAGTTTGGTCAGATCATCGAGCACCTGCAGTGCTTCCTTTGCCCTCCCCGATATTCCGTAAGTGTGTGCCAGCGCCGCGCGCATGAGAGGACTGCCACCTGACAGATTCACACTCTTCTCGCCCGCGTTGATGGCCAATTCGAAACGGCCAGTTATCCGGTACAGCAGCCCGAGAATCCAGTACGTAACGGGGTAGTTCGGATCCAATTCGGCAGTTCGCAGGAGTTGTTCGATGGCTTCGTCGTATCGTCGCGCCATGTAGGAGGCCCATCCAATGGCAACGTTGATAATGAGGGACAACGGATCTAGCTCTTGGCTGTTTTTCATCTTGGCGATAGCTTCTACCTGCCGGCCCATGGTCATCACATACTCGGCGTGCCAATGATTGGCAGTTGGATAGGCGGGACTTAGCTGAAGGCTGCGTTTAAATTCCGCGTGAGCCTCTGGCCAGTGCCAATCGTAGAGCCAGAGCACGGCTGCCAGGGACGTGTGGGCTTCGCCGAGACCTGGGTCGAGCTGCAGAGCGGTCATTGCGGCCGCTTTGCCTTTCGGGAACGCGTCCTTGGGAGGCAGATAGCTGTTCCATCCCAAAAGCACGTACGAATCGGCCAAACCAGCGTAGGCGAGAGCATAGCTGGAGTCTTTGTCGACCGCTTGCTGAAAGTGCCCGAGCGCTTTGTAGAAGCCTTCTTCCGTCCACCTGTTCCAATGATGACGGCCCTGCAGGTAGAGCCGGTAAGCCTCGGCATCTTCCGTGTGGCGTTTGACTAGTCGCTTTTTTTCTGCCCGGGTTAGCTGCAACCGCAATTTCCCCGATATCTCGTTGGAGATTTCGTCCTGGATGACAAAGATGTCGCCAGGCTTACGATCGAATTGCGCGCCCCATAATTGAGCCCCTGTTGCCACATCGACTAACTCGGTCCCAATGCGCAAAGAGCCGCCGCTTTGCATCATCCTGCCAGTGAGCACGGCGCGCACATTCAGCTCCCGGCCAACGGCTTGAGGGTCAATCTGCCGGCCCTTGTACCGAAATACTGTGCTCTGTGCGATTACCCGCAGCCTTGGTATCGTCGCCAGGATATTGATTAGGCTCCCAGGGATTCCGTCACTGAGGTACTCGTTCTCGGGGTCGCGACTAACGTTCTCGAAAGGAAAAACTGCAAGCGAGCCGATGCCTTTTGGCGGTCGCGCTGGGCGGAGGGATATGGTTCCTACTGTTGAAGTTTGCGAGCTTCCTTTTTCGGTCGAGGGCACAGGACTCAGGGTTTGTATGGGGACTGATTCGGTATCGACCTTGCGATCTGTCCGGTTGAAATCCGTATTTCGCTGCAGCTGTTGCAAGTCGGCGAGCATGTTGGCGGCGTGCTGATAACGCTGGTCTCGGTCCTTGTGCAGAGCCTTGTCAACAATCTGCTCAAGGCGCGGCGGAATATCGGGATTGATACTTCGCACCGAAACAGGCGGCCGCGTCAGAATAGCCTCGATAATCGTGCCACCCGTGCCGCCGCCAAACGCTTTGTGCCCTGTCGCCATTTCATACAGCACGAGACCGAGCGAGAAGATGTCGGTGCGCTGGTCCAGTTCGTCTCCCCGTATCTGCTCAGGTGACATGTAGGAAGTAGTGCCGCTTATGATTCCAACGATCGAACTGAAATCCGGCGATTCGCCGCCGAAATCCTCGTTGGCACTCGCGAACCCTTTGGGAACAAGCTTTGCAAGGCCAAAATCGAGCACTTTCGCTTGTCCACGCTTTGTCAGCATGATATTCGCGGGTTTGATATCGCGGTGAATAATTCCTTCAGCGTGCGCTGCATCCAGAGCTTCCGCTATCTGGATCCCAAGCTTCAGTATTTCTTCGAGGGTAAGCGCCTTCCCATGGATGTGACTGCGCAGAGTTTCGCCGTCTATGAATTCCATGGCGATGAACTCGCGGCCGTAGTGTTCGCCGATGTCGAAGATCGTGCAAATGCAGGGATGGTTTAGAGCGGACGCGGCTCGCGCCTCGCGTCGAAACCGCGCGAGAGCCAGCGAATCATACGCTACGTCTTCGGGCAGGAATTTGAGGGCGACGAAGCGTGCGAGGCGCGTGTCCTTAGCCTTATAGACGACACCCATGCCCCCGCCACCGATTTTTTCGACCATGAGGTAATGCGAGATGGTCTGGCCAATGAGAGAGCCGGACGTCATGGTGCGGTCATGTTAGTTGGCGACCGCGAAGCAAGTCAACGAATAGAGCTTTGGTACCAAGGCCTGGGCTCGGTTCATTGTCGAGACTGTGGCCTTTTTCGCGCTGCATCGCCACTACGATCCGTTTCCCACGGCGATGGCAGATAGGCAGCCAGTCTCTCTCGTTCTCCCAGCCCTTTCGCGGTCTCAGCAGGTGGGACACGCCTTTTTCTCCAGTCGGTTTTCCGATCACTAGACCTTATAGGCGTCAGTATCCAATTTTCCAGGTCCAAATGTACGTGCGGCGTCGGGTCCCACTCCTGAAGGTCATGCCGCTGCATTCGAAACTCCGAGTAGCAAAGCCGCAATTGATCTTCGCCCATGTCGTGGATTTTGTGGCCGCACTCACAGTCAGGCGTTCCGCAGCGGATGACGAAGCTCATCGGGGTAGATTGAACAATGATGGTGCGTAACGGCAACGTGAACCGACTGAAGGCTTCGTACTATTGACGTACGAATCTCTCCCGCGCCAATCTCTGCAATCGAGGTGCGTTCCTCATGACAAGCGATGACCTGACTGAGCAAGGCCTACAACTCCAGCATCAAACGGAGATGCTGATGAGAAGGCTGCCAATTGCACGAACGGCTCTGCAGACAATTGCAAAAGGGGAATGGGCGCCCGAAGTACTGAAAACCGTTCGCGAGGCGTTGGACACTTTGGACACGCTAGACGGTCTCGACGCGCCTAAAATCTTCTACAGCAAAACGGGCACCGGAAATCAACAACTTCAATATGAGCACTCCCTGGCGGAACGGAAAATGGCGATTGGACGAACCGCGCTGGAGACCATTGCTAACGCTGAAACTGATCCTGGAGTTCGCCAGCTGGCACGAGAGACGTTGGATGGACTCAATGTTTTGTCTGACGGCGAGAGAGTCATGGGCTTTTTCATAGGCGTCCAGCAAGACCAGCCGATCCCTGAAGTTGATCCGGCCGATTTAAGACGTTTTCATGAAAACAGCACCGAACGGTCGCGTGAGGCGGGTCCAGGTGTTGCAATTGGCCTCGGAGCTCTGGGGCTAAGGATCTCAGTGACTGACGCGGGTCCTCTCTGCGTCCGCAATTGGTTGCTCGGCATCATGTTGATGCAGGGCCTTTTGCCTGACTGGCAACAGGGCACAGAGCTGGATGGCTCCGTGTATCGAGTTGCTGCAAACATTCCCGTTAATGGTGTTCAATTCGATCCGGACGCGTTCGTTGCGCGCCTTGGAGCGGAGAGAGGCGCTTATTAAACATCCGAAGTCTGGACCGTTCGGAAAAGCTCGATGGCCTCAAGCCCATTCCGTGCCGCCAAAACGTCGTAGCCCAGGTTCTGAAGACTCTGTTGGGTTGTCTCTCGAACCTCATCGTCGTCCTCGGCGATGAGGACAGCTTCCGTGCCGCGCTGGAGGTGCACCGGCTTGGTGGGCGGCGCGGTCTGGATGGCGCCATGGCGACTGGCAGATAGATTCGGAAAGTCGTTCCGCTTCGATCGGCAGAGTCCACGACGATGAATCCCTTGTGTTGTTTGACGACGCCATAAACTGTGGCGAGACCCAGTCCCGTGCTCTTGCCGATATCCTTCGTGCTGAAGAAGGGCTCAAAGATGTGTTCGAGCATATCGGACGCGATGCCCTCACCGGTGTCGGATACGGAGAGCAGAACGTATGACCCTGGGCATGCGTCAGCGTGGACGAGCTGACAGTCTTCGGGAAACTCCGTTCTTGCGTTGTAATCGTAAGGTGTCCACCATCACGCATGGCGTCGCGTGCGTTAAGGCCTAGGTTCATGATTACTTGTTCGATCTGACTGGGGTCGGCCCAAATCGGCGGCAAGTTTTCGGCCAGATTCATCTCGATAAGATTGTGTTCACCGATGACATTCCTGAGAAGAGTGATTTCTCGCGCACCAGTTCATTCAACTCGATACATCTGGGCTGAAGTATTTGGCGCCGCGCGAATGCCAGCAGCTGGCGTGTGAGCGCAGCAGCACGATCGGCTTGGGTGCGAATTCTTGAGAAGCGGTCGCGCCGCCGACTTTCGCGGGGCTTCTATAAATCCCATCTCGGCCCAGCCCATAATTGCTCCGATGACATTGTTGAAGTCATGAGCGACTCCGCCAGCCAAGCGACCGATGGCTTCACACCGCTGAAGTTGGTGGACCTGTTGTTCGAGATAGCGGCGGCGTTTTCGCTCCTCGGCTTCTCGCAATTCGCGCTGCACAGCCGGGATCAGCCGGCTGAGATTGCTTTTCATCAGGTAATCTTGCGCGCCGGCCTTCAGCGCGGCGACGGCGGTTTCTTCTCCCATGCTACAGGACACGAAAATGAAAGGCGTTTCCAAACCCAGCTTTCGGACAAGTCGAAGGGGGTCAGCTCCAGTATATTGACGTATTGAGTAATCAGAAATGATCAGATCCCACGAATGGTCGAGCATCCGATTAAGGGTAGCGGGCGAATCCACACGTTCGAATACGATGTCATATCCGGCCTGTTCGAAGAGGCGGACCTGCAGTGCGGCATTGAGAACCGGAAAGTGCGATTCATTGGAGCGTGTCCCAGCCTGCCGAGACTGTTCTCCGCCTGGACGGATAGGCACTGTCTAGCGTGAGACCGGAAGCACACTGTCTTTGATAAGCCCCTAACCGAGCGGACCAGATGCAGTTCAACCGAGCACCCGAGAACCGCAGTCATCGGACCGCCCACGCCACATTCCAGCCGCGTTTTCATTCTAGGTGCAACAACCTGGCCAGCAATCTTATCTCTTGAGATATAAAGACAACTAGTACATGAGCGCGCCTGCTTCGGTTGCGAAGCAGGGCAGGCGCGCAGCCTTGCCACGCCCGGAAAAGAATCAGCCGATTTGCGGGCAAATCGCCGGGCGTGCTTCTTATACGAAGCGCGGTTTTGCTTCGCTTACGAAGCAAGTTGTCGGTGCTTCATTCCTATCCTGTTCTTTTTTCTAAGCTAACGCCGCAGTTCAGTTACCACGCACCTGATTTCACCTTTATGGAGGATACAAATGTATTCGAAAAAGGATGTTTGTTTCACAGTGGTCCTAACGTTGGCTGCTTCCTTGTATCTCGGGTCTCAGCGGGTTGCGACTCCCACGGGCGCTGCCGACTCTGTTCCGATGCTTGCGGACGGCACGCACCCACCACCGGTGCCACCGCAGCTCGAGGGGGAAAGTGTGCTTCGGGCTGATGGGACGCATCCACCGCCGGTACCATGGCTCTTGGCCGCTTCGCAGATCAGCTAGAGGAGTGCAGCAAAAGAAAGGGAAGGCTTTAGAAGCCTTCCCTTTCATGCTACGATTTGCTTCCCGCGATTAATATGAAGCCGTCTGTATTATGGTTTGTATGGGTATTGGGCGTCGCACTGGAGAGTCTTTTGCTGGTGCGCGCCGTGGCGTCGCCGTGGTGGCGCAGGTATCCTTTCTTCTTTGCGTACGTAGCTTCTGTGTTCGTTCAGGAAGTATCGCTCCTGGTTATTTTCCTTCTCAAATCTAAGTACTACGCATCGTTCTATTGGTACGGTGAATTCATCAGTCTATTGATCGGCTGCGGAGTGTGCTGGGAGATTTTTCGCCTGGTGCTTGGCCGGTCTCCAGGTGCAGGCCGTATGGCCCGCAACGTGCTCCTGTTTGCGCTAATCATGGTCTTTGCGAAGTGTGTAGTGGATGCTTGGAACGGTAGTGCGCCTTTGCCGAGCACGGCAATCGAGCTGGAACGAAATCTGCGAGCAATTCAGGCTGTGTCGCTCATCGTGCTGGCCGTGTTCACCACGTACTACGCCATTCCGATGGGACGCAATATTAAAGGAATTTTTGTTGGATATGGTCTGTTTATCGGCACGAGCGTGATGACACTGACGCTACTCGCCTCACTCGGCGAGACATTTCAAACGGTCTGGGTTTTTCTTCAGCCTTCTTGCTATGCCGCGGTATTGGGGATCTGGTGCACGGCGCTTTGGAAATACGAAGATGGCCGGCAGTTGGAGTCGCAAACAGAAATTGAAGAGGACTACCAGTCTCTCGTCCTAGTTGCGAGAAAGGGTCTTCTTCAAGCGCGTACCTTCTTGAGCAAGGGCATGCGTCCATGAACGGAATACTGAGTTTGTCTGCGGTTGCGTTATTGCTGAT
This sequence comes from uncultured Acidobacteriota bacterium, assembly GCA_963731155.1. Classification (GTDB taxonomy): domain Bacteria; phylum Acidobacteriota; class Terriglobia; order Acidiferrales; family UBA7541; genus Acidiferrum. The sequence goes on from CAVSVB010000002.1 coordinate 55,545, forward strand.
TGGGCTTTTGGTGTTCCTCCTCGGCCGGTCGGAGGCAACACTGTCGTCAGACCTTTCGCCGCTGGGCTCTGACGACGAGCTGTCAAACGCCTATGAGTCCTTCGAAGCTTGCTGTGGAGAGTTGCTTGATCGCATGTTCGGTTCCGACGACTGGGATTTTGTTTTGAGCCGCGCTCCGAAGCAGGTTCAGCGGTTGTTCCTGAGTGAGCGCAAAGAACTCGCGCGCTACTGGCTTTGCCTGGTACGAATTCGAGCGAAGACTGCCATGCGGATTCATGTTGCGCATGCTAGAAACAGCGACAGACTCCAACCGTTTTTGGAATTAAGATTAGCGATTGAATACCTGATGGTCCGGGCAAAGTGCGAGCTTGTCGCCGCCCTTCTGTGGCTGCGTGGTCCGATGGCGCTGCGAAAGATGATCAAACAGGCGGACGGACTCAGCGACCGGCTTACGGCATTGCTTGCGCTTGTTTCGAAAGCGGACGCCTTGCCGAGCCAGACGAGAGTCGATGATTAGAAAGCGCGTGCCGTCGTGTTAGAACCGTCTGAACAGCCCAGCCCGATCATTGTTGAGGAAGCTCTACGCGACCTTAGGAATCGGACGCTAGCAAGGCTCGATGGGGATTTCGCGAAATTGGTTTACCTCGCCTCGACCCGCGACTACAACACGGGACGTTATGTGCACGACGGCCTCTCCTTTCGGTTTTCGGAGCCAATCGTAGAAAGAGCCTTGGCAGCAGCACACCGCGAAGTGTTCGCAAGCCTGGCTGTCAGTCCGCTCAGAACTTTTGTCGCCCAGGTTGAGCAGTATATTCGATCCGGCTGCGCGCGTCCGGATGAGCTGGTGGCCACGTGGAATAGTTCGGAGGCTTATCGCGTCTTGGCGCCTGCTGCAGACCATCCCTTGACGGTTAGACTCTTCATGTCAAACGTTAAGGTCGCTTTAGCAATCGTGAAGGCAACCTTGGTGGAACATCCGCGGTCTCAGGATCCACAATCCTCATGGCAACTGCCGTCACCTGGCCGATGATTTCCGCCTCCTTCAACGGGAAGCGGCGGTGAGCACGGGACGAAAGCGGATGAGGGGTTAAGGTAAGTTCGTCGCCTCTCGTCTCGCACCAGCAACACGCGTATCCCGTCCGAAGCTCAATGAAATAGATGGGACGGTCGAATTCGGTTCGCCAGTGGCTCGCGCGGATGTCCCGCAGATTCTCATCAATGAGGACAAAACTTCCGGGCCGAAGCAGCGGATACATCGTGAAATCTTGTAGCCCGATATAACCATAGCGGCCACGCCTGATGTCTAGCTGCCGGATCAGGGCGACTGGTACTTCGCCCCAAACTTGTACCATTCGAGACAGCAAATTGGTTTCTTCAACCCGGAAACCGGGATCAAATCGGACCGGAAAGTCGACTGTTTTCGCCGAATCGGTTTCCTCCAAATTGACTAGGTGCGTATGTTGTGGCGGGGTTTCAATTTGGTATTTTTCAAGCAGGTTCTGGTCAATGCCGAACATCGGAAGTAGATCGGAAACCTTCACACGATACACCGCACTCAGGCTGAAAAGTTTGTGAATGCTCGGAACTGCATCCGTGTTTTCGAGCCTCGTGAGCCAATTATTTGACACAAAAAACTCGGAGTTTCCCTGCGCCTCCGCGATTTTTTGGCTTTCCTCCTCAACTTCTCGCACAGTAATTCCGAGGCGCGCTCGAAGTTCTTTTAAGTTTTTGCCAGGGTCCATGAGATGTCAGTTGGAATGATAGCGCGAAAGTTTACCAGAATAGCTGGACCGCTGCCCGCGAGATACTGGCAGAACAATAAATACCCAGGCTCGAATCGACAGGGTGGTGGACCCTTGCTTCCTATACGAAGCAGGAACGCTTTTTTCACACTGCAGTGAAGGAGCACCAGCAGAATCAACCGGTGGTGTACAGGCGGCGCACTTTGCAAGGTCCGGTCCGCCTACTGCCTACCGCCAGAACTAGCCCGGTACGACGGAGAGTCCTGGCGCGGGTGAGAAGGGAAAACGCTTAACATGACGATGCGAGACGGGGAACGCTGGATTTGCTCGAACTCGAGGTGCAGATGTGAAGTTCTAGTCGTGTTTTCAGCCGGAAGTCACGAAGGGAGAAATCCCAGGTGCTCGTGCGGCTCCGCCATGAAGAAAACATACACAGCACCTAAACTAAGGAGCATCGAGGAGGATGAAGCCAAGTCTTTGCATGAAAAGTTCTTCTCGAAGGTATCGTGACGTACCTCAAGAGCCATCCAGTCAACTCTTTCGGCGGGGACCAGATGACGCGCCATTTTTTGAAAATCATGCTTCCATTTACGTTGGTGTTTTTTGTGTTCAGCGGGTTGGGTGGGTTCTTGGTTCTCGACTCGGTGCGGAATTCGGGATCTGTTCCTAATTCGGGGTCTCTTGTTGAGGTTATAGGCGGAGCTGTATTACTCGCTTTGGGTTTATTTGCCGTGTACCCACAGGTGCGTTTGGCTCTATGTTGGATGCAAGCAGCACGGGATGAATATGATCGAAGCGTAGAGTGCGAAAACTTGCGGCGTTAAGTCCAGATTGGACCTGCCTAAAACAGTTCCATCGGAAGGTTGAAAGAATTATAACTAGCCGCTTCGCGAACACGCGAAATGCAGCGACTGTTTTCCACGAAACATCTTGTGTCTCGTGGTGGGCTCTGCTTCCTATAGGAAGCAAGATACCTCTTGGTTTAATTACCCCCCCAATAAACTGCTACGTTTTCTTCTGCCCTGACAAAGGTCATCGACAAAGGTAATTGAGTGTGGGCGGGAGCGGTTCTTGCCTGGAGCGCCAGAAAGGCACAGCAGTGCTGTCGGTTGCGGGGTTCCGCGAGGAGCGCCTCGACCCGTTTCTGGAGCTTCTCTGCTTGGACCGGCTTGGCGACCGGAGGATCGGTGTCAGCGACAGCGCCCCCATGCTCGCCTGTCGAAACGGATCGCTTCGACGGCCGATTCGGAGCTGTAGAGAGGATAGTTCTACGTCAGGCCAAAAATGCGATTTGATTTCTCAGCCGGTCGGTGCGGAGCGAGGATGTCCCAAAATTAAGCCCTGGCCTAAAGGCTCATCGCTGTAATTTTCGTCTGAATCGGCTCAGGCGCGCCGATAGATCGTGCATGATTTCGTTGCCCTGACGCATGAACTCACGGATGGGACGGACGTCAGCAGGTTCGGGAACCGGCTCTTGGGCGAGCGGCTTCACTAATGCCATCAAATAGCCAAAGCTAAGTGAAATGAGGTGAGGCGAACGATGCCCCACCATCGAAAGTAGGGTTGCAGCCATTCGTCCGAAATCGCGTTGTTTACGACCTCGATCACGACCCTCTTCCGCCTTATCCGCAAAAAGACGCTGAGCAGCAGAAAATCGGGAGTGGCGGATGCAGGCGCGAGAGCAAGAACTCAAAAAGCTGCACATCGGCACCCTAGGCAATGACGGGCAGGGGGCGAGGCGAAGAACAAGAGCGGCCAAGTTGTTTTCGTGGATTACCGGTTCAGGTCGGACTTCAAGACCTGCAATCCGTGTTCGCGAGCGATATCGTTGAGAAACCGGTCCGCCGACCAGGCCAGCAATCTGACCCTTTCGGTCAGGAATTTCAGACGAATTGTCGGAGTAACCCCAAACCGTACCTGCAATTGGGCCAGGCGGTATTCAAGTCGAAACCGGGTGAGGATCCAGAATCGCTCGATCTCGCCGCGCAGTGTAATTTCGGGAACGAACTTCGCCGCCAAATTGAGCAACTGGGCAACCTGTTCAAAATCTGTTCGAAGGTAAGCCAGGTATTTAAGAGTGAAGTCACGTCGATCGGTCTGGACCTTTCTTAGTGTCTCTTCGTACTCGGTCAATCGATGGTTCACCTCCTCAAAGTGATGGTGATGGACCGGGAAGAAGTCGTTGATGGACTTCACGTCCACAGACGTTTTCCGAGAGCTCTTCGACGCCAGCACAAGTAAAGCTGTGAGGAGAAGAACAGCCACGCCGACGACAAAGACCAGGCTCGTCAAGGATATTCCTTCGATCGCGGAAACGGAATCAGTTAGAAGCCAGGGCGCATCATAGCACCACATGCCGCGTAGCGGCTCAGTTCCGACACGCCCCGCCGCGAACGCGCTGCTCAGGCGATGGCGCTGTCGGTTCCAAGTGGGACGGCTCTGGCATCGCTCGCTGTCGCGGCGCAGCCAAAAAGGGCGCGTCCTTTGGGATCGTATGCGGCGCCTCATCACTCGCTGGCTGCCTCCGCCTACCGTCTGTCATCCCTATCCCCTGCGCCGCTTGGGCGTCCTCACCTTTGCGAACCTGCACGGCTAAGTTGTCGCACCCATGCGCTCGCGGTCTGCGCCGGAGTTTCTTGGCATTCCGCAGACGTCTATCGAACAGGTCCGTCCAACAGGATTCTGAACTTGTGACTGCTCTCAGCCTCTCCGTCTGCTCCGCTTCCCTGAGCAACAGGGTTTGCATATTGACCATTATGGCCGTATTAGCTAAAATAGTCATTGGAGGTCGCGGAGTATGGCCCGAGGCCGTGTGTTGCTTGTCGATGACGAACCGTCGAGCTTGACGTCCTATAGCCAGACGCTCATCGATGGCGGATTTGATGTGACCAAGGCAGGCGGCAGTGTGCAGGCCCTGCGTCATCTCAAGACGATGTCTTTCGATGTAATTCTCACCGATCTGTTGATTCCAGAAACGAATGGTTTGGCACTGCTTGAGAGGGTGCATAAGATGTCCCCGGATCTGCCGGTCATTGTAATGCTCGACAAAATGAGCAACAAAATCGTGGTGGAGGTGGCCGAACGGGGAGTGCTGCAATCCCTGGTGAAACCGATCAGTGGGGAGCTGCTAAAGAGAACGGTGTCGCGGGCCGTGCGCTCGCGGCGTTCTCGCCAGTCGATCATTCCATCTTTTCTAGGTCACAGGGTAGATCCGCTGATACCGGTTACGATGAAGGCCACAAAGGCGAAGAACCAAATGGGCCAGATGCTCGAAACGGTCATGCAGGGCGGCGTGGTGCTCATCACCAAGCATGAAACTCCGAAGGCGGCAGTGATTTCAATCGAGGAATACGAACGGTTGTCACGGGCGGCGGAAGCGAAACTCGATGCTTTGAGCAGCGAGTTTGATGCACTCTTCGACAGGATGCAGACGCCGGAAGCGCGAGCGGGAATGCAAGCGGCGTTCGACGCATCTCCCGAACAACTGGCGCAGGCGTCGCGCGAATTTGCGCGGAAGCGTGCCTGATCGCAGGCAAACTCCGAGGATCTTTGTTCTGGCGGGCGTGAACGGAGCCGGAAAGAGCAGCATCGGCGGCGCGATGTTGCGACAAGCCGGCGTCGAATACTATGACCCCGATGCCGCGGCACGTTCATTCCTCTCCTCAGGCCTTGGAATGAACCAACAGGAGGCGAATGCCGCGGCATGGCAGCAAGGCCGTCGGCTCCTCGAAAGGGCGATCGATGAGGGGAAGGAGTTTGCGTTTGAAACGACGCTGGGCGGAAACACGATAGCTTCCTTATTGAAGAAAGCGATCACCCAACGAATTGAGGTGCGGATTTGGTATGTGGGGCTCGAAAGCCCGGAGTTGCACATCGCTCGCGTGCGTTCACGGGTTGAACTCGGCGGACACGACATTTCTGAGGCCAAGATCCGCGAAAGATATGCTCGCAGTCGAACCAACCTGATCGAACTCCAGCCAAACCTCACCGAGCTCAAGGTCTTTGACAACACAGAGGAAGGCGATCCGCAGAAAGGGCAAACGCCAGCGCCGAAGCTACTGCTTCATCAGAAAAAGAGAAGAATTGTGAGTTTGTGCGATCTGCGCTCCGTGCCCAAGTGGGCAAAGCCGATTCTTCAAACTGCAATCGCTACGGACAAGAAGAGCTGACGGATTCGAATTGTTGCCTTTGCGGCTTGGCCGAGATTAGGGAAACCGGGCGAGACCGAGGAACTGACTCGCGCCGGTGACGGCAGTTTTCTTCTAGCGCCCTTTCGATGAAGGATCCGGGCACTCGGCCAACTTTTCCGACGAACCGCGACCGACGACAATTTCGGCGCGGCCCCGCGAGATCAAGTCGAGAGTCGCGAACTCCTGAAAAACGCGAACGGGTCGGACGCACTGAGAACCGTGACTGCGTTGGTGAGACGGATATTTTCCGGGCGCGCGGCGGCAGCGGAGAGGATTAGATCGGGAGCTGAGTCGAGGAATTCCGCCCGGTGATGTTCGTCAATGGCGAAGACGTCGAGGCCGACCTTATTGGCAAGCTCAATCTCTTCGAGTAGATGGTGGATGCACTTCACAGGACTGAGCGTGAGACCTGTGGCCGGGTCGGAAATAGCTGCTGCGAAACTGTCGATTCCAATCTGCATTTACGTCACTTCTCCGGGACAACTCTCATTTCGATTGATCGGCGCACCACGCTGCCATGTCATCGTTGGCTTAAACACTTTGGGTTGACTCCGGTCCCCAGACTCTCGGCGCGCTTGCCAATCTTTTTCAATGTCGTTTCAAGAGCTCGCAACTCTTTCGGGCTCGCATCGGCAAAAACCTTTTTAATTTCGGCTGCGTGTTTGCGAAAAATCGGCGCGATCAATCTCTTGCCTTTTGGTGTGAGCGACACGACGCGCACGCGCCGATCCTCAGAACTCTCGACCCGGATTACCAAGCCCCTTTCGACCAGGCGGTCCACGGCGGTGCTGATCGAACCGGGGGTCAGAAACACTTTTGGGCCGATCGTATTCACCGGCAAAGGCCCTATGTTCAAAAGAGCCTCAAGGATCCGGAAATCGGTGTCGTCGATTCCAGTCTCCGCTAGTCCCGCATAGAGATATTTCGAAGCCGCCTGAAAGGCCTTCACCAATATCAGCCAACAGTGAACCGGGTCTCGCGAGGTCGTATCCATGACCAAACTATTTTGCCCTTTTATATAACCGATGTCCAGTATAATGTATCTATATCAATAGAATTGGCATAAATAGATAGTGGAAAGAGAGGCACACTGCATATGGAACGCACAAATAAGAAGCTCATCACCGTGGTCGGCGCAACGGGGCAACAAGGAGGCGCCGTAGTACGCGCCCTTCGAGCCGGCAATCAATTCAAGGTACGCGCGCTGACCCGTAATCCAGGCAAGAATCGCGAGCTCGGCGACGAAGTCGTCCAAGCAGATTTAAACCGCCCCGAAACCCTCAATTCTGCATTTGAAGGGGCGCATGGCGTATTTCTAGTCACTAATTTTTGGGAAGAAGGTAGCGAGGTCGAGCAGGCAACCGCTGCGGTACGCGCCGCCAAGGATGCGGGCGTCAAACACCTTGTCTGGTCCACGCTGCCTGATGTGGAAGCGATCGGCGGAGGCAAGTTTCACGTTCCCCATTTTACCGACAAGGCCAAGGTTGATCGGATAGTGAAAGAAGCCGGGTTTGCGAATCATACGTTCGTCATCGCGCCTTTCTACTATCAGAACCTTATCGGCGTTCTTGCTCCGCAAAAACAGGCTGACGGATCCGTGGGCTGGGCTCTCCCGATTGATCCAACCGTTCGTAGCATTCACATGGGCGATATTACGGAACTTGGCGACATTGTGGCCGGAGCATTCGCGCACCCCGATCAGGCCGGCCATGGCGAGTATCTGCCCCTAGTCGGCGATTTCATGAGCTTCAATGAAATCATCGATACGCTAAATCGACAGGGTCACAACTTCTCTTTCAACCAAGTGCCAAAGGAAGTGTTCGCGGGTCTTTTTCCTGGGGCCGCCGAGATAGCGGAAATGTTCAGTTACTTTCAGGCCCACACGTACTTAGGTTCCGATTCGCGCGACCAAATCGCGCTCGCCAACAAAATCGCAGGCCGGCAGCCAACCAAGTTTTCGGCGTGGGCTCGAGTGAATTTCCCGGCTCCACAGAACGCCCAGTCAGCAGCACGCTGATTGAAAACAGAAGGAAATCGATTTTGGCCGGTGCAGACGAACTTGATTTGCGCGGTTGCTCGTAAGCGGATTCAACAAGCAAAAGGAGGAAGTACATGGCAACGAATTCGATCGCAATTTCCAAAGATGTGGAGGCAATAAGCTTTTGGGAGGGAGCGGTGGTCGTTTTGGGACGCTCTTTCTTCGCGCTGATTTTCCTGTTTGCTGCCCCCAATCACTTCACCAAGCAAACCATCGCCTTTTCGGCTTCGCAAGGCGTGCCCTTAGCTTCGATCGCCGTTCCGCTTTCAGGTGTGGTGGCCATCGCCGGCGGCCTCAGTATTTTGCTGGGTTACCGCGCAAAACTTGGCGCCTGGCTCATCGTGCTGTTCCTGATTCCGGTCACGTTGATGTTGCACAAGTTCTGGACCGTAACGGATCCCATGATGGCGCAGATCCAAATGATTCTGTTCATGAAAAATGTCTCCATGCTCGGCGGCGCCCTGCTGATTTCTCAATTCGGTGCAGGACCGTTCAGCCTGGATGCCCGGCGATCGCGCTGAACGCGCCTAATAAGAGGAGAGAACTAAAATGCGCAATCAATCTGAATCATCGAGTCTGGCGGCCATCAAAACGCCCATCTCACAGGAGGCTCTCGACCAGCTATTTCGCGAAGCGCGGACCCACTCCACGTGGCTTCCTGAACCCGTGCCAGTAGAGCTCCTCCGCAAGGCTTACGAATTGGCGCGTCTGGGGCCGACCAGCGCCAACGGCTCACCTGCCAGATTTATTTTTCTAACGACTCCAGGAGCCAAGGCGCTTCTCAAGCCAGTTCTGGCGCCAGGCAATGTCGACAAGACCATGGCTGCTCCTGTAACCGTTATCATCGCTTGGGACACGGAATTCCACGAGCATCTTCCCAGGCTCTTTCCACAAGCTGATATCCGCTCTTACTTCGCGGGGAATAAACCACTAATTGAGGAGAACGCCTTCCGCAACAGCTCACTCCAAGCCGCATACTTCATCCTCGCCGCGCGGGCTTTGGGATTAGACTGCGGACCGATGTCCGGTTTCGACGCAGACAAATTGAATGCGGCATTCTTTCCTGACGGTAAGTGGAAGGTCAATCTCCTCTGCAACCTGGGCTATGGAGACCCAAGCAAGCTCCACCCACGCAATCCACGGCTGAGTTTTGAGGAAGCAGCTGTGATTCTGTAGAGGACGAAACTCGAACAACAAGCGATTCCTTCAGAGAGGCCGACGTATAACCGCGGAAAGGTGTTACCGCAGTGACGTCGCGGAAGTCCCTTTACGAAGCGGATCGTTCAAGAGCTGAGCCACGGTCTTCAGGATTTCGCGCGAAAGCAGCTCGTTCGATACCGCGCGGGCCAACACCATGGCGCCGACGAGTGCGCTAAGGGTCAAGATTGCTTGCGAGCGCACCGCTACTTTTAGGGTCCGGCCCGGACACGGGTAACAACTCTCTATTTTGTCCAATCCTCGATTTTCAAGTGCTTCAATCGGCGAAAAGAACGATGGTTGGTTACTAAAATGGCTTCGGCGGCCAACGCGTGAGCCGCGATCATCATATCCAGATTTCCCATGGGGGTCCTCGCAATCTCAAGAGCGGCCCGCAAATCAGCGTATCGCCTCGCCGCGTTGGAGTCCCACGGTAGGGAATCCACTCTCAGCAGAAATTCATCGACTGCAGTTTTCAACCGTACGGCCTCGCTTTTCCGCGCCGCTCCATACAGCAACTCGGCTTCCGTAACTGCCGAAATCAGGATTTGCGACATCGGCACTTTCAGCAACCGTTCACGAACCCGAGGAATATTGCCTTTAATGATGTAACTGGCGGTATTGGTATCCAGCAAGTAATGTGGGCACATCAGAAGAGCTTCCGCTTCTGCGGCGGCGTGTCGGCACGCTCGGCCAGAAAATCTGAGGGCACGTCGATGTTCTTCGTCAGCTCGAAGAAATCCTCCCACGACTCGGGACGCCGAGATAGGATCACATCTCCGGAAGACGGATCGCGGCGCACGTACACCTCGGAACCTTCAAACCGATAATCCGCGGGAAGGCGAACCGCCTGGCTGCGACCGTTGCGGAACAATTTGGCGGTACGGGCCATAAACACCTCCTTACGATATATACCATGATATATCACGGATCGCAATCCACCGCACCGCGCTAACCGGCTAGACTCGCGGTCATTCCGATTCAAGACGTCCAGCGCGGTGGCGACAGCGAACCAGAATGAGCGGTACTCGAGGCCCGGACCAGTGGCAAGCAGGCCAGAAATTCACGAAGAAAAGTTCTAAGATCGTCCCCCCGGGCGCACCACTTTTCCCCTACAAAACAAACCTCGCGGCCACCGAGCTGTGTTGCAATGAAATTTATCGTCGCTCCGTGATGTCTTAGGAGACGCCCCCGGGGTTACAATCAGCGGGCGATGCCGGACAACAAAAAAGCTTCAGACTCTACGCGTGGCCGCCTTAAAGTTTTTCTTGGTTACGCATCCGGGGTCGGCAAATCCTTCCGCATGTTTGATGAGGGCAGGCGTCGCCGAGACCGCGGGCAGGATGTAGTGGTTGGAGCCCTTCAGACGAAAGTTCCAGCCGATATTCAGCCGCTCTTAGCTTCGCTAGAAATCATCCCCACGATCAACATCAAGGGCGTCCCCGTCATTGACGTGCAAGCGATTCTGCAACGGCACCCGCAGGTCTGCCTCATTGACGGACTTGCATACGATAATCCCTCCAGCGGCCGCAACGCGCATCGTTGGCAAGATGTCGAAGAATTATTGTCGGCGGGAATCACGATCGTCGCCTCGGTAAATCTGCAATACATCGAGGATCAACGCGAAGCAGTGGAGAAGCTCACTGGTAAGCGCGTGACGCAGACCATTCCTCGCGAGTTCTTAAATACCGCGGACGAGATCGTGATCGTGGACGCGCCGACCGAAGCAGCGACGGAGCGGCGCACCGCGCTGAGAGAGATGGCGCTAGTTCTTTCCGCCGATGTGATTGACGCGGGCTTGCAGCGCTACATGCATTCGCATGGGCTCGAACAGCATTGGGGTACACACGAGCGCTTCCTGGTCTGTCTTACTCCGCGAGCAAACTTCGAGCGCATGATGGCCACAGCGCGACGAAACGCGGCGCGTTTCCACTGCGACGTGTTGGCCGCGTACGTACGGCAGCCGGATCTCTCCGACGCCGACCGAAAATTGTTAGAGCAGGGATTGGCGAAGGCGCGAGAGGACGGCGCGCAGGTGGCGGTGCTCGAAGGTGAAGATCCCGTCGAGACCATCGTGCGATACGCGCGTTCGCACGGCGTCACTCAGATTTTTGTCGGACACAGCGTAAAGAAGGATTTGGGAACGCGAATGTTCGGAAGCACCGTGAGCCGCCTGGTGCGGGCGGCGCGAGGCATCGACGTTCGAGTGTTTCCTCACTAGATCGAGAGCGGCAGCCATGAGCCATCAAAAACGCCGAGGTCACCTGAAAATCTACCTGGGATATGCCGCCGGCGTTGGCAAAACTTACCAGATGCTCGAGGACGCGCATGAGCTCAAAGCGCGCGGGACGGACGTGGTGCTGGCATTTTTGGAGCCGCAGGGCCGCAACGACCTGATCGAGCGGTCGAAGGAATTTGAGATGGTGCCGCTGCTGCGTGTCTCGTGCCGCGGAAGCTACATCGAGGAGATAGACGTAGCCGGAATCCTGCAACGTCGACCGAAAATATGCATCGTGGATGATTTGGCGCACACGAACGCGCCTGGCTCGGTCCGGCAGCGCCGCTGGCAAGACGTTCAGGCCTTGCTCGACGGAGGCGCAAGCGTTCTCACTACGATGAATGTGCAAGATCTGGCGAGCCTCAGCGATCAGATCTGGCAAATCACTGGTATGCGAGTGCGCGAGACGGTGCCGGATTGGGTTTTTCAGGAGGCGGATGAGGTGGTGATGGTAGACGTCACGCCGCGCGCATTGCTGCACCGGCTGGAGCGCGGCGTGATCTATCCTCCGGAAAGGGCGAAGGCCGAATCGGCAAGACTTTTTCAGGAACCGACGCTGGTGGCGTTGCGAGAGCTTGCAATCCGGCAGACCGCGCAAGCACTGGAAGCGAGGGCGACTGCAAAAAAGGAACACGCAGAGTCGCGCGCCGAGAAAATTTTAGTAAGTGTGACGGCTGATCCGTCAACGGCCATGCTGTTGCGGCGAGCGCGTCGTGTCGCCGACTACATTCACGCCACGTGCGTCGCCGTTTTTGTTTCGGGAGGAAAAGATCTTTCCGCGTTGCCTCCGCAAGAACGCCAGGCGATCGAGCGCCATTTTCATTTCGCCGAAAATTTGCACATTGACACGGCTGTCGTGCAAGGCAAAAACCGCGCGGACGCGCTTGCAGATTACGCGCACAGGAACGGAGTGACGCAGATTTTTGTCGGTCCGGCCAGCGAGCTGCCAAGAAAATGGTTTCGCGGGCTGGATTTTACCGATCAATTGCTTTATCAGGCGTGCGATCTGGAAGTGACGGTGGTTGCGGAGCGCGGTCGTGAAGGCAGCAGGCCACTGTATCCGGAGGACGAAGCCGCGGGACTGATGCATTCAGGCTACGTGCGGATCTCGCCGGAGATGACCGTCGAGGAGGCGATCACCGAGATTCGCCGTCAAGCTGGGCAAGTGGAAATGATTTACTACGCGTATGCGCTCGACGACGCTCAGCATTTGTTGGGCGTGATTTCCTTCCGCGAGCTCATCTCGGCGGACAGATCGAAAAAAGTTCGTGATGTCATGCACGCGGATTACGTTTTTGTCCCGGAAGACGAGGACAAAGAGGCGGTTGCGCAGGTACTGGCGAAGCATCGCTTGCTGGCAGTGCCGGTAGTGGATGCGGATAAGCACATGATGGGCATCGTCAGCAGCGCGGATCTGGCGGGTGTGGCGCAGCAGGCAGCCAGCGAAGACATTCTGAAAATCGGCGGTATGGAAGCGCTAGAAGGTCCGTATATGGAAGTAAGCTTCGCGCAAATGGTGCGAAAGCGCGCGGGCTGGCTGGCCATCCTCTTTCTTGGCGAGATGCTGACCGCAACGGCGATGGGGTATTTCTCCGACGAAATTTCGCGCGCCGTAGTTCTGGCTCTGTTCATTCCATTGATTATCAGCAGTGGAGGAAATTCGGGTTCGCAAGCCACAACACTAGTGATTCGCGCGATGGCGCTGGGCGAAATTCGCCTGCGGGATTGGTGGAGGGTGATCCAGCGGGAGCTGCTGGCGGGTGTAGTGCTCGGTGCCATTCTTGGTTTCATCGGCGTAACGAGAATACTTCTGTGGCACACGCTGCGCGGCACCTACGGGGAGCACTATCTGGTGATCGCGCTCACTATCGGCTGCAGCCTGATCGGCGTAGTCATGTTCGGCACTCTTGCGGGGTCGATGTTGCCGTTTATCTTGCGGAGTTGCGGATTGGATCCCGCGAGCGCCTCCGCACCGTTCGTGGCCACGCTTGTTGACGTCACGGGTCTGATCATTTACTTCAGTGTGGCCAGCGTGATCTTGCGCGGCATACTGCTTTAGCCGAGTTCTGCGCGAACAGGCAAAGCGGAACTCGTTGCCGCGACCGGTCGCATCGTCCAGTCCGGCCCTGGACTGCGAAATTTCTCCCGCTGAATTCCAGATACTGCGAATTGCGCGGCAACGCGGAATGAAAGAAGAAGTGCGCACACTCGTACAGAAACATGGCTCGCGCCAATCGCTGCCTAATACGATCTAATTGCTGACGCTCGCATGTTTGTCAGCGACACCGCTTCGGCTCACTAATTCCCGGTGCCCTTTAGGAAAACCGTCTGGGGACTGTTGTTGGCGTTATCGGTGACCGCGATCTTCGCGGTTCTTTTCCCGGTCGCGGTCGGCGCAAAGGTAACCGTGATGGTGCAACTGTAGCCGCTCGCAAGCGTATGTTGGGAGCTATCGGGCAGTTGTTCGTCTGAGCGAAGTCGCCCATATTTGCTCCGGTTATTGAACGACGCTCGGAAATCGTCAACGGTCCGCTCATGTTGTTGGTGAGGACCGCCGTTAGTGGACTACTGGTGGTCAAGACCGTTTGGCTAATGGTGCCGCCGTTACTGAAGTCCAGACTGCTCGGCGATGCGCTTGCTTCAGCAATGGTCGGCACGACGCCGGCGGCGCCCGTGTACAACCCGGTATAGCCAGGGCCAGTAGCGCCGAAGATCAGATTCGGCTTGTAGTTTTCCGGCGTGCCGGCGGGGTCGGTGCTGTCCACAGGGTTAACACCCAGCGATGAGTAATTGTTTGTGAACGAAGAATTGTACACCGCTGCTCCCCACTGCCAGCCGAAGTTAATCCCCGGGGTAGAGGTGGAGAATGCGGCCGACCAAGTGAGGTTCTGCATTCCGGTCGGGAAACCGCCGCTCGGTACCAGGTACGCCAATCCGTCGAGGAAGGTATGGGTCTGGAGGGTAGTGCTCCCGTTCGTAGGCACGAGCGTGGACCATCTGTTGTTCGCCGCATCCCAAGTCGTGCTTGGAGCCGTGGCCGTTGACGAGAAGGTGATCACGGCGTTTGGCACAGGCAGCGTGCACTGCATTAAGGTTGAATCGAATGCGCCGGTGCATTGGCTGGAAGTGGACGGGAAAGCGATACTGGCATTGGTCACGTACAGTTTGACGCCGCCGCTCGCGGGAAGCCCTTTCACATTAAGGGCAGCGCTATTGAACCAGATGTAGTTTCCTCCCGCAATGTTGGGAAGGTTGGCGTCGTAATGAATCGCGGTCCCGCCGCTGTTGTTAATGGTGCTCCCAATCATGTTTCCATAGAAATGCGATCCGCCGGAAACGTTGATTGCTGCATTGGGCGCGTAGACGACGGCGTAGCTGCCGGTGCCGCCAGAGAGTTTAATCGGCTGGAAGCCTGCGTAATAGAATTGAAGATTGCTCGCCATTCCGCTGGCATTTGACATCACGCCACCGCTCAGGTCGAGCGCGGCGTTGCCGCCTGTGATGGATTTGCCGGCGATGTTGAAGACTACCGGGCCGCCAGCGTCCACGACTAGAGTGCTGTTACCAGAGAGCGTCAGGCTGTTCAGGTTGTACGTGCCCGTTGTGACGTGGACCGTCGTTCCACCGCTGACGCTCAGGTTTCCATATTGTCCCGGAAGAAGAATGACGCTCTTTGTTCCGTTGGGTGCACATCCGGATATGGTTCCGCAGGAACCGGCTATGTTTTGCGTGGTGGTCGGCGGAGGCGGATTCGGCGCAGAAGGCGCAGGATAGGTCACAGGTCCAGAGAGCGCTTGCAGTCCACCCATCGCTTGAGCTTTCCCGCTCGTGCTAAGCCCTGTCAATGACTTGCTGCTGCAGTTCCCAGTGCCGCTGTTGGGCGAGTACACCGCGCCATCGATGACGGGGTTTCCGCTGAGAGTCGCGTTGCCGTTCGTTCCCACGTTGCCCTGGTTATTGGAGGCAGAATTGAAGCTGTCTACCGTCGCGTTCCCGCTCATGTTGAAGCTGCTGCAGCCATTCGCGGTCGCGAATAGTGCATACGTAGAGAGCGAACCGACGCTGTTGATGGAGCTGACTCCAGCGCCAGTGATAGTAGTGGACTGCGTCGCGGTTCCGCCGACGTGGCCGCTATTGTCGGTTGCGTTGAGCAGAGCAGTAGCGACACCGCTGGCGTTGACCGGAGGCGCGAACTTCACGCTCAAGGCGCAACTACCGCCAACACCCAGTGAAGCCGGGCAACTGGGAGACTGCGTGAGTGTGAAATAGTTCGGGTTCGTTCCGCCGAGGGCAATCGAGCTAATGGCTAAAGGCGCCGTGGCGACCGGAGCGGTGAAACAAGGGGAATTGGAGTCTGCGCCGCTTGGGCCGTTGCAAAGCGTTACGGTCTGTGCGCCGCTTGTTGTTCCTCCCTGCTGGTTACCGAACGAGAGGGTGGTTGGCGTGAGGGTGGCTATCGGCGCAGCGTTTACGACCTGAGGCGTTGTACCACTGCTCGCGACGAAATTAGCAGTGAAGTTGAGATCAGCGCTGTTGTAGTTGTAGCAGGCGAGGATATTGTCCGTGCCCACCGGTAAGTTGGCGGTGGTAGTAGAAGCCTGCTGGCTTGTGCCAACCGTGACCAGAGCAACCGTGTCGAGCGGCGTGCTGCCCGGTGCCGCGCATGTCGCATTGCCAGGGGCGTTATAGAAACTCACTGAGCCCGTAGGCGCTACGTTCGTGAGGGTGTTCGCCACTGTCGCAGTCAATGTAACAACCTGGGACCAATCCGAGGGGTCCGGGCGAGGAAGCGACAATGGTCGAGGTGTTCGCTGGGGTGATCGTTAGGGTCGCACCAACAAACGTGAGGTTGTAGTTCAGGCCTGCCGTTAGTGTTCCCACGGAGATCAAGTACGTCCCGACATTTTCACCCGCCAAGCGTACCAGGCCACCCATAAAACCATCGCCGCTCGCCAGCGAACCACTGGTGATCTTGTAGGTAAGCGGTGGATCCATTTCGCCAAATACTTTTCCTTGCAGGTCAGCGGTGACCGTAATCGGTCGCGGACTGATCGTGAAGGTCTTCGAGTCGCTGCTGCCAGTGTGGTTGACGTCACCGGCAAAGGTGGCAAAGGCCGAAGCGGTGCCCACGTTGATGTTGTTGGAGTAATTCGCCGTAAGGGACTGGTTCAGCCCACCCGCTCCAGTTACCGACGCCGTGCACGGAGCCTGCGCCATGCCGTTGTAGATCACAGTGGCCGGGCAGTTTACAGTGGTCGTCGAACCGGCCTGTGTGATCGTGATGCTCTTGCTGTCCATGCTGCCTGTGTGGTTGGTGTCACCGGCATAAGTTGCTGTCGCCGTGCAGCCATTCGTGATCGTCACATTTGTGCAGTCGCCCGAGTAGAGCACTGGGGTAACTGCAGCGTTCAACCCACCCGCACCGGTCGCTACGGCCGTGGCCGTGAACGCAGTCCCTTGATAAGTGTATGGCCCTAACTCAAACGTCAACATCGTTATCGAGCCAGCTTGCTTGATCGTCAGCGTGCCGTTGCCGGTGGCATTGGTGTAGTTCGGGTCGCTACTGGTGAAGCTTGCCACGACCATGTAGGACGTCTTGGCATAGGTCGGGGCCGTGGTGCTGCCGTCGTAGGTGAGATTGAAGCTGCCGCTTACCGCTGTGTGGCCATCGAAGCCTACCGCCGTGGCCGTAGCCATGTGTGGGCTGCCGTCGTAGGTCGGCATCGGGTCGGTGACCGTCACCGTGGGCGTAGCCTGATTGATCGTATAGCTGCCACCCTTAAATGTGATTGCGTAGTTGGTCGAGGTGAGGCCCGACGGCCGTACAGCGTAGGTTCCGGCGTTGGTCGGCACAGTGGTTGAAGGCCCGTAACTCGTGGGCGGCTTGCCGGCGAAGTTGAACACTGCCGTCCCGGCCAGCACGCTGGCGTTCTCGCTATTCACGAACCCGCTGAAACTCGCGTCGAAAACCGGGTCCGTCCCGCCGTAGGTCTTGCTCTTGTCGTTGGCCGTGATGGTCAACGGCGTCGGGTTGATCGTTGCCATGGTAGTGGCAGTGGTGTTCATGCCCAGTGTGTAGTTACTGGCTGTGTTGCCGCTGAGGGTGATGCCCGTCGCTGTTACCATCTGCGCGGTGGGGCTGGCGTTGGACGACGCGAATGTTGCGTTCCCAGCCGGTACGCTGCAGGCCACGTCATCGCTGCCCACCTTGCCTGGAATCGTGCAGCTGGTGATGGTAGCCGTGTTATTTCCGTCGTAGTTCTTGTTGCTGGCGGTGATCGTCGCCGTCACTGGCTTGGCGTTGATCTTGGCCGAGGTCGTTGCCGTGGTGGTGGACAGCATGTAGTTGCCAGAGGCGCTCCCGCCCAGTGCGAGATTGCTCGACGTCACCGTCTTGCCCATTCCCGCATTCGCGTCGACGAAGTTCCCGGTCCCACTGCACGTTACGTTAGCCGTGTCGGCTGAAAGCACACCGCTCAACGTGCAGTGAATGGTCGCCGCAGTCGTTCCGTCGTAGTTCTTGTCATCTGCCGTGATGCTCGGCGTCGCGGTCGCTTTGTTCACCGTCAGCGTGAATGTCTGTGTCGCGTCGCTTCCGTACCCGTTATGAGCCGTGATGGTGAGGGTGAAGGTCCCCGCGGCCGTCGGTGTGCCGGCCAGCGTCGCTGTGCCGTCACCCTTGTCGGTGAAGGTCACTCCACCAGGCAGCGAACCAGACTCGCTTAAGCTTGGAATCGGGAATCCGGTGGTGATGACGGTAAATGTTCCGGCCGCGCCGTACGCGAATTCGTTTGTCGTGTGGTCTGCGCTGGTGATAACCGGGCGTGCCCCGATACCGACCGTAGGCTCCATCCCCGCCAGTGGCAGGGCGGACGTATAGGCCGCATCCGAGAATGCTGTGGTTGTCCAAACATTCTGAGCCAGCGAGCCGCTCACAGTATTGCTCGCTGTCGCGGTGAACTGGATAGAGATCGTTCCGCCAGGACCTACACCGTCAGTCGCCGCGTTCTGTGTGAAGCGCAGTTGATGGCTTGAGATCTGGCTCAAATCGGCGGTCCAGTTCGCCGGGATCGGTCCCGCATTCGCGGCCGTGACCGAAACCAGGCCGGGCGTTCCGCCCTCCGCGGGAATGGCCACAGTCACACTTCGCAACGTGTTGGTATTCGGGGCGGCGGCATTGTTAACCATCAGCGTGTACGCGACCGAGTCTCCCGTCGCCACCATCGAGGGTGCGATGCCTGCCGTGTAAACCACAATTACTTCAATCACTGGACTGCTCTCTGTTTTACTGCTGTCAGTCATGTCCGACGCAGTAAGCGTGGTGATCGCCGGGTTATAACTTACCGTTTGCAGCGTCACGCTGAGCGTGCCCGTACCCGCGACCAGCGCAGCATTCGCAGGTAATTTCACATTTGGATCGGTGTCAGTCGAAGCGATGTTCACAGTGTCGGTAACGCTGCTCACCACGTTCCAGTTCGTGTCCACCGCGTTTACGATTATGTTGAACGCGCCGTTCACGTATTCCGTGTTCGGAGTCCCTGTCTTGCCGCTGGCAGTTCCTGGCGCTGCCGTTTCTCCCGGTACCAGCAATTGTAACTTCGTGAAGTCCCCGGCAGTCACGACCAGCGTAAAGGCCTGCATTGCCGGGCTGCCCACGCCATTGCTCGCTGCGATTGTGATTGGGTAGCTTCCAGCCACCGTCGCTGTACCTGCCAGCGTGGCCGTACCGTTCAAGTTGTCGGTGAACGAAACGCCACCCGGCAACGGGCCAGTCTCCATCAAGCTGGCCGTTGGGAAGCCCATCGTGGTCACGTTAAACGTGCCAGTGGTGCCTGCTGTGAACGTCGTGGTCGCGTCGCTGGTAATCGTCGACGCCTGCAGAACTAGTTCCGTCCCGTTGATCGGCGCGGCGGTGTAGTTCGCATTCGTCAATGAGGCAGAAACTGGTGTGCTGCCCGGGTTCGTCGGCGGGGTAGCCGATCCGTTGTAAAGGATCGTGACTCCCGCCAGATTGGCGGGAGCCGTCGTCACGCTCACTGGCTTCGGCGAACCATCGTAGGTAAACGTCAGATTGTCAAACGACAGCGTGGCCTGCGCCTGATTCACATGTAAATTGCTAGTCGCACTGCTACCGTTGAAATTATTTTGTGCCGCATAGCTGGCGGACAATGCGTGATCGCCAGCGTTCAGATTGGAAACTGTAAACGTCGTCGACCCATTCATGAGAGCTTGGCTCACAGCTGAGCCCGCATCCACGGTCAGCGACACGTTTCCCGTGGGTGTTCCGGCAGTCGGATCCGCCGCTGCAACCGTAACCGTCACCATTCCGTTCGTGCCAAAGCTAGTTGTTGGCGCGGAAATCGAGGTTGTCGTTGCCGCCGCGTTCACCGATAGTGTTCCGGTGGTCGGGCCGCTGGCCGCGAAGTTACCTTGTGCCGCATAGCTGGCGCTCAGGTTATGGCTGCCGACACTGGGACTGGTGAGAGTGAACGTAGCCACTCCACTGCCGTTCAACGGTTGGGTTAAAGCTGCCCCGCCATCCACACTGAGTGTGGCATTCCCCGTAGGCGTGCCTGCTGTCGAACTCACTGTCACCGTGACCACTCCGTTGGCAGGGAAGGTCACCGTGGGCGCACTGATAGTGAGACTGGTCGCCGCTTGATATGTGTATTGGTCGCCAGCGCTGGTTGCGCTGGTGCCGCCCGTCGTCGTAACTGTGACGTCTACCGTTCCTGCGGTCCCCGCCGGGGCTGTCGCCGTGACCGATGTCGCAGTATTCACTGTGAAAGTGGTGGCGCTCGTAGCCCCGAATTTCACGGCCGTTGCACCCGCGAAATTCGTGCCTGTGATTGTGACGCTAGTGCCACCGGCGGTAGGGCCGCTAGTCGGACTCAGAGAGGTCACTGTGGGTGCGGCCACGTAGATGTACTTATCGGCCTCGCTGATCGCGCTGGTGCCGCCTGCAGTCGTGACGGTGATGTCCACCGTCCCCGCGGTTCCTGCCGGCGCCGTTGCTGTGATTGATGTCGCACTATTCACTGTGAAGGTGGTCGCACTGGTAGCCCCAAACTTCACCGCCGTCGCCCCCGTGAAATTGGTGCCGGTGATTGCGACGCTGGTACCGCCCACGGTGGGTCCGCTGGTGGGCGAAATGTTTGTGAGTGTGGGTACAGGATTGTTCACTGTGAGGGCGAAGGCTCCGATGGTGTTTCCGTGTGTGGTGTCCCCGGCATAGGAACCCGTAATGGTGTGTGTGCCGGTTCCCGCTGAAGTGGGCGTATAGGTCAGATTGCAAGTAGCCGTTGCTCCGGTGCCGCTCAGACTGCAGCTTCCGGAAGAACTGAAAGTACCGCTACCGCTGCTGGTGAAACTCACGCCGCCCGTCGGCGTGCTCGTGGTTCCTGAGTCCGTGTCGGTCACGGTTGCTGTGCATGTTGTCAGGGTACCCACGCTTACAGATGCCGGAGTGCAATTAACGGCGGTCGATGTGGCACGCCTGTTTACAGTGAAGCCGTTCGCGAGCGTGACCGTGCCTCCACCTGTAAAACCGGCAGGAACCGGGTTGGTCACCGAGGCGTTGTGCCCTCCAAGAGCGGATGCGTTGCCCGAAATCGTGATATTGGCCGTAATTTGGGTCGCGCTGCTCACAGTCGTCGAGTTCAGCGTGATACCCGATCCGCCGAAGCTCACCGTCGCATCCTTGGCAAAGTTTGTCCCGGTCAACGTCAGGTTCGCCGTTGTCCCTAAATCGCCGCCGGTGGGGGACACGCTTGTCAACGTCGGTGCAGGCACCGCGGTGGAATACGTCGCCGTATACGTGCCGCTCGGAGCGCTCACGCAAATGGTAGAAGTTGTGAGTGTTGTCGTGCCGAATGTCCACTTGGTGAATGTAGTGCCTTGATCAGAGAGGGCAGCGGCTTGAAGCTGCAAGAACGCGGGGTTGCCTATTCCGATGTTGTGGCCAGGATTCCCGCCTGCGTCCACTGATGTTACGCCGTTCACATTGTTCGGGCCATTTTGAATGGTTCCCGTACAGGGTGTGACGCTTGGACCATATCCTGTCCAGGTTAGGGTAAATGTCGCTCCGCTGGGTGCCGAGAGTACCGTGACATTGTTGTCTGTGAACGTTGTTTGCGCACGCGACTGAGAGACCGAACCTACAGCCGTCAAGTAGAAGCGTATGGCGAGATCGTGCTCATCGGTTACGAAAGAGCTGTCGTAAATAATACCGTTCGAGTTGGCGGTTACAGTGTAGGGACCGTGGGTGTCGAATAGCGGAGATTCGACGAGCGTCAGCGTGACCGTTTCGCCGGGCTTCCAGCCGGACCCGGTGATGGTGACGATGCTGCCTGGCGCGTAGTCTTGGCTTGTCCGTTTTTACGGTTGCGAATCCGTAGAGTTCGGCAGAAGACAGAGCTGCCGGTGGAATTCGAACCGCCTGCGAAAAAGAAAACTCCGTCCAAACTGAGCGGCGCGCCCGTAGCATGTCGCCGCGCCACCGAAGGCGAACCTGTTGCCGCGAATGCGCCCGTGGAAGGAACGAACATTTCCGCCGTACCCACTTCGTTGCCCGCCGACGTGCCGCCCACAATCAAGACCGAAGCGTTGTTGGGCAGCAGAAACGCTGCGTGATCGCGTCGTGGAGCTGCCAGCGAAGAGGCAGAAACAGAAAAGCTTCCAGTCGCAGGATCGTAAATTTCCGCCGACCCCAAATCCGTAGGGGCAGTGCTTCCGTCAGGATTGGTTATGACAGTGGTACCACCAACCACCAACACTCTGCCGTCAATCAGAGTGGTGGCGGAGTGTGCCATGCGCGGCGCGGAAAGTGCCGGACCGGCCGCAACCAAGTTCGTAGTCGGATCGAAAATCTCCGTGGAGGCTAAAGGAGCAGTTCCATCCGAACCGCCGATCAATATCACTCGCCCATCGGAAAGAACCGCGCTGGCGAAAGAAGTTCTGAGAGACGTTGTCGTTCCCGCGGAAGAAAACGAATTGGTCACCGGGTCGAAAATTTCCAGGCAGGCAGTCGGCGCTCCCGCATTGTCTCCACCAGCGAAAAGTACACGGCCATCGGCGAGCAAAGACGCCGTGTGATTCGAACGCGCCTGGATCATGCCGCCCGCAACCGGTGTCCACGCATTCTTTGCAGGGTCAAAAATTTCCGCCGCGTTCGTTGCCGCGGCGCCCGTCGATCCGCCAGCTACCAAAACTCTTCCATCCACCAGCACCGTCGCGGAATGTGCGCTGCGCGCCGTGCCCATCGGCGGCGCTGCAACAAAAGATCCCGTGCTATCAAAAACTTCCGCGCTGGCAATCGGCCCTGAGCCGTTGTCGCCGCCGGTGATTAAAATTCGCCCATCTTGCAAGAGCGCGGACGCCGCGCTGTTCCTTGCCGCCGTCATCGAGCCAGCGGACAGCCAGCCCCCAATTGACGGCTGCGTGATCGACGCTTTTAAAAAAATTCCGGCAGTAAGAATCAGAACAGCGATGAGGGCAGGCACAAGAAAACGACGCATTGGTACGCTCCCGGAAGTCGCGGGCTGGGGCGCCCGGACAAGCTCCAACTGCGGCTGAAGGCCAAGCGTTACCGCCTGAGCGATCAACTTTGTTGATTACAACTTGAAATCCGATAGAACTATGGCGGCGGGGAGTCGCCGATACGACTTATGCCAATACGACTTAGTGGACACTAGAGCACGTACTGAACCATAAAGATTCGCTAGGACTGGTCCGGCAGGTTTTGACCTTGGCTATGAAAATAAATAACTTATCGCTAAAGGGCAGCCTAAAGGTACTACCAAGGTACTACCAGTGGAAGTCGCCTTTTTGGTTCGTGACTGAGCTTCGCGGGTACGATTCGTAGACACCGCGCCATGGAAGCGATGTTCTGAAACTGCGAATAGAAGCCCGTGAAGGGTGTCTGGAAGGATCGAAAGCTGGTTGAATTGGCGCGGCGTTTGCAAAAACTGAAGGCTGGGGCTTTTCGTTCAGGGCTGTGAACTCGCTAGATTTCCGAATTCACTGGCATGCCTCATACCGCTTTGTCTCACGAATGAGACGATCTGACCAGCGCTGCCGTATTAGAGGCCGAATCAAGAACAACAACGTTTCCACGCACATCGCGCTACGCGTACTTCAAAAGACTGTCCACCTGCTCGATGAGAATGGACATGCCGCGCATTTTGGAAACGACCAAAGCGATTCCGGCAGCGCAGGCGTCTGCCTGGGAAATCGAGTCGGCATGCAAGGTAAACAAAATGATCGGAACGTCGCTCTTCGTCGAGTGGAGAATACGCGCCGCGTGCAGGCCGTCCATGCGAGGCATGGACTGATCCAGAATAATGAGGTCGGGATTCAATTCCGAGGCTTTTTCAATGGCATCCAGGCCGTCTACGGCTTCTCCACAGACCCGAAAATCCGTTTCACGGTCGAAGTATGTTCGGACTAGCTTTCGGATCTGCGGGCTGTCATCAACAATAAGAATATTCTTTGGCATGTGCAACCTCCCCCTTATCGGAGGTGACAGCCAAAAAGCTGGAGAGCACCTGAGGTACGGCGTTACGGTGGAGTTCAATTACGTACGCTAGCGTACCCAGCTGGGGCGTAAGCGGCAATACAGGAAGTGCTGTAAGCAAGGAACTTGACGGTTCCGGTGGGAGGAAAAAAGTGTGGGTGGCGGCGAACTGCGGCTATTCAGATTCGGATTTCCACGCGCTAAGCTGGCGCGTCAATGTTGCGTAGCACTCACACGACGCATGCTCGAGGCGCTCGCGATCTTCGATTTTCAATTGCCCGCGAACGTAGCTGATCAATCCGGCTTTTTGCAGCATGCCTGCGGCCACGGTCACGCTGGCTCGCCGAGTGCCGAGCATGTGCGCAAGAAATTCCTGCGTAAGAGGAATCATTGAGCCGCCAATGCGATCCTGGCTCATCAGCAGCCAGCGAGCCAGGCGCTCGTCTACTTCGTGCACGCGGTTGCAAGCAGCAATCTGCGAAGCTTGCAGAGCCAATTCCTGGGAATATCGCAGTAAGCTTTTTTCTAGAGGCGGAGAAGTTTTGAGCGCCGCCTGCAAATCCTTAGCCTGGATTCGGTAACCGGCGCCTTCGATCTGCATAATTACGCGCGTCGGACTGGTCATAAAGCCAGCGACCACCGAGACGCCAACGAAGCCTTCGCGGCCGGTCAATCCAACTTCGACGCTTTTCCCGTCCTGCAAAACGCTTAAGACCGAAGCGAGACCGCTGTTGATGAAATACAAATATTGAATCGGCTCGTTCACTTCATTTAGAACTGAATGGATAGGTAACTTGACGAGTTGCGCTTTGCCGATCAGGTTGTTGGAGATATTGCGGGGAAGCTCGAGCAGGATTTGATTCGCGAGTTCCTGGCCGTTTCGACTGGCGCCGTTTCGACTGGCGCCGTTTCGACCGGCGCCGTCCTGACCGCCCGAGCCGACCTGCGCAAAGGTTTTTGCACGGCGGACATCAGGCGGCTTAATCGGCAATCAGCGGTCCTTTCTGAATAAAACAAGAGCTTCGCAGGACACCACGAAGCGATGTGAGGCTGCGCGGGAAAGCTCCTTAAACATACTCCTTGCTAACGCCGATGACTAGTAGGTCGTGATAGTTTATTTATGAACCGTCGCTTGCCAAGATACGTACGGTGGCGTACATTCAAAATGAGAGCATAGCCCCAGAGGACGGAAAGGCAGATTGCGGAGTCACGATGCGTTTGAGGCGCAAATTGAGCCGTCCAGCGCAGCCGGAGTGGGCCAAGTCAATCGTGCGCCTGCGCACGGGACTGGCTCTAAATCAAGTTGCATTCGGCACTGCTTTTCACTGCTCCGCGATGGCGGTATCGAGATGGGAGCGCGGTATATCGGAACCGCCCTCGCATATTTACATCGAGATGGGCAATCTCGCGGGCGATCCCCTGTGCTGGTATTTCTGGGGCCGCGCGGGCCTGAGCAAAGAAGACCTGCTGCGCGTAATGCCGCAGTTGCAGGCGCGTTTACGAAAAATACGGTTGCCGCACCTGGAAATGGTAGCCGCCGGCAGCGGTGCAAGGAGGCAGGAAAAACAGGATCGGTTGCGGCTGGTCGCAGTCCCGTTGCTAAACTCCGTTGCCATGGCGCACGGTGAGAAGGGCGAGGGCGGGACATTATTGGACGACGCCGCGATTGAGAGCATGATCGCCGCGCCGAAGGACTGGTGCCCCAATCCAGCCACCACAAGTTGTTTACGGGTTCGCGGCAGCTCGATGTCGCCGCTTATTCACGATGGTTATATTCTGGCCGTTGATTCCGCGCAGACCGAAATCGGCGAATTGAATGGCAAAATTGTGATTGCCTGGCATCGCGACAAGGGACTAACGGTTTCACGCCTGAAACGGTTTGACCATACCATTGTGCTGCAATCGGAAAACGCCAACTACGAATCGATCACGCTGAGCGGCAAACAGAAATGGAAAATTGTGGCCAGAGTATTGTGGTGGATCGGCAAGGCGCCATAAGTTCGCGCGCCAGGCGATAAGCCAGCTCGCGCAACGTCTACACACGGCGCTTGGCTAGAAACTGGCGGCGGCTTGCTCCGTGGTGGGGTAAGTCTCAATAAGTTTATCAACGCTGGTGATTTTCAACGTGTCTTCCACGAATCCGGTGGCCCCTGCAATTCGCAACTTTGCGCCGGCCTTGTTGATCTTGCCCTGGCTTACGACCAAAATTCCGATACCGGTACTGTCCAAAATCGTGATCCGGCTGAGGTCAAAGATAATTTTTTTGGCTTGATCGGCGAGGATTTCCGCAAGTTTCAATTCCACATCCCGCGAATTGTTTCCCAGGATGATCCGCCCAGTCATCTCCAGGACTGTGATATCCGGCGGAATTTGCTTGCGCTCGATGGAAAGAATCATTTCGCACCTCGGCACTGGGCTATAGGGTGATCGGTTAGAGTGCAGCGAGCGGGATTCTACCCCACGAACGTGCGTGGGGGAATGAAATTCAGCGCACCCATCAACTATTTGGCGGAAGAAGTTTCAGCGGGCGTCAGTTGCTGAGCGTGAACGAGGAGCTTCTTGAGCTTGCCCTCGATCGAAGCGTCGCCGATGTGTTCTTCCTGCAGCACGCCATCCGCGTCAATCGTGAAAGTGTGCGGAATAGCGGTGACGTTAAACATTTTGGCGATCGGCCCGGTGAAACCGCCATCGCGATATTGCGGCCAGGTCATTTCGTTTTTGCCGATGAATTCTTTCCACTTTTGCTCGTCGGAATCCAGGCTCACGCTTAAAATCACCAACGGCTGTCCGCGAAATTTCTTTGCAACATTCTGAATGTGCGGCAGCGCTTCACGGCACGGTCCGCACCAGGTGGCCCAGAAATCCAACAGCACAACTTTACCCCGCAAGTCGTCCATGGAAACGCGCTGGCCATCGGTGGTAGTGATGGAGAACGGCGGCGCCATTCTTGCCCGCGCCAGCTCCGGGCGCTCGATGTAGCGCAACGCGCGCTGCCGATCAGGATCGTCGGCGGGTTTCATTTTTACGAACTGTTCGAACTTTGCTTTCGCTGCGTCGTCCTGCTTTAGTTGCGCGAGCGCTTTTCCATCGAGAAGGACTGCGTCCGGCGTATTGGGGTAAGCGGTGAGCACCTTGCTGACTTCGTCGTGGGCGCGAGAGAAGTATTCCTCTTTGTGTTTTTGTAGACCTTCCTGCATGAAGACAATTGCGCATTGATAGTGTCCGATGGCTTTGTCCGGTTCACCTTGCGCTTCCGCGACCATTTCTTGCGCGGCAAGTTCGGCGGTTTTCCATTCAGCCAATTCGACACCGTACTTGATCATTTGCTTCTGGCAGGCGAAGCAGTGTCCACCGTCCTGTTTGTCGGCTTTTTTAAACTCATCGAGAGCGATGTCCTGCCGGCGATCGTGCAATGCTTCCACAGCGTGCTTATATGTTTTCTGAGCTTTTTCGTCGGATGGCCCATCTGATTTTTGTTGGGCGATTGCAGGCACAATGGCGAATAGCAAGGCCAGGCTGGTTGTGGCGATGCGCATCGAGTCCTCCCGGAATTAAGAAAGCATCGAAACTGTTGCAGGTACGAAAGTCAGCAATCTTCAGTAAGTCACAAAGATGTTGGTAATCGAACGATAGCTTAACTGCATTCTAATGTGCGAGGCGTCTTGTAGCCAAATGACAATTCGTGAGTTTGCGGAAAATAAAACGCGAAGCTGATTAATGAAAATCGTGAGCGGGCGCGGCCGCGCGGGAAAGGAGAAACGGTTTGATGATCCCGGCTTTGACGGAGATGACACCATCCTGATTTTGCAGGATGCCTTCAATCATGAGAAATGAATTGTGCACGACGACGGTGTGATCTTTTTCGAAAAGTTGCGGCGTGATGATGATATTCGCGACGCCGGTTTCGTCTTCGAGGCTCAGGAATACGAAGCCTTTCGCGGTGCCAGGGCGCTGGCGAACGATAACCGCACCGGCTACCCGCACGAATGAGCCATCGCGAAGCGCAGCCAGGCGTGACGCAGGCGAAACTCCTTGGCGATTCAGGTGTGCGCGATGTTGCTTCATCGGATGATGGCCTGTTGTGAGCCCGGTGCCGTGAAAATCCGCGGCCAGTCGTTCTTCATCGTTCATCGGGTCGAGCGGCGAGAAAAGGGAAGATGGATCGGAGTCGTCTGTTCGGGCGTGCGCTTCGAAGAGCACGCCTGCTGGGCGGCCAGCGCGTTCCACCTGCCACAAAGCGCTGCGTCGATGGATGCGCGTTTTACCAGAGATAAAATTCAAAGCGCCGATGCTGGCGAGAACACGCATTTCATCTTTTTGAATTTGCGGCACCCGTTGCTTTAAATCTTCAATCGAAGTGAATGGCTGAATGTTGCGCTGCGCGATAATTTGCAGCGCGGTTTCTTTGCGCAGTCCTTTTACATAACGGAGTCCGACACGCACAAGAAGGCCTTCGGCGGATTCTTCGATGGTACACAGCCACTGCGAACGTGTGATGTCGATGGGCTTGAATTTCAGGCCGTGGCGCTGGGCGTCCTTTATTAAGGTTGCCGGCTGGTAGAAACCCATGGGCTGATTGTTGAGCATGGCAGCAGTGAACGCGGCCAGATAGTGACATTTCAAAAAAGCGCTGGCATATGCGATGAGTGCAAAACTTGCCGCATGCGATTCGGGGAATCCATACAGCGCGAACGAAGTGATGGCTTGTACGATTTTGTCCTGCGTTTCTCCGGTGATGCCTTTGTTTTCCATTCCGCGGCGCAGCTTGATTTCGACTTCCTTCATGCGTGCTTCAGAGCGCTTGAATCCAAACGCGCGGCGCAACTCTTCGGCTTCGCCACCGGAAAAGCCGGCCGCAATCATGGCAATACGCAAGAGCTGTTCTTGAAATAACGGCACACCAAGTGTTCGGGAGAGCGTGGACTCGAGCGACGGATGCAAACTGTCTACTGGCTCGCGTCCCTGACGGCGGTTCAAATAGGGATGAACCATTTTTCCGACGATCGGGCCGGGCCGGATAATGGCCACCTGCACCACAATATCGTAAAAACATTCTGGCTTAAGACGCGGCAGGCAGGACATTTGCGCGCGGCTTTCCACTTGGAATAAGCCAATGGTGTCCGCGCGCTGCAGAGCAGAATAAACTTGCTCATCGTCCTGCGGCAGAAGCCCGAGATCGATTTCTTTCTTGTTGTGCGCGCGAATTAACTGGATGGAATCTTCCAGCACCGCCATCATGCCGAGGCCGAGAAGATCCACTTTTACGATGCCCATGTCCGCGCAATCTTCTTTGTCCCATTGCACGACCACGCGGCCTGGCATGGTGGCCGGCTCGAGCGGCACTACGGAATCGAGTTGCCCCTGGCAAACGACCATTCCTCCGGAATGCTGGCCGAGATGGCGTGGCAGGTCCTGCACTTTCTGGCAAAGCTCAAAAAATTTGAGAATGCGATGATTTGTGAGGTCGAGTCCGGCATCCTTGAATTGTCGCGTGAGCGTGTCGTTCGAATCGGTGTATTCCCAGGCGCTGACAAGACTGGCAAGGCGATTTAAAGTTTCCGGGTCGAAGGAAAGTACTTTGCCGATTTCGCGAGCGGCGGATTTGCCGCGATAGGTGATCACATTGGCGGTCATCGCGGCGCCAAGTTTTCCGTAGCGTTCGTAAACGTATTGAATTGCGCGTTCGCGCTGGTCGCCGCTGGGCAGGTCGAGATCAATGTCCGGCCATTCACCGCGTTCTTCGGAAAGAAATCGCTCGAAGAGGAGATTCATTCCGACCGGGTCGATGGCAGTGATTCCGAGTGAGTAGCAAACCGCGCTATTTGCAGCCGAACCGCGCCCCTGTACCAAAATGTTTTTTTCGCGGCAGAAGCGAACGATATCCCAAACAATCAGGAAATATCCGGCGAGATCGAGTTTTTCGATGATGGAAAGTTCGCGATGGATTTGCAGCGTTGCGCGTTCATTCTGCGCGCCGTAGCGGTGAAGCATTCCTTCACGCGTGCGATCGCGAAGAAAATCGATTTGTGATTGGTGATTAGGTGTGGGATAGACGGGAAATTGGTAGCCGAGATCCTTCAGCGTGAATTGCAGACGCGCGGCGAGTTCCGTGGTGTTGGCAATCGCTTCGGGCAAATCCGCAAAAAGCGCGCTCATCTGCAAAGGAGATTTTAGGTAGCGTTCGCTGTTGCAAGCGAGAAGGCGTCCCGTATTGGTGAGTACGCGGTGATGCCGCAAGCAGGTGAAAACATCCAGAATTTCGCGTTGCGCAGGGAGCGCGTGGCACACGCCATTGGTGGCAAGCAGAGGGAGATGCAAACTGCGCGCGAGTTCAATAGCTACCTGGTTGCGGCGTTCTTCTTCAATGGAAAAGTGGCGCTGCAATTCGACGTAAACATTTTCGCGGCCAAAAATGGCGCACAGTTGCTCCAGACATTTCCGTGCGTCTTCTCTTCCGCCAGTGCGGAGCGCATGAGCAAGCGGGCCTTCATCTCCGCCGGTAAGACAAACCAGGCCTTTGTTGAAGTGTTCCAACTCATTTGTTTCGATGGCTCCTTCGCCTTTTGCTGCACGAAGTTTCATCCGCGTAATCAGGCGGCAAAGATTTTTGTATCCTTCGGGAGAAGTGACCAGCAGCGGATAGCGCCAACCCTTCACGCAAGAGACTTCAGCGCCGATATGCGCACGAATTCCGATTTTTTGCGCGGCCAGATAAAATCGTGGCGCGCCATAAAGGCCGTCGCGATCGAGCAGCGCCATGGAGGACATGCCGAGCGCCGAGCAGACACTCGCCAACTCTTCCGGCGTAACAGCGCCTTCGAGAAAACTGAAAGCGGAGCGGGCGTGCAATTCGGCGTACATCAGTCATACACTCCGCGCACAAACCATTTTTCCTGCAGCCGGTCATAACAAAAACGATAGAAGCCATGTGTGGCTGGAGATTCATCGGAAAAAACAATTTCCAGATCCCAGGCGTCTTCCTGCCAAGGTTGGTCCTCCCACCATTGCCCCGAAGAGCGCCACGGCCCGGATGCGTGAACAACTTTTCCCGAGCAGCCTTGAAATGACGCAAATACCGGCTTATTTCCCTGCAAACGGACTCGCGCGGGCACAGGCGGACGAAAAACGTGCAGAGCGATGGCAGGAGCTTCTGCTGTCGAATGATGATTTGAACTGTTTTGTAAATTATTTGTCGCAAAGTGTTTTGCAGGGTTTCGCGAAGCGTGTACATCGGCGGTCGCAATGGAAAACTTCTGCATATGAAATGCGTCGGGCCGGTGCGAATCAAGCAATTGCGGCGAACCGACATTTCCTTCTCCGACCACGGAAGCGATTCGCGCGATGGTGAGTTCGAGTTTGTCCGGATCGGGCGCGGTGGGAACGAAAAGAGAGCCTTGCGTGACGCGTGCCAGCGAAGACTGCGCCGCCATGTGAATTTTCTGGATAGGCGCATCCGGCGGACGCGATTGCAGCCGCAAGCGAAGCAATTTCAGCAAAAGCTTGCTGTCGCGTGTAGGTACCGGCAGCTCCAAATTGCAGGAAAAGGTGCGAGCCGTCGGCTTCACTCGCAGCAATTCACGCGAGGTGTCGAAAGCATTGTCAAAAGCGGGCTGCAATTCGAAATTTACTTGTACCGCGGCGATGGAAAGCGCGCGCGCGGAGAGCCGTGCGCTCAGTTGGTCGAGCAACCGGCCGAGAAGAAACGAAAGAGCTTCAAGATCATCCACGGCTTCGTCTAATTCAAACCATTCTTCGAAATGCTGCGCTGGTTCGGCGAGCAGCAGCTGGCGCATGCCTTTTCCGCTGGCGATGGCCTGCAAGCGGATTCCTTCCTGCCCCACACATTCGGAAAGAGAAAGCACCGGCAGGGAAGCGAGCGCTTTGCAGGTGGTCACACCCCAGCGATCGAAAATGTCAGAAAGTTCCCGGCTCGGAGATAACATGCTGACCGGCAGCGTTTCCAAAAAACGGCGCTCTTCGCCTTCGGGAACGATAGTGGGCCCCGGCAAGGCGCGCGCGACGATGCGTGCTGTCTCTACGTTTGCGGAAACGGCGACGTGGACATGCATGCCAAATGTGGAAGCGCGCGAAGCGATCTCATGCGCGATGGTTTCTGCATTGCCGAAGAGCGATGACAGGCCGGAGATATCGATCAGCAGCGTGTCCTGCGCCGCATCCTCAACCCGCGGAGTAATCGACCAGGCCACATCGAGCAACGCAGCGTGCGCCGCTTCTTCGCGAACTCTGCAACGCGTTCGAATCGTGACTTGTACAAACTGGCTGACGGCGGCCTTGGTCATTCCGCGCGCGACGCCAGGAATCTCCGCCAGCCGGTTCAATGCCACAACCTGATAAGTGGGCGGCGACCCATCGATGATGGCGAGTGGCTGAGTGCGAAGTTCGGGCTCGCAGCGTGCGATGGCTTGTAAAATAAAATTGGGAACGTAAACGGCACCAAATAAAGCAGCGGGCAACATGGCAACTTGCGGCGAACACGGCGAGTTGGGAAGGCTCAGCCAAAGTTCTGCGTCCTTTCGTTTTCTAAGTGATTTGTCTGTGATGGCAACAAGGAATTGCCGCCGGAAGAGTCAACGGAAATAAAATGCTTCGAACGCAGATCGAAGCGGGCGGTCTCCGCGTCCTGATTTGCAAAAGTTTTTGCATCGCCGATCGTCGCAACATTATTTTTGCGTCGCGCTTTGGAACGAATCGTCTCGGCTGTGGTTGTCCATCCATCCAGCATGGATGCCGGGGTGTGAAAATCGCGCGATGGATACTGGCGATCCTTCGGCGACCAGCGCGCGGCTGTTCTTTCCATACGCAGGACCAAAGAAGCGCAAGTTTTTGCATTCGACTCGCGAGAAAGAACCAGCAGGATGGTCGAAGTATTTTCCACCGTACGACGCAAACGGAACCAAAAGCTCAGCGGAATCTGGCGAACCAGGCGCGCCGGCGCACCGCTCAGGTCCACTGCAACCAGGCTGAAGCCGCCGCCATGCAGCAGCAAATCCAGGGAACGCAGCGCCTGATCCACATTGCGGCAACGCACCCAAAGCAGTCGCTGCAACGAGACGCCGGCGAATTGCGCGCAGCCAGGATCAAACGAATCTTGCGCATCCACCAGCGCGCAGACCTCCGTATTCGCCGTGCGTGCAGCCAAAGCAGCTTGCAGCAGGGAAGTGATTCCCGACGAGATTCCGCCAAAAACTTCCGTCAGGCAACCGCGCGGCAAACCGCCGGCCAGTTGGTCCACCGCGGAAATTCCCGTTGAAGCCGTAATGGGCTGCGGCTCCTGAAAACGGAACGGTGAGGCGACGCGTCCGGCAAGCGCGGACTCGACATGGAGACGAAGAGCGTTGGAGGTGGCCAGCATGGCGTAAAAGGCGAGGCAGGAGGATTCAGGATATTCGCTTTTTGTTCGCCATAAGGATTTTGGCGTGACTCGCAGCGTTTGTCAACTGCGATTTCAATTTATCTGCCCATTTATGAGTTGATGGAATAAAGGAAAGATCGCAATGCAGAAAAAAGTTCGTAGTAAATTCGAGTTAAATGATGCGTGGCATTTTTTCAAAAATACGCGCGCGAACGAAACCGCCAGCGCAGCCTATGCCGCGGTTTCTGCTCGATCTTTGCCACCCCAGTAGCTGGGGCTGAGCACGCTCTGCCCTTCCGTGAGCAGCGCTTCTATCTTCAGTTGGCGCTTCGCTTTTGACGAATCGGCCGATTCCGGAACGATCGCGCGCTCATGCAGAATGCGCTCGGTCGCGGCGACTAACGGCTCCGCATGGAACCGCCGCTGAATCGACGAATCACACAAAACATTGGCGACCGAAAGCAGGCACATGCCCTGGTGATGGGCCATCCAGGAGCGGACCAGCGTGAATTTTTTGCGGTTGAGCGTCATCTTCGGCCCATAGTCCAAGGCTTCGTAAAAACCGTACGGTCCGACGCCGCCCAGTTTCTTCAAACGCTGCAGGTTCTTCAGCGCGTCATATGAGCCGGTCATCAGGCTCATAAATGTTGAGTACGGAGAAATCACCACGCGGTCCTCGTCCGGCCGGTGCAGCGCAAGCGCCGGAACTCCGAACGCGAAATAGTGATAATGTCCATCGCCGCTGATCAAGCTGCATCCGGATTCGGAAACTCCCCAAGGAATAGAAAAACGCCGCGCGTATTTTTGCTGCGCAGCAACCGCACTGCGCATATTTCGCTCCAGAAGAGTACCGGGCGAAGATTTCATCCACAACGAAGGCATCAAATATTCAAACATCGTGCCGGTCCATGACTGCAGAACTCTGGTGCCTTTGTATTGCACATGCGAGCGGTCCAGGTGAAACCAGCATTCCTGCGGGATTTCGCCCTTGGCTACTCCCGCAAACACAGCCGCGCGCGCTTCGGATGCCAGCAAATCATAATGATGTTCGCTGGCAGCGCCTTTCGCAGCGTCAAAACCGATGGTGATCAGTTTGCGTGGCTCGTCGTAAACCAGCGAAAAATCCATTCCAGAAGCGAGTTCGTTGGAGTACGCGGCGATGCCATTTAGTGCCGCCGTCGCTTTCGCGGCGTTCTCGCGGCTGGCAGCAAGAGCTTCGCGAAGAAGTTCGCGCGAAGTATTTTCCGCGGCGCCTTCATGCGAAGAAGATTCGCTCTCATCGTTCAATGAATCGGCGATTTCTGAATAGATACGGTCCGCACTGGCCAGACTCAGGTCCGCAATCCATTTGGCTTGCTGTTCCTTTGTCGCGCGCAACGTGCGGAACTTCGTCGATGCCCACGGAGCAAAGCGCACCGTCAGCTTTTCCAGTTCGGAAAAGCGAAGATTCAGTTCCGCCATCCACCAGCGGAGATCGTCGGACGATTCGCTGGAAGCGCGCGCCGCTTCGATCAGCGAAACGACAAATTGTTCAAGCGCCGGCAGGGCGCCGAGCCACTCCAGCGGAGAATTGCCCATGTTGGCAATGCTGTCTTCAATCGAGCGAAATGCCTTGCGAGCTTCTCTGTTTCGCACAAGCTGATGGAGAAGCCGCGCGTGATCGCGAATTCCCGTCCACAATTCCTTCCGGAAAATCGGACGCTTCCATTCCTCCAGGCTGGCTTGCTTCAAAGTCCACAGGCAGCACACCAGGTTGCCGTTGTCCACGGTGGAAAGAAAGGGATCTCCAACCGGCTCGAGCGTTCGCGTGTCATACCAGTTGTAAAGATGGCCGTGCGATTTCGCCAGTCGCCGCACTGTCGCAAAAGTATTTTCCGTGCTGGCGATGAATTCCTCCACCGTCAGGTGCCCCAGATCGAGCGCCGCGATGCGCGCGTTCAAAAGCAAACCAAGGTTGGTGGTTGAAACGCGATGCGCGATCAGGCCGCCTTCCTCTTTCAAAATATCGGGGATCAGATAGTTTTCGTTTTCGTTGCTGAACTCGCGGAAAAACCTCCAGGTGCGCAGCGCGGAGTTCCGCAGCAGCACCTCGTCGCGCGGTCCGATGCGCAAACCGTCTTCCGGCAAGGGTTGATCGAGCCAATTGGAAAATGCTTCCGATGCGCCCCACAGAAAAAGTAAGGGCCAGGCCACTACAAAAGACTCCGGCCGCTTCCATGCGAGGAGCACGCCGCCGACGATCGCGAGCCATGGCGTCAGTTTCAAATACAGATCGACGGGGCTGGTCTTTTTGCCACTCGATTCCGCTTCGGCCGCCGTTTCCCATTCAAGAAGCTTATGGCGCGTCACGGCCATGCGAACGCCGGCCCGGATGATTGCGTCCAGCGTCACCATGCTCTGTTGTGGCAGGCACACCAGTCGCATCAGCAGATGTGCGTTGGCCGCGGCGAAATCGGAGAACCATTCTTTCCAGAAGCGCGCGGTAAATTTGCCGCTGCCGCTGCGCAGAAATGCCATCAGGGATTGCAAATAGCTGGGAAGCACGAACATACCGAGAGTCGCGAGCGTCCAGTAGAGGGCTTTGCCAGGCAGGAACAGCCATCCGCTGATCAGGATCGCCAGCATCGAAATTTCCGTCAGGCTGCGGCGAAGATTGTCCATGATTTTCCAGCGCGAAATCAGATTGATCGGATTGCGCACCACGTTTCCGGAATAATCCGGCACGCGGGGAAACAGCCAGAAAAGAATCTGCCAGTCTCCGCGGACCCAGCGATGTTTGCGCCTGCTGTACGCGGCGATACGCGACGGATAATCGTCAATCACTTCCACGTCGGAGAGCAGTCCGGCGCGAGCGTACGCGCCTTCGATCATGTCGTGGCTGAGAATTGCGTTTGAAGGGAAGCGCCGCTCGACCACCTGCTGGAAAATTTCGACCTCGTAAATTCCCTTGCCCGTAAAACTTCCTTCGCCGAAAAGATCCTGGTAGACATCGGAAACCGCTCGAGTGTAGACGTCGAAGCTCGAATCGCCGGAAAACAGCGCAGCCAGCCGCGAGCGATTGGCGGAGTGAATGCTCACACCGACACGAGGCTGCAAAATTCCGTAGCCTTCCACCACTACATTTGAAACTGGATGCACGACCGCACGCTGCAGCGGGTGCGCGATTGCGCCCACCAGCTTCCGTCCGCAATCGCGCGGCAATTGCGTGTCCGCGTCGAGAGTGATCACATATTTTATTCCGCGCAACTGGCTCTGGTCGCCGGCAACCGTGGAAAACCTATTATTTCTTCCCAGCAGCAGATTATTCAGGTCCAGAAGCTTGCCGCGTTTGCGCTCCCAGCCCATCCATACTTTTTCGCTGGAGTTGAAACTGCGATCGCGGTGAAACAGGAAAAATGTGCCTTTCCCCTCGATCGCGTATCGGCTATTCAGCTCCTGGATCAGCCGCGCGCATTCCGGAGCCAGTTCATCGCGTTTATCAAACTGCGTTGCCGCGTCGGGAGGATCGGTGAGCAATGCGAAATGAAGATTGCCATCGCGATTTCCCAGAAAGCGGATTTCCAGATCGCGGACCGCGCGCTCCATCTGTTCGCGGGTCGTCAACAGCGTGGGAACAACCACCAGCGTTTTGCTCTCTGCCGGAATTCCCTCGGAGTAATCCATTTTGGGCAACGCGCGCGGCTTGACGAACATCACAGCCAGTTGATTGGCGATAGCCACAGCGCTTTCTGCGGCTGGCAGTAGAAACAACGCCACCACCAGGAAAATCGGCACACTGACTTCAGCTCCAACAACAACGGCCGTGAGCAGCGCCACCATCAGCAATTCAATTCCAATCACGTACAAGCCGTCCGGCCAGCCCTTCAGGAACTTCGCGAATCTTGTCAGCCAGGAGTCTTTGATTCCGAGCGTGTGCTCCAGTCCTTGCAGGCCCTCGGCGTACAAATAGAACCCCACGTGAGCGCGCCGCTCGTTGGCCCGCGCATTGCTTCCGCGGTTCGGCTGGCTCGCCAATTTAACCGCGCGCCGCGCAACTTCGGCTTCGCTCTCTCCGGATTTCTTCGCCAGCTCTGCAACCGCGGCGCGATAATCAGATTTGGCGGCTTTTTCCATTTTGTCGTAGGCGCCCGCGGGATCCTGTGCCAGGGCCTGCTCGCACAGACTTGCCTCGACGAAGAGCTCATCCCAATCGGTCAGTCCGAGCCTACGCAAACTCGCAATCAGCGCCGGCAGCGTCGGCGCGGGAATGGATTCATTTTGTACGGACGTGGAAGTTCGGCCCGGCATCGCCAGTTTTCGCGCGTGCGCGGCGACTTGTTCCAACAATACTTGATTCAAAAAGCCTTTTAACGCGGTGATTTCCGCATTGGTCAGTTCGATGTCCTCTTGCAAAGCTGCAAGGTATGCCGAGAATTCCCCGCGATCGAAGAGAAATCTCGCAGCTTGCAAGTAACGATCGGCAACGGCCCGCACGCGTACCCGGACTTCGCTGCTTCCA
The DNA here is from genome assembly GCA_963731155.1 of uncultured Acidobacteriota bacterium. GTDB lineage: Bacteria > Acidobacteriota > Terriglobia > Acidiferrales > UBA7541 > Acidiferrum. The sequence continues at coordinate 93,375 of CAVSVB010000002.1, forward strand.
TTCGCCACAACAGGTAGTTCGCCGGTGAGTTTCAGCGCCGCGCGGCTCTCCGCAATGCTTTCTTCCAGAATTTTGGTGTTTGAAGTAAGAGCTCGCCAATCATGTTCCAAAAATGCGCCCGAAGCCTGTCTGCGTTGCAAAAATTGCACGGCGCGAGCGATCAACGCTTCCTGCAGCGCCAGGTCTTCGCGAAGCGGCGAGATAATTGTACGGCGAGAATTTTCTTGCGCTCTCAAGCCGTCAGCGTGAGCGGCGGCCAGGATACGTTCCTTACGTAAACAGGGCTCTTCAGCCCCAGCGGAATTTTTCCATTGCGCCATTTCATCCGCTTCTTCCAAGCGGCTGTTCCATTCGCGCGCGCTTCGCAGGTTCAATATCAAATCAACGTTGGTCGCCATGACCGTCTTTCCCCCAGACTACCGGTAGCTCGCAGCTTGCATTTCAAACATTTCCGCGTACCGCCCGCCACTCTGCATCAGTTCGTCGTGCGGTCCTTCTTCGGCGATTCTGCCGCCTTGCAACACAAAAATTCTGTCCGCCATGCGCACCGTCGAGAAGCGATGCGAAATCAACATGGCCATTTTCCCGCGGGTAAGTTCGGCGAATCGTTCAAAGACCTGGTGCTCGGACCGGGCGTCCAGCGATGCAGTCGGCTCGTCGAGCACCAGCACCTGCGCTTCGCGAAGATAGGCCCGTGCCAGCGCAAGCTTTTGCCATTCGCCGCCGGAAAGATCGGTGCCGCCGTCGAATCGCGTTCCCAATTGCTGGACATATCCGTTCGGCAATTTGCGGATGACATCCTCCGCCAGACTTTTTTGCGCGGCGGAGCGGATACGAAATATGTTGTCTCGCTCCTCGATGCGGCCCATGGCGATGTTTTCCGACGCCGTCAAGTCGTAGCGCATGAAGTCCTGAAAAATGACGCCGATTTCGCTCCACAAATCGTCCAGGTCATAGCTGCGCAGATCCTTGCCATCCAGCAGAATCTGCCCGGCAGTCGGGTCGTAGAGACGAGTGAGCAATTTGACGATGGTGGTTTTTCCCTGGCCGTTTTCTCCGACCAGCGCGATGCGCTCTCCTGGCGAAAGTTTGAAACTGACGCCGCTCAGCACCTCGCGCCCATTCGGGTAGGCGAAAGATACATTGCGAAATTCGAATCCCTGACGAATCGGACGCGGCACCTTGCTGGCTCCGGGGTTCGACGACACCACCGGCTTCACGGCAAAGAATTCCAGCAGATCGCCGACAAACAGCGCTTGATCCGCGATGGTCGAAAATGTTGAGAACACCAGTTGAATGTTGGAACTGGCGCCCGCGATGGCGCCCGCCAGAAATGTCAACATACCGATCGTAAGTACGCCGGCAACGGTCTGGTAAATCACATACGCATACGTGCCGTAGTAACCCAGCGTGCCAAGCAACGTTAAAAGCGAACCGATGAGCAGGCGCTTGCGGGCAAGCCGCGCTGTCTCTCCGTGCAGCCGCATCGCCAGGTTTGTGAATCGTTCCACCAGATACGGACCGATGCCAAAGAGCTTTAGTTCCTTTGCGCTTTCCTTGCTTCCACCAAGCACGCGCAAATATTCCATTTCACGCCGCGCCGGCGTTTGCGCAAAGCTCAATGAATAACCAAGGAACGCAAAGTGTGTTTCGCCCAGGAACGCCGGCACTACGCACACAATCAGCGCCGCCAGAAGCCACGGCGAAAATAGACATATGCTGAACGCCAAGCTGGCGGTCGTTACGACCTGCTGAATCAATCGGCCGGCTGCTTGGATCATCAGCACTCGGTCAGTGCCTTGTACTCGGGCGCGCTCCAGCTTGTCTTGGAATGTAGGATCTTCGTATGTCGTCAGGTCCAAACGCGAAGCGTGCTGCATGATGCGCACGCTGACGTATTTCGCATACTTGTCGGCCAGCACCGTGTCGCAATAATCGGTTACGCGAACCAGAATTGTCGAAATGCAAGCCAGCGCGAATTCGAATGCCACCAGCCACCAGAAATAGGTTGGCAGCGCTGTGTGGTTCGCAGTGTAGCGGTAGATCGAATCGATGATGACTTTGGTAACCGCCAGCATCGCCAGCGGAAGCAAAGAAACAATCAGGCGCACGCCGATGTTCGCGACCACGATGCGCGGCGACGCTTCCCAAACCATTCGAAAAATTGGCAAAGTGTTGCGCAGCGCGGCCAGGCGATCTTTCCAGCGTGGCACCGGATTGGCTATTTGTGGCTCCAACTGTCCATCCCTGAAGAATTTATCTATCCGTGAAAGACTGTAATTTCCCTTCGATTAATCTGCCGCAACTACCTACACCCTTAGCCCGCAACAGAGGCCCAAAAATGCTCTGCTTTGGCCGCCTTACATCACATGCCAAGGACGAAAAGCCAGCGGGATAAGGTCGCATCAATACAGCTAGCGGTACTATAACCAACGCATGCGCCGTGTTCATATATATGCATCCGTAGTACCAAGGAAACAGAAAGTTCAAGCCGCTTGTTTTGTTATCTTTAGGTGCACAGAGATTTGGCGCCAGCCTGTCGTTTCTTCGCTCGCCTTGTAACTCTTGCCACCGATTATTCAGATTTTTCGACTGGCGACGAAGAAGCGAAGATCTGCGGGCCTGGCTGACGCCTAATATCGCGAAGTGTCGCTCGATGATGGACCACTGGATGATGTGCCGCTGGATATTCGCCGCCGCAGGCTTGGTTTTTCATACCGTCCGTGTTCCAAAGCCGGCCTGCCGACCAGCTTCTTGGGTTCCGAAGAATTCACGACGTCGCCGCACCACAGCAGAATATCCAGCAGTCGCGCACGCTCCAGGTTGTTCAGCTGCATTTTGCTCATGCAGATATCGAGCGTCCTGCGGGCGCACTCATCCGCTATTTTAATTTGATCGGCGCTCGGCGCGTGCGAAGCCGCGTTCAAGCGACTTGCGCCTATCCATGGCATTCAGCATTTCGTAACTGCGGCTACAGAAATGATCAAGACAAAGAGCTTCCTCACAAAGGGTAGTAGTGACAGGCCGCGAGCAACCGCGCCGATCACAAGATTCCGGATCACGCATTGCAGTCTTTTCCCCCTGGTAGCCATGGATTCGATTCTTTCTGATTCTTTGGCTACTGCCTCAATTCGACTTCGATCGAAACAGCGTCATCCGGCAGTCACGATTTCGACCAGTTCCGCAATCTCGGCTGGCCGTAGGTCGGAGAGCGTGAGTTTCGTGGATGCTTTTGGAAGCAGGAAATGCGCGACGCTCGTGCTCGCGCGCAGCGGGCCGTCCGCGAATTGCGCCACAATCTTCAGCGTCCAGGACGTCAAGGCGCTCCCGGGCGAGCTTAAATCGTTCAGCCTCCCACAGCGTTAGCAGTGTCACGACCCGCGCCTCGCGATCCGAAACCAGCAGCATGCTTGCTTTCAACCCTTTCTGATGCAGACCAGCCTCTGCCAAAAGATCCCCGACTTCCCTGGCGATCTCACATTTGCTGGGTTTGCTCACAAAGTCGACCCGCAGGATGATGACTCCCGCTGCAGTTTGCTCTGTCGTTCCTTCCGGAAGACGTTTCGGCCTTGCAATAGTCTGCCGTCGCCACTCTGGGTTCAGGTACAAGACTCCACCGTCCTTTGCTCGCAATTCGCAAAATTCAGCGCCGGGCGCTGAACTCTAACGATCAGCGCCGGACGCCGCTTCAGGGGCACGCCAGGGGACGTTTGGTCGTCCCAGCGTGTAGGTTTCCTTGAGCTGCAGGATTCCTATGGACAGTAGTGATTCGAACCGAACAACCGTTTCAATTCGGTAACGAAAATTGGTCGCAGCTCAAGCCAACCCTAATCAACCCTAAACAACAACTAGGAAAGCTGAGAGATTGCTCCGTTCCTCTGCCGCAGCTATACTTTCCAGCACTTCGGGGGAAGTGTTGGACTTTTTCGCGTTTGACGAAGCCTACGTAGGTCGGCTCCGGGAGGGTGATCCTTCCACGGAAAGTCATTTTGTCGGCTATTTTTCTAAGCTAATTCTAATAAAACTGCGCGCGCGCTATCTTTCTCCCGAAGTTGTGGACGATTTGAAGCAAGAAACCTTCGCTCGAGTGATTCGCTCGTTGCGTGCGGAAGGCGGCATTCGGCAGGGCGATCGACTCGGTCCATTTGTGAACTCGGTTTGCAATCACGTGCTGTCGGAGCATTACCGGTCAGGATCAAAGGACATTCCATTGGCATCCGACCACCTGGAATTGCCGGATAAGACGCTGAATTTGGAGAGCTTAGTGATTTCGGAGGAGACCCGGCGAACAGTTCGCAAGATTTTGTCGCAGTTGGCGGGCCGCGACCAGGCGATCCTTCGCGCAGTCTTTTTGGACGAGATGGACAAGGACGAGGTGTGCAGGCAGTTTGGCGTTGGCCGGGACTACCTTCGCGTGCTGCTATTTCGAGCAAAAGAAAAATTCCGGATCGCGATGGGTCTGTAACTTACGTAAAGTAAACCGGTTAAATGCTTTTCATGGAATGAGAAACGAATCGGCTCAATTTGACACTACTTTAACAATATGGATTCACACTCGATGAACCACGACCTGGCGGTGAAATCACAAGCCTGCGAAAAGTATTTGCTGGGAGAGCTTTCGCCCGACCTGCGTGACGCCTACGAAGAACATTATTTTTCTTGCGCGGAATGCGCCACTCAGCTGCGAATCGCCGCCGAACTTATCGGTGCGGGCCAGCGGATTTTCGCGGAGACGCCAGCGCTTGCTGCACTGCCGCGCGCGGTTCCGAACTCTGCCGGCTGGCTGCACTGGTTCCGTCCCGCGTTTGCGATTCCAGTTATGGCCGGCTTGCTGCTCATCGTCGGCTATCAGAATTTGGTCCTGATTCCGCGATTGCAGCAATCGGAAGCTCCGCGCGTACTCCCGATGTATTCCTTAATTTCCGCAAACACTCGCGGCGAAACGCTTCCGGTGTTCGCGGCTCAACCGAATCAACCGTTCGGATTGTACGTAGACATCCCCGTTGACCCCGAAATCTCGAACTACAAAATGAGTGTTCAGGACCCGTCGGGCAAAACGATTCTCTCCAGCTCGCTCGATTCTGCCCAAGCGCAGAAAACGCAGGTTCTGGTCATTAATCCGGAACAAAAATCCGGCAAATACACCCTGGTTATCATCGGCCAGCCAAAGCCAGCGGAGTTAGCACGTATACACTTTACTGTTGATTTTCCCGGTCAGCTTTTGCAGCATTAGCCATTCTGCGTTCAGGAGAATCGTCCCATGAAATCCGAGCCCGCTCTTTCAACTTTTCATTACCATGCTTGCGCCCACGCCTTTAGCGGTCGTTTTACACGCCCATTTGATCATCTGATCGATGTGCAAGCGGCGTCTTCGTTGCCGGTCATTGGCGGGCACGGTAATTCGCGCGTCGAGAACTTTCAGTTTCGTGAGTTTGTGTCGTTCAAGAAGGGCTATACCCATGTCTCCGGTGCGCATCAAGCGGACGACAACAGCAACAACACGCTGGTCACCGCAACGCTGGAAGGGCTGAACATCCTGGATATCCTTACCGCTGACCGCGTCGTCGCGCGTCTGTACTCAAAACATCCTGCCGGCGACGCCGAAGGACTGGTCACGATGGTGGGCAGCAAATTCGAAAATCTCAAAATTGCCGGATGCCCGGTGCATGTCGAACTCGACTTCGACCTCTTCGAGAATATTCGAACTTTCAAAGAGGCGCAGAAAGCCTTTGAAAAAGACGGAGGATTCCGCAAAATAGCTCTAGATCCTTTTAGTACTGGTCAGAAATTGAAACAACAAGGGCCGAACGGAGCGTTTCTTTGTTCTCTCGTCAAAGAGATGGACACCACTTGTCCGGGAGTCAAGCGTACCGGGCACTGCTTCTATGTTCCTGGCTTTGGGAGAATTTTTCTTGGCGAAGTGACGATCGTTCACGGCCAGCGCACTCTTACGATGATACGTCTCGAGTTAGGTTCCGCCGTAAGTGGTGGTGGTTCCGGTTCGGCGGCTACCACGAACGGTCGCACCATTCCTCCAACCGGCTGAGTTTAGCTTCGCGGATTGTTCTTCTCGTTGCATTCATTGGTTTTGCCGTGGGAGGATGCTCCCGCAAGTTTTCCCCAGAGCAAACCGTCCTAAATATTCGTCAAGAAATGCGCCATGGAGACCTGGACGCAGCTCTTCGTGACGCGGACCTTGCCTATCAATCGTATTCGAAGGCCGGCTCAGATTGGGCTTGGCGATTTCGTATCCAAAAAGCTCACATCCTTGTCTTGCGTGGTTCCTTCAAGGATGCATTGGAGCTGATAGCCCAAGAGCCTCCCATCTCGATTGTCCGCTCAGATGCTGGTGTCGAGCGAAAGTTAGTACAGGGACTGGCACACATCTATTTGGAAGAATTCGCGGATGCGGAGAAGGCCTTGGTGGATGCAGACCAGATCGCGGCTTCCTTTCAATCTTCCCTCTCCGGGGACGTCGCTCTAGCCCGCGGAATTCTTGAGGTAAGCCGCAACAGAAATCAGGAAGCGGCAGCCGCGTACCACGCGGCACTGCACTTCGCGCGCGAGCGAAACCTCCCGTTCTTAGAAGCGAGCACCCTGGGCAATCTGGGGCAACTCGCTGTGAAGCAAGAACACTTCGACGAAGCCAATGACTGGTTCAAAGCCACACTGCAAAAGGCAGAGTCACTCGGAGCCACCGCAACCGTCGCGCCCACCTACGGGAATATGGCTTGGAACTATTCGATGATCGGTGATTTCGAAAACGCCGAGCTTTTTTATAAGCAGGCACTGGAAAAATCGGGAAACGCCGGATTGGTCGGCAACCGTGTTTATTGGCTCATCACGCTCGGCGAGGTTTTGTATCTGCAACGTCGGTACGACGAAGCGCAAACTACGTCTGAAAAAGCACTCTCCCTGGCTCGCGGTGGCGACGACAGGAGCACCCTAACCGCATGTTTAGATACTCTTTCCGAAATCGCTCTTGCCACTGGCCACGTCGACATCGCCGCGGCGCACAATGAGGAAGCTTTGGAAGTCGAGAAACCGAACCCTGATCAGTATGCTGTTCGTCACTCTCAACTACTGGCCGGACGCATCGCGGCGGGTAGGCGACTCTTTCCTCAGGCGGAAGCGATATTCATTAAGGTGATTGGCGATCCCAAGGCTGAGACGGATTTGAAGTGGGAAGCGCATGCCCGTTTGGCAGAAGTCTTTGCAGCAGAAAAGCAACCGGTAAAGGCGGAGAACGAATTCCGCCGTGCAATTGAAACGGTCCAAAACGCCCAACGTTCCGTGCAGAGTGAAGATTTCCGCGTCTCGTTTCTCTCCAGTGCCATCGAATTCTATGATGCGTACGTCGACTTCTTCGTCGAACAGAAGCGCTCACTCGACGCTCTGAAAATCGCCGACTTAGGTCGGGCGCAAACTCTGGAAGAAGGGCTGTCTTCGAATACACCGGGAAGGACGTCTCGGGCCGCGATGCTCAATCCGCAAGGCATCGCTCGTCGATTGAATGCCGTGGTCCTTTTCTACTGGCTTGGGGAAAAACACTCGTATCTATGGATCATTACTCCCGTTAACGCTTCTGTGGTCTCTCTGCCAGCAACCACAGAAATTGATGCGGCGGTAAAGGCGTACCGTCAGTCCTTCCTGGATCCCCGCGATCCATTGGAGGCCGGCAACGCTGACGGCAAGAAACTTTATACAGCGCTGATTGCGCCAGCTGAAAAGCTGATTCCGAAAAATTCGCGAGTGGTGATTCTTCCCGATGGCAGTTTGAATTCGCTCAATTTTGAGACGCTGATTGTTTCTGGCTCTAAGCCTGAAGACAAGGCGCATTACTGGATTGAAGATGTGACCATCACCACGGCGAATTCGCTGGCGTTGCTGTCGCGCAGCTCTCTGGCCAAGCCGCCAAAAGAAGATCGTCTATTGATGGTCGGGGATGCGCTGCCGGCCAGTTCGGATTTTCCACCGCTTCCTCAAGCCGGAAAAGAAATTGGCCTGATCGAGAACTATTTTGCTTCATCCCACAGACTGGAACTGACCGGCGCCAACGCAACAGCAACCAGGTTCTTGTCCAGCCAACCGGAGAAATTCACCTATCTGCATTTCGCGACGCACGGCACGGCCAGTCGCCTTCGTCCGTTGGAATCCGCCGTGATTCTCTCGCCGGAGGGCGAATCGTACAAACTCTATGCGCGCGACGTGGTGAAGCATCCTCTGACCGCCTATCTGGTAACCATTTCCGCGTGCAACGGGGCGGGGACGAAATCGTACGCCGGAGAAGGCCTGGTCGGCCTTTCCTGGGCGTTTCTCCGCGCAGGCGCCCACAACGTGATCGCTGGGTTGTGGGAAGTCAGCAACGCTTCGACGCCGCAGTTGATGGATGAACTGTACAAGGGAATTCACGCCGGCCAGGATCCCGCCACCGCGTTGCGCAATGCCAAACTCACCCTGCTTCATTCCGATGGAAATTACCGCAGGCCATTCTATTGGGCGCCTTTCCTCCTCTACTCCGGGTCGTGAACAACTTTTCCCGCGGCCGCCTCCAAATCCTGTCGGAATTCACTTGCCTTTCAATAACTATTTCTACGGTATATGTTGTGTGCTATAGCGTCTATCGCTCTTTCTCCCGCTTTTTCCCTCTTCTTGTTTTATTTCTCGCACCAGGAAGCAGCCTAAGTGCTTTCTTTTCCGCGCTTCCTTTGCACTCTTTCTCACTCTTTGTCACTCTTAGACCCGTAAGTCCTTTATTTGCCAATAGTAGCAAAGGTGCCCGGGGTATGTATGCCCTTGCTGCGTCCCTGGGCCTCATGTCTTAGTTGAAGTCCGCCACCACTCCTCGCCTCGCCGTTCCTACGGTGCTATCCTCTTTGCTCGTCTCATTTTCACCTTCGGAGCTTCACCCATGACCTCTGACAATCCGCCGCGCAGTACCACCAACCACCCCAGTGCGATCGCGCCGTCCTCCGGCTCCTCCGTCAACTCACAATCGGCCTCTGACGCGCGGGCCATCGCCGTTCTCTCTGGCCGTCCACTGCAGGTCAATCGCGGCACCTCTCTCAACCTCGAATGGGTCGAATCGGTCCGCGTAAACACCAGCGCCGTCGAACGCCGCGCCGCTACTCTGGTCACCCGGCGAACCGTGAAGAAAGATTGGCAGTTGGCCTGGCTGCTGCGCGCCATCACCTGCATGGATTTGACTACGCTCTCTGGCGACGACACCGACGAGCGAGTGCGCCGGTTGTGCGCCAAGGCTCGTCAGCCGCTGCAAAACGAATTGATCGAGAAGTTGGCAATCGCCGACTTGCAGATTCGAGTTGGCGCAGTGTGCGTCTATCATTTGTTCGTGGAAACGGCGGTACGCGCGTTGCAAGGCAGCGGAATTCCCGTGGCCTCAGTTTCGACAGGATTTCCGGCGGGACTTTCGCCGTTGCCGGAACGCATCGCGGAAATTCACAGATCTGTCGCGGCTGGCGCGCAGGAAATTGATGTAGTGATCACGCGTGCCCACGTTTTCGGCGGTGAATGGCAGAAATTGTACGACGAGATTCTGGCGTTCAAGGACGCGTGCGGGCCAGCGCATCTGAAAGTGATTTTGGGAACGGGCGATTTGTTAACTCTGCGCAACGTAGCCAAAGCCAGCATGGTGGCGATGATGGCAGGCGCGGACTTCATCAAGACTTCGACCGGCAAAGAGACTGTGAATGCCACGCTGCCGGTCGGCTTGGTGATGACCCGGGCCATTCGCGAATACGCGGAAGAAACCGGGATGGCCGTCGGCTTCAAACCCGCCGGCGGGATTCGTACCGCCAAGCAATCCTTGGAGTGGCTGGCGTTGATGAAGGAAGAGCTCGGCGATGCCTGGCTGGCTCCGCATCTTTTTCGCTTCGGTGCCAGCAGTGGCATGCTCGCCGACATCGAACGCCAATTGGAATTTCATGTAACTGGTCGCTACTCGGCGGAACATCGCCATCCGATTGCGTAAGTGAGACGAGACACGAATGAGCGTTATCGAAAAATTCGGGACGATGGAATATGGGCCGGCGCCGGAAGACGCCAAGGAATCGTTGCTGTGGCTGGATGCAAGCAAACGCCGCTTCGGACATTTTATCGGCGGCGAATGGCGTGCTTCCGCAGAGGGAAAATATTTCGAGACTACTGATCCCTCGACCGGAGAGAAACTCGCGGATGTGGCGCAAGGGAGCGCAGCGGACGTAGACGCGGCGGTGAAGGCGGCGCGTGCTGCGCTGCGTGGCTGGCAAAAACTTTCCGGTCACGAGCGCGCGAAATATCTGTATGCGCTGGCGCGGCAAGTGCAGAAACATTCGCGGCGCCTCGCCGTTCTCGAAACTCTGGACAACGGCAAGCCGATCCGCGAAAGCCGCGACATTGATATACCGCTGGTCGCGCGGCATTTTTACCATCACGCCGGCTGGGCGCAACTGCTCGATCAGGAATTTCCCGGTTACACGGCCTGCGGCGTGGTCGGACAAATTATTCCCTGGAATTTTCCGCTGCTGATGCTGGCGTGGAAAATTGCTCCCGCACTGGCCACGGGAAACACCGTGGTATTGAAACCGGCGGAATACACTCCGCTGACCGCGCTGGCATTCGCGGAATTGTGCAACGAAGTCGGATTGCCGGCAGGCGTGGTGAATATCGTCACTGGCGATGGCGCAACAGGCGAAGCGCTGGTGAAGCACCGCGATGTGGACAAAATTGCTTTCACCGGCTCGACTGAAGTTGGCCGCGCGATTCGCCGCGCGACAGCTCAATCCCACAAGAAACTTTCGCTGGAATTGGGCGGAAAGTCTCCATTCGTCGTTTTTGAAGACGCCGATCTCGACTCTGCAGTCGAAGGGCTTGTCGACGGCATCTGGTTCAACCAGGGACAAGTGTGTTGCGCGGGATCGCGCCTGCTGGTGCAGGAAAGCGTTGCCGACAAACTGACCAGGAAATTGCAGACGCGCATGAGCACTCTGCGAATTGGATCGCCGCTCGACAAAGCGATTGATATCGGCGCGATTATTGCCCGCGTGCAATTGGAACGTATCGACAGTCTCGTCAAGCAGGGAATCGCCGAAGGCGCAACTTGCTGGCAGCCGGAAACTGTTTTGCCTTCGCGCGGATTGTTTTACAAACCGACTTTGCTAAGCAATGTGCATCCGACGTCGATTGTTGCACAGCAGGAAATTTTCGGCCCGGTGCTGGCCGCGATGACGTTTCGCACTCCGCGAGAAGCAGTGGAGCTGGCGAACAACACAGTGTATGGACTGGCAGCGAGCGTGTGGAGTGAAAGCGTGAATCTGGCGCTGCAGGCTGCCGCGCAAATAAAAGCCGGCGTGGTGTGGGTGAACAGCACCAATCTTTTTGACGCGGCGTGCGGATTTGGCGGATATCGCGAAAGCGGATTTGGGCGCGAAGGCGGCCGGGAAGGATTGCTCGAATACCTGGAGCCTGCATGGTTCAAAAACGCGCCAGCATTGGCGTCCGATTCGGCCATAAATGGCGCGCCGGAAGTTGCCAATCCATCGAGCGGAATTGATCGCACTGTAAAACTTTATATCGGCGGAAAACAGGCCAGGCCGGATTCGGGATACAGCGTCGCGGTGTACGGAAGAAAAAAAGAATTGTTGGGCGAGGCGCCGCTGGGAAATCGCAAAGATATTCGCAACGCGGTGGAAGCGGCGCGCAAGGCCGAGGGCTGGGGAAAAACCACAGCGCACAATCGCGCGCAGATTCTTTTTTATATTGCGGAAAATCTCTCGCAACGTGGCGAAGAAATTCAGAAGCGGCTCGCGGTTGTGGTAGGGAAAAAACAGGCCGCTCGCGAAGTGCAATTGAGCATTGAACGTTTATTTTCCTATGCCGCCTGGGCGGACAAATTTGATGGCGCGGTGCACAATCCGCCGCTGCGCAATATTTCAATCGCGATGAACGAATCGCTGGGCACCGTGGGTGTGATTTGTCCCCGTGACACGCCGCTTCTGGGATTCTTTTCACTGGTACTTCCGTTGATTTCAGCCGGCAACACGGTGGTCGCGGTTCCGTCGGAAAAATATCCGCTGATTGCCGGCGATATTTATCAGGTGCTGGAAACCAGCGACCTGCCCGGCGGCGTAGTGAACATCGTTACTGGCAGATCGTCCGAATTGCTGAAGGTACTTGCAGAACACGACGATGTCGACGCGCTGTGGTGCTACGGCGACGATCAGATGTGCGCTGCCGCGAAAGCGCTTTCCGCGGGAAACCTAAAACAAGTCTGGACGAATGAAGGCCGCGCGACGGATTTGTTCAAAACCGAACAAGGTGAGGGCCGCTTTTATCTGCAGCATGCTTACCAGGTGAAAAATATTTGGGTCCCCTACGGCGAGTGATCCTTCGACGAGCGACGGCCGGTGAGTAACGGGCCAGCCATACAAACGGAAACGACGACAGACGCGCGCGCGGCTTTCCGCTATCCCGCTTTTCTGAAATTTCAGGCGGCGCGTTTTTTTATTGTGGTTGCCACGGAAATGCAGGCTGTTGCCGTTGGCTGGCAAGTGTATGAAATTACCAAGCGGCCGCTCGATCTCGGACTGGTCGGTCTGGCGCAATTTCTTCCCGGCATCGTTTTGTTTCTCGTTTCCGGTCATGTCGCCGATCGCTTCAACCGCAGAAATCTTTTGATTCTTTGCGACGTCGGCTTTGCCACTTGTTTTGCGTTGTTGCTCGTGATTACTTTGCACGGCGTCGTTTCGATTGCTGCCGTATTTGCGGTGTTGGTGCTGCTGGGTGTCGTGCGATCTTTCAACGGCCCGGTCAGTCGCGCCATGCTGCCTCATCTCGTCCCACCGGAACATTTCGCGGGCTCGGTCGCGTGGGCGTCCAGTATTTTTCAGGCGGCGACGATTCTGGGACCGATTCTTGGGCGGACTCATTTACGCGTTCGCGCGCGGTCCGGTTGCGGTGTATGTGTGCGCGGTCCTGGCAGCGGGCGTAGCCATCGTCTTGACGTTGCAGCTTCCGGCGCAGGAAAAAGAACGCGCGCGACCTGCGGCAAATCTTTCCACTGTGTTCGAAGGATTCCGCTACATCTGGCGGGAAAAATTAATTCTTGGCGCAATCTCACTGGATCTTTTCGCGGTGTTGCTCGGCGGCGCAGTCGCGCTGCTACCCGTGTACGCGCGAGAAATTCTGAATGCTGGGCCGTGGGCATTGGGAATGTTGCGCAGCGCGCCGGGAGTGGGCGCTGGAATCATGGCCATTGCGATCGCGCATCGCCCGTTAAAAAATCGCGCGGGCGCAACGATGTTGTGGTGCGTCGCGGCTTTGGGTTGTGCACGGTGATTTTCGGCGTGTCGCGCAGCTTTGCGATTTCGCTGGCGGCGCTGTTCCTGGTGGGCGCAACGGACATGGTGAGCGTGATCGTGCGTGCGACGCTGATTCAGGTGAAGACGCCGGACGAAATGCGCGGCCGCGTAAACGCAGTGGACATGATTTTCATCGGAGCTTCCAACGAGTTGGGACAGTTTGAATCGGGAATCACCGCGCAATGGTTTGGTGCCGTGCCAGCCGTCATTCTTGGCGGAATTGGCGCAATCTGGTCACGGGATTGTGGGCCTGGATGTTTCCGCAAGTTACGTCGCGTGAATGAGTTGACGATGGAAAGAGGAATGAGCAAGCTGTTTGCGCAGGCTTGCCGTGCTCAGGTGAGTTTGCCGCCGCGCAGAATTGTTAACGCGGAATGCGCGGCGCCCAGCAACGGTGCGTCTTCGTTCAACACGACCGCGATGGGGATATTGGCGAGCAGCGGCGCAAGCGGTCCTTTGTCGGCGAAAGCCCGGACGAATGTGCTTTTTTGCAGCAGCGGCAAGATTTTTACTGCGATTCCGCCGGCAAGGTAGACGCCGCCATACGCCAGAACGCGGAGCGAAAGATTGCCGGATTCGGCACCGAAAGCGTCGGTCCAAAATTCCAAAGTCTCGACGCAGACCGGCGCAAGTGGCGGCGAGCGCGTTTTGCGTGATTTCCTGCGCCGATTCTGCGGCCGGTTTGCCGAAAGAATCGTGGCGAACGTCGGGCGCAAGAAATTCGTGAATGGGGCGAAAACCGCGGCCGGAAAAAAGTTCTTCGCAGGAGACTCGCGACAAACGTTTTTTCAGAAAAGTAAGAAAAGCGATTTCGCGATCGGTGCGCGGCGCGAAATCGGCCGAGCCGCCTTCGGAGGGAGCAGCGCGATGGCCGTGTCCGTCCCAGTACAGAACGGCTTCGCCTAAACCGGTTCCGGCGGCGATTACGGCGATGTTTTCTTCGGGATGATCAACACCACGATTCAGAAAAAGGAAATCCTGCGGCTCGAGTTTTTGCAAACCGCGCGCGGTGGCGACGAGATCGTTCATCAGTACGACGCGCTCGCGCGGCAAACCCAGACTGGCGGCGAGAGAAGTCGAATCAAGTACCCATGGCACGTGCGCGGCGTGCAGCCTGCCGTCAACTACCGTTCCGGGAACGCCGAAACCCGCGCCATGATTTCGTATTTTTGGCGGATGAACCGGAAGCGTGACGGGAAAATTCTTCGATCAAGTTTTTCGAAACTGGAAAAATCGCGAGTGGCGTAGCGTTTGCGCGCGACGACAGCGAGTTTGTTAGAAGCTCTCGTCGTAGGCGACGAGGTGCGATTTTGTTCCGCCGATGTCTCCAGCGATTAGCATTGTTCGTGTTGCGCTTCCCCTTAGGAAAGACGCTCTGGCGTGAAAATTTGCGTCATCTCGAGAACATGGCGGTAATAATCGCGCTGAGTCAAAGAGTACGCCGCATCCTCGTCAATGATAAAGGTTACGTCGGCATGCATTTGCAGAGCTGACGCGCTGACGGAAGAAGTAATGGGGCCTTCAATGGCTTTGGCGACGGCGGCGGCTTTGGAACGACCGGAAGCAAGAAGCAGTACGCGACGGGAATCGAGAATGGTGCCAATGCCCATGGTGATGGCGCACTTCGGCATTTCGGATTCGTTGGCGAAAGAGTGACGATTGTCCTCGACAGTTTCGCGGCTGAGCGCTTTCAAGCGAGTGCGCGAAGCGAGGCTGGAAGTGGGTTCGTTGAAACCGACGTGACCGTTGCGGCCGATGCCAAGAATCTGCAGATCGATGCCGCCAGCAGCTTTGATGCATCGTTCGTACTGCGTGCAGTAGGCATCGTAGTCGCGGGAAATGGTGCCGTCGGGAATGTGAACATTTCCGGAAGGAAAATTGACATGAGAAAAGAAATTCTGCTTCATGAAGAAATGGAAACTTTGTGGATGAGAAGCGGGCAATCCCAGATATTCATCGAGATTGAAGCTGGTGGCTCGCGAGAAATCGAGGTCGCCTGCGCGGTGGAGTGCGATCAGTTCGCGTAGAGTCCAAGCGGAGTGCTGCCGGTGGCCAGACCCAGAACAATTTTTGAGTTGGAGCGAACGGCCCCAGCGACGATGCGCGCCGCTTCGCGACTGACTTCTTCGTAGTCCTTTTTTATAACGACCAGCATCTCAGGGCCTTTCGGCGAGGAAAGATGTAGTGGCGCGACGGAATCAGCGGTACCGCCGAATGACGAAATTGTGACGATCAGAACGATAGATGCCCAGAACGTAGATCAAAGGTTTTCCGCTCAGTCGAGTAAATGAGCTGGCGAATCCGCAAAAGCGGTTCGCGGCGGGGCACGTCGAGAAGTTCCGAGGTCTGCGGATCGGCTGCAGTTGCGTCAATTTCCTCGTCGGCATAGCCCAGCTTAACGCCATAATCGCGTTCGAGTATAGCAAAGAGGGAATCGCGGTGCAAGCGGGGCGAGAGAAGTTCGGGAAATTGCGCGGCGGAAGCGTAGCAAGTCTCAAGCGCGAATGGTTCTTCGGAAGCGTGACGAAGACGCTGAAGTTTGACGATTAGATCAGTCGGAGCAAGTGAAAGGCGCGCAGCCACATCCGGTTCGTCGTCGATTATTTTGCCGAAAAGAATTCTGGACGCGGCGACGAGACTGCGCGCGGCCATCTGTTCGGTGTAGCTCATCAACTTGTTGAAGTGGATTTTTGGTGCGGCGACAAAGGTGCCGATACCGCGGCGGCGTTCAACGATGCCTTCGCGTTCGAGATAGGCGAGGGCGTGGCGCGCGGTCATGAGGCTGACTTCGTGAAGTTTGGCGAGATCGCGTTCGGAAGTAACCGGATCGCCCGGGCGAAGATGGCCTGCGTCAATGCGTTTGCGAATGGAAGATTGAATGCGCTGATACGCCGGAATGGCGGAGTGTTGCTTGGCGGGCATGATACTCACCTCAGAATCGCGAAAGCGGAATTTAAAATATGTGAGACCGAGATTGCCAGCGGCGCGCAGCGGCATGAAATATAAAACGGTTCAGCCGTGTCCGATGGACGCTGATTCGCTGGCCAATCTCTCGGAATCAACATCCTACGGCGCGCCCAGTAAGCACGTTTACGCGCTATATAGCTTAACCTAGAGGCTTCAGAAAAGGGAAACTGGCGGTAGCCTATCCTCGTTTCGACTGATTTCGCGTGCCGTGCCGGCGCGGATTACGCGAACGTTGCCGGAACATGGAAATAAATAGGCAGAAAATGACGCGCCGAGCAACAGCCTGAGTCGAACAACCCCGGGCAAGAGGCGCGCAGTGCCGCGCCCTACGGTTCAGTTCGATGCCGGTGGAAGATATTTATTTGGAATTTGTTGAATCGAGATGTTCGAAGACTTCTTGCGCGGCGTGGAAGGCAGAGTTGGCAGCCGGCACGCCACAGTAAATGGCAGCTTGCAGAAGAACTTCCTGAATTTCGTCGCGCGACACGCCGAGCGAGAGTGCGGCTTTCAGGTGCATGCGGAATTCCGGCTCGCGGTTCTGAGCGACGAGCATCGCGAGGGTAAGCAGGCTACGGGTCTTACGCGGCAAGCCGGGGCGACCCCAGATTTCTCCCCAGGCGTAGCGGGTGATCAGATCCTGAAACGGTTCATTGAACTTGCTGCGATTTTTCAAGGTGCGGTCCACATGTGCGTCGCCGAGAACCGCACGGCGCGTTTTCATGCCTTGGTCGTAACGCTTGTGTTCGTCCATGTGCAACCTCCGGTGGCGGAATTCTACTGCGCGAGAAACTTCAGGACTTCCTTGGTGAAGCTTTGTGGCTCTTCCATGATCGAAAGGTGAGAAGCGTTCACTTCGGCGTAGCGGGCGCCGGGAATGTGTTCGGCGAGGAACTGTCCATCGGAAGGCGGAGCCGCGGGATCGTGAGTCGCGGAAATCACCAGCACGGGAACATTAATGCTTGCGACGGTGGCGCGCGCGTCGAAATCGCGGACTGCGCAGCAACCGCCGATGTAGCCTTCGGGATTGAGAGACTCGATGGAGCGAACGACAGCGGCAATCACCCGCGGCGAAGAATTCTGGAAATTCGGAGTAAACCAGCGTGGAGGCGTTGCACGGGCAATTTCCTTCATGCCTTGCGTTCGAACCATTTCAATGCGGGTGTTCCACGATTCGAATGTGCCGATTTTAGCGGCGGTGCTGCAAAGGGCAAGCTTCCGCAGGCGAGCTGGTGATTGAACAGCGAGAGAGATTCCAATCATGCCGCCGACGGAAAGTCCGCAGAGGTGAAAGCGATCAATGCCGAGAAAATCGGCCAGGGACAAAACATCGGAGGCAAGCTCTGGCACGGAATAGGGCGGCGGCGGAACGGAGGATTGCCCGTGGCCGCGCATGTCATAGCGAAGAAGGCGGAAATACTTCTCGAACTCCGGGACCTGCGCGTCCCAGATGGAAAAAGTCGTGCCGAGAGAGTTGGAGAGAACGAGCGCGGGAAGGGAATTATCGCCAGAAAGCGCGTAATGAATGCGAGCGTGAGGCAGATCGGCGAAGGGCATAATTATCCTTTGACAGAAAGTTTTTGCGCGAGCTGCGAGCGCGCAGCGGCCAGAACCGCGTCGATGAATGCTCCGGCAGAGCCGAGATAATTGGCCGGCTCGAAGAGACTGGCGATGTTTTCCGGGCTCAAGATTGCTGTGACCTCGGCGTCTTCGGAGAGAACGGCGCGCAGATGGCGTTTTTCGAATTGCGCGCGGCGACAGGTGGATTCAACGAGTTTGTGGGCCGATGCGCGATTGAGTTTTTCGCTGAGCGCGAGAGAAACGGCTTCGGCATAGATCAAGCCGTGAGTGAGATCAAGATTCGCGCGCATCTTTTCCGCGTTGACGGTAAGGCGCGGCAATAGAGCTGCGAGCTGATGTGAACCGCCTGCCGTCAGCCGCACGATTTCCGGAACCACTTCCCATTCCGATTGCCACGCGCCGAGGCTGCGTTGATATTCCCCAGACATGGCCGAGAGAACGGTGCTGACAAGCGCGGGAACCCGTGACGCGGACGCGAGGATGGCGGCAGATGCGACGGGGTTTTGCTTGTGCGGCATGGTAGAGGAACCGCCGCGTCCTGTCGATGGTGGCTCGGAAAGTTCGCCGACTTCGGTTTGCATGTGCAAGGAAAGATCGCGGGCGATTTTCGCCATGCTACCCGATAGCAATCCCAGAGTCGTGGCGGTTGCGGCAATTCGTTCGCGTTGCGCGTGCCAGGGAATGCGGGGAAGCGGAATTGCGAGTTCTTCGGCCAGGAGCTTGGCGATTTGCGGGCCGCGATCGCCAAGAGCAGCGAGAGTGCCTGCGGCGCCGCCAAATTGCAGTACCAGGGAATTTTCGAGTTGATCCTGCAAATGGTCGCGGTGCCGGAGGAAGGCGTCAAGCCACCCAGCTGTGATGTAGCCAAAAGTTGTAGGCAAGGCATGCTGCAGCCAGGTGCGAGCGACGAGCAGAGTGTTGCGCTGGGCTTCGGTGATATCAATGAGCGCTGCAACGATGGTTTCCAGATCAATTTCGATACAACGAATCGCAGCGCGCAGTTGGAGGACCAGCCCGGTATCGAGTGCGTCCTGGCTCGTGGCGCCGAAGTGGACATAGCGCAATGCGTCGGGAGAGTTGCGTCCCACGATTGCATTGAGTTGTTTCAAGAGGGGTATGGCGAGATTACCGGCAGCGGGCATGGCTTGCGCCAGAGAAGGTAGAGCAAAGAGTTCGACCCGGCAGGAAGAACTGATGGCGGCCGCGGCGGAAGCGGAAATTATTCCTGCGCGAGCTTGCGCGCGCGCCAGCGCCGCCTCGAAATCAAGGATGGATTGCACCGCAGCCGCATCGCTGAAAAACGGATTCGACGGATGGGGAGCGGAAGAAGCCGTCCAAAAGGTGCATGCCAAGAGTGTAAATGGGAACTGCGGACAAGAAAAACGGATTCCGCGGATGGAGGGCGATACGGTAGACTCCACGGGTTCATTGGGGGAGAACCGCGAACATGATAAGCAATCGGAAAGAGATACACGTGGAGTGGGGCGATTGCGATCCCGCAGGGATTGTGTATTATCCGCGATTTTTCGAATATTTCGATGCGTGCACAAATGCGCTGTTTGAGAGTGTGGGATTCCGGAAGGCGGAAATGCTGAAGACCTATGGCTTATTGGGGATTCCAATGATTGATACGCGAGCGCAGTTCTACGCGCCGGCGTCGTTCGGAGAAACCGTCAGGATCGAGACGCGGATTGTGGAATGGGGGCGCAGCAGTTTCCGGGTAGAGCACAAACTTTATAACCGGGAAGTGCTGGCGGCCGAGTGCGCGGAAAAGCGGGTGTGGACCGTGCGGGATCCGCAAGCGCGGAACGGGATGCGCAGCGAGGCGATACCGGACGAAGTTAAGGCGCGCTTTGAGTGACGGAGCGAAGCGGCGGTTTGGCCGGCGATCCGGTTGGCTGGAAAAGCGGCAGCTGAGCTGCCGCACTCCGTATACTGCTCCCGATGCTCGCGGATCCGTTGGTCAGGGCTTGGATTTGATTTCGACAGGATCCTGGAGTTTGAAGGTTAAGTGAGTTTCGGCGGGCAGTACGATTTCACGATTGCCGGTTAATCCGGCGCCCGCTGCACCTCCGCCTGCGCCAACGATGGCGCCAATTGCGGCGCCTTTGCCACCACCAGCCAGGCCTCCAATTAACGCACCTGCTGCACCGCCTCCGCCAATCAAGCCCGCAGAGCGTTTCCCCTTGCCCTTCGTGGTTTGCGTGCGATCCGTTGTGTGAAGTTCGTAGGTTGCGCCCCCGACGGTAACCCTTTCCAGAGCGACGGACAAAACCGCACCACCTTTGAAGCGTCCC
Source organism: uncultured Acidobacteriota bacterium (assembly GCA_963731155.1). Taxonomy (GTDB): domain Bacteria; phylum Acidobacteriota; class Terriglobia; order Acidiferrales; family UBA7541; genus Acidiferrum. The sequence goes on from CAVSVB010000002.1 coordinate 113,575, forward strand.
GCTGATTTTGCGTCGCGAACCACACCCGTCACGTGCGCGCCTTTGGCAATTGCTGTCCTGCCGTCCACCTCAACTGGAGCAGCAACCGTTGCCGAAAAATTTTGGCCGGTGGAAGAAGTCTTGGAGCCCAGAGGCTCATCGAGAACCACCGTAAGCGCTGTTTCAGCCGGGACAACGAGGGGCTTTGGCGCGATGGCTTCGCGGACAGCGGAAGAGTTCGAGCCATTCATGGCGCCGCCGGAGGAATTGTTTGCGGCGGTATTGGACGAGTCGTTCGACGTGGTGTCCGGTGTTGCGGATTGATTTGCGGGTTTCTGGCAACCGGAAACCGCGACCAGCATGGCAAGAGACACAAACGGGTATAGAAATCGAAGTCGGTTCAATAAACACCTCCTGGAGAGATAGCTGGGCGTTGTTTCCTATTGTATTTGAAAAAGAAGTGTTGAGGAAACGCAAGACCAGAAGAGTCGGGTAATTCCATTTTGGAATTGGATGAAGGTTCTGTGGGTGCCGGTAAATCATGCGGATATTCGGCGGGTGCGGGAAGAGATGGCTGGTTTGCCAGGCAGATAGTGTTGGTCAGAGAGTTGCATGGAGAGAACCGAAGGGCGGCCTGCATCTCGATGAGAAAATCCCCGGAAGAGTTGAACACGATCGTCCGTGCGCATCTGCGCTAGCGCACAATTCGTAGAAGCAAATGACCGCGGCGCGGATATTAATCGAAGACGACTCAGTGACGCGGAAAGTGCGGCGCGAAGCGTTAGCGGCTGATCCGCTGATGGAAGTGATCGGAATTGCGGCTGACGGAGAGACGAATAGGAGAATGCAAACCGGATATCGTGACATTGGATGTGGAACTTCCGGGTATGAGCCGATTGCAGGCGTTAAGACACATACGTCAACTATCTGCGGCGGAAAGTGGATGCGGGGCACGACCGTCTGTTGATTCCAACGATTCGCGGGACTGGTTACCAGATCGGGACGAACGGCTTCGTTTCTTAGTGACTCGTCCACGGACAGGCGGACAAATGAATGCTGCAATGGAATCTGCGGCTCGGAGCATGCAAAAAAGCGCCCCGGATCATGTGATCCGGGCGCCTTTTTGTTTTGCTAGTATTTGTTGGCTTAGCGCGGCTTTTGTGAACCATGCGATTCTGGTAGCAGGGAAGAGCTACCCATGGCCTCGCTCGTGGAGCGAGAGCTGCTATCGAGAGTAAAAAGGCCTTCGGTTGCGGAAACCGCAAATAGCGACCCGCCACGGCCCGCGCGAACGAGCGGGAAGAAACCTTCAGCCAGCGGATCGTTAACCTTTCGCCAAGTCTTGCCGAAGTCGAATGATGCTACGAGTCCGTGCCGTTGCAACGAAGCTAGACGCGCGTTGCCGGCGCCCGCCGCATCCTGGAACTGCAACTCGCGGATGTCGGCGCGGGTCCAGTTGCGTCCGGCGTCGTGCGAAGAGTACAAGCCCATGTTGGAAGTGATGAAAAGGTTTTGGTCGTCGATGCGGCGAAGGTGAAGATTGCCTGCGGACCCGAATGAGAGTTCCAAAGAATCCCAATGCGCACCGGAATCGGCCGAATAAAGAAGTGTCTTCTGCGAAACGGCCCACACTTGCGAGCCGTCGCTGGAAACTTCGAGAGACTGCGCAGGCTGCTTCACCGACGCTTCATTGGCGATATGCCTCCACGTGATGCCCTTGTCTTTTGAAACCAGTACACCGCCGGTGGTCGCGGCGAACCATTCGTTTCCGCCGAACGTCAGTTCGTTCACCTGAAACGCAAGAAGGGTCGGCACAGCTTTCTTGGCTAGAGGCTTCTTCGCAACCGGGGCAGGCTTCTTGCCCTTCGCGGTTTTCGAAGTCGTCTGTGCAACCGGCGTTGCTGCTGCTTCCGGCACAAACAATCCTGCCTTGACCCATTTGTGCCCGGTTTCTTCGTACTTCATCATGCCGCCGTTGGCGAGTGAAGCCCACCATGCGGTGGGCATGGCATAGACGTGACGGACGTCAGAGCGCTTGAGTCCGGGGCCGAGCGTGGTCCAAGTTGCGCCACCGTCCTTGGTGGCGAGAAATGCGTTGGTGTCAAAGGTCAGGACCACCAGTGCGTGATCCGGATTTTCGCGATCGATCGCGACGTCGAGAATGTGCTGATGATCGAATCCGTTGTTGGCAGCCGTGAATGTGGCGCCGCCATTATCGCTGATTTGTACGCCTTCGCGTTCGGTTCCCAGGATCACGCGCTGCGGATTCTTTGGATCGATCAGGATGGCATTAACCACCCAATCGCCGGGAGTGGTCCGCTTCCATTCGCCGCCTTCATTGGTGGTCTTCCAGAGGCCACTGGTGGTGCCGGCATACAACGTGTCCGGATGCTGAGGATCTTGTTTGATCAACTGGGTACGGCGAAATACGAATGGGATGCCAGCGTAGCGTTTCCAGTTTTGTCCCGCGTCCACGCTGTGATAAATGCCGGAACACGCAGTAGCGTGCACGTTCGAGGGGTTCGCCGGGTCAATCACGATGCTCATCACGTCTGAGTCATCGATCATTCCTTTGACGACTGGTGACCAATTTTTTCCGCCGTCGGTGGTTTTCCAGGGAAGGTGATAAGTCCCGGCATAAATCGTGTTTTCGTCTTTCGGATCGAATGCCAGAGAGTCAAAGTTGCGCAGATCGTCGTGGTTTGCCGGAGTGATGCGCTCCCAGGTGTTTCCGTCATCCTTCGAACGGTAGACTCCGGTTAAGGAGCCGGCAACAAACAGCTTGGGGTTGGTTGGAGCTTGCGCGAGCGCGCGTACGGTTTCCTTCGGCAAACCGATCAACTTCCAGGAACGGCCTGCGTCGTCGCTGCGATAAACGCCGCCACCGCCGGAGTACAAAGTCCAGGTGCTCGCGTAGAGGCGATTCGAATCACGCGGGTCAACAATGATGTGGGTGACGACATCGTCCTGCCCGGTACCGATGCGGCTCAGCAAATTCCAGTGCTGGCCTTCGTCACTCGAAGAAAAAACGTGCCCGTCCGAAGTGCCCAGAAAAATCCTGCTGGGATTTCGGGGGTCGGCTTCGAGAGAAATAACCGTACCGCCGGAGGGACCCACTTGCCGCCATTGCTGCGCAGGAGTGGCAATCGTTGCAGCTAAGCTCAACGCTAAACAACCCATCCACTTTGCATTCATACGAGTCGATTCTCCCAGAGCGCAGAAGCGCCCACAAGGCAAGAGTCTAAGGTATGCTTCAAGTGGCACGCGACTGTCCTAACGACCAGAATTGGGGCAAGTTAGTTAGGTTCTAGTACCATTTGGGACCAGCGACCGTGATATGCAACTTTCTTTCCATTGCAGGGTTTTACACTCATAAGGGTTATTTATCTGAACGTGGACGGACGTCATCGAATAGGGAACGGGTTTGAGCGGCAGAGGATGACACTTATGAACACCAACTGGGCATTGAACAAGGTCAGGTATGCGCTTCTGTTTTTGGCGGGAGCTGTTGCTTTTGGTTCGACTGCCGTTTATGGACAGAATGCCCCATCGAGCGACTACAACCAAAATAACAATCAGAATCCCAATATGCCGGACAACGGTGACCAGTCGAACTACGATGGACCAGAGAATGGACAAGACCCGCCGACTCGTGTAGCGCGTTTGAGTTTTGTTGATGGCGCCGTTTCCTTTCAGCCCGGCGGGCAAGGCGACTGGGCGCAGGCTATGCGTAATCGTCCAGTGTCTATCGGCGACAAGATCTGGGCCGACAACAACGCGCGAGCGGAAATTCAAGCAGGTCAGGCCTCCATCCATCTCGCCAGCATGACAGCGCTTTCATTCTTGAATATGGATGATCAGACCACGCAAATGCGCCTTGCGGAAGGAACGCTTAATATCCGCGTTCGCGAATTGCGCGAAGGCGACGTGTACGAGGTTGACACGCCGAATCTGTCCTTCAACGTGACCGAAGCTGGCGCATTCAGGTTTGACGTGAACGAGAACGGGGACGGAACACGTATCACTGCCATTCGCGGTGAAGGCGAAGTTACGGCAAACGGACAAACCTACACGATTCATGCCGGTGAACGAGGCGAGTTCAACGGAGTGGATGACAACGTCACCTACTTTGTCACGGCGGCGCCCGAACCCGACGAATTCGATCAGTGGTCAAACGACCGCGACCTGAAAGAGGACAATTCGATTTCTGCGCGTTTCGTTTCGCGCGATGTGCCGGGTTATAGCGATCTCGACGATAACGGCACTTGGAATGAGGAACAGGATTATGGCCCGGTTTGGTATCCCAATACCGCCGATGCTGGGTGGGCTCCGTATAGCTACGGATATTGGAACTATGTGGGACCGTGGGGCTGGACTTGGATTGGCTACGAGCCGTGGGGATTTGCTCCCTTCCATTATGGACGTTGGGCGTTTATTGGCAGCCGATGGGGCTGGTGCCCGGGTCCTTATTATGCGCGGCCGATTTACGGCCCGGCTTTCGTAGGATTTCTTGGCGGCGGTTTCGGATTCGGCATTGGCGGGGGAATCGGCTGGTTCCCGTTGGGTTTTCGTGAACCGTTCCGCCCCTGGTATCACACAAGCGGAGTATATTTCCGTAACATCAACTTCAATAACACGCGTTTCCGCAACTCGACATTCGTGAACAACCGCGGTGGCAGTTTTAATTACGCCTACGCGCACAACGTAAGGGCGGTCACCGTCGTGTCCAGAACCAATTTCGTAAACGGCCAAGCGATCAATCGCGGAGCGGTTCGTGTGAACGAAGCGGCATTGCGTAGCGCTCAGGTGACCAATCGCACAGGCTTTACGCCGACACGGCAAAGCTTTGTTGGGGCGGCTGCAAGTCGCGGCAACATTGCGCGGCCACCTTCTTCAGTTCAGAACCGCTCGGTGATGGCGCGCACGTCGCCTGCAGCGGGTGCTGCAAACCTGCCGGTGCGGAGCTTTGGTGGAGCAAACAATCAAGCCGGGCGTGGAGGATTCAACGGCAATGCGGGCTCGCGGGGTCCAGCCATAGGTCGCTCCGCGCAAACCGGGGCGGCCGTAAACCGCGACCGGCCGCCATCCGCGCAAAGCAGCCGGCCTCAATCGCATATGCTCAGTGCGCCGGCGGATTCGGGCGGCAATCGCAACCAAGGGGGTAGTGGAAGCGCGCGCACCTGGTCCGCGCAAGGCAACGTCACCGATCACGGTCGTGCTCCAGCGGGGTTTGGCTCCAACTCCGGGAACACGAATCGCCCTGATCGCCCGCCATCGGGTGGCTCGGGAAATAACCGTGCGGGATATTCTGTGAATCCGCAGTCGAACAGATCAGGCAATCGCCCCGACAACAGCCCGAGTCGAGGTTCCAGCTATACAAACGACCGGGGATCATCCAATGCTCAGCAGCGGTCTTACAGCCCGCCTTCGCGCTCGAACTCTTTGCCATCGCAACCGCAATCGCGAGGCAACTCGGTGGCGCCGCGCGGTCCCTCAGGGCCGCCTGCTCCGTCGCGCTCGTATTCGCCGCCTAGCCGTTCTTCCGCGCCGAGTCCCTCTTCAGGCGGCGGAGGTTCGCGCAGCAGTGGCGGATCGCATGGCGGAGGAAACAGCAGCAGCCACGCGGGTGGTTCACCACACGGGCGCCGCTAATCGCGTTCGCAATTTGACGTTTGTCCCTGAGCCTGCTTTAGTTGAGCAGGCTCACTTTTTTTTGTTGCCGCCATCAATGCCTGTTTCCCCCTACAACTCCTTCCGCCGGGCCGGGTTATATTCCGCAGAGACATAAACCTCATCAGGTGAATCCAGTCTGGAAACTCAAGCAATTGCCCGATGTGGGTATGCCTCAATCTGGTGCTATGGTTTAGGAAACTCGCAATGCCCCCAACCAACTGTATGCGAGACAAGACCTGGGAAAAATTCCGTTCAGGAGAGGTCAAGGAAATGAGACATATCGCTGCACGATGGTTCACGCTTTTACTCACAATGTTTGCGCTGTCGTTTCTTGCGAATACCACCCTCGCAGCAGATGACGATGATCCACCCACTCGCGCCGCACGGCTCAGTTACGCGTCTGGCTCGGTTTCGTTCGAACCCGCTGGAACGGATGAATGGGTCGATGCCGTCGTCAATCGTCCAATGACCACGGGCGACAAACTTTGGGCCGATCAAGACGGCCGGGTCGAAGTACGCATCGATTCTTACGCGCTGCGGCTTGGCCCGCAGACTGGTTTTTCTTTTCTGAATCTGGACGACAACGTCGTACAGGTTCGTTTAACCGAAGGTTCGCTGAATGTTCGCGTCCGGCGTCTGGATGAGAATCAGACTCTTGAAATTGACACGCCAAACCTGGCGTTCAATATCTTGCGAGTCGGTTCTTATCGCATCGATGTCAACGAAAACGGCGATGCAACGCTGGTCACCGTTCGGGAAGGACAAGGCGAAGTAACCGGCGGCGGCTCAGCCTATCCGGTTCACGCTGGTGACTCCGTGAATTTCAGCGGAGTCGATCAATTGAGCGCCGACGTCGAAGGTATCGGAGACGGCGACGATTTCGATCAGTGGAGCAATTCGCGCGATCAACGTTGGGCACACTCGAGCTCGGCACGTTACGTTTCCGACGACGCAGTCGGATACGAAGATCTCGACGAAAACGGCCAATGGGATTCCGATCCGGAGTATGGCACGGTCTGGTATCCGCGGACCGTTGCGGCAGATTGGGCGCCTTATCGCTACGGACATTGGGTCTGGGTTTCTCCGTGGGGATGGACCTGGGTAGATGATGCGTCTTGGGGATTTGCGCCGTTCCACTATGGCCGTTGGGTTGTTGCGCGTGGCAGATGGTGCTGGGTGCCTTCGCCTCCGCGTCCCGCTTATGTCACGAGAGAATATGTGCGTCCAGTTTACGCGCCTGCCCTGGTTGCCTGGGTTGGCGGCGGCGCAGCGGTTGGGGTTGGGGTGGCGTGGTTCCCGCTCGGCCCACGCGACGTTTACGCGCCTTCCTATCACGTCAGCGAGCGGTACGTCGAACGCGTCAATGTTTCGAACACCCGGATCGTGAATCGTACCCAAATCACCAACGTCTATAACAACGTTTACGTCAACAAGACCACGGTCAACGTGACCAACATCACTTATCAGAACCAGCGCGCCAACAACGCCGTCACGGCAACTTCTCAAGCGTCATTTACCACCGCGCAGCCCGTGGGCCGCAATCAGGTTCGTGTGGACGCGCGCCAAGTAGCCGTTGCTCCTGTGTCACCAACGACCGCAGTTGCTCCGCAACCGCGCAGTTTTGCTGGCGCAGCCGCTCCTGCCAAGGTGCGCCCGCCAGCGACTCTTGCTAGTCGCAACGTAGTCGCAAAAACCGCACCGCCGCCCCCTCCGGCTCCAGTAGCGCAGCAAGTAAAAGCAGTGGAGGCTAACGGTGGTCGTCCAGTGGCGGTAACTCAGATGCGTGCCAATCAACCGGAGGCGGCGCGCGAAAACGTAAGAGTCGCAGCTCCTGCGAAAACGGCGGCGCTTCCTGCGAAGGGCAATTCCGTGAACCGCCCGGGGCAGCCGGGCCGTCCGGCGCAAAATCAAAGCAACGCGCGCGCCGCGCAACCAAATCAGCCGAATCAGCCGGCGAACGCGCAGCCTAATGCGAATCGTCCCGCCAACGTGAATCCAAATCAGCCAAACGCAAATCAGCCGAGCGCTAACCGGCCAAATTCCAATGCAGCGAACGCTGAGAATGCGAACCGTCCGCCCAACGCGAATCCGAATCGTCCGTCAGATGCCAATCAGCCGAACCCGAATCAACCGAACGCCAATCGGCCCAATCCAAATGCCGGGAATCCCAACCGGCCGCCGAATGCGAACCAGCCGAACCCGAATCAGCCGAACGCCAACCGGCCTAATCCAAATGCCGAACGGGCTGAGAATCCCAACCGTCCACCGAACGCGAACCAGCCGAATCCAGATCAACCGAACGCCAACCGGCCCAATCCAAATGCCACGGCTGAGAATCCGAACCGCGCGAATGCCAACCGTCCGCCGAACGCAAATCCGAATGCAAACAATCCCAATGCGAACCGTCCTGCGGAAAACCGGCCGGCGACCAACGAACGCCCACCGGCTGCGCGGCCAAATGCCGAGCCGCCGGCGCAACAGCGTCCGCAACAGCAAGAGCCGCAGAACGTAGAGCAGCAACGCGCGCAACAGCAACAGCAGCAGAACGTAGAGCAGCAACGCGCGCAACAACAACAGCAGCTGCAACAACAGAAAGCCGAACAACAAAAACGGCAGGATGTGCAGCGGCAACAACCGGAAAAACAGCAACAAAGCCCGCAGAAGGAAGTGCAAAGGCCGCAGCCAAAGGAACAGCCGAAGGAGCAGCAAAAGCCGCCGGCAAAGCAAGACAACAAAGACAACAAGGATAACAGGAAAGACCGTCCGCCATCGCGTTAACGCCAAGTGAACGTCGCGAAATAGGAGTGGCTCCGAAAACGGGCCGCTCCTTTTTCTTTTTCAGGTGCAAACTACGCGGAGTGCATTTTACGTTCCTGCCTCAACGTGTGGTATGTTTTGAAAATCTTATGTCTTCCGCGCCGCTCACATCGCTTGATTTCCGCCGCGCTCTCGGCCAGTTCGCCACCGGAGTCACGGTAGTCAGTGTGGAAAGCGCCCCTGGGCGTGTGCACGGGATGACGGCAAATTCATTCACGTCGGTTTCGCTGGAGCCGCCACTCATCTCGGTATGTGTCGCGGAACGGGCGCATCTGCTGCCACTGCTCATGGAAAAGCGGGTCTTTGGAATTAACGTTTTAAGGGAAGACCAACAGCAACTTTCTGAATTTTTCGCGCTCGCCGATCAGCCGCAGAAGGACGAGGCGAGCATGGGTGTGAATTTTATTTGGACGCCGCAAAGTATTCCTTTGATGGACAGCGTGCTTTGCCAGATCGCCTGCCGCCTGCATGCGACGCATGTTGCCGGGGACCACACCATCGTCGTAGGCGAAGTTCTTTCCGCTGCACTGTATCCCGGCAAGCCGTTGTTGTTTTTTCGCGGCGACTACACGCGACTCCCTTTCTGACGGTCTTCTTTTGCAGACCTACACGCCCGTCATTCCGAGCGATGCGAGGCATCTCTCCTTTTCTCGTGGCAATGTTCAGTGATGCCCACTCAGCGGATCGCGCTTCACGCCGTACTCCGTGCCCCAATGGTCGGTCATTTCGTTGCGAATCTCCCATAGCTGGGGGAAAAATTTATGCCGCATGCCATCTTCTAAAATCTCCACTGGCCGACCCTTCAGTGATTTCGATCCGAATCCGATCGTTCGGTGGATCAGCTGCATGTGTTCAAAACGGAATTTTTGGAAAAGTTCGTCGAATTCGGCCAGCGCCTCGGCCACTACATATGCGTCGCCGTGATCGTATTGCGAGTTGTAGATCTTCTCGACCGTGAGAGCATGCTTTTGCAAGTACGTTTGTTCGAAGGAATTCCAGATTGGCTGGTACATCTTCAATAAGGTGCGAAAGCCCGGAGATTCCTGGCCGCTGCCGTTTCCCAGCCGCTGCCGAATGGCCTGATATTCCTTGGGAGACATCGTCTCCAGAAGTGAGATTTGTTCAATCATCATCCGCTGCATCGCGTGAACGCGCCGGAACAATGTAAGCACGCGATTGGTATTTTCCTGCTGCAGATATTCATCGATGTCCAGCAGAGTGTAGGCAATCAGCTTCATCCACAGCTCTTCCACTTGATGCACTATTTGAAATTGCAATTCGTCCTTGTTGCACAGTTCCGCGTAATCGGTCTGGCAACTGAGCAGCGCCTTAGTGCGCAGATAGACTTCATAATCCAGCGTCCCTTCGCCGCTCATGATTGCGTAAAATTGTTCTCGGTTCACGATCGTCCTCCGTTGTGGTTCTTGCGCCTGGCACTTGGCCTGCCGTCAGCGGACGGCTTCGCGACGCGATGGTTGGTTGCTATAAACTCCCTTTTCGCCGGAACGCAGCAATTGATAGTAGGGAGCTCCCATTGTGCGCACTTTTTCGGGCCCGCGCGCGTCGAAAGTCAGAAAAAATACTCTTTGCGGACTGCTCCACAATTTCTGGAACGAATCGTCATCGTCAAAAATCTTAGGAGCATCCGGGAAATATGATCCATACCACAGAGCGTTCTCTCTGCCATTCAAGATCCGCAATGGAATCCCGGTATAAAAATTTACGCTGGAAGCGTTAGCGTACTCGCCCTCGCAAACCACCACGTCGCCGGGTTGGTATTCGCGAGTTACAGTGTCCGCAAGCGCTTTCGAACCCAGCACCGGATAGAAAACTCCCAACGCCAGATGCACGGCACAAAGCGCGACGACCATCATGCCGGCCAGCGCCAGGTTTCCTTTTCTGGTGTCATTTCGTCTGCGAAACCACCAATTAAGCGTTGTGCCCGCGAAAAATCCCAGGCTGGTCAGCGCGAGCGGCAGACGGAACGCCCCAAGAGCTTTCGGCGTCAGATCAAACAGATGCCCCATCGAGAGCGTGTACAGGTCGGAATCCTTGCGTAGCGCGTCCGCGAAATCGGTTCCAGGCGGAAGGGGCGGAAGAACAATGGCCAGCGTGCCTGCCATCAGGAAAATCAAAATTCCCAATACGAGCAAAATCGTAGCGCACACTCTTCCGCTGCGCCGTATGGGGCCGTCCCACGAAGACTTCTCTTCGTTCGCGAGCCACATCCCTGCCAGCAACGCGAGCGCTGGCAAAGCGGGCAGTACATAATATTCCTGGCGCGTGGAAAAACTAAAAAATCCAAGAATTACGATCGCCCAGATGGCGAGCAGCAGCGCCGCGCGTCTTTCTTCCGAGAGTTGTCCGCGCCACTCTTTCCATCGCACCGGCACCTGGCGCAGGCCCGAAATTACATACGGGCTCCAGGGAAATAACCACACCAGGATCAATCCCCAGAAAAGCAGAAAGGGAACTTTGTTGTAGTCGTGTGGAATCCGCTTATTCAAATACCGGTTGATCTGATCGTTGATGAAATAAAACCAGAAAAAACCTTTGGTTTCGCCTTGCGCCGGATTTCTTAACGTTGCCAGGATGTGCCAGGGCGCGGCCACTATGAAAAACACCACGGTCGTAAAAAGGGGCCGCAGCTTGAGGACTTGACGGTAATTTCCGGTAATCAGCACGTACACGAGAATAATTCCGGCGGGGAATACCAGGCCGATCAAGCCCTTGGTAAGCACGTCAAGCGCGGTAACAATTGCCAGGCCCGCACAAAGTAGGAGCGAGGGCTTTTCCTCGTGCAGACTTCGCCACAAAAGGTCGACCGTGATCGTCAGCCACAATCCCACGATGATATCCGGGATCAAAAATCTGGTGTATAGGTACGGGCCGACAGCCGTGGCAAGAATCAAGGCCGCAAATAATCCCGCGCTGTCACCGGCTAATTGCCTTCCGAGTGCATAACTCGCCAGCAGGAGGACCAGCACAAGCAACATCAACGGCAGTCGCGTACCGAACTCGCTAAATCCAAATTGTGAGTAGCTCGCGGCTGTCAGCCAATACAACAGTGGCGCCTTATCGAAATAGCGGATGCCGTCGGCATGAAGCGTCACATAGTCGTGGCGCGTCAGCATCTCCCTTGCTGCCTCCGCATGCACCGAATCGGCGTCATCCAGCAACGGAGGGGAGAAGAGGCCGGGTACGTAGATGAGCACCCAGAATGCGAGGATTATTCCAATGTTGGTGAAATTTCGCTTGGTAGGTGAATCCAGAGGGTGCCTCAAGCCGCTAATGATCCGACGTCCCGAACGGGCGCGCTTGTTCCGCTGAGTCACCCGCTTCCTTGCGGTGAGTTTTTACTTCGCGCAGAGTGTAGATCGGTTTGTTCTGCGATTCGTAATAGGTGCGGGCCATAATTTCGCCGAGCAATCCCATGGAAATGAATTGTATGCCGCTGACCAGCAGCGCAATCGAAAGCAGCATTAGCGGGCCATGCTCCTGCATGACGGAAATGTGGTAAAAAAGCTTCTTGAACACGACGTAGGCGCCGAGCAATGTTCCCGAACCCGCGCCCGCCAAACCCAGCAACCCAAAGAATTGCAACGGCCTGGTCGAATAATCCAATAGAAACTTGACCATCAATAAGTCTAGAAAAACCCGGATGGTCCTGCCGATTCCATAGTTTGATTTGCCACTTTTTCGTTGCAGGTTTTCGATCGGCACTTCCGCAATTCTTGCGCCCGTAGTGCTCGCCAGGGCTGGAATGAAGCGGTGCAGTTCACCATACAATTGAATTTCTTGAATGATTTCGCGACGGTAGGCCTTGAACGTGGTGCCGAAGTCGTGCAATTCGACGCCGGAAAGTTTGGCCATCATCCAGTTGGCGGCGCGGCTTGGAATCTGCCGCATCAGCCAGTGATCGCGCCGCGCGTGCCGCCAGCCGCTCACCAGGTCATATCCCTCTGCGATTTTTTCCAGGAATCGCGGGATCTCTTCCGGATCGTGCTGCAGGTCGCCGTCCATGGAGATGATAATGGCGCCACGAGCAAAATCGAATCCCGCCTTGAGCGCTGCGGTCTGGCCGAAATTCCGGCGCAGGCGAATCAAATTGACGCGGCGGTCATGCTCATAAATTTCTGAAAGGACGCGAAAAGAATTGTCGCGGCTGCCATCGTCCACGAACACCAGTTCGTAGGACTCGCCGATCGAGTCCAGCACTTCCGTCAACTTCATGTAGAGGGCAGGAACATTCTCCTGCTCATTGAAGAACGGTACGACAATCGAATATCGAATTTCCGATTCGTTGCTCATGTTCCTGTTACGCCAATCTCTCCATAGTTTATCAGGCGAATCCCCAGTGCAGCGATACTTTTTCGAATCTCCCTGTCGGTAAGTATTTCCAGTTCGGTTTGCCGCGATTTCTGCAGCCGGGTAGCGCTCTTTTCCAGGTCCGCGTCCGCGTAACCAGGATGGCACATCAATTCAGTGGTTCCTTCTGGCAGGCTTGCCAGCAATTGCTGCACGCCTTTTTTGGTCAACACCCCGGTCTGTGCGATGCCGCAGAAATAATCCGCCGTGCCAATTCCGGCGCGCTCTGTCATTTCGCGGGCGTCCCGCGCCAGAAGTTTCAATCCTCGGGCCTGCACTCCTTGTTTAAGCAGCACGCCCGTTGCTTCGCTTCCGCTGGTCAGCGCGGCCCTCAGGCTTGACGCCTCGTGCGCCACCCGCACTGCCTCGATTCCATGTTTCTTGGCAAGACGCAACGCAACGGCAAAAAGTCCCGGAAGCATCTGAACGTGTTTGTGACCATCGAGATGTGTTGGACGAATCCCCGCAGCTCGTACTTTTTCTATTTGTGCGTTCCATTCCGTCTCTACTTCTTTTGTCTCCAGACTCTTCGCTGTGAGCCGGAAAAGCAGTGCTTCCGGTCCGCCGGAAAAATCGCCATTTTCATCCAACAGGCTTTTTACTTCTTCGGCGGGCGCGACCGGTTTTCCATCGCTCAAATTCAAATGCACTCCCACACCCAATCGCGGCGACTCGCGGGCCGTTTGCACGCCTGCTTCGAACGCACTGCCGTTCGCAATCAGGGAAGCGCTCGTCACAATCCCGTTGCGGTGAGCTTCCGCAATTCCGCGATTTACGCCGTGCGTCCATCCCAGATCATCCGCGTTGACGATCAGGTTTCGCATTTCTCTGCGCCCATTCCTGTCCATTCGTACAGCTATCCAATTCCCAGCGCGGTTTCTTTCGTACCATTGACCACTGTTTCCACCAACTTTAGCATGGCAATGAGACGGACTCAGGGTTAAGGGCTGGTACTCGCAAGCCCCTGAGATGAAGAGTTTGTACTTACAAAACCCGAACGAAGGAAGAAGAATGCAGGTCAAGATTCCGGAACAAAAGCGCGTAGTACTGAAGGACGTTGGCAATCGCTATAGCGATAAACGCCGTGGCAATCGCGTGAATTCACGTGTGCGTGTTCGCGTGGAATGGGAATTCGAAGGAAAGACCGCTGTCGCGGAAGCTTTCACTCGCGTGGTAAATCCGTACGGTTGCATGGTCATTCTGAAACCGTCTCTCGAGTTGAATCAGCGCCTGTCGCTCACCAATTTGGCCACCGGTACCAGCAATGCTTCGGTCGTCGTGTGGAAAGGGAATCCACGTCCCGAAGGCTGGGAGTATGGAATTGAACTGGTCGCTCCAGACATGGATTTTTGGGGGATGGAACTGTGAAACCGCCGGCTATTACTCGACAATTTGCCCCCAATTCGCCAAAACCAGGCCTAACTCGCCCGCTCACTTCCGAAGAACGCCGCCGCGCGCAGCGCGTTTTACTTCGCGTCCCGGTACGACTGAAAATTGCGGGCAAGACGCAGACCGTTGAAGGCGCGACTCATACTGTCAGCGCCACCGGCGCGCTGATAGTTCTGGCCGAAGCTCTTCCGCAGGGCACTAAGATTACCATCGAAAATATGACCACCCAGAAAATGGTCGAAGCGCAAATCCCTCGTCCGCCGCAATATAGCTCTGAAGGGTCGTTGGTTCCGATCGAATTTACCGCGCCAGCCCCAAATTTCTGGAATGTCTTTTTTCCGCCCGTCATCAACTAACCCGTTTTCCACAAACTGCGCGTGTTTTGCAGTTGTAGTGGCCGGTCTTCTGACCGGCGCATTTTTGCGGCCCCTCCGGTATCAACCTCCTAGATTGAATGGCCTCGCGCCAGCCTACTGAATTGTGACCGTAATCGCGCTCGATGTAGACGCGGCGTAATTCGTATCTCCGCTGTATTTGGCGGTAATGCTTCGAGTCGAACCGCTGGAACTAGTGCTGGAACTGCCGCCGCCGCAACCTGCCAGTACCGTGGCGGTAATCAAAAAGAACGCCGCTCCGGCGTACGCATACTGCTTGCGTTTGGCGGCGAGCATCATCGAAAGCATAAACGCGATCAATGCCAGCGCAGTTGCGAGCCACGCGAGAAAAAGGAAAGGCGTGGTTGGTGGGCGAACATTAATAATGCCCGGCGGCAACGCAGACAAAGTCGTCGTCAGCGTTGCGGTGCAAGATGCGGACGTGGTGCTCGTGGCGCCGGTTGACTTGCACGTCGCGGCGGCGGTTCCAAGGTTCGTGCTGCCGTTCAGGAATTGCACCGTTCCGCTCGGTCCGACGGCAGAATTGCTGTTCGTGCTCACCACGGCAGTCAACGTCACAGTCCCGCCCGACGCGATGCTGGCTACGCTGGAAGTCGCCGCCGTCGTTGTAGCCGCCTGCGTGATGGTGACGGAAAGCGTGTTGCTGCTCGCTTGCGACGTGTAGCTGCTGGTCGCGGCGGCCGTGTACGTCGCTGTAATCGGATGCGTGCCCACGCTCAGTTGGATCGGTTGGTCTTCAATGAACCCGCGATCGTTCAGATTCGCCACGTTGGTGGCGTTTGTGGCTTGGGCGTTGGGGAAGTCGTTCAGCGCACTTCCGTTATCGAGCAGCGTGATTTTCCCGGTCGGGCAGATGAAAGCAACTGCACCGGTGCTGACGTTCTGGCAGGGCTTTCCTGCAGCATTCTCAACGTCTACTCGAAGCGTATAGTTCGAGCCATAGGGAACTGATTGCGCCGAAGTGCTGATCGCTGAAACAACGCCGGCGCTCGTAAAGGTCACAAAACCGACGACGACCTTACTCGCTTGCGGGCTGAGAATGACGCTGACCGGAGCCGAGTCGCTCGGCGCGAACACCGTATCTCCTCCGTAATGCGCTTTCAGCGAATAGTTGCCCGCTGGTAGAAACGCCGTGTTCACGCTAAACGCCCCGCTGGAACTGAGGGTCGCTGGGTCGCTCGGAGCGTTGCCGGTAAGAATATTCACGGCAGGAGGATTGCCCGCCGGAGTGCCGGAGCTCGCGTCTTCGAAAACGACCACACCGCTCGGTGTGCCGCTTCCTGAACTTTTGCTCACGCTTCCGCTCAACGTCACGCTGGTCCCCGCTGTCCCAGATACGGTTGAGGGCGAAAGCGTGACGCTGGTGCTGATCAAGCTCGGCCCAGACCATTTATTGATAAGATTTGCGACGTTTACCGATCCCAGGCCCGTCGCCAGATCATACCCGGCGCCAGCCGCGAACGCCGGCACCAGCGGGGTACCCGACACCAGCACTCCGAACCCGCCGGTCGTGGTCTTGCTGCAGTTTGTCGAGGCGCCGTTGCACGGCACGGAAATGTTGCCCTTGGTGATGTCATTAAAGACGCAAGTCGTGTTGCTGGAGCTCCCACTAGTTCCGCCACTAGAATTGCAGCTGGAGAAAGTCTCGCTCTTCGCCATCGCATACAACGTTGTATTCGCATTGCCTTGTCGCTGACCTGTTTTTTGGTTTACCAGCGCCATAATTCCCGCAAAGGTGGGCGCTGCAGCCGAAGTTCCTCCCACTGCCTGAAAGTCATGGAACGGCGAAGTGCTGGAAAAATTCGTCAGATTGCAGCCGGTGTCTCCGGTAATGTCTTGATCCGATTCGCAGACAATATAAAAACTCTTGTTCTGACCATCACTCGAGAACAATGAAACATCTGGCAAGTCGCGCGCAGAATCGCCAAATCCGGTCTGCCATGGGGCCTGCGTCTTTGTGTATTTACTGCTAGGTCCGCCGCTGCCCGCAACAATGTTCAATGGAGCTGTAGTGCTTGTCGCGGTCGCGCTCGCGCATGACGTCAGGTTGCTTGCTGTCGCCGAATTCGCGCACGAATCGTTCCAGGTCGTTTCTGGAATGTATCCTTTCGCCGAAACCTGCGTGCTCGGAGCATTCGCGGAATTCCAAAACGTCGTCTGGATGTTCGCTTGATCAAAGTCGGTCCCGCCCATTGCAATGTTGTACGGAGTCGAGGCAATGCCGCTCACCGCGATGCCTGTGCTTGCCGACGTCGCAGAGTTCGGGTTATCGCAGCCTGCCGAACCACTATCGCCGGCTGAAACCGATACCGTAATTCCTTCTGCTGCGGCTTGTTGCCACAACGCATTGTAATAAGCATTTCCAGCGGTTCCGAGGCCTGATTCGCAACTTCCGTAACTGTCGCTCATCACCGGAGCCAAATTGTTGTCTACGATAAACTCGGCGGAGGAATCCACGCCCCCGAGTCCGTCGGTATCTGTAAGCTCTGTCGCTACTAGGATGATCTTGGCTTTCGGCGCGACCGCGCCGGACCACTCGACGTCCAAGTCCGATTCGCCTTCGTCTCCCGAGACCAGCCCGGGATCCTCGCCATTTAGAATTACGCTGAGACAAGGCAAGGTCGAACAATCTGCGCTATATGCAGGCAGCCCAAAGATCGAGCGGAAGTCCGTCACGTCCTGCAGATTAATATTGCTCTGCGCGACGATGGCAATGGTTTGACCGGTTCCATCAAATGTCGTCGGCACGTTATAAATCGTCGCGAAATCTTTCGGCCCCACTCCAAAAAAAGTTCCGTTCACATCCGTGAAGGTGAAAAGCGGAGCGACTTCGCCCGTTGAAGTATTGCGTTGGAATTTCCCGAGTCGCCGAAGCATTGGCTTAGGATGAAAGTTGTGCAGACCGACTACGCCCTTCATCACAGGCGCCAGGGCTGCCGGGATCTGCGGCTCTTGCATATTCGCAAAATGTTCCTCGCCGTTTACCGACAACCGGTGCACTTCGCTACGAAACGCGTTCCGCACCTGACCGGCGGTACCGTTAAATTCGATTAGCGTTTTCCCATTGTTGACCTTCAGTCCCGTGAATCCCTGTGACGTCAGCCAATTTTTCACTGCCCCTACATCGGAATCCGCCGGGCCAAACTGCTGGCCAAATTCCTGCGGAGTCAACCATGCATGAAACTTCGGCGAAGTGGGATCCAATTGCTGAGCCATCAACTGTTGCAGTGCGGATTCCTGCGCGGCGCTCCGCTGCAGCAAGACATGAATCTTGGTCACCGGCTGCTGGTCCGGCAGCAGTCCACGGTCGTTTGCAGGCCGCGCCATAGGATGCACGTTGCCGTGCAGCGTGATTACTTTGTCGCCCTGCACTGCTTCAACTACCTGAGACTGCGCCGCCGCCGTCTGCCCCAGTGTGGCTACTGCAAGGCACAGGCTCACGCTCAGGCATGACGTAAGGACACCCGCCACATACAAACGCTTACAGAAGGAAGCCTTCATCGTTAGTACCAACCCGCCTTGAAATGGAGCGCTTTGCGCAGCTCTCCGCCAGAAGAAGCCGCTTCCCATTCGAACACAATTTGCGGTGTTTGGTTGCTCTGTTGCACCGCGTTTTGCGAACAGGAAGTCCCAGTGTTGTCACTAATTCGTTAGACTTTGGCAGTTCCGCCCTGCGCCTACCCCGTAGCGACGCCGTTCAAATAACGAGCCTGACGTTTGCGCCCTTGCTTCGGCCCAGGCCAACAGACACAGCATCGCAATTCCACACCCATAAGGGAGCAGCCGCTGGGAGAGTTTCATTTAAGGTACCTGATTGCCCTGACTCTGCGGATTATCCGACTCTCCGAACACTCACGATAGCCTTACCAGCTGAAAGCCACTCGCAATGAATTGCCAGAATGCCCGTGGACGGCGACGTACTGAACGCCGCGAGGGTACCACAAATTTACGAAACAGATGAGGTACGTCGTTCAAATGGAAGTGCACTCAGGTCAACATTTCCGCCGGAGAGAATAATCCCGATCCGCGGCCCTCGCGCACGTGCTGCGCCGCTGGAAATCGAGTCCATC
The DNA here is from genome assembly GCA_963731155.1 of uncultured Acidobacteriota bacterium. Taxonomy (GTDB): domain Bacteria; phylum Acidobacteriota; class Terriglobia; order Acidiferrales; family UBA7541; genus Acidiferrum. The sequence continues at coordinate 132,266 of CAVSVB010000002.1, forward strand.
ACCTCGCGCTTCAGCAGTGGCGCAAGCACAATCGCCGATGATGGCTCGGTAATCACTTTCAGGCGCTCCCAGATCAGCGCCATCGCATCAATAATTTCTTTTTCGCTTACCAGAAAGATGCCCGACAGATGTTTTTGCAAAATGGCAAACGTCCGCGCGGCCAGCGAAGCTCGCAGTCCATCCGCAATGGTGTCGCTCGATTCCAGCGAGTGCAGCTTTCCCGTCCGCAATGACTGGTAAGCATCGTCTGCTTTCGCTGGCTCGCAGCCATAAACTGCAATTTCAGGCCGCTTGTGCTTCGCGCTCAGCGCCGATCCGCTCAGCAATCCGCCGCCGCTGACTGGCGTCAGCAACGCGTCGAGCGCTTCGACTTCCTCGAGCAATTCTTTCGCCGCCGTCGCTTGCCCTGCAATGATCCGGTCATCGTCGTAAGGATGAATCAGCACCGCGCCGGTTTCGCTTTGAACGCGAGCAGCCGTTTCGCTGCGCGCGGAAATTCGCGGTTCGCAAAATGTAATTTTCCCGCCATACGCCTCCACTGCTCTGACCTTCACCGCGGGTGCGTTTTTCGGCATCACGATCCATGCGGGCACTCCTCGCCACGCAGCCGCGCGCGCCACCGCTGCTCCGTGATTACCACTCGACGGCGTCACGATCCCGCGCGCCGCTTCCGCATCCGTCAACGAAAATATCGCGTTCGTGGCTCCGCGTATTTTGAACGACCCCGTCTTCTGCAGATTCTCGCACTTGAAAAACAATTCTGCCCCGCACAACGCGTCAAGCGTGGCCGAACGTAGCACCGGCGTCCGATGGATCCTCGGCGCAATTCGCGCATGCGCCTCCGCAATACTCTCCCAAGCGGATTTTTCCACCACTTCATTCGTTTCCCTGGACGTTTCCATCGCCTTGGCGCTCCTGCAGAACCGGCTCAACTAGCCTCTGAACTATCGAACACTGTGTAGGCGAACAGGAGGCGAACAAATACCGCTTCCTGTTACCGATTGTTTCCATGCATTCTACCGGGTTTCAACTTGACCGCGGCGGCCCGTCTGTTAAGCTTCGTTTCACCCTTCCGCACTGAAAGTGAGCCGCAGTCTCCCTCCCCGGCGCGAAGGAGCTTCGTATGGATCTTTCTGAACGTCGTCAATTGACACGCTATCCGATGCGCACGCCCATTCGCTTCAAGGCCATGGGCTTGGCCGCGGACAAGAGTGAACACTTCACGGAAGCGCTGAACGTTTCTCAAGGTGGATTTTATTTCGCCACTTCGGCGCCGCTGCAGATCGGCATGCCCATCGAAGCCACTTTGCGCATGCCGGCGGAAATCACCGGCGATAAGCCTAAGGAAACGCGCTGCCGGGCACGCGTTGTGCACGTTCGCGATGAACCTTACGGTGACGGCCGCCTCGGCTTTGGCGCTGAAATCGAAAACTTCGTTTCCATGCCGCGAACCGATCGCTTGACCGGCTAATCGCCAGCCTTAGCGTTCAACCACCGCTTTTCCGCTGCCCACGTTTTCAAACCGATCGTAAACTCTCACTGCAATCGTGTGTTCGCCCGCCTTTAGTCCGTTCACCGTGAATTCGTAAGACTCCTGTTTTCCGTCGCTGATGCCCGTTTTCGGCGCAACCAGCATCCACTCTCCGCCATCCACGCTGTATTGCGCGCGCTCGATATTCGATTCCGCATCGGTCGCCGCGAAGCCTATCGTGACTTTGCCGCCCGCCAACGACGATGCAATTTTCCCGATCACCGGCGGTGTATTGTCCACCTCGAATCGCTCGCTCTCGCGTTCGGTCTTCAACGCCTTCTCCGGCGGATTCGACGCCGCATCACTCGCCACAATTTTCAAGTAATAAGCCCCGTCCGGCAGCGTCGTGGCGTCGAAGGAAAAAAACTTCTGCTCCAGATTATCCTTCAGCAGCTTCCACTCTTTCTCGCCTTCGCCGCGAAAAAATACCGCGTACTTCAATTCATCTTCATTGTCGTCATGCGCCGTCCAAACCACGGTCTGATAACCCTTCTGCACAGTAGCCTGCGGTGGCGCTTCGAATTTTGTCGTAGCGGTGTTCTGCGTCTGGCTAACGATCACGCCTCCGCTGGTTGTCTGCGCTGGCGGATACTTCAAAGTCGCAACCGCCGCTGCGCCCGTCGCCAGACTCTGTTGCGCCTGTGCACGCACTCCGGGATCCTGCAGCGCGATTCCGTCGATCACTGGCGCCACGTTCTTCGGTTCGTACGCCAGGCTCACCCACTCGATCCCATCACCCGGCCGTCCGTCGTGTATTACAGCCTTCCATTGTGCAAACCGTGCCGCAGGAGCTTCTGTTTGCGCGCCACTCGTCGAATATGGTCCATACCACTTTGACCATTCTTTGCCCGGATCTTCCGTATTTCCGCTGCGTACATACAATTCCAGACGCGGCTCCTTGCTCTTGGCAGCGTTGCTCTTCGTATCCGCCACCGCCGGACTCCACCATTCGACACGACCCCACTGCGAAAATAGCTGCGTGTCAAATGAGCGCGACTCGTACGTTCCCTCTGGCTCATATTCCGGCCCCAGAGCGATCAGCTTTCCCGGATTCGCCGTGCACAAAAATATTTTTCCCGCGCCGTTGCGCGCGATTCCGGTAATCTGTGCCGAGCCCGCTTTCGCCAATTGCGCGAACACTCCCTTGCCATCAATGGCCAGCAGCGCTCCAGTATTTCCCAGTCCCGCCAGCAATCGCCCATCGCCGCCAATTCCCAGCGAGTACACCACATCATCGCGCGACGCCCACAGCTCTTCCGGCGCGCCATCCGGCGCGATTTTGTAAATTCCGCTCGAGATCTGCGGCGGAAACGCAATAAACGGCGTCGGCGCTTGTTGTTGGGTACCTTGCGCCGGACTTACCACCGTCACGTTTCCACTTGTCGTGACCATGGTGGTCGTTGTGCTGCTGCTCACTCCCAGGTTCACCGCCGCATTGTGCTGGCGCTCTCCGATGGCCGCCGCAAAGATCGAGCCGTCCTGTCCGACCGCCAGCGCAGTAACTTCGCGTTTCGGCGTTTCATACAGCACGAATCCTTCCGCAGTTCCACCGCTTTTTGTTTTCGTCAGTCGCAGTACTCGCCCGCTTGGCTCCGTGCCAACGATCACATTTCCTTTTCCATCAAACGCGATCACCCGGATATGCGCTTCGTCACTCGCGTAGAAGAGTTCGCTTTTTCCATCCGGCGCCACCGCGTAGATTTGTCCCTTGTCTCCGGTAGCAACATACAAAGTGCCGTCCGGAGCAAACCCAATGTCCCAGATGTATTTTGTTTTGGGGTCAAAAAACACGCTCTTCTCGCCGGAAGCGGAAACCTTATAAACCCTTCCGTCCGGCGAAGTCCCCACATACAGTATTCCTTTTGCATCGAACGCTATCGCCTGCGCCGAAAGTTCGCTTGATTCAAATACCGTCGCCGCTTTTCCGTTTGTGTCCAACTTAAAAACCTTTGCCGGCGATCCGCCATTCGCGTACGGAGTGCCCTTCGCATCCAGTTTTACTGCCCACAAGTAGGAGGCATCCGCATCCGCAAGCTGCGTAAACTTTGGCGCCAACTCCAGCCTTCCGTCGCTGCGCACCGCGATCCCGTGCGTCGTCCCCTTCAAAAAATCCTCGTAGGTAGACTGTCGCCAACGCCGCGTATGTTCCGCCGTAGCCATCCCCGCGCAAATCGCGAACAGGCCCGCCGCGCCCAGAGCCACCTTCGCCAAGTTTTCCAGCTTCGCCATTCTTCCACTCACTCGAATCCCTCGCTCATCAAACATCCCATCGCTGCTGACAATCCCCGCTGAATTCACGACAGGCAAAAATCTCTAGTCACGAGTCACTAATCACCAGTCACTACCTTACCGGCAAATTCAACGAAACAATCCCCGTCACCGGACCAGACATCGCGACATTCCCTTCGCTCGCCAGCGATTCCCGCAATATCTGTACCGTTCCCGGTGCAGGCCGTCCATCAATCGCATTGATCTGCGATAGCGGCACGTTCGGCAATTCCTTGTCGTCCCACAACATCGTCGGTGACGGCACAAACAGCCCCACATACAGCCGGTCGTTTTTCCGCTCGCGATTGATCAGCGCAATCAGAGGATCGAGCCCGGAAGAACTACCTTGTCCCAATCCACCAGCAAATCCGCGCGACGCCCGGTTCATCCAGTCCGCGTCGCTTACCATCACCCGCAAGTTTGTACCGCGCATGACCTGATCCGGCACCTTGATCGTCGTCTCTTCAATCCGCGCCGCGCCCCGGTAAGGTCGCACCAGAACGCGCAGCCGCAATGTTTCTCCCGGCGACGCTTCGCCTTTCTCCAGCCATGCACTCTCGATCGAATACGATTGTCGTCCCGGCACACTTTCCACGTGCACCGAAATGTCTTCGATCTTCACCGGTTCGAACTGATTGGTGAAAAGCCGCATCACCACGTTCATTATGCTCAGCGCCACCGGCATGCCGTCCGGGCTTAGCGAATCTCCGGGAGCAAACGTGTTTTCGATTTTCACCGGAGCATGGCCCTTCATTCGAATCTCCGCATTCAATTTCAGCGTTGTCCCTTCGCCGTACACCACATTCTGCGTGAGTCCGTTGAACGCCGTAAGCGCCACCAGCAACGGCGTCAATTTCGGATGATCGACAATTTGCGCGTGAATCACTTTTTCCCCAAGCGCCGATTTGGTCGTCAACTCCAGCGGAATCATCGCCGGCGCCGCGCCCAGTTTCCCCGTAACCGCCGTCAGGTGATCGCCGGTAATCGTGCCAATCGGCCCGCCCACATTCACGATTTTTGTGGACGCCATATCCGATGAAAGCGTCGTCAGCACCCGGCTGCGCGCCATCGGCAACTGCACATCGCCAAGATTCAAAAATGGATGCCCGCACAAAAATACTTTGTCCGCCTGGATCGCCGTCACCGTGCATGCCGAATTAATCGACACGTCGCCCTGCACCAGCACCATTCCCGCCATATCGCCCGGTGCCAGCTTTGCATCGTCAGGACGCGCAGGCGTGGTCCCGCCTTGCGCCGCCACAAATCCCATTCCGTCCAATTGACTTGAAAATTTCTGGATCACCGAAGTCTGAAAACCGGAAAATACCAGCGGCGTCTCGATTGAACGTAATTCCGCGCCACCTTGCAGCCCCATCCTCTGCGAAAGTTCACCGGCGAGTCCGGCCGAAACCGGGCCCTGCGCCGAAGCCACAGTGCCAGAATTGCCGTAAATTGAGCCGCCCGAGATTGAGCCGGATGTTGCACCGGGGATTGGGCCGGAAATTCCTCCACCGGCGAGCACGTCCGCAATTGGCGTCACTCCGGCAATCGGTTCTTTCGTGAAAATTCCCAGCTTCAGCGAGAGCGCGCCCGCCAATTTTCCTTCGATATATACCGGGCTTCCGCTCATGCCAGCCACCACGCCGGTGTGCTCCACCTTCGGCCCTTTGAGTTGCACCAGAATGATCGATTGCTTCGGACCCAGAAAATTCGGCATCACGCCAATCACTTCCAGATCAAATTTCTCCACCTGGTCGCCGGCAAAAATCGTGTAAGCGTACCCCTGCATTCCAGGCTGTACCTGATCGACGGGCATCGTCTGATTCGAAGGGGCGGGCGCTTGCGCAGAGGAATTTCCGCCAAATAGCAGGCTCGCGGTTACCAGCAACATCGCAAGCAGCGGGATTCGGTGGATTCGAACGGAAGAACGGAGCGAGCAGTTGGCCGAAAGCATGAATTTCGATGATACGCGTCACAGTACCCCCGCGCAATCCAACGCCAGCTCCTCAAGAATTAGCCCATTCGCCCTAGGCGTCCTAGAACTGCCGTTCTTTTATCCGCGGCCCCTGCAGTGCGGCAACCTGTTGTCGCTGTGCGAAATTTTACTAAACGCGCACCGAGCACATCACCGCGCTGCAGCCTAAAGGATTTCTTCGAGGCTGCTCACCGGTTCTCTGATCGCTGATAACTCGTTACTGATTACCTCCCACTGGCCTGTGATCACTGGTCGCTGGTCTCTCTCTTCTCTACAATAAGCTCCATTTTCAGGAGGCCCCGTGAAAAACACCGCGATCCTGCTCGTGCAGTGTCCCGATCGCAAGGGACTGGACGCCACCATTGCCGAATTCATCTATCGCTATGACGGCAACATTCTGCACTTCGAGCAGCACCAGGCCGGCCAAGATCGCTTTTACTTGGCTCGCGTCGAATGGGATCTCGACGGCTTCCGCCTGAACCTGCACGATTTCGATGGAGCATTTGGCCCCGTCGCACACAAGTTCGGCATGAACTGGGTGCTCGCGCTGAGCGACCGCCGGCCACGCGTGGCCATCTTCGTTTCCAAGTACGATCACTGCCTGGTGGATTTGCTTCATCGCCAACGCAATGGGGAACTCGCCTGCGATTTTCCCTTGATGATCAGCAACCATCCCGACGCCAAGCGCCACGCCGATTTCTTTGGCGTACCTTTCCATCACATTCCGGTGTCGAAGGAAAACAAACCTCAAGCCGAAGCGCAACAAATCGAGCTTCTCTACGCCAATAATATCGACCTGGTTGTCCTGGCCCGCTACATGCAAGTGCTTTCAACAGACTTCATCGTGCAATATCCCCAGCCCATCATCAATATTCATCACTCATTCTTGCCGGCGTTTATCGGCGCGAAACCACATCACCAGGCCTACGAACGTGGAGTGAAATTAATTGGCGCAACAGCCCATTACGTCACCGAAGTGCTCGATGATGGACCGATCATTGAGCAAGGCATAGCCCGCATTTCCCATCGCGATTCGCTGGACGATTTGGTGGAGAAAGGACGCGACCTGGAAAAAGCGGTGTTATCACGCGCCGTGCGCTGGCACATCGAAAATCGCATCTTTGTTCACGGCAACAAAACCGTCATCTTCGCCTAGGCCCAGGTTGTTGTAGCCAAGGGTGCTTGCGTTACCGCCAAAACCCTGCGCGGTACTCTTCCTGTTAGCGCGTTTGAACGGGAACCGAACTTTCTTGCACGTTCTATTGCCTTCAACAGAGCAGATTCAACAGAGCAGATTCGTTGACTTGCCCCTCGCTTGCAACCTAAGATGAGCGCCAGCTAGTTCGCGAATTTCTTCGGGTTTCGCCATACATGGCAACTTCGCCCTCACTCATCGGCCAGACCATATCCCATTACCGGATCACGGAGAAGTTGGGTGGCGGTGGCATGGGCGTCGTCTACAAAGCCGAAGACATCCGCCTGCACCGTTTTGTCGCCCTGAAATTCCTCCCCGAAGACGTCGCGAAAGATCCGCAAGCCCTCGCGCGATTCCAGCGCGAAGCGCAAGCAGCCTCCGCCCTAAATCATCCCAACATCTGCACCATTCACGATATCGGCGAGCAGGATAAGAAAGCCTTCATCGCCATGGAATTTCTCGATGGCCAGACTCTTAAACACTTTATCAGTGGCCAAAGCTTGGAACTCGATCGTCTGCTCGATATGTCCATAGATGTCGCCGACGCGCTCGATGCCGCACACGCCGAAGGTATCGTTCACCGCGACATCAAGCCCGCAAACATCTTCATTACTAAGCGCGGTCACGCCAAAGTACTCGATTTCGGTTTGGCGAAAGTTGCGGCGTCCAAGGTGACGGCCGGAGCCGACACTGCGCAGGCCACAATCGGCGCCGACTCCGAACAGCTAACCAGCCCCGGCAGCGCGCTTGGCACAGTCTCTTACATGTCTCCGGAACAAGTTCTCGGCAAGCAACTCGACGCGCGCACCGATCTCTTTTCTTTCGGCGTCGTACTTTATGAAATGTCTACCGGCTTTCTTCCATTCAAAGGAGAAAGCTCCGGCGCAATTTTCAACGAAATCCTTCACAAAGATCCGCCGGCGGCGGTTCGCCTGAATCCCGCCCTTCCCGCGGAACTAGAACAACTAATCAAGAAGGCCATGGAGAAGGATCGCGACCTGCGCTACCAGAGCGCCGCGGAAATGCGCGCCGACCTGAAGCGCCTGAAGCGCGACACCAGCTCGGGCAGGCACCACGCCTCCGATTCCGACCGCGCTTCCGATCGTGAAATCTCTGCCGCCGCGGCCCCGAGTGGCGCATCGGCGATCAATCCATCAAGCGCCGCGCCCGCCAGCGGCACATCTCCGAGCCCTTCAGTCGGCGCGCCACATTCTTCAGGAAGCTCCGCCATCGCCAGCGTAGCCAAAGAACACAAGTTGGGCGCAGCCGCCATAGCAGCGATTGTTGTCGTGCTAATCGTAGGGACCGGCTTTGGCCTGCGCAGTTTTCTCGTACGCAGTGCGCCCCGCCCCTTCGCGCAGTATTCCATCGCCCAGGCTACGAATTCCGGCACCGCTACGCTCTCGGCGATTTCTCCTGATGGAAAATACTTGCTTTTCACCAAACGCGAGAACGGCCTCGAAAGTCTATGGCTTCGCAATGTACCCACATCCAGCGACACCCAAGTCGTCGCGCCCTCTCGTAACCCATTTTTTTCTCTTTCTTTCTCGCCCGACGGCAACTATCTCTATTTTCTCCAGGCCGGAGACAAGACTGGACTGTACCACCTGTTATTCCGCGCTCCGGTGCTGGGTGGCACTCCCAAACTTCTGGTTCGTGACATCGACGCGCATCCGACCTTTTCTCCAGACGGGCAGAAGATGGTCTTCATCCGCTGCAACAACCCCGAATCAAATAAGTGCCGCTGGATTTCTGCTGCGCCGGACGGTGGCAACGAACAGCTGCTTCTGGTCCGGCCCACTCCGATCCCGGGGGGCCTGAGTTGGTCTTCGGACGGAAAGTTCATCGCATTTGTCTTCAGTTTTGCCAGCTCTCAGCAGCAGCGCCAGGTCCTGCTTTTCGACACGGCCAAGAAGCAGGAGTATCCGCTGCTTTCCTTACCCGATAAGCGCTTCACGGATGTGAAATGGATGCCCGACGGACGCGGCTTGCTCGTTCTATATAGCGACAAAAGTACGAACTTTACGCGAGGGCAAATCGGCTATCTCTCTTATCCCGCCGGCAAACTTGAACCCGTTACCAACGACACCAACAACTACGGCTCAATCGCGCTTTCCAGCGATGGCCGCACCCTCAGTACGATCCAGGCCCAGAGCATCGCGGAAATAGACATTCTTCCCGCGTCAGGTGGCGGGACCGCTTCTCCCATTCCCGGAATATCCAAGTTGCTGCAACAGACCAGGAGCGGAGGTTGGCTCAGCAACTCTGAAGTCCTACTGGTGCTTCCTTCCAGGCTGTTGAAGGTCAGTCTCGACGGTTCGCAGCAGACCGAGATCTTCAGTGACAGCAATGCGTCGCTTGGATCCGCCGCGATCTGCGAAAACGGCCACACCATCGTGATCACCATGCGCGGACACGACAACGATAATTCCGAGCACCTGTGGCGAATGGATGCGGACGGCTCGAACCTCACACGGCTCACCAGCGGTGTCAGCGACGAACTTCCCAATTGTGCGCCGGCTGGGAAATGGGTCTACTACTACTCCGGAGATGCCAAATCGCCCTGGACCCGGGTTGCCCTTGCAGGAGGAAGTTCAGAGCAGCTCACGCCTCGAAGCGGACCCGAGTGGGGTGTTTTTCCGATTACCGGTGTCTCCTGGGACGATCACCGATTCGTCGCGTTCAGCACACGCGCCGAAACCTCCACTAACTCTTACAGCCAACGAATCGGCGTCTTCAACAGCGCCTCGGTGGACTCCCCCGCGCTGTCTCTCGATCCGAATCCGCGAATCAGAGTGGACGCTGGCACGATTATGTTTGCTCCTGACGGGCAGGCACTGGCGTATACAATCACCGGCGACAACAATGCGGACAATATCTGGCTGCAGCCTCTGGACGGGAAACCAGGCCGGCAGATTACGCAATTTCACTCTGACTCAATTTGGGGACTGGCCTGGTCGCCAGACCAGAAGAAGCTCCAGATTCCGCGTGGTCACGTCGAGTCGGACGTAATCCTCCTGCGCGACACCACCAAATAATCATCTCGTTTTGCAGTTGTCGCGGCCGCCTTCTGAGGCGGGCGCTCTTGAAGTGCCGCAGCCTGCTTTCCGCAGGCAGGCCCAGCAGCCGCTTGTTCGTGTAGCCGCGGGGTTTATCCCGCGGTTTCTTGCGTCGGTATAAAATTGCCAGTCGCGCGTCGCAACAAGTCTCGTCAGTCCTGATGACGCATCGCAAAAATCTTGTCCAGCGAATCCTCGTACGGATAAACGTGCACCATCCATCCAAAAATAGAGGGATGAAATTTGCCGCCCGCGTCGTCACAGGCTTGTTGCGTGGAAATTGAGCCCTTCAATCCGAACTTGCTCCAGTCCGCCGTCTTCAGCTCGTCTCTTGGCGGCATGCACAGATTGCTGTGCAAGTGCCACATTGCAACGCTCAAAGGAACTCGCTCGTTGAGTTGCTCCTCTGTGGCCCCCTTGGGCATGGTGTACATCGCGCCAGCCAACTCGTAACCATCCGCGGTTTTGCGATAGAGCAGAGAAGTGGGCTGTGACGGATCGAAGCGAAATGCTTCCATGAATCCGTTACCGTATTTCGTGAAGTGATATTCCGGCTGCGGCAGATTCAACAGGAAAATCTTGTAACCTTCATTCAGCGCGACGTGATAGTCCTTGTATTTTTCAATTCCTGCGCGCAGTTGCGTCACGATTTGATTCGCTCGCGCAACGTCAGCCGGCGTTTGCCGACGCATTTCCGTCATGTGCATATGCGCGCTGCTGCCGTGCATGGCGCTCATATCGCTGATCGCCGCCGTCTCATTCGCCCTTTCGTCGCTGGCATCCGTACGGGTTGAGCCGTGGGGCATGGCGGGCGCCGGCTGCGCAGCCGCGCTTTGCTGCTGAGGTTGGCTGACCATCGCGACGGGCGGCGCATTGTGGCCGGGCATAGCGGCCAGCAAAATCGTTACTGCTAAGATCGTTCCCACCACCATCGCGGAGTGGACAAACAAGCTGACGGCGGAACTACGGACAGACATTCACTTTCTCCTCTTTTTCTAGCTCTGCGCGAACACGCTATTGCAGCGTTCGTCTCCTACTTCTCCAATTTCCTTCCGGCGCATCAATTCATGTTCACTATCTATGATACGTAGAAGCGGGCCGCTGGATTTCACTGCGTTTGCAAGGAAGTGCATTTTTCTAAACTGTCCGGGTGGACAGTTGTGGCCAGGAAACTCCGGCCGCCGCATGCTAAAATTTCCAGGCAAGCAAACTCACGAGTGCACTTCGAGCAATTACCCTTGAGAAAAAAAACAATTCATCCGGCAAAAGTAGTCGCAGGCGGGGTGGTGCCTCCTGGTGACAAGTCCATTTCACACCGCTACGCCATGCTCGCGGGAATTGCCGAGGGCGCCAGCGAACTTACAAATTTTGCGCTGGCGGCGGATTGCCACAGCACGCTGGCCTGCATGAAGGCGCTGGGCGCTGAGGTTAAAGCTGACAAGAGTTTGGTGCGCGTCACGGGCCACGGGTTGCATGGATTGAAGAGCAGCAAGCGCGCGCTGGACGCGGGGAATTCCGGAACCACCATCCGGCTGCTTTCCGGAATTCTTGCCGGGCAGAATTTCGCCAGCAAAATTGCCGGCGACGATTCGCTGAACAAGCGTCCGATGAAGCGCATCCTTACTCCTTTGCGCGAAATGGGCGCGCAAATTCTGGCGCGCGATGAAAACTTCGCTCCGCTGGAAATCTTCGGCGGAAAATTGCACGGAATTCACTACGAAATGCCGATGGCCAGCGCGCAAGTAAAATCCGCGGTGCTGCTGGCAGGATTGTTCGCCGAAGGCGACACCAGCGTCACTGAGCCGGCGCGCACCCGCGATCACACCGAACTGGCGCTGGAAGAATTCGGCGTTTCCGTCGAACGTCATGGTCTGGTGACGCGCATTCAGGGCAACGGCGAAATCAAGCTGACCGGAAGAAAAATCGAAGTGCCCGGCGATTTGTCTTCGGCCGTGTTTTTTATTGCTGCCGCGTCACTGTTTCCCGAATCGAGTTTGCACATTCAAGGAGTGGGATTGAATCCCACCCGCACCGCGATTCTGGATGTCTTTGCGCGAATGGGCGCTTCGATACAAATGCTTTCGCTGCGTAGCGCGCAGGGCGAAATCATCGGCGACATCGCGGTGAAGGGTGCGGAACTGAAAGGCGGCGTCATCGAGGGATCAGAAATTCCGCTGGTCATAGACGAATTGCCGATGCTGGCGGCGCTCGGACCGTTCACCGAAGCGGGAATCGAAATACGCGACGCCGCAGAACTTCGCGTCAAAGAAAGCGATCGCATTGCGGCGCTGGCCGAAAACCTGCGGCGCATGGGCGCCAAAGTCGAAGAATTTCCCGACGGATTGAAAGTAGCGGGACGCACTGCCGGGAAATTGCGCGGCGCAGTCATCGAACCGCGCGGCGATCACCGCATCGCGATGGCCTTCGCGGTGGCCGCATTGGGCGCCGAAGGCCCGACCACGATTCGCGACGCGGAATGCGCGGGCGTCTCGTATCCGACGTTTTACGAGGATCTCGCTCGCGTCGCGGAGTAAACAAGCGAAATCGAGAATCGCCGTTCTCCATTCAACCCGCCAAATTCCCCGTTCAACCCTCACTTTTCCCCGTTCAATGTATATTTTACCTTTCGTATCGTCCCTTCAATGTTACTATCCAGATTGTGGCAGCGGGCGCGCGGAAGTGAGCGTCGGACGCCTGCCCGGACAAAGCTGCTCTAAGTCCTTTGTCTTCTGCAGTTACGGGAAAACCGTGCCGTAACTCCTGACTCGATTCAGTCCTTGGGCACTGCTCGACGGGCACTAACTTGACGATGATCGCGTCTAATGACTGCCCCGCATCCGTCTGATGACTATCTGAGGACCCATCCCCATGCCCTGCGTCGTGCTTGAATTCCTTAACCGGCCTCTTCGCATCCGCCGCGCCATCGCTTTCTTTTTATTCCTGCCCGTTTCTCTTCTCGGTCATTCCGAGCCGGTGCTCCCCTCCTCGCAATCTGTACTCTCCCGTCCCGCTCAACGCTTCCTTGACCGCTTCGTGGCCGCCGCCGTGGAACGCACTCACCACATCGTTCGCTACGATCCTGCCTACGTTCGCATCCCGTACCCGGGAGGGGATGTTCCGCCTTCCACCGGAGTCTGCACCGATGAAGTCGTCCGGGCCTATCGCGCCGTCGGCATCGATCTGCAAAAAGAAGTCCATGAAGACATGGCCACCCACATTTCGGCGTATCCGCGGAAATGGAATCGCTCTGCAAGCAGCGCAAATTCCGTCACCGATCCAAACATTGATCATCGCCGCGTTCCAAATCTCATGGTCTTCTTCGCACGCCACGGACAATCGCTTCCGCTTTCCCCCGACGCCAGCGACTATCGCCCAGGCGATCTCGTAACCTGGAATTTAGGTGGAGCTATCACCCACATCGGAATTGTGGTCAGCGAAAAGTCGCCGCAGACCGGGCGCTACCTCATCGTCCACAACATCGGCCAGGGACCGCAAATGGAGGATGTGCTCTTCAACTGGAGAATCATCGGTCACTATCGCTATCTGGGCGAAAGCCCCGTTCGCTGATTTGTACAGGAAAAGCGCTAGCCCTGAAACAAAACCGCGGCCCGTTCTACTCACGTCTCCAGGCTTGGATTTTCCAGAAAGGGAATCCGGACAGGACCGCAGCACCGAAGAAGAAGATCGCGCCGATCACAAGGGCGCCCAGAACAATGACCCAACGATGGTCCAATACGTCCGTGAAAGCGTCGAGCAATTGGATGAACCCTGTGAGGAGCATCAGGCTGTTGAGCGTTGTACGGGCGCGCAGTAGCAGAGCAGTGAAAAGCATGAAGGCAAGCGCCAGGTCGCGTGAAAAGGTGTACGCAGCATAGACGCGCACGGCTGAATTGATCTCATCATGCGGAGAAACGAGCAGAGCCGGTTGCAAGAGAGAAATGAACCCGCCAGCGGTTAACAGGACGACGCCGATAATCACAACGAATCGTACCCAGAGAGGGAATCGCGCGCTGGGGTTTGGCATTGAAATTGTGTTTTTTAGTACCACGTGCTCGGACATAGGTAGGCTCCATCGCAGCCGCACGGTCGAGCTCAGTTGCTGGCTTGAAGATAGCTACGCAAATGGATCGGGCAAAGTTACGAACGGCAATATTTTTTGATGGTCGAGTTTGGTAGAGCTATGTCTTTGCCGTTACCAGCGCAAAGGCGAAGCCGTCGTAGCCTTTGACGCCGACGGTCTGGATGGCGGTGGAGCTGAGGCGCGGCTCGTTTGCTAGCAGTTCGAAGAGGTGACGCGCGCCCTGGACGTCTTTGTCGGTGCTGGCGGCGTCGATGACGGCGCCATCGCGCACTACGTTGTCAATGATGATCAGAGTGCCGGGACGGGAAAGTTTGATGGCCCAGCGGATGTATTCGGAGTTGTTGGGTTTGTCGGCGTCGATAAAAATCACGTCGAACGGTTCGGCGATTTCAGTTTGAAGTTTGGGAAGGGTATCCAGAGCAGCTCCAATGCGAATCTCGATGAGATCAGAGAGGCCAGCGCGGGCGATATTGGCGCGAGCGATTTCCGCGTGCTTGGGACTGAATTCGAGCGTGACCAGGCGGCCGCCAACGGGTAGTGCACGCGCCAGCCAGATCGTGCTGTAGCCGCCGAGAGTGCCGATTTCGAGAATTCTTCGCGCACCGACCATCCGCGCCAGCAATTGCAGAAGCTTTCCCTGGTTGGGAGCGACATCAATGGCTGGCAACTCAGCGGATTTGTTTGCGGCCATTGTCGCGTCGAGAGCCGGATCGGAAAGAGAGAGCTGTTCGGAGAAATAGCGGTCAACCGCGGCCCATCGATCTAATGAATCTTGATCTGGTTTGAATTTGTCCTGGGTCATGCCCTCATCCAAAAATGCAACTTGCTATTGTTTCATGAAACTGACGTAGAACTTCCGCGATTCGGCAATTTCTGCGCGAAGCTAGAAGGTGTGCAGCACTGAATTGTCGAGAATCGTAAGCTTCCCAAAACACCGTCAGAGAACCGGGGACTGAAAAAGTCTGGTGAGTCGGACTTATCTTCTCCCGAGCACAGCTTCGTGAGCCGAGGCTTTTTTCCCTCAGGTGGGATTGCCCGCTCCAGGGACGCACAGCGGTATAGTGCAGTCGCTGGTTTTGTCCCCCCCGAATTCCGGCCATGTGGTTCCCAGCGCCCGACAACCTTTTCCTGAGAGGATCTGCAATGAATTCCACAGAAATGATGAAACGGGAGATTCTTCGATTGGCAGGAGCGACGACTCGCTCCGCATTTATCAGCGTGCGAAGGCTTTCCGCTTTTTATAATGTGCCGGAAAAAACTGTGCGCACCGAGCTGACGAAGATGGCGGACGAGAACCGGATTCGCCTGGCAGGATGGGATGGCAGGCAGGTTCGGCCACTTGGCGGAATGGCGGAATCGAGAAGAGTTTGTGGAGAATGCGCCGGAAGGTTTTCCGGTGCGCGTCGAGTTGGTGGAATAGTACGTCCTCGAAGAGTTGAAGAAAACATCCGCAGCGAGCAGCCCTGCTAAAGCCCGGCGCTACGTTCGGAAACTACGACGGCGATAGGGAACGACTCGCGCTCAGGTGGTTTTGCGGATTTGGATGGAGTCGTAGCTGGTCTTGAGGATGATTTTGGGGCCGCGCGCGGAGCCATACTTGCCTTCGAGGTGCGAATCGCCCTTGTCAGTGTGCGTGGCTTTGAGCCCGCTGCCCGTAAATTCCGAATCGATGTCGCAGGAACGGCAATCGGCCTGAATGTCGAAGCTCGACGAAGAGGGAATGCTCAGGGTGATGGAAGCGCGTTCGTTGTTGACGGTAATGTCCTCTTTGGGCGCGCCGGAAAACTGTAATTCAACCGAGCCGTTGGTGTTGTCGAGAACAATTCTTCCAGTGACGTTTTCCAGAGACACGGAAACGTTTTTTGTGCGCGATGTCAGGTTGCCAGGAGCGTCGGCGATTTCCAGGTTGCCGGTGGTTTTTTCGAAGTGCCCGCCCAGCTGCGTAAGCGTGAGATCGGAACGCTGCGAAATAAATCGCACGCCTTTGGCAATTTTGTCGGCGCGAACGGAGCTGTAGAATTCGCCGTCCACGGTAAGGCTGCCAGAAGCATCCACCACTTCGACGGAGCCACCGTGTCCTGCAACTTTCACGTCGCCTTTGGTGTCGGTAATTTTCACGTCGCCTTTTTGCAGACTGACGTCCACGTTGCCGGTGGTGTCGTTGATCTCGATGTCGCCTTCCTGCGTGGAAACGGTCACGTCGGTCGCCATGTCGGAGATATTGACGTCGCCGCGTTCGTTATGAACGATCACCGTGGATTTTTTCGGCACCACGATGTCCATATCCACGGAAATTCGCGAATCGCCGAGATCGAAGCCGGCCGGGATGAATCTCGTAGCCGTCGCCAACTTTTACTGCCTGAATGTCAATGGAAGCGGAACGTTTCTGCGCGTCCGCTTCGCTGAAGGTGCGAATTTGTTTTTGGCCGGTGATGCGGAGAGTGGGCTCGTCGGAGGAGCGCACGGTGATGGTGCCGCGACCGCCGCGGATTAAAATGCGGGAGTTGGGAGCGATGGGCTGCGGATTAATATCGACAGGAAACGAGTAAGGCTCGCCGCCAATGTTAATGTCCACATTCATCGAGAACTGATGCGGAGCTTCTCCAACCGCAATTACGTCCCAAAACAACCATCATCAAGCCAATGACCAGGAAAACTTCGCCAGGAGTGATCCATCCGGCGGTGCGGCCCTGCCGTTGCGCCAGCGTGCGTTCGTAGAGCTTGGTGGCTCCCCAGAAGATGAAGATCAGCGGCCACCAATGGCGGAAGATTCCTCCGAGCTGCAGGTGTCCGTAGTTGTGCAGCAAAATCAAGAACCCGAAAACGATCAGTAACAGGCCGCTAAAGACACCGCTGGTGCGAGGGCGGGTTGGAGAGAACCGTTAGCCATAAGCGTTTATTGTCCCTGCCCGGAAGTAGCGGCGGGTTATAGGTAGAAGAAGGCGGCGCGGGCGGGTGCCGGTGGCGGGAGGAACGAAGGGGAACCGGAGCGACCGGCGTGCCGATGTGGCCGTCCATGGGCGCAACCGCGGACGCGAGATTAATAGCGCCAATCACGATCAGAATAATTGGAAAAGTATGGCCGAAGGAAAGCATGCCGCCGCTGCAGCTCGCTCAGCAGAAAAAGAATCCCCAGCGTGGTGATCACCGCGGGGCCCATCAGTCCGCGAATGGTGCAACGACTACAGGTACAACGTGGCTGAGTGCTCATCCTCGAAAGCTCCTCACCGTTCTCAAGATCGCACGCCCAGTTTGTTTCGGAACATGTATAGCCCGACGCCAATTAAGATCAGCGGCCACAGGCGTCCAATCCGGATAAAGTCAAAAATGTGAAAATTGTCGAGCAGGAACAAGACACCCAAACCAATCAGAATGATCGCGCCAATCGGACGGTCCTTGCTCCAGGACTCAAGCGGATCGGGAGGTATTTCTCCACGATTTTTGGCTTGTGCGGTCTGCATGGCTTCGAAGGCAGTGTAGAAAATAAAACCACCGAGAAGAATGCCAAGCATGGCCTTGAAGCCGCCATCGAGATCGCTGGAAAGGCCGAGAATGATGGATGCAAAAATGGCGATATGAATCAGGCCCTTGTTGTACTGGCGATTGTAGATGGCACCGAGGCCAGGAAAAATGAAGGCAAGAATGAAGGCAGCGGCCGGGCTGCTTTGTCCCGCGGGGCGCGCGACGGGCATGGCCATGCCGTAGGCGGAGGGCGGCGCTAGGCGTAGGCAGAAGTTGCGGCGCTGCTGCGGAGGCGGAGCATATGCGGGCAGGCGGAGCGTCGCTTGTCCGGTGATCGTGGCAAGGCAGTCCTCGCAGTACAGCACGCCGTGCACTGGCCGCGCGCACGCCGCGCACATGGGCTTTCCGCAGTTACGGCAGTACCCGGTTGCGTCCACATCGGTATGGACAGCACACTTCATCGAGATCTCCCTTCAAGCATTCCGCTGAGCTTTCGCCCAGGGCGAAACAAAATCTTCCACTGAGGATGGGGAGTTCCTGCGCAAGCACCTGCAGGTGCGATGTCGACATCGTTTTTCTGCCAGGGCTGTAGCATCCCCTGGAACCCGTGCGCGATTCTGCTGGCGAGGAGTCGCGGGATTGGTGCCGTCGGTACGGCCAGGATCTTTTTGCTGGCGTCGATTCCGGGCGCGGTGCCTTCGGTCGCTGCCGGAAGTCCATTGTCCTGACGCAGCTTGGATTGAATTTCATAAACGACGCGCAGGTCGCTGAAGTATTTGGTGCTGCGCGCGTAGGCGATACTGTGACTTGGCCGATTCGGAGCCTCGATAAATATTCACCGGCGAAAGATCGGCAATCTTCGGCTTTTTCCAGTTGAAGCCGGAAACGGTGACGATCATCAAGGAAGTTGCGGCAAGCGAAAGTGAGCCGTACGCGAAGCGCGGCGAAGCGATTCCGCGCACCCAGGCGCGAACTGCGGCCCAGCCGCTAACGGATTCGCGTGGGCCCAGTGTGGCGTCAAGAACGTTGTAAACAAAACGCGGCGGAAGTTCGAGTTCCGGCAAAGCGCGCAGATTCGGCGATGGCGTGCGTGACGCTGGAGACCAGCGGCGTGCAGCGTTCGCAACCATTCACGTGCAAGTCGAATGCATGCTGCTGCTCGGGTTGCAGCAGCCCGTCGAGATAGTCCGTCAGTAGAAGCTCAGTTTGTTCGCAGGTCCAGTTCATGATGGGCGAACCCCCATTTGTTGCAAGTATCCGCGCGAGCTCGATGCGCCCGCGGTTGATTCTTGATTTTACCGTGCCTTCGGGTACCGAGAGCACAGTTTGAATTTCACTGTATTCCAATTGCTGCAAGTCGCGAAGAATCACGGCTTCGCGCAGTTCGGGCGAAAGCTTGGTCAGCGCCGATTGCACTTGCGAGCTGAGTTCGCCGAGCAACGCTTGCTCGTCCGGACGGCGCGCTGAGGATTGTTTGTTTTCGACCACCGGCATCGCGTCATCGAGCGAGTCCGTGATGCGGTCACGCTTGGTGCGCCGGTAATGGTCGATTAAAAGGTTGCGAGTCACGCTTGTCATCCAAGTTGCAAATCCGCCGTACGCCGAACGATAGCTGCCAATCGTCCGGTAAACCCGAAGGAAGACGTCCTGCGACAGGTCTTCGGCTTCGGTGCGATTGCCGGTGAACCGGTAACAGATGTTGAATATGCGGCGCGAATGGCGACGCACAAGTTCCTCCCAGGCAGAGCCATCTCCCTGGAGGCATTGCTGGACCAGTTGGGCATCCTGCTCCAACGTAAAATCAGCCTCGAATCCACAAGAGCTTCTCTGGGCGCGACACCAGTAAAGATTGTTGCCGGGCTGGAATACAACGGCAAACCCGGTGTCTGAAGCCCATCGAGCGGCCCTTTGAGTACTGAGTTCGGCCTGCCATAGTATGGAACGTAAATTGCTACCGAATTGTTCCCCGAACGGGATTGAGCACCGACGAGCCATTTGCTGCGCATCTTACTCGGCCCGAGCCTCCCAATACAAGACCTGCACCCTGCTAAACAAGGTCAATAAACTGAACCATTTGTGAGCGGTTGGCTTGACGAGCGAGGCTGGCGGCCAGTAGGCTCATTCACTCATGCACTCCAAGTCAAAGAAATGGCTGCTGGCGGTGGCAGCGGTGGCGGTGCTCGGCTACCTGGTGTACCGGTCCGGCGGGTCGCTGGGACTGAGTGGTTTCAGCGGCGCAAAATTGTGGCTGGCCATCAAGGGCACTAATCCGTCTGTGGCTCGTCGCTGCTGTGGTGGTGATCTACGGATGCTATGCGGTGAGGTCGCTGCGCTGGGAAATATTCCAAAAGAATCTGGGGCACGCGAAATTCTGGGAAATCTATCCCGCCACCCTTGCCGGTTTTGCTTCAGTCTTCGTGCTGGGCAGGGCTGGAGAACCGATAAGGCCGGTGCTGCTGGCGAAGCGAGCCAAACTTCCGCTGGCGGATATTTTCGGCATCTGGGTGCTGGAACGTCTGTTTGACATTGCGAGTATGGCGGTGATTGCAGCCATCGCCTTGCTGGTATTCAACGGAGTCCAGCACAGCGGCGATGCAGCGGTGACGATTGCCAAGGCGGCGCGCACTGCCGGCTCGATGCTGGCGGTCGGAGTCGGCGGCGCGATTGCATTTCTAATTTATTTGCGCGTGCACGGAACAGCTCTGCTCGAAGCACGGTTGCAAGGGTGGCTTGCGAGTGCGGGGTGGCGGCCTAAAGTTGCCAAAATAATTCTGGGCTTCATCACCGGCATTCAGACCGTGAAGTCCGCCGGTGATCTGGCCCTGGCCGTGTTATATTCCGCCGTTCACTGGGGCATGGTGCTGGCCGTCTATTATTTGGTGGCGCATAGCTTTGGCGGACGGCTGGCGGAATTGAATTTTGCCGACAACATGTTGGTGCTGGCGTTTACGTTGGTGGGTTCGGCGGTGCAGTTGCCGGCTGTAGGTGGAGGATCGCAGGCGCTGGCGATTTTCGCGTATACGAAAGTGTTTGGTGTAGAAAGCTCCGCGGCTGTAGCGGCGGCGATTGTGCTGTGGTTGGTGACGTTTGCTGGGTGCAGCATCGCGGGAATTCCATTGCTGATCCGCGAAGGCGTTTCTCTGGGCAACCTGCGGGAACTGGCGGAACACGAAAAAGAAGAGCTCGAAGAAATTGCCGCGCACGGAAGTGCGGGACCGAACGCCGAAAGGGGCGTTGAACGGGGCGGCAAGGGAGAAAAGCCGGAGTGAAGTGTCCTTTCTGCGGGCATCTGGATGACAAGGTAATTGATTCGCGCGAGGGGCGCACCGGCGACACGATTCGCCGGCGCCGCGAATGCTTGAAATGTGAGCGACGCTTCACCACGTACGAGCGGATTGATGAGATTCCGTACATGGTGATCAAGAAGGATGGAAGGCGCGAGCGCTTCGAACGGCAGAAAATATTGCAGGGATTGTTGAAAGCGTGCGAAAAGCGGCCAGTGGCTACGCCGAAGCTGGAAGCGATCGTGGACGAGATTGAAGGCGTGGTGCACGAAGCGACCGAGCGCGAGCTAACGACTACGGAAATCGGCGAGATGATCATGCACCGCCTGAAGAAGCTGGACAAAGTTGCCTATGTGCGATTCGCCAGTGTTTATATGGACTTCAAGGACGTGCAGGAGTTCATGGCGGAGCTGAAGAATTTGCTGAAGGATAGAGTGAAGAAGTAAGAGACCAGAGACCATTGCCCTCGTTGGTTGTTTCTGGCTCAAACCGAGAAAGTGCCGAACAACGGCTCAGAGTTTCTTGGCGGTCGCCGATTCTTTTGCTGTGATCTTTGAAATCATGGCGTAGGTGATTCGTGCGACCTCATCAATTTGCTTCCAGGATCGGACTAACACGAGTCGGCGAGATGTAGCCAAGCCGTTGCGAAATTATAAAAATGCGTTTCCAGTTCTCCTAGCGAGCCGCTTGCAATGGCTAAGAACCGGGCAAATTCCCGACGATTCCATCGCCCGAATCCTTCGGCGATATTCGCCGGTACGGAAATCGCTGCCCGGCGAATCTGCGAATCGAGTGCAAAACGTTCTTCTGTCGGAAAGCCCTCACATGCGCGGTAACTGAGTAAAACCAACTCATCGATTTTTGCCAGACCAACAGATCCGTAATGGTTTTGAATTTCGGCATAGACGCCCGGAATATATTTTAATCTAGTTAGAAGGACTGTACTTAATTTTACGGATAACATAGAATCGGGCGGCGCATCTATGGTTTTTTTCCGACCTGGTCGCTGATCTCTGGTCACTTGTGTTCGCGGGGCCATACTCCGGCGGTGAAAGACTTCAACGTGCGGAAGCCCAGTTTTTCATAGAGTTGCACGGCGCCGTGGTTTACCGACGTGACGGTCAACGTGAGTTCGTGAAATTTCAATCCACGCAAGGCATCTATGGCGGTGATCATTAGCGCGCGGCCTAGGCCATGACCTTGGTGGCCGGGCAACACACAGAGTTGCGTTGTGTGACCGACTCCGGGTGAAACTTCGCTGGTTAAGACCGCGCCTAGCAGATCATCGCTGCCCGGCATGTGCAGCACGAACGATGCTCCCGGCACAAACTGTCCGCAGCCTGGAAGCAGAATAATATTTTTCAAGAAGCGTAGCGCGCCCGCTTTACTGCGATATTGGTCGTTGATGTCGCCGTCGATGTGATTCGCGTACGAGAGATAAATCAGCTTGGCGCAAGGATCGAAGTAGCGGTCGTTCCAGCGCGAAAGCCGCAAGCCGGTGGTAGCGCCGGAGCGCATTTCTAGCGACTTGTTCAAATCGAGCAGCATGAACTGCCGCGTATAAAGCGTAAATCCGAGTTCGCGCAACGGGTGATCAACCGGGCCGCCGAAGGGCATCAACTGCGCTTCGATGCGCGACAGATTCGGCAGCGTGCGCATCCCGTAAAGCATTTCCTCCAGCAGGCGACGCGCGATAGCGGTTTGGTCAAATTGCGGAGAGACGTAGAGGCCGCCAATCAAACCTTTCTGTTCTTCCATCACGTAAAAGGTGTAACCGGCGGCAGTGCCATTTTCGTAGGCGACGCAACCCGACAGCGCGCGCGCTTCGAGGAACCGCTTGATCAACTCCAGCGCGCCGCGATAATCCCAATGCAACTCATCCCGCCAGTGCAGTGACTCCTCTTCAAGCAACGGCTCTATCTGGCGGACGCTGGTTTGACGTAAGTCGACAATATTCATGAAGGTGAAGAATGCGGACTGCGGCTCCGCGCGAGTACTTATCATAGCCCATTCCCAAAACGCGCGGGAATCCGCCCAGGCGGCTAATCTTGGCAGCGAAGAAAAGACAGATTCCTTCCGACCAGGTCGGAACCTTCGGTCGTCGCTGCGCATCCCTGAATGACGGTTGTGAGCGCCGGCGAACCTCCTCAGGTTTCTTACCCGATATAAATGCGACACAGCAAGGCGGGTCTCCGCTTTGGCGAAGAAAGACGTGTGTTAGAGTCAAGAAAGATAGCCATTTCAACGTGAGGTAATGACAGGGGCGCGCGCAGCACGCTCGGTCGCGCAAGCCACGTATGTCAATTCTCTTCGAGCTCCGCTACCCAACCAAGTGGTATACGAAGCTTTTTACGGCGATGGTCGCGCTACTGTTCTTCGCGGGACTCGCCACCCTGGCTATTGCCGGATTCCTGGTCTATCGGATTGTTAAGCCCAATCGCACCAGCTCGGACATAAATCTTCAGACTTTCCCTGGCCGGCCCGACGCCGTGCAATTTGAGGTTCCGGGACCGGCGGGGGCGCGCGAAGGCTGGTTTTTCCCAGGATTTCGCGGTGTGCCGACGATCATCCTCTGCCACGGCTACGAGTCCAGTAAAGGTGAGCTGTTGACGCTGGTTTCCGCACTGCAGGATCACCAGTACAACGTCTTCGTATTTGACTTTGTGGGCCACGGAGCGAACGCTGGGACCACTTCTTTTGGATACCGCGAAGCCGCCGAGCTAAAAGCGGCCATGAACGCGATTGCGCAACGTAACGACGTGGATCCCGAACGTTTTGGTGTCTGGGGCTACAACCTCGGCGCTTATGTGGCATTGCGCGATGCGGAATCCGACAAGCGCATTCGCACGGTGGTTCTCGATTCGGTGTACGACAAGCCGGAAGAGATGGTGAAAGTGGAAGTCGACAAGACGGGGCTGGGCGGATTTCCGTTCATGGCGCGTGCCGCGGAACTGAGTTTTGATTGGCTGAACTACGAGCATCACCAGGATGCACCGTTGTCCGCTAATCTGAATGCGGTCTCGGGTGTGCCTAAACTCTTCCTGCAGCCCTCTGACGAACGCGAACTCGGGGACAGCACCAGGCAACTGTTTACAAAATCCCCTGAGCCGAAAGAGATAGCCATGTTGCCGCATGGGAATTACGTTTCGTTGGGCGAAGACGAGAAGCGCATGTACGAGAACCGCGTGGTTTCATTTTTCCTGACGCGGCTCCCGCCCTCCGCCAAGCCGGCCAAGTGAATCCGAGGGCGTAATTCTCAGCAGAGACCAGTTCACGTTCAGGTCAAGGTTCGCCCACAAGTTTTTGCAACCGTCCTCAGTTCGCAGTGCTTCACAAGAAACTCCGCTGGCGAGAACAAAACCGTTCCGGATTGGACTCTCGGTCCACTCTGGCACTTCCCGATGCAGATAAAAGTTAAGGGCATAACCATAATTGCGGCGAAAACCGAGCACGCGCAATTGCTCTGTCGGCGGAACGTTTAGACGCGTCGCGACAGCAAGTGGCTTACAGGAGAGTAAATCGAGGTGAGCGCGATCGACGACGACTGAAGAAGACTGCATGAGAAAAGAGAAGCCTAGAATGCTCAAGCCCACCAAGCAAAACTCAGTAGACGAATTAGGAGATGTCCAGAATGATACTCCGGCGCAGACCGTAATCACCGAAAGTACCAAGGAAATCACAAGTGCCGCTATTGTCTCCCCGAATGAGAGCCGGTGCGAATGGAGGGGAACGAACCTCGAATAGTCTTGCAGCTGAAAGTAGAGGTATATGACGGCGCACAGGAAGATAAGTCCGCTTACAGTGAGCGCTATGCCCGCAGTGCGCCGTTTTAGGAGTGTTCCTGCTGAAAGAATCCTGGATAACAGAAACCCAATCGCCGGAACAGCGGGTAAGACGTATCCGGGCAGCTTCGATTTCGAAAATGAAAAAAATAACAGGCAAGAACCTACCCAGCTAAGAGTTAGGTATGTAAGCGAGCTGACGTGGCGAGTTTTCGAAAATTCGGCAAACCCTTTTCCAGCGGCCACAATCGTCAGCAATGACCATGGTAAAAACGCTATGAATAGGATGGGGATATAAAACCAGAAGGGTTGGATGTGCTGGAATTCCGGCGTCAGGTAACGCTTAAAATTGTGTTCGATGATGAAGATGCGGAAGAAATCGGGATTGCGGCGGGCGCAGAGGATGTACCACGGGAGAGCAGTAATGCAGAAGGAAGCGATTGCAGCGGGATGAAGTAGGCGCAAGGCGTCACGCCAGCGTTTGGTGAAAATGGCCCAGAAGAAAACCGCACCTCCGGACAAAATGATCGCTGCAGGACCTTTTGCAAGTACCGCGAGCCCCAGAAAAAAACCGAAGAGCAGTAGGGCGAGCCACGGCGTGTACGGAAGGATTGGTGTGTTTTCACTTTGCGTGAGACCAAGCGCGACGGCGGCGCACACCATCGCAACCGTGAGCGTTCCCGCGAACGGCATGTCCGTTGCTGCGGCATGCGAGAAGCCAATCATGCCGACGCTTGTAGGCAGCAGAAGCAGCAGCCAGCGCGCGCATTCTTCTCCGTAGCTGCGCCAGGCGAGCCAGGCGAGAGCTAGCGTCGCGAGAAGAGCGGAGATCGCGCTGGGCAGGCGCGCGGCGACTTCGGGATGGTCTTCGCCCAGGAGTTTGAAAAAGACCGCGCCTCCCCAATAAAGAAGCGGCGGTTTTTCGAACCACGGCTTTCCGTAGAGCCGCGGAGTTACCCAGTCGCCAGTTTCCGCCATGTCACGCGCGATCCACGCGTAACGCGGCTCGTCGGGGCCGACGAATCCAATGACTCCGAGATGGCTGAAATAGCAGATATAAAGCGTAACGAGGATCAGAATGGCCCAGGCGATACGCTGCGTGGGTGTCGCAGTGGTTTCACCGGACGGTTGTGAAGTCATAGACAGTCGGTTATCTCTGGCAGCCGCGAAAGGTAAGTTCTAGCATAATGTCCAGCGATGATGGAATGGCTGGCGTTCGCAGTCGTATGGATTGTTCTTAAAATTACGGTCGCGTTGCCGCGACGGTTGGCGCGTGCCTTGGCTGTGGCGGTTGCGCGAATCTTGTTCGCGGTGACGCCGAAGCTGCGCAAGACGGCTGAATTCAATTTGAAGCTGGCGTTTCCTGAGTGGACCGACACGCAGCGTGCGGCGACGACTCGCGGCATGGTGCGCAGCCTCGGCTGGATGGCGGCGGAGTTTGCGCGTATGCCGCACTACACCCGGGAAAATATCGCGGAAGTGATTGTCCTCGATGGCCAGGAAAATTTTCTGGAAGGGCAGCGTCGTGGAAAAGGCGTGCTCTTTCTTACGGCGCACATGGGCGCGTGGGAGCTGTCGTCGTTCGCGCATGCTCTTTATGGCTATCCTCTCCATTACATGGCAAGGCCGCTCGATAATGCTCGACTCGATGCGCTGGTGAATCGTTACCGAGGCCTTTCCGGCAACGCACCAATCTTTAAAAATGAGTCCGCCCGCGCCATGCTCAAGATTTTGAAGGACGCAGGCACGATCGGAATCCTTGCCGACCAGAACACCATGCCTGAAGAAGGCGTATTCGTGGACTTTTTGGGCGTGCCCGCCTGCACAACCACCGGCATCGCGCGCGTCGCCCTGCACACCGGAGCCGCGGTGGTACCGGGCTATGCTGTGTGGGATGAATCGCTACAGAAATACCGGCTGCGCTTCGAACCGCCGCTGGAGTTGCTTCGCACCGGCGACACCGACCGCGACATCCTTGAAAACACGCAACGATTCGCGAAGGTCACCGAAGAGATCATTCGAAAATATCCGCAACAGTGGGTCTGGGTACACGCGCGCTGGAAAACCCGGCCGGCAGGCGAACCGCCGCTTTACGATTTCTTGTGAGCTACAACGCTGTGCCTGTCCTCACGGATAAGCGATTTGGGAGGCGTCATGAAACACACGGCGAAAGATTTAGCCGAAGCGATCGGTGCAACTGTCGAAGGCGACGCTTCAGTCGAACTGGCGGGAGTCGCCGCACCTGAGCGCGCCTCATCCAGGGATTTAATTTTCGTGGACTCGCCGAAACATACTGCCCGCGCGGAAGCGTCCGCCGCGAAATGCGTCGTCCTTCCGCCAGGACTGACGGTCGTTGGCAAGACTGTGCTTCGTACCGAAAATGTAAAGGTCGCATTCGCAAAGGCCGCGGTGCTTTTGCGTGAACCGTCCATCATTGCAAATGGTATCCATCCGACAGCAGTGATCGCGCCGCTCGCGAAAATAGCGCCCAGCGCCAGCATCGGCCCTTATGCCGTAATCGGCGAAGATGCCCACATTGGCGAGCACACACAAATCGGCGCGCATTGCTTCATCGGCGCTGCAACTTGGGTTGGCGACAACTGCCGCATTCATCCTCGCGTGACGCTCTATGCGAACATGCGCATCGGCAATCGTGTTGAAATTCACTCGGGAGCGGTTGTAGGCGCGGAGGGCTTTGGCTACGCGTATGGCGAAGGCCGGCACTGGAAATTTCCGCAGGCGGGTATCGTGGAGATTGCCGATGACGTGGAAATTGGCGCGAACGCCACAATTGATCGCGGTTCGCTCGACGATACGCGCATCGCTGATGGCGTGAAAATCGACAACCTTGTGCACGTCGGCCATAACGTGCAAATTGGAGCTCATACGGTCATCGCTGCGCAGACCGGCATCTCCGGCTCCAGCGTTCTGGGGCATCATGTAATTGTCGGCGGCCAGGTTGGCATTGCGGACCACTGTACGCTCGAAGACAACTCCATTGCCGGTGCGCAAGCCGGCATTCCGACGGGGAAAACGATCCGCAGCGGCCAGGTGGTTTGGGGCACGCCGGCGCGGCCGCTCGATAAATTCAAGGAGCAGTACGCGTGGTTTGCGCGTCTCCCGGAGCTCGGAGCGCGCATCAAAAGGTTAGAAGGCGAGCTAGAGGCAAAACTTGGCAAGACCTGAACCATCGCGCAAATCCGCGCCGTGCCGCCTGATCGTCGTGGGCGGCCACACGCGTAGTATCGGCAAAACGCAGCTGGTGTGCGACCTGATCGCAGCGCTGCCGCAAGCCAGCTGGCTCGCCGGGAAAATCACGCAATACGGTCACGGCGTCTGCGCAACAAATGGCCACGACTGCGATTGCGCTCCGACCGAACACGTTGTCGCGCTGGATTGGGAATCTGACGCTCACGCCGGGACCGACAGCGCTCGTTTCCTGCGGGCAGGCGCCTCTCGTTCGTTTTGGCTGCGCACCAAACAAGGCTATTTGGCCGAAGGCATGCCGCCTCTCAGGCAAGCTCTCGCCGAAGGCCGACAAGCTAATGCCAGCGATAGCCTCAACGTCATTCTAGAAAGCAATTCGCTCCTGCAGTTTGTAAGACCGTCCCTGTACGTCACCGTGCTCGATACCGCTCGTGAAGACTTCAAGGATTCTGCTCGCCATATGCTCGACCGCGCCGATGTTTTTGTACTCCGGCGGGGACTCGATGATGGCGCAATCAGCCAGCCGCCGTGGATGCAACTCCCGACACAATTGTTGCGACAAAAACCGTCGCTGCTCCAGCGCGAAGGCGAGCCGCTTCCCGATCCGCTTTTTCAACTGGTCAAGCGAATTCTGGAATCGCCAGCCAGCGTTTTATTGTGATGACGAATCAAAAAAACGGGACATCTTGGCCGTTGACCCAAGAAGTCAAATAAGGCGATACTTAGCTAGTACCTGGGGAACGCCTGCAAGCTGTCCGTTTCGGCCCTGGAACTATATGTAAATCAAGGAGTTAACGGGTTGCCCGGGGCGATGCAGGATTTGCGGCCGACAAAATACTTCGAACCACTGCTCTGGGGGAGCATCGATGGCCTCACTCGTCAGAATGGGTGAAGAGCGTTCGACCACTGCGGCGCCGATGCCGGCGGGTCAGCAGGATTGGGCGCGGGAACTTCCAGAATCGATTGAGCGCGGTGCCGAGCACCTGCTCTCGCTGCAGGCCGTCGACGGCTATTGGCAGGGCGAGCTCGAAGCCGACTCGACCCTCGAATCAGACTATATCTATTATCTCTTTGTACTTGGCAAGGCCGATCCTGTTCGCATCGCCAAGCTGGCTAACTATGTCCGGAACAAGCAGCTCGAAGACGGTGGCTGGAACATTTATCCCGGCGGCCCGTCTGAACTAAACGCAACTTGCAAAGCCTACTTCGCCCTGAAGCTGGCTGGCGAAGATCCGAATTCTCCACATTTGACCGCTGCCCGCGAAACAATTCACCGCCTCGGCGGTCTGGAACACACAAATTCATATGTCCGCTTTTATCTCGCGCTGGTCGGTGCAGTGGGCTGGGACCTTGTGCCCGCGATTCCGCCGGAGCTGATGCTCCTGCCCAACTGGTTCTTCATCAACATTTACGAAATGTCATCGTGGACGCGCGGCATCGTAATTCCGATGGCGATTCTTTGCGCGATACGTCCCGAATGGCGTCTGCCCGAACACGCACGCGTGGATGAACTTTTCAAGAATCCTGCGCGCAAAGCGGCGGCGTTTGATTGGAGCGATAAGCTCGTATCCTGGAAAAATTTCTTCCTCGCGCTTGACCGCGTCTTCAAGATTTACGAAAAGGTTCCCTGGAAGCCATTCCGCCAACGCGCATTGCGCGAAGCGAAGCACTGGGTTCTGGATCACATCGAACGCACCGAAGGCCTTGCCGCAATCTATCCGGCAATGATGAATTCGATTTTTGCGCTGATAGCCATGGGCATGGGACCGGATGATCCGCTGACCCGGCGCGAGATTCAGGAATTTTCGCGTTTTGAAATTGAAGAACCGGACACGATTCGCTTGCAGCCGTGCGTTTCTCCCGTGTGGGATAGCTGCATCGCTATGGTTGCGCTCGAGGAAGCCGGCGTCGCGCCCGATCACCCGTCTCTGGTAAAGGCTGCGGAGTGGATTTTGTCCAAGCAGATTCTTGGCCCGGGCGATTGGCAAGTAAAAAATAAGGACGCCGAACCAGGCGGCTGGGCATTCGAATTTCGCAATGATCATTATCCTGACGTGGATGACACTGCGTTTGTATTAATGGCGCTGCAGCGAGTGAAGATTCCCGACGAAAAGCGCATGGAAGCCGCGATTCGCCGTGGCATACAGTGGCTGCTTAGCATGCAGAATCGCGACGGCGGCTGGGGCGCGTTCGACCGCGACAACAGCCGGCGATACATCTGCAACATTCCGTTCGCCGATCACAACGCCATGATTGATCCTTCAACCGCCGATGTCACCGCACGCGTTCTCGAGTGTCTGGGCCGTTTCGGTTGGCCCGCGGAACATCCTGCCGTGCAGCGCGCTGTAAAATTTCTTTTGCAGGATCAATGCGATGACGGATCGTGGTTCGGTCGCTGGGGCGTGAACTATGTTTACGGCACTAGCGGCGTGTTGCGGTCGTTCGAAACTGTTTCGCTAACCGCGCAGGAGTATTGCAGGCGCGCTGTCGAGTGGCTCAAGTCCGTGCAAAAGCCCGACGGCAGCTTTGGCGAATCGCTGCGCAGCTATCACGTCGAGTCTTCAAAAGGGCAGGGCAACAGCACGGCTTCGCAAACCGCCTGGGGACTGATCGGGCTTCTTGCCGTGGCCGGACCCGATGATCCGGCGAGTTCGAAAGCCGCAGAATATCTTGTCACGCAGCAAAACGAAGACGGTTCCTGGGATGAATCCGATTTTACCGGCACCGGTTTTCCGTGCGTTTTCTATTTGAAATATCACCTCTATCGCAATTCGTTCCCGGTTTACGCCCTGGCCCGTTTTCACAATGGAGTGCGTGACCGCGAAGCGGTCAACCAGTCCCGCCGGGCCGAAGAATTCTGCGCGTGCAAATTCCGTCCGGAAGAATTCCGGCTGCGCAGCGGCTTTTAGGACCCGAATGAAGTTCCCTTCAAGGTTAAGCCTGGATCTTCTACGCGGCAGGATAGCCCGCGCATTCGCGAGCAGCCGCGACAATTCGACTATATTTCATCTTTCTCCATCGGCTTTCTCTTCTACCAACCAAAAGGAAATTGACGCCGAGTCCGATCCCAACGCCGCAGTAATGGAAATTCCCGCAGCTATCGTTTCGCAGACTGCAGCGCCAATTTTCTGGGTTGGCGACGACGCAGCGGGCGACGAGCCTTTGCTGCATCCGGTCATCGGACGGATCGCTGCCGCACTGAATAAGGCCGGCCGCAACGTTTTTCTTCATACGGACGGGCTGCTACTGCGGAAGCGCATCCACGAATTTCGCCCCGACCCGCGCCTTTTTCTGACCGTGGAGTTGGCGGGCAGAGAACGCGTTCATGACCAGACCGTCGCACAGCCGGGATCTTTCGCGCGTGTGATGGAAGGAATCCGGGCCGCGAAACTCTCCGGCTTTTACGTCTGCACGCACACTACCGTAAACTTACAAAGCGATGTTTGCGAAATCAGCGAGTTGTTCGAGTATCTGGACGACTATGATGTCGATGGTTTCATAGTCTCTTCGGGCGGTGGTCTCGTCGAGCCTGCCTCGCGCAATGAATTACAGGAAAAGTTTCAGGATATTCGTTCTTTGGTCCGCTGCAGCCGCTGGGAATATTTCTCGTCGCTTCTCGAGGCATCTTATGCCGCTCCTCGTGCGGGTAAAGCTGTCCTGCCAGCACCACAGAGTGACTCCACGGCCTGCGAGGAAACGGCATGAGCGGCGCAAAGATTCTTGTTACGGGAGCCGCTGGATTTCTCGGCAGCCACTTGACGAGGCAACTCGCGGCGCGCGGAGCTGACGTCCGTGTCCTCTTACGGCCGTCGAGCAACAATCGCGCTATCGCCGATCTTCCGCTCGAATATGTCACCGGCGATTTGCGTGACGTGGCATCTCTCGACCGCGCTCTTGCCGGCGTGCGGCGCGTTTTTCACGTGGCTGCCGATTATCGTTTGTGGTCCAAGCGCTCTCAGGACATTTACGATTCGAACGTCGGCGGCACAAAAAATCTTCTGGAGGCCGCAAAGCGTGCTGGCGTCGAACAATTTATTTACACCAGCACGGTGGCCACCATTGCGGTCGATCGCTCGGAACTGCCGAATGAATTGACGGACGCCAGGTTGGAAGAAATGGTCGGGCACTATAAGCGTTCGAAATGGCTGGCGGAAAGGGAAGTGCTCAACGCCGCGAAGGCCGGTTTTCCCGCGATTGTTGCCATGCCCACTACGCCTGTCGGCCCGTGGGATTGGAAGCCGACTCCAACCGGTAAAATTATTCTGGATTTTCTGAATGGCAAAATGCCGGGTTACGTCGAGACGGGTTTGAATTTTGTTGGCGTGGAAGAATGCGCGGCGGGCCACATTCTGATTGCGGAAAAAGGTATGGTGGGCGAACGCTATCTGCTCGGATCAGAGAATCTTACTTTGAAAGCCGTGTTGGATATCCTTGCGCAGATCAGCGGTTTACCGGCACCCTCGATGAAAATCCCGCATGGTGTCGCTCTAGGAGTGGCGTATGCGGAGACAGCGTTTTCGCGCCTGATTGGCCGCGAGCCGCAGATTCCCGTGGAAGGCGTGAGGATCGCACAGCATGTGATGTTTGTGGACTGCAAGCGCGCGGCGCGCGAACTTGGTTTTCAGCCCGGCTCGACCACTGCGGCATTCCAGCGCGCAGTCCGCTGGTACCAAGCCAACGGGTACATCGCGCCACGCCGCGCGAAAAAAATTACGCACGTTGCAGCCGCATAATTCCATAAAGCGCTGCTGTACGCTGCCGTACGTTCGGGCAAATTTGCAGATTGTGTCGCCGGGCTGTCGCCCAGCGTCTATTCTTAACGAATAAATGCGCATCCTCGTCACATTCGCTGTCGAAGCCGAATTCGCTCCCTGGCGGAGACGCTATTCGTTTAGACGCAAAGAAATTATTGGCGACGGCCACAGAGATCGAGTGGATGCGTGGTACGAATGCAAAACCGACGACATTCGTCTGGATGTGTACCTCACTGGTGTTGGTTGCAAGGGCTCAAGAGCGGTGCTTGCCTCTTTACTGAAAGAGAGGCCCGATTTGTGCATTAGTTCTGGCTTGGCGGGAGGGCTGAGACCCGAGCTGAAGACCGGAGAGATCGTTGTGGCGCGCGAAGTATTGCTGGTAAACGGAGGTCAGAAATTCACCAGCCGTCCATTGCTCGTCGATCTGGCAGAGGAAACCGGTGCAAAACCGGTCCGTACTTTTCTCACCAACGCCCAGGTAGTTTGCGAAGCCAAGTCCAAGAGATCGATGGCGGTCTTTGGCGACGTGGTTGAAATGGAAAGTTTTCACGTCTTGAAGAGTGCAAGAGATGTTCAAGTGCCTGCTGTTTCGGTACGGGCCATAAGCGACACCGTAGATGAAAATCTTCCTTTCGATTTTGGTCGTGCGATACGCCCCGATGGACGAATCAGCTATGGGCCTTTGTTGCTTCAGGTTGCTGTACACCCTCGAAGGCTGCCGGCAATGATCAGCTTCGCAAAGAAAAGCGAGAAAGCTGCGCACAATCTTGCGGACTTTCTTGACAGATATATAGGAACGCTTCGAAAGCGCTTTCCGCTTTGGGGTGCGGAAAAGGATGTAGAGGTCGCCGCACGATGACCACGATTCCGTCGCTCACTGAATCTTTGCGCTCCCTGGGTCCCATTCCAAAAACCATGCGGGCCGGCGTCTATCGCGACCAAGGCGTCGTTCGCGTGGAAGAAGTTTCCGTCCCTGAAGTCGGCCCCAACGAAGTCCTGATCAAAGTAGCCGCCTGCGGCGTATGCGGCACCGACATCAAGAAAATTTTCCGGCGCTACGTTGAGCCGCCGCAAATTCTCGGCCACGAGCTCGCAGGCACCGTTGTCGCCATCGGCGCGGGCGTCACAAAAGTTCAGCCAGGTGATCGCGTGATGAGCTTTCACCACATACCGTGCGAAAAATGTTTTTACTGCGAACGCCGCCTCTTTTCGCAGTGCAAGCAATACAAAACGACCGGCCTCACCGCCGGTTTCACGCCGAACGGAGGCGGGTTCGCCGAATACGTCAAAGCCATGCCGTGGGTAGCGGAGCGCGGCATCATCAAACTGCCCGACAATGTCTCGTTCGAAGAAGCCACTTTCCTCGAGCCCATCAACACCATTCTGAAAGCCGTACAAAGAGCGCGCATCGCAACCGGCGAAACCGTTCTCGTGGCCGGCTGCGGTCCAATCGGCCTGCAACTCTTAATGGTTGCCAATTTAATCGGCGCGCGCATCTATTCCAGCGACCCGATGCCCGAACGACGCGCGAAAAGCCTGTCTCTCGGAGCTGTCGAGTCTTTTGACCCCACAAATGGTAAGCTTGTAACAGAGGTCAAGACCCGAACTGAGGGACGGGGTGCGGATGCGGTTCTGGTAGCGGTAGCGCATCCGGCAGTGGTGGAAGAAGCTCTCGCAGTGGCGCGTCCGGGTGGACGTGTCCTGCTTTTTGCCGCCAATGATCCCGTGACTCGGATTGGCTTCCCTGCCTCGGCTGTGGGCATCGACGAAAAGGAAATTCTAGGTAGCTATAGCGCCGCCGTGGACATCCAAGAAGAGGCGGCTGCACTGGTGCTGCAGAAGAAACTGCCGGTGATGCAAATCGTCACACACCGCTTTCCTTTGGCTAGAATCCAGGAAGGTCTGGAACTGGCTGCGAACCCGACGTCCGAGTCGCTTAAGGTCTTGATCACGCACCAATGAATACTTCCGCAAAAAAGACGATAGCCGCAGCAATAGATGAAGTAGTAGCGCTGGCGCGTCGCGTTGTCCCTCCCAAAATGACCGCCGCTGTGCTCTACGGCAGCGAAGATTTGCGCATTGAAGAAATCGACGTTCCCTCGCTCGCCGCGGATGAAGTTTTGCTGCGCGTGCGCCTGGCGCTCACCGATGGCACCGACCTGAAAGTGTGGAAACGCGGCTATCACGCAAAAATGATTCGTCCGCCCGCCGTCTTTGGCCACGAAGTCGTCGGAGAGGTTGTCGCCGTTGGCAAGCGCGTTGACGCGCGTTGGCGCCTGGGCGTTCGCGTCGTCGCGGCAAACTCCGCTCCCTGCTTCCGCTGCTATCACTGCCGCCGCGGCCAGGAAAATCTTTGCGAAGATCTTTTGTTCAACAACGGCGCCTATGCCGAGTACATGCGCATCCCCGGCCGCATCGTTACTGAAAACATGCTGGAAGTACCGCACTCCGTGGATGATCAAAGCGCGGCGCTCGTCGAACCGCTGGCCTGTGTGCTTCGCGGCATCCACGAAATGGAATTGCGCACCGGCGATACTGCTGTGGTCATAGGCTGCGGTCCCATCGGCCTGAAATTTGTGCGCATGCTGTCGCGTCGTGGCATTCGTGTCATCGCACTCGCGCGTAGAGACGCTCCGCTTGATGTTGCCCGCCGTCTCGGTGCTCACGCCATCATTAATGTCAACAAGGTTCCCGACGTAGTCGAAGCGGTCCGTGCCCATACCGAAGACAAACGCGGTCCCGATGCGGTTGTCGAGGCTGCCGGTAATCCGGCCGCATGGCAAACCGCGCTAAGCCTGGTCCGCCGCGGTGGCGTCGTCAATTTTTTCAGCGGCTTGCCGTCCGGCACTAAAGCAGAAATTGAGCCCGCCACCATTCACTATTCCGAAATTAAAATTATTTCAACATTTCATCACACGCCGCGCTTTATCCGCGAAGCGCTCGAAGCCGTTCGTCGAGGTGAAATCTCCGCCCAGGATTTCGTTACCGAAGAAATTCGCCTGGCCGATCTTCCCCAGGCCTTCGAACGCATGAAGTCCCGCAGCGGCGAAATCAAACTAGCCGTCCGCCCGTGATTTTTTGCCAACCGAATTAGGCTAAACTCAAATAGCACCGGATTTTAGTCGCCATTCCGAGCAAAGCGAGGAATCTGGTTTTCCGATGTTGCGCCCAGGCGAACTCGAAATCGCGCAAAACGCTCCGCCCGCCGGGTGTTCGCAGGAATCCGCGCAGCAATACACGCGCTGGCTAGCCACCCACCACTACGAAAATTTCAGCGTAGCAAGTTGGCTGCTGCCAAAAGAACTCCATCAGCACTTCTACAATCTTTACGCCTACTGCCGCTGGGCCGACGATCTCGGCGACGAAGTCCCAGATACACAACGCGCCCTGGAATTGCTCGATTGGTGGGAGGACGAACTCAACGCCTGCTATGAGGGTCAACCATCGCACGCCGTATTCGTCGCACTGCGGGAAACCATAGTCGCAAAAAATATTCCCAAACAGCCTTTTGCCGACTTGCTAAAAGCTTTTCGCCAGGACCAAACTGTCAAACGCTATCCCACCTGGGATTCCGTGCTCGACTACTGCATCTACTCTGCGAATCCAGTCGGGCGACTGGTCCTCTACCTCTGCGGCTACCGTGATGAATCGCGGCAAAAACTTTCCGACGCCACTTGCACCGCGTTGCAACTAGCAAATTTTTGGCAAGACGTTTCGCGCGACCTCGAAAAAGGTCGCATCTACATTCCACTGGACATCGCCGCGCAACACAGCGTCAACGATGAAGACATCGTCTCCCGCCGCTTTTCCCCGAATTATGTTGCAGTAATGAAGAATCTTGTCGCTCGTACGCGTATTCTCTTCGGCGAAGGTCTTCCGCTCGCGCAACAAGTCGAAGGCAAACTCCGCATCGACCTGGAAATGTTCAGCCGCGGCGGCATCGCTGTTCTCGACGCCATCGAATCG
Organism: uncultured Acidobacteriota bacterium; assembly: GCA_963731155.1. GTDB lineage: Bacteria > Acidobacteriota > Terriglobia > Acidiferrales > UBA7541 > Acidiferrum. Next base: position 168,830 of record CAVSVB010000002.1, read on the forward strand.
CAGGGCTACGACACTCTTCATCACCGCCCGGCCATCAGCAAGGCCAAACAGGTCACTCTGCTGGGCCGCGTTCTGATCAATCAATTGTTCTCGGCCAAGCAAGATACGCCTGCTGCAGGGGCACGATATATCGTGCCCGCGTCGCCCGTTACCCAGCCCACGTCGCTTAACTCCGACGCGGCATCCATCGTTCGGTCCTACGAAAGCTGCCACCAAATCGCCCGAGCCGCCCGCAGCAATTTTTATTACGCCTTCTATCTTCTTCCGAAACCCAAGCGCGATGGTCTAGCCGCTCTCTACGCCTTCATGCGTCTGGTCGACGATGTCGCCGACGAAGGCAACTCCGTCTCCGAGAAACAGCGCGGCCTCGCCAGGTGGCGCGCCGCATTTGACGAAGCCGTCACAGGCCACTCCCAGCTTTTTGACGGCAGCGCCGCAAAGCCGCTGCCAGGCGAACCTCTTTTTGGCGAGGCAGAAGTCCTTCCTGCTCTCGCCGACACCATGCGCCGCTTCCACATGCCCGCCCGCTACCTGCACGATCTCATTTCCGGCGCCGAAATGGATCTCACGGTAAAAACGTATCCCACCTTCGATCGCCTGAAGGAATATTGCTACCGCGTAGCCGGCACCGTCGGCCTCACCTGCACCCACGTTTTCGGTTTCAGTGATCCTCGCGCGCTCGATTTCGCGGAAAAACTCGGCCTGGCGTTTCAGCTTACCAACATCATTCGCGACGTGCGCGAAGACGCGGCGCTCGGCCGCATCTACATTCCCGACGAAGACCTCGCGCGCTACAACGTCACGCCCGCCGACTTCGCAAAAAACGAAGCCACCCTCGGCATTCGCGAACTTCTCCGCTTCGAAGCCGACCGCGCCTGGCAAATGTACGAAGAAGGCGCCGAGCTCCTCGATCTTGTTGATGCAGATAGCCGCGGCACGCTCTGGCTTCTGGTGCATACTTACAACGCTCTCCTCGCCCGCATGGAATCGCTGGATTTCGCGGTGTTCGGCGAGCGCGTCCGCCTTAGCAAGGCGGAAAGAATGATCTTCATCGCCCGCGCAAAATTCGGGCGGCACAGTCGGGATAATGTCCTCGAAAAACGTGATCGTGATTGGCGGCGGGCTGGCGGGGCTGGCGGCCGGCGTCGCGCTGGCTGACGCGGGCCGCCGCGTTCGCCTCTTCGAACAGCGGCCCTATCTCGGCGGCCGCGCGACTTCCTATGCTTTGCCGAATGGCGAGCATGTGGACAACTGCCAGCACGTCACGCTCGGCTGCTGCACCAATCTGGAAGACTTTTACAAACGCGTCGGCGCCGCCGATAAAATTAAGTTCTTCGACCGCCTCGTCTTTCTCGACCCGCAAGGCATGACCGGCATCATGCAAGCGGATTTTCTGCCCGCCCCTGTCCACATGACCGGCTCGTTCCTTTTTTTCGCGCCGCTCGCCTACACGGACAAACTCTCTATTGCTCGCGCACTCGCCGCCATCCTTTTTGCCGGCGGCCGCCCGAAAGACGCGTACGCCAGCGAGCCCATCTCGATGTTCGACTGGTTGCGACGCCGCAAACAGACTCCCGTCGCCATCGAACGCTTTTGGCGAGTCGTCCTCGTCAGCGCTCTCAATGAAGAACTCGACCGCACTGACGCCCGCTTCGGCATCGACGTTTTCTGGAAAGCATTCTTGGCGAATCGCACCGGCTACAGAATGGGCGTCCCATCCGTTCCGCTGTCGGAACTCTACGATGGCTGCCGCGTCGCCATCGAAAAAAAAGGCGGCGAAGTAATTCTTCGCTCGCCCGTACGCACTTTGCGTTTCGCAAGCGGAGCCCTGAAAACAGCCATTTTCGACGGCGGAAGGGAAGAGACTGCCGATTCCTTCATTCTCGCGCTGCCGCACGACCGCATCGCCGATCTTTTGCCGCCAGAAATCCGCAGCGCCAATCCCGCGCTCCGCCATCTCGAGAAGTTCAAGGTGTCGCCCATCACCGGCGTGCACCTGTGGTTCGATCGCGAAGTCACCCACGAATCGTTCATCACGTTGCTCGACACGCAGACGCAATGGATCTTCAACAAGACCGCTCTTTACGGACCCGAACCGTCCTCTGCCGACAGCGCCGCCGGAAAAAAAACCGGACAATATCTCCAGCTGGTCATCAGCGCGTCCTACGAGCTATTAAGAAAATCCCGCGAAGAGATTATTGACGTGTGCTTGAAGGAAGTTCGCCAAGCACTGCCTCATGCCCGCGAAGCGCAACTACTTAAAGCCACGGTAATCAAAGAGGCCGCGGCAACATTTTCACCGCTACCTGGCGTGGACGATTGGCGTCCCGCGCAGGAAACAAAAACTCCCGGGCTCGTTCTAGCAGGCGACTGGACCGCCACCGGCTGGCCCGCCACCATGGAGGGCGCCGTCCGCAGCGGTTACCTCGCCGCCGAAGCCGTCCTCCGCACTGCCTACTCCCCGCAAAAATTCCTCCAGCCCGATCTCCCAGTCACCGGCCTCTCCCGCCTATTTGCAAGGAAGAATTAGTAGGGATAGCGAGCACTTTCGCGAATTATCCGCGCCATTTAAGCCAATGAACTAATCTCTTGAGGCGTTGCGCGAACGACAGTGAGAGACTTCAGCATGCGCACCCAGCGCGCGGGACGTTTTTCGTGCGGAGCTACCAGCCGGAACGGACCCAGTTTATCGTTCAGCGGGGCGCCATCGATCGTGTCCGCAACGAGTACTTCAGAGTCGGCAATTCCGGAATCCAATTCCGCCAGCGAGAAAACCACGCGATAACCATCCGCACCTTCCGCCACTACCTACGTAGCCATCGCCGGCCCGCGCAGCGCTTCGCCTTGCGGCACTCCCGCTTTATGCAGTATTTCTTCCAGCGCCACGCCTTCGTATTTTCTGTTTTCTTATCGTGTGGATTTTGGACAGTCAGCTTTTTCGCGGCGTCGTTTTCAAATCTGGTCAATGTGAGTGGACTGGAAACCGCGCCGCTGACTTTCAGCTCGGCGGCACCCCACGCAGCCGTTTGTGCACCAGCCGGGTTTGAGCCGGCAAAAAGCTGTGCCAAGGCCACGGCTGCAAAGAGGCATAAGTGCGCTGGAGTCTCGCGGGGGAAATGAACCTAGCTTTTATGTGGACACTAGCTCTCGACAACATCGGGCCAATTCTTCGCAATCAAATCGAGAAAACCCACCCTCAAGGTCTCATCGTCAGTTAGAAGTATCGACATATGGCATCTCGTCGCGTATTGTCGAGCAGCTGCGGGATCACCCTCATCGAGAGCAACCGCTGCCAATCCATACAAAGCTCTGGCATTTTCTGGGTCGGAGGCAAGGATTGTTGGTAATAGCGTTTGGCCAATGCCCAGTCTTTAGTAAATCTCGACAGGATGGCCGCGTGGTGGCACAAGGTGCGTAGCCACGGAACATCGTCGTTGGCAATGGCTTCAGCGATCGCTTGATCCTATAGTTCCAACGCCGATGCGTGCTCACCCAGCTTCTCTAATTCGACGCTTTTGGAAATCGCGTCTCTAAATCGTTTGTTAGTCGTCATGAGCCGCTGTCGATTACTTGGGATTCGTATTCGCCAAGCCGTTTCTCAATCACCGCCAGTCCCTCGCACTCCCGATCTAACTCCCCATACTCCTTGGCAAACTTCTCCCGAAACTCCTCATAAGCCGCCCGAGATTTCCACGAATCCATCGTCACATAAACCCGCTCCGCCCCCGCATCCCGCAACAACCGCGTATCAAGATACCGCGCATCCCTCCGAAACAGCCTCGCCCACTGCCCGTCCGGGCCGTATGTACGCTCAAACAATTCTTCGCTTCCCGGCTTGACTTCGAATTCCCATAGAGTTACAAACAATGTTGTCCCGTCTCCTGCTCTTGGATGCTGGCAGTTCCTTCTGAACCAGAAATTTTACGGAAGTATCTCTTGCGGCGCCAAGAGTAGCAATCCGATTGGATACAAACCATAGTGCAGTGCTTAAGCTGCCCGTTTCCATTTCTATGAAGTGCAGGCTTGCCGCAACGCGAATTCTTTTCATTCGCATTGCCGCAAGGCCAATGCACGGAGGTATCTGTGGATCGTAAGTACAGCCATCGCGGCTACCGCGATAGCGACAAAGAAAAGAAGTCCCGCCCCGAACGCAAGCCGCCCCAGGGGGGGCCCCGCGGACAGAACGATCATCTCGGCCCTCGCACGCCTCGCATGGTCGGCACCGTCACCCGCGCTCGTTGCGCCAATTGTGGTGCCGTCCTCGCGCCCGGCTTCGATGCCGGCAGCACTTGCCCCAAGTGCAATGCCGAACTTCATTGCTGCAAACAATGCCGCTTCTTCGACTCCGGCGCGCAGTTTGAGTGTACGCAGCCTATTCCCGAACGCATCACTCCCAAAGACGGCAAAAACAACTGCAAGTTCTACGAGTTCCGCACCACCATCGAAAAAGACACCGCTCCCACGTCGTATCAGCAACCCGCGCAGATCGCCGCCTCTCTTCCGGAGCCCATACCCGGCCGTCCGCCCGACGCCCGACAAGCTTTCGAAAATCTCTTCAAGAAATAACCCGGTTCTTTTCCACCTGAATATCGTCGAATTTTCGTCCAGCATTTTTGATTTTCGATGTATCCTTCGCTCGGTTGCCGCGCTCCAATAGAATCATTGGTGGTGTGCCACCGCCCGCCCTGGCAAGCACGCCCCGTCATCAACAACCACTCTCCGGAGGCGTTACATGACTTCCTTCACCTTGAATGGAAAATCGGTTTCCGTGGACGACGATCCGTCCACGCCACTCTTGTGGGTGATTCGCGATTCCCTCGGCCTCACCGGCACAAAATTCGGCTGCGGCATGGCGCTTTGCGGAGCCTGCACCGTCCATCTTGACGGCATCGCGATCCGCTCGTGCGTAGCGCCGCTCTCCCGCGTTTCCGGCAAGCATGTCACCACCATCGAAGGCCTTTCGAGCGACAATTCGCATCCCGTGCAGCGCGCCTGGATCGAAATCGATGTCCCGCAATGCGGCTACTGCCAGTCCGGACAAATCATGAGCGCCGTTGTGCTGCTGAAAGATAAACCGAAACCTACTGACGAAGATATCGATGAAGCGATGTCCGGCAATATTTGTCGCTGCGGAACTTACCAACGCGTCCGGCGTGCCATTCATCGTGCCGCGGAAATTTCCGCCGGGGCAGGGCATTCGCGTGAGAAGGTGGCGTCATGACTTCCGCACTGCTGGAAAAAAATAAGAATGTTGGCCGCCGCGAATTTCTGAAAACTTCCGCCGCGATCACCGGCGGCCTCTGCATCGCAGCGTATGTCCCCGAGCTCGGCGCTGGCGCACGCGAGCTTGCCGCCGTTCCTCAGGGAGCCTTTGCCCCCAACGCTTTCCTACGCATCGCACCGGACGACACCGTCACCGTAATCGTCAATCACTCTGAAATGGGGCAGGGCGTTTACACCAGCCTGCCGATGCTCTTGAACGAAGAGCTCGAAGCCGACTGGTCGAAAATAAAAACCGAAGCCGCTCCCGTTGATCCAAGTTACAACCACACAATTTATGGCGTGCAAATGACCGGCGGCAGCAGCACCACCCCCTCCGAATGGGAACGCTTCCGCAAAATGGGCGCAATGGCGCGCATGATGCTCGTCGAAGCCGCAGCGACCAAGTGGAACGTCCCTCCCGAAAGCTGCCATGTCGCAAAGGGATTCGTCATTCACGCCGAATCCGGCAGAAAAGCCAATTACGGTTCGTTGACCGAGGCCGCTTCGCAACTGAAGCCTCCTCCCAACATCCCTCTGAAAGATCCCGCGAAATTCACACTCATCGGTAAACCGACCCGGCGCCTCGACACGCCCTCTAAAATCAACGGCACCGCGCAATTCGGCCTCGACGTAAAAATTCCTGGCATGCTGTTTGCCGTCGTCGCGCGTCCGCCAGTTTTCGGCGGCAAAGTTTCCCATGTCGATTCCGCCGACACCGCGAAGGTTCCTGGCGTACGCAGCGTTAAAGAGATTCCCTCCGGCGTGGCCGTCATCGCCGATCGCTACTGGGCGGCAAAACTCGGCCGCGACAAATTGAAAATTAAATGGGACGACGGGGAAAACGCCGGCCTCTCCACGTCAAAAATGACTGAAGAATTCTCCAAGACCTCCTCGAGTCCGGGTAACATCGCCAGAAAAAATGGCGATCCGCAAGGCGCTCTCTCCAGCGCCGCAAAAACCATCGCCGCCGAATACGACGTCCCCTACCTCGCGCACGCGATGATGGAGCCGCTCAACTGCGTTGTGGATCTTCGCGCCGATAGTTGCGAACTCTGGACCGGCACGCAGTTCGAAACAGTGGATCGCGCCGCCGCTGCGAAAGTCGCCGGCTTGCCGCTGGAAAAGGTAAAAGTAAATACTACGCTCCTCGGTGGCGGCTTTGGCCGTCGAGCGAATCCCGCCTCGGACTTTATCGTCGAAGCCGTACACGTCGCGAAAGTGGCCAAAGCTCCGGTGAAAGTTGTCTGGACGCGCGAAGATGATCTCGCCGGCGGCTGGTATCGTCCGAAATGGCACGACCGTTTTGCCGCTGGTCTGGATGCCGAAGGCAATCCCGTCGCCTGGACGCACACCATCGTCGGCCAGTCCATCATGGCCGGAACCGCTTTCGAACCCATGACCGTCAAGAATGGCGTCGACAGCACTTCCGTCGAAGGCGCCGCCGATATTCTCTACGGAATTCCCAATCTTCAGGTCGATCTCCACACACCAAAAATCGGCATTCCTGTGCAGTGGTGGCGCTCGGTAGGCCATTCGCACACCGGTTTTTCCGTGGAAGCTTTTCTCGATGAAGTCGCTAACGCAGGGAAAAAAGATCCCTACGAACTGCGCCGCAAGCTGCTCGCAAAAGAGCCCCGCATGCTGGCTGTTCTCAACCTGGCCGCGGAAAAAGCCAACTGGGGGAAGCCGCTTCCCAAAGGAGTCGCACGCGGAATCGCCACTCACTTTTCGTTTGAAACCTATGTCGCGCAAGTCATCGAAGCCAGCGTAGAGAAAAACGGCAACGTCAAAGTCCACCGCGTCGTCTGCGCCGTGGACTGCGGCCGCGTCATCAATCCCGATATCGTCAAAGCGCAAATGGAAGGCGGCATCGTCTTCGGCCTCACCGCCGCCCTGAAAACCGAAATCACCCTCGAAAACGGCCGCGTACAACAGAAAAATTTCCACGATTACCAGATGCTGCGTATGTTCGAATCCCCGGTGATCGAGGTACATATCGTTCCGAGCGATGTCAGCCCAACCGGAGTAGGCGAACCCAGCGTTCCGCCAGTAGCGCCGGCCCTCACCAACGCGATCTTTGCCGCAACCGGTAAACGCATCCGCAGTCTACCCATTCGAACCGCGGATCTCGCCGAAGCGAACAAGGTCAAGTCATGAAGCTACAGAACGCCCGCGCAAACCTTGCGCTGATCCGGATAGTTTCCCTCGCGATCGTAGGAATCGTCCTGGTCATTTTCGCCATAGCGAATTCGCACGCTGCGCCCACGCATCCCGCGCCCGACGCCGCAGCGTCCGCAAAAGCCTTTCTCGAAGTCCACAAAGTTTTCACGTCGCCGCGCTGCCAAAATTGCCATCCCGCTGGCGACGCTCCGCTCCAGGGCGACGACAGCCACGTCCACTTGCAAAACGTAAAACGCGGCAAGGATGGCCACGGCGTGACCGCCATGCGCTGCGAAACCTGTCACCAGACCAGCAACCTCGCCGGCGACCACATGCCTCCCGGCAATCCCAAATGGAGTCTGCCTTCGCCCGAACACAAGATGGTTTTCGTCGGACGCACGCCCGCAGAACTCTGTCGCCAGCTTAAGGACCCGAAACAGACCGGGGGCCGCTCTCTGCAACAACTTCTGGAACACGTTGCCGACGACGAACTTGTAGCCTGGGGCTGGAATCCCGGCGATGGCCGCGCGCTACCTCCGCTAAGTCGTTCTGACACCGTCGCCCAAATGAAAATCTGGATCGACGGCGGCGCCGCTTGTCCCCAGTAACTCACGCGGCACTGTCGTTCCATTACAGCCACACTTAATCCTGAATTCGTTCCCTCTGTGTTACGCTCAACCCACACATACTGCGGCGCTTCCAGCTTGCCCGGCCGGGTTTGGCGCTGTTGTTCTTCAAATCCAACAGGAGCAAGCTTATGAGACTCAATACGTTTCTCCGCTTTCTCGGAGTGACGTTTGTTTTCCTTGTAATCCCTGCATTTTCCGCGGCTCAACAAAGCGTCACTTGCGAAGCCAACAATCAAAATCGCAAGTATTGCGGCAGCTATGATCCAGACCAGGTCCGCTTGGATCGCCAGATCAGCGGTTCACCTTGCATTGAGGGCCGTTCCTGGGGCGTCGATCGGCAGGGTCTATGGGTGGAGCAGGGTTGTCGCGCCGTTTTCATCATTCGTGGCCGCGGGGGATATGATCGCGATCGTGACGATCGTGGTCAACGGCCCGATGACCGAGATCGTCGCGGCTGGTGGGATCCCGAACCCGGCGCTCCCTGGCCACCCCGCGGCGATTGGCACGGCGGCCGCTGGGAACGCGGTGGCGCCTGCTTCTATAAGGACCCTGGTTTCGGTGGTGGTTTCTTCTGTCTGCACCGTGGCGAACAGCGCGAATCCCTGGGCGACTACGGAGACAAAGTTTCCGCAATTCGGGTTTTCGGCGGCGGACGTGTCACGGTCTACGACGATCGTGATTTCCGCGGAGCAAGCGCCAACTTGGTAAACGATCGACCGGACTTGCGCGACTGGAGGGTAAGGCAAAAGCACGGTCACAGTTGGAACGACCGGATATCTTCCATTCGCGTTGACTAATCGACTCAAACCCCCGCCCGCCGCAGCCACGGCTGGCGGGGGTTTTTCCCTATGTTATTCGCCCCTCGACCAGCGTATGATTCGTCCGCTCGCAAATCGCTCGAATGGAGATGTTATGACCGCATCCGCCGAAGAAGATGTGCTCGTTACCGTCAGTGAAACTCTCGGCTCCGCCGCAGGCAAAGTCGTCGCTGGTGCCAAGCGCACCGCTGACTCGCTCGGCGAAGAAAAAAAGCAGCTCGCCCGCGTCGCGACCAGAGTACGTTCCAAGGCTAGTCGCGCCATCAAAAAAACTCAAAAGAAAGCCAAGAAAGCCGCCAGCTCGGCAAAAAGGGCCGTCGCCTCGGCAAAAAAATCTGTCAAACGCGTCGCTCGCAAACTGAAGCGCCGCTGATTTTTCTTCCGTAGCGGCGCGTGCCTTTGGAGTGCGGCAGCCCGGCTGCCGCTTTTCCCACGTCAAAATAGCTACGCCGATCTCAAACGCAATTCGCAAATCACAAGCAACGCGGACAGCTCTCCGCATTTTTCTCCCGTTTTCCCTGTGACCGCGATCTTTGCACCGGTAATCGAACCGTCGTTTCCCTAATACGTGCCTCAGCGCTTCTTCGTTTTCTTACCCGCTCGCCGCTCATATCGCAACGCAATCAGCCCCTGCGAAAACGTCTTGTTTTCCGCCAGCGCAAATTCCCGCTGCGGAAATCCGCTCGGAAACGCCGCGATCCCTTCTCCGATCAACACCGGCACGATGCCCAGATACAGCTCATCCACCAGGTCTTCCCGCAAGAATTCACGCGCCAGCTCGCCACCGCCCATTAGCCAGATATCTTTGCCTTTTTTCTTGCGCAACTCTTCCACAAATTGCTTCGGGGTTTTAGAAACTACCGTCACTTCACCGCGCTCTCCCGCAACCAGCAAACGCGAAAAAACATAACTCCTCATTCCAGGACTGCTCATACTCCCGCCGCCCAGCTTCATCGCTACGTCATACGTCTTTCGCCCCATCACCGCCGTATCGATCCGCTTAAAAAATGCCGCCATCGAATAATCCTTCGGCATGAACAAAAAATCCACGGACCCGTCCGGTCGCGCAATATATCCATCCAGGCTGATCCCGACTCCCAACACAACTTTTCTCATGGCCGCATACCTCCGTTTCCGCATTGACGCGTTTTTCAATTCCCATGTCGTCCCCATGCCGGAAGGATGTATCATCTTCGCGGTTCGCGGGGCAACAGCCGCTCTCGTGCCCGCGCAAAATCATCGTGGACAAACGCACATTCCTCAAAGCCGTCTCCGCTTTCACCGCGGGTCCAGTTGTTTCGCCGCTCCTCGCTTGGGCCTCCGGCGACAAACTTAAGAACTGGGCGGGCAACATCGACTACAGCACCGAAAATCTCTACGCCGCAACGTCGCCGGATCTCGTGAAGGATTTTGTAAAGAATCGCACAAAGTTCAAAGTCTTGGGATCACGCCACTGCTTCAACAAAATTGCCGACAGCAAGGACTATTTCCTCTCGTTGAAGTCCATGGACGATGTGATCTCCTTGGATCCGGACTCGCGTACGGTTACCGTCGCTGCAGGCATCACCTACGGAAAGCTCTGCCCATATCTCGACAGCAAAGGCTTCGCTCTGCACAACCTCGCTTCGCTGCCGCATATTTCTGTCGCCGGCGCGTGCAGCACTGCAACTCATGGCTCCGGCGAAAAGAATGGCAATCTCTCCACCGCCGTTTCAGCCCTCGAATTCGTAACCGCGTCTGGCGACGTCGTGAATCTTTCTCGTCAAAAAGACGGTGACACATTTCTCGGAGCCGTTGTCGGGCTCGGCGCTCTCGGCGTCATCACAAAAGTGACTCTCGATCTTCAGCCGGCCTTCCTCATGCGCCAGTACGTCTACGAAAATCTCCCGCTGCGCCAGGTGCAGGATCATTTCGAAGCCATCGAATCCTCCGCCTACAGCGTCAGTCTTTTCACAGACTGGCAAAAGCAGCGCATCAACGAAGTCTGGCTGAAGAGTCGCGTCGAAAGTGAGCGAGCGCGCGTCCCCGAGCCTGAATTTTTCGGTGCCAAGCTCGCAACAAAAAATCTTCACCCCATCGCCGAGCTCTCTGCCGAAAATTGTACCGAACAGATGGGTGTGCCTGGCCCCTGGTACGATCGCCTGCCTCACTTCCGCATGGGATTCACTCCCAGCGCAGGCAAGGAACTTCAGTCCGAATATTTCGTTCCGCGCCAGCACGCGGTCGAGGCGATTCTCGCCGTCGAACGCCTGCGCGATCAGGTCTGTCCACACTTGATGATTACTGAAATCCGCGCCATTGCCGCGGACCAACTCTGGATGAGCCCATGTCGCCAGCAACCCTGCGTAACAATCCATTTCACTTGGAAGCCGGATTGGCCCGCGGTCAGTGCGCTCTTGCCGGTCATCGAAAGGGAATTGGCCCCGTTCAACGCACGCCCGCATTGGGGAAAGCTATTTACGATCACTCCCGCCCGGATCAAGTCTCTCTATGAGAAGTTGCCGGGCTTCATTCAATTGGCGAAGAGGTTCGACCCACAAGGCAAGTTCCGCAACGATTTTCTGAACACGAATATCTTCGGCGCTTAGAAATCGGTCTTCAGGCCATATTATTTCAACGCGGATGCCGCCCGCCCAAACAGCCTCAATGTGCCTGCGCGCCACAACTTTTTGTTCGCACTGCCGTAAGCACCCGCGTAACAAACTCGTGCTCGGGATCAGTAGTCGCCAAAATGTCCCACGCCGTAAACGTAACGATCAGCCCTTCCTCCGGGAACACCATCAAGTTCTGCCCGCCCAATCCTCGCGCCATCCAGACAAATTGCTTAGAATCTTTTCTCGGCAGCAGCCACCATTTAAATCCGTACTTGTAGTCTTCCTCCGCCTGAATAAATGGCGCTACCGATTCGGCAACCCATTCTTTCGATACCATCTGCTTTCCATCCCACGCGCCCGCGTGTAAATACAAATATCCGATCTTCGCCAAATCCTCTCCGCGCAAGTACAACCCGCCCTCCGTATCCACCACTCCCATCGGGGTCTTCTTCCAGAAATGTTCAATCTGCAACGGTTTAAATAGATATTTCTCCCCATACGAATCAATGTCCTGTCCCGTCTCCTTCAAAAAAATATGCGCCAGCAATTCCGATACGCCGCTGCTGTAATGGAAAACTTTCCCCGGCTCCGCCGTCATCGGCTTATCAATCACGTACTGCACCCAATCATCCGTCGCTTCCATCAAGCTCGAATCGCTTCGCGGATCGTCATACGGCACATCTTCGGTCCAGGCCAGCCCCGCTGTCATCGTCATTACATGCCGCAGCGTCATCCGCCGCTTCCGCTCATCCACATTTTTCACCTTCGCCACGTCAAAATATTTCAGCACCGGCGTATCAAGGCTCGCCTTAAAGTCTCCCCGCAGCATCGCAATCCCGATAATCACCGAACTCACCGTCTTGCTCACTGACTGCATGCTGTGCAGTTCCGTCCCGTGATAATACGGGTGCCACGCCGGATCAAAATAGTTGTATGGTCCCGTCAGCCGCGCATTCAGCGGCCCGCGCGTCTTCGCCTCTTTCCCATAAATCTGTGCGTAGTCATGCGTATACTTCCTCGCAAACACTTCCTTCCCGCAGCGAAACACCGCGAAGCTATCCACCAGCGGATATTTCCCACTCTTCAAATCAGCGTCCAGCCCCGCCAGCGTTCCTTCATCCAGCCCAACTTCTTCCGGCGTACTCTGCGCCCACTCCCGCGCCGGCCATTCCGTTTTGCCAGCGGCTGCTCCCGCCCGCTCCTGCGCCGCCGCACCGCAAACCGCGCAACTCATCGCGAACACCGCCACCATCCCCGCCGTTCCAACACAAAGTTTTCCCCTCAAGGTTTCATCCCCTGGTTCCACATCTCTCGCGTAATTCGCCAATTTCCATCCGCCTCGCGATGCAGCACTAAGAGCAACTTCCCGTAACTGTCAATCACTCGCCGCCCCGGCGGTGGTTGTACCACTTGATGTTCCTCCGCCCACTCCGAAGCCCAGTCTCCACTCACCGCGATCCCTTGAAAATCCACGTCCATCTTCTGCATGTGATAGCCCGGCATCCTCCCCGCCACCTCGTCCATAAATTTTCCGATTGCTTCCTTGCCGATCATCGGATCCGTCGCCGGCAGCAGACTTATCCCATCTTCCGCCCACATACTCAACACCGCCGCATTGTCCATCCGCAAATGCGCCGCGATATATTTCTTATTGAACGCTTCAATCTCCCGCCGTCCAGCTTCGTTCCCGCCCGCCGTTTGTGCTGCTCGCATCTCACTCCTGGCGGATGCCAGCCCGCCCCCGCTCAATCCCGCAACAACGCAAATCGCGAAAACCGCCACAGCAGCTCCCGCAACCCACTGACGCCCATTCCTCATCGCCCTTCCTCCTGTTCGCTCATTACCTCATCTTCATCGTTAACGCTGCAACGATTTCCGCAATCCGACCCTTTTTATCTACAGCTTTACTCGGACCGTGACCGAAATCAGCGTGCGTCCATCCACCACTCAAATGGAACACTAACAATTGTAATCAGTTTCGTACTTAAGTCGGGTATTCGCGGCTAAACGCGCATCCAACGCACTAGCTGACTGCGCCCGCGCAACCGCAGCCTCTGGTATTTATCTCTATCGCTATTTCACCGCCAGCAGCCCCGGGCACAACCCTAAAATTGCGCTATAATCCCGCCCCAATGAATTCCGCCAGCGACCTAAAACAATTCCTGGACGCCGCGCGCAACCAGGGCGCCAGCGACGAAACTCTCGTAGCCCTTCTCCGCGGCCGCGAATGGCCTGAAGAAGACGTTTACCGCGTGCTCGCAGACCATTTTGAGAGCCGCACCGGTATCCACGTTCCCAGTTACAAACGCTCTAGCTCCGCCAAAGACGCCTTCCTGTATCTCTTCTGCTTTTCAACGTTGGCTACGTGGACTCTCGGCCTCGGCTCAATCCTCTTCACCCTCATCGAGCGCTGGTTCCCCGATCCGCTCGTTCCCACGTATTACTACCGCGGCGCTTACTACCAGATGGCCGACGCGCTCGCTTGCGTAATCATCGCGTTTCCCGTCTATCTTTGGGCCACGCGTTCGATCCTTCGCGAATTGCAGCTTCATCCAGAAAAGCTCGAGTCCTCCGTCAGAAAATGGCTCACCTACGTCGCGCTACTCATCGCCGCAGGCATCGTGATCGGTGATCTCATCACGTTTCTAACTTATTTCCTTCGCGGCGAATTAACCGCCAGATTCGCCGCCAAAGTCGCAACCGTTCTCCTCATCGCCGGTGGCGTCTTCTGGTATTACTTCGGTTCACTTCGCAAAGCGGATTCCAGCTCACTACCCGCTTCAGCATCCACAGCTTCGAGCGTCGAGCCATGAGCAGAGACGCCCGCGCAGCCATCGTCGCCGCCATCGCCATTGTTGTCGCAATCGTCTTAGGTTTTCGCGTTCTAGGTGGCCCGGGAATCCAGCGCCTCGTTCGTTCTGACGAACGCACCGTGCGCTCCCTCGCCGAACTCGCTCAGAAAATCCAGCAAAAGTGGAGAACTGACTCCCAACTTCCGCCAACTCTCGGCAGTTTCTCTGAAAAGGAAAAACAAAATCCGCTCACTCACAAACCATTCGTCTATCGTCCAAAATCAAATACCGCCTTTGAACTCTGCGCCACCTTCGCCACCGACAACCGCCACCAAGAACCCGGCGAAGCCGAAGACGCCTGGCGCCACGCCAAAGGCGACTTCTGCTTCCCACTCGACGCCACCCAATCCATTCCCCAGGCCCCCTACTACTACTGATCTCCATCATTGCCCACAATTGCCAAGCTCATGGATTCACCACAGGTTCGTACACCGCCATACGCGCCACTGCTTTCCCGTCCGCTTCTTGCTCCGGCGCATACACCCGGTGCGTTTCTTGATCGACTGCTAAACTATGCACCTTCTTTTGCACTGGAAAATCCTCCAGCTTCCGGTAATGCTCCGGGTCGTCCATCTTAAACACCGAAATCGCTCCGCTCGAACACGCGACGTAGATCCGCTTCAGCCCTGCATCAAATTTGATCACGTCGGCGCCGCTCGCCATCGGCAAGAACGCGATCGGTTGATTCGTCTCCAGGTTGAGTACGGTCATCAGATCGTTCTCTTCGCACGAAAGGAACGCGCGACGATGTTCCGCATCCAGCGCCATGCCATGGTTTCCTCGGCACTGTCCCACCGCATAACGTCCCACCACTTCGTCCGTGCTCGGATCAATCACCGCGAAAATATTTTTGTCTTGAAGATTCACATAAACTTTCTTCGCCACCGGATCGTATTGCGGCATTCCCGTTTCACTGTCAAACCGCAAGGTTTTCACAATCGTATCCGTTCGCACGTCAACGATTGCTTCCGCTTTCCCTCGTTCATCTGAAACATAAAGTTTGTGAAACGGCGCGGCATACGCGCTGCCATCCGGTTTCGCTGCCGTTGGTATTTTCTTGATTACTTTCATTTGCCGTAAGTCCACCACTCCAATCGTGTTGTCGTACGCGTTCGAAGTGTATGCCTTCTTCAATTCCGGTACGTACTCAACTCCCTCTGCTCCTGGCGTATCCACTACCGTCGCCACCACTTTGTTCGTTCGCAAGTCAATCACGTACATTTGCCCTGCGGCAAGGTGCGCCGATAACAAATAGTGGTCGTCAGCCGCGATCGTCAGATAGTCAAAGCGTTTTCCCGCTGGCCCAGGCAGATCGAATTCCGTCACCTTCTTCAACGTGGTCGTGCCAGGCTTCGCCGAACGGCCCAGCGCTCCCGCCGCAACGATCACCAAGATAAAAATAAAAGTTCTGCGTTGCATTTAGCCCTCGCATCCTTAACTTTAACTTCAAAAAGCTCCGCAACCTATCCCTTGAAAAGCAGTTGTCCCGCCGCACCCGCCGCCAGAATTAGCAATAGGCCTGCACATCGGCGCTGAAAGATGACTCTTTCACAAGCGTCGTAGACGCGGGAAAAGATAGCCCAGCCCGGCGGGGCTGGGAAGCTAAGCAAAACGAATAAAGAACACCGTAGGTGGGACACATAGATCCGTCGCATGGCAAACGGCCCGCTTGTCAACATACGAAAAACACCCCGGGTACCCCTGCCTCGCCACCAAATGGGAACTATAGTTCCTACTCCTCGGCGTCTCTCGCCGCTCCCGGCCTCCTCAGGCCTCGCTGTAACGTCTCCGTGGTTATCCTTCCGTTCCTTTTTTCGCTCTGTGTCTCTGTGGCATTCCGATTCTTTCTTTTCTCCGAATGACGAACCCTCAAAACAGCCGTGGCTCCTTCACCGGCTCGCTCGCAATCTTTTCCAGCTCCGGATACTTCCCCCGCAGCGGCTCCGGCACCTTCACCTTGGACTCCTTCAACATGCTGATCAACTGCAGCGCGTTCACCACGCCCTTGCCCTGATAATGATTATTCGTGATTACATAAACGTCGCGCGCCGCCTTCGCCACTTTTTCCACGCGCGCCGCCCACGGCCGCAACTCTTCTTCCGAGTACAAATAGTTGTACCGCTCGAAACTCGCAATCATTTCGTCATCGCTGAACCAGGTATCGTAACGCCGCCCGTGCAGCCGCACATATCCCACCGGCCCCGTCGCGCGCGCCGAAGGCTCCAGCGATTTTCCGATCACCGGCTGATCAATGTTGCAAAATCCCACGCCGCGCTCGCGCAACAATTCAAAAACTTCCGGCACATTCCAGGTAGCGTGCCGCACCTCCACCGCCAGCGGATAATCCGAGAATCGTCTCAGCACCCCATCCAGATACGCAAAAGTTTCCGCAGTCCGGTGGAACGAAAAAGGGAATTGCAACAACACCGCGCCCAATTTTCCCGCGTCGCACAAAACGTCGAAACCCGCGCGCACCAGTTTTTCATCCTCGACACCCGGATTGGGCACACTCGGATTCGATTCATGCGTAAACCGCTGCCACATCTTCGCGGTAAACATAAAATTCGCATTCGCCACCACGCGCTCAATCCATCCCTTCGCATGCTCCGCACGAATCGGATTGTAAAAACTGGCATTAATCTCAATCGTGTCGAAAAACTCCGCCAAATAAGTAGCTTCGTGGAATCCTTTGGGCTTCTTCGCCGGATACGCATACCCCGCCCAATCCGGATACGACCATCCCGCCGGCCCCACCCGAATCCGTGCCGCATCTCGTGCCGATCGGCTCATCCATCGCAGCCTATGTGCCGGGCCGCAATTCTGTCAACGAGTAGCATCCGTAGTGGCATTTGTAGCGGCCCCTTTCCGAGGCGGGCTCTTCTCGTTGACATTGTTTTTCCCTCCGGAGGCCTTTCTTGCCTTCGTAGCGGCCGGTCTTCAGACCGGTGCATTTTTCTTTTTTCTCCTCCACGTCACGCAAAACAAGACCGCCTCAAACACAATTCCATGCACGCCAGGTCGATTAAAAATTCGATACACCGTACTCATCTTCGGAATTGCTTCCAACGTCCCCGCTTGCTACCCTGCACTCGATGCGGCATTACCAATCAATCTCCGTCCCATCCGTTTACCAAGAGCGCAGTCGAAGGGTTTACCCCGCGGCCTCTTCCGAACTGTCACCAATAAACTCAACCTATAGGTGCGCACATGAAACTCTCAGTCAGTTTCAAGGACCTCGAGAACCATAAATCCGTCGAGAAGGAGATGGAACACGCTGTCAAAAAATTAAACGTACTGCTGAAAACCTACCAGCCGGATCTTGTGCAGCTACACGCCGTATTTTCAAAGCTGCCGCGCAAAGAGGAACACACACTGGCCTTGAATCTCACTCTCCCGACGGGAACACTCCACGCCACTGCATCCTGCGAACACCTCCGTCCCTGCTGCAAAAAAGCTTTCCACGAAATCGAAGCGCAAGTAAAGAAACATAAATCCCTGCTCCGCAAAGACTACGAATGGAAACGCAAACGCCCCCGCGAACGCGTAGCCGCCGAAGCCTTTTCGTAGCAAGGCATTCTTTCGCCGATTACACACTACGAGTTCCGTCACGTGCGGCTTCAGCAGATCGTACAACCAGCCGGCCCAAGTGCCTTCTTCAAACGTGAGGTGCACATTTCCACCCAGCCTGTGGATAAACTGCAGAATGGTGCTCGCTTTGGTCTCGATGACGCATTCCATCACCACCTTGCCGGCAGAATTCAGAACTGCGATCGAAATGCTTTCCTTATGCACGTCCAAGCCGATATATTTAGTGCTAGTCATAGAGGGTGTTCCTTTCTTGTAGGGAATGAGCCAAGCACTCAAAACCTACTCCAAAGGGGCGCCCTTTTATAATGTGTGATGCATTTTCCTGACCTGAACGAGGCCGCCGCGACACCGCGCCAAGCGTGAAGAAACCAAAAGAAAAGGCCAGAAAAAGAAGCAAGGAAAAAGTAAGGAAAGGAAAAAGGGGAAACGAAGAAGAAAAAGGAGAAAAGAAGAAGGAAAAAACAGAAATAATCTGAGGGCGGAAAAATCGACTCAGCGCACCACAACGCGCAAAAGCTCGCCCATGCTATACTTAAAAGTTCGCACCACAGGGGCGTAGCTCAGTGGTAGAGCAGCGGCCTTTTAAGCCGAAGGTCGTGGGTTCGATCCCCACCGCCCCTACCATAAACCGCGTTGATTCAGTTGCCCTTGCGCTATCTAGTGCTGATTCCACGGCCGCAAAAGCAGGGGTTTTGGTCCAAAGTTGGTCCAAAGCCTCTGACCGATCAAAGAAAGAGGTCGACTCCCTGCGAGTCGGCCTTTCTCTTTCCAGAGTATCGCCTCGGTTTTCGATCTAAAATTTGAAACAGCAATTTTTTTCCAACATTCGGACGTGGGTTCGATTCTCATCGCCCGCTCCAGAAACCTCGTTGATTCAGTTGCCCTTCCGCTGCTGAGACTCGAAAACGCTTTTGCACCCAAGTTGGCCCCAATTCGATTTTGCCGATGAATTGTCTGGTTGAGCCCGCAGCGTCAATCAGGCACAAGTTCCGTTTTCACCGGATACGAAACCAAACGGGGCAGAGTATCATTGAGTGTGCTTCGGTCACCCGGTCTCTACCCACGGACAAGTAAAACATCACGAAGAGATCCGGAGAAAACAATGTCACGACGGCTCTTCCGTGCCACACCGGTTGCGGCAACTCCATATTCAGGCAGAGAATTAGGGAGAGAATTGCGAAAAGAGGATGAATTATGAAAAAAACATTACTCTGTATTTGCTTGGGGCTTGCCCTCGCTTTTCCCCTTCTGGCACAGGACAAAGAAGCAGATCGCGTCGCGAATGCGGGAACGGTAATGAAGGAAATCCTCGCAGCTCCCGACAGCATTCCGCAGAGCGTTCTCGACAAAGCCGATTGTGTCGTGATTTTACCGTCCGTCCTGAAGTTTGCCATTGGCTTCGGTGGTAGTTACGGACGCGGAGTGATGACCTGTCGGGGTGGCAAGACGTTCCATGGCCCCTGGGGAACGCCAACGATGATGGCTCTCGAAGGCGGCAGCGCAGGTTTGCAGCTCGGTGGCAGTGCTACCGACTTCATTCTGCTCCTTATGAGCTCACGTTCTGCTAACAGCATTCTCAGCAGCAAGGTCAAGCTTGGTGGTGACGCCTCCGCCGCCGCCGGTCCGGTTGGGCGCACTGCCTCCGCGGAAACGGATGTCAGCTTGCGTGCCGAAATTCTCTCCTACTCGCGTGCTCGAGGACTGTTTGCTGGCATCTCCCTAGCAGGCTCCACGCTTCGCCCCGACAACGGGGCGAACAAAAACCTGTACGGCAAGGAAGTGAGTGCGAAGTCCGTTGTCTTCAATAAAGCCGTGCCCGCTCCCGACAGCGCCAAGGAATTACTCGCAACGCTGCAGAAGGCCTCGCCGGTAAATAAGAGCGGCAAGTAATCTGCCGTTCCTATCACACTGAAAAATCCAATTGCCTGTTCCTTGGGCCGATCCGGCGTCGCATCCTGTCGAATTAGAAGTTCGCCAGAGTCCAGACATTCGTAATTCTCGTGTACTTATTAATCGCCAAGGATTGCAGTCAGCATTTGCAGAAGCGTATGGCCTTTACCGGATGATTCAGCCGGAATGCAGTCTTGAAGAGCTTCGCGCTGGTCTAAAGTTTAGAAAAGCCGTGGCCGAAGAATTTGAACGCTTACTCCGCGCGGGTGCCGAGGGGACAGACTTGCCAGAAGTCGATGACGGAGAACTTGATCCCGTCGAGCAAGGCAGCGCGGCCGGCGTAGTAGTGAGCACAGAAGCGCGAAAATGGAATCCAGGAGGTAACGGGCTCGCCGTTCGATTTCGACGCTCTGAGAGTTGGTGTCGCGTGATAGAGCGAACTACTCGTTTGCATCCATGATGAAAAATCTGACCGAGCGGTGCGGGGAACAGGAAGTATGGCTCGAAAGGTCGGAAGAAATGAACCGTGTCCCTGTGGGAGTGGGAAGAAATACAAGAAATGCCACGGCATGAACGGTAAGAACGACATAGCATCAAAGCCGCAGCCGAAACGTGGATCGATTCCGGCTGGCGCCACGAGCGCTAGGATGGATCCGACGGCGACAGGGTGATCGCATTTGAAGATTCGTTCCAGGAGACGAACGTCCCTGATATCTAACTGATGCGTTGGCTTCTGAATTCCTTTCTCCACCTGTCCCTCCGGCCAGGTTGCAATTCTATCCTTCAGTACAGTTGACGCCATTCGTGCATGGCTTTAAGTCTGGAGTTCGCGCACGTCGCGCCTACCTGGTTTAGCGTCAATCGAAGGACGAAATTGCGCCATGAACTTTATTAGACGGTGGCGGCACGGTCCCGAAAGGGACCAGGAACAACTTCTGGTGCGCCTCTGGGCGATGAATAGTATGAACGCTGATGCTGATGGCCAACTCACACGTCCGGCATCCAAGTTGGCGTTTGACGCTAAGGCGGAGCTAAAACCAAGCCTCAAATATCTGTCGGGCTCGGAAATAGAAAAGACGGTTACCGAAGCCGCTTGCGACAATCAGATCGCGCATCAGATCGCGCACAATCTCAGAAAACACATAAAAGACGGCCGGCGCGACCAGTAAGGCTGAAACTGTGAACGACTTGACATGAGTGAGATGCGGCACACCGGCGCCAGAACTGCGTTGGGTACTGAAGTCGTACCATCAGAAATCGCTACACTAGAGTCCCGCAACGCAGTCATAGAGGCCTTTGTGAAGTTCCTGAATGAAGGAAGGTGCGAGCAATGCGTGACCCTTTTCCCGGCAGTGGGACAGGGAACTGTGCATGATGAGCCTTCTGCGGGAGAACAGAAACTGAGCGAAGTGCCCGCCGCGGAGGGCAGATATAGTGCTTCCATGTCGAACGACAGATCGATTGATCAATCACTGTTTGACGAGTACTTCCTCATTCCACAGGCGGAAGCGCCCATAGTCGGAAGTAACGACTGGTTTCGGTGGCTGGAGGAGTTTCAACAGCGTCACCCGGTCGACGTGTCATGCCTGACTCAGCCGCTGGCGAAACGAGCATGCCAGGTACTTTGGAATTCGAGATGATGCGCGCCTATAAAGGTTAAAACCCTCAGGAACCCAGCCACCACCCAGGAGGAATTCCAGGGGATGAAACGGTTGCCAGAAACACTCAAGCTGTTCCTGGGGACACACTCATCGAAGAGCAATTTCATTTCAAGGTGGCAGTCAAGCTCGTTCTGGCTTCTTCGATCGCCGCAATAGCTTCGGCGCGGGTTACAAACCGCCAAGCCGAGGCACGGGGACGGATCCCCATCTGCGGCATTAGCTAAGCGCGGTTTTGCGAGAGCGCTCTTCGGAAAACGGACAACGTGGTGCTCGTAAGTGCATTTTGGCGCGCCTTGGCTACCTGCCCGTTCGGACGGGCACAAGTGCGTCACTCGCTCAGAGAATTCAGCTAATCCCTTCTTGACTTGACCGGATAATAACTCAGGCCCACACACTCACTCTGAGAGGAAAACATGCGCGCAAAGCTCCTAGCCCTATTGCTGTGCTTCGCGATTTTTCAGGTTTCGTTAGCCGTTGCAAAAGATGACGGCGGTTATGCCGTGATGTACGACGGCGGGTCGCTACCCGGATTGAAGGCCGGGAAAAAGCTAAAGATGTATATTGACGCGAAGGAAATCCGCATCATGGACGACAAAACGCTCGTCGCGACTCTTGTGCCTTCGACCGTGCAAGATATTAGCTATGGCCAAGACGTTCATCGACGTGTTGGCGCGGCAATCGGCCTCGCGGTTATTTCCTTTGGGATTGGTGGCCTGATGGCACTCACTAAATCAAAGAAGCATTACGTCGGCTTGACGTGGGCCACCGGTGACACTAAAGGCGGCTTTGCGATGCAATGCGACAAAAACGATTATCGCGGTGTAATTGCCGGACTCGAAGGCGTTACGGGCAAAAAAGCCGTTAACTCGGACGCTATGACCGTCAAGAACTAAAATCGGAATAGTCAGGGGGGCGAGAAACTCCGGTCCCCTCCTTCAATCCTGCAAATACTTTCCTGCCAGTTGTACCCTGGTTCTACCTGATTCCCTCTATTGTCCTGTACCTGGGACAGCACGAGTTCTAAATGATTCCACTAATTGAATTTCAAAACCATTAAAGGCACCATCAGTACAACAATAAGCGGCCTGTCCCCGCGAAGTCCGGAATCACCCGTCCGGAATCACCCTTATTTTTGTTTGTAATTCCGCCATTGGTGCTGGCTTGCGAGGGAGGAGAATGAGAAATTCTTGGCAACAGACGGTTCAGGCCGTCATGCGTGTGAGCGACCCGAGCCAACTGGAACTAAAGATTCAACAAGCCGAAGTCGCTATCTTTCAGCGAATTGGTACATTCTCATCATCGCATGACGGCGAAGAGGAAGCGCTCTTCGAAGCACTTAGAACGATACGCGAATTAGCTTATCTAGCCAGTTGACGCTGTCGGTTTTGATCGCTTCGCCTGGTGAAGGCGAGCCAAACCTTCGGCAGACAACGCTGCGAGACTGCGGATTCGCGCCAGTGGTTTATGTGGCGCTCATCCTGTCGCCCGGCTATGCTGCAACGCAACCTCCATCAGTCGGGCGGAAAATCTAATACAAGGACCTAAGCAGCGACCCTCGAAGCGGGTTTCCTTCCTGCTTTCGCGCGGCCTTGCTTTCTAGAAACTCGCCCTGCAAGAAACAAAACCAGGTTCCTGTCGTCCTGGCTCATCTTGGCAAGTAAGGATACGAGCTTCCTCATGAGCAGCGCCCCAGAACGAGACGATTCCAAAGACTCTTCCTCCGTGTGCATTGCGGCCTTTGGCATAACGGGCGGCTTGTCACCGTCGAACATCAGATGGTAGAGCGGCACTTCGAGAGCGCGAGCAAATTTCTCCAGAGTTTCTACCGAAGGAACAGTGTGGCCATTCTCGACCCGAGAAAGGTAACAACGGAGCAATCCTGTTCGTTTTTCGATGTCGCCCTGCGATAAATCCTTCGTTTCACGAAGTGTTTTTAGACGGTCGCCGATAACCATAAGGCTCACTCTCCTTGGTCGCTGGGGTGCTCTCTGCATGGTACGCCTCTACCTCGCAGCGCTTACTAACATCTTTTGGTAGTCATGGCAGTCGTGAACCGCTCGCAGGCAGAGGACAAAACGAGGCCATCGAAGTAAAATTCAGTTTCCCGTTGCTCAAATCCGCAGAGGAATCTGGATACCAGACCAAATCGAACTGAGTGCGCCAGCGTACCGCATGGAGTCTGGACTTGACTCATACTCTTCTAGGGCGTATCTAACATCTACGTCTAGTCCCAGACAGCTAGTTTCAAACGGAGGCACTTATGTGTGTCAGGGTGTTTCTGGCAGATGACGCAGCTGTTATGCGCAAAGCGATTCAGAGGCTCTTATCCAACCGGGAAGATATTTCGGTCGTGGGTGAAGCCTCGGATTTTTATGAAACGATTCGGAAGACAGCCGAACTGCATCCTGATTTAATCATCCTCGACGTGAATATGCCGGACAAGAATCGCATTGCGCCGAGCGAAGTAAGAAGTTTGCTGAACGGCGCGAAGGTTTTGGCTATTACGTTGGGTGCTGATGATGTCGCCGAAGAATTGTTGGATAGCGTCGGAGCGGCTAAGGTGTTGGACAAAATGAACCTTGCCGACCAACTCATTCCGGCGATTCTGGAACTAACACCAGAGCACAGCAGACCTTGATTACTTCAGTTGCGCGATGCAGAGGTCTAGGCCAGCCGCTTGCCAACAAGGCTGCGCGAGCGTAGTTTGATGATTAGGCCACCGGGCAACTTCACTTCCCAGCCGAAAATGTGGATGTTATGGCGAAATCGATATCTAAATCGATTCCTCGGGGGGAGTGGTCTAAGTCAATCTTCCGTTTGCGCAGTGAACTCGTGCTCAACCAAGTTGGATTTGGCAACTTGTTCCACTGCTCAGCCATGGCGGTATCGCGATGGGAACGAGGAGTTTCAGAGCCGCCGTCGCATACTTACATTGAGATGGGAAACCTCGCGGGAGACCCGCTGTGCTGGTATTTCTGGGGTCGCGCAGGTTTGAGTAAGGAAGACTTGCTACGCGTGGTACCGCGCCTGCGAAAGCGTCTGCGCCAAGCGCAGATGCCCCTTCTGGAAATCGTGAGGGCCGGTGGTGGAGCGAAGAAGGCTGAAGGGCTTCAGCTAGTGACTATCCCTTTGCTGAAAACCGTTGCAGCGTCACACGGCGAGAAATGCCAGAGCGAGGGATTGCTGCACGACGGTGCTATCGAGAGCATGATTGCCGCGCCGAAGGACTGGTGCCCCAATCCAGCCGCTACAAGTTGCCTGCGGGTTCGCGGCAGTTCGATGTCGCCGCTTATCCATGATGGCTATATTCTTGCGGTCGATTCCTCCCAAACTGAAATCGCCGAATTGAATGGCAAAATCGTGATTGCCTGGCATCCCGACCAGGGGTTGACGGTTTCCCGCCTGAATCAGTTTGACCACACGATTGTGCTGCAATCGGAAAACGCTAGCTACGAATCGATTACCCTGAGCAGCAAACGGAAATGGAAAATCGTAGCCAAGGTGCTGTGGTGGATTGGAAAATCCCCATGAACTTACGTGCGTCGGTCGCGGATAGAGAAGCGGAGAGCCAGAATTCGGAGCCTTTGTGTCAGGCGGTATCGCTAGAACAGCGTTGCGTCTCCGTTCGAACGAGTTGGCGGCAGCAACGCATCGACGCGTTCTATCAGCTTTGGAAGGCCATCTACCTTCGAAATGAAGTCAACGCCGAGGGCTGCGCTCACCGCATCGGCGTACAAGTCTGTACTCAGCGTAAATAGGATGACTGGTGTTTCCGGCATCTCATTCTTCAAGACCGCAGCCGCTTCCGCTCCGTTCAACCGAGGCATGACAAGGTCGAGAAGTATCAAATCGGGTTTCGACGATTTGGCCTTCTCGATGGCGTCTACGCCGTCAACGGCTTCGCGCACCTTAAGGCCGCAATGCCTGCCTTGGAGCAAGAACCGAACCGAAAGACGCATCGAGGCGCTGTCATCGGCAATGAGCACAGTTTTAGGCATCGAGCAAATTAAAACGCAACAGTACACTTTGTTTCGTCTTTAGGAGGCAAGCAAAGCCCATCCGCTGTGCCCACGTTGACTTGCTTTTGATCACAGCCTAACATCCATCGCTAAGACCGGTTTCCCTAGCAATGATTGGCCAGACCATCTCGCATTATTACATTCTGGAAAAACTCGGCGGTGGCGGGATGGGTGTCGTTTACAAGGCAGAAGACCTCAGCCTTGGCCGCCATGTCGCGTTGAAATTTCTACCGGACGATTTGACCCGCGACCGCCAGGCGCTCGAACGTTTTCAGCGCGAAGCTCGGGCCGCTTCGGCTCTCAATCATCCCAACATCTGCACAGTTTATGAAATCGGGCAGCAGGATGATCGGCCGTTCTTGTGCATGGAGTTCCTCGACGGTCAGACGCTCAAGGGTCGGATTGGCAGACAGCACATGGAGATAGAGCTGGTGCTGGATTTGGGGGTTCAGATCGCCGACGCGCTTGCTGCCGCGCACGCAAAGAGCATCGTCCATCGCGACATCAAGCCCGCCAACATTTTCATCACGACGCGCGGGGAGGCCAAGATTCTCGATTTCGGTCTCGCCAAGCTCACCCCCGCGCGCGGTACTGCAGGGACAGTAGACCTTTCGGAGATGTCCACGGGCACCGATCAAGACTTGCTCACTCGACCTGGGGCGACCATTGGCACGGTGGCGTATATGTCACCGGAGCAGGTGCGGGGCGAAGCACTCGACGCGCGCACCGATCTGTTTTCGTTTGGCGTCGTACTCTATGAAATGGTCACGGGGGTTCTACCTTTCCGGGGTGACACTTCGGGCGTGCTTGCCGAAGCGATTCTGAATCGCGTGCCAGTCGCGCCGGTGCGGCTGAATCCGGATGTACCTCTGAAGCTCGAAGAAATCATCAACAAGGCGCTCGAAAAAGACTCCAAACACCGCTTCCAGAATGCCTCCGACATTCGCACGGATCTGCAAAGGCTCAAGCGGGATACAGGGGCGGGCTTAGTGGCGGCAGTCACCTCTCGCCCGCGACAACTCCACGGACTAATCGTTGTACTGATTGCAGGCCTCGCCTTGGCACTGCTGGCCGGGGCGGTCATTCTAACGAATGTTGGCGGAATGCGAGACTGGCTGCTCAGCGGACATAGACTACCCCGTATCGAATCACTCGCGGTGCTGCCTCTCGTAAACCTCTCTCACGATCCCGAGCAAGAATATTTCGTAGACGGCATGACCGAGCAACTCACTTCGGATCTTGGCCAAATCGGCGCGTTGCGAGTGATTTCGCGGACATCTGCAATGCACTACAAAGGCACCAGCAAGACGCTGCCGGAAATAGCGCGCGAGCTGCGTGTGGACGCGGTCGTCGAGGGATCTGTTGAGCGCTCGGGCGATCGAGTGCGAATCACCGCACAGTTGATCGAAGCGCCCACCGACCGCCACCTCTGGGCGAGGAGCTACGAGCGCGATCTGCGAGACGTTCTTAGGTTGCAAGACGATGTGGCACAGGCGATAGCGACGGAAGTCAGAATCAAATTGACTCCACAAGAGCAAATTCACCTCTCGAATGCACGCCCGGTAAATCCGGAAGCTCACGAGGCCGATCTGCGCGGCTTTTACGAAATACGCAAACATACACCGGCCGGCCTCTATGTCGCGGGGCAACGTGAGAGCACGGAAAAGGCCATCAAGTATTTCGAGCAGGCGCTGGCGCTTGACCCCAATGACGCATTAGCCTACGCCGGCCTGGCAGACGCCTACTACGACGAGAGCACGTTTCTCCGGGCTCCGCTCGAAGTGATGCCCAAGGCCAAGGCCGCAGCAGCGAGAGCCATTGAACTCGACGATACCCTCGCGGAAGCCCACGCCTCGCTCGGTTACGTCAAACTCACGTTTGACTGGGACTGGCCCGACGCTGAGCGGGAGTTCCGCCGCTCCCTTGAGCTCAACCCCAACTTGCCACGAGCGCATGCTGGCTATGCTCACTATTTGTTGGTGCTCCGGCGCACCGACGAAGCAATTCAGGAATTAGACCGCGTCCAGAAGATCGATCCTCTCTTCCCGCAGTCCCACCTGGGGTTGCCGTGGTTGCTCTTCAACGCTCGGCGCTATCAGGCAGCCATTGAAGCGGCGCAAACAAACGGCGACGATCGCGTCCTTGCGCTCTCCTTGGCGGAGTTGGGCCGACCGCAGGAAGCCATTGCCGCCGCGGACCGCGCGGTGAGATCCACACCGAATGCCATCATCTTGGCACAGGTCGCGTCTGCATATGCCATGGCTGGCGAGAAGGAGAAAGCTCGGGCGATGCTAGGCGCGATCGAGGCACAGGCGCGACAGCGCTACATTTGCGGATTCAACGTGGCATGCGTATACGCCCCATTGGGCGACAAGGAGAGTGCCTTCGCCTGGCTCGAGAAAGCCTATCTCGCCCGTTCGGATTGAATGCCCCTCGTCGGGGTGGATCCCCGACTCGACCGACTGCGAAGCGACCCGCGTTTCGCGGACCTGCTGCGCCGCATCGGCCTCTCGCCGTAAGCTCCTGTGCCTCGACAAAACTCTATCCGGTTCTGAAATTGCTCAATCTCCACCACATCCTGCACAACGAGCGGTATCGCGGCCTGATGATCAGGGGAAAAACATACAAGCTGCGATCTGCGTAGTGGAAAGCGAAAAATTGCAGTTCATGATCAACGAAGCCATCGAACGGGAACTGCATATATCCACAAAGGAAGAATTAGCTCGGCAGAAAACGGATATGTGGTGGCGACCGCCGCAATGGGACTATACGGCGACCGGCCGCCTTAGTCTCATGCTCGAGTCTTGCGAGTACCCGGGCATCAGCCACTCGTGGAGCGATGGAAGACGGCGCAAACTCGATACCTGTTTGGGCGAGATCGTCGTCACGTGCAAAAAGATGGCCGCGGCCGCGCGGCACGGCGTCCATTCTTACGGGACGGTCAAGAAGTTCAGCGAAGGTGGCCGCAACCTCGTCGGGCGTCACCGGGCGCGGCCCGAGGCCGCCGACAGTTGCGAAGGAGTTGAAGTTATTTGAGTTTTGCCAGGAGATTTTTGAAGCGTGGGTCATCGCGTAGGCTGTCGTAGTCCGGATCGTGCTCGACCCAGTCGCGTTTTCCCCAGCCTCGGGCGAGGACCCGCTCGAGGAGATCCAGAGCCTCTGCTTTTTGGCCAGACTTGGCGAATAAGCAGGCGCCATTCAGGAGCGAGCCGACATCATCGGGGCGCAGCTCGATCGCTTTTCGCGACCATTCCATGGCCCGCGCTTTTTGTCCATCGTCGAAAAGGGCGCCCGAGCCGAGAGAAAGTGCCCGCGCATCAAGCGGATTTAGCACAAGCATATTCTCGGCGCGTTCAATGCCAACTCGTGCGGCTTTCCGCGCTTCTTCAACTTGTCCAAGCATGCGCAGGGACTGTGCGAGGAGTATCGGACTTTGAAAATCCTCGTGGCGGATTTCCGCCGCCTGGCGAAACAGCTCGGCGGAGCGGCGCACATCACCGCGAGCGAAGCAGGTACGCGCAAAATAATAATACCCTTCGAACTGATTGGGGCTGAGGCGGATGGCATCCTTGAATTCTCGCTCGGACTCGTCGTAGCGGCGTGAGAGCGAAAGGGCAACGCCGCGGGCAACGTGGGCTTCAGCGAGGTCTGGCGCAAAGTCTAGCGCTCTTTGGCTGGCGTGTTCTGCCCGCGCCAAATCCTCGTCGCGCGCGCCGAACCATTCGTGCAAAACGCCATGTACCACCGCCACGCCGGCCCACGCCGGACCGTACTGGGGATCCAGCTCGAGGGCCCGCTCGAACATTATCAAGCTTCGTTCCAGCTCCGGGCGTGTCATGCGGGGAAGGTGCTGCCGACCGCGCAGATAGTATTCGTAAGCCTCGGCTCCGGTCTGAGGCCGCAGCAAAGCCTCCTTCTCCCGCCCGCTGAGGACACTGCCGCGCAGCGAAGTGACCACGCTTTCCGCGATTTCGTCCTGAATGGCGAAGACGTCGTCGAGTTTGCGGTCGAAGCGCTGAGACCAGCGGTGAAAGCCGGTGGCGACTTCGATCAGCTGAACGGTGACGCGCAGGCAATCGTCCATTTTCCGGACGCTACCTTCGAGCAAAGTGCCGACACCAAGATGTTGGGCAACGGCGCGAATGTCGGCGCCAGTGGCGCGAAATTGAAACGACGCGGTGCGGGAAGCGACGCGAAGACCCTCGATGCGGGTGAGGGCGTTGATGAGTTCTTCCGCGAGACCTTCGCAGAGATAGTCCTGGTCGCGTTCCGGACTCATGTCGGCAAAGGGAAGAACGGCGATGGCGGAGATTTCCGGCACCGGAGATGGTGCATTGGAGACCTCTTCAGCAGCGGCGGAGGTCAGTGGCGCAACGAAACGGTAGCCGACCCGCGGCACAGTTTCGATGTACTGGCGGCCGGTGGATTTTTCCCCGAGCGCCTTGCGAACCGCAGAGATGTTGCGGTCGAGGTTGTTCTCCTCGACGGTAGTCTCCGGCCAGACTTCGTTCATCAGATCGCGCTTGGAGACCAGAGTGCCGTGGCGCTCCACGAGCACGCGCAAGGTGTCAAAGGCCTTACCGGTTAGCGGAATTGGGCGGCCTCCGCGCAATAGGCGGTGTTCGCGCACTTCCAGACGGAAGGGGCCGAATTCGTAGACAGAGTTTGTGTGTTCCGCGATCACGATGTCAGAAAAACACCAGAAAAAAATCAGTGCCAGCAAAGTACATCTCCGGCCATCCCGAGCATAAATAGAGTGCATCGGGGACCGGACCTGGGCTTTCAGTGATTGTAACTCACAGGCCGCCCGAAGGAGGAAAGATGCTCAGTCGAGTCACGGCGTTTGTTTATGGTGCCACGTGTTACGCGATTTCCTTGGTCACTTTTGCGTATATGTTTTGCTTCATCGGAAATATTTGGCTAACGAAGAGCATTGATTCGGGAGCTCAGGGGTCTTTTTTGCAAGCGCTGGCGGTCAATGTTTTGTTGATTGCGGTGTTCGGTCTGCAACACACGGTGATGGCGCGGCCGGGGTTCAAGGCGATCTGGACTCGCATTGTGCCGAGTTCGGTGGAACGCAGCACGTATTTGCTGTTCAGCTGCGCAGCGGTGCTGCTGATGTTCTGGAAATGGCAACCGATGGGCGGAGTGATTTGGAACGTTGAAAGCAGTACGGGGAAGGTGCTGCTGAATGCGCTGTATGTAGTTGGCTGGGCGACAGTGCTGCTAGCAACGTTTCTGATCAACCATTTCGATCTATTTGGACTGCGGCAAGTATGGCTGCGATTGCTGGGGCGGCCGTACACGGGGCTGGTGTTCCGGACGCCGGCTCTGTATCGAGTGGTGCGGCACCCATTGTATGTGGGATGGCTGATGGTGTTCTGGGCGGCACCAAAGATGACGGCGGCGCACCTGGTGTTCGCGGTGGCGACCAGTGCGTACATCCTGATTGCGATTCGCTACGAAGAGCGGGATCTGGTGAAGTTGCACCCCGAATACGCCGAGTACCGGCGGCAGGTGCCAATGCTGGTGCCGAACGGATCTTCGGTACGACTGGAAAGAACGGCAGGAGGCCGAGTGACGGCGAGGCGGGCAGGTTAACTTTTCTGGACAGGTCGGAGGCCTGCCCACGGAACAAGATGAGTGAGGATGGTGTGTTCACCGAAATTCTGGAAGAGACGAGTGAATTTGAAACGGAGTTTTCGCGGTGCCGCGGATTGCTGGAGTTCATAGCGACGCGTGTGCTCGGCGGTACTGATGGAATCGACGAGGCCGTGGAGAACTGCTTTCGGACAGCCTCACGCAATCCACAGAGTTTCGAATACGAAGGGGAGTTCCGGAGCTGGCTGGTGAGAATTCTGGTGGACGAGGCTTTGAAGATCCGGAGCCGGGAGAATCGGCACCAGGTAGGCGAGTTTCCGTGGACGGCAGAATACTGGAAAGTCTCAGTGCTAGATGGCGATCCGGTGTGAGGGACGTGGCAGAAGGAAGGGTGCGATATATCGTGCCCCTACAAAAGTGCGGAGATGGAGAGGTGGGCCTATCGTCGTTACCGTCCTGAACGTAAGATTATTGTATTGATGGATCGATACGAGAGAGCGGAGTGACTCGAGACGAGGCTTGGAAGCTGGCGAATGACGACGAAAGCAGAATACCACGAGGTAAGAGGCTTGCGGTTCGAGTTCGTTGCTCTGCGGCTGATGCCTTGCGAGACACCGGACCGCTTGTTGTTGTTCCCAGTCTCGCTAGGCGGGAGGGGGCGCGAGTCCGTTCCCAAACTTCGGACGTGGGTTCGATTCCCATCGCCCGCTCCATAAAGCCTGTTGATGCAGTTGGCTTTACTGGCTTATCACTCCGAAACTGACCTCTAAAACCCATGCATTTTGGACGCAGTTGGACGCGAGATATCCCCGACGAAAGGGTTTTGGACGCGGACTCGAACCTCCAACCCGTTGATTAAGAGACCGTCCAATGAGAACTGAGACGGATCGTGACCGACTGCTATGGTGTTGATTTCCCGCGCCATTACAGGAGATTCTCTTCCCCTCGCCTTAGCTACCAGTTGCTACCAGTTTTGAACTAGGGTTGGCACAAAATGGGGCACAGTTCGGAACGCGCTGAGTTGTCCGGCTCCATCGGTTCCACGAACGCCGACCGGTACAGGTGTGAAAGAGGAAGCGGGTTTTCCACGTCGGAGATTATAACCAACCATGTCGCGCGTAGTTCATTGCGCACAGGTTCGCGAGCAACCACTGCAACTTCGCGTACTCGGCCTAGGCTTGTTTCAGGATGGGGATGTTTGGGTCGACGTCTTTTTAGAGGGTGAGAAAGTCCTGGCATGCGGTGCGAGCCTCGAAGGTATCACCAGGCATGGCACGGGCGTGAGGCAATCAAAAATTCTCAATCATCCAGACGTTGTTGGCTGAGGTCCATTCTAAAAAAGCCAGATGTCGGCCGTCGGGAGAAGGTATGCCCCAAGTCTTGAAGATACCGGCCTGCTGCCGGAGAACTCGGGCGTGGCCTTCCAAATCAATATAAAGAAGCGTTGTGGCTTGTGCCGACTGACTGGAAGCGTACAGTCCCTTTCCATCCGCAGACCAATCTAGGGACTGAAAGCCATTCCATCCGTGGACAGTTACATCGCGCGCGGCCCCGGCCAAAGAAAGGACACGAATGCGGCTCTCCCGCTTGCTGCTCATTATAATCGCGATGAGGAAACCGTCAGGCGAGACGTCCCAGTGATAACCGCTCACTGCCGGGTCAGCATCGATCCTAGCCAGCTCATGCCCCTTGCCCTGCAGCAAGTCAAAGCTGTAAAAGACTTGGTGCCCGGGCCCTCGCTCGCTGAGGACGCACAGTCTCGCCGGAAGACGAGCGCAGCGGATGTCATAAAGGCTCGGCTCATACCGCACCAACTGAGAAGGTCCACCTGCAATGGGAACCCGCATCAAGTTGCCTGACGCAGACCAGCTAAATAAGTCGCTCTTGAGAGAAGCGTGGTAGAAAATCCAGGCGCCATCCGCGCTCACGCGAGGCATGACATAATTCTGCGGACCCTCAACGATGACTTCGGCAGTGCGTTTGTCCAACGCTTGTTTGAGGATGTCCCACTTGCCATTCCGATCCGAGAAAAACAACACCGCCTGGCTGTCAGGCGTCCAGGCACTCGGGAAATCATTCCGATCATCGAGGGTCAGACGCCTTGGCATCTTCAGACGCGTTCCGTTTCCTTCGAGTTCTCCAATGTAGACATCAGCCTGAGAGGTTCCCTTCAAGAAAGCCAGACGCTTGCCGTCTGCCGTGACGCTAAGACCGGATAGGGTAAAACCAGCCCAATTGGTGATTCTTCGAGGGCGACTTACCGCTTGTCCGGTCCGTGCATCAATTCTGATCTCCACAGATTCGCGTCACTTTGCTTCGGTGGTGGTTCCGACACAGAATAGATCATGCGTCCGTCCGGCAGAAGGCAACCGCTTGTGAACCTGGCGTCTGAAAAAACGGTGGTGGTCCGGCCCGTTGTCACATCGTGCCATTCGACGGTGATGGCCAACTCGCCGGCGACGGAATGGCCTCTCGCGTAGGCAACATGCTGGCCATCGGCAAACCACAATGGCCCTTGAAAACTATCTCCTTCAGCGCCGGCAACAATTCGCTTGGGTTCCTCTCCATTCGCGCCCATTAATG
>CAVSVB010000003.1:0-240635 GCA_963731155.1 uncultured Acidobacteriota bacterium
CGAGGCTTACGAGGCCTACTGGAAAGGTGAAGTTCTTCTAGACAAACTCCGACCGGACTCGGTGCAGCAGGCCGCCAACTATTTCCAGGATGCAATCGCGAAATCTCCAGACTATGTCGCCGCGTACAACAAATTGGCAGGCTCATATCAAATTTTGAGTAATATGGGTTCCGTACCTAAGCAGGAAGCTCATTTGAAGGCCAAGAGCCTCACAGCGAGAGCCCTTGAAATCGATCCCCGTTCCGGCCAAGCTCACGCCCAAAAAGGCTGGGATGCTCTCGTGTACGACCTGGACTTTGCGACTGCTGGCGCAGAATTCAATCGTGCAGTGGAGTTAAATCCCAGTGGAGTCGAAGGCTATCAGGGCTTAGCGGAGTATTATGCATCCATAGGGCAGACAGACCGGGCTGTTCTGGAAATACGGCGCGCCCAAGCGGTAGACCCCCTTTCGTACATCGTAAATGAAGACGTATGCCGGATCTTATATTTCTCGCGGCGGTTCGACGAAGCGCTAGGGCAGTGCAAGGCAAACCTGGATTTGGATCCTCAACTGCAACGCCCTCTCTGGAACAAGGGACCGATCTATGCGGTCAAGGGACTGGACGACACAGCCGCTTCCGTGTTTCTTCAAGCTTACGAGCGGGCTGGGGCTCCCCTGCCATGATGGCCGCGCTGAAGAGCGCAGAGCAGAAATCCGGTTTGAGAGGCATGTGGCTAGCCGTGTTGCAGATCGAGAACCGGGACGTTAACAAAGAAACGTGTGACCCTTTTTTTATGGCCGTTGCCTACACGCATGCTGGCGACAAAGACAGGGCGCTGATCTGGCTTGAGCGCGCTTTCGATGAGCGTTCTTTTGGAATTACTTACTTAGGCGTTGACCCGACATTCGATAGCTTGCGCTCCTATCCTCGTTTTCAAAACCTTGTTCAGCGCATGCGACAACCTCAATAAGTGAACTGTAGCTGTCACTTTGACAAAGAAATGCTTTAAGTCGATAAGTTTGAATGCATAGGTCGGAGGAATGGTTCTGAGGTTTTCGATGAGAATATGCGTTATCCGTGCCATGTACCCCCCCGAGGTTCACAAGCTAGTTTCAGGCTCAAGGTTAATTCCTAATCGATATATCATTTATGAAAAACTGCGAATGTAAACCACATGGACTTCCGTTCTCGAATTGCACGAGGTGCAGCAGCCAACCGTGCTTCGTGACGATGCCCGAAATGTTGGGAAGGGTTTTCTCGTTCATGCGCCGCACAACTTGGCGGACGCAACACAGGCTTCGTTCTCAGGCCATGCGGACCTGAAGACAACTCAGAAGCATTTAGGCGTGGAGGACGCAGCAGAAGTACAGATGAAGATAAATAAACCGATGTTCTAAACTATACTATCAAGGAATTCCACCGCAACGGGTGCCAGTTGGTTGGGCACTGCCGAACTTCGTTGACGTGTCGATGCCGTTAGATTCAATCGAAGCAGTTCGCCGTTATCAAATCGATAGTTGATTGCCATAGACTTGCAATTCCGCGCCACAAGTGTTCTCATCTTTGAGCGCAGGTCACCGCAACACCTGCCAACACCCCTGGCGCTCCCATTCATTCAATCAGGAGTGGTCCATGACCATCCGCTCATCAAGAATCTTTCTTCTGTTGTTTTCCAGCGTACTATGCGCCCAACTTGCCGGTGCGCAAACTCTGAATCAGAGAAGGCCTAGCTGGTGGAACAAATACCAGCATCTGCTGAAAAATGGGGCCGAAAGCAGCGGCGGAGCGACCTCTTCTCTCAGCGTGGGCACCAATGTGGACGTCTCCAATGAATGCGGGCCACAGAGCGAAACTTATGTCACACTCAATCCCAACCATCCCAAGTTTCTGGCAGGCGGCTCCAACGAAATTTTCCGCCTGCCCATGCGTGGCTATTTTTCCTCCAATGACGGAAGCAGTTGGGGCGGAGTGGACCTACCGCTGCCGCCTGCAATTGGTGCTAATGGAGTGGACTTTGGCTCCGATCCCAGCCTGGTTTTCGATACCAGCGACAACGTATTTTATGGATACATCGTGGTTTTCTTCAGTGTTGGCGGGATCAACGGAACGGAGGTGGCGGTTGCGCGCTCGACCGATGGCGGCCAAACTTATCCGAGCGTAAACTTCTTCGGCTTCCAATCGGGCCAGAATCACTTCAACGACAAGCCCATGATCGCCGCCGATACCAACCCCCGCAGTTCCTTCCGCGATAATGTGTACCTGGCCTGGGATAGCGCTTCCGGCGGTTCAACCAGTGGCGGAATCCGGGTTGCTACCTCTGTGGATCACGGGGCGTCATTCAGCATTACCCGTGCGGATAATCCCAGCGGACCCGGCCTGGGTATTGGTGCTGTCCCGTTCGTTGGTCCTAACGGCGAGCTCTACGTCGCCTGGAGCGACTTTGGCGACAGAACCATCGCCTTTAACCGTTCGCTCGATGGAGGTAAGACCTGGGGCGCTCAGACCGTGATCGCAACGGAAACGCTCAATATCCAGGCTTTGATTCCGGCCGAATCCTTCCGTGGCGCGCTGGTGTATCCCTCGTGCGCTGCTGACCGTTCCAGCGGTTCGCATCGCGGCCGCCTCTATTGTTCCTGGATGGACTTGACCTCCAACGGCGTGGATACGGATATCTTCCTCTCCTCCTCTGATGATCAGGGTACACACTGGAGCACGCCACAACCCGTCACCGACCAGTTCGCTTTTCCGGTTGACCGTTTTAATCATTGGCTTTCAGTCGATCCCGTCACTGGCGACGTGAACGTATCGTTCTATGACACCCGGAATGACACCACAGGCCAGCGCTTCCAGACCGACACTTATTTCACGCAGTCGCAGAACGGAGGAGTTACTTGGCGCACGCCCAACACACGGGTGACCACGGCCAGTTCCAACGAGCACGACTGCAACGGTGTGTTTCCTTGCAACGGCATAGACTATGGGAATCAGCAGGGTGACTATGAAGGTCTCGTCTCCTATGGCGGTGTTTCACATCCCATTTGGACCGACAGCCGTGACCAGCTTGCTCCCAGCGCTGGCTGCCGCACAGGTCTGGCCATGGAAGAGGTATTTTCGGCGACCGTGAAGTGAAGTAAAGCGTTGCGCTGGGATTTGAGGGCTGCTCTCAAGCCTGTCGACGACTTCGTATCGTTCATTTGGTACGGCCGCGGAGTTTACAGTAGTGCCGTTGGATCAAGTTGCTCCTCTAGTGAAAGGCGTCTCGATGGAACAAGGCGCCTGTCTTGGCATACCGGGTATCACGGCGCACCGAGCCGTTCATGTTGCAGG
This sequence comes from uncultured Acidobacteriota bacterium, assembly GCA_963731155.1. Lineage (GTDB taxonomy): Bacteria > Acidobacteriota > Terriglobia > Acidiferrales > UBA7541 > Acidiferrum. The sequence continues at coordinate 3,309 of CAVSVB010000003.1, forward strand.
TTCTTTGAATGGACGCACTGTTTTAGTGCAAGGAACGGCGGGTTCAGTGGGCCTTTGCGCCGCTCAGTTGGCACGTTTCGCGGGAGCCCGGGTGATCGGAACTGTGAGGTCCTCGTCGGACGAAGCCGCCGCAAAGACTGCGGGCGCCCACGAAGTGCTCGTCAGCGATAAGGAACTGCCTTCGCGGGTGAGAGCCCTGGCCCCCCAGGGTATCGATCACATCGTCGAAGTGGCGTTTGGGGCCAACATCGAGGCCAACATCGAGGCCAACATCGAGGCCAACGTCGAGGCCAACGTCGAACTCCTGAAGCTGGACGGTTCGATCGCGACCGCCTCCACTAAATGGCCAGCCGCCTTTAGACGGTCCATCAGTGGCAACCAAATCCATGCGCCGGAGAATCCTCCATGCACCAAGACAAACCTCGCCATTTCTTCTACTCCTCCAGTTGGTTGACTTCATTCTTGTTCCATATAGATTATTACTATAAGCCATACATCAACATCGATTCCTAAAGGAACATCAGGGTTGTAAGACACAAGTGCAGCAAAACTATTCCCGGAAGTCTGCTGCCGGGACCCAGGCCCAGTTCTCGAATCGACCCGTCTAGATCCCCGCTGGCGCGATAGCATCGTCGGGATGCGGGGACTCGACCACGAGCACCTCTTCCGTGCCGCGATACTCTAGCTCGTGTCCGCTCGTGGCGGTCTGGTGGTCCGTACTCGTTTGCCGATGAACCGACAATGCCGCATCAAGGTTAGTTCTGCAGAAATCGCAGAGTCTGCTCGAGAAACGCGCTGTGGTACTGGAAGATACCTCCATGTCCAGCATCAGGAAAAATGCTCAACTGAGAGTGTGGCAGCTTGCGCGCTAGCTCCACAGAATTGATCGATGGCACCATCACGTCGGTGTCGCCGTTCGCCACCAGCACCGGGTGTTGGATGCCGGCCAACGAGGTCGGCTTAGGCGCAATGCCCCACTTGGTAATCGCGGTCACCTGAGCAACGATGGTCTCTTGTGTTGCAGGCAAATCGCGGTCCTGTTGTCGAGTGCCGAGACGCTGGAGAAATTCCGCAGCCGCCTTCTGGCCATGTTGAGACTGTGTGAAAAACAGCGACTGCTTCGGATGCTTCTTCTCGGCCGTTGCCCTGGCCACGGCGTTCTGCAACACGGAGCCCATGTTGCTGATCCCTTCGCCGCCGGCGGCCGAAGTACCTGCCAGAATCATTCGGCGAACGAGATCGGGATGTTTTTGCGCGATGACTTGAGCGATAAAACCACCGAGTGAGAAGCCGAGCAGGTCGGTCTTCGAAAGCCCTATAGCCCGAATGAAAGCCACTGCATCCGTTGCCATATCATCGATGGTGTCTGGCGTAGTGCCCCTGGAGCCTCCGACTCCACGGTTATTGAAGGCGATGACGCGGTGTTTCTGGGCCAGGCTGTCGATAGTTCTCGGGTCCCAATCATCGAGAACGGCTGTTAGATGGTGAAGCAGGACGATCGGAATGCCATTCTTTTCGCCTGTTTCTCGATACACGAAGGAAGTCCCGCTCACGTCAACCCTCTTGGTAACCACATCAACATAACTATTAGCCATCGTTCCATCTCCCGTCATTTAGTTTGGTTTAGACAGACACATCGAAAAGCCTGCCGGTCAGTTTCTGTTTCACTTAGATTATGAATGTACTCCATACTTGGAATTTGATTCGTATCGCCTGAACGCGGTTGCAAAAAATCTTTTTGTGCGAGGTGGCTAGCTTCCAGGTCGTCTACCGGACCCCTAGCGGTGTTGCCGAGGAGAAAACGTCGTCCTGATCAAACCGTTTCTTTGCCGCCATCAGCCGTTCCGCATTACTGCCATAGGCAAAAGGAATCTGTTCCGAGTCGTCAGGACCCAACATATTCGGATAGCCGCCGGGCAAGGCCATCGGCGCCAAAGCTTTAGATAGATTCTCGGCCCAGTGACGGTGAAGTTCCCCTTTTTCCTGGGAGGTGGGATCCCAACAGCTGATCACTTCCACCATGAAATGCTCAGCACGAATGCCGAACGACGTGGCCCCGACGGGAATGCGCGTAGCTCTTCCGCGTGAGTGATGCCAGAGAACTACAGAATGAGGCGAGGTTCTACCGTTACCGGCTGCAACGAACTGCGAGATGGCTTCCGTACTCAACGCGGCCAATGAGCGCGTCCGCAAAAAGTAGTGTCTGCCCTCCACAAGCTGAGCATCAAACAGGGCAAGCAAGACTACAGCGCATAGCGAAAAGTAGGCCAGGCGTGCGCGGCGGCGGTTAATTCTTCGAGGCCTGCCGCCCGGCGGTGACCATGATCTCGACATGAGCAGTCGGCACGGCGAGCGCCGCGACGCCGACCGTAACGCGCGCCGGTCGCGGCGTTTTGAAAACGGAAGCGTAAACCGCGTTCATACCTTTAACCTGGGTTATATCGGTGAGGAAGACCTGCGCCGAGACCACGTCCGAGTAATCCATTCCAGCCGCTCTTAGAACGATGCCAATGTTGTCGAGGCAGGCTTTCACTTCGGCGTCGAAATCTTTTGGATCTGGCCGGTATGCAGGTCAAAGCCGATTTCGCCGGAGACATTCAGCGTGTCTCCCACCAGAATTCCCGGGCTGAAGGGGAGATCGTCCTTGCCCTGATTTGCGAACTCGGGCGGCGAGATCACTTTAGTCTGCTGCGCAGAGGAAATGCTGACAGCGGTAATAATAAAAATAAGAATCGTGGAAAGTGGACTCATGCGTGGCATTGGTTGCGTCATCACATACTCTTTCTATTTCAGATTTCTGCGGCGGAAGACCTGCCTCACGCCAGCGCTTCGAGCAGCTTGTCTATATGTAGATTTCTCGCCAGTTATGCTGACCTTCGCGCTTGATTCCTGTAGCGGGGCGCGGGGACGGAAGTGCCGAACTGTGGCAACATGGCGCGGCGTGCGGCCTCAAAACGTGTCCATTCGTCTCCGTTATGAAGACCGGGGATTGTGACCAGTTCGCCCTGATCGAGGCCGGCCAGCGCCGCATCGACCATGTCTTCCACCGGCATGACGATCGACGCCGGTTGCTGTTGCCATGGGAGGCCAGCGACTTCCCAACCGTCGGTCGCGGTCCTACCAGGCAACACCGCTTGGACGCGGATACCTTTGCTGGTGAGTTCGTGCTGTAGCGAAAGACTGAAGGCAAGGACGTATGCTTTGGACGCCCCGTACACGCCGTTGAGCGCTTCTACCGAGATGCCCGCGGCGGAGCCGATGTTGATGATCGTGCCTGTCCCACGCTTAACGAAGGCAGGAGCGGCGGCGTAGGTGAGGCGAGTGAGGGCGGTGACATTGAGGGCAATCATGTCTTGCATCTTCCAGATGTCGGCCTCAAGCAGTGGGGCGACGGAAGCAAAGCCGGCGTTGTTGACGAGCATGGTGATGCTCGGATCGTCCTTCAGTTTTGTTTCCACTTTTGCGAGCCCTGCCTCGTTGTTGAGGTCCGCCACGATGGGAGTGATCTGCCGTCCGCTCGCGCTTGAGAGGCTCGCAGCCAGTGCTTTGAGTGGCTCCTCGCTGCGGGCGACGAGAATGAGGTCGTATCCCCGTTTTGCGAGACGGTCTGCATAGACAGCTCCGATGCCCCGAGAGGCGCCGGTAATGAGGGCAGTGCCCTTTGACGATGAGTTGCTCATGTTTCTATCTCCCGAGTGAATTTTGAAATTAGTTGCGCCGAATATGGATTGTGGTTATAATCCATACCAAGCGTTGGATACATGCGACGGCGATTTGGTTATAGATTTTCTTAGAGGACGACAATGCGCCATTCCAAAACCGAAAAGGCAAAAACACATGGGCGCATCGTGGCGATCGCGGCGAAGAAATTTCGCGAAGAGGGGCTCGCGGGGATTGGAATCGCGGACCTGATGAAGGAGGCCGGCCTCACCGTGGGTGGCTTCTATAAGCACTTCAAATCGCGTGACGCGTTGGTTGCTGAAGCGGTCGGCTCGGCGCTGGAAATGTGGAAAGATCGGATCGATGCCGCCGCTGCTGGTGGGCCGCGCATCACCTACGAGTCCCTGGTCGATGATTACTTGAGCGAAGCTCATCGTAATTATCCAGGTGTGGGTTGTCCTGTCGGCGCTTTGGCAGGAGATCTCGCACGCAGCGACAAACACACTAGAGCTGTCGCCACCCGGAAAATTCGAGACAACATTGAGTTGCTCGCCAGTCTGATTCGTGACACGAACAAGACGGATAAGGACACCGCGAGATCATGCGCCGTCATGGCCTATTGCGCGATGGTCGGCGCCATCAGCATGGCCCGCGCCGTATCGGACAAGGAACTTTCGCGGGAAATCTTGAAGACTGTGGCACAGCGTCTGAAGACGGGAACAACGCGGAAGCAATGAGAGTTCCTTCCCTTTCTTGATGTGCTTTTGTGTTCCTTCACGTGCACGCAAGCGCTTGAAATTCCAGATCAAGATGCCCTGTCAGGGCAGAGGCCGCAACTTGGCTGGTTCTTACGAACCATCGGCACTCATTCACGGCAGTTGGCGCAGGATGAACATCCGATTGTGAACGGGCCGGGCCCCGTGCGTGATCACCGGATTCGCATTTTCGAAGATTGATGGGGCCAGAAATGCACAGAGTCCCCTGAATTCTCCCCATACTTGCCACATGGCGTGCGCTTAACTTGCTTCCGTTCAGTGGTTTCTGAATAACACTCCTGCCTCCCCGTGTTTTTGAATAATTGGTTATGTGCCGAGCTCTTGGAAACTAAACGACTTGCGAATTGAGAACTCCTGTCCGCCAGAATTTCACAGATGAGTTTTGAGTGAAAGAAACCTTCATTAACCTAAAGAAAACACGCGAGATATTTTGGTCGGGGCGCCGAGATTTGAACTCTCGACCTCCTGCGCTCAAGGCAGGCGTAATATCTCCTGGAAGTCCTTCTTTTTCAATCTCTGTTTTGAAAACAAACGAGTTAGAAAAATATTTGGTAATGGCACGATGTACGGACATGTGGCTGCGCATGTATGGAGTCCCCCGAATTTTCCCAATAGCGAAGAGGAGGCGAAGGGCGGTAAATGCGCTGGTTTAGTCAAACGCTAGCGCTTATCGGTACAAGTCCGCCGGACGAACGGTAACTTAACTTCCGGTTTGCCCGTAAGAACGTCAGTCGGGAGTTATTCGGCGATCTGATGCTATGTACGCTCTTGACGCAAAGGCTGCGATATTTCGAAGTTGGTGGCGACTCTTGCCGGCTTTGGCCGCCATCCTGATTCCGACAAGCGTGCTCTCAAAGAAGTCCGCCATGCTGTCCAGATCCGCATCTGAGCGAATTTCTCTTTGTTTTTTTGCTCTCGTGAGCACGCGCATTAGTGTCTGACGCAGCCGCCGCGCCGCATGACATGTGATACGCGTTACCCCGGCATCTCGCTGACCGAATTCGCTGATGGCGTTGAGCCCCATGCAGCCTTCTGCGCTGGACAAGTCTTTCCGTTGAGCGAAAGTCACCAGGGCGTTTTGCACGGCGGCCAGGGCCGAGCCAGGTCTTTCCAATTCCACGTTGATGGAATGAACGCTCTCTGTGACGTACAACTCCAAGGCTTTCAAAAACAGCGCCCGCTTGTCGCCGAACGTGTCATACATGCTCTGCCGCCCGACTTCCATGACGCGCATCAAGTCGTCGGTGGATGTGGCGGCAAAGCCTTGCTGAGAAAAAAGGCGTATCGCCTTCCGAAGCGCTTTCTCCTGATCGAACTCTTTCGGTCGAGCCATGCGCTCTTCTCCCTCTATGCTCTCTTCCGATTAGGCGACGTATCCACCGTCGATGGTGAGGCTGGCTCCGGTGATGAAGCCCGCTTCTTCAGAGGCCAGGTAAGAGACGAAGCTGGCGACCTCTGATACGTCACCCATTCGTTTCAAAGGAATGAGCGTCTTAACCAACTCTGCGTGCGCTGAAGTCATATCGGTGGCCGTCGGTCCCGGTTGAACATTGTTGACCGTGATAGCGCGCGGGGCCAGATCGATTGCCGCGCCGCGAACAAGTCCTACGAGCGCAGCCTTGGTCATGCTGTAGACACTTGCTCCAGGGAAGGCGGTGCGGATAGCTGTGTTGCTACCGATGATAACGATCCGGCCGCCATCGTTCATTTCTTGGGCGGCTGCTTGAATACCGACGAAGGCGGCGCGGACGTTGATGGCCACCATGCGGTCGAAGTCTTCGAGAGTATAAGTGTCGATTGTGCCCCTGGTCAGAATGCCCGCGTTGCTGACGAAGATGTCAAGAGTGCCGAAGGCATCTGCAGTTCTGGCCACAGCGGCCCGCAGCTCTTCGGCCGAGCCGCTGTCGGCCTTGAGGGCTAGCGCTTTGCCTCCTGCGGATTCGATTTCGCGAACAAGTTCCAGGGCCTTTTCTGGGGAACTGGAATAAGTGAAGGCAACGGACGCGCCATCCGCCGCGAGTCGGCGGACGATGCCTGCTCCGATGCCTCTTGAACCACCCGTGACGAGAGCTACTTTGCCTTTGAACGATTTTGCCGGCATATGTCACCAAAATCCTCTCAGTCACCTATTATGCCAATTTTGGATTATCTTGTCCAGAATGGTAGTTCGACAATTCTCCTAATACAATCTAATATTTAGGTGTTAATGTAGGGGTCATGCAGAAGCAAAGGTTGAAGCTGAAGCAGGCAAGCGCAGTCCTGCAGATTGAACCGAAGGAATTGCAAAACCTGGTCCAATTCGGCGTTGTGAAGCCCAAACGGTTTGAGGGAACGTATTTCTTCGACACGAACACTCTTATGGTAGCCAAGGTGGCGTTCTGTCTGAAGGAGTCGTTGGGGACGCGCACGAGTGTTTTGTCCAAGCTGATGGACGTATTTCTTGCATCGGAAAAGGAGTTCAAGTCAGGCAATCCGAAGTATATCGTCTTTAAATGCAGGCTATCAGCCGAGGAGGACCCCGTAAAGGTCGGCGTGCCTTTCCGTGCACTCGGAGAACAGCTCCAAGAGCAAATGATACGGGCTGACCTGTACCGGGATCTGCCTCGCGGCCGCAAACGCCGAGGCTGGAGGAAGGAGTTTCTGGAGTCGCTGACCGAGGCGGCTAAGGAGATCGGCGAAGTCTCGGACGAGGAAATCTTGCAGACAGTTCGCGCCTACCGTAAGGAAAGACGAGTGCCGGAGATTACCGTTGTCGCGGAAAGCTAAGAAGCAAAAGTCTCGCGGCGTCGTTGACACCAACGTGCTCGTAGCGGGCATTTCGGGTTTCAGAAAGCCATATGTCCGGGGTGCACTTTAGCCTGCAAATGAAGTGAATCGGCACAAATGAGAGCGCCGCAAGTCGTTCAAAACAAATGAAAGGGTGTGAGTACAAACAGGGCAGAATGAATTAGCAAACCTCACTGCTTTTCTGACTCGTTCTGGAAATATTGGACTTTACTATATTCTTCAAGCAGTTACAACGCTGCCGACTTGTGCCGTTGCACTCGTTTTGATTGGACATGAACGGTAGACTACTACATTTTTACTACACCGAAATCTTCGAGGTTGACACTGCATATATAATCAGAAATTTTGGATATCAATCAAAATAGTCTTCTGAGACGCTCATGGCCATTGCTGACGCGGAAGCAATACAACCCGTGTCCGGTTCGCTTAGCTTTTAGACTTGACTTCTCCAAGATGAGAAGAGCAGCATTTTAGTCGCCGCCAGATTACACCACGAGATTTCCGGCGATTGCTATGAGGCGCGAGTAAATCGGGGGCGGAGGCTTTGGAGGAAGAACTCTTCGAAGGACAAATGGCTCTTCCTGATGATTTATTAATCTTCTTCGACGCTTTAAGGGCCAGATAGTCTCTCGCCGGTAGCGGCGACTTGCCAGGGGCGTGCGTAGCTGCCGCATTCGAGAAAAACAAATGCGCAGGAGCTTCATCGACCGGCTATTGTTGCCGGCCATTGTGGGCGTAACAACAATATTGGCTGCGCTGGTTCTTTGGCAGCGGCTGCTTACCGAGCAGCGCGCTACTGTCCAAGCCGCGACGAAAGCGCAGACCCTGTTCGTGAATGAGAAAATCGAGTCAGAACTAAACGCTAGAATTCTGCTGTTGAATCGCTTGGCTGGGCGTTGGCAAGCTCGTGTCCTGTCAGGTGATGAAGACAACGAATCCGATGCGGCGCTGTTGGTCAGTGGCTACGGCGGCTGTCAAGCGATCGAGTGGGTAGACCCAACGTTCCACGTGCGGTGGGTTGCGTCAGAGACATGGAATGAAGCCGATGTGGGCACCGATTTGGGCGCCGATGCGCGCTGGCGTGTGCCCCTCCAGCACGCCGAAGACAGCGGGCGCGTGATGGTTACCCGGCCGGTGGATCTGCAAATGGGCGGTCGTGGGTTCCTGGTTTTTGTGCCCGTCTTTGCGGAGAACAAACTTGTGGGCTTTCTGCTAGGCGTATTCCGTTATCAAGAGCTGTTTTACTCGATCCTCCAAGACGTGGGACAGAACTACTGGGTGACAGTATACGACGGCGACGAGGAAATCTACGGTCGCTCCGGATCCGACACACGCCGTACGGAGGTATGGGCCCAGGAAACGGATATCGAGTTTCGAGGGTTAACTTGGCGCGCTCGTGTCTGGCCGACGCCAGAAACACTCGCCAACATGCGATCTTCTTTGCCGACCGTTGCCTTTCTCAGTGGAATCCTGATGGCTGGTTTATTAGCGTTCGCTGTCTATATGGGGGAAACGGCCAATCTTCGCGCTGAATTACTAAAGAGAGAGATTGCCGGACGCGTACAAGCCGAAGAGGCGTTGCGGCAGGTGCAGAAGATGGAGGCGGTAGGGCGGCTGGCGGGTGGTGTGGCCCACGACTTCAATAACTTGCTCATGGTCATTCGCGGCCATGCCGCGCTTTCGCTCTCTTCCTCCGGCCCTGATAATCCACTGCGTCAGGAGCTGAATGAGATCCTGAAGGCCGCGATCAAAGCCTCCTCATTAACGCGGCAGCTCTTAGCCTTCAGCCGCAAACAGGTACTTCAACCGAGGGTGTTAGATCTCAACTCCCTCGTCACTCAAACGGCGGAACTGTTGCCGTCTGCGCTTGGCGAGGACATCAACCTGCTTTTGGATCTCGATCCCAACTTGGGACGGGTGAAGGCCGACGTCGATCAGATGGAGCAGGTCATCATGAATCTGGTATTTAACGCGCGGGACGCCATGTCTGCTGGTGGCAAGTTAACGATCCAGACCGGGAACAGCTATTTAGACGAGACCTGGGCTCGTCGTTATCCGGAAATTCGACCCGGCCCGTACGTGATGCTGGCGGTGCATGATCGCGGACAGGGGATGGACGAGGAAACGCAGTTGCACATCTTCGAACCATTCTTCACCACCAAGGAGAGAAATACAGGAACAGGACTGGGCCTGGCAACTGTCTATGGGACAGTAATCCAGAGCGGTGGGTGCGTCTCCGTCTTGAGCAAACTGGGTGAGGGAACAACAATTCAAATCTATCTTCCGCGCGTTGAGGAAACGATTGAGGTGGCCGAGAAACCCACGGCACTTCCAAGGTCATTGCAGGGCAATGAGACCATCCTCGTCGTGGAAGATGATGACGCGGTACGACGCATGACACGCATGTTTCTCGAGATAAATGGGTATATCGTGGTTGAGGCGAGGAACGCCGCGGACGCGATTGAGCTCATGGAATGCGATAAGGGATCAATCGAAATGGTGCTGACAGACGTGGTCATGCCGGGAATGAAGGGAAGGGAGTTGGTTGAACGGTTGGAGAAACTGCGCTCTGGCTTAAGGGTGCTCTACATGTCGGCTTATACAGAAGATGCCGCGATCAATTCCGGCATTCTCGGCCCGGGAAGTGCTTTCATCGAGAAACCGTTCAATGCAGACGAACTGACGTGCAAGGTTCGCGAGGTGCTGGGCAGAAGTATAGTAGTAGTACATTAGGTCTCAGCCGTCTCCCAAAAATGCGAAAAGTGATGCATATGAGCGGTCGACAGCGACGAGAATTCGTCTCCTCCGGAAAGCATCGCGGGGCTAACAACAAAAAGGCAGGGGACAGGCTATGTGTGGGTAATTATCCCGTGTCTTCTCCCTCTGGCGAGTGTAGGAAGGGGTCGGTCCGCCAAGAAAAATAAGCAAATTATGACTTACCGCACCTGCCAAAATATTGTGTTAATCGGTAGTTTCTTCCTGCTACTTAATATGCTTTTTCTTCCTCCTCTTGTTGAAGGGTGGGGAGCGTTGCATCGGGTGGATCGGTTACTCCAGTTGAACACACCGACTCCAGCTGCGGCAACAGTTGTAAAGGTCTGGACCTATAAGAAGACTGGGCTGTATTACTGTCCTGACAGTAAGCTCTACGGAAAGATAAAACCCGGCGTCTATATGACTCAGGAGAAGGCGCTAGAGCGCGGGTATCGACCTGCCGGTCAGCTTCCGTGCCGATAGATTCGTGCGCGGCTTGCGGAATGGCCGAATGGCCTACGAATCCTTGGTTATTTTTAGGAATTCAGAGGGCTGTTTGGACTCAAAACAGCACCATGGATTTCAGCCTAGCTGGTTGATTCTAAACAATCTGGCGGAGAGGGGGGGGGATTATACAGTTTCTTTTAACGCAACTCTCTTGTTTTCTGTCACTTCATTCGTAAAACCTGCCTTTTCTGCCGTTTACGAACGAGTCTCAGCAGTCTCTTCCGTCTCAGCAGTGCCCTCCAGTCTCTCGTATGGACATCGAAAGTGCCCCCCAAAAAGTAACATGAGTAACAAACCTGGAATTCCTTCCCGCGCTTTCTTGGGCGTGTTAACAACTTCTGAATTACTCCTATTGGGATCAGCTCCAGCGTCTGCTGACATTGCGCGATGACTTCCTCGTACGGTCGCGAATAGTAGGGAACTTCGCCGACAAAATTTATATCCACGCGCGTGGTACAATCATGCGATGGAAGTCATCGTCAAAAATCGGGATATTCTTGGCGGAACTCCCGTGTTTCGCGGAACGCGAGTGCCGATCCAAACGCTGTTCGATTACCTGGAAGGCGGAGAAACACTCGAAGACTTTCTGGAGGGATTTCCTACCGTCTCGCGTGAATCGGCCGCCGCTGCGCTCGAAGAAGCAAAACACCTTTTGCTTGCACGTCCATAAATGCGCATTCTGATCGACGAATGTATCGATCAGCGATTCCGGAACTCTTTGCCTGATCACGATTGCCAAACTGCCCGTTACGCTGGACTGGCTGGACTGAAAAATGGCGAGCTACTTACAGCGGCGGAGACAGCCAAATTCGACGTTTTCCTTACTGTGGATCAAGGTATCGAATACCAGCAAAATTTGACCGGCCGAAATATCGCAATAATCATTTTTCACACGAAGTCGAACCGTCTGAAAGACCTGGCCGCACGTACCCTCTTGCCTCGCGTACATTGAATCCATTCAACCTGGTCAGATTGTCAAAATCGAGAGTTAGGTCACGCAGTTAGTCACTCAAGCCGGCAAAAACGGCACAAGAACACACCGCTCGTAGTGAACTCATCGAACCACCTTCACGGCATGTGCCAAAGCGTTACAGCACCAACACTAGAGTTCTGAGCTTCATCTCTGCGGCTTTGAATCGTCGAAGAGAGCTTCCCGGAACAAGCTGTCTCCGGCGACCATGATTGCACGGGCTTGCGGTAGCCGAAGTGTCGGCGCCCAGGCGGGGAGCACCTGCCTTACCAAGGCGATGAGTGAGGTCGTCGCCCGCTGCCGCGGGCTTTTTTCTAATAGCCACCACAGAATAATCGCCAGATGTACTAGATAAAGGAGTCGACCCAATGCTGCCGCAACCTCTGGCCGAGGCGCGTCGGTCGCGCCGACCACGGCATCGTGGAAGACCTTGTGCACTCGCTGTCGTGAGAACGCTGTGGCCGGCGTAAACAGCCCCTCATTCGCGTCGCCGATCAGCACCGGAACCAGAGCGGCGAGGTAGCCCAGGGCCCATGATTGGAACGAAGTGCAACGCGAAACTGGCGATGGCCTAGCGGCCTTTGTTAGTGTGCGGGCTCGTCCGTTCGGCATCGCGTACCGTATGGTCGGAAGCGCGATAAAAGGCGAGGATATTTGGCGCGGCTGAAACTCTGGGAGGTTGGAACGCGCTTGTAACCGACCATAACGTGATAGCTCAGTTCTCTTGCTCCGTAAAGCGAAATCATAAGTGCCCTCTCGGCGCATTTGCATTCCGATGATATAAGCTGCCATGGCCATCTAGCGCTGACCAGCGTTCTTAGACGTTCGGGAAACTTGGAACGCTACTGCGCGATGAGTTTTTGACCCCGCTCCGGTATTACAAGTAAGGATCGACGCCGATCCGTCGGCATCGCTGGAACGGAGGCACACAGTGAACGAGTTCGGTAGCAATGTCGAGGGTCATCGCCGCGAGCTGCTGGTCCACTGTTACCGCATGCTCGGCTCCTTGCCGGACGCCGAGGACGCGGTGCAGGAGACGTTGCTTCGCGCCTGGCGGTATCGCGACAGCCTGAAGGAAGGCGCGCCGGTGCGCCCATGGCTCTACCGCGTGGCCACGAACGCCTGCCTCGATGCGATCGCCCGCGATGAGCGGAGGGCGGTCCTCGGTGCCAAGGCCGAGGCGGACGCTGGCTGGGCCGGCCAGCCGGATGACGTCGTCTGGCTAGGGCCGATTCCGGACTCCGTGCTCGAGCCACCCACCCCGCCGGAGAGGACGCCGGAGGCGCTGACGCTGATGCGCGAAACCATCGAGCTAGCCTTTCTGACGGTAATCCAGCTCCTCACACCGCGGCAGCGGGTGGCCTTGATCCTGTGCGACGTGCTGGACTGGTCCGCCAAGGATGCGGCCGACCTGCTCGACATCAACGTGTCGGCCGTAAACAGCGCATTGCAGCGCGCGCGGGTCAGGCTCCGCGAGCGTCTGCCGTCGCACAAGCCGCCGTGGCCCACCAGCGTAGATGGCAGCGCGGCCGAGCGCGAGCTGCTGAAGAAATACGTCGAGGCGACCGAAGCGGCGGACTTTCGCGCCTTCGAATCGATCATCCGCGCGGACGCGACCTTCCGCATGCCGCCCCAGCCGGACACGACCGCAGGCCGTGAAGCGATGTTCAAGCTATGGGTCGAAGAGGGATTCGGCTCCGAACGATTTGGTCGCCTCCACTGCGTTGTGACCCACGCCAACCTGCAGCCGGCGGTCGCAGCTTACGTGTGCCAGCCCGGCGATTCCACCTGGCGTGCGCTGGCGCTGGACGTTCTTCGAGTCGAGGACGGCTTGATCACGGAAATCGTAACGTTCTCGCCGGACACTTTCCCACTCTTCGGGCTTCCGATGTTGATGGACCCGGCGCCGGAGATGAATGTGCGTCATTGATCGTGATCTTTTTGGGACCGCGATACCTTCGTAAGATATCAGGCACGTAATCCACATTTGAAAGGCGGACAAAGATGAGCCCGAAGTTTTTGGAGAAGCAAAGCACGCGGCGCGAAATGTTGCGAAATTCCGCCGGGTTTGTGGGAAGCGCGTTGCTGGCGCAACTTTTTCCGGCAAGTCTTCTGAGCGCCGGCGTTCCTGGCCTCCGGCAGCAGGCGGCAACCGCCCCAACCGACCGTCTCGCGGCCATCCGGGCGCAGATGGGTGCTACCCCGATCCAGGCGCAACCGCTGGCGGAAAATCTCACGTTGCTTTCCGGGCCTGGAGGAAACGTTGTGGTGTTGAACGGGCCCGATGGCAAAATCGTGGTCGACACGTTTCTTATGCCGGCCTGGCCGAAGTTGAAAGAAACGCTGGATGGGCTGGGCAATGCGCCGCTGAAAACGGCGATCGACACGCACTGGCATTTCGACCACACGGACAATAACGCCAATCTGCACGCCGCGGGCGCCACAGTGCTGGCCCACGAAAACACCAAGACGCGCATGGCAGAGCCACACGACAGTGCGCTTTTGGGTTTGCACCTTCCAGCATCGCCTGCGGATGCTTTGCCGCAGCAGACATTCAGCACCAGCCAAAAACTGCAGACCAACGGTGAAATCGTGATGCTGCAATATTTCCAGCCGGCGCATACCGACACGGACATCTACATTCACTTCCAGAAGGCCAACGTGATTCACATGGGCGATACTTTTTTTAACGGCTTTTACCCGGTCATCGACGCCAGCACCGGCGGAAAAATCGACGGGATGATTGTCGCCGCCGACAAAGTTCTACCCTTGGCCGATAACAACACCAAGATCGTTCCGGGGCATGGCCCGCTGGGCAACAAAGCCGATCTGACCAAGTATCGGGACATGCTGGTTGTGGCGCGCGATCGCGTGCAAAAACTGAAGACCGCCGGCAAATCGGCCGACGAAATAGCGGCGAGCAAACCTTTGGCCGATTTGGACCCTGTGTGGGGTCACGGCATGCTCAGCAACGAGATGTTCGTGCAGATGATTTATTCGGCACTTTAATTCGCACCTAGGGGGTAGTTTAGATCACTGCTCTGGAGTTGGTGTTGAGGAGATTTTTGGCTGCGAAGGTGATTTGGTGGTGCGGCTTAAACCGTAAAGCGGCGCCAAGCCGCCGCGCTCCTCGCGTGACCTCCTAGGGGCGCCGAGATTTGAACTCGGGACCTCCTGCGCCAAGCCAGCGGGGCTATCTCTTGGAAGTCCTTCCTTTTCAATCTTGTTTTTGAAAATAAACGAGTTAGAAAAATATTTGGTAGTGGCACGGTGTACCGAAATGTGGCTCCGCATGCATAGAGTCCCCCCAATTTCCCCCTCAGCGAAGAAACAGCGAAATGCATCCGCCGATTCCTAGTTGAATAAGACCAACCCTTCGGTTAACAGCCAGGGCTGCGAAACTCTAAGTGCCTTATTCGGTGTCGCTTACGATCGGGGCCACCTTGAATCTCGCCCCTCAGTTGGGCAACTCTTGGGCAACCTAAACGATCACAAGATGTTCCTAGACCGATCGCGGTGACCGGCCGGCCACCGTCGGGAGGCACGGAGAACAGCAAGAATTCTGATTCGATCTTCCTGTATTCGATAGAGAAGAATGTAGGGTGTGCCGATGATCACAAGCTCTCGAGTGGGGGGACCAGCTCTGAGGCTGAGCTAAGGCTCTGATCCTAGCCTGCGAAATCCGCGCTCGGCAGCATTCGAAACGATTTATTCTTGCCCCAGCGATAGATTGCGAAATCCTGATCCAGCGTTAGAATGTCCCCGGTCCCAAACTGGTCCGCCAAACGAATTAAGCAGGCATCCGCAAGATCAATCTTCCGGTCCTTATATTTCCGCAGTACTTGCTTGACGCCGGGAGTATCTCGAGAAAGCTGAAAAGGAATCTGGAAAATCCCAGCGGCAATGTTTTCGATCACCGCCTCCGACGCGCCCGATGAGTTCCGCAGCAAATAGCAGCTCTCTGTAATGACGGCTTCGCAAGTGACGAGCGGCGCCTGCACTTCTCGAACTGCGCGAGCGCATGTCTTGTGAAAACTCTCGCTGCGGTCCAGCAGCGCAACGATGAAGCCTGTGTCCAGCAGGACAGGCTTCATCGCCCCAGATTCCGCAGATGTTTCTTGTTTGAACCCAGGTCCGGCACACCGGATTCGAACTTACCCAGGCCGATGATGCCCGGGTTCTTGCGCCTCAAATAGCTCGCTTCTAAAACACGCAACCCCTCGCGTACAACCCGCGAAGGAGTCCAGCCGAGTTCTCGTACGAGAACTGCGAGCCTCTTCCGCGATCGTTCATCCAGCCTGGCTTGAATTGCGAATCGCATGTCCAGATTGTACTACAAGTGGCTATTTGTATGACACATAGAAATTCGCATGTTCGTGCAGGTCTCTAGTCCGCGCTGACTTCGAAACTTGGGCACGAGAAGACCGGCGAAGTGCGAACTGAGCCTGGCGCGTGATTGCTGATTTGCGTTTCCGACGATCAATGGGACGAGAAATGCGTAGGGTCCCCTGAATTTTCCCCATACTTGCCAAATAGCGCGCGCTTAACTTCCCTCCGTTCAATACTTTCTGTATCGCTCTCCTGCCTCCTCATGTTTTTTGCAAATTCATCATGTTTCGAACTCTAGGAAAGTAAACGACTTGCTAATCCAGACCTCCTGTCTGCCGAAATTCCACAGAAGGGTTTGAGGTGAACGGCGCTTTCGATAAATACAAGGAAACACGCAAGATATTTTTGGTCGGGGCGCCGAGATTCGAACTCGGGACCTCCTGCGCCCAAGGCAGGCGCGCTACCAGGCTGCGCTACGCCCCGACATGAAGTGCACTATTGATTCTAAAGCACTTTCCAACTTTGCTCCAATCCAAACCGCCTCAAAAACCCTCGACTGTGCACGAACTGTGCACGAATGAGGTTATTGCACGGCGGCTGTGCACAATCTTGCCGCCAGTAGAGTATCGGCGGGCACAGACGCCATTTCGTTGGCTCGACGGTTGAGCTTTTCCAGTGCTTCGCGCTTCATCTGCAACTTCATCTGAGAATACTTCTTGAAGACTTGCGCGTCGCTCTGACGAAGCATCTGAGTTACCCACTCATCGGCAACCCTTGGCCGTCGTCTTCAGCAGCGAACTCGCGGAAGCAGAAACACAGTATCTTTCTGACTTGGCCGAGTTGGAAGCCGACCACAAAAAACTTGTGCGCACGCAAAACCTGGTCAAGCTCGGAGCCGCCAGTCAGCAAGAGGAGGAAGAGGTGGCCGCGATGCATGCCGCTCATGAATCGCACGTGCGCGCAGCTCTGGAAAAGCTGAAGCTACTGGGTGCCAACGACCAGCAAATCACCTCGCTCAAGCAGGCCGAACAGATCGACCCGAACTTTGTTGTGCCGGCACCGATCAACGGCGTCGTGCTTACGCGCGCGGCGAATCTCGGACTGGTTGTGGATACGGCGCAGGAGCTTTTTACCGTGGCCGACCTATCCACCGTCTGGATAATGGGTAGCGTCAACGAGAAGGACTTTGCATCCGTACGCGTCGGCACTGCCGCAACCATCACTGCCCCAGCGTATCCGGGACAGCTGTGGAAGGGCCGCGTCACCTACATTCAGCCTCAAATGGACCAGAATACCCGGACCGCACAGGCCCGGATCGAGGTCGCCAATCTCCGCGAGGATTTACGCATCGACATGTACACCGATGTCGACTTCACGTCTCCTGGCGCTACTGGCCCAGTCGTCCCAGAAGCGGCGGTGCAATCGATCGGCGAACGGCGGTTCGTGTTTCTTCCGGTCAAAGATAATGACGGCAGCTTCGCGTTGCGCCAGGTTCGGCTTGGTTCTGCCACAGGCGGGTATTACTCAGTGTTGGAAGGATTGAAAGTGCAAGACGAGGTTGTCACGGATGGAAGCTTCATCCTGAAAGCCGAAGCCCTCCGCCAGCATCCCGAGTTGCATTGAAACCGATGTGCGGCTGGCCAAACTCGGACGACTAGGTCTGGGACCGTATGAGCGAGATCGACGCGACTGGAAACATAGGTGGAGTATGAACGAGCGGGATCGAACACAACCAGACGATAAAGAGGCTAATGCAAAGCCGGCAATCAGCCAGCCTGTTGAGCCCACTGGTTCTATCCTCAGCGTCGTTGAAGCCCACCGCGAATCCGCAAAAGACGTAGCTATAGGTAAGACGGTCAGGATCACGTACAAGCATTCATTGGCGATCCGCTGGTTGCATTGGATCAACTTCCCGCTGCTTGCATTGATGATTTATTCGGGTTTGCTCATCTATTGGGCCGATTCGCAGCACGAGGGGCTGAATGCACACCGTGTCTATCGCGTCGGGTTCGGTAGCTGGACATTCTTCCGGCTCTTTCCTACGTGGTTCTACAACGCTCTCCACCTCAAATTCCAGCTTGCGAAAGGTCTCGGCTACCACTTTTTCTTCATGTGGTTCTTCGCACTGAACGGAGTCGCCTATGTCCTGTACACCTTTTTCTCTGTGAGTGGCGGGAACTAGTTCCAACGCGGCGTTCGTTTGGGGAAGCAATCGAGGTGACGTTGCACGATCTGCGGTTAAGAAAACACTTTCCACCCGATCGCAAGTTCAATGGCGCCCAGCAGGTGCCTTTGGTGCAGAGTTCCCGCTTTCCCGTCAGCCGGTCTTCAGCCCACAGTTCCACCTCGACCGTGAGTGAAGTTCTTCCCGTGCCGGTGACACGTCCGACGACTTCGGCAAGTTGTCCCTGGCGGACGGGCACGTGAAAATCGATGCGTTCAGAACTCGCTGTAACGACCGGACGCCGCGCGTGCCGCGACGCCGTCACGAACGCGGCCATAATCCATCAGTAGAAGCGCATCGCCGCCGAAGAGTGTTCCGTAGTGATTCGTCTGGTTCGGGAACACCATCTCGACTATGCGTGTCTCCCGCGGAATTTCCTGATTAGAAGTCGTCATGGAAAGCTACTTCACCCTTAACGGCCACCTGATACGCGGACACGCGCCGCTCGAAAAAGTTGGTGAGTTCCTGCACGTCCTGGAGCTCCATGAATGCGAATGGATTCTTCGAACGAAACACCGGAGAGATGCCGAGCGCTTCGAGGCGGCGATCCGCGACGTATTGCAAGTATTCGCGCATGTCGGTTGGCGAAAGGCCGCTGACGCCAAGGCTTAATACGTCCTCTGCAAACGCCATTTCACACTCGACAGCGTCCTCCAGCATCGCGGTAGCGCGCTCTTCCATGTTCTTGTCAAACAGGCCTGGCTCTTGCTCCCGCACGGTGCGGCTTACTTCAAGGGCAAACTGAATGTGCGCGCTTTCATCGCGGAAGACCCAGTTGGTACCAGTCGCCAGACCGTGCAGCAAACCGCGCGAGCGGAGAAAATAGACATAGGCGAATGCTGCGAAAAAGAAAAGGCCTTCGATGCAGCAAGCGAAGCAGATCAGGTTCAGCAAGAAATTGCGACGGTCTTCGAGCGAACGGATCTCAGTGAGTTGGTTGATGGAATCGATCCATCGGAAACAGAACTCCGCCTTCTTTCGAATGGAAGGAATATTCTCCACCGCATCGAAAGCCTTCTTGCGCTCCTCGGGCTCCGCGATGTAGGTGTCGAGGAGGGTCAGATAGAAATCCACATGCTGCGCTTCCTCAAAAAGCTGACGCGACAGATACATGCGGGCTTCCGGCGAATTGATGTGTTTGTAGAGATTCAGAACCAGATTGTTTCCCACAATCGAATCGCCGGTAGCAAAGAACGCCACGAGGCGATTGATAAGGTGTTGCTCGGCTGGCGTCATTCGCTCGCGCAAGTCGGCCAGGTCCGTTGAGAAATCCACCTCTTCAACGGTCCACGTGTTCTTGATGGCCGCCTTGTACTGCTCGTAGAAAACCGGATATTTCATAGGCCTGAGAGTCAGATCGAATCCTGGATCGAGAATCATCATGTGCGGCTCCTTTTGATCATTCGTTCAAGAGATATCTACTGGCACGCGTCGCAGGACCCGGGATTTTCGAGCGAGCAAGCGATGGGTTGCGTTGCGGAAACTGGGACCGTGGTTTTAGCGATTTCCGTCGCGGGACGAGAACGGAGGTAGTAGGTCGTCTTCAGACCTTTCTTCCAGGCATACATGTACATGGAAGAGAGCTTCCCGATGTTCGGGCTCTGCACGAAGAGGTTCAGCGACTGGCTCTGGTCGATGAACGCTCCACGGTCGGCGGCCATATCAATCAACGAGCGCATGGGAATTTCCCACACCGTGCGATAAATCGCCCGAATCTCCTCGGGAATCGCCGCAATGTTTTGAATGGAACCATCGGACATTTTGAGGCGGTTCCGCATCCCCTCGCTCCACAGCCCAAGCTTTTTCAATTCGAGGACAAGGTACCGGTTGATCTGGAGGAAATCGCCCGAGAGCGTCTCCCGTTTGAACAGATTCGAGACTTGCGGCTCGATGCACTCGAACGCGCCGACGATCGAAGCAATCGTCGCCGTGGGAGCAATGGCGATGAGTAATGAATTGCGAAGACCGATTGTTCGAATCCGGCTTCGCAATTCTTCCCAACGTGCCGTATCTTCTGGCGAAACACCCCAGAGGTCCATTTGCAAAACGCTTTCTGCTGCGCGAGTCTCGGCGAAGGCAGGATGAGGGCCGAACTCTTCGGCTAAAGCGCAAGACGCATCCAGAGCGTGAAAGTAAATTTCTTCTTGAATACGCTTCGAGAGCTGCCTTGCTTCCGGCGCGTCGAAGGGGAACCGCAAGGCAAAAAACACATCCTGCAGACCCATGACACCCAGACCCACCGGCCGCCACCTCCGATTCGAATCCCCGGCCGGAGTAATAGGATAGAAATTGATGTCGATCACGCGATCGAGGAACTTCACGGCTGTACGAGTCGTTCTGGCTAACTTCTCGAAATCAAATTGTCCTTCGGACAAATGCTTTCCGAGATTGATCGATCCTAGATTGCATACCGCTGTCTCTTGTTGGGAACTCACTTCCGTTATCTCGGTACACAGATTGGAAAGATGCACGACGTTCGATGATTTCGCGGTTTGATTCGATTTCAGATTGCAGGCGTCCTTGAACGTCATCCAGCCGTTTCCAGTCTCCGCGAGAACCTTCATCATTCGTGCGTAGAGTTCGCGCGCCTTCACCTGTCGAGAAAATAATTCTTCCTTTTCTGCTTTGACGTAGGCCGCTTCAAACGCTTCGCCGACAAGATCGGGGAAGTGCGGCACGACTTTCGGATCGAAGAGAGACCACACTTCGTCGGCTTCCACACGCTTCATAAACAGGTCGGGAATCCAATTCGAAAGATTCAAGTTGTATGTCCGTTGCGCGTTGTCTCCGGTGTTTTCCCGTAGTTCCAGAAACTCTTCTATGTCGGCATGCCAGGATTCGAGATAGACGCAGCAGGCGCCTTTGCGTTTGCCACCTTGATTCACCGCCGCAACGCTCGAATCCAATGTCTTGAGCCAGGGAACGATTCCCTTGCTGTGGCCGTTCGTGGCCCGAATCAATGAACCACGCGAGCGCACACGGTGATAGGCAAGACCTATGCCCCCAGCAAATTTGGACAGGAGCGCAACATCTTTATATTTTTCATAGATGGCTTCGAGATTGTCGGCAGGCGAATCGAGCAAATAGCAGGAAGACATCTGCGCGTGCTTTGTGCCGGAGTTGAAAAGCGTGGGCGAACTCGGCATGTAATCGTGTGCCGAAATGACGCGGTAGAACTCAACCGCCTCCTGAACCGTTTGGGAAAGACCGCAGGCCACGCGGAGAAAAAACTGTTGCGGGGTTTCAAGGGTTTCGCGCGTTTCCGGATGGCGCAACAAATAGCGGTCATAGAGCGTGCGCAGTCCGAAATATTCGAAGAGCTCGCCGCGGCTGTCATCAATCGCATCGTTCAATTTGCGAGAATTCAAGGCGACGAAAGCCGCGGTGTCTTTCGCAACGAGGCCATGCTGCCTGCCCATCGCGATCGATTGCGAAAAAGAATGAATGTCCTGGTTGGCGACTTCCTTGGCGATGAAACCGCCGAGCAGACGTGCGGCGAGCTTCGAATATTCAGGCTCTTCGGCGATGAGCGAAGCGGCGGTCTGAATCGATAAAAGGTCGAGTTCTTTCGTGGTGGCTCCGTTGAAGAGGCCGCCGATGGTTTTGCTGGCGATACGGATCGGATCGACGGAACGGAGACCGTCGCAGCAGCGTTCCACGGCGCGGACGATCTTGTTTACATCCGCCGGCTCCAGTGAGCCGTTGCGCTTGCGAACCTGCGTCTGCGAACCATTCGATGAAACGAGAAACGGAACCACCTGCTGTTGGGTGGCGACACGAACCGAAGTTGCCATGAATACCTTTTCTGCCACACAAAAAGGGAAAGGAGATGAAATGGGAAATCGAAAGACGCCAGTTCATCGCCAACCTCCCCTCGGAGGCGTGCACGATTTTCACGCCGGGATTGGCGTGGTTACTGGCAGGTCTTCGGACTTGCAGGCATGACCGATCGAAATGACCGGTGTTTCTACTGGCCCATCTTCCCGGTTTCAGAGAAAACCAGTGGTATTTGGGTGTTCGATCCTGCTTACCGCTGCGGGGCAGTTCCGGATTCGCACCGGATTCCCTTTAACGTTCCCCCTGGGAACGTCACCAGCAAACGAACCACAAGATAGAGGGTTGGGCTTTCCGTGTCAACCCAAATGTTGCGGTTCTTCCATGATCACTCAATTTTGATGCGGAGCCCTCGGACGCGCCGGCAGGAAAAATTCGGTCTAAGGTTCTGGCGATTGATACGGAACCCGCCAACAGGGCATTGGACCGAGCGCGAGCCATCGCCGAGGTTCTGCGATCGGATTGCATCAAACTCGATCAAATTAGGGAAGGGCGGGATCTGTCAACCCCTACTTGCGCAGCATGGGTGAGTCGCTCGGTTCTCTTTAGTTCGAACTGTCTACCCGTAAATTTCGTCCACTTCGGTTTCTGAACCCACCAGCGTTTTGACCAGTTTGCTGATGCTGTGCGCGACGCCAAAGGACTCTTCGATGGAGGTTTCCTCGAGTAGTCCCAGGCCGCACGTTGCGGTGATCATGGCGTGCTGCGCGAATGTCCGCGGGTCGCCAGCAAGCGATGCGGCTTTCAGCCAACGAATAAAAATACTCGCCGCATCGGCCGCGTTCACGCCAGGCCGGGTAGGTACCAGCCCGTATGCAACTGTGCCTCCCTGTTGTACGAAGTCGAGCGCATGCCAGTCGGTGAAAAATAAATCCAGCCCTTCATCCGCATCGAAGGAAAGAATATCGGGCTTCGCGCGGCACATTCGTTCAAACGGCCGCGCCGCACAGCAATGCAGCCCGGCATACGCTCCGCGCGTTCGCGCATTTTCGAGCGTAGCCGCTAGAGCGTCAATTCGCTGCTCTTCTGAAACGGAGTCCGCCGAATCCTCGAGACACAAAGCCGGTTCGTCTACGAAGAGCACGACAGGCAGGCCGGACGAATTCAGACGCTCGATCTGCCAGGAAAGCATTTGCGAAACATGGAAGGCAATGGCGGCAAAGAGAGTTGGATCGGAGAGAAAAGGTCTGCCCTGATGAAACAGGTAAGCCGAAAGCGTGATCGGTCCTTCGATTTGGCCTTTCACGGCGACTGCTGATTTGAAGAGGCCGGAGGCTAGCGCGTTTTCGAACGCGCCGAAACCAGCCGCGTTTGCTGAGGTAAGCGCACCGCTGCTGCCGTGAAGGGCTTCGAGAACGGAATCGATTTGTCCGGATTTGACCTGATAGCCGTAGCCTTCCTTGCGCGGCTCAATTAAACCTGCAAGACAACCGAGTCCCTGAACGATCGCACTTTCAGATAGTGAGAGTTGCGGCAGTTGAGGCCAGAACGGGACTTCCGGCGAGAATTGGGCGACCGCCTGGATTGCCGAAGAGACGGAGGTAAGGGGCAGACTGCCAATTCCCGTCACCGCGCCGGCCGAGACGAACGGCTTTCTAACGGTGTGACTCCGCTTTGCTACGGATTGCACTTTTCCTTCTCCATAAAACGCGTGCCGTCTCCGCAGTATCGTCTCAATAGTATCTCTGGAATACCAAACCTTCGCTACACCGTCATCTGTATTGCTAAGTCGCTATAATGAGAAGGTGCGGATTGTACCGAATACCATGACGAAACGCCCCTTACATCCTTTGGAAAAGATTATCGAAAAGCGCATCGCGATTATCGACGGCGCCATGGGTACGACCATCCGCACCTACGGGATGAAGGAAGCGGACATCCGAGGCGATCGGTTCAAGGATTCCACGAAGGACCTTTTAAATAACGGCGATCTCTTTTCCCTGACTCAACCAAAGATGATCGGCGACATTCATCGCCGGTTCTTGGAAGCCGGCGCGGACATCATCGAGACGAACACGTTCGGCGCGACGAGCATTACACAGAGTGAATTCTTTGTAGACGATCCACGCGAAAAGGGCGGGCGAAAGGATCCCGACTTCTACGAAAGGATTATTCACGATCCGTTTCTTCGCAACCTGGCGTGGGAGATTAACGAGCAATCGGCGCGGCAATGCCGGGAATGGGCCGACCGAGTTGGAAATGAAACCGGGCGGCAGCGATTCGTTGCGGGAGCAATTGGTCCGCTGACCGTATCTCTTTCGAATTCACCCGATGCCGACGATGCCGGATTCCGCGTCGTCACCTTCGATCAAGTCAAAACTGCTTATGCCGAGGAAGTGCGTGCTCTTATCGCCGGTGGAGTCGACTTACTGCTTGTAGAGACAATTTTTGATTCACTTAACGCGAAGGCGGCGCTCGTTGCGATTCGTGAAGTCTTCGACGAGGACAAAAAAGAGTTGCCAGTGATGATCTCTGCAGCGGTTGGGCGCGGCGGAGAAACGCTCATTTCGGCGCAAACGACGGAAGCATTTTGGAATGCGGTAAAGCATGTCAAACCCCTGTCCGTGGGACTGAACTGCTCGCTGGGTCCAGACCTGATGTATCCGTTCCTTAGTGAACTGTCAGAGAAGGCGGACGTAGCGATCTCCTGCTATCCAAATGCTGGATTGCCGAATCCGCTCTCGGAAACCGGCTTCGATCTCGGACCGCACGACATGGCCCGTTTCCTGGGGAGTTTTGCGAAAGACGGACTGGTCAACATTGCCGGCGGTTGCTGCGGGAACACGCCGGAGCACATCGCGGCGATTGCGAAAGCGCTCGAAGGCCAGCCACCACGGAAGTGGGGCGCGGCGCGCCACGAAAGAGAGTCTGCGGCGTGAGCGTGACCGAAACCAACAACGGGCTTGAGGCTCCGGAGACAAAGCTCCTTCATCTTTCCGGATCGCAGCCCTTCACGCAACAACGCGGTGTGTTCATCATGATCGGCGAACGGACGAATGTCGCCGGCTCGCCGAAGTTCGCGAAATTGGTGAAAGAGGGCAAGTTCGAAGAAGCCGTCAGCGTGGCCCGGCAGCAAGTAGAGAACGGCGCAAACGTCATCGACATCTGCATGGACGAAGGCATGATCGACGGCGTGTCCGCGATGACGCGCTTCCTTTTGTTGCTGGCGAGCGAGCCCGAAGTGGCCAAAGTTCCATTCATGGTGGACTCCTCGAAATGGGAGGTCATTCAAGCGGGACTCAAGTGCATCCAGGGCAAAGGCATCGTCAATTCCATTTCGCTCAAAGAAGGCGAAGAGAAGTTTCGTCAGAACGCCGCAACTATTTTGAAATACGGCGCGGCCGTAGTAGTGATGGCCTTCGACGAAAAGGGTCAGGCAGCGACTTACGACGAGAAAATTCGCATTTGCGAACGCGCTTACCGGATTCTCGTCGACGAAGTCGGTTTCCCACCCGAAGACATCATTTTTGACCCAAACATCCTCACCGTCGCCACCGGTATGGAGGAGCACAACAACTACGCCGTGGATTACATCAACGCCACGCGCTGGATCAAGGCCAACCTGCCGCACGCGAAGGTAAGTGGCGGCGTATCGAATATTTCCTTCAGCTTTCGAGGTAACAACAAAGTTCGCGAAGCCATGCACTCGGCGTTTCTGTACCACGCCATTGCCGCGGGTATGGACATGGGCATCGTGAACGCGGGAATGCTCGAGGTCTATGAAGAGATCGAACCCGAGCTGAAAGAGCTCGTCGAAGACGTGTTGCTGAATCGCCGCCCAGACGCCACCGAACGCCTGGTGGATTTCGGAGAGAAACTGAAAAACGTCGGCGCCGTTGTAAGCGAGAAAAAGGCCGAAGAGTGGCGAAACGGAACGGTGGAGGAGCGTCTTTCTCACGCGCTCGTAAAAGGCATTGATACCTACATTGAACTGGATGCGGAGGAAGCTCGGGTCAAGCTGGGCCGTCCGCTTCTGGTAATTGAAGGTCCATTGATGGCCGGCATGAGTGTCGTCGGAGACCTATTCGGCGCAGGAAAAATGTTCCTGCCGCAGGTAGTGAAGTCGGCGCGCGTGATGAAGAAAGCCGTCGCACACCTGACGCCGTTTATGGAAGCCGAGAAAGCGGCCATGACCGCGGCTGGGCAAACCGTCAAGGCGCAGGGGAAAATTGTCCTGGCGACGGTCAAAGGGGACGTGCACGACATCGGAAAAAATATTGTCGGCGTCGTGCTCGCCTGCAACAACTACGAAGTGATCGACATGGGCGTCATGGTTCCGTGCGAAAAAATCCTTGAACGCGCCAAGGCGGAGAAAGCCGACATGATCGGGCTCAGTGGCCTGATTACTCCGTCTCTCGACGAGATGGTGCATGTGGCTCGCGAGATGGAGAGACAAGGTTTCAAATTGCCGTTGCTTATCGGCGGCGCAACCACAAGCCGCGCGCATACGGCGGTTAAGATTGCGCCGCAGTACAGCGAACCAGTGGTGCACGTCCTGGACGCAAGTCGCGCCGTTCCCGTCACTACAAGTCTGCTCAGTGAGGATGGCAAAGCGGAATTCGTTGCGCAGCATCGTGCCGAGTACGAAGCGGTCCGTAAGTCTCACGCCGCGCCGCGCCAACAGGTTGTCTCTCTGGAAATCGCTCGCACACGGCGCACTCCAATTAGCTGGCGCAAGGAAGATTTGGCGGTTCCGGAATTTACCGGAGTCCGAGTGCTCGACGATTTCCCGCTGGCGACTTTGCGTGAGTTTATCGACTGGACGCCGTTCTTTCACACGTGGGGACTGAAAGGCGTTTACCCACGCATTCTGGAAGAAGGGGATCGCGGTATACAGGCCAAACAGCTATTCGCGGAAGGCAACGCGCTGCTCGATCGCATGATTGAGAAAAAATCGATCACCGCGCGTGGCGTATACGGATTCTTTCCCGCAAACGCAGTGGGCGACGATGTCGAGCTTTACGCCGACTGTAAACGGCAGAATGTTCTGAAACAATTTCACTTTCTGCGCCAGCAAGCGAACCGCGAAGGTAACGAGCCGTGCCGTTCTCTCTCGGACTTCATTGCACCGAAGGAGGCGGGGCTGGCCGACTACATCGGTGCTTTCGCGGTGACGAGTGGAATCGGCCTGAAAGAACTGTGCGACCGCTTCCGATCAGAAAACGACGACTACAACGCGATCATGGCGGAAGCCATCGCGGACCGGCTCGCCGAAGCGTTCGCCGAATGCCTGCACAAACGCGTTCGCGATGAATGGGGCTACGGCCGCGAGGAAGGCTTGAGCAATGCGGATTTGATTCAAGAAAAGTATCGGGGCATCCGGCCCGCCGCGGGCTACCCGGCGTGCCCGGATCACACCGAGAAGGGCCCACTGTGGCAATTACTTGACGTGCAAAAGAACACAGGAATGCTGATCACGGAGTCGTTTGCAATGTGGCCCGGTTCGAGTGTCAGCGGACTTTACTTCGCCCACCCGGAGGCGCGGTATTTTAGCCTAGGAAAGATCGACCGCGATCAGGTGGACGACTACCACAAACGTAAAGGGATGAGCGTCGCCGAAGTCGAGCGGTGGCTCGGACCGAATCTGAACTACGACCCTGCGCAAACCCGGTAAACCGGTTGTCACTCGTGCCGCTGAGAATTCTTGCACGAACCGGATCTCTGGGGTTATTTGCCCGGCGCAGTTTTGTTAAGTCCCGAACTAATCAGAAGGACGGTTGGTCGCGTGCGATAGAGAAATCCACAACCGCAAAAACCATGAAACGTCTAGAAGGCTTAGATGCATAAGAGACCGATCGGTCGCATTAGTTCAGCAAAAAAATATTCGGCGTGTTCGTGGCGTGCATCAATGAGGAGAATTCGCGCGTGAGATCGCGACGGACGAGGATGATCCTGACTAGCTGAAGACAATCCAGAAACAGCACTCAAGCTTCCTGCGAGGAACTCTCGGCTGACTTACCGGGATCACCTCCCGGCGGACTTGTGGCCGCGAAGGACCATGCAGGTGGAGGCCGCTTTCGCGATTACGCGGCTCTGTTCGTCGGTTATGGTGCATTCGACATAGGCGATCGTGCGCCCTCGCTGCAGAACGGTGCCCTCAGCCCTGAGCCGAGCCTGCCAGACCGGCCGGAAGAAATTCATCTTCAGTTCGATGGTCGTGAACGATTCGTCGGGCACCAAAGTGCTTGCGAACGCCATGCCCATGGCAGCATCCGCGATGTCGCAAAGAATGCCGCCGTGCAGTGTCCCCATGGGATTTGCATGCTGCGGTCCAGCAGCGAAAGTGACGGTAGCCCGGCCCTCGCCAATGTTTTCTGCTTCGAACCCGATCAGACGTGCTACCGGAACGTCGTTCGCCCTTGCGCGTTCTCTGAAATTAGGTCGCAAGGATGCATCTTGGATAGCGGTCATTGGCCGTGCGCTCCCGCTTTCGCGCGCCCTGCCCGAACTTTGGTTTCGAGGTACTCCTCAAGATGGCAGCTGGCCCAATCGCGTGGATCGTCCTTACGCTGGAGACGGCTCACCATTAAGCTTCCTTCGAGAGTGCCGACGATCAATGTGGCCACTTCTGAGGAATCGATATCACTGCGAATTTCACCTCGCCGCTGCCCCTGTTCGATAATTGATTTGAGGCGGTCGAGCCAGTAGCCGAGAGCGCGCCGGGCCTTCTCTCGTAGCTGTGGGTTTCCATCGTCGGAATCGATTGCCGTGTTGAGCAGCGGACATCCTCCTGGGACCAGTCCAGCGCGGCGATCCCAAAAGTTCCGCACGATTTGCTTCAGGCGATCAACCGTATTCGAAATCGTCTGCGTGCCTTCAAAGCGCGTGTCCAGCGCCAAGTTCCAGGCATAATCGAAGGCTTCCGCCGCGAGTTGCTGCTTGCTGTCGAAATGCCGGTAGATTCCGCCTTTTTCGAGGCCGGTCGCTTGCATGAGATCGGAGAGGGCCATACCCTCATATCCCTTTTGATTGAAGAGCGGCGCTGCTTTGCGAATGATCTCCTGCCGTGTTTGGTCGCCTTTACGCACGTGCTGTTTACCTCCGTGAACAGTTTGATGAGACCGGGCGGTCTCAGGTTGCAGTTTACATGCTTTCGGCGGCAGGGTGCGTCGCATCCGTCTTCATGTGCCAAGCCTCTGTGAGAGCACGCGGAAGATCAAACTCGCATTTGTTCCGCCGAACCCGAACGAGTTTGTCATGGCGTATTCGAAGCGTGTGTGCAGGGCACGGTCCTGGACGATCGTGAGGCGGCAGTCGTTCCTGGATGAACTGCCCATAAACTGCCAGTAAAAAGCAGTGCGCTCATGCGACACGTAGTAACACAGATGGGTGTAAGAGGCGAAGGAAGCATTCCAACTTAGGGCTTGACGAAGCAGCGGATTCACACTCGAAGCTATTTTCGCACTCATCGCGAATAACGTGCGCGTTTGATGGACGAAAGTTTCAGTCCCGACGGAAAACGCTTCGGATGTACGACGGTCTTGTAAACCGTCGTCTGGAATCTGGAATGAATCCAGCAGACCCTTCGGTTTTTACCCGAAGGGTCTGAGAGTCATGTGAGTGTTGCTCCCCTGCGATATGGCGTTGCATGTGGCAATTCCCGCGTGGGTTAGAAACTGCCCAAAGACGATCCACCTTCGCAGTCTCCAAAAGTGGCGATCTGGGAAGCTGGCCGAGTCCAGGAAAAGCGGCGTGGCGCCTTGGATCTGCTACAGGAAGGAGTCAAGGAGATCTATAAGCGATCGCTAGGCAGGAAGGTCAATCGAAAGTCCGAAAAATCAAAGAAGCGTTGCCTCCTCCGAAACCGAAGGAGTTGGTCATGGCGTGGCGCATGGACAAAGGGCGGGCGGTCATTGGAACGAAGTCGAGGCCATAGTCGATGTCCGGACATTCGAGATTGATTGTCGGGGGTGCGATCTGGTCGCGGAGCGCAAGAACGGTGAAGCCGGCTTCGAGACTCCCTGCGCCTCCTAGCAGATGGCCGGTCATGGACTTGGTGGAGCTGACAGCCAGTTCGCGGGCGTGATCTCGAAAGGTGCTGCGGATGGCGGCTGCTTCGGCACGGTCGCCGAGCAACGTCGAAGTCGCGTGAGCGTTGAGATAGGCGATATCGGAAGCCGAGATGCTAGCATCCGCGAGCGCCAGTTCCATCACACGGCGAACTCCGTCGCCACTTTCGAGTGGCGCATTCGCGTGATAAGCGTCGGAGTTGCGACCGTAACCGATGAGTTCGGCAATCGGTTTGGCTCCCCGCAGGAGGGCATGCTCACGCTCCTCGATCACAAGGACTCCGGCGCCTTCTCCGAGCACGAAGCCGTCGCGGTCGCGGTCCCAAGGGCGAGACGCGAGCGCTGGTTCGTCATTCCGAAGAGACACAGCGCGCATCGCACAGAAGCCCGCCATGCCAAGTGGCGTGATGGCTGCCTCCGAGCCTCCGCAGATCATGACATCGGCGTCGCCGTACTGAATGATTCGGTAGGCTTCCCCGATGGCGTGCGCTCCGGTGGTGCATGCCGTAGCCGGCGCCATGTTCGGTCCGGCAGCTCCCCAACGAATCGAGATCTGTCCAGCAGCCAGATTGACGATCGCCGCCGTGATAAAGAATGGGGAAACACGTTCGGGGCCCTGGCTCGTGAGCTTCGCATGTTCGCGCTCGATGACCTCGAACCCTCCAACGCCACTTCCCACGAAAACTCCAACGCGGTCAGGATGTTCCGCCTTCATATCGAGACCAGCATGTCGAACTGCGAACTCGGTGGCGGCCAGGGCAAAGTGGATGAATCGGGCGGTTTTCTTGACGTCCTTTTTCTCCACAAAATCGAGAGGGTCGAAAGCAGGAACCTCACCAGCAATACGGCAGGGGAAGGGGGTTGCGTCGAAGAGTGTCACGGGCCCGATTCCCGAGCGACCGGCCAAGATGGCCTTCCAAGCATTCTCGGTACCAATTCCCGTCGGGCAGATGAGCCCGATCCCTGTTACGACAACGCGCCGTCCTCTGCCCATCGGTTCAATCCTCCCCGGCCTTCATCCAGAGTACATCAAAAGCGACCACTCGGTCTCATAGGACGGGGCATTCGATGGTGCGTACTACGCCGCTGGTCAAGGCGAACGATCTGTTCAAAACCGTGACAGACAAAATTCCTAGCCCCTCGCATGGGGTGGGTGGTGGCGAATCGAACGATGTAGTTGGCCGCATCGAAAGCATTAGCCTAGGCCCCTACCAACTGCGGCAGCCGCTAGTGGCACTGTCACGAGACACGACGGGGTCACTCACGGTGGAAGATATTGGAGTAAACGTGGGGGGCAATATTCTGCGGCGATTCACTGTGATCATCGACTATCCCCGACGCAGGGTGATCCTTGAACCAAACTTGCATTTTGCCGACCCGTTCCTGGCGGATGCCAGCGGCCTTGTCCTGAAAGCTGAAGGAAACGATTTCAGGACTGTCGTAGTGCAAGGGGTAGTCTTGGGCTCGCCTGCAGCAAACGCTGGATTGCAGGAGAATGACATAATCACGGCTATTGATGGCGAACCGACTGGCAAATACGCGCTCTGGGAAATCCAGGATCTCTTAAAGAATTCTGGGCATCTTGTAAAATTGGCTATCGAGCGTGGGACTCGAACTTTTATCTGTGAGTTTGCTCTGCGGAGCTTGGCGTAATGCGTAAGCGCGCTTGCACGGACTTGGGCTAGCGCGATTGCCGTTGGGTCCACTGCTTTGCGGCGGTTGCCCTCGTGACTCTCGTTTAGGGCAGAGCTTCGTACATGAACTCGTTTTGAGATTGCCCGGATGACGGGCAACCCTTCCATATTCCGGTAAGGGAAGGGTCCCAGTTTCCCAATCGGCGACCTGCCGGCAATTGAGAAGTTCCGGTGGAGCTACAGCACTGGGCCTAGAAAAAAACAAACTGCGGCGCAATTCCTTTACCGTCGCGGCGACTCGCATGAAGCAAGAAGCGCTTAACTTCGCGATTAGGGGGATACAGAAGGGTGTCGCCAACGTTCGATCACCTGATCAACGGTCTCATGAATAGAGTCACGGGCGTCAGTTCGGCTGTAGCCGCTCATAAGCAGCTGGTCGTATCGCGTGTGCCGGTGGCGGATGGCCGCAATCACAGCGGCGGTCAAAGCCTCCGTTTCGAGACCTCGCCCGGCGGACGTGCGACCCACCCGACCGCTGCCCCGCAACGCCGTGTGCGCTGCGATAGCTCGCGCTTCTCCCGGAGGACAGCCAGGAAACAGTTTCAGAATCGCTTCTGCAATGTGCGCCGCGAGCTTGCGGTCATCCTGACCGCGCCGCACCTCGTCCCGTTCGCGGCGTCGCGCACGCTGCTGGGCATCCGCAAGGCATTCTTGTTCGGCGCGCTCCAGGGCGGCCTGCTCTACCAAGATGCCTTGGCGTTCGTACCGTCCACGTGATCTGCTGAAACGAACAACAATGCCTGACAGTGCGCTGTACTTCTTAGCACGACGTGTGAGGGCGGCATCGCCTCGAGGGAGGTAAATCAGATGATCGAAATCGGCGCAACTTAGGCAAAGCGGATGTTTGCCTTCCATGAAGAGGAAATCGCCCTTCCTCAGCTCCTTGCCACACTCCGTGCACTTAGAATCACGCAGGATGTCAAAGACGATGAGTTCTTTGGACTCTAGCGAGGATCCGATCTTGCTTTGCCGTACCATCATGCCTCGGCAGTCCTGCTTCGACTTTTGCACATCCGCCGAATTCGGGCGAAGGACCCACCTCTGTCGCGATCGTCAATGCGGGCATGTTCCCGGGACCCGCGAGGGGACTTTTCCTTCGATGTCCAGCCGGTGTTGCTTGCGGTATTCTGCCCACGCCTTTTCCAGCGCGCGGGTTTGGTCCTTTGAAGCGATTCCGAATCGGCCCAACCCCAATATCAAGGCCCGCACACTAACGTGGGGTTCTGCTGCCCGGCCCGTTGTCCCACACCTGCGGCAAGTGATGATCGGTGTCTGGATATTACGGCTGGTTCGAATCCGCTGCAACATTCCATCCAGTTCGTCTCGTAAGCTAATGAGCGTCGGCATCGACACTCCTTCGTGCCACTTCGACCGCAACCGCACGACCATTTCCGGAAACCAGGTTCGTTGTGCGTCGCCCGACGGCATTTTCGGAAATCTCCTCACCAATTGTCCATTTTCGACTTTCGGCCTTCGTCATTGTAGTCGCGCTGCAAGCTCCGAGCTCGACATTGCTTGCGAATCAAAGCCGCGAAATTAAAGTAGAGATATCGCTGGTGCACCTTTTCCCGGTAAGCACTGAATCGGCCAAGTGACCACGGACGTCAAAGGTGAACACACATAGGCTGACATAACTGTCGAGTAGCCGGGCGCCATCGCTGGCGCCCAGCCCTCTAAGAACCGGACTTGAAGGTTTCCCATTCATCCGGCTCGAGCACCCAAAAACGCCCCCATAAACAACGAGGACACGGCCTGATGCAAAACGAATCAGACCTACTCGATACTGACTTGCTGCCAATTCGCACGGCGGTGGAAAATCCACCAGTCGTGTGTGAAGCCGCACCAACGGGTTGCCCCGTCGTCATTTGCTTTGCTTCATGCATCGGTTCCTCAAGAGTTCTCGAGCTGAGCACCAACAGGAAGTCAGCTCCGTTTCCGGCGAGGTGATTTTGTCCCAACCTGGCGACGCAACCTCTATCTGCCCCGTTACAGGGCAGCCTTCGCTTGCTCCCATTTCCGTTACCCGCATCGCCATCGATTCATCTTGCGATGGACCTTCCCCTTGCGGGGAGCGCTACGGGCTTACCTGTTCCGCTGAAATGACGCGATCGGTTAGGTCTGCTCTATACGCCGGCAGTGTTGTTTACCCATGACCGAGGAACCGGAAGCCTCGGCACTCACTGCAAGAAGAGCCGCGCAGCATTTTAGGCTCTCTTCGGCTGACGACGCTTACGAGCATTTGTATATTCTGACCGTACGATCAAGCCTAGGCCCGTCTCCGCCTAATGCTGGCAGATACACCGTTGCCTCGCGGTTTCGGTGCCGCTCTTGCGAGCGTGGATACATTTTTCCGAGGGCTCCAGAACAGTTCGTTGCCTCCCCGCTCTGCCTTGTAGGCTAACCGAGTAGCCGGACCCCATTACTGGGGCCCGGCCCTCTCAGAACCGGACGTGAAGCTTTCGCCTCATCCGGCTCAGGCCCTTCGAACGCCTCTTTCAGGGAGACGCGGCTTCGATACGGAAAGATGTTGGCGGTGAACCCTGTCGTGGCACTCTGGATGGAGCAGAACGCGGTTGTCGGCACTCGTGGAACCACCCATCACTCGAGGGACGCAATAATGAATGCGCCAGCCCGTGATCCGGGTGATCTTGGTGTTGCACACGGGGCAGAACCCGCGTTGAAACTTCCAGAGAAAGCGAAGAGTCCGCGTACCCCGAAACGTTTCCGCCATATGATCTCCTTCGCGTTTTTCGAAGTAGGTTTCATAGACGGGATCGTATGGGTTAGCTTCGCCTTTGACCTTGGTGTGTCGTTGAATGGGCGTGCTACTGGCGAGCAGTAATCGCACCTTGTGCGGTTTACCCTCGTCGTCACACGACTCCCCGAAGAAGGTCCAGTTTTTCCCTCCATGCTGCTCAAAGTATTTCTGTTTGAGCCAGCTGGAAGATTTTTTCGGGTGCCTTCGCCGTGCCCATTGCCACAGACAAATGAAGATGGCGTAGTCAACGCGTGAAAAGACGCGTGTACTCACCACGTGCCGGTGATAGTTGGACCAACCTCGTATTTTGGGGTTGAGCCAATCAATCAGATCGGCGGCGGACATGCCCAGCGCAGCTTTGATGTTTCTGCGGATGCCATCCAGAAAGGTCTTGACATTCTTTTTGGAAGGCTTGATGAGCAGTTTCCCGTTGGGATACTTGCGCACATTTTGTCCGAGGAAATCAAAGCCTTTCTCCACGTGTGTGATGACCGTCTTCGCAGGAGAAAGTTCCAACCCTCGTTCGTGCAGAAATTGCTCCACGAGGGGCTTGATTTCTCCTTCCAGTAGTTCTTTGGTTCTACCGGTGATGACGAAGTCATCCGCATAACGGATGAGATTCACGGCGGGGAATTTACCTCCAAGAGACGAGAGCGGTTTCTTTGTCGGGAACTTTTCCCGCAAGAGTCGCTCCAGTCCATCCAACGCACAGTTCGAGAGCGCTGGGGAAATAATTCCACCTTGTGGAGTCCCATCCGTCGTTTCGTGAAGGACGTGTTTTTCCATATACCCGGCTTTCAGCCACTTTTGGAGAATGACTCGGTCCATGGGGACGTGAGCCAGAAGCCAATCGTGTGAGATTCGGTCGAAACAGGACTTGATGTCGCCCTCTAGAATCCACTGTGGATTTGGTCGGGCCAGTGTTTTGAAACACTGTTCGATCGCATCGGCACAGGACCGCTGCTGGCGAAACCCATAGGAGTTTTTGTCAGCAGTGGTTTCTAGTATGGGATCGAGTGCAAGCAAATGCAGCGCCTGTTGGGCTCGATCCTTCATAGTGGGAATTCCGAGCGGCCGCATCGTCTTTCCATCCGATTTCGGTATGTAAACACGTCGGAGAGGCTGAGGTTGATAGCCTCTACGCTTAAATGCATGTACTGCCTGTGTCTTCATTTCTGGTGTGTCCCAAATTTCTTGGTCCACACCAGGGGTTTTCTTGCCATCGTTTTCCGTCACTCGTCGAACGGCGAGAACCTTGCCGCTATACGAGTGAGTCAGCAGGCGTTGCAAGGCTCGCACCTTGCCCCATCGGCCGACCTTCGTTGCCTGCGCGATACGCACTTGGAGTCGGCGAACGTTGCGGTGGATGGCCTGCCAGTCAATGGCATACCATTCCGCCGCTTCGCTTGAGACCGCACCAACGGCTTGCGCCGTCGTCATCTGCTTTGCCTCATGTGCCGATTTGCCTCGTTCTCTCGCGTGAAGCACCTCAGGGAAGTGGGCCCGCTTTCGCGTCCGGTGATGTGGTCGATGCAACTGACGCAACCGGTATCTGCTCCATTACAGAGCAGCCTTCGCTTTCTCCCTGACCTGCTGTCCGCACCGCCATCGGTTCATCTTGCGATGTACTTTCCCCCTGTTACCGGGGAGCGGTATGGATTTATCCTGTTCCGCTGGAATGACTCGATAGGTTAGGTCCACTCTTTACGCCGGCAGTGTTTGTTTACCCATGACGGCGGACGCACGAGCCGCCGTACTCACTGCAAGAAGAGCCGCGCAGCATTTTAGGCTCTCAGTCCCTCACGACGCTTACGAGTGTTTGTGTATTCTGACCATACTACCGGAGCCTAGGCCCGTCTCCGCCTGATGCTGGCAGATACACCGTCGCCTCACGGTTCTGGTGCCACTCTTGCGAGTGTGGGTACATTGTCCGAGGGCTTCGAACGGTCTGTTGCCTCGCCGCTCCTACCTCGTAGGCTACGCGCAATGGGATGCGCGGTTTGATCGGTCCTCCTTGTCAAACAATCATTTCTAGCAGCTTTACAGGTCGCACCGTGCGATGGGACGCACGGTCTGATCGAGTTCCTCCTCTCCAGACAATCATTTTCAGCAGCTTTACAGGTCGCACTAAGGGTTGCCGACAATACACTCCACGTCCGAGTCCAGTCTGGAAGGCTCTCGATTAGTACGAAGCGGATGTATCTTGAACATCAACTGTTTTGGGACGAACCACGGTTGAGGTGCCAAACACGGTAGCCCCACCAGGTTGCATATGCGAGATAGGCAGGGTAGAGGGCATACCAGCCTGAGAGCGGGTTGCGAATACGATGCAGAACTCCCGCAAGGGCGAAGGCCAACAGAAGATAAGGCACAAAAAAGACAAAGCTCAACCAGAGATCCTTCTTGCGGAAGAAAATCCAATTCCAGCTGGCATTTGCAATCAGCAACACGGCCGTGAGAATCAGCGTGACTGAGGTCCAGAATGGTATGGATGGTCGGGCCAGAACGGATCTCAGCAAGAAAAAGAAAAGGACGTAGTACGCGCCTCCGATGACCGACCAAGCCCATAACCGCGGCGCACCTTTCGGGAGCCGAAGCTCGGCAAAGCGGGCCTTGATCCCGGTACCCGACATGATGCCCTCACAAAGGGCAGCGGTACCACATGCCGCAAGAGCCCAAAACGACGGGTTGTGCAACGGTAAGCTCAACCGTGCCTCGGCAGAATCATGCGCAGAATATCACCACTGATAACCAGTGAATGCGGATTTCTCTCCGGCAAGGGAGTTCGTGGCGTTATTTGTTGGGTTTGAGCCAGACGATGTCGTAGGGGCGGTCGAAGGTTACGAACATTAGGCATTCTTCTTTGGCGGTGCAGGTGAACCAGTGAGGCTGTTTGCTGGGCATCATGGCGAAGCCGCCGGGGCCGAGAACGGTGTCCTGCATGCCCTGCATTCCGGTGGACACGTTTCCTTTCACGATGATCAACTGCTCTTCCGCAGTGTGGTAGTGGGGCGGGACTATGCACTTGGGGGCCGCTTTCATGATAGCGGTGGAGGGCCCCGTTTTTAGGTCACCGGTTTCCAGCGCGAATTGAAGGCAGTCAGGGCCGTCGCCGGACGGGAATTTCACTTCTGAAAGCTGGCGCACTATTCCGGGTTTGGGGCTGGAATCAGGGCCTTGCGCGCCGAGAGTCACGGCTAACAGTATTGACCCGCACGCCAAAGATAAGTAGGTCATGCGTGCCGAATGATTCGGATAAATGTTCATGCTTTGCTCCTTCGATGGACAACTGAGTGAAGAGAGGCGGGGACACTCTACCTTTGTTCGGACTGCACCGCTAGCCTGCCCTACTGAATTAAGTACACCCACCTTGCACCGAGCGACAATCGCTCAACAAAGAGTGCGGATGGAAGGGTGGCGACAGAGGCGGCTTGGCTCAATGGGAATAATTTGAAAAAAGAAGCAACAAAGAAGAGGAAAAAACAAAAGGAAAGACCTGACACTCACCGGCCTTCTCATGGAAGGACTTAGAGTCGGATGACTTTGTGTCGGATGACTTTGTGTCAACGCAAAGTAGAAATGTCCGGTTTTTCGCAAGATAGAAATGTCCGGTTCCACGGTTTCCTCCAAGGGTGATGAGCAGGCACATGGTATTTGGGTTTGATTTTGATGTTGTCTTTGGTTCTCGGTGTTTTTTCCGTAAGTCCTGGAGGCCGTAGGCCGGAAGGACTTACGTCAACTGGCCGCCAAGGCACCGGCCAAGAGGGTCCGACAAGTCAAGAAAGCAGCGGACGACGCTCAGGCCTCTTTCGGGGAAATCAGACTTTGTTCGGCGGCAGTCGCCAATCCCCTTGAGCGCTGTCTTCCCAAGTTTCAAGTCTAAGTAGAAGTTGAAAATTGCCGGATCCGCAGTCTCATCCACGCACACGAGCCCGAGACCGGCTAATCGAGTAGCAAAGAAAACCCTACTAAGAGTACTAAAACGTACGGTCATGTAGTTGCAACCGGTAGCCACGATCCCTTCCGGCTGCTTTTATGAATTCAAGTTTATAAGTTGCGTTTACTGATTTTCTACTTGACACGCCGAGATGATAGGCGCAGAGTCACTGCGGTTACCTCATCCCCTCTCTCAGGTTTCAGTATTTTCGGGACCCCCGGGCCATCACTCATCGGTCGGCACATCCTTTTTGTGTGCCCCGTCGATTAAGGCGGAGGAGAACGATAATGAATAACGAAAAGTCCATTTCGTGGAAAAAGCTTCAGGCGAAATCGTTGACTCGGCGTAATCTCATTCGAGGGGCGGCAGGGGCTGCCGCCGGAACTGGATTGTTGCTCGGCTCTGGACCGCAGTTCTCAGCATTTGCTGAGGACGGCACGAATAACAAGTGCAAGGCCCTCGCGCGGCCCATTCCTCACATTACTGGCCCTGGACACTTCTTCTTCCCCGGGCCGCCCGACGGCAGTGCTCCGCCCAGCTTCCCGCACTTCCCCTTCGCAGGCTTTGACCCGTCCACCATCACGGACTTCAAAGGGCTTGTTGCCAATGCCGATCTGAACTTTGGCGGCACCGGCACAGACCTGAACACCGGTAACAGCACGCCGTACACGTTCCACACCGACTGGCGATTCTTTAAGGGCACGTTTGTAGCGATTGACGGGCTCGAACATAAGGGCACGCTCACGTTCATATGACTTGACTCTCTGAGCCCGTCGGGCTCGGGTCGCGATCACTCCTGGGATGCCGGCACCTCTGAGAGCCTGACGTTCTGGACGACTCCAGTGCCGGAAGGCAGCGGTAAGGTAGATTTGGCGGCAGGCAGTGCTGAGCTCCACGCCGAGAATATCTGCGCAGTGTTCGACGCTTTCACCGTTCCGAACAGTGTCAGCCCGGACAGGCCACTTGGATTCGTGAGCGGGAGGATCGATTCTGTTGACATCAAGTGGAGCGGCATCATAAAGAGCTTCATCGGCGTCCATGACGCAGTAAACCATTTCGCCGGGGACTTCTTCCAAATCGCGAACGTTACCATTGCCGTTACGGCTGTCACACCCGTGAGCACCGGGCACGGCTTCCAGTTCGTTTCCGATCCGGCATCGACGGTCGTCAACTACGCCCAAATTGGCAGTGAGCGAAACGGCGTTTTCTTTTCTTGATGTTTTAGGCTTCTTCGCACGAAAAACTGGATAACAAACAGCGGCTGGCGAACGACGCCCGATATCCGGCTGACGTCGCGCTGCCAATCCGCGGCGTGAACGGTCACAGCATAGACGAGATTCGTTCAGGGTAGCTGAAGGAGCATCCCAATGGCCGCGGGTATACCCCTGCCGTACATGTCGACATTTAAGCTGCCAACGTACTTTCTATATTTGCTTGCCGTTGCAGTTCTGATTTGGCCGGTAGGCATAATGGGCCAATCCAGCGTGAGCGATAACGTGGTGGTGCAATGGGACGCCGCGGCATTGCAAGGGGTTCGCGATTCCCGCATTGGCCCGCCGATGGTGGCCCGGGCTCTGGCGATAGCGCATACGTGTATGTTCGACGCCTGGGCAGCGTACGACAAGAAAGCGCTGGGCACGCGGTTGGGGGGTGAACTGCGGCGACCCAAGACAGAACGCACGTTGGCCAACAAGAATGAAGCTATCAGCTTTGCAGCCTATCGCTCGCTTGTGGACCTTTTTGCGCTCGACAAGCCTAGCGTCTTTGATCCACTCATGGCTAGTTTGGGCTACGATCCGAATAATCTAACCATCAATCCGGACACTCCGGCGGGGATTGGGAATGTGGCCTGCGCTGCAGTTCTCGCGTTTAGACATGGCGACGGTTCCAACCAGCTCGGCGATCTGCACCCAGGGGCGTATTCCGATTGGACCGGGTACGTTTCGGTGAATCCAGCGAGCACCGTGCCGGTCAATCCAGCGTTGGTGCTCGATCCTAACGACTGGCAGCCGCTGACGTACGACGACGGCGCAACGGCGCCGACGGCGCACATTGTCACTCAATCATTTGTGGGAGCGCAGTGGTATCGCGTGGTGCCGTTCGCCATGACCGCGCCTGACCAGTTTCGATCATTTGTCGCCCAGTTTGGTCCGGCTTTGTTCGGTTCGGAGACCTACCTGCAACAATCGAGCGACCTGATCACCCTCAGCGCGGACCTCACAGACGAACAAAAGATGATTGCCGAGTATTGGGCGAATGGTCCGCACACGGAGCTTCCGCCCGGACACTGGGCGCTATTTGGCGAGTTTGTTTCACGCCGCGACAATCACACCGTTGATGAAGATGCCAAGATGTTCTTTGCGCTGACTAACGCCGTCTTCGACGCCGGTATCGCCGCCTGGGATGCAAAACGGGCTTTTGACTCCGTGCGGCCCGTTCAGGCGATCCCTTATCTGTTTCACGGTCAGCAGATCAAAGCCTGGCGCCCTTTCCAAGGGACACAAACTTTTGATGGTTCACTGTGGATTCCCTACCAGAAAACCACGTTTCCGACCCCACCTTTCCCCGAATACATCTCTGGTCATAGCACCTTCAGCGCGGCTGGCGCTCAGATTCTCAAGCTCTTCACCCACAGCGACAAATTCGGAGATTCTGTGACGTTTCCAGCGGAAAGCTCCAACACCGAGCCGGGTTTGACACCCAAACAAGAAGTCACCCTTTCCTGGTCCACTTTCACAGAAGCTGCAAACCAGGCTGGAATTTCCCGTCGGTATGGCGGAATCCATTTCGAGCTTGCAGATCTCTTAGGAAGAGCCACCGGCCGTCTAGTCGCGGATCAGGCTTGGGAAAAGGCCCTGACATTTATTAAAGGTAAGAGTGAGGACGACGATTCCGGCCGGGACAACGATGATGAAGATTAGGTTTCTCGAGAACACGGGGATTTTTGGGGTTGCGCACGACAAAATAGCCGTCGGCTTGTATCCAGGAAATCCTAAATAAGTAGGTTTGAAATGCGGTTAGCATTGCTCACTTTGCGACCATCCCAAGGCTTCACTTGAACAACCCGCTGACCGCGGGTCCCGCCGTCAGAGTCTGAGAGCTGTTTAAGAAAAACTTAATAGCGCCAGGCCAGATTGCCTGGAGGAGGATACCGCCAATGATTTCTCGCAGGTTCGTTGCTTTGTGCATGGTCTTCACATTTATGCACGCGATTTTATGCGCGTCTGCCTCTGCTCCGTTGCGGACGAATGTTTCTGCGCGTACCTTCGAGTTTACTTATCTGACGAAAATTCCTGCTTCGCCTGCAGGCGGAAAGACTCTTCGGATTTGGATTCCGCTGCCGCGGTCGGATCCCTACCAAAGAATCGGTGCCCTGAAGATCGAATCTCGTTTCCGCTTCGCGAAGTATCGCGATCCAGAATACGGCAACGAATACCTTTATCTGCAAGTTTCGGCCGCGCAGGTAAGCTCTCCCGAGGAAGTGCGCGTGAGCTTTCAAGTAACCCGCCAGGAACATCGCGTCGAGCTCAGCCCACACCATGCCGGCGCGCAATCGGCAGTAGTAGGAGGGACCGATCTTCAGCGTTACCTCCAACCAGACCGCCGTGTGCCTCTTCAGGGAGTCATCGCGGAGCTCGCTGCGCAAGAGACACGTGGGATGCGAGACTCGCTTGCGAAAGCGCGGGCCATCTACGACTACGTCATCGCCACCATGCGCTACGACAAGTCCGGCACCGGCTGGGGCAACGGCGATGCAATATGGGCCTGCACCGCCAAGCGCGGCAACTGCACGGATTTTCACTCGCTGTTTATCGGCATGATGCGGGCCGCCGGAATTCCTGCCCGCTTCGAAATAGGTTTTCCGCTACCCGCTGATCACCATGATGGGGCTGTACCCGGATATCACTGCTGGGCGGAGTTCTATGTCGAGCCCTACGGCTGGATACCGGTGGATGCCTCAGAAGCTTGGAAGCATCCCGATAAGAAGGATTATTTCTTCGGGGCGCACGACGACAATCGCCTGCAGTTTACTGTCGGACGAGACATCCGGCTCGACCCACCTCAGCAGGGCGATCCACTCAACTACTTCATCTATCCCTACGCGGAGCTGGACGGAAAGCCGTTCGCGGTGGAGTCCAAGTTCTCGTTCCAAGACCGAATCAACGGTGGCGACTGAGGCTCTTTCCGCCGCTGTTTGCCATGCCTGGAGGTCGGCTTCAGCTCAAATGTGCGCCGCTCACCTGGCCGCGCA
Source organism: uncultured Acidobacteriota bacterium (assembly GCA_963731155.1). Lineage (GTDB taxonomy): Bacteria > Acidobacteriota > Terriglobia > Acidiferrales > UBA7541 > Acidiferrum. The sequence continues at coordinate 45,800 of CAVSVB010000003.1, forward strand.
CCGCCGCCGGGCGGGCGACTATGCCTCTTCTATGGCTAAACTCGGAGCGAAACCAACCAAAGCGGTCCAACTCAAATTTGCAAATTTGCTGTATTTTCGCGGGTTTTGTGGGGTTGTCTTGGTCCGCGACAGCCCCGGAATTTCCCTCATCCCGCAGCGGTTGCCTTCCTTCCGTATTGTCGCAGAACTTCAAGTTGGTTCAGCTTTTGAAGCATCTCTACAACAGCGTCGAGGTACTCGCTGAATGCAACATGGAGCTCCCGAAATATATATTGGAGCGGCGGTCGCGCTAGGATTGTGTGTTTTCTGCCGATGACCTTCCCGCTCGCATCCTTTAACTCTTCTCCGTCACGTGACTCCAACGCAGAAAAGAAAAGCGCGTAATCTACGGACGGACGGATGTGGTGCGCCAAGCGATTTCGGTAGCTCAACGCAATATCCGCCTTCGGGTGGTGTTTCGGAATGTCCAAGGCGTTGCAGATGGTTTCATATTCCGTTTGGGAAATCGCACCTTCTGCGAGCTTCTTTTTCAGCCCCTTTTTGACATTCTTGCGATTCAGCTCATCTTTTTCCCAATCTGAGTCGCTGGTATCGACAAGGTCGCCGCCCAAGCTTTCGTGCACCAACCGATTTACAAGATCCTGCGCTTTTATCAGCCCGTGGACCGCTTGGTTCAGCAATCCCATTTTGCGGTCGTGGATGTAGTGCAGGTCATTCAGAGCAGCATCATCGTCGAACGACGGTTCCGAGGGTGGTTCAAGGTTTTTAAATGCTAACGCTACCGCAAGGTCCGCCTCGACTCCCAGAACCGAATTGCAGAGTTCAAGCCACATCGCCTGAGAATTCTGGGCATTGAAGTAGTTGCCCATGGAAATCGGCTCTTGCGGGAAATTAAGCCAGCCGCGAGCAGTCGCGTACTGCTTCGGCGACGCTTGTTCACCGACATCGACTCGCAATTCAGCGAAAAGGTTGTTGGCGACCCGTTTCTCGCCCGCCGAATCCGAGGGTACGTCGGTGTCGACATTGCGAGTCTCGTCTCGGGTCGTGCCGTCATCATCTGTAAATGCTATGCTCAGCTTGATTTTTTTCATGGGCCTGGTACCGTCACCTTCAAATGAATTGTCGGAAGTCGCTCTCACCTTTCGTTCGTTATCGCGGGTGATTTGGACTCGTGCTTTTAGTTTACCCAGTGAAGTGTGGAGTAGCACGCTCAAAGAAAGTCTGGACGATGCCAGCGTCGTTTCGCCGTGGACCGATCAAGTCTCGATCGAGGTCCAATAGAGGCTTTCTCTGTCCGGGATAAGCCCTTCGGCTATCCCCATAGCAGGGCCTGATTTTCCTTGCAAAAACCCGCATAAATCGACCTGTTTGTCCGGGTTAATTCGCCGGTCCTGGACCTTGTAGCAAGCTTTCGGCACGCGTCGTCACAAAAGAGTGCGCCGCGGCGCTTCCCCTCCGGCAGTCTTGCTCCGCATCCCTTACAGGTTCCAGGCGCGTGCGCTTCTGCTCCGTCACGGCAGTCCCGCGAACACCATTCTCCGGGCTCGTCCTTACGCGTGAAGCGCACCCAGCCCAATAGCTGCCCACATTTATCGCAGGCTTCATTGGCGCAAATTCCGTACCGCTCGCGAATATCCGCTCGTTGCGTTGCTGTGAGTTTCATTTTTCGTTTCTCCGACTGACACACGTCCGCGCTCATCTGCGGAATCGTGACTTGCCGCTCTCGGCTGGCCTGCCCGTTGTTCTTTCGGGATTGCTACAGTGTGTGAGCTATGGCTCTACGCGGCCGCGCTGCCCTGCTCGAAGGGATCAGGCTGTCCGTCATCGACTTCTGGGAAGTCCATTGCCGCAGAGTAAGCGTTCGAATTCTTCTGCCACGGCTTTTCTAATCTTTAGACAAGCCTCGATCCAATGAACATCTTCGACGTGGGCTTTCGCGTATGCGCGCAACACGTGCTCGATGCGTGGGTGGGACCGCAATCAGTTCGCGAAGGTCCCTTGGAACAATTGAACGAGTTGGGAACAAAATGGGAACAAAACCGAGGTCTGCAGGGCCGAAATTTCAATTACCCGCATCGCAAAGGCAATCGTTTCAACGGGCTTTTGGCGGAAGCGTGTGGGAGTCGAAACTAGGAGTTAAATTCTAAGTCCTATGCTTAGACGGCGTTGCAACCCGCACAAAATTCCAACTGGAACAAACGGAACAAACCATGAAGCTAATTCCCTGCCCCTTCAAATAGGCAAATCGGCTACACCTCCTACGCGAAACGCACACTATGCAGCGTTTCCAGCGTAATCTCTGTGCATGAACGCCAAACGCCTGAAGAGCATCGCCGCGAAGGGCTTATTTGTCTTCGTTCTGGTCCTTCTCTTGGTCTCTCTTCTGGCGCATCGGGTTTTCCATCCACGGTGAACTAGGAACACTTCCGTCCCTGCCTAGAAATCGCGGTACTTTTCCGGTAAGCGCAGCGTTTATCAGGCATTTGGGTCCAATCCGCTGCCAAGTTTTACGGTCTTTTAATTTTGATTGTCGGCGAGCTATGGTACGATACCGTACTTAAGGTGCTTTCCAGCTTTTTGGCTGTCACCTACATTACGAGGTGACCATGACGAAAGGCTCACCATGCCGTCAGACGCTTTGATCCACTTCTCCCGCATTTAGTCTGAGCGACAAGTCCCGTGAAGCTGGAATGCTCCGTAGAACGGAGGCCCTTTATGTCTTGCCAATTATGCGGTTCGGGCAATCAAGCAGAACTCACTGCTGAGACGATCATCCATTTCTCCGGCCTCAAAAATCTGGACAAACCTGGCTTCTGGGTATTCTCGAACGTGTTGGTCTGCTTGGATTGCGGCTGCTCTCACTTTACCGTTCCTAAGACGAAATTGGAGTCGCTCGCGTACACTCTGGAAAATAAATCCTCTACGTTGGAGTCGAGTTCCTGGCGAAGTCACGCTCAGTAGCGGAATTGCGTCTCAGGTGGGAAGTTGAATTGGCAGTTGCTGATAGCGTACTGACAAATGTCGTTCCCGAGAGGACTGCTTCCACGGCAGCGAAAAGGTCGGCGTCTGCCTCAGTTTTCGTAACGTAGCCCCGTCCTCCCAGGCTAAGGGCCTCTTGCACCACGTCGGCAGAAGATTCCTGACTTAAGAAGATTATCTTAGATTCCGGGACAAGTTCGCGAATCCGTCGAGCAGCCTCGATACCATTTAGCGATGGGAGTCCAATGTCCATCAAGATCAAATCGGGTTTCAGTTCCACGGCTTTCTGCACCGCTTCCAGTCCGTCGGACGCTTCGCCGATGACCCGCAAGTCAGGGCTGTTCCCGAGCGTTAAACAAATGAATTGCCGAAAGGCTGCGAAGTCCTCTACGACCAGAACGCGGACGGCTGCGCGACTCAAACCAGGCGACGGATGTTCAGATTCTGGATTCACAGGTACTCTCGGCCACGTTGAGTAGCTGGGTTAGACTTTCAATCAGTAAGATGCAACTTGACAGCTTTTGGCTATCACTTGTTCCGGGTTTTTGGTACGAACTCCCCTGACGGCGACCATACCTCTTCTGCGACTTTCCGTATGTCCGTTGGCGTACAAATCCTTAGCATCGAGTGCGGAAAAACGGCGAACAGCCTCAAGGCCCGATAAGCCTTATCGGATGCCCAGAGCTTCCGACTCGGCACCTGATTACAGATACCAGCCATCCCCACGGGCTACGCTTTTGCCCAGAAGTTGAAGCACTCTCACCCCTGCCAGAAATCGCGGCACTTCTCCGATTAGGGCATTGTCTCTAACGACGCTGGATGTCGTTAAGACATCAATCAGGCATTTGGGATTACGAACGCCAGCGTAGACTTGCTACAGAGGACTTAATGAAGCCTGCTAAAGTAGCGATCTCTAATCTTCAGACGCTTAAGGCACGGCGAGACGAATTATTCAGGGACTTTGAGAACCACCCTTGGAAATCGTTGCTGTCCATAGAAATCAAACTCATTGACGATCAGATTGCAGAACTTAGCGCAGGGATGAAGAGGGCTGTAATTGAACGGATCAAGTAATTGGATACAGCCCTGTTAAAACAGCGCGGTCGCTGCTACGCGAACTCCGCCGCGTGTGTACCCTCTTCTACGTAAGCCACCGAATGGCTTCTTTGGACTACGATTTACGCCCAGAAAGAGTGAACATTCACGTTTCGAGGGCACCATGGCCAACAAATACCAAATGACGCCCGATGGCTCTAGGTTCATAGTCAATCAACACGCTGGCATGACGGTCGGCGTTTACACCACGCTGCAAGAAGCACGACGCGAAATTGAAACTTGCGAGCAGGATGACTTGATTCTGAAAACGGCAAGACGTTCGGTCGAGAGAGCTGTCATTAACCTAATGCGAAAATATTGTATCGACCGTCGAGCTGCGTACCGTTGGATTAGAGAAGCGGCGGACTCTTGATTGCCAGCCATCCCCACAGCAACGCTTACCGCCCTGAAGTCGAAGCCCTTCGACCGACCTAGAATGACTTCAGATTACGCTCTAAAGCCCTTCAGATCACCCTAGAAACGTGCCAAACAGGCTTCCGACTGAACGAATCTGAAGTTCTACCCCTGCACACCCGCCTAACGAGACGAAACCGCACACTTTGCAAGAGACCAGCTAAGGGAATAGGGGATAAGCATAGCAATAAGTCCAAGAAGGGAACATCGTAACTGCATAGTATGCAAAGTACTTTTCATTGCAGAGCAGTTAATACGTTGAAAATACGTCGTTTAGACTTCCGTTTTTGCCTTGTTTGGGGCAATTACACGCCCACATAACTCGTTTTAAACTTTACGCGGCAGTGTACTTTGCAGCACAAAGCTAGAGATCGTGCGGGGAATTCAGGCAGCGCCAGAACCCTATAAAACTTTGTTCGCCGTCGCGTCTGGTACTGGCGTCCGTGCTGGAGAACTTCTCGCGCTCAAAGTCTCTGATCTAGACTTCGACAGAAAAACCGTGTCCATCTCTAGGAGCGCAGACGACAACACGCGCCTAATCCGCGAAACTAAAACCAAGAAGTCCACAGCCATGCTTCCGATGCCGTCCGCGTTGGAAGCTAGTGCTGCGGCACTATCTTGCAAACCACTGGACGCCTAACGCGCCCGGACTTCTCTTCCCCAACCGTAAGGGCACACGTCCACGCAGCCGTGACAACGTAGTCAAGTACGGCTTACATAGCGCTTCTCAAGGCGTTGGGGATACCGACGAAGGATGTAGGGTTGCACGCCTTCAGGCACGGCCTAGCGACCGAACTAGCGGACGAGTCTGTACCGCTGCCAGTCCTACAGATGCAGATGCGTCACGCGGACATGCGTACCACGTTGCGAGTCTATTCCCATGTCATCTCCAAGACCCATCGGGACGTCATGGAAAGCCTAGGCCAGCGGTCAATTGGAACAAATGTTCCAATTGGAACAGAACAGAATGCTTAACGTGCTTGTTTCCGATAAGTTGGCGGAAGCGTGTGGGAGTCGAACCCACCACTCGGCTCGCGAAGAACCGAATCACCGGCTTTGAAGGCCGGGAGGATCACCGGACCCTTTGCGCCTCCGCTGGTTGTAAGACATTCAGCCTACAAAGTTTAGTGAACGTACGCAACTTGCGCAGTTTCGACAACTGGCTCCGGTGCTAGCTACTGTGGTGCTATTCGCGATTCGGGAAACTGCCTCGTGCAGGTTCGAAATTGAAAGATGGGCGTAGCGTTTCGTCATTGCGAGCCCTTGTGTCCGAGCAGCTCCGCGATGCTTCCGAGTGGCACTCCCGCCTGGCGCAGACGCGAAGCGAATGTATGACGGCAATCATGCCAGCGAAAAGGTTTGATGCCCGACGCTCGCTCCAGGACTCGCCACGGGGAAACGCATGCAGCCTTGCAGTAGGCCTCCAAGGGCAGCAGCTTCCGGTACGACTCCGGTACAGAAAGGTACGCATCTGCCACTTTGCGGGCCTCGGGATCTTCGGAGGACAGCAGAAGTTCTAGCGGGCGGATTGCGTTTGTCCACGCCGCGCACGACACGAGCGATGCGTCTCAGGTCAGCGGCAAAGAACGGCACGTGTTCCACGTCCTTCGGGTCAATCCCAAGATAGGGCGGACGCGGATTGTGGCTGCGCGCTCGGTCGCGGCAGAGCAGCTGAACTCAGATGCTCAAGTTTGATGGGCTTGCGCTTGGCCAGGCCTTCTAACCTCGCGTCCGGCGGTGAGAGAGTATCGACCCCCAATGCGGACTTTCCATCGCGTCAACAACATCCGTGGCTCATGTGACTCATCGGGTGTGTACGAATCGGCTGGTGACCGCCGAAATACGTTCGCTGCCGTAGGTGCACTTTCCTAAGCCATCTTCCAGCGATGCATCCGCTCACTTGGGATAGTGTCGTACGCGCAAGACTTCCGGTCATTGCCAGCTAATCCGTATTTCTCCCGCGGAAAGACATAGTGCTCAGGCTCGGCGATTTGGTGCAGAATCGTTAAGAGCAATCGCAGGATGAGGTACGTTTTTGGCCTCGGCGTGATGTTGATATGGCTGAACCTTTCTGCCTATCAATGGCTTTGTGCCGCGGACTTGGCCGATTGCGCGGGCGTCGTACTCGACGAGAATGCCGTACCAGTGCCGGGCGCGCAGGTTAAGCTCGCACAAGGCAACGAGCCGGTTCACCAGACCGAGACTGATAGTGCGGGCCGTTTTGCGTTCAGCGGTCTGCCCGCAGGGAACTATCAGGCGGAAGTTCGCAAGCAAGGCTTCTTTGTTTTTTCAGACAAAACTCTTGTCTTGCAGCCCGGCACTAATGAAATCACTTTCAAGTTGAACCATGCAGAGGAGCTGCACGAGCAGGTCCACGTCGCCGCGAACGCAAGTCAGATCGACACTCAAGATACCGCCCAACGTTCAACGCTTACCGCTCAAGACATACGCGAAGTCCCCGTTCCCAGCACCCACGACCTGCAGCAGAGTTTGGTTGTCTTGCCGGACATCGTTCGCGACAACGGTAATCGCCTCCATGTGGCAGGTGCCCGCTCAGCAGACACGCAATACCTGCTGGACGGCTTCGAGATAGGTGACCCTGCCGACGGCACGTTAACCGCGCATATCAATGTCGACGCCACCAGGACGGTTGAAGTCCAGGCCAGCCGCATCAGTGCCGGATACGCTCACTCCGGAGCGAGCATTCTGAGTCTTGAAACCAGCAATGGAGACGATCGCTGGCGCTTCGGGACCACTAACCCCCTGCCCGGTATCAACATTCAGGAAGGCACGCATCTCGGGAACTGGTACCCACGGTTCGTCATCTCAGGCCCAATCGAGCGCGGCCGTTTTTGGTTTTCCGATTCCATCGGGCTCCAGCACACTCTTGCTGTTGTCAAAGAGCAGCCAAGCGGCGCCAACACGAGCGAATCATGGGCGGGCGACAATCTGCTCCGCATGCAATACAACATCACGCCGAAGCATTTTCTCCATGCTGAGTTCCTGTACAATCGCGCTCACAACACGAATCTCGGCCTTGACGCCCTCAATCCACAATCTGTCACCCTCAATACTATGCAGCACCGTGAATTCGTCTCGATTCATGATCAGCTTTGGTTGCATGACACGCTGATCGAGGCGGGATTGGCTGCAGACAGCAGCGTGATTGATCTAGCACCGAAGGGCACCGCGCCCTTTGTGCAACTCCTCAACGGAAACCGCGGCAACTTCTTCGAGAGCCTGAACCAACACGGACGCCGGCTGCAGGCGTTGGCCAACATCATTAGCACCTCTCGTTACTGGCACGGTATGCATCAGTTCGCCGGAGGTGTTAATGTCAGTGGCCTCACTTATTCGCTGACCGCTCAACGAGGTGAGATCCAGGCGCTGAACGCAGATTTGGTTTTGGTGCGTCAGACGACGTTCGAAGGCCTCGCGGCACCCAGTGTTTCAAGCACACAAGCTGGCGCTTACGTGCAAGATACATGGTCAGTGTCGAAGCGGTTTGTTGTGCAGGCCGGATTGCGAACAGACTGGGATCGCTTCACGCAGAGCGCCATGGCTGAACCTCGTCTGGCCGGGAATTTTCTACCGTTTGGCGACGGCAACACGAAATTGTCTATCGGTTGGGAGATTCACAATGCGCCGTTGAATCTTCCGATGATTGCCCAGAGCCTGGACCAACGACAGATCGACGTCTTTCATAACAACAACGGAACGGAGCCGCTCCTTCCTCCCGCTATCAGCGAATTTGCACTGCCAGCCGGTGGACTCCGGCAGCCCAGATTTACGATATTGAGCGCAGGCTGGCAACAGAAGTTCAAACGCAATACGCTGATTGGTCTTGAACTTCTGGCTCGGAACGGTTACCACCAGTTTGCCTACGTCGATCAACAACCGTCACAACCTGGCGGGATATTTCTCCTGGAGGACAATCGCAAGGATCGCTACCGCTCGGCGTCGATATCAGTCCGCCACCAGTTTTCAGAGGCGACTCAAGTGTATGCTGCGTACACGCGCTCATACGCCCATTCAAACGAGGTGCTTGACCCCGTGCTTGGCGCGATATTCGTCGCGGCACAACAGTCAGGACCACTAGGTTGGGATGCTCCCAATCGTTTGCTGACCTGGGGATCGACACCCACGCACATCTGGGGGGTGCAGTTCAGCTATTTCCTTGAGTATCGCACCGGCTATCCGTTCAGCATCGTCAATCTTGAACAGCAACTGGTGGAAAAACCGAACTCTAGGCGCTTCCCGGATTATGCAAGCCTAAATGTTGGCCTCGAGAAAAAATTCGGATTCTGGGGCTATCTTTGGGCGGTGCGACTTTCGGTGATCAACATTCTTGGCCGCGAGAATCCGGATACTGTTGTCAACAATATTGCAGCCCCCAATTTCGGCACGTTTTCGGGCGGACAGGGTCGGGCTTTCACTGCGAGAGTCCGGTTTGTCGGAAAGAAATGAGACAGTGCTCAGATCGAGTTCGGAGGACTAGCCTTTTCGTGCACCTTCGTTGACGTCGTCTATTTAGTCCGGTCAGCCCGATTGCGCCTCCAAACCGCAATACGTATTCAAGAGCGCGGAAGCGGTGGCAAAAAAGAAGTCAATCCCGGGATTTACTAGAAGCAGAAACCTTAAATCTACATGGACGGTCCCACGAAAAAAAAAAGTAGAAAGCTTCGCTTGGGTGCTGAGGGGCGTCAGCGCGATGCCTCGGTCTCGGGGCCGGACACCTCAGGTGCCCCATGCGACTGTGCCCAGTTTTGTGCCCACCACCAAACCTTATTAAGTGCTACTGAGAGTTGGCTGCGCCGTGATAAGCACCTGGAATGGTTATGGTTGTAGCGTTCAGTAACAATTCGTCGCCTTCCGGGTAACTTAACTTATTGATTCTTCGTGCGGCAACGGCTACCGAAACCAGAAGGTTGGGAGTTCGAGTCCCCCCGGGCGCACCACTTTCACCCAATAAGACAGAGGCTCTTCTAACATTCAGCGCGGGGACCTGTTTCTGATTGTGTCTTCGTGCAAGCGGAGAATCCTCCGCCCAATCTTCAAGCGTGTTTGTTCTTTTTGCTCAGCCCCGCAACGCCGGCGATACCCATCATCAAGAGAAGAGCCGTTGCGGGCTCGGGCGCTGCTTGCACGGAAAACGACATGTTGAACGTCGGAGCCGGATCGCCGCCAACGATGTCCGTGCCCACTCGCAGCCAATCCGGGTCCAGGTCGCCATTCCTGACCCACGCTTGCAGGTCAGGCGAAAACGGGTCAATCACATTCGGCCGCGCAGCCGAAAGCCAGAAAAAATCCCCATTGGAAAGTTGCACCTGAGGCACAAAAAAGTAGTGATCCGCAGGCAGGTTCAACGGGTTCGTAAATTGAACGGCAAACTGTACCTCTTGTCCCGTCACGGGACCCTCTCCCAACGTCGTCTGGTTGGGCTTCGGATGGATTCCATTCAACACCGAATTGGCTGCCGTAAAGCTGGAGTTTAGGGTGGTGGTTGTAAACGTCAGGCCCGATCCGCTCGAACGCGAATCAAACAACACATCCGAAGGTGAATTCATGCGAGTCGGTACTTTCCCATCCACCATTACATTGGAGTCATTGGGAAACACTCGATAAATCTCGACCACCACCTGCATGATGTTAGCGCCGGTCGGCACTAGCCCCGTAAATGTGGCTTCCGTGAGGGAAGCTTGCGTGCTAAACACAAAATCGTCCGCAGCTTCGATCTCCAATTGCCCGCCGGTGTCCGGACGTGAAGCCACCGCCATCGCTCCGTTCGGTGCTCCAGTCGTAAAAGAAATCCCATCTGCAAATGCCGGGCCCGCAATCAAAGCAATGACGGCAAGCCCCAGTAGAATTCTAGCGATTCGATTCATGGCTCTCTCCAGGAAAGCATGTTCTATCCGAATTCGAGAACTAAGCAGACACTTTCTGGCGGCGTAGGCGGCGGGCTCGTGCGATTCCAGCAAGATCCGGTATGTGCGATTGGTCAGAGACAAACAACAAGCCAGACACTGCTGCCTTGGAAGAGCAACTCCCGTTCCACAAGGAGGGAATACTCACGAGTGCGATAACCTCAAGATCACAAAGAAGATACACATGCCTTATGCTCTGAGCATTGGGTCCGTGCGCAGCATTCTTCCATTTTTGCGCAAGCTTGTGACCGCCGTTGCTCCTGTTAGAGAGCGTTCTCGATTTAAGACCTTGCGACACCTGGGATACGGGATAGGACTGCCCTCAGAATGCAGCTAGAGAGAAAACCGGAAGTTTGAACTGCTGCGAGGCGGCCACGAGTTGATCGAGAAAAGTTCTAAGATCGTCCCCTTGGGCGCGCCACTCCTCCCAACGTCCAACCCGGAGCCTGCGTGAAAACATCAACGTCCAGGTCAGGCTGCGCCGTCGATGAAGTCTCGAACACTGGCAAAAGTGATAGGGGACCCGACCCAGCTAGCCGCATTATCGTACCCAACAGGCCCGACCGTCCCCCTGTGGTTCCAGGCAAGAAAAAATGAAAAAAATAGAAAGCGTCGCGCGGGTGCTGAGGGGCGTCAGCGCGATGCCTCGGTCTCGGGGCCGGACAACTCAGCCCGGCCAGCGGGCGACCGCCTGCGACGGTGACCAACTGCCACCAGGCCTGACTGCTTTAATGGCCTCCGTTGGTGCTACTGTGGTGCTATTCGCTTTGCGGTTCGGTGTGGGAACGTGCCGAGTGCTGCGGAACGCTTCGGACGGCTTTGAAGGCCGGGAGGATCACCAGACTCTTTGCGCCTCCGCAAGAAGTATAGTGGTTAGCCGCGGCTGGAAACAAACACGCCCCGTCTGATTGGCGCCCACGTTTTTGGCTCGCTTTGATTTTGCGAGGATGACCATCTCTCGCGCTATCGCTTTGCAACACGCACCTGTCCTTTCTCGCCATCCTGCCCGCCCTTCAGTTCAGCAGACAACAATTCACCAACAGGTTAGATGCCAGAGTTTATAACGGAGCGGCAGGACCGTCTCCGAACAGCTCTTTGACGATTTGAGCATCCGAAGAGGATGCGAAATCCTGCGCCAAGCGAAGGATCTCTCCTCTCCGCGGCCTCTGTGCCCTCTGCGATAAAATCCACACAACACAGCGCTACCTAACCCATAACCCGTTTTGTCTGTACTACCTATAAATATATCTTGTAGGTATTCATTCTAAAAGACTTCAAGCCGATTAGAATGAATACTCACGCAAGGGGGGGCCGGGTTTCAGGGTTTGTACTTGCACACCCTGAGTTAGCAAGATTAGCTCCGGCTGGAAACAACTACGGCAGATTGATTGGTGCGGATCAAGGCGGCGACCAGATCGAACAACGCCGGCGCCGTGCAAACTTCATAATAGGAATGTTCTGAAGGGCTGCCCAGTTTCCCGTCCTGCAGCAGTTCCCGTGCTGTCCCTCTGCGCAACACAAGCAGTTCGACCGTTTCGCCCATCGGGACTTCACCGTAGAACAGCGTCACAGTTTCTTTTCCCCAGGGCAGGTCTAGCTTGGTTTCAATCGATTCCAGCGAAATTTCTTCGGAAAGCTTTTGGAAGCCTTCCTGGTTCAGTTCGATTCCGTTGCGGTTGTAGCGCACCAGAAATTCGTCGAGCTCCTCGGCCGAGGCTCCCTTCATCGCTTGCAGAAAATGAAACACCGAGAAATTGGATTTCTGGTCGGCGAGCATGCGGCGGGCAAGTTTGGTGCAGCCGGAAAGGCGGTCGGAAAGATTCAGCGCTTTCGAAATCATGATGCGCGAATCGCCGTCGGTCCAATAGGTCGGAGCATCGCCCTGGAACGCTACGCCCAGGCCAAGCTCCAGCGCTGGCAAATTGGATTGCACCGCGCCATCATTGTAAGAATTACAAACGGAGAGAATTTGCCGGGACAGGATGCACGCTTTGGCCACCGGGCGCGCGTACGCGCGGCTGGATTCGGTTTCAAAGATGGCCAGAATGATTGCATCGCCTTCGATGAAAACTTTTTTGGCGGAGTAGCGATCCAGCAACTTCTTTACGGGCTCATGCAGGTTGAGGCTGAAATGCGAAGCCGGATTCAGCCCTCGTGAAAGCAAATCCTGCGTCATGCGCGTGGAACCACGCACGTCGGCCTTGATAATGACGTGCGATACCACGGGATCGAGTTTCGGTTTGGCTTCTTCGGGAAGCACGCACTCGTACAAACGATTATTCAGCCGGGAAAGATCGCGCGCTTGTTCGGTTGAGACCAGGTTGATGCGCTCCATGCAAGTGGTGAGGTGGTCGGCATCGCGCAACTCGCGGCGCAGGCGCAGAAAATCGACTGCAAAGCGCAGAACCAAGGCTTCCATTTCGTCGTGCGAATAGCGGCGAATCTTGCGGGAGAGATCTTCGATGGGCTTCGCGGAAAGCTTCTTGGCGTGAACCTGCTTCAGCACCTGCTCGACGCGTTTCAATTCGTCTTTGGAAACCAGCGCCTTGCGAAGTTGTTGCAAGTGCAATGGCGGGTGGAATTGCGCGGAAATTGTGCGGATTTCGTACCCAGCCAGAATGTGGTAGAGCACTTCATGCTGTTCAAGCCGCTGCAGCAACTGCGAAAGCAATTGTGCGCGCACCGAGCGCAAAGATTCGGGTTCCGCGGCAGGATCGAACAAGCGGCGGGCATTTTGCGGGTCGTTCAGGAAATCGCCCAGCCGCGAATTATGGTCCTTTAGAAAAAAATCCAGTCTCTGTTTGGCTGCTTCGATCCGCGGACCAAATTCTTCCAGCTTCAGTTCCTGGTGCTTCAACCGCAGTTCGATATCGTTCAGGGAAGCTTTAATGTTGGCGGGATCGCTAGGCCCGAGAAATTTATCCAGGAAACTCTCGCCACGGTCCAGCTTCTTGCGCAACAATTCCCGCTGCCCTTCCAGATTGGCGATTTCGTCGCGCATCGCCTGCGCCTGGTCCAGCATGGCCTTGTAGCCCTGCTGGGCTTCGACGAAATCGGCTTCGCGCGGAATCGCCACGCCGGCCTGCTGCAGAAATTCCTGAAACAGCTCGTCCATCGCCTCAAAGCGATCCGGGTCGCGCACGTAATTACCGAGAAGCACAAAATGTTCGAGGAAATACGAATCGTCTTTGCCGCCGTCGAGAAAGATCAAGCGATTTTTCAACAGGTCGTAGAGCGCGGCGAATTCTTCGCCAAACAGGGCCCGGCGCGCCTTGCAGACAACATTTTCTTCGGCGTCCACAACCATCTGCGCGACCTGCTGCCCGACGTTGCGCAGCACTCCGCGCCTCGCCGATTGCAACTCGGAAAGTTTGGCCTTGATGACGTGGGCCTGCTGGCTGCGCTCAAAATGTTCGCCGCGCTGGCGAATCCATTCCTTGCCTTCGAGGATGAGATTGGCGAACTGGTTGCCGAGCTCCTGCGTCAGGAATTTCAGAAGGGCCAGCCGGAACAGGATGTCGATCTCAATATTTTTCTGATACTTGGCTTGCGTCACCGAAGATTGCAGCAAATCGGTCAGCAGCTTGCGAAATCCCGCCCCATCAATGGTCTTTGCGTTGCGCAATTCGATGCCAGAGATAAATGATCCCGCAGTGTGCTGGCGAATCAGCTCGAACAAGTAGTCGCGCGAGGCGTGCACGAATTTCGGGCTCAGATAGACGTCGTGGTGAATGTTGTCCACGCCAATGGCCAGTGTGCCCATCGGGAGCGTGAGGTTATAGCTCGTCAGCTCGATGCGCGGCGCGGCGTCGGAAGACGCAAATAGGATTTCGTTAGCCATTGTGGCAGTCGGAACGGGTTTCAGGGTTTGTTTTACAAACCCTGAGCTTAAAAAGGACCTTTTCCAAGCTAGCAGCGGCAAAGGCGGTGGGCAAGAAACCGGAAGTTTAAGGTGGCGTGAGAGTTAGGATGCTTCAGAGCACACTGATACGGCGCGAATCGCCGCCCAGGTGTTCGAGCCGTATGCGAATTTCGGGCCACGGCGAAGGAAGCGGAAACCGCTCCGACCATTCAAGGATTACCACGGCCGGCTTGGCGAACAGGTCCTCCATGCCCAGCGTTTCGAAATCGTGAAAACTTTCGATACGATACAGGTCACCGTGAAAAACCAGCTGCGACTCGCCGTAGGTGTGAAGGAGCGTGAATGTGGGGCTGGTTACGTCTTCTTCACGAGCAGCGCCGAGCGCGCTGACGATGCCTTTGGTTAGAGTCGTTTTGCCGCTACCGAGGTCGCCGGAAAGGAGTACCAGCGCCGGTGGCTTTAACCGGGAGGCAAATTCCCTGCCCCACGCCGTCGTCTCTTCCGCGCAATGCGTGATGAACTCCTCAGCCACCGCGGCGAATCTCCTCGAGCAGTTCGAATCGCGCATATGGCAACGCGCGAGCTACGTCGCTGGCCAAAATGCCGGAAGGATCGGCGTCTTCGATTAAGGTATCCGCGGCCCGGCCGTGCAGCCACGCTCCAAGCGCCAAAACGCGCAGCCAATCCTGCGTGCCAAACTGGCCAGTAAACGCGGCAAGAATGCCGGTCAAAACATCCCCGGAGCCGCCCTTAGCCAATCCCGGATTGCCAGTGGTGTTGATAAATATTTGCCCGTCGGGCGCAGCGAGGATGGTATGAAAGCCTTTCAGTAACACGTGCGCGTTGCAACGTTTTGCGGATTCCGTGGCAATTCGAACGCGATCTTTCTGAACTTCTTTAGTTGTCATACCGAGCAGCCGCGCCATTTCACCGGGATGCGGCGTGATTGCCAGAAATTGCGATTTGCGCTCGCGCAAGGCGTCTCCATTTGCAGCGAAAGCGTTGAGGCCGTCGGCATCGAGGATCGTAGGCAGAGTTGTCGATTGTACGAGCGTTCGAATGAATTTTTGTGTACCTGGCTCCTGGCCAAGTCCGGGACCGATGGCCAGAACAGTTTTGCCTTGGACGATTTTTGCAAAGGCGGCGTCAGCCAGATTTTCAACGGCGATGGAGCCATCGGCGAGTGTAGGAAGCGGCTCGGTCATGTACTCGGGTTGGTTCGAAGCGACGACGAATTGCACGGTATCGGGCGTCGCGATGGTCACCAATCCCGCGCCAGCTTTGAGTCCCCCGGTTCCAGCCAACACCGCCGCGCCGGATTTGCCCGCCGACCCTGCAACCACGAGAATGTGACCGTAGAGACCTTTGTTCGAATCAGCTGGACGAATCAGCGGAAGCTTGGCGAATTCGTCGGGCCCTGCGCAACGCAGGTTGGTCTTGCCGAGTTCGTCGATCAGTGCCGGGGGCGAGCCGATTGAGCGGATGCTCAGGCTGCCGCAGCATGACGCGTCATTCGGAATGAGCTGGCCAATTTTTGGCGCGGTGAACGTGACCGTATGATGCGCACGAAGAACCGGGCCTTCCGCCGGCTCGCCATCGGATGCCATACCGGAAGGAATATCCACGGCGACGATGAGTGCGGGAATCGCGGACGTGGCGCTGCGCGAGAAAGAATTCAGATCGCTAATGACTTTTGCAATGAGCCCAGTGGCAGCGCCGCGCAACCCAGTTCCAAGGAGACCGTCGAGAATTACATCGGCTGCGGCGATGCGAGGCCATGCGTTCTGTAACGCGGCTTCGTTTTCGATTACAACGGTCTCGCCGCCGCTTTCACGCCAACGTTGAAAATTCAGAGCGGCGTCGCCTTTTAATTCCGCGGGTGCTGCAAGAAGCAATACGGAAGTATGGCGAATTTCCTGGCTCAAGTAGCGTGCCGCGACAAATCCATCGCCACCGTTATTTCCCTTTCCGCAAAGCACCACCAATGATCGAACCGGCGACTGAAAACGAAGTGAAATTTCATGCAGGACAAAATCAGCGACGCTCTTTCCGGCGTTTTCCATCAGTTGCGGACCGGAAATTCCGTAACGCTCGGTCGTGAGCCGATCCACTTCTCGCATTTCAGCTGCGGTGAGAGCTTTCATAGAGGCAGGTCTTCGAAAAAATCAGAGCATCCAGCCGCCGCTGACGTTGACCACCTGTCCGGTGACATATTCGGCTTCTTCCGAAGCGAAGAACGCTACCGACGCTGCGACGTCGTCCACAGTAGGCGGTCGGCCGATGGGAAACCGCGCGTCCTTGATGCGGCGCGCTTCGTCGAGACTCAATTCTTTTTCGTCGATGCTCGAAGGATTTACTACATTGACAGTGATTCCGTTTTTTGCCTCTTCGAGCGCCAGCGAGCGAGAAAGCGCAACGACCGCGGCTTTGGCCGAGGCGTACGCAGAAATTTTCGCCTGACCGAACGCACGCTCGGCGCCAACGGCTCCAAGATTGATGATGCGGCCCCAGCGGCCTTTGCGCATGTGAGGCAGCGCGGCGCGGCTCATAAACACAACGCTCATCAGGTTCGACGCGAAAATATCCTGCCAATCTTCGAGAGAGCCTTCGGCCAATGTGCCCCAGCGAAAATCGCCTACGTTGTTGACCAGAATATCGAGTCGGCCAAAGCGATCGGTTACGGTATTCACGAATTGTTCCGAGCGTTCTGCAGTGGTGATATCCGCTTCAACGGCAACACAGTCAGCTCCGGCCGCCTGCAGTTGCCGCAACGTATTCTGCGCGACATTTTTGTTCGAACGGTAGCCGATGGCGATGCGCGCGCCCTCTTTCGCCAGGCGCAGCGCAATTCCCCTGCCGATGCCGCGCGTTCCCCCCGTAATCAACGCAACCCGGTTGCGCAGTAACATTCCCATCCTCGTTTCGAAGAGCTTAAGTTTTTTAAGTATAGCCCAGCCGCACAAGCAGCACTAAATACATCAACGCAGGCGCGCGACGATTACCGTCATGTCGTCGGCCTGCTCTGGCGTGCCAGCCCATTCTTCGGCGGCCTGCATCATTCCTTGCGCGATCGCGATGGGCGAAGAACCATTCAGGCGAATTGCCGCGTCCCGCAAACGTCGGATGCCGAACTCCTCGCCGTAGACATTTTCCGGTTCCACCAAACCGTCACTGTAGCCAACCAGGATCGAATCGGGCGGAACGGTTACCGAGCCTTCGACAAACGGGTAGTCTTCGATCACACCAAGCACCATCCCGCCTTTGTCGAGGTAGAAGCGCATGGTCGCCACAGATGCAGAAAGCCGGAAGGTGTCCGGCGTTGGTGTAGCGAAGTAGCCGCGTCGAGCTGTCATAAACGGCGACGAAAAAAGTCGCAAAACGGTCGTCGCCGGTGTTGCGAACCAAATGGAGATTCAACCGCGAGACCAGTTCCGCAGTACTCAAGGACTCACTGCCGGGAACGAGCAGTTGACTTCGCAGAGAGGCCTGCAAACTGGCCATCAGCAACGCGGCGGAAATTCCTTTTCCGGAGATATCCGCAATCGCGATGGCCATACGCGTCGGACTCAACTGAATGAAGTCATAATAGTCGCCGCTAACGGTACGTGCCGCTTTGCAGATGGCTTCGATCTGCACCCCGGTACCGACGGCAAGCGTTGCGGAAATAGTTGGTTTTGGACTTCGCGCGCGATGGATAGTTCGTTTTCCAGGCGCTGGCGCTGGCGTTGCTCTTCGATCAGGCTGCTGATCGAGCCGGTCATCAAGTTGAACGATTCGCCGAGAATACCCAGTTGATCGCGGCGCTCGATTTTTACGCGGTGTGTCAGGTCGCCGGCTTGAACAAGTTGCGTTGCTTGGTAGAGCTCATCCACGGCGCTGGTAATGGCACGGGTCAGAACGATGCCGGTCACCAACGCCACTATTTCAATGAGCAGCAGAAATATGGCGATCAGTTCGAAGCCAAACACAGTGCTGCTGCTGAACTCTCCGAGCGAACTGAAGATGCGACCGTTCAATACGGAAGGACGAGCGGAAAAGGAGGCGAAGACCGGTTGTTTCTCTCCGGCCTTCTCTCCGGCCTCCAGATAAGTAGCATCCAGCTTGGAAAAACCCTCGATGACCGGATCGAACCAGTAGTTTGCGCCTGGCAGAGTACGATGGTGTGTGGCGATTCGATTCAGGAAACGGTAGCGGACGTTGCCAAGCTGTATGGTATTGGTTGAATCGTCGCCGTCAGCACGCTGCAGCGCGGTAAATTGAATCGGCCCAAGACCGGGCGCGACGGTTTCGAGAAATTCCGGTGTTACGCGCAAGCTCAGCTCCACCAGATTCCTGCCGCGCGGCGAATCGACTTCGCGCATTGCGATCAAATGGGTTTGGCCATTGGACTGAACAATCCCGGTAAACTCCTTTGTGTTCGATCCGGCGATGCGCTGCAGCCGTCGCGGGTCGGCGTGAAACTCGACCTTCAGGCCGGGAAGCTCATTCGAATAAGCCATCTGGATTTGCGCATTCAGCGCTTCTTCCACCACTTTGTCGTTGATCGAGCCTGGCAGCGTCTTTTCGGCGGAGGCAAGGCTTCTAGCGGAGTCCGCCATGCGGCCAAGGCGGCTGTGAATGTCTTCAAAAAGAAGATAACCGCCGAGCTGCGAATAGAGGATTTGCCCGGCGAGAATCGCCAGCGTCAGTAGAAGAAGCACGGGAACGACCGCGATGAAGAGATAAGCGACGATCAGGCGATTGCGCAGGCTCCACAGAAGACGATTGCGCCACCAGGAGATGGCGCGAAAAGCTAGATACACCGCGCTTAGCAGTCCGACGAATTTGGCAAAACTATAGGCGCCGCCGGATCGGCCAGAAATTGCGGCCAGCAGGCCCAGCAGCGTCAAAACGATTGCCGCGATGTCCGGCCGGGAAAGACGCCGCCAGAGATTTGAGAGATTGGCGCGTGTCGGAGTCATGTCGGGGACGCACGAGAAGAATACCTTACCCGATGCGAGTGCGCATACGGCGCGGACAAATTTGGACAGTTGCGCCGGTCAGAACGAACTCCACGCCGGCGAAACGGTCAGGATTACGATTGGTTGCGAACTTTACTGTGCTTCACGCTGTAAGTGAAATAGATAACCAGGCCAATGGCCAGCCATACAAACAGCCGAATGATCGTCAACAGATTTAGACTAGCAATCAGTGCCAGTGAAATCAGCATCCCCATAATGGGCACGAATGGAACCCACGGAGTTTTGAAGGGGCGATTGAGTTCTGGCCGTTGCACCCGCATTACCCAAACACCGGCGCAGACGATGACGAAGGCAAACAGCGTGCCGATGCTGACCAGTTGGCCGAGCGTGCCAATCGGCACCAGCGACCCTACGATGGCAACCAGCACGCCAACAATGGCGGTGGACTTCCAAGGCGTCCGAAAACGCGGGTGGATGTCGCCGGCCCATTCCCACAATAAGCCGTCGTGGGCCATGGAATAGAAGACGCGGGATTGGCCAAGCAGCATGACCAGCATTACCGTACTGAGACCAGCAAGCGCCCCGGCGTTGATCACGTAGCTTCCCCATCGGACACCGGTCTCGCGAATGGCCAGCGAGACTGGAGCGCCGATGTTCAAGCGGGAATAATGCACCGTTGCCGTCAGCAGCCCGGATACGACGATATAAAGGATGGTGCAAACAATAAGTGAGCCTAGCAGACCGATGGGCATGTCCTTTTGCGGATTGCGCGCTTCTTGAGCCGCGGTTGAAACAGCATCAAACCCGATGTAAGCGAAGAACACCACGCTTGCTCCACGCATAACACCAGACCAGCCAAAGGAACCAAAGCTTCCGGTATTGGGCGGGAGAAAGACCTTCCAATTTTCATGTGCGATATGTGGATTCTTAAGAACAAACGGGAGAGCCACGGCGATGAAGGTGAGCACCGCAGCCAACTTCACAAATACAACAGCCGAGTTAAAGTTCGCCGATTCCTTAATGCCAACGATAAGGATGGCGGTAACCCCGAGGATCGCGAGGAAAGCAACCAAATTGAAGGATGCAGTCGCGTGCGGCAAAGGGGCCAGTTGGTCGGGTGTGAGGCCCAAAGCACTTACCGGCGCCCATCGGCCATGATACTGGGCCCATTGCGCGCCCGGCACGTCGCAGATCTGCGGCGGCAGGCTGATGCCATAGTCTTGCAGGAACGCCACCAGCGTGCTGCTCCAGCCGCTCGCAACGGTCGCCGCTCCGAACGCGTATTCCAGTATCAAGTCCCATCCGATGATCCAGGCTACTAGTTCCCCGAGCGTGGCATAGCCATACGTATAGGCAGAGCCAGCGATCGGGATCATCGAGGCAAATTCGGCATAGCACAGCCCAGCGAAAACGCACCCCGTGCCCGCGAGAATATAGGAGAGCATGATCGCTGGGCCGGCATAAAGCGATGCCGCCGAGCCAGTCAGTACAAAAATGCCTGCGCCAATGATCGCCCCGATTCCAAGCGTCACCAGATTCACTGGACCAAGAGCCCGCTTGAGACTGTGCTCGCCGGTATCGGCAGCCTCCTTCATCAAAGTGTCGAGCGGCTTGGTTGCGAACAAGGGGTTGCCCATGCAACTCCTCCTTTGTCAGGTGGAATACCACTTACGCTAAGCTGCCAAATTGGACTCGCCCATTGTAGGGGTACGCCGTGATTTGCCCTACAACAAATTTTCTATTCGGTGATTTTTGTTTTAACGCTTTGCCGCGACCAAAGCCAGTAAACCGGCAGCCCCAACAATACGATGACCAGGCTCCAACCGGCTGTCTCTGTTCTGTAAAACAACAGGACAAACAAAATTACCGAAGCCGCGATGATGTACATCGCAGGTACTGCCGGATATCCGAACGCTTTGTATGGGCGTTCCGCGTTCGGCCGTTTTCTGCGAAGTACAAACACGCTGACGATGGTCAACACGTAAAACATCAGTGCGGCAAAAACCACGTAGTCCAGTAAATTGCTATAAAGATTGCCGTAGGTGACTACTCCGGCGGAATCCACGCGCTGGGTTCGCAACAAGATCAATACTGCGATCCACACGCCTTGGTAGATAAGCGCCGTGCCTGGCACGCCCTTCTTGTTCAATTTTCCGGTGGCCCGAAAAAACAGTCCGTCCTTGGCCATGGCATACGCCACGCGCGAACCGGCAAGAATCAGCCCGTTGTTGCAGCCAAATGTGGAAATAATAATCGCTCCGGCCATCAACGACGCACCGACCGGACCGAAGATGGCGTTTAACGCGGCCGTTGCAACGCGATCGTCCGGAGCGTTTTGAATTTGCGCCAACGGCAGTGCGAACAGATACGCCAGATTGGCCAGGCAATACAGCGTGATAACAATGATGGTGCCCAGCGCCATCGACAGCGCTACATCGCGTTTGGGATTTTTCACTTCGGCTGCAGTGAAGCCGATGTTGTTCCAAGCGTCAGCGGAAAAAAGCGAGCCCACCTGCGATACGCCGAAGGCCACTACCAGCCCGAAGAAGCCGCTGGCTGCGGTAAGCGTGGGAAACCAGCCCTTGAAAAAATTCGCGCCTGGCTCAATCGTCGCTGCTCCTCGAACCGTCCAGAAATTTGAGAAATTGTCCGCGATGGCCGCATGATTTCTGCCCACAAACACGCCGATCAGGATCAGCCCAAGCAAGGAAAGCGTTTTGGCCGAGGTGAAAATGTTCTGGATCAGCTTGCCGAGCCTGACGCCGAGCGTGTTCAGAAAAGTAATCAGCATAATCATCAGAATGGCCACGAATTGCTGAATGGAAAGACTGATAGCCAGTTTCGAACCCAGCGAAATCGGATGAATAATCCATGTATTCGGCGAAATCGCAGGGAATAAAACACCCAAGTATCTTGCGAACCCGACTGCCACGGCGGCAATGGTTCCCGTTTGAATTACGAGGAATAAAGTCCAACCGTAGAGAAATCCCCAAAGCGGCGAGTATGCTTCGCGCAGATAGACGTATTGTCCTCCGGCATGCGGGAACATCGCAGCCAATTCGCCATATGCGAGCGCGGCCGAAATTGTCAGAAGTCCGGTAATGATCCACGTCAAGAGCAGGCCACCGGGAGAACCGGTCACGCGAGAAATGTCTGCGGCAACGATAAAAATTCCGGAGCCGATCATCGAACCGACCACGATCATCGTGCCGTCGAATAACCCGATGGCGCGAACGAATCCAGGTTCTTCGCTTTTGGAATGATCCAGCGCCGCCGGGCGCGCGATTTCAGCCATAAATGAGTCGCCTCACTTCCCCGCGGATTGTGCCGCGACGGAAACAATCTTCAGGTACTGCCGTACTCGATCGGCGGGATTTTTTGCTTTCAGTATGTCGCTGATCACGGCTACGCTGTCCGCTCCCGCATCGATTACCTCGCGCGCGCGTTCCAGGGTAATTCCGCCGATCGCTACGATCGGCTTGGTGGTCAATTTTCTAACCGTCTGAATGAAATCGATGCCGACTACTGGATCGGGATTTCTCTTGCCGCTGGTAGAAAAAATTGGACCCACGGCAATGTAGTCCGCGCTTGATTCGGCGGCCGCTTTAAACTGCCGCAAATGGTGCGTGGACAATCCGATCAGGCAGTCATTTCCCACGACTTCCCGAGCCGCCGCAACACTCAAATCGTCCTGGCCAAGATGCACTCCGCTGGCTCCGGCCAGATGCGAAATATCCGCGCGGTCGTTTACCAGAAAAGTACCCTCGCGCTGCCGAACGGTAAGACACAATGCCTGCGAAGCATGCAGCAACTCGCGTGAGGAGGAGGTTTTATCGCGATATTGAAACAGGCGGGCCCCCGCATCAAGCATCTTTCTCGTGAGTTCGATTGGATCGGAAGGTAGCAACGCTGCGTCTAGTATCACGTAGAGCGGCGGCAGTGCAAGGCGGTTCGCCATTTATTTCTTGGATTTTGTGGATTGTCTGGCGCCGTTTCCAGCAAACAGCCGATCGATGAAATGTGTGTCAAAGCGCCCCGCCGCGAAGTCTGGATCGGCAAGGATGCGGCGGTGCAGCGGAATCGATGTCTTGATGCCTTCGATTACAAACATTTCCAGCGCGCGCTTCATGCGGCCAATGGCTTCCGCACGGTCGCGGCCCTTCACAATTAACTTCGCAATCATCGAATCGTAATAGGGAGGAATCACCGCGTCGGCATAAGCCGCCGAATCCACGCGGACGCCCGTGCCGCCCGGCGCCTGAAAAGTCGTGATGCGTCCGGCAGAAGGCACAAACGTCTCCGGATCTTCCGCGTTAATGCGGCACTCGATGGCGTGGCCACTAAAATGAATTTCCCCGACCGCGTCATCCAGTTTTTCGCCCGCCGCGATTCGAATCTGCGCCTTGATCAGATCCGCGCCGGTCACAAATTCAGTCACGGGATGCTCCACCTGGATGCGCGTGTTCATTTCGATAAAATAAATCGAGCCGTCCTGGTCCATCAGAAACTCGACCGTGCCGGCGTTGGTGTAGCCAACTTTTTGCAGCGCCTTGACGACTTTAGCGCCCATCTCCTTACGCACTTTGGGATCTAACACTGGGGAAGGCGATTCTTCGATCAATTTTTGATGACGGCGCTGAATCGAGCATTCCCGTTCGCCAAGATGAATAATTTTGCCGTGCTGATCGCCCAGCACCTGAAACTCAATATGCCGCGGATTTTCGATGAAACGCTCGGCATAAACATCGGGAGTGCCGAAAGCCTGTTGCGCCTCGCTGCGGGCGGTCTCGTATGCGGCCAGAAGCTCTACCTGTTTGCGCACCACGCGCATGCCGCGTCCACCGCCGCCGGCAACCGCCTTCAAAATCAGCGGGTAGCCGATATTCGCGGCTTCTTTGGCAAGCTGCTCCTCGCCTTCGATGGCCCCGTCGCTGCCCGGGATTGTCGGCAGTCCCGCGCTCTTCACTTCGCGCCGCGCGCGGTCCTTTTCTCCCATCATCTCAATGATTTCGGGCCGCGGGCCGATAAAGGTAATTTCAGATGCCTCGCACACTTTGGCGAAGTTGGCGTTTTCGGAGAGAAATCCGTACCCGGGATGAATCGCGTCAACGTTGGTAATTTCAGCCGCACTAATGACATGAGGAATGTTGAGGTAACTCTCGCTGCTGCGCGGTGGACCAATGCACACCGCCTCATCCGCAAAGCGCACGTGCAACGAATTGCGGTCCGCCTCTGAATACACGGCAACGGTGGCGATTCCCAGTTCCTTGCATGCACAAATGACTCGCAGAGCGATTTCCCCGCGATTCGCCACCAGAATTTTGTTGAACATTTTATTCGCCGCCTACTTCTTGCGGCTCGGACGGATTCCGAACAATGGCTGGCCGTATTCCACTGGCTGCCCATTCTCGACGAAAATCCGCAGCACTTCCCCGCTGCTGTCGGACTCAATCTCGTTCATCAACTTCATGGCTTCGACAATGCACAAAGTTTCCCCGTCTTCCACATAAGCACCAATCTTCACAAACGGCTCCGCGCCGGGGCTGGGCGAACCATAAAAAGTGCCAACGATGGGTGACTTCACGAGGTGCAAGTCTTCCGTGGACCTGGGCTCCAGTGCCGAAGGCGCTGCCACCGCAGCCGATCCCGCCGAGGAAGACGACGGACCCGCAACTATAATTTCCGGAAAAGCGGTCGATCTCGGAACCGTCAACGCAGCGCCGGAGGAAGGCTTCTTCAGCCGTATGCGCAGGTCTCCGCGCGAATATTCAAATTCCTCCAGATTGTGCTCCGCCATAGTTTTCAGGAGCTGTTCAATCTGATCAATGTCCGGGCCCGCTGATGACCCGCCGCCACTCGACTTCACACCGGTTTTGCGTTTCATCTTCACCTCAGGGTTGCAACACAAACCCTGAAACACGCTGTTTTGTATTTAGAGCTCTATGAAATCCCGCGAGGCGCGGGTCAATACTTCGCTACGCCCTTGGTGCACGACGACGTCATCTTCGATCCGAATTCCACCTAAACCCGCAATATACACACCCGGTTCTATCGTAATCACGTTTCCCGAGGCAAGCTGTGTTTTTTGACCCTTGGCCAGGCGGGGGTCCTCGTGGACTTCCAACCCCAAGCCATGCCCAGTGCTGTGCACGAAATATTGGTCTAACCGGTACGCCGCCAGTACCCCTCTGGCAGCCGCGTCCACCTCGCCGCCGCTTTTTCCGGGTCCAATCGCATCAATAGCCGCCGCCTGCGCTTCTAACACGGCTTGGTACCATAATCGTATCCTTGCGGGAGCCTTCCCCACGTAGACCGTTCGCGTGATGTCACTGCAGTATTTTCCAAGTATAGCACCCAGGTCCAACACCACCAACTCATTTTTCCTCAAGCGTTTAGCGGTGGGCCGGGCATGCGGAAGCGCAGCGCGCGCTCCGAACGCGACGATGCTTTCAAATGCCGCTGCCGAAGCGCCCCGTTTGCGCATCTGGTATTCAATCTCCGCCGCAACCTCAAATTCCCGGACGCCCGGCTTCAAAAGCCCGATCGCCGATTCCACGACGTCGCTCGCCAGAAGCGCCGCCTTCCGCATTTGTGCCAGTTCTGCGGCATCTTTGCGTGCTCGCAGGCTTGCGACCAGCCCGCCAATCGGCTTGAGTTGCGTCGCTTTCCCCGCTGCCTTCTTAACAAGCTGGTACTGTCCGACACTCACCTGGTTGGGGTCGAACCCCACTCTCTTGCCGCGCAGACTCTTGAGCAGCTCACCACATGACCGGTATAGCCCGTCCTTGTGCTCAACGACCCTCACGCCGCGCAATTCCTCCGCAGCCTGTACTCTGAACCGCCCGTCAGTCACTAGAGTCACGTGCCGCAGGTCAACAATGAGCGCTCCCGCTTCTCCGGTGAACCCGGTCAGGTAATACCAATCCGCTGGACTAGTGACGAGCAGGGCATCCAGCGATTGGTGGCGGAGCAACTTCTGCAATTCCTGGCTTCGGCGCGTCTGTGAATTTGGCATAAAGAATCGGGGAGACCCAGGGTTTCAGGGTTTGTACTTACAAACCCTGAGTTGAACAACGTTTCAGGGTTTGCACTTGCAAACCCTGAGGCCCAAGTCTCGCCGATTTCGAGGAAAGTTGAAAGTGCCTGAAGCTTTGCGTTACCGAGATCAGTCAGGCGTCGTCAGCCAGGAATGATTCGTGGCGTCAGGAAGAACAGCAATTCCTGCGAAGTCACGCTCACGTTGGTCCGCTTGAAGAGATTGCCAATCACCGGCAAGCTGCCTACCAACGGAACCTGGGTAATGTTCACGTTCTGCTGGGTAACGATCACGCCGCCAATCACCACCGTGCCGCCATCCGGAACCAGGATCTTGGTTTCCGCAGACTGCGTGTCCAGTGCGGGAATGCCCTGAATTCGCGCGATACCGTTATCCACGTTGGTGTTTTCCACAAGCACGTCCATGAACACCGTGCCTTCGGCTGTAATTTGCGGCGTTACTTCCAGCTTCAGCACCGCGTCGATGTACTGTACAGAAACTGTGTTGTTCACGGTCGTCTGAATCGGAATTTTAGTACCCTGCTTGACCGACGCCTTTTCGTTGTTTTGCGTCACGATGCGCGGCTTGGAGAGCAACTTGCCCACGCCCTTTGCTTCGGCTGCGGTGATGAAGAAGTCGACCGCGAAGTTCGGCGAACGATGCGAGAAACCAATGCCCGACGTTGGCGAACCTGCCGAAAAGTTGGTCTGCAGCGGCAGACCGCTCGTCACGCCATTACCAGACGTGGCGCCGCCAGTCGGGAAGCTCACGGGGTTCGGCGGGATCCCGGCGCCTGGCGTAATACCGCTACCACCCACCAAGGGTGAGCCCTGGAATAGCGAACGACCGCTAGTGGTAGTGCCGGCAAAACCAAGTTCGGTGCCAATGTCCTGAGCGAAGGAACGGTTCGCGGAAACCACGCGCGCCTCAATTTCGACCTGCTGAGACTTGCGATCGAGCTGATGAATCAGGTTGTCAACAATCGGGATGGTGATCGGAATATCCCGGATGATCAATTGGTTTGAGCGGTCATCTGCGAGAATATCGCCTTTCGCGGAAAGAAACTTCTTAAGCGTCGGCACCAAGGTCGTGGCTTTTGCGTAGCTAAGCACGCGGGTCACTGTGACGGCAGGAGTCGCATCATTCTGCGCCTTTAGAAGGTCCCGGACGGAATCCGCTTCCTTTTTCATGGTCTCGCGAGTAGCAATGCGCAACACGTTGCCGTGCAGCTGTTTGTCCAATCCGTTGTTCTGTAAAACGATGTCCAGCGCCTGATCCCACGGCACTTCGTCCAGAACGATGGTGAGAGTGCCCTTGACCGCCGGGTCCAGAACGACGTTCAGTCCGCTGATCTCATGAATCAATCGGAAGAAGTCGCGAAGGTCCACATCCTTCAGGTTCACCGAAATTGGTTCGCCGGTATATTTCCCGGGAGTTGCCGCCGTCGCTTCGGTATTTTGCTGCCCGGAGGGCGCCAGCGTCGCGGCGGCGTTGCTCGCCTGCTGCACGGCCTGTTGAGTAGCTTGTTGCACCGAAGATTCTTCGGGCCGCGCTGGCTGATTATCTCCATTAAAGAACGCCAACGTTGCGTTGCGATTCGTCAGTTCGCTGGGCAGCGTGAACCGCGGCGCAGCGACATTCACCAACGAAGCCGGGCGATGTTCCGCGCCGCGCGGCAAGGTGTCGGCATAGCGAAAAACCGGCTTCGCTTCGCTCGCGGAAGCAGTTGCCTGGCTCAGAGTGTTGTCAATCGGCGCGTCGGCTGGAGAGTCGAAATAAATGACAAACGTGTTGCCTTCACGCCCGATCTGATAAGGAGCAGCCGCGGTGAGGTCAACTACAACCCGCGCAATACCCGGGCGGTACTGCCCCAGACGGACTTCGCGCACTGGCGCCGAGACTCCCGGAATGATCATCTTCTGCACTGCCATCCGGGTATCTGCGAAGTCCAGCACCAGACGGTCCGGATTGTGCAGACGCACCGCATGCGCGTCCAGGCGGCCTTCACCTTCCACCCGCACGCTTGCGCGTTGCGAGCCTTGCATCACCGCCACGCTTGAGATCACGGCAGCGGTCGCCGCCACGCCCGCGGATACCTGCGACTGTGCCAGCACAGGCGCCGTGCCGCACGCCAGGCTTGCAAGGATCAGGCAGCCACTTCGTAGGGCCGGCCAGTTCGTCTTCATTGCTGTTCTCCTGCACTCGAGTAAAGTCTCTTGTTTACTTCCCGCTCGACAGGCTTGCCGAACGCGTCCTTGCCTTCTTCATGGAAGGTCACGCCTTCCATCGAAATTTTTTCGACCTTCCCGTCGTAAAGCTGGTCGCCTTCGCGCAAGAAGTAGGTGCGCTGTTGCGGATTGGCGACGACGGCGATCATTCCGTTCGCGGACTTCACGATGCCGTCCAGACGTAGCGTGCCGACCTGCAAGCCCGCTTTTCCCGGGGGAAGATTTTTCGCGTCCTGCGCCTGCTTGCGCCCGATCAGCGATTCGAACGGATCGCGTCTGGCTATCTTTTGTTCGCTCTGCACAGGTTTCTTGTCCGAAACCGTTCGCGCTACCGGCGCGGGAGTCTTCGTGTGTTTCTTGGCCGCTGGTTTTGCACCCGTCTGCGCGGCAGGCTTTGTCGCCGTTTGAACCGCAGGTTTGCTGGCCGTGGTGGACGCTGGCGCCGTTTGTGCGCGCATTCCGGGCGCGGCAAACAGCGTAATCCCAACGAGCAATGGCATGAGAGCTGTCATCAGAGGACGCATAGTTTGTTCATTCCCGCCGCTCAATGTTTTACCCCCGGCTTAGCAGCACCGGTAGCAGGTGTCACGTCGGCCGGTTTCGTAAAATAAGTCGTCGCTGTAAAACTTCCACTGACCGTGCTTCCTGGCCGCAAGGTGTAGTGCCCGCCTTTGGCTTTCTCGGGATCCGCAAATTCCAGATCTCCCACATTAATGATTCGGGACAGGCGGCTTAGCCTGCCAAAGAAGTCCAAAACATTGAAATACGGACCGTCTGCCTGCACATCGAAGGGCATTTCGTAATAATTGTTGTCCTTCGGCGCCACCGCTTTGGCTTTCAGTGCGCGAATCGCAACGTTCGATTCCGTCGCGGCCCCCTGCAGCAATCGGATGAACTCGTCGGTCTCTTTTTCTTCGGGCACAATCGTCTTCAAAGTGTCGAGTTGTTTGTTCAGCGCGTCCATCTGCTGCTTCAATTCGCCGTAGCGCTGCTTGTATACCTGCAGTTGCGTTACTTCCTGGGTCAGCGCGGTTCTGGTCGTGATGGCCTTGTCCACCTGATCTTTTTCCTGCGCCACCGGCGAGAAAGGCAGATAAATTCCGACCAGCACCAGCACCACCGCGATCGCCGCAGCCACCAGGCCCTGCATAATCACCGACATGTCTCTCAACGGATTGGCCATAGCGATCTCCTAACCCTTCTTCGCTGGCGCGGGATTCGGCGCCGGGGTGCTCGCGGGCTTGGCCTGCGGACCGGTTGGATTGATTTCCGCGTTCAACTTGAACGAAAACGTCTCCACGTTTTTGTTGTCTGACTGTTTGGTTTCATCGATTTCAACTTTTTGGAAATAACCGGAGCGCTTCATGGCAGTAATGAAATTCGCAACGGAATTGATGGAAGCCGACGAGCCCTCGATCGCCAAGGTGTTTCCCTTGCGCGTCATGTCCGTCAGCCAGAGATTTTCCGTGCGGGAGACTGTGTTGGCGACCATGTCCAGCAATTCCTGCCCGCCGGTGCGTTCGCGTTGCAGCTTTTCGATGGTATCCACGCGAACTTGCAGAATCGCCTTCTGCTTGTCAAAAGTCTCGACTTGCTGCTTGATCTGCTGCAGTTCGGTTTTTTGCGCCGTCAACTGCTTGATGCGGTTGTTTTCCTGGGTTAATTGGCTCTGCCAGGAAAAGTAAATATACCCTAGCACCAGACCGCCGAGCACGACTCCTGCCCCAATGAAGACTGCGGGCAACGCCGCACCGGTATCTACTGGCCGTCTCGCTGATTTTGGCCGCTGTTGTCCGAGAAGGTTTATACGGATCATGGCTAGTCGAAGCTCCTCAACGCCAGGCCCACGGCAATTGCCAACCGCGGCCCCATCTCGCGAATCTGGTCGTCGCTGTGCTTTCCGGGATTGATCAGCACTTTGCGGAAAGGATTCAATTCTTCAACCGGCATGGCGAACTCTTCGCGCAGCAGGTCCACCAGACCCGGCACACGCGCGGTGCCGCCAGCCACCAGAATTCGTTGAATGTTTTCGCCGCTTGCTGTCGCGCGGAAGAAGTCGAAGGTCTTTTGAATTTCCAGCGTCAGAATGTCGCTCACGCTGCGCAAAATCTGCTGTTTCTGCTCGTCGGTAACGCTCGGTAGCGTTTCACCCTTTTTCAGTCGCTCGGCATCCTCGAAGCTCAAATCCAGTTCTTTTTGCAGCGCGTCTGTGTATTGATTCCCGCCAACGCTGACGTCGCGCGTAAACAACGGGATTCCGCCGCGCACGATGTTGATGTTCATCACGCTGGCGCCGATATTCAGCAGCGCCACGGTCTGGCCGGCGTCTGGTTCGTAATTCACTTCGAAGCAGTTCTGCAATCCGAAAGCGTCAATATCCACGACCACTGGTGTCTTGCCGGCCTGCGCCAGCACGTTGGTATGGTTCAGAATTTTGTCTTTCTTCACCGCAACCAGCAGTACGTCCATCTGCGAATCCATCGACTCCAGCAACTGGTAGCTCAAGTTCACGTCCGCAATGTCGAACGGAATGTGCTGGCTGGCTTCTGCGGGAATGCGATCGTACAGCTCTTCTTCGCTCATCAGGGGCAGCGGAACCCGCTTCACGATCACCGAATGTCCGGAAACCGAAGTCGCCACATTTTTCGTTTTCACGTTGGCGGAATCAAAAATCCGGCTGATCGCATTAGCCACCTGCGGTGCGTCCATAATGGCGCCGTCCACCACCGTATCCGGTGCCAGCGACTCCATGCCAAAGCTCACCAGTTCGTAACCGGCCTTGGTACTCTTCAGTTCCACGGACTTAATGGAACTGGAGCCGATATCGAGCCCGACCAACTGCCTGCTTCGTTTTCCGCCGAATAACATCTGGCAGCCCCTTTATTCCCTTGCCTTACTGCGACTTTTTTACTGCCACCACCAAGCCCCGCGCACCGGCTAACGTCGTCTTGCGTGCACCTGGCTCATCTTGCGTTCCATCCAGCGGTCCAGGATGGTCTTTCTCAGTTTCCAGCGGTTACCAAGTTTGAACGCTGGAATTTCGCCTTCCGTGATGTAACGGTATAGGGTATCCGGGCTTATCCCCAGATATTGCGACGCCTGCCGCACATTCATCACTTCACGCGATTCATTCACGAGGAACGCCGCTCCAGCGATACTTCACACGCCCGAGAGATTTGTGTCTGACGCAACTCTTCAAACTGCACCGTGAGTCACCGAGAGTGCGTCCCGTGTCAGCGTTATCCCATTCCGAAAGTGTGTGGGTCAAGCGTTTAACGCCTGCAGTTGTCCTAAGAATATGGGCAATCGTAGGCAGTAATGGGGTTATCGTGGGCACTGTACCCCATATCCAGAGGTATATAGTTTTACATACCACTATTTGTTGTGGTTTTTTGCCATTTCGATGCCTGTCCCAAGGGACGGTTATACTTTCCCATCTCGCGTTCGCGCTTTTGCCTTCTTCGCGCCTGATGCGTAACCAATTTTCGCTGGCCGCGCAAATTTTCCCTGGTGCTATACTTCGCCGCGTTTCCATTTCTCAGCTCTATGGGGAAATCATGAAATCCGTTCTTCTGACCCTGCTATTTCTGACTTCAGCGGGAGTTTTGCTGCACCATCCAGCGATCTCTGCGCCTGCGCCGTCTGACTCACACGGTCTTCTCTTTGTCGCCAATCAGGGAGACCACACCGCTCTCGTGGTAGACCTCGATACACGAAAAGTCGTAAACAAAATCGGCGTAGACATTAATGGCCACGAAGTGGCGGTGGCTCCGAACAACCACCTCGGTTACGTTCCCATTTATGGAAATTCCGGCGTCGGCAAGCCCGGCACTGATGGAAGCTCTATTCACGTAATTGATTTGCGCGAAGGTCGCGACGTCCAGATCATCAATCTCGGAAAGCCAGTTCGCCCCCATTGCGCCAAGTTCGGCCCCGACGGCATGCTCTACGTCAGCGCCGAACTCGCCAACGCTCTATACGTGGTTGATCCCGCAACGGGCAAGGTCGTCGGAGAAGTTCCCACCGGCGCCGCCGAGTCCCACATGTTTGTACTTTCACCCGACGGGCATCGCGCCTACGCCGCTAACGTTGGCCCAGGCAGTGTCAGCGTCCTAGACCTGCAAAAGCGTTCCGTGCTCGCTGTGATCCCCGTCTCAAAAACCGTTCAGCGTATTTCCATTTCCACGGATGGCCGCTACGTTTTCACGCAAGATCAAACCGCGCCGCGCATCGCAGTGATCGACACCGCCACAAATAAACTGGCTCGCTGGATCGATCTGCCCGATAAGGTCTATTCGTCGACGCCTACGCAAGACGGAAAGCTGCTTATCGCCAATGCTCCCTCGGGAAAATTGTTTGTGATCGATTTGTCCACGGAAAAAGTAATCAGCGAGTATCCCATCCCCGCGGCGATCGGGGAAATCGCGGTGGACGCTTCCAGCGACCACGCCTACATCACCTGCCCGCAAAAAGGCACCATCGAGTTTCTGGATCTTCGCGGCGGAAAGCTGGAATCGCCCCTGGTACTTACGCCTGGGGTGGACGGCATCGAATGGTTTCCGGCAATTTCCTGAAGTTCAAATCCCCAGATTCTTCCACATCTCTGCAACGCGCTTCTTCGTGGTGTCATCCATCAAAATTTCGTCCGGCCACGGCCGCGTAAATCCTTCCGTCGGCCATTTGCGAGTAGCATCAATTCCCATCTTCGAGCCGTAATCCTGAATTCGCGACGCATGGTCCAGTGTGTCCACCGGCCCGAAGGAAAATTGTACGTCGCGCTCTGGATCAATCGCGCACAACGACTTCCACACCACTTCGCTGTAGTTGTGCACGTCCACATCGTGATCCACCACCACGATCATCTTCGTGAACATTGCCTGCCCCAGCGACCAAATCGCATTCATGATTTTTCGCGCGTGCCCCGGATACGACTTCCGGATCGCCACAATCATCAAATTGTGAAAAATTCCTTCCGCCGGCATCGCCACGTCCACAATTTCCGGATACTGCATCTTCATCACCGGCAAAAACACACGCTCCACCGCGTAGCCCATAAAAAAATCTTCTTGCGGTGGTGGTCCCACGACCGTCGTCAGATAAATCGGATCCTTTCGATAGGTAATGCATTCGACGTGAAATACCGGATACTCGCCTTGCAGCGAATAAAAACCCGTGTGGTCGCCGAACGGGCCTTCCGTCCGCGTCTCATTCAAATTGACGTACCCTTCCAGCACAATCTCCGCGTTCGCTGGAACTTCCAGTTCATTCGTTTCGCAAACCACCATCTCGACCGGCTCTTTGCGCAAAAATCCGGCAAACATCATTTCGTCCAGATCCGGCGGTATCGGCAGCATGCCTGAAAGCGTCGTTGCCGGGTCCGACCCAATCGCCACGCTCACCGGAATTTTTCCCTCAGGATTTTTCGCGCGCGCCCGCCGAAAATGTTCCGCGCCGTGCTTCTGCGTCTGCCAGTGCATTCCGGTTGTGCGCTCGTCGTACACCTGCATCCGGTACATCCCCACATTTCGTTTCCCATTCTCCGGATTTTTCGTAAACACCAGCGGAAACGTAATAAATCGCCCGCCATCTTGCGGCCAGCATTTCAAAATTGGAAAATCCAACAGATTGAGGTCGCTGCCTTTGTGAATCACTTCCTTACACGCACCGTCTTTCACCGTCTTCGGAAAGAACGATCCCAGCTCCGCCAGCTTCGGCAGCATTTTGATTTTGTCGAATATTCCCTGCGGCGATTTGGTATCCAGAAATCCGCGAATCCGTCCCGCCACTTCATCCAGCTCATCCACGTCAAACGCCATGCACATCCGCTTCACGCTTCCGAACGCGTTGATCAGCAACGGATACTTCGATCCCTTCGGCTTCTCAAACAATAAGGCTGGTCCTACGCTGTCCTTCGCCCGATTCGAATCGCGCGCGATCCGCTGCGTCACTTCCGTAATCTCCAGCACCGGATCCACTTCCGCCCGCACGCGCTTCAACTCTCCCGCCACTTCCAGCGCCTTCACAAACTCCCGCAAATCCCGATACGCCACTGACCCTCCCTACGCCAAGTCCACCGCAGCGGTACAAATCTAGCACGAAGCCATTCCGCTCCGTGGCTGGTTAAAGGATTGCTCGGACGGTCCGCAACGCCATACAATCCACGCACATCGTGGAGGGCTTTATGAAGACGGTCTTTCTTGCGGTTCTACTGCTCGTTGCAATGGCGCCCACAGCCGCGGCCCAAGGCGCGCCGCCTCAAGGCTCAGCCGACAAACCATACGTCATGGAGTTCTACTACAAGGTGCACTGGGGCCATCAGAAAGAATTTCTCGATCTCTTTCTGAAAAACCATTTCCCACTGCTACAGAAAATCGAAGAGTCTGGCAGGATTCTCGCCCTCAAAATCGAAACTCCAGCAAATCACATGACAGAAGATTCACGCTGGGACTACCGCGTGACGATTACTTACAAGAACTCGACTGTCGCCACTACCTCGAATCCGGATGAGGAAGCGCTGATAAAAAAACTCTATCCCGACCAGGCAACCTACCAGCGCGAGGAACAGCGCCGCTTCGAAATCCTGCTGGCGCACTGGGACCTGCCCGTCTCGGACATCACTGCAACCAAAAAGTAACTCTCTGCCGAACGCACGCCACTCGTTTACACAATTTCGCCGCGCCGAACCATAAATTCGGATCGCACGCGGCGAAATCTAATTGCGCGCAACTATCTTCAAAGAGCCCGCTAGCGCTATCGTTCATGAAAGCTGCAGCTTGGTTGTCTTTCCGACAGTCACTGCAACCTGCTCCTGATAGACGGTCTGCCCATCCAAATCGCGTAACTGATGATTGCCGGTTTCAGCTTGAACTTCTTGTCCTTCTTGATTTCGGCTGCATAGCCTCCGTCGATGTGGACAGCCGAGTCTTTCCGGTGAGTCTCGATTTTCACTTCGCCGTAAGCCGGCGCGTCGCCTGCAAGGCTACAATCCGCGGCCCGTTACGATTAGAATTGCGGGTGCCTCAATTGCTTCCATTCGCTGTAAACTGTTCTTAGCCGTGATTGATGTTCGCATCATGATCGGCAGCGCTGGAAACTCTGCTATGCCGCGCATCTACCTCGATCACAACGCCACCACTCCCGTCGAGCCTGAAGTCCTCAACGCAATGCTTCCCTATTTCTCCGCCGAATTTGGAAACGCTGCCTCCATCCACACTACTGGCCAGCGCGCCCGCTCCGCGGTCGAGACCGCGCGTGAACAGGTGGCCGCGTTACTCGGCGCGCGCCCGCAGGAAATCATCTTCACCAGCGGCGGCACCGAATCTGACAATCACGCCATTTTTGGCATCGTTCGCAACGCGCCGGGTGCGACCAAGCACGTCATCACCACGCAAATCGAACATGAAGCCGTACTCAACGCTTGCCAGGCGCTTGAAAAAGAAGGCGGCATCGTCGCCGGTGATCGCAAAGCCATTGAAGTTACCTATCTTCCTGTCGATTCGAACGGCCTCGTCGATCCCGAAGCCATCCGCGACGCGATCCGCCCGCAAACCGCGCTGATCACCGTGATGCACGCGAACAACGAACTTGGTACCGTCCAGCCGCTCGAAGAAATCGGCCGTATCGCCGCGCAGAACGATATCTTCTTCCACACCGATGCCGTACAATCCGCGGGAAAAATTCCGCTCGATGTAAACGCTCTCGGCGTCGACCTGCTCGCCATCTCCGGTCACAAGTTTTATGCTCCCAAAGGGATCGGCGCCATCTACATCCGCGGGGGCACGCGTCTTCGCCAGCTTCTCTACGGCGGTCATCACCAGCGCGGTTTCCGCCCCGGCACGGAAAATGTTCCTGGCATAGTCGGCCTCGGCAAAGCCGCTGAATTCGTTCAAGAGTCTCTCGCCGAAGACGCACAGCGAGTCTCCACATTGCGCGACGAACTCGAACGCGAGTTGCTGGCTCGTATTCCCCAGGCGCGCGCAAACGCGGCCGGCGCACCACGCACTGCAAACACTACCAACATCACTTTTCCAGGGATCGAAGGCGAAGCTCTAATCATCGCTCTCGACCTCAAGGGCCTCGCCTGCTCCACCGGGGCCGCCTGTTCATCTGGCGCCGTCGAACCTTCTCACGTGCTCACCGCCATCGGCCTAACCCCGGGAGAAGCTCGCGCTTCCATCCGCTTCAGCCTCGGCCGCCACACCACGCAGCAAGAACTAGCTGCCGCCTTGGAAATCGTTCCCGCCGCGGTCGCGCAACTCCGCGAACTCTCTCCCGCCTATCAGAAATAAAATTTGCAGGCGCTCCGAGCTTCCCTTCGCTCGCTGGGTAACCCGGGGCCATTTGATTGTCGAAGCTGAATGTTCTTTCGAGCCGACTCGGTATTGGAAGGAATTTTGCGAGCTCAATGGGAGCGTCTGCATCGCAAGGCAACAAGGTCAGCTCTGCGTTTCAATGCTTTACGAGTTGCATTTCCCAACCAACAGGGTTGATCGGAATCGTCATTCTGGTTCCCGTTGCGGCCTGCTCAAATTGCGCCGCATAGGATTGGAAGTGGAGATCCGCAAATCGCGGGTAGCGCCAGTCACGATAGACGCCAACCGGTAGCAACAACAAAAAAGCGAACGCCAGGTAGCGCACATTGCGCCCACTTAAATACGCCAGCCGAATCACTGAGGCATATAGCGCAAGAATCGGGAAGAAATAGTAGCGGCTACTTCGCCCAGGAATTTGCAGATACTCCCATTGCGGGAAACTTGCGTCCGGGCCGCCAATAGGACGGCTAAGAGCCAGAATCAATGCGCCCGCGCAGAAGAGAATAAACAACCTGAGTTCGAGCGGCGAGAAACGAAAACCGTAGGCAACCAGCATCAGTCCCGCGATCATGCCAACGGTTTCAAGCGAAAATAATAAACGGCGATCGCCAAAGAGAAAGACATAGGCAAACGTCCGCACTCCAAGCACCGATGACAGAAAGATCTGGCCGCCAACAATACCAACCAATCGTTCCAAGGAAGCGCCATTGGGCGCCGGGGACCGCGAATTCGAAAATAGGATGAACAGCGATTGAAGCACGGCGAACGGAATCATGACCCCGAGCGAGACGACGGTGCGCTTGTCTCTACGAAGCCAAAGCAAAACAGCGGCGACGGGAATCAGCAAAATTCCTAGCGGGCCATCGACTAACGCAAGGAACAGGACAGCATAATCAAAATAGCGCCAGGCTTTTGCGCTCTCTGCTTCGGATAACAAGACCAGCAAGGCAAGTAAAGCCAGATGCCATGGGATGTTTGTTGTGTTCGCGTGAATTTCAAACGCGTTTGGAAGGGCCAGGTACAGCAGGCTACCAAACACACGTACCTTGTAAGGGATTGCTCCGAACCGGGCTGATAGGAACAGATTGACGGGAAGGATCTGAATTGCGATGGCGCACAGATTCATGACCAGAGGGACGAGGCCAAAAGGAACCAACTGAGCCAAGAGACCGATGAGGCGCGGTAGCGTACTAAGATATCCCGCATACGGCATTAGCAAGCAACGCCAGCCAAATTGATAAGCGTCGGCGTACCAGCGCGCGCCGTCTTCGGCATAAAATTGCGCGTTGAGAATTACGTCGGGCCGATGAGAAAACAACACCAGAAACGATGTCAGGAAGATGGCTGCCTGGAATGCAATCTTCCTCGCCCGCAAGACTTCTCCGGCACTGTCCGCGTTGGCGTCATCTGTTATTTTGGAACTCTCCATGTCTGTTCACGACGCTAGTGCAACAGACGGATGAGTGTCAACGAAGCGCTGCACGTCCACTGACTAAGTCGCCACGGTAGTAAGCCTGACGGTTAATCTTGACGGCAAATTCCGAATGCAGGCGTCAGCTTCCGACGTTTCCATTTCGTTATTTATGCCTTGCACGCTAGACTGGTGAAAGACAAGTGTCAGATATTGCCCAAATTGAATTGCCTGTACATGTCAGCGAAGAGACCCCGCCATCGCTCATCGCCGTCGCCATGTCTGGCGGCGTGGACTCCTCCACCGTTGCCGCCGTTCTGCAGCAACAAGGCCGCCCGATCATCGGTCTTACCATGCAGCTCTGGAATCAACGCCGCCTGCCGGAACTTCAGGGCGCCCTCCCTGATCAAGGTCCGACGCAGCACCGCTGCTGTTCGCTCGACGATGTCTATGACGCCAAACGCGTCGCGCAGCATTTGAATTTTCCCCATTACGTCGTGAACTTCGAATCGCAGTTCGAAGACCGCGTCGTTCGCCCTTTTGTGAAGGATTATCTCAGCGGTCGCACTCCCATCGCCTGCACCAACTGCAACACCGATGTGAAGTTCGAACCGCTGCTCCGCATGGCTCGTCAAATCGGCGCCGATCGCCTCGCCACCGGCCACTACGCCCGCATCCGCCGCGACCACGCGACCGGCCGCTTCCAACTACGTCGCGCTCTCGATCCCACCAAGGATCAATCCTATTTTCTCTGGGGACTTTCCCAGGAACAGCTCTCACGCAGTGAATTTCCGCTCGGCGAACTTTCCAAGGACGAAGTCCGCGAAATCGCGCGTCGCGCTACCCTGCCCGTAGCCGAAAAACCCGACAGCATGGAACTGTGCTTCGTGCCCAACGGAAATTACGTACAATTCATCCACGCCTACACGACGGAAAGCAAAATTCCGCTCAGCTCCGGCGACGGCGATATCGTCGCCGAATCCGGTGAAGTTCTCGGGCGTCACAACGGCGTCCACAATTTCACCATCGGCCAACGCAAAGGTCTCGGCTTCGCCGCCGGGAAGCCGCTCTACGTTCTCGCCATCGAACCGGAAGCCAATCGAGTAATCGTCGGTGACGACGACTCGCTTCGCACGACCACTTTCGAAGTACAAAATGTAAATTGGATTTCTATCGCCGAGCCATCTCAACCGATCCGCGCCACGGTAAAAATCCGCCACAAACATGAACCCGCAGCCGCCACCATCGAAGCGCTGCCCGACTCCCGAGCGCGCATAACCTTCGATTCTCCGCAACGCGCCGTCACGCCAGGCCAAGCCGCCGTTATCTATTCGAACGACGTAGTCCTAGCAGGCTCCTGGATCCGCTAACTTCGCTCCTCTAACTCGCTCTGCTCTTGTATCGCGCGAATTCCACCGCCCTTGTCTTGCCTTTGTAGCGGCTACCTTCAGCTAGATCTTTTCGATTTTCCGAACTCCTGGATCCGCTCAGACTTCTCAACTTGTCATCATCTTCTATGATACGACTGCGAGAGCGCTGCGATTCACGCGCGAAAATTTACGCACCGCACAAACAAAAGGCGCGACTCTCGCCGCGCCGAAAATTTCCCATTTTCAATTTTCCAATTTCAATTTTCGAGCTTTCTAAATAAACAACTCCTCTTCCTGCTCCGGCGAATGTTCTTGGCTGTCAGGCTGCGTTCTGGCCCTGCGCGATCTCAACAAATCCAGCCCAACCTTAATTCCCTGCACCAGCGCCGAGGCCTTCTGCACCGGCTTCCAAAAACTCTGCTTGAATTGCGCCCCGGCATCTTCCACGGTTTCCATCGTGCCGGTCAGGATCCGGTCTATATGCAGCAACTGCCCGCGAAACCGGTCGGCGGCATCGGTGAATACGCGATCCATCTTTTGCGCCTGCCCGCGCGCCAGATACACGATGTGCGCCGCGTCACTCACCATCGTGGAAATCTTCGGCTGCGTGTCGTCCAGCAAAATTTGCACGCGCGTCAGGATGGGTCCGGCTCGCGCATTCAAGTCCGTCACCGTTTTTTCCATCTTCTGCATGGTGCGCCGCGTCGTGAAATACAGTGCCGTCAAAATCGACACCTGCAATATCAGCGCGATCGCGATCACTACTCCGACCCAGTTTTGCATGTCCGCCCCGTCGTCCCGCCCGCGGAACGAAATCTGCCGAACAGCCGCCCAGCAACAACTCGATTACGACTTCGACGCCTCGCGCCGGTAAGCATCCCGCGCGCCTTCTACCGCCGCCGTAATGGTTTCCTTGTGCCGCGAAGCCGCATCCTTGCCCCGCTCCACCAGGTCGTCGGCTCGCTCGCGCAATTCTCTTGCTTTTTTCTGCGCGAACTCGCGCCCATCGTCCGCTTTGTCGGCCAAAAATTTCCGCGTCTCTTCTCCGGATTTCGGCGCAAACAGCACGCCTATCAGCGCCCCTACTCCTAATCCAACCAAAAAGTATGAAACCTTCGATCCAACATTGTCAGCCATCTCTCCGCCTCCAATCTGCAACGTAACACAGCCATTTGCCGGTCACAATACATCCTAACCGGTACCGCAGCGGCAAAGCGGTTATGCACTTTCCCGTCTTTTGCTTAACTCCTCCAGCACTTTTTCCGCCCTAACCCGCGGAATCACCTCGCTCAACCGCTCCAATCCTGCCCGCTGTACGTTCGTCACGCTGCCAAACTCTTTCAGCAATTTTCGCGCCGTCCTTTGCCCGATCCCCGGAATCTCTTCTAGCGCGCTCTTGGTCTGCCGCTTGCCTCGCCGCAACCGGTGAAAAGTCACCGCGAACCGGTGGGTCTCGTCGCGGATCTGCTGAATCAGATGCAGCACCGGTGAATGCCGCTCCAAAATAATCGGCTCGCTCTCCTGTCCGTACACATACAGAATCTCTTCCTTCTTCGCGATGCTCGCCAGCGGCTGATTGATAATCCCCAGCACTTCCAACGCCTCCGCCGCCGCGTGCAACTGCCCTATACCGCCGTCAATCAAAATCAACCCCGGCATCGGTTTCTTTTCTTCCTGCAATCGCCGGTATCGCCGCGTCACAACCTCGCGCATGCTGGCAAAGTCGTCGTTCTGCCGGTAAATTTGCAGCGGCGAATCGCCGTTTCCGGTATCTGCGCCTCCGATGTTCCGGCTGCGCGAGCCGTTGTTATCTCCACGAATGATAAATTTGCGGTAATCCGATTTCTTCATGCGGCCTTTTTCCCACACCACCATCGAAGCCACCGTATCGCTTCCCTGAATGTGCGAAATATCGAAGCACTCGATGCGTTCCGGCTCTTCCACCAGGTTCAGCGCATTTTGCAACGCTTCGCCAATCGCCTTCGACGTCGGCTTCAACACCCGAAATCTCTGTTCGAACGAATGTGCCGCGTTATTCTTCACCAAATCCAGAATCGCCCGCTTCTGTCCGCGCTGTGGCGTGAAAATCTCCACGCGATGGCCGGCCCGTTCGCTCAGCATCTCTTCCAGCAATTCGCGATCTTCAAAATCTTCCGGCACGTGAATCGCCTTCGGCAGATAGTCCGCTTCTAAATACAACTGCTTCAGCAGCGAAGTCACAAATTCTTTCGCATCAAACGCCGGCAGGTCTTCCCAATAGAATTCCCGCCGGTCCACCACGCGCCCGCCGCGCAAGTGAAACAGATTCGCCGCCACCAGCGGTGCTTCTTCGTGATACGCCAGCACATCGGTGTCGTCGCCCTGTGCCGCCGCAATTCTCTGCCGCTCTTCGATGTCCTCCATCGTACGCAGCAAATCGCGGTACGACGCCGCTTGCTCGTACAATTCTTTCTCCGCTGCGGCCGCCATTCTCTGTTCCAAACTCTTGATCAAATCGTGCCGCCGGCCCTCCAGCAGCATTCGCACATCGCGCGCTGCTTCCGCATACCGCTCGTCCGTCGTCAGCCCCTCGACGCACGGCCCCAGGCAGCGATGAATATAAAATTGCAAACACGGCCGCGGATGCGTCCTCGTCAAATCCACCGTGCACGACGGGACCAGGAATCTTTTGTGCACAAAGTGCAGAATCCGTCGCGCCAGGCTTGCCGGAAAGTACGGCCCGAAATATAGCGACCCATCTTTTCGAATCTTTCGCGTGAAATATACGCGCGGATATTTTTCCGCCGCCGTAAATTTGATGTACGGGTAAGTCTTATCGTCCCGCAGCATCACGTTGAACTTCGGCTTGTGCCGTTTGATTAAGTTATTTTCCAGCGCCAGCGCCTCGCGCTCGTTCTCCACCACAATCGTTTCCAATTCGGCGATTTCCCGCGCCAGTGAACCGGTCTTCGCATCCACCCACCGCGATTCCAGAAAATACGAACGCACGCGGTTCCGCAGCAGGCGCGCCTTGCCCACATAAATCACCGCTCCGCCCGCGTCGCGGAACAGGTACACGCCGGGCATCTCCGGTAACAACGCCGCTTTTTCTTTGGGTTCCATCAGACGATCGCACGCCGCCCGGCAAGCTTTTTTCTCCGGGCAACTTCCATCATACTAGAGTGAATCGGACTACCGTGAATCGCACCACTCTACATCGTCGCTCAATATTGCTGACCACCGCGCTCGCGGCGATCTTCAGCGCCACGCCCGCGTTTCTTCTTGCGCAATCCTCATCTTCCAAGGACACGCCAAAGCCCAAGCCAAACACCGACACCGCCACGCAAAACGCTCCCGACCAGCCTATGTGGGATCCCCTGCGCGCGGAAAGAGATTTGCAAGTTGGCGAGTTTTATTTGCGCAAGGGCGATCTGGACGCCGCAATCGACCGCTTCCAGGACGCCGCGTTAGCCAAGCCCGGCTACGCAATTCCCTTCCGCTTTCTCGGCGAAGCGCAGGAAAAAAAAGGCCTGAAGCGCGATGCCATCCAATCCTACACGCGCTACCTCGACCTTTACCCACACGCCGAAGATAAAGAAAAAATCGAAAAGAAAATCGAAAAACTCCGCTCCGAAGTAGCCAAGTCCAAAAAGAAATCTTAGTGGATCTTGGTAGTACGGCCACTCTTGGCTGTACGCGGTGTTGCCCACAGCACATTCAAATCGCACAGGCACGCTGCCTGTGCTACCCACTACTCGGTACTCACCACCTACCACCGAAACCCAAACACTGTCCGCTCCCGCGCCAACTTGTCCAACTTCTTCCGCGCCCGCTCAAACTCCGGAAACAATTTTTCCTCCGCGCGAAATTCCGGCGAGTGTGAAATCAAGCTGCATCCCGATTTCCGCGTCGGATGCTTCACATGCAGCATCTCGTGATACAAAACATACTCCACCACGTACTGCGGAATTTCTGGCCGGTCCATTCGCCGGTTCAACAAAATCTGGTTCGGCCCAGGATCGAACGAGCCAAACTGCCGCCGCCATCCGCGCATGCTCCAGCCCAGGTGCGGCTTTTCCAATCCACCGGCAAAAAAGCGCGTGTTCAATTCATCGAAAAGTCCATTTAGGTCAAACTGCTGTCCTGCCGCATGCAGCGCCGCAGGACGCACTCGCCCGCGCCGCATCTCCTGCACGCGTTCCCGCGTCTTGTGCGATTTTGCATACGCATGATACGGCGCCACCAGCGCCCGCCGCGTGCGGCGGCGATAAATCTTGCAAAGCAACAGCGCCGCCGCTCCCTCCAACACCGCAAGTGGCGCGCGTTGCAGCAGGTCGGAAAATCGCACAATCATCTGCTCATCGCGCCGTCGAATCGTCAGCACCAGGCTCGAGTAAGGATAAAACTCCACGCGAAAATCCGGCGGAGGTCCCGCGCAA
This sequence comes from uncultured Acidobacteriota bacterium, assembly GCA_963731155.1. Lineage (GTDB taxonomy): Bacteria > Acidobacteriota > Terriglobia > Acidiferrales > UBA7541 > Acidiferrum. The sequence goes on from CAVSVB010000003.1 coordinate 89,810, forward strand.
CCAATCCTGGTAAACATCCGCTGGCACAGCGCCGCTCCGCCCGGCACCGGTGTGATCACTCTGTTCATCGTCCTCGCATCGTCCCGTCTTGATCCTGCCGCTTGGCTTGTCTTTCCTAGTGCCGGGCTTCAGCCCGGCTCTTCGGTAGCACAGCCACTCGTGGTTGTGCGCGATGTCAACCGCACTGCAAATCAAGCCTCGTGAAAGACCGCAAGCCCCGCAACGCCTGTCACCAACCTAAACCCTTCCTCAAAGTAGCAAATGACCCTCAACTCTTCCTCCTCACCGGAGGCGGCGCCACACTCTTCTTCGCCTTTTCCGCATCCTTCTGCGCATCCTGCGTGCCCTCAATCGCGTCATCAAGATTCTCTTTGTACATCTCAATCTCTTTCGCGTCCGCCTTCACCTTGTTCAACACTTCCAAATATTCCTTCGTCTTCTCCGCCATCAAGTCCACACCGGAGCGCACATTCTGCTGCTTTTCGATTCCCAGTTGCACCAGGTCCGCCGCATCGTCCACGCATCCGATATAGGCATTCAGCAGGTAATTCAACATCTGTTCGTGGTTATTCTGTGACGGATGCTCCAGTTCATACTGAAACTTTTTAATGCGGTCATCGGCGAATAATATAAACAGCTTGATCCGCTCGTTCGGCGTTTCCGCATCGCGAATTTTGTCCGCCTCGGTGTTGGTCAGGTAGTCCTTATCCACAGATTGCGCCAACAAGCTCGCTCCCAACGCGCCGGCCAAGCTAATCACCAACAAGCTTTTTCTCCATATGCTCATGGCTGCTTCTCCGTTGCGTCCGGCGGCTTTGCTCCGGATGCGCTGCGCGGCGTGGATGGCTGTTCTCCCGGCCTGCGGGGGAACAACAGTTTCAACAACTCCACGTCCATGGCCCGCAAATCCTTTCGTACGAGTTCCATCGGAGGCCGGTACGGTTCCGGCATGGCAAGAATCACGTCTTGCACTTCACGGATTCCCGCGGCCAGGTGGATTTCCAGTTGCCTATATCCGGAAGAGTGTTTTTCGGCGTCGGGGTGCTGCTTTTCCAGCGCATCAACCGCTGCGCGAACATTGTCGCGGTATTTCTCCATCATCAGTCCTACCGCCTGATAATCGTTGGCCTTCGCTGCTTCGCGCTCCTTGGCGAACTGGGCATCACCCAGCTTCTGCAGCATTTTCGCCTTGCGCACTCCGTCGCGCTCCGCATCGAATCGCTGCTGCAGCACAGCCAAATCGTCTGTCGCAAGTCCCGCCGCGGCGCAAAACAGCACTGCCGCCAGTAGCGCCGTCACGCTCTGGCTTGCCGTTCGAAGATTTACCTTTTCTTTTCCAGCATCTTTTTCAAGACGCGGATCCGCTGCTGAGCCTGCCATACCTGGTCCGAATTCTGGTTTTGGTCCGCTTGCAAAAATTCTTCGTAAGCGTCCAACGCCGCCTTCGTTTGCTGCAGTTTATCGTAGCAGAGTGCGCGCACAAACAATTCTCCCGGAGTCGGCGGCTCGCTCTGTCCAACACGGTCCAGGATTGCCAGAGTCGTGGGATAGTCGCCTGCCAGATACGTCGCCGACGCCAGATCCTTCCAGTACGTCAGATTCTTTGCATCCAACTGAATCGCACTCTTCAATTCATTCTCGGCATTGGCAAAATCGCGCTGTTGCATGTACGTCCGACCCAACCCGCCGCGCAGTTGCGCGTCATTTGGAGCCAACGCCACCGCCTGTTTTAGCGCTGCGATTGCCGATTCCCATTTTTTTTCGCCAATCAAAATATCCGCGCGAAGTTTAAGCGATTCTACCGAGGGCGCCCGGCCTTTTTCCGTTTTTTCCATCTCCGCCAGAGCTTCGTCATATTTCCCATTTGCGATCAGAAGATGCACCAGGTGCTCGCGCGCTGCCGCGTTCCCCGGTTGTGCCTTCAAGTAATTGCGATAAGCCTCCGCTGCTTCCGGATTCTTTTCGACTTCTAGGCTTTGCGCCAAACCAACCAGCGCTGGCTGTGATTCCGGTTCGCTGGACAATACCGCGCGAAATTTCGCTTCCGCATCCGCAGCGCGATTTTGTCGCAGGTAGAGTTGCGCCACATGAAGACTGGTCTCCGCATCCTTAGGATCCAGCGCCAGCGCGCCTTCATAAGCGCTCGCCGCATTCTTCGCGTCGCCGGATTTTTCGTATGCCAGCCCCAGCAGCGCTCGCGGACGGCTTTGTGTTGGCAACAATTCCACCGCGCGCTGCAACGGAGCCACCGCAGCGGCCGGTTCTTCATTTAACAAAAGGATTCCCAGATTCAGCGCCGCCTCGGGCATTTTAGGATCGAGCAGCATCGCTCGTTCGTATTCGCCGCGCGCCTCTTTGCTTTTCTGCAGCGCGGTGTACGCGTAGCCCAACTGGAAATGTGCGTACGCAAAATCATCCTTTTCGGCAAGAAATTTCTGCAGCGGCACGATCGCCGCCTCAAAATCCTGCTTGTCAATATCCCGCCGGGCCTCATCCAACAAATCATTCAGCGGGTTCGCAACCTTGTGCCTAGTCCCCTTTGTCCCTTGCGTGTTTGGTGCAGCTTGGGCCCTAGCATGCTGCACACACAGCGCAACCAACACTAGTCCTGCGCCGAATCGCTGCAAGATTGTCTTTATTGCTTCGCGAGTCATTTTGCTAGAGGCGCAGCGGGATTTTTCCCATTGCCGAGAACTGTTCCCGTTCCGTTCGATGCGCCGTTTCCGTTCCGCTTTGCCTGCCCGTTCGCCTGCAGCGTCTTCGCCAGAAATTTCCCGGTATGCGACTGCGCATTTCTCGCCACCTGTTCCGGCGTACCCGTCGCAATGATTTTTCCGCCTTGATCGCCGCCCTCAGGACCCATATCAATCAGCCAGTCCGCCGATTTGATTACGTCCAGGTTGTGCTCAATCACCAGCAGCGAAGCCCCCGATTCCAGCAACTTCCGAAACGCCGCCAGCAGCTTCGCAATGTCGTCAAAATGCAGCCCGGTTGTCGGTTCATCCAGAATATACAAAATCCCCTGATTTTCCGTGCGCGACAGGTGTGCCGCCAGTTTCAAACGCTGCGCTTCCCCTCCGGAAAGGGTCGTCCCCGATTGGCCCAGCCGCAAATATCCCAAACCAATCTCATTCATGATGCGCAATTTTGTCGTTACTCTCGGCACGTTCACGAAGAACGCCAGCGCCTCGCGCACCGTCATTCCCAGAACTTCATGCACGTTTTTCCCGCGATACTGCACTTCCAGCACGCTGCTCTTGAACCGCGTTCCCCTGCATTCCTCGCAAATCAATTCCACGTCCGCAAGGAACTGCATTTCCACCGTAACCGTTCCGTCGCCCTGACACGTTTCGCAACGCCCACCTGGCACGTTAAAGGAAAAATGTCCCGCCGTGTAGCCGCGCCGCTTGGCATCTGGCGTATCCGCAAAAACTTCACGAATGGCATCGAACGCTTTCAGGTACGTTGCTGGATTCGAACGCGGCGTTCGTCCAATCGGCGATTGGTCTACGATCACCACTTCCCTCACGCGCTCATCTCCGTCCAGCCGTTCGCAAAATTCTTTTTCGGTTCCGCCATTCTTTTTTGCCAGCAACGCTCTATACAAAACGTCATGCACCAGCGTGGATTTTCCCGACCCGCTCACTCCGGTCACCACCGTCAACATTCCCAGCGGAATCATCGCGTCCACATTCTTCAGGTTGTGCAGCGTGGCACCATAAATCCGTAGAAATTTCCCCGTCGTCTTGTGCCGCGAGTTCGGCACCGGGATCCGCATCTCGCCGCTCAGATATCGCCCGGTAATTGATTTCGCATCCTTCAGAATCTCGTCGTAAGTTCCAGCAAACAACAGCTTGCCGCCAAGTTCGCCCGCTCCCGGTCCGAGGTCGATCACGCGATCCGCCGCGGCGATGGTGTCCGGATCGTGCTCCACCACCAGCACTGTATTCCCCAAGTCGCGCAGCGATTTCAAAATATCAATCAACCGTTTCGTATCGCGCGGATGCAAACCGATCGAAGGCTCATCCAATACGTACAACGCTCCGACCAGATGCGAACCGAGCGAAGTCGCCAGTTGAATGCGCTGTGATTCTCCGCCGGAAAGCGTTGAGGTCAGTCGATCCAGCGACAAATAATCCAGTCCGACTTCACCCAGAAATTGCAGCCGCGAACGAATTTCTTCCAGAATTCTGTCCGCAACCTTAGACTGCGATTCACTCAACTGCAGTTCCCTGAAAAATACTCGTGCTTCTTTCACCGTGAATTTGCAAATATCCGTGATCGTTTTGCCCGCAACCCGCACCGCGCGCGCTTCCGGACGCAGCCGCGTGCCGCCGCACTCCAGGCACTTCGCGTAACCGCGGTAGCGGCTCAGAAAAACGCGCACATGCAACTTATATTTCTTGCGCTCCAGCCACGCAAAAAATCCTTTCACTCCCTCGTAATCGCTTTCCGGGTCGCCTTCCAGAATCCGCTGCCGCTGTTCTTCTTTCAGTTGCCGCCACGGAACGTTGGTGGGAATTTCCTGCGACTTGGCCCATTGCTTCGCTTCATTCAGCAACACGCGGAAACGCGGCTTCGTCCACGGCTCGATCGCGCCATCGTCCAACGACTTGCTCGGATCGGGTACCACCAGATTCAAATCGAAATCAATGGTGTTTCCGAAGCCCTGGCACCGCGGGCATGCTCCGTACGGATTGTTGAATGAAAATAGCCGCGGCTCCGGCTCCTGATAGACTATGCCGTCATTCTTGCATTCGAACCGCTCGTTGAAATTCATTCGCTCGGCTACGCCGCCGTTCGAATCCGCAACGAATTCGACAATCGCTTCGCCGTGCCCTTCGCGATAACAAATTTCCACCGAATCGATCAGCCGCGACTTCGCTTCTTCGCTTACGGCCAGCCGATCCACCAGCACGTACACCGGCTTTTTGAAATCCACATCGAGCAAAGATTCCGGCGAAATAAATTCGTGTACGACTCCGTCCTGATACAAACGGTTGAATCCGCGTTTCTGCAAATCCAGCAACGCCAGCCGCAATTGATCCGGCGCAGGTTCCGTTGACTTTTTGCGTTCTGCTTTGCGAGGTTTCGCCGCCGGTTGCGGCGCAGCAATTCTCAGCTGATACAAAACATAAAATCTTCGCCCGTTTCCCGCCGATAACACTTTGTCCGCGATCGCATCCGGAGTATCCTTGCAAACCTCGGCGCCACACTTGATACAAAATGTTTGCCCGCAACGCGCAAAAAACAATCGCAAATAATCATAAATTTCCGTGGACGTCGCCACCGTCGAGCGCGGGTTGCGCGTGGAATTTTTCTGCCGAATCGCGACCGCTGGCGCAATGCCGGAAATTTCGTCCACATCCGGCTTTTCCATGCGCTCCAGAAATTGCCGCGCATACGCGGAAAGCGATTCCACGTAGCGGCGCTGCCCTTCCGCGTAAACCGTGTCGAACGCGAGCGAGGATTTTCCGCTGCCGCTGACCCCGCTCACCACCGTGATGGCGTTGTGCGGAATCTCCACGGACACATTTTTCAGGTTGTGAACGCGGGCGCCGCGGATTCGCAGCGCCTCCTGATCCAACTGGCCGGCGATGGCCTCGGGAAGAGTTTCGTATTTTGCCAAGAGGGGAGCCCAGACAGCGCGTCCAACAGGCACTGTCTAAACTCTAAATTATACTGCCTGCAGAATCGCGCCGCAAATAAAGAGATTTTCCCGTATGCACGCCACGCATCCCGCAAAAATTCTGGAGCACGCGCTGTGGCACTCGCACAAAATTACGGCTCTTGGATCAGCTCGATTTCGCCGATGGCGCCTTCCACGTCCACAGTGATTTTGTGCGGCGTTTTTCCGTACATTTCGTTCGTGTAGTCTCCGTCATTCTTGTGCAGACCTTCGGTTCGGACTGCGCCAATTCCGCCGGCCGCGTGCGCCGTCACGCCAACATCCTTCGGCAACCGTATGCTGACCTGTCCGATTCCACCTTTTACAGAAACGTTCAAGTCGGACTTGCGAGGACCGGTCAAATCCAGAAGCATCTGGCCTGCGCCCACGTGCAGCTCCACGTTGGTGACGTCCATGCCGCGCAGTTTCAGGTTGCCTTGCCCGGCTCCCATCTCCACTCGCAGGTCCAGCGGCACCTCATCTGTGAAATCCAAATCCCAGGTATTGTCGGAAGGACCGAAGTTGGTGTGGCCGCTTTCCTGATTCACGTCCATGATGCCCTTGCCGTCGGAAACGTGGTAGTCCACGGTGGGCTCGTCCCACTTGCGATCGAAATGAAATTCCGCATTCAACAAATGGCCAGAGCCGCCGCTTACGTTCAATTGTCCCGCGCCCATGTGCAAATCCGCGGAAACTGATTTTGCGCCCTGCAGGTCTATGGTTTGCTGCGTGTGATTCGCGAAGTATTGCCCATGAGTCTCGTGGCCGCGCGTTTTCTGATAGTGGCCGAGCAGAATGACCAGCACAAACACAAACGCCACGATGCCAAGCGTTGAACCGAGAGCAATGCCAGTGTTGCGTTCGCCCGGCGCCGCGGCGCGTTGCCGCGACGAATCCCAGATTTTGCCGAGGCCGACCAGGATCAGAATCAGCGGCCAGTAAGTTCGCAAGATTTGATACGGCTCGAAACCGGGATGCCAGTTTTTGAACAAAAACACCGCGCCGACGGTGATCAGCAGGATAGGGATGACCAGAGATGTTTTGGGCTGCCGGTCATTCAGAGACATTCGCGGACCTCCACCACTGGGACACTACTTGTACTACGCATAGAAAACGAAAATAGTTCAGATAAGAGGAATCTAGCACGACAGCCGTAGCTGGCTGCAAACTGCGCTTGGCCGTGCCTTGTGCTAAAGTCGCGAGAAGCGCCTTTGCGAAAGAGTTGGAGCGGAAGCATGACCGAGTTTGCCGCCGGTTTCAAGCGAGTGATCTGGATTGTGCTGGACAGCGTCGGCATCGGCGAATTGCCGGATGCCGCCGAGTACGGCGACGTTGGGCGCTCGACGCTGGGACATATCGCAGAATCGCGACCGCTGACGTTGCCGAATCTGGTGGAACTGGGCCTGGCGAATATCGCGCCGCTGAAGGATCTTGCACCTACCGCAACTCCATTGGGAGCCTATGGAAAAGGCGCCACCCACTCGCCGGGAAAAGATACAACGACCGGACATTGGGAGATGGCGGGCGTGTGGCTCGCGCAAGCGTTTCCCGTATACAAACACGGATTCCCGCCTGAGCTGATTGCCGAATTTGAAAAGCGGATTGGCCGAAATACCATTGGGAATAAGCCGGCATCGGGCACAGAAATTATCAAGGAGCTGGGCGAAGAGCATGTCCGCACCGGCAAACCTATTGTGTACACGTCGGGTGACAGCGTTTTCCAGATTGCCGCGCATGAAGGCATCATTCACATCCCCGAACTTTACAAAATGTGCGAAATCGCGCGCGAACTCCTCGACGGACCGCACCGCGTCGGCCGCGTCATCGCCCGCCCGTTCACCGGCACGCCGGGACATTTCTCCCGCACGCAGCGCCGCCACGACTACGCGGTTGATCCACCCAAACCCATGCTCCTCGATGTCCTCGCCGAAAAAAATGTCCCTGTATTCGGCATCGGCAAAATTCACGATATCTACAACGGCCGCGGCGTCCAGCACTACGTCACCACTACTTCCAACGCCGATGGTATGGAAAAACTTACCGCCGCGGTCCACCAAGGCCCCGACGGGCTGATCTTCTGCAACCTTGTGGATTTCGACATGCTGTACGGCCATCGCAAAGATGTGGAGGGATTTGCGAAATCGCTGGAAGAATTTGACGCGCTGCTCGGCGATTTTCTGCGCCTGCTGACACATGACGATTTGCTGATGATCACCGCGGACCACGGCTGCGATCCCGATCCGCGCTGGGAAACGACGGACCATTCACGGGAGTATGTTCCGATCCTTGCGTATTCTCCCGGCAGAGGCGCAGGCGTGAATTTGGGAACGCGCACGACGCTCGCGGACATGGGACAAACGGTTGCGGAAAGTTTTGGCGGGAAAATTCCGCACGGAACCAGTTTTTTGAACATGCTACGAGCGAAACGGCAACAAGCGCACGCGGGTCCGGTCCGTTTCAATCGTGAGTAAAGCACCCCGTTCAAGCTCCGCAGACAGAAGCCGCAACGCCGCGACAACGGTTTGGCCAAGCCGCTCTACGGTGACATCCTGGTTTCGAATTTGCACAACGCTTGGTTTTTCTCCGCGTGTGACGGCGAGAATTGCACCGAAGTCGAGATCGAGGGTCAAGACGACGTAGCCATGGGTGACTGCGTGGGCCGCACTTCAGAATCAGGAGCGTCTGGCCGAACGATGTGGGACCAATGCTCGGCTTCCCATCCGGAATCGCGGATGAGTTTAAGCCACCGAGGCGACAGGTTCATATCGATCAACAACTTCATGCGCGAGGCAAAGAGAGTTCGCGATCCTGGCCTGAAGACCGGCCACTACGAAGGAAAAGCTGCAGCTGGGCTGCCGCACTCCAATACCGCCCGCCTCGGGAGGCGGCCGCTACAACGGCGATCGACTGTGGTTGGATTTGGTTGTGATATTTGGGGAACGAATGGCGAGTGGCGTTCGTACCATCCTGCAAGCGCATGGGTGTGTTCCAAGAAGACGTATGGAGCTCTGAGCGTGAAAATGAGATATAAAATGGCGATCCAGCGAGAGGTAAAGACCAATTGCCTCTTGGCGACGTTCCTTTACCGATGAATAGGGAGATGCACATGAGCAACTTTAGTAAGCGAGTTTTTGGATCATTTTCTGGGGGCATTGCGGGGGCGATTACTCTGGTGGTGCTGCTGGCGGGTAGTGCGCCGGCACGTGCGCAAAGTGAAAAACGAACCGTTTTCAAGGAGAACGATTTTCATTGGCAGGGGAATCTGAAGCCTGGGCAGACGCTTGAAATCATCGGGCGGAACGGTGGAATCGACGCTACCGGCGCAACGGGAGGGGCGGCGCAGGTGGAAGGGATCAAGGAGAGCAGCGGTGACGCGAACGAAATGTTCGTGGAAGTGGTCGAGTATCCGGATGGGGTCACGATTTGCGCGGTGTACGAAAAAGATGCGCAGCCGGGGCGCTGCCATCACGGCGGAGCGGATTCCGACCACCACGGTTGGAGCTGGCACAACAACCACACCAAGCTGAACTTCAATGTGAAAGTGCCGCGCGGCGTGCTACTGAAGGCCATGACCACCAACGGCGGGATTCGCGGCCGCGACCTGAACAGCGTCGTCGAAGCGGCGACAACCAACGGCAATGTGGATGTGGCCACCAGCGAATGGGTTTCCGGGCGCACGACGAATGGCGGAGTCACGGTCGCCATGGGAAGCGCCAAATGGAGCGGCGAAATTGAACTCATGACCACCAACGGCAGCGTCCACGCTTCGTTGCCTGCGTCCGCCGAATTTAAGGTGCGTGCGGCCACAACGAATGGCGGCATCCACACGGATTTTCCGGTCACCGTAATGGGTAGTTTCGGCTCGAAGGACCTTTCGGGCACGGTCGGCGGGGGCGGCCGCGATCTGCGCATGGCCACCACCAATGGCGGAATCGAGATTCGCAAGAGCGGGAGCTAACAGAATGAAAGCTGCGGTGCTGGAGGAGATCGGCAAGGCGCCGAAGTGCGAGGAGTTTGAAGAGCCGGAAGCGGGCGAGGGCGAGGCGCTGGTGCGGGTGCTGGCGGCTTCGCTGAAGCCGGTGGACAAGCAGTGGGCTGCGGGGACGCACTTTGCCAGTCCGCGGGAAGCGGATTTGCCGTTAATTTGCGGGACAGATGGAGTAGGAGAACTTGAGGATGGTACGCGGGTGTTCTTTGGAGGCTGCCGGAAGCCTTTTGGAGCGATGGCTGAGCTTGCAGTCGCTCCGAAAGTGTTTTGTTTTCCCTTACCGGCTGGGATGGACGACGACACAGCGGCGGCGTTGCCGAATCCGGGAGTCTCGGCCTGGGTATCGCTGACACATCGAGCGAAGCTGGCGCGTGGCGAGACGGTGTTGGTTCTGGGAGCGACGGGAGTGACCGGGCAGCTTGCGGTGCAGATTGCGAAGCTGCTTGGAGCCGCGCGGGTGGTTGGCGTCGGGCGGAATGAGCGGGTACTGGCGAGGTTGGGTGATCTGGGTGCCGATGCGACCATACAAATGGATCAAGCTCCCGAAGCTTTGAGGGAAGCTTACCTGAGCGAAATGGGCGAGACCAGGTCTCAGGGTTTGCCCTCGCCGGCCCTGCGTGAACCCGGATTCGACGTGATTCTAGACTACTTGTGGGGCGAGCCGACCGAGGCTTTGCTGGCAGCGATTACCAAATCGGAGTTTGCGGTAACGGGAAAAGAGACTCGGCTGGTGCAGGTGGGCGAGACCGCGGGGGCTACGATCAAGTTGCCTGCGGCAGTGTTGAGGAGCACGGCGGTGACGATTTTGGGGACGGCGGGAATTCCTCCGCGGGAAGTTTTGTTAGATGCCATGCGAGAAGTGATGAAACGCGGGGCGATCGGCGAACTGCGGATTGAGACAGAGCGAGTGGCATTGCCGGAGATTGAAAGTGCGTGGAAACACGCAGGGCGGGCCGGGCGCAGGACTGTGGTGGCACCGTAAGCGGCCGAGTGCCGCGCCTACGTCGCCTTGGACAGGAAAGAGGACACCGGCTGAAGTCCGTGCCACCGAAACCCTGCAACGACTAGCGGGATTTTTGGGAGAGCGCGAAGAGAAAAACCAAAAAGGAAATGAAGCTCAAGACGCTGCGAACCGCGTGCAGTTTTCCCCAGCGATCGAGCAATTGCGCTGCTTCGGGAGAATCCGTGGCAAGAGCCGGACTCAGCAGCCTGCGATTTGTCGGCAAAATCACAAGTAGTGTAAATGGAATTACAAGCCCGAGCAGGATACCGCCAATCAGCCACGGAGTGCCCGCGCCCAGAATGTAAGCGCCACACGCCGCAAGAAATCCGGTAGCGGCAAGAGTCGCCTGCATCAGGGTCGCTCTTTGGTAGCTCGGAGCGAATTGAGCGAGCGCGAGAGCTGTACCGCACCGGATGCGTGCGGGATGTTCCACCAAATTGATGTAAATCGAAGCGCCGCTGAAGATGCCAGCGGCCAGCGTTGCAAGGAGTTCCAGAAGTTCCACGACACCAATCATACGCTTTGGTCAAGCGGCGAGTGGGGCGGGCGGTGCTCACGTTTGGAAAAATCGGCAGCTGCGCTGCCGCTTTCCAAAATCCGGGTCGAAGCCCGCCACTACCTGAAGAGCAAAATTGCGAGTCGCAAAATTGCGGCCTGTCCTAAGGACCGGTGGCTAGTAGGTACCCGCGAAGCTGCTGCGGCCCCGATGAGGATATCGTAGTGGTAGGGGTTGTCCATGACGGAGACGCAAGACAAGCGCCGGTATCCGCGCGCCAAAGTGCCCAAAAACGCGTTGGTAGCCTGGAAAAACGGTAGCCAGAAATTTATTTCGCCTGTGCAGAATCTGGCGCTAGGCGGGCTTTTTATTCGAACGACAAATCCAGTAAGTGCAGGAACCATGCTGCAACTGGTGTTTAACACTCCGCAGGGTCAAGTGCGAGTGAGGGCTGTGGTGCGTAATGTCAAGGCCGGAGAAGGCATGGGAGTGGCGATTGTTTCGATGGAACAAGAAGACCGCGGGCGATTGGATCAGTGGCTGAGACGATTGACGACGCAAGAAGATGCAGTGGAGACACACGGCTGAACGAACACGGGATGGTTTCACTTGGGCTGCGAGCGGAACCAGGTCGTTTCTCCGGGAAGGCAGGCGCTGGGATGGCGGTCAGCCCAACGACGCGAAGATACCCGAGACTGAAAGCGCCGAAGTCGGCGGTGGTGGCGTGGAAAAACGCCGAGCAGCAGGAAGTTTCGCGCGTGACGACGATTGCGCTGGGCGGACTGTTTATCCAGACGAAAAATCCCCCGAAACCAGGAAGTACGATTCAGATGCTGATTGTAACGCCGCGAGGATATTTGCGGACGCGAGCAAATGTTCGCAACGTGATTGCGGGAGAAGGCATGGGAGTGGCGATTGTTTCGATGGAGCCGGAAGATCGCGGGAAGCTGGAGCGGTGGCTGAAACAATTGACGGAACTGGAGCGGAAGGCACCAGCGAGCCAGTAAGACAATTCTCCGGCTTCGCAACGTCTACACTACCAAAAACACTGCTACGTCGTACTGTTCCTTCTACGCCAGAAAAAACTACGCCCCAAGAAACTAAGTGGCGGCGGCTTTGCGTTCGGCGGGTTGATATTCGCCCGGGACGGCGCGCATGGCGATGGCCAGGCGGTTCCATGCATTGATGGTAGCGATGGCGTAGGTGAGGTCGACGAGTTCCTGTTCGGTGAATTCCTTGCGGCTGGAATCGTAGAGCTCATCGGGTGCGTGATTCTGTGAAATAAGCGTGAGAGCTTCGGTCCAGGCGAGTGCGGCACGTTCGCGCGGAGTGAAAAACGGCGTTTCGCGCCAGGCATTGAGCGCGTAAAGACGCATTTCGCTATCGCCGGCGGCGCGCGCATCTTTGGAGTGCATGTCAATGCAATAGGCGCAGCCGTTGATCTGCGAAGCGCGAAGTTTGATGAGGTGCAGGAGTTTTTCCTCGATGGTGGAAGATTTGAGGTGCTTTTCGAGCGCGAACATGGCGTGCAGGGCGTTGGGAGAATACTTGTTGTAGGCGATGCGAGGTTCCATACGATGCCGATTCCTTTCTGCGTAGTATCTTCGTAGCGGCGCATTTCTAGTGTCGGACTGTCGAGATAAAAATTCAATAGTTGAGGGAAGTAAGAAAATCGCAGAGCCGCGGGATAAACCCGCGGCTACAAAAACCTAAGGGCAAAACAAAGAGCCGGGCTGAAGCCCGGCCACTACGAACGGCGAGAAAAAATTCGAAAGCGGCGGTCCAAAGACCGGCCGCTACAAAACAATTCCGACACGATTATTGGCCGGAACTGGCGGAGGCCGATGCTGACGATAAAGGTTGCGTGTTGGAGGCGGCGGCCTGGCCGGGGGCGAAATAGCCGTTGCGAGTACGAGCGACCAGCTTGCCTTTGCCGCGTGGAGGAATGATGTCTACCTGGACGGTGCGGAAGGTGCCGTCCTTTTTGGTGTTGGTGGGATAGTAGCCGAGAGTGTACTGGTTGCGAATGTCGCGAGCGACTTGATCGCAGATGTTGTGAACATCGTCCACATTTTCCGGAAAGAAGGCCACGCCACCGGAAGCGGTGGAAATATCCTTCAGGGCGCGCATGGCTTTCTTGCGATTCTTTTTGTCCTCATCGCTGAAGAGACCGATGGAGTAGATGACCACGTTGGACTTTTGAATTTCGCGCACGGCCTTTTCAAGACTGTTACGGCTGACGTTGTCTACGCCATCGGTGACGACCAGCAAAACCTTTTTGTCCTTGTGGCCTTTCTTAAGGTGATCGAGCGAGCCGATGACGGCGTCGTAGAGCGCGGTGCTGCCGCGAGCGTCAATTCGCTCGAGTGCTTCCTTAAGTTCGGGAACGCTGCTGGTGAAATCCTTGTCGAGATCGAGATAGTAGTCGTCGTTGAAATTGACGACGAAGGATTCGTCCTGAGGATTGGAGGCCTGCACAAGGGTCAGCGCGGCTTCATTGACGCGGGGGCGCTTGTCGCGCATGGAGCCGCTGTTGTCGATCACCAGGCCCATGCTGACGGGAACGTCTTCGCGTTTGAAGAGAGAAAGTTTTTGTTCGGCTTTGTCTTCGAAGACGCGGAAATTGTCCTCCTTCAGGCCGTCAACAAATTTGCCGCGATCGTCTAGGACGGTGGTGTGGAGGACGACCAGGTTGACGTTAACTTTTATGCTTCCACCTTGCTGCTCGGGGCCCTGATTGGGAGGAGGAGGCCCGGAGTTGGGGAGGGCGAGAGGATTATCTTGCGCGAAGGTGGCGGAAGCGGAGAAGAACAAAAACGCGAGGACCAAAAAGAACAGCGCGGACGAGACAGTCTTCGCGGCCGGAACGGAAATCTTGGACGGGCTAGTGACTTGGCGCGTAGTAGCCGGTCTTGTTGTAGACGCTGAGTGGCGGGAGGCCCTTTGGAGCGCGCAGCTTGATTTTAATTTTGCGCCAGCGAGCGTCGTGTGCTTTGTTGCTTGGATGATATCCCAGTACATATTGGTTACGCAGCTCCATGCCGATTTTAGTGGCGATGTCCGGGAGATCTTCGAGCTTTTCGACTGAAAAAACGCGCCCACCGGTCATATCCGTGATATCGGTAAGCAGCGAAGGCCCGTTGAGCTCTTCCGGGGTACGCGCGCGATTTCCAAGCGGATCGAAAATCCCAATGGCATACAGCTGGGTGTCAGCTTCGCGCACCAGCCGCTTGATATCGCTTTCGTTGTACCTACTATGATTATCTCCCCCGTCGGATAGGATGAGCAAGGCACGTTTGGCGTTGTGTGCACCCCTCATCTCGCTGAGACCAAGATAAATTGCGTCGAGAAGCGCGGTGCGGCCCTTCGCGCTGGTGGCCATCATGCGGTTCTGAAGATCTTCGACGCTGTTGGTGAAAGCGCTGGTGAGTTCGGCGCGTTCGTTGAAGCTAACCATGAAAAATTCGTCGGCGGGATTGGCAGTCTTAAAAAATTGTATGGCGGCTTCGCGCGCTTTAGCGATTTTGTTGGACATGCTGCCGCTGAGATCGAAGATCACGCCGATGGAAATGGGCACATCTTCCGAAGAGAAGGTGAGGACTTCCTGTTCGGTGTTGTCTTCAAACACTCGGAAATTGTCGGGTTCAAGACCAGTGACCAGGCGATTGTAAGGATCGGTGACGGTGACATTAACCAGCGCGACGTCCACATCGCTGTGCAGCATTTTGCCCGGCTTGATGGTCAAGCCAGGAGTATCGTGTTTAACGTCTACTTTCGCCGGAATGTGCAGAGGGATCGGCTCGACCGAATTTGGATCAAACGGTTTCTCGGGCGCTTGAACCTGAGGCTGCTCGTTGCCGGAACCGGATTGAGCGGCGGCGGGCAATGCGTAAATGGAAAAAGCAAACAGGCATGTTGCGGCAAGTATTGAGCGGAGAGCACAACGACCGAAACCTGGAACCTCGCGCATTCACTGCCCCTTCGTCCCGGCTTGCTGGACGGCCGCGCGGAAATGGACTAAGCGGATTCTACCACTCGCAAATTGCAAGACAAGTCAAAAGAATGTCACTTGGAGTCTTTAAGGAATGTTTGTCGAGAAATAGGGGATTCGCCGAATGAATGCGGTGGAAATTGCGGCGTGTTAGCATGCCGTTCGAAGCATGGACGGCGGGATCCAAGTAGGGCCCGATCTTTGAGTGCCGCGGGGCTTCAAGCAGAGCCCGATCTTTAAGTCGGCGGGCTCCAAGTACGGCCCGGTCTTTAAGTACGGCGGGCTCCAAGTCAGCCCGGTCTTTAAGTACGGCGGGCTCCAAGTACAGCCCGGTCTTTAAGTACGGCGGGCTCCAAGTACAGCCCGGTCTTTAAGTACGGCGGGCTCCAAGTACAGCCCGGTCTTTAAGTATGGCGGGCTCCAAGTACAGCCCGGTCTTTAAGTATGGCGGGCTCCAAGTACAGCCCGCACCCGGACAATGCTGGGTGGCGAGGCGGAAAATGGGTGCCAAATTGGAATCGAGCAAGGTGGTTATCGTAATTCCGGCGAGGTACGGGTCAACCAGGTTGCCGGGAAAGCCGCTGGTGTCGCTAGCGGGACAGCCGATGATTCAGAGGGTGTATAACCGTGCGAAGCAGGCCAAAACGGCAGGCCGGGTGATCGTGGCGACCGATGACGAACGAATCGTGAAGGCGGTGGAAGGGTTTGGCGGAGAAGCGAAGATGACGCGAGCGGACCACCGTACCGGAACAGAACGGATCGCGGAGGTGGCGGCGCACACTGCGGGCGATGTCTTTGTGAACGTGCAGGGAGATGAGCCGCTGCTGGATCCGGTAGCGGTGGATACGGCGGTCAATTCCCTGCTGGAAGAACCGATCGCGAGTATCTCAACGGTGGCGGTGTTGATTCGAACGCCTGCGGACATCATGGATCCCAACGTGGTGAAGACGGTGGTGGACTTTGAAGACAACGCGATTTATTTTTCGCGGGCGCCGATACCGTGGGTGCGTGATTCGGCGACAAAAACGCACGCGCGGCATTTGAAACATTTGGGATTGTATGTGTTTCAGCGCGATGCCTTGCTGGAGTATCCGACATTGCCGCAAGGCGAACTGGAGCGGATCGAGCAATTAGAACAGCTGCGCTGGATGGAAAATGGCTGGAAGATTCGCGTGGCGGAAGTGGAACATGATGCGGTGAGTGTGGATGTGCCGGACGATGTCAAACGAGTTGAGGATTTGCTAGCAAAGAGTTAGCACCGGGCGAGCGCTATTTGCTTTCGTTGGGCCTCCCGGTGCACGCGACCTGCCGACGTCCTCAGCGGTATACCTCTCTGGCGATCGCGACGGCGTTTACCGCGTTAGGCCACCCTGCATAAAAGGCCAGATGCGTAATCGCCTCGACCACTTCGTCCTTGGTTACGCCATTCTCGCGCGCTCGCTGAAGGTGATGTCGTAGCTGTTCCGGCCGATTCAGAGCAATCAGAGCGGCGACGGTGATGAGACTACGATCGCGCTTCGAGAGTCCCGGACGTTCCCAGACATCGCCGAAGAGCACGTTATCTGTTAACTCCGCCAGCTTGGGATCGAAGTCACCCATCAGTTTCTGCGCTGCAGAAGGTTCTTTAGTATCCATAGCTCCTCCCGATGTGGACTGAAGATTTCCGTACTGCTCGTCGGTAACCTTTTCCATCCATTCGACGGTTTTCCCATTCAGACTTTCCTGAATCGCGATATGAGTGACACTCGTGCTCGCAGTAGCTCCATGCCAATGTTTCACGCCCGGCGGAATCCAGACTACGTCGCCCTGCCGCATTGCCTCGACTTGACGGCCCCATTGCTGAACCCAGCCCCTGCCAGCCGTTACGATCAAAGTTTGACCCAGCGGATGGCTGTGCCACGCCGTGCGAGCGCCGGGCTCGAAAGTCACGCTGCCACCTGACGTGTGCGAGGGGGCATTCGCACTGAAGAGAAGATCAATGTGTGCAGAACCAGTGAAGTGTTCGGCTGGGCCTTTTGCCGAGGGCTGCGAGCCGTTTCGCGTGATCTTAACCGATTGCGAATCCTGGAGTGACGAAGTCGGGACAGCGCCAGACCCTGCCTCGGCTTGTGCCTGGGCCTGTGCGGAACCTGCCGTGAAAGACGACAGAGCGATAAGTGTAGCGGTGAGTATTTTCATATCTGCTCCCTCCATGTCCTGTTATTCGTGACGAGTCACAGTTCATGCTCATCGTAACCGGGATTCTTGTAGAGCCCGTCCAAGTCACCCTTGATCTCGGGCTTATACACTTTCTCCACCCAATCCTGGGGTTTGATTTCTTCCATCGCCACCGACATTGACTTTTCCCCGTAATGAAGAATGTCCATAACGCAGTGATTGCTTCAGCGAGACGAGTCTTCCGCTGTTCGGACTTGCCTGGCCACAACTTCACAATGACATGAGGCTTGGTGCCCTCCTGGTTTCTATGCCTTGTTGCCTCGCGGTACGATCTTGACGGTTGCGGAGCGTGCGTGCGTACCGATCATCGGGCTGAGATACTCGCTGCCTTTGTACTTTGTTTTGTAGGCGCCGTCGATCCGTTCCTGGATCGCGACGTCGCCGGGCTCGAACGACACTTCTTTCGTGATTCCCGCAGCCGTGATTCGCCCGGCCTTCTGCCGCAATGCGGCCCGGTACCAGCGCGAGTTTTGCCCGTTGTAGGCACGCACATAAAGATCACCGTCAACGACCACGGACCAAATCCACGTAGGTGTGCCGTAAGTCTTCCCGTCCTCGCGGAATGGCGAGATGTGCAGATCATCGCTTCCGGCAATCTTGTTCAGCTCCTCTTTCGACCATGCACTCATGTTTTCTTCCTTGTGGCTCTGTGTGGCGCGCGACGACACTTTCCCTGAAACACCTTATACCTCGGCGGTATCGAAGAATGTGACACCTCGTTCCACGGCGGCGTGCAGTAGAGAAATCATCTGTTGCTTGTCTTTAGGAGGACCGTAGGACCAGCTCATTCCCATACAACCGAACCCGAGGACTGAAACTTCAAGATTGCTTTTTCCAAGTTTGCGTTTTTGCATTGTTTCTCATCCTTTACCAAAGCTACGAGTGCAATGATTTGCTGAGGCAGCCTAGTAGCGTTCCCAAGTGACCATCCAGTGTTCGTCAGAGCGAGTCGACTTGACGATGAGTTGCTTGCCCGAGAACTCGAATGAGCGCGGCAGGTCCTTGCCGATCAGGCTGCGCACTAACGCGCCTTCGACATGAAAAGTGAACGTGCGAGCGGTCTCATCGACTTCGTATGTACCAAAAGTTGCTTCATAGCCGCCTCGCGAATACTGCTCAGGTCCCGCCGCAGCCTGTGGCGGCGGATTGCGCTCCATCACCTGAACCGACGCGTGCCCGTCCCGCGTGAAGACAAACATCCCGGTGGAGTCGGCTTTATGAATTTTCCCGTCCGGACCAGACGTTTCGAGCGACACGAGCCGCCACGCTCCGACAAACCGTTCCCGGATGCCCGCATTTCCACCGCGATCCTGGCTGCGCAACAGCGTCGTGCTGGTCATACCGATAAACACAGTCGCTACCCAGAGCGAAAGTAGTTTTCTCATGTTCGTCTCGTTGCTGATCAGCGGCCCACCATTTTTTGCAGCTCTGCGGGATACCGGGCACCTTGCAAGGTAATCTTTGAGGCTGCGGCTTCCAGCTGGCGGAGATCTTCGGGCGTAAGTTTGATGGCAACGGCTCCGATGTTTTCTTCGAGTCGATGCAGCTTGGTTGTACCCGGGATCGGAACGATCCACGGCTTCTGCGCGAGAAGCCACGCAAGGGCGATCTGGGCAGGCGTCGCCTTTTGCTGTTGCGCGAACTTGCCAATCAGATCAACGAGCGCCTGATTCGCTTTGCGGTTCTCCGGCGTAAAGCGCGGGACAATGTTGCGGAAGTCGGTCTTGTCGAACTGGGTGTCCTCGCTGATCTTGCCGGTGAGGAAGCCTTTTCCCAGCGGGCTAAATGGAACGAACCCGATCCCGAGTTCCTCGAGAGTCGGTATCACTTCCGCTTCAGGCTCTCTCCACCAAAGCGAATATTCGCTTTGGAGCGCCGCGACCGGCTGGACGGCGTGTGCGCGACGGATGGTCTGCACTCCTGCTTCCGAGAGTCCGAAGTGCCTCACCTTGCCTTGCTGGATGAGGTCCTTCACGGCTCCGGCAACGTCTTCGATCGGCACTTCAGGATCGACGCGGTGCTGATAGAACAAGTCGATGACACTGGTCTTGAGGCGCTTGAGCGAGGCCTCGGCGACCTCCTTAATGTGGTCTGGCCGACTGTCCAGCCCCACCTGCTTGCCGCTGGTCAGATCAAGTTTGAACCCGAATTTGGTAGCGATCACCACCTGGCCACGAATTGGAGCCAGCGCTTCGCCGACGAGTTCTTCGTTGGTGAAAGGACCGTAAACTTCGGCGGTGTCGAAGAACGTTACGCCACGTTCGACGGCAGACCGAATCAGAGAGATCATCTCCTTTTTGTCCGCAGCCGGACCATAACCGAAACTCATGCCCATGCAGCCGAGGCCAAGAGCAGAGACTTCCAGATTGCTTTTTCCAAGTTTGCGCTTTTGCATTGTTTCTCCTTCCGAGTGGTTTCTCGGTTTGGCTCATCTCCGAGATTAGGATCAAACGCCGTGGAAGCGGTAGCCCGATCCTTCCGATTTATTGCCTATTCCTGTCGTTATGTGAAAGATTGTTGGTGTATCCGCAGCCGGGCGGCTATCTTTGGGCAAGGGCAAGGAAGCCAATAAAATGAAAGCGTCAAGCAAAAACGCCTCTCCGCTGTCAAACCGAGTGCGCGAATTGCGCGCCGAGCTGGCTCGCAAGATTGCTTCGTTCATGGGTTCCGAAGAGAATCGGGCAACGGATATTCCCGGCGTGACGCTCCATCGGCGGATCGCGCCGACCGCTCCCTGTTCGGCAACCTACGAGCCGGGCGTCACTGTTATGGCGCAAGGGCGAAAGCGAGTTGACCTCGGAGGAACCACTTTCATCTACGGTGAGTCACGATACCTGCTGACGTCCGTCGATTTGCCGATCGTCAGCCAGATTATCGAGGCCAGTAAAGAAGCACCCTGCCTCGCTATGTCGCTGAAACTCGAAATGCCGGTGATTCGCGAACTTCTCAGCCGGGAAGAGATTCGGGTGGCAGAGGCGCCTTCTGACAGTCCTGCCATGGCGACCGGCGAAGTCACAGTGGAATTCCTCGATGCCTGCTGCCGGCTCATGGACTTGCTGGACACCCCGCAGGATATTCCTTTTCTGAGTGGCCTGATTCAACGCGAGATTATTTACCGAATCCTTCGCGGACCAGAAGGCGCACGCCTTCGCGCGATTGCAACGCTGGGAGATCAAAGCCACAGGACGGCAAAAGCAATTGCGTGGATCAGGACGAACTACGCCAAGCCGCTGCGGGTGGAAGAACTCGCACAAGTAGCGGGCATGGGCCTGTCCACGCTGCACCATCATTTCCGGGCGCTGACTGCGATGAGTCCTCTTCAGTATCAGAAGCAGTTTCGTTTGCAGGCAGCGCGGGGACGCATGCTGGTTGATGGTCTGGACGCTGCCAGCGCGGCCTTTGAGGTCGGATATGAAAGCGCCAGTCAATTCAATCGCGAATACAGCCGTCTCTTTGGCCAACCGCCTATGCGGGATATTCGGACTCTCCGGTCGCCAGGCACTCTACCGCTAGATCGGTCAGCAATCGGCTGAGCGTTATCTGATCGTCTTGCGAACACTCGAATTGTGGGTTGAATGGTGAGAGTTTGAACTGATGATTTCGGGAAAAGGGCACGATGTATCGTGCCCCTAACAGAGACTTAAATCAGGGTGCTTGGAGGTTTACGGTGCCGGCGATTACGCGGCTACTGTCGGTGCCGGCTACGTAGATGGTTTGCGAATTCACGATGTAGGCAGCGAAGTTGAGCGTGGTCGAGGGATTGCCGGCCAGCTTGAGTGAAAGAGTATTACGCGTGCCGGTGCTAGTGGTGCCATCGCCGCCGACGGTCAAACCGTTGCCGGAAACCACGACGTTCAGGAACGCGCCCTGATTGGAACTGAACGCACTGAAGTCAACCGCGCCGCTGACGTTATTCGAAGTCGCGTTCGTCAACGCGATCTGTCCGACGTAGTCTTCTTCACCCAATACGCCGTTGGTGCTGTTGTTACCGATACCGCTAAAATTAAATCCATAATTTCCGGCGAGACTGGAATTGCTGAAAGGAGCGCCGGTTTGCAACTGAATATTGCCGTCGGCAACGGTGTTTTTGCTGACGTCCTGCATGACGCCGCCGCTCGATGAACTGAGATAGACAATGTAGCTGAAGGTGCCGAGCTTGGAATCGGTAAACGTGAGCGTTCCGCGTCCCGAACCAGGGAAATTGGTGTCAATCGCATAGGTCATTGCGGAAAGCGAGCCGTTGGGGACCTGGGCAGCGGTGCCACCGTCGTTGGTATCGGCAAAAATGCTGCCGAGTCCGCCGTTGCCGTCGGCGGTAAAACGCCCGATCCGCGTCAATTGGCTACGCGATCCGACGCCACTGAGCAAGTAGGCAAAATTGCCGTTGAAGTTAGTGTTGGTAGTGGGGACGCTCGACTGCGAGATAGCATCACCAACGGTGAGCCCGACAGCGCCAGCAGTGCCGGTTTCCATCATGCGCACACGAGAACCGTTCACAATGTAAAAAATGTAGTTGAACGTGAATCCGTTGGCAGTGAAGGTGACGACGCCGCGACCCGAGGTCGGACCGTTTGTGGCGTCCATCTGATAACTTCCGGCGGTGAAGGGCGCAGCGCCGGAGGCCACGGCGTTGTCATTTTCATCCAGCAGGCCGCTGGAGAGCGAACCGCTACCGGTAGATACGAATTGGCCGAGGATGGAATCCGGCGCTCCGCCAGGATCAAGGCCGCTGAAGTCAAAAACGTAATTGCCGCTGATACCTGCGGCGTTGAATGAACTCGAACTCTGAAGCAGGAATGTTCCGCTGGCCGTGGCATTCAAATCGGTCTCAACAATCAATCCTTTGGTAGGCGAAAGGATGGTGACGCTGAAGGAGAGTGTCCCGGTCGCGTTCGACAGATTAATGACACCGCGGCCGTCGGCCTGAACCGTATAGGTACTCGCGGTAAATGCCAGCGTCTGCAGGCCGTTGAGGGCGGTGTTGACGTCTTCAATCCCACCAGTGATGTTGCCGTTGCCGTCCGCGGTGAAAGAGCCGACGCGAGCGAAAAAGCTGCCGGTTATGGCGTCTGAGCCGCTCATTGCGAAAGCATATTGTCCGTTGAGGCTGGAGTTGGAAAAATTGCCGGTCGGAGCGGGCGGAGTAGGAGTCGAGCCGCTACCACCGCAAGCCGCGGCAAAAACTGCTGTGCAGAGAGTGAGGGCCAGACATAGGCGGTTCATCGTGTTCATCGGGCACCGCCCTTTTGCTCGGCTTGCGCGCTTGTAAGCAGCGCTTTGTTTGCGCGAAGGCCAGCCGAACCGAGTGGCAAACCGTGAACTGATCGAACGGCGACTACCTGCGCGCCAACCTGGACCAGGCGGGCGAGAAAAACTTGATTCTTGCCGGCAGTGCTCATCTGGCCGACAAAGCGCACGCTGGCGCCTTGCGCAATGTTCAGTTTTGCCAGATGCAGAAAGCGCGCGTCGCCCAGATGAACGTCAACATTGCCGGCAGTCGTTTGCAGCATTACATGGGCGCCAATGGGCGGTGTTTGAGAATTTTCCGTGAAGCTCAGCACCGTACCTTGCAGCGAAACATCTTTTGCAATGTCGTAGGTGCCGGGAGCAGTTTTTCCGGATACCGCGTTGGCGGTGGGCCGCTGCGCATAAACTGAACTTGCGCAAGCCGCGGCGCACACCAAAGCCACAAGCAGATGAAACTTCGGGAACAACTTCATCACTCACCCCATTTTTTCGGCTTAGGGTTTGTAAGCACAAACCCTAAGACCCGTTCGCAGCCCATTGAGAGGGCGCTTATCTTGAAACCCCGAGCCAGAACGCGGGGCGGTAGGTCAACTTCAGCTTTGATCAACTCCGATTCGATCAACCCCAGCTTAGATGGCGGCTTTGCTGCACGGGTTTCCCAACTACAGAGCGTGTGTCGCAAAAAGTAGCTGTACGTAAGCTGTACGTCAGCTGTACTTCTGGCTGATCTAAAACCGGTGTCCTTCACGAGACATGAACCCGGATGTTGTGGAAAAGTTGCGCGGCGATAAAAATTTTCGATGCGGCGACGCGAAGACTTCGAATTGACAGAACGTCTTAGCTTGCCCATAATTGTTTGTACGTCATTGGAGATCAGGGTTTGTAAGTACGACTTGTTTATCTCAGGGTTTGTAAAAACTCTGAAACCCTGAAACCCTTCCTGCGGCGGGCTGAGATGGTCTTAAACATGGCCTCGCCTGAGAGGTAAGAGCAGTCCGGTGTGGTGAAGCGAGTCACCACGCGGGCTATACGGATGGCGCCAAAATATATATTTGTTACCGGCGGTGTTGTTTCTTCACTTGGTAAGGGCGTAGCAGCTTCCTCCATCGGTTGTCTCCTCGAAAGTCGCGGTTTCACAGTCAACATTCAGAAGTGCGATCCGTATCTCAACGTCGATCCCGGCACGATGAGCCCGTTTCAACACGGCGAAGTGTTTGTGACCGAAGACGGCGCGGAGACGGACCTGGACCTCGGGCACTATGAGCGGTTCACGCACGCGAAGCTGACGCGCGATAACAATTGGACGACGGGAAGAATCTACGAAACGATTTTGACCAAGGAACGGCGCGGCGATTACCTGGGAAAGACGGTGCAGGTGATTCCGCACGTCACCGACGAAATCAAGGCAATCATCAAGAAAGTTTCGACGGACGTGGAGGTGGCGATCGTCGAGATTGGCGGAACCGTTGGCGATATCGAGTCGCTGCCATTTCTCGAAGCCATACGCCAGATGCGCCTGGAACTTGGCGCGGAAAATACTTTGTTCGTGCACGTGACATTAGTTCCCTACCTTGCTGCGGCCGGCGAACAAAAGACTAAGCCCACTCAGCACAGCGTAAAAGAAATGCTGGGCATCGGAATTCAGCCGGACATTTTGCTTTGCCGCAGCGATCGCCATATTCCATCCGACCTGAAACGTAAGATCGCGCTGTTTTGCAACATTGCGGAAGGCTGCGTAATTTCCATGGAAGATGTGGACACGATTTACGCGGTTCCTGCAGAACTGGCGCGCGAAGGACTGGACGCGCAGATTTTGCGCTTGCTGAAGCTCGAAGGGCATCCACAAAATTTCCAACCGTGGCTGGATTTGATTCAGCGCATTCATCATCCGGCAGGCGAAGCGCGCATCGCGATTGTCGGCAAGTACGTGCAGCTGGAAGATGCCTACAAGAGTTTGCGCGAAGCACTGTTGCACGGTGGGTTGGCGCACAATCATAAAACGGTGATTGATTGGATCGAGTCGGAAGAAATTGATTCGTTGGCGACAGCCGCGGAGAGATTGCGCGGCTATGACGGCATTTTGGTTCCTGGCGGATTTGGCAAGCGCGGCATTCAGGGAATGATTTATACGATTCAATTTGCGCGCGAGAACAAAATTCCCTTCTTTGGGATTTGCCTGGGAATGCAGTGTGCGACGATTGAATACGCTCGCGACGTTGCCGGATTGAAGCAGGCGGACAGTACCGAATTCGATCCGCAAGCGCCGTATCGCGTGATTTACAAGTTGCGCGAACTGCTGGGCGTGGACGAAATGGGCGGCACCATGCGGCTCGGCGCGTGGCCGTGCAAGCTGGAGCCGGGTTCGTTTGCGCATAAGGCTTACGGAAAGCTGGAAATCAGCGAGCGGCATCGCCACAGATATGAATTCAACCGTGAGCACGAAAAAACTCTAGTCGACGCCGGACTGAAAATTACCGGACGAACTCCCGACGAAAATTACGTGGAGATTGTGGAAGCGCCGGACCATCCCTGGTTTTTGGGATGCCAGTTCCATCCGGAATTTAAATCGAAGCCGCTGGAGCCGCATCCTTTGTTTGCGGCGTTTATCGGCGCGGCGCTGCAGCATAAGAAAGAACGCAGTAAGCCTGCTTCCCCATCGGTTCCGGCAAATGCTTCTTATGAGGGGCAGCACGCGCCCGCAGCAGAAACTTCGCGCACACCGGTGCTGCGCGCCGCGCCCCACGCTACCGCGTAAAAGCAGCGACAAGATTGCAATTTGTAGCCAACCGATCTTGGCTGCGTGCCGCGTCGACCAGGCCATCGCAAAACCGCACAGGCAAGATTGCCTGTGCTACTCTGCTGCGAGACTTTCATAGATGACATCCACCACTGAGATCTCTGTAGGGCCGGTACGCCTTGACGGCAAATCCCTTTTCTTGATTGCCGGACCGTGCGTGATTGAGTCCGAGACGCACGCCCGAATGATGGCGGAGCGCGTGGCGAAGATTGCTACGGATGCGGGCGTGCCGTATGTATTCAAGGCGTCATTTGATAAGGCGAATCGATCATCGGTGAATTCGTTTCGCGGGCCCGGATTGACGGAGGGCTTGCGAATTCTAGGAAAGATTAAAGCAGACTTGAAGCTGCCGACATTGACCGATATTCACGAGGTGGCGCAGGCGGCTCCGGCGGCAGAGGTTGTGGATATTTTGCAGATACCGGCGTTTTTGGCGCGTCAGACGGATTTGCTGGTAGCGGCGGGAAAGACGGGACGCGTGATCAACGTAAAGAAGCCGCAATTTGTTTCTCCTGCGGACATGAAAAACGTCGTGGAAAAGATCGCGTCCACCGGAAATAGCAATATCATTTTGACGGAACGCGGCTCGTCGTTTGGCTACCAGAATCTGGTAGTGGATTTTCGCGGAATTCCGCAAATGAAAAAATTAGGTTATCCCGTAGTGTTTGATGCGACGCACTCCGTGCAATTGCCCGGCGGACAAGGCCATGCGAGCGGCGGCCAGCCGGAATTTATCGAACCTCTGGCGCGCGCGGCGGTGGCGGCAGACGTAGACGGCATTTTTATTGAAACCCACGACAATCCAAGGAAAGCGCTTTCCGACGGAGCGAATGCATTGCCTCTCGATCACCTTCCCGGTCTGCTTTCACGATTGAAGGAAATTTCGGACCTGGTCCGGTCGTGGAAAACGCTATGAGTCTGGACACCGCACGCCGCGTGTTGCGCATCGAAGCGCAGGCCATTCAAGATGTGATGGCGCGGCTGGATGGCGCGTTCGAACGCGCGGTGGAACTTCTCTTCGCTTGCAAGGGGCGCGTGGCTGTAACCGGAATGGGCAAGTCCGGAATTGTCGGCCGCAAAATTTCTGCGACGCTTTCGAGCACTGGCACGCCGTCATTCTTTCTGCATCCTGCGGAGGCTCTGCACGGCGATCTGGGCATGCTCGCCGCGGGCGATGTGATTTTGGCTGTCTCCTACGGCGGTGAAACGCGCGAAATCATCGAATTGCTGGATGCGTTGAAGCGGATGGAGATTAAGCTGGTCGCGGTGACTGGAAACAGCAAATCCACAATCGCACAATCGAGCGATATCATTCTGGACGTCAGCGTGAACGAGGAAGCTTGTTCGCTGAATCTGGCGCCGACGGCGAGCACTACTGTGGCGATGGCGGTCGGCGACGCGCTGGCGGTTGCCTTGCTCGAAAAGCGCGATTTCCGGCACGACGATTTTGCCGCGCTGCACCCGGCCGGGAGTCTCGGCAAGCGGTTGCTGCGGGCGGAGAAGGTGATGCACGCGGGAGTCAAGCTTCCTCGCGTTGCGCCGGATGCGCCGATGGCTCAAGTGTTTCACGAAATGTCCGCGAAAAAATTGGGAATGACCACCGTGGTGAACGCTGATGGAACTTTGGCAGGAATCCTGACCGACGGCGATTTGCGGCGCTTGATGGAGAAACATGGCGGCGCGGTGGTCGAGATGAATCTTGCCGACTGCATGACCCGGAATCCGCAGACCATTAAACTGGGAGTGCTGGCCAGCGAAGCTTTGACGTTGATGGAGAAGCGACGCATTACTTGTGTGATTGTTGTGGACGAAGAGCGAAAAGTTCTGGGCGTGGTGCATTTGCATGATTTGTGGGGGTTGCAGTTGGTGTGAGTGGACAACGGCACAAAAAAAAGACGGCAGCATAAAGCCACCGCTGCATGAAAAGAACTCTCGGAAGTGATTCTAGAACGTGGTTATTTGCGGGGGGATCGCAGAGTGGCGGCGTAGGCCGCCGGTATTGAAAAACAATTACGGAGACTGACTGTGGAGAAACATGTGGCGTGGACCCCGAAGGTTTCGCCTGATTTGACTGAGAGAGCGGCGAAAATCAAAGTGGTGCTGATGGACGTGGACGGCACAATCACGGATGGAAGCGTGACGCTGCTTTCGCAGCCGGATGGATCGGCAATCGAGATCAAAACATTCGACGCGCACGATGGTCAGGGAATGACCCTGGGACACACAGCGGGATTGCGGATGGGAGTGATTACCGGCCGGGAAAGCGCCGCGCTGCGCCGGCGCATGAAAGAGATGAGCGTGGAGTTTGTCTACGAAAAGCAGCCGCAGAAGATCGCCGCGTACGAAGAAATTTTGAAGAAGACCGGCGTGCAAGAAGACGAGGTCGCCTATCTTGGCGACGATTTGCCCGATTTGACGGTGATGAGGCGCGTAGGTCTCGCGGTCGCTGTCGGCGATGCCGTGGACGAAGTAAAAAGCGCGGCTCACTATACGACCGTGCGCAACGGGGGAAAAGGCGCGGCGCGCGAGTTGATTGAGCTGATCCTGAAGTCCAAAGGAATTTGGGAAGAAATGATCGATCAGGCGCGAGCGTAGAACAACCAAAATGTGTCGAATAAACAGAAAAGGTTCCCCTCCATCTCCCCGCGCCCAAGTCGCTGACCTTTCTTCCCTGCCCTCATGGATTTGAGATAGCATCTCAAACCGATCGAGGTCACTCTATGCCCGAATTACGCTTGAACTTGAACCCTGTTACTCGCGTGTTTCGCCCGGCGGTAGCTCTTCTGCTCGCTTCCGTTCTGCTTTGTTCGCTAGCGGTGGCGCAGGAATCAAAACCAGCCCCGAACAAAAGTTCCGCTCAAATCAATCAGCGCGTCGAAGAGCTACTGAAAAAGATGACGATCGAGGAAAAGATTGGGCAGCTCAATCAAGTGTCTGCGGCGAATTTTCTGAATCCGCCGAATCGCGAAGAGATGATTCAAAAGGGTGAGATTGGTTCGTTTCTTTGGAGCGTTGATTCGGTACAGCTCGACAAATATCAGCACATCGCTGTCGAGAAAAGCCGGCTGCACATTCCACTCCTTTTTGGCTACGACGTGATTCACGGCTTCCGGACGGTTTTTCCGGTGCCGATTGCGATGGCGGCATCGTGGGATCCGCAAGTCCCGGAAAGAGCGCAGGCGTTTGCGGCGCGCGAAGCTCGTGCCAGTGGTATCAACTGGACGTTCGGTCCAATGGTGGACATCGCGCGTGACGCACGTTGGGGACGCATCGTCGAGGGCGCGGGAGAAGATCCGTACCTGGGAGCGGCCATGGCGCGCGCGCAGGTGCGAGGATTTCAAGGAGCAGAACTTGGCTCTCCAGACCACGTGCTGGCTACCGTGAAACATTTCGCGGGTTATGGCGCGGCAGAGGGCGGGCGTGACTACGACTCCGTGTACTTGCCGGAGACTTCGCTGCGCAACGTGTACTTGCCGCCATTCAAGGCTGCTGTGGACGCCGGTGTCGGCTCACTGATGAGCGCATACATGGATTTGAACGACGTGCCGGCGAGCGGAAATCGTTGGCTGCTGCACGATGTGCTGCGCGCCGATTGGGGCTTTCAGGGATTTGTGGTCACCGATGCGCTGACTACCAACGACCTGATCATCCATGGGTTCGCGAAAGATGAATCCGATGCCGCGTACCGCGCTCTGAGTGCGGGAGTAAGTGTCGATATGGCCAGCAGAATTTTGTCTGCGCAACTGCCCGCGCTGGTACGAAGCGGAAAAATCAGCGTGGCGCAGATTGACGACGCGGTGCGGCCAGTGCTCGCGGTAAAAATCAGGATGGGCCTCTTTGAACATCCGTACGCCGATTTATCGACGGCCAGTGCTGTCTTGAGCGATCCCGCAACTCGCGACTATGCGCGTATTGCGGCGCAACGTTCCATGGTGTTGCTGCGCAACGAACATCACGCTCTGCCTCTGAGCAAGAAGATTTCTTCCATCGCGCTGATCGGTCCGCTGGCAAACGACGGCATAGATCTCGATGGCGGTTGGGGCGTGGACGGCGAGACTCCCGCCGTGACCGTGGAAGAGGGGCTTCGCAAGAAACTGCCGAACGCGGTAATCGCCTCGGCGCGCGGCGGCGAAATTCGCAGAACCATCGCGAGCCGATTTGACGATTTTTTTCCGTCAACAAAGAAAGGACCTCCACTCACGGCCGAAGAAAACAATAAAGAGATTGCCGATGCGGTCGCGCTGGCGCAAAAATCGGAAATGTCAGTGTTCGTGCTCGGGGAAACCGCAAATATGAGCGGCGAGTACGCTTCACGTTCGACTCTGGAACTGCCGGGACGGCAAGAGGAGTTGTTGGAAAAGATTGTCGCTCTTGGAAAACCGGTAACTCTAGTGATTGTCAGCGGCCGGCCATTGAACATTTCATGGGCCAGCGAGCAAGTTCCGGCAATTGTGATGGCTTGGCAGCCTGGTAGCGAGGCCGGTAACGCGATTGCTGACATTTTATTCGGAGACGCCGTGCCCGGCGGAAAGCTACCGGTGTCCTGGGCACGCAATGCCGGACAAGAGCCGCTCTACTATTCGCACAACGTCACGCAGTATCCGGAGAGCGATCCGACATACCGCTCGCGCTACTGGGAAGGACCGAGCACGCCGCTCTATCCGTTTGGGTACGGCTTGAGCTACACAATGTTCTCTGTGACGGACTTGCGGCTTAGCAAAACAGAGTTGAAGGCCGGAGATGCACTGGAAGCCACAACGACAGTGACTAACACTGGTGCGGTAGCGGGTGATGAAGTGGTGCAACTGTACATTCACCAGCGGGCCGGCTCAACTTCGCGCCCGATTCGCGAGCTGAAAGGCTTCGAACGGGTCACACTGCAACCGGGAGAATCGAAGACAGTACACTTCACGCTTGGCAAAAAGGAACTCACATACTGGAGCGAAAGCCGTAGAGCCTGGGTGGAAGAGCCGGAGCAGTTCGATGTCTGGGTAGGCGGAGATTCGAACGCTCAACTGCATACAAGTTTTCGCGTTGTGGAATAGAAACACCGTGGGGCTAACGAAATTTTCGCGATAGCAGAGCGCTATATCAAGTCCTGACGGCCTCGATTGCTACAATTTACGATTGTCGTGTGCCGGATTTTCGCTGCCCTTTAGGCGTGAGCTGATCTAGCCTCCGGCCCTTACCGGAGACCTCGACAAGTTTCGCAAAGCGCCGCATCCGCGTTTCGTCCTGCTTGGCGCGAACGCACCCAGTGGCCCGCGGTCCGCTGATACCACGGAGGCTGCTTCGTAAAAAATTCCCATGCGGGCGCGTTGGCGCGAAAAAGTTTTTTGAATCTTGCAGAAAGCCCCGGCCGTTTTTGTTCGAACGAATAAATCCCAGTGCGATGTTTCTCGCGCAATGCAAATGCTTTTATCCCCGGCTCCGCCATTTTTCCAGACTTTTGCAAACGCTTTACGTGACGGACATTCACCAGACTCCAGATGCTTTTCGGTCTTCGCGGAGTAAAACGAATCGTGTAACTCTCCGAGTTTATCGAGCGGCGCACGCCGTCGATCCAGCCGAAACACAGAGCTTCATCCAGCGCTTCGGAATATGTTGCGCCTTTTTTTCCAGATGATTTTTTATAGAACCCGACGAAGAGCTCCGTCGCAGCGGCATGATTTTTTGCCAGCCACTTGCGAAATTCTTCAGGCGATGAAAAGTGCGCGATTGTTGTCATCATCCGGCCCTTACTCGAAATGCGCGGCGCCAGCGCTCACCTAAGAACGGGCAGCACAATCGCCGAGCCGTGTTCACCGCCGTGATACACCCGCTCTGTAGCTTTCTGAAAATCCTCCGGCTTGGCATCGGGAATATTCTCAAAGCGCTGCGGATTGCGATCCACCAGCGGAAACCAAGTGCTCTGGATCTGAACCATGATGCGATGCCCGCGACGAAAGGTATGACTGATACTGGGCAAATCGAAATTGATCGCGGTCGGTTGATTCGGCACGAGCGGTTCCGGCTTTTCGAAACTGCTGCGGAATTTCGCGCGGAACGGTTCGCCACGAACCAACTGCTGATATCCACCCATATGTACGTCCCTGGGATTAGGATCAGGATTCGGATAGTCCATGGGATAAACATCGATCAGCTTTACGTCGAAATCGGAATCCGTGCCGGAACTGGAAACCCACAGCTTGGGCGAGACGGAACCGGCGACAGTGATGTCCTGCTCGAGAGGTTCGGTTTGATAGGTCTCGACGTCGGTGCGCCTGGCCGCGAAGCGCTGGTCCGCGTCCATGTAGGTCTGCGGCACGCTCGTGCTCTGCGTTTCCACGAACGGGATCGGGCGATTCGGATCGCTGACGTATTCGTCGTAGCCGGAACTTTCTTTTGCCGGTTCGAAGGAAAGTTTTCCTCCCGCGTGGAAATACAAAGTCTTGGCCTGGGTATTTTTCGGTGGCCAGGAATCGTAACTGCGCCAGACATTCGTTCCGGTTTCAAAAACGACAGCCGTTGGCAGCTTCGGGTCTGGAGCGTCTTTCAAATATTGCTGAAAAAACGGCAAGAGCACCTGATCGTTGAAAAAAGCAGAATTATCGCCGGCAAAATTCACCGGTCCGAGATGATCGCCCTTGGTAAATGCCCAGCCGCCGTGCACCCAGGGTCCTTCGACCAGGTGATCTGGAGTGCCCGGGCTCATCGCAGCGACGGAATGAAAAATTTTGTAAGGGCCTTGCAAGTCTTCAGCGTCAAACAGGCCGCCAACGACCATCACCGCGCAATGCACGTTTTTCATGTGCGCGGAAATATCGCGGATTTTCCAATATTCGTCGTAGTTAGGGTGCTGCACCTGATCGTCCCAATAAAAATTGGTGTCTTTCAGATAGCGTTTCTTAGCGTTCGAAAGCGGACCCATTGCGAGGTAGAAATCGTAGCCGTCATTGGTTCGGTAATTGAAATTGTCCCAATCCTTCGGCGGATATTCGAGGCCGGCGCGCGGCTTGAAGACTACGTAAAAGCCGAAGTTGGCTTCCAGCATGAACGCGCCGTTGTGATATGCGTCGTCACCCATATAAAGGTCAGTTACGGGCGCCTGCGGAGAACATGCCTTTAGCGCGGGATGCGAATCGACCATTCCGGCAGCAACATAAAATCCCGGATAAGAAATTCCATAGATGCCGGCTTTGCCGTTGTTGTTCGGCACATTCTTCAGCAGCCAGTCGATGGTGTCGTAAGTGTCCGTGCTTTCGTCGACGTCCTTCGGCCCCTTTTTCACGTCCTCGGCCGGCGTCATTTCCTGCCATGTGCCGTCGCTCTGAAAGCGCCCGCGCACGTCCTGGTAAACAAAAATAAATCCGTCGGCGACAAAACTCGGAGCCGGGCCGAGGTGCTTCGGATAGTTGTCCGTTCCGTACGGCGCAACGCTGTATGGGGTGCGCTCCATCAGAAAGGGATAGGTCTTGCTAGTAGCAGCATCCTTGGGAACATAAACCGAAGTGAACAGCTTCGCGCCATCGCGCATTGGGATACGGAACTCATACTTCGTGTAGCGCGCGCGAATTTCAGCCGCTAGTTTGGCGTCTTCGTCAGTTTCCTGAGCGCGGGTGGGATATCCACCTCCAAACAGGATCGTTCCCAACGCAATACAAAATCCCGCAAGGACCATTCCGCGCCGCCCCCGTTTGTTCATCAACCCGCTCCAGTGGAAAAATGTACTAACCGACTCGCGTTGGGCACGATAGCGTCCGCTCTACATTGTGTCAACGCACTACATGGTTGTCCGTATTTATTTTTTTTCCATGCGAAAAGTTGTCTTGACCAGAACTGCGCACGGCGCTAGGTTTGCCGTTGTCCCTTAGCCCCGAGTTCCACTCCCCCCTCACGGCTCGACTCATGCATTTAACATCCTAGGAGGCATCTCATGATCGCTCGCATCATTACTTGCACCGTTACACCATCGAAGGTCGGCGAATTTCGCACGCTGCTGAACAATACTTTGTTGCCGAAGATTCAGTCGCAACACGGATTCGTTGAAAACATCGAAGCGCTCGACCCCAATACGGGACAGTTTTCCAGTACCACGCTGTGGCAGAACCGCTCCGACGTTGAAAATTATGACAATGGCGTCTTCCCGGAAATCGCCGCAAAGATGAGCCCACTTCTAAACGGCAATCCCACCGTGCAAACCCTTCCGGTCGAGAATTCCTCGGAACATAACGTGCGAACTGCAGCAGCAGGCAGTTCACGTTAGCCCAGGTTGAATCCACCAATACTTGCAACAGAAACGCAAATGCCGGAGGGCACCGCACCCCTCCGGCAAAAAACGGCTTAGCACTCTCCACAAAACAAAAAGCGTCGGTCGTATCCACTCGGCGGACGCTCCTCGTTTGTCAGTAGCGAATCGGCTTGCGGCTCAAAAACGAACGCCCACCGGCAATTTTATTCGACCGGCGGCACAGCGATTCGCACGACTTCACCCAACCCGATCGGTGGCGGACCGAACCCGACGTTCGAAACGTACAAATCGCCATCCGGTCCGAACGTCATCGCGGTCGGAAGAAACAGTCCGCTGGCTATTTCCTGCACGCCTTCATCGGTCACACGAAGCACTTTGCCGGTGAATGGAGTCGGAAACAGACGGTCGGTGGTGTTCTCCAAGACGTACATGTAGCCTTCATGGTCGAAAGCTACACCGAGCACTGTTGTAAATCCCTTGGCAACCGTTTCCAGTTGTCCGCTCGGCGTAATTTTCAGGATTTTAGACGAGCCTTCCTGGATTGGAAAAGTATTCAGGTTTCCCACGTAAAAGTTCCCGTGATATGCCACAGCCGTCGGCACGATGTGTCCCTGCGTTGCCGAAATGTCTGCTATCCGAGTGATCTGGCCGGCCGGAGAAATCCTGTCGATCTCGCACCGACGTGAGCCGCGCCGGCTCAAATGCGGACCTGGTACGGCTGAAACGCTCGCTTGAAACAAAAGGCTCGACAGGCTATTGGCGCGAATCACTAGCTATCAATTTGGAGCGCTGGAACTCCGGCGACCATACACGGGTTGTCGAAATTGCCAGGAATTACATGCACCTTGGCGATCACGAGCATGCCATCGAGTGGTTGCAGAAGGGCTATGCCATCCATAACACCAACCTTCACTGGTGGCTCGCCATCCAGCCTGAATTGGATCCTATTCGTTCCGATCCCCGCGTCCAGAAACTCTTAAGGGAACTGCAACTTTCTTCGTAGCCACCGCAAAAATCGCTGGTGTCACGTTCCTCCTTTGCGCGAACGGCAGTCCGGCTACCCCAGATCCATCTCTCATTTTCTGGATTCTCGCCGCGCCCGAATTGATTCCTCCATGCCGAACCCCGCTATCTGAAAATCGTTCGCGACATGCATCTGACCTTGCCGTCATGACTCCACGTGGCCAGTGGACCATTTTGCCGGCGATCAAGACCCTGCCGGGCCTGGACAGTTGAAAAAAGTGCGCGAGCGGTTCAAATGGGGAGGAAGCCGGAAGGTTAGCGGGATGCTTGCGCTAGGGCCGTCTTGCCCAGGGCAGATAATTGCCGGTCAATGATTTTGGTAAAATCCGCATCCGACTGCGCCCCGCTCAAAAACTCGCCATTGATAAAGAAGGTGGGCGTTGCGTTCACTCCGGCTTGGGTACCTGCGTCAAAATCTTGCTGAACCACGGCTTTGTATTTGCCGGATTTGAGGCAGGATGCAAACGAGTTCTGGTCCAAGCCCAGGCTGGCGGCGGTCTTGACCAAAGCGGCTTCCTCGAGTTTGGACTGATCGGCAAACATGGCGTCATTCATTTCCCAGTATTTTCCCTGCGTGAGCGCGCAGTGCGAGGCCTCCGCCGCCATCTCCGCGTGCTGATGGATTTGCGAAAGAGGAAAGTCCCGGTAGGCCAGCTTTACTTTCCCTTGATACCTGGCAAGAACGTCCTTCAGCGCTGGCTGAACCCTGCTGCAGAACGGGCACTGAAAGTCCGCGAATTCTACGATGGTGACAGGTGCATCGGCGCTTCCTTTCACGCGTGCCGGGTCGTAGCCGACTTGGACCGATGGTGGCTGAAGGAGAATAGAAATCTCGGTCTTGTCACGAAGAGAGTCGGCATACGCCTCACGCGCCTGCTGAATCTCGGAGTTCTTCAGAAGCTGCTTGGCCTGCGGCTTGATCTGGTCGAATGGCAAGGAAGTCTGACTTCGAAGGGCAAGGTAATAACCTTTGGCTTCGTCGTCGGAAGGTTCAGCGATCTTCGAGTCAACCTCCTGCTTAAGGAGTTCCTCGGCGCTAAGGCCCCTTTTTTTCGCATCAACCTCGATGAGCTTCTTGCGAATGTACTGATTCAGGGCATCGCTTTTCAGTTTATATTCCTGTTTGCGCAAATCGAGCAAACCCGGCCCAGCCACTGACATCAAGTCCCGCTCGTAAATCGACTGGCCGGCAACGATGGCAACCGGTTCATTTGAGCCGGCTTGAGGGTTGCCCTGCGCAGAGCACACGTCGGCGAGGGCGAAGCAAGAAAGAACGATTAACGGAAAAACTCTCGTACGTTTCTGTTTAGACATGGATCTCCTACCATCAATTGCGTTTACTCGACCAGTTCATCTGGCCGAGCGCCGAATGTCCAGTTCCCTGTTCCTAGTTACGATTAGTTCTTTTGTTCCAGTTGAGTTGTCTTGCCTGTAGAGGCTGTCGCGACCTTTGGCTTCCATGCTGCAGCCAGTGCCTTGCCCTTGGCCATCTCCGCCGCACTCATTTGCCCTTCAGCATTGAGGAGTTCGTTTCCGTAGAATTCGAGATTGTCCTTTGCCGCCAGACGCAGCCACATTTCCGCCTGAACCGGATCGCGGGCGAGATTCTCGGCACCCTGAATGTAGGCCTTCCCTAGAAGGTATTGAGCGTCTTTGTGGCCCTGCTCCGCGGAAAGGCGAAGCCATTTGATTCCTTCCGGGATGTCTTTCCGCGGCAGTAAATACATGGAGCCGAGGAAGAATTGTGCGTCGGCGTTTCCTTGGTCGGCCGACGCTTTGAACCACTTGAGAGCCTTGTCGGGATCCTTGAGCACGCCCTGTCCCATGATGTACATCCTGCCGAGATAGAGCTGGGCTTCCGCCTGGCCCTGGTCGGCCAATGGCGTGAATTCCTTGAACGCGGTGGCGTAGTCTTTCTGATCGTAAGCACGCCTAGCGGACTCAATATCCGTGGCCCCAACGCTCGCGCCGATTAGCATGGCGAGGACGCACGCCAAAAACCATCGCGGCCATAAACTCATCATCGTATTTCCCCTTTTGTGTGACGTTGGATCGGCCGCTGAAGTCAGGGTTCACCATCTGGGTCCGGGACCAACTCTGCTTTGTTACGGCAGCTGCCTGTTTTCGGAGGCCAGGCCTCAAACCCGTTCGGGCTTGAGGCCTGGACCTGCAAGGAAGCGTAGCAACTATCAAGGGGTGTTGATGGGCGTGACGCCGCCGGGTGTGTTGAAATGGAAAACCTTATTCTGCTGCACGGTCATGTTGAGCGGGCCCACGCAAGCGAGCGATTGGCTTATGCCTGAGCCTGCCAGGGTATCCTTCCAACTCGTCGTAACCGTGTAGGTGCCGGAGCTCAGGTTGGTGACAAGCCAATCAAAGCTATGAGCGGAAACGGTGCTCTCGTTGAAGGACAGGAAGCATCCGCCGTCAACTGCCAGGCACTGCGTAGCGATGGCCTGGAAGAGGTTGGTGCTGATCTGGACGTAGCGTGACTCATAGGTGACGGCATAGTTGGGAATCACGGTCGGACTCCCAGGACCGGTAACTGACACCGTAAAGTCCACGCCGGCAAGGGCGGAACTGCTGACCACACCATTATTGGCAGCCTGCTTGGAACTTACGCTGACATTGGTCAAGAGGCCGATGACCGCCGAGGGTCTAATTACAAAGATGTTGCCGCTGCCACTCGAGGTCTTGATGCCGGCGACCGCATTGCCCATGCAGTCTCCGGATTGTGCCGTACACGTGCTGGTGCCATCGGGGTTGAGGGTACAACTCGACTGGCATTGGTAGCCTCCGCTGATGCTGCCGCCATTATTCAGCGTGCATCCCACGAAGTTGTTACCCGTTGTTCCGTACGAGAAATTGCCGCTGCTCTGGCCTTTAGCCAGCGCAGGCAACAACACTGCAACCGCAAGAATTAAGAGGACCTTTTTCATCTGCTCTCCTTGTCCCTCAGAGTGGTGGCATGGTGAGACGGCGAAGGTTGCGCGATCGGCTCCCGGACGCTACCAAAAGACGTTGATCCCGTGACCCACTCTTTACCAGCGCCTTGACCGGAATCATTCCAGCCAGGGCGGCCGCTCCCATTCCCCCTACTTCTGCAAACCGTTGACTTTTCACCATTCGAGGGACAGAAGGGTGACCAGTCGCGGTTTCGGTGCCAGTCTTATTCGCCCGTGTGTAAAAGGACTCTGCTTCACAAGGCCCACGCCATGCTTAAGGGATGGACTTTCACAGTACGTAGCCGTTTGTTCAGCCAAGCCTATGCGGGCTACTATTAGTTCTCGTGAGGGCTGTTACTACTGGACGGAAGTACAGTTTTCGAACAGCTGTTCTGCCAGGAACGAGTCCAGGCAGCCTTAACGAAAATTTCTCTCTGCCACGCTCGTTCGATCTCGGGCGCTCCCTGACGAACCTGATTCTGAAAGGATAGGATTCCTGTTCTTCTGTTCTTGGTGGGTTTTGCAGGACGCCGGTCGCTGAGATCGCGGTTCGCTTTCCTTTTCCTCTCGGGAGATAATGTTTTTTCCCATTTTACTTACGAGGCCTATCACTGTGACTCACGCTTGGCATGACGTTTCCCCTGGAAAGGATGTTCCGCGCGATTTTCAGGCGGTCATTGAAATTCCGCTTGGTTCCAACGTCAAATACGAATTGGACAAGCCCACCGGCCTGCTTAAAGTCGACCGCATCATCCACTCCGCGGTTTTTTATCCCGCGAACTATGGCTTTATTCCGCAGACCTATGCCGAAGACAACGATCCTCTCGACGTCCTTGTTCTCTGCCAGGAACCGGTGCAGCCGCTGGCTCTCATCAAAGCCCGCGCCATCGGCGTGATGACCATGGTGGATTCCGGTGCGACCGACGACAAAATCATCGCCGTCGCCACCAACGATCCCGAATTTAGCGAATATCTCGAAGCGCGCGACCTTCCCGGGCATCGTTTGTTGGTACTAAAGCGCTTTTTCCAGGACTACAAACAACTCGAGGGCAAGCAGGTGCAGGTGGAAGAGATTCGTCCCGCATACGCCGCGCTCACCGTGATTGAGCAGTCTCTCGCACGCTATCAGCAGCACAAACAAGAATTGATCAAGGGCGAGGGCCACGGCCACAATCGCCGTAAGAGCGACAATTAGAGGAACGGGCTAGTAGAAAAACACTATGTTTGTGAGCAAGCTGCGCTGCTATTTTATTGCGCAGGTTTCTTGCTGAACGAGGTTCTCGAGGTGAGGAAGATTTTCATTTGGGTCGGAATCGGTCTGGGTACGCTGCTGCTCATCGCCTTCGTTGCCCTGTCAGTGATGGCGGGCGGTCCAAAGGACGCACTGTACATGGTGCGCTACGCGTTGCCGCACATGCATCGGGGAAATTTGCAAGTCGGCGACAGCGCTCCGGATGCGCGCATCTACGCGCTCGATGGCGCCGAAACTTTTCACATTCGCGAACGTACCGGAGCGAAACCGCTGGTCGTCATCTTTGGCAGCTTCACTTGACCGCCATTCCGTCGCCAGGTCGGCGACGTCGTACAAATTTTCAATGACTATAAAGATCACGTCGATTTTTTGACCGTTTACGTGCGCGAAGCGCATCCCACCGACGAATGGCAAATGAAATCCAATGTGAAAGATGATGTCTGCTACGCGCAGCCGCGCAGTCTCTCTGACCGCCTCGCTATCGCGAACGATTTCATCAAGCGCTTCAAATATCCGTTGCCCTTCGGCGTGGATGACATGAAGAATGCCGCGAATGACGCTTACGCTGCGTGGCCGGAACGGCTCTACATCATCGACGAGAACGGAAAAATCGCCTACCGCGGCGGAATGGGGCCGTTCAATTACAACCCGGCAGAAGTCCGCGCGTGGCTCGCCACCCGCTATGGCGAAGTAAAACACCCCGAAGCAAAACCCGCAGAACCAAGACCGGAAGAGAAGAAAAGCTAACGCCGAACGGTTCCGAATCCCCAAGCAAACGCGTCATTCCGAGCGAAGCGAGGAATCTCTCTTCGATTCTCAGTGCTTGGCGGCAACTGCGGACGCGGGGCGGATTTCCTCTCTGAGACGACTATCGCCGCACCGTAGCAAGCGCCGCTTTACGCTGCTGCTGAATCAGGAAGTCCTCGTATGGTCCCTTGAAATCCTCGATGTGCCCGTGATCGAAATACCAGAGCCGCGTTGCAACCTCATCAATCACATCGTGGTCGTGGGTCACCAG
This sequence comes from uncultured Acidobacteriota bacterium, assembly GCA_963731155.1. Classification (GTDB taxonomy): domain Bacteria; phylum Acidobacteriota; class Terriglobia; order Acidiferrales; family UBA7541; genus Acidiferrum. The sequence continues at coordinate 129,685 of CAVSVB010000003.1, forward strand.
CAATACCGTGCCTTCGAATTTCTGCAACGAGATGTTCAGCGCGTTGATGGATTCCAAATCCAGGTGGTTTGTCGGCTCGTCAAAAACCAGGAAATTCGGTTTCTGCAACATCAAGCGGCAAAAAAGAACACGCGCAGTCTCGCCGCCGGAAAGAGCGCGGATCGGCTTGGTCACATCGTCGCCGCTGAAAAGCATTTGTCCCAGCAGCCCGCGTAGTTCCTGCTGGCCGGCCATGGTGTCAAACTGCGCCAGCCATTCGATTACGGTCAGGTCGTTGTCTTTTTCGAGCGTATGCTCCTGGCCAAAATAGCCGACGGCGACTTCGTGGCCCCAGCGAACCGTCCCGCCATCTACGCCGAAGTGGCGTTCGCTTTCGTCGATAAATCCCGGAGCATTGCGAATCAGCGAACGGATCAAAGTCGTTTTGCCGGCGCCGTTGCGGCCAAGCAGAGCAATCTTTTCGCCGCGTTCGAGATTCGCAGAAAATCCGTCGATCACTTTCAAGTCGCCGTAATACTTACGCAGCGTCTTGAATTCCAGTGGATGCCGCCCAGACGGCTTTTTCATCACAAAATTAATGTATGGACGCGCGATATTCGAACGCGCCAACACGGTAGTCTGCAGCCGTTCGATCTCCTTTTTGCGTGAAGTTGCCTGCGCCGACCGCGTACCCGCTCCGAATCGCGCAATAAAATCCTGCAACTGCGCGATTTTCTTTTCGCGCTGCGCGTTTTCCGATTCAATGCGCGAACGCACCGACGTCTTGGCCATCACCATGTCGTCGTATCCGCCCACATACATAAGGACCGACTCGTAGTCGATGTCCGCAACGTGCGTGCAAACGCTGTTCAAAAAGTGGCGGTCGTGCGAAATCACGATCAGCACGCCTTCATACGCGTTCAAGTAATCCTGCAGCCAGTGCACCGAATCCAAGTCCAAATAGTTAGTCGGCTCGTCGAGCAGCAGCGCCGCTGGAGTACCGAACAACGCCTGCGCCAGCAGCACACGCACTTTCTGGCCGCCTTGCAACTCGCCCATCTTGCGTTCATGCAATTCCGACGGCACATCCAACCCGTCCAGCAGAATTGCCGCGTCGGCCTCGGCCGTGTAGCCGCCCTCTTCGCCGACAATTCCTTCCAGTTCGCCGAGGCGCATGCCGTCGGCATCGGTCAGCTCATCGTGCGGCTTGGCATAGAGCATTTCGCGCTCTTGCAGCACCTCCCACAGCGCGGCGTGGCCCATGATCACCGTGTCAATCACGCGAAAATCGTCAAACGCGAACTGGTCCTGCCGCAACACGCCGATTTTTTTCGGCCGCGAAACGTTGCCCTTGGTCGGTTCAATTTCGCCCGTCAGGATTTTCATTAAAGTGGATTTGCCCGCGCCGTTCGGCCCGGTAATCGCATACCGCCGCCCCGCCATGAACGTCGTCGTGACGTCATCAAACAGCACGCGGGCGCCATACCGCATAGAAATATTATTTATCGAAATCATAGCCCTTAATTGTATCGTGAAACGCGCTGACGTTCGACCCGGACCAGCTAGAGCAGCGAGAGGATATCCAAAATGTTGAGTTAACGTTTGCGCGCGTCGTCAACAGCCGTGCGAAGACCCTGCAAGTAAAATATCTGCGGACCGGCCTTTGTTCGTGCGTTTCGACGGCTCATCGAACGCCCTCAACTAAATAGAGGTCCGACAGTTCGCGATTATACGAATAGGCATAGGCCTTGCCATCGGGCGTAATGCGCATATTCACGATTGCAGTGACACCTGCGGGATCGCTCACCGAAACGCTGTTCACAGTCTGGCGCTTGCCAGTAGCGAGCTCAATCCGCTAAACCGGCGCGGTAGTCTTGTCATCGTGATAGACGTATGCCGACTTCCCGTCAACCGACCAGGTGACCCAGATATCCGTTAACTGATGGTCATTTCTTCGCTTGAGGTGCGGTACGAAAGCTACAAAAATAATCGCCGCCCGAGTGCGCGCGTTGTGCCAATGTGCGAACGGCCCCGAAATAAAGCACGATGCCCAGGGTCAGCGCAGCCGATTCGCGAGCAAGATCCAGTTGGCCCCGCGCGCAGTCTTCGCACCGCGTACCGTACGTCTAGCCCCTTGTTGTGGATCCCATGCATGGCCCGTCGGAAACTTTCGCTATATGATAAATGGTAGAATCCACTAATATTCGGCTGCGGCCGTTAACGGACACGGTGCAACTCCGACGTCGTAGATTCAAACCGAAGGGTGTCTTCTTAGAGATTTTGTTTCCGCACCCTCGTCGAACCCGCAACCTCGTGGAAATTGCTACGCAGAATCGGAAGCGCACACAGACTCGAATGGGAGAAGGTCCGCAGAGGACCGCTGGATGACAACTCCGGACAAGAAGAAAACGCTCCAAAAAGTCACCCTGAAAACTATCGGCGAACGTCTGGGCTTGACGCCAGGAACCGTCTCAGCAGCATTGAACAATTCGGCAGCGGCTCGATCCATACCCGAACATACTAAACAGCGCATTTTGCAAGCCGCCCGTGAACTTAATTACCGCCCCAACTTTTTTGCGCGCACGCTGCGGCTCAAGCGAACCTTTACTATCGGTGTGATTGCCTCGCAGATTGGCGACGACTACGGCTCGCAGGTCATCAACGGCATCGAGCATTATCTGCAGCAGCGCAATTTCTTTTTCCTCACCGTGGTGCACCGGCATGACCCAAGACTCATGGCCAGCTACTCGCAACTGCTTCTTTCACGCGGCGTGGAAGGCCTGATCACGGTGGACACTTCCGTCACCGAGACGCCATCCGTCCCAACGGTAGCTGTTGCGGGACACCAACTCGTCGCCGGCGTCACGAACATTATTTTGGATCATAAAAAAGCCGTACGTCTGGCGCTGGAACATCTTAAGAACTTAGGCCACCAGGAGATCGCCTTCCTGAAAGGGCAACCCTTCAGCTCGGACTCAGCCAGCCGATGGTCCGCGGTCTGCGAAGTGTGCGAGGAACTAGGAATCCAAATTCGGCCCGAATTGACGGCGCAACTTCAAGGCACGGACTCGACGCCCGGTATCGGCTACCCGGCTGGAAAGGAATTGCTTTCACGGAACAGGCCCTTCACCGCTCTGTTTGCGTACAACGACATTTCGGCCATCGGTTCGATTTGGGCGTTCCGCGAAGCGGGATTTCGCGTGCCTGAAGATATTTCGGTCGTGGGCTTCGACGATATTCCTGGCGCGGCGTTCTCCAATCCAACCCTGTCCACGGTGCGGCAACCATTGATTCGAATGGGCCAAATCGCCGCGCAAACCCTCGTGGATCAAATCGAAGGCAAGGGTGACTATCTGCCGGAAATTGCGATTGAGCCGGAGTTCGTCGCCCGCGCATCCACCGGTCCGGTGACTCTGACTAAGATGAAAGAGGAATCGGTCGAAACACGCATCGCGCTTTAGCAGAACAAACTGGCAAACACGCTCGCAACAAATTCTTGTTTGCCTTTTTTTTGTTCGTCTTTTTGTTCACCGATGATCACTGTGATGAGCCGATTCCCCTCGTCGGAACTTCGTTGCTTAAGCCACTCACGCTATTTGCAGACCGGGCCCGCGTCGCTGGTAAACGTGTTGTTGTCGGAGAACCAGTTGTTCACAGCGATCGAAGGCGCGCTGTAGAACCAGGAGAAGAACACCAACTCCTGCAGATGATATGTGAATCCGTTGGCGCCTTTGACCGGCGCAATGTTAGTGCCCGTCAAAGGATCACCCACTTCCAGATTGTTTTGGCATCCGGCAACCTGGCCGGTGTGCCCCCAAGCAGGCGTGGGATTGTTACCAAACGGGTCGTCCATCCATTCGCCCACTTCATGAGCAGCGACCGAGGTGTCGTGGATAGCAGGGCCGAACAATCCGCTGGTATCAAAATCGATCGGCGAGTAGGTCTGGATCGGTGTGCCCGTAGCGCCATGGAAACCGAGCACGCAGCACTTATTCAAGTTCGTCGGTTGGCCGACCGACATCACCAGGTTATACAGTAGGAAAACCGGGAATTGTGAACTGTCGACCCCAATGGAGGCCAGTTTCGAGACAAGGATTGAGTCCAGCGTATTGATGTTGACGATTCCCAGCGCTCCGCAACTGCCAAACAAGCTTGCGGGAATGGCCAGGCCGTCGTTCGCGGCGATATTAATAGTGATCGGATCGAGCACAGTTGCACTTACCAGCGTGTGATAGTCCGTGCCGCCCACGAATTCCCAGAAGTTGCCGCGCTGGAACGCATCGAGGTACTGGGTGTTTCCTACAGCCGGTGTGACCGAAACTGAAGTTGGCCGGCTGGAAGATGGGAGACTGCGCGAACACAACGAGCGGAACATTGTTGTGCTTGCCGAGACAAGCGGCGTCGGCGACTGTCGGGTCGAATGTAGCGCTGCCACTCTTGGTGGACAAAATGCCGTTGGCGTTCTCTCCGGTGGCTATCGAGTTCACCGTAATGATCACCGGAACGATGGGAGTGGTGACTGTAACGGGAGCGAAACCGGAGCCGAACGGATCTTGTCCTACCATCGCTCCGGTGTACGTGTTCCCGTCCCTGCTGGACGTGACTGTATACGTAAACGTCGCCAGGGAGCTGACGGAGTCCTGTGGACTGATCTGGTTACCCATCGAATCGCGCGCCGGCTTTACGGTCGAATAAGCCTTGAGTTTCGCACGCAACTCTTGAGCTAATGTTGACGCGGAGTTGAACAAGCACAGCGCACAGCAAACGACAACAGCAAATACTTGCCCTTCATAAAGACACCCCCATAAATTGTGGAATTCGTCAAACAAGCCCCGGTGCCATCGTGAGCAGAACGCAAGCCTCGAAGACAGCTGACCGCCGCAAGGGCATCTGGAGGGCTGGAGGCGCCCAAGCCCGACTGTGGCGGCAAATTTTCTGTTTATTACGGGTGTTGTCAATCAGGGGATGAATGTAGAACAGAGCTTCGAGGCACTTCCTTCGGAAGCTCTGTTCTCCTCAAGCGTAAATATCTGAGCTGATAGGTGGTTGTTCGACGCTCACCAATACTCGCAGCAACCGTCATTCCGAGCGAAGCGAGGAATGTCTCTTGCCCTGTTTTTTCGCCGTCTCCACCCATCCGACAGAAGACAATTCGGCTCTTCCCCTTCACGAAACCTCCTTTACGGTATCTATATGCTCACAAAACCGGAAAACCCCGTCGTAAACGAACGAGACCCCTCCACCCTTCTGACTCGCGCAGCCGAGCTGGCTGCGCGCTACGTCAACAGCGCTTCGGAACGAGCAGTCGCGCCGAAGGAAACCGCCGTCGCCGCATTGCAGAGATTTCACGAGCCTTTCCCGGACTCAGGTTGCGATCCAGAAAAAGTTCTCGCCTTGCTGGATGAACTCGGATCGCCTGCCACCGTCGCGACCACCGGTGGACGCTATTTCGGTTTCGTCAACGGCGGCACGCTTCCCACTTCTTTGGCCGCCAACTGGCTTGCTGGAGCCTGGGATCAAAATGCTGCTTTGCGGGTCATGTCTCCTGTGGCCGCGGAGCTGGAAGAGATCGCGATTCGCTGGGTGTGCGAAGCGCTAGGCTTGCCGCCGGATTCTGCGGGTGGATTAGTGACCGGCGCAACCATGGCGAATTTCACCTCGCTCGCTGCTGCGCGATCTGCGCTCCTTGCGCGCGAAGGCTGGAACGTCGTCGAGGATGGACTCTTCCACGCACCACCAATCGAAGTCGTGGCTGGCGTTGAAGTGCACGCCTCGTTGTTAAAAGCGTTGAGCCTGTTAGGTCTGGGCCGCAAGCGGCTCAACCTTGTGGAAGTGGATGAGCAAGGCAGGATGCGCGCGGACAAATTACCCAGGCTTTCTCGAAACACCATCGTTTGCATTCAGGCCGGCAACGTCAACACTGGAGCTTTCGATCCCGCGGCGCAGATCTGCGAAGCGGCGCATCAGCAGGGCGCCTGGGTGCACGTTGATGGTGCGTTTGGCTTGTGGGCCGCGGTATCGCCTCAGTACCGGCATCTTTTAAATGGATTCGAAAAAGCCGACTCGTGGGCGACCGACGCGCACAAATGGCCGAACGTCAGTTACGACTGTGGCGTGGCGATTGTCAGGGATGCCGAAGCTCTCCGCATGTGCATGGAACTTTCTTCCGCCGCTTACCTCACGCCAGGAGCGAAGCGCGAGCCGATGTACTACACGCCAGAATGTTCGCGAAGAGCACGCGCCGTGGAATTGTGGGCTGCGCTCAAGTCCCTGGGCCGTCCAGGCATGGCCGAATTGGTCGAAAGAACATGCGCTCACGCGCGTCGCTTTGCAGCAGGCCTGCGCGCCGCGGGCTGCGAAGTGTTGAATGATGTCGTCATCAATCAAGTGCTCGTGTCTTTTGGCGACCCGTCAAAAACACAAGAAGTGACTCGCCGTGTACAAGAAGAGGGTACCTGCTGGTGTGGCGGAACCGTTTGGCAGGGAAAAACCGCGATGCGCATCAGCGTATCTTCCTGGGCTACAACCGACGACGACGTAGACCGAAGCCTGGAAGCGATTCTCCGCGTGGCACGCAGCATTGACGCCGCGAGCAACTAACGCACTTCTTCCTTTTCTTCATCACGTTGGTGCGCGCCGGCAGGAACGACTGTTCTAACCGATTTTGATCTGCGCCTGCTGCTCACTGCGCTGCTTACAAGCACTGCTTCTGCCACCGCTTCTGGCGGCGGAAAGATTGGCTTGAAAAAGAGCTTGACATATTCCCATATGAGCATATATTGGCATCATGGCAAGGGCGGCGACAACCTCGGACGCGTTCAATGCTGTGGCGGAACCGCGGCGGCGGGACATCCTGAACTATCTAGCGATGCAGGAGAGGTCCGTCTCCGAGATTGTGGACGCAATGAAGATGGAGCAGCCGTCGGTTTCAAAGCACCTGAAAGTTTTGAAGGGTGTTGGCCTGGTGGAGGTCCGGAGAGACGGTCGGCAGATGCTTTACAAAGTGAATGCCATGGCGATCCGGCCGTTGCACGAATGGACGAGCACGTTCGAGCGGCTGTGGAAACACCAACTGCTGCGAATCAAGGAACGGGCCGAGGCCAACAATGCACAGAAACAATAGTCTTGTGGAATTTCAAACGAGGAGGAAATCGTGAGTTCACCCGTACTATCGCTGGAGGCGACAACGATCCATATAGCGGAGGAGATTGCAGTGCGCGCGTCGATCGAGGTGACGTTTTCCGCGCTGCTGGATCATCTTGGACCGTACAACGAGACTCAAGTGGACAGGCCAATGCCGATGAAGCTGGAAGCATGGCCGGGCGGCAGATGGTATCGCGATCTGGGAGACAACAACGGCCATTACTGGGGAACGGTGCAGGCAATCAAGAAACCAACGCTGCTGGAAATTTGCGGGCCACTGTTTATGTCCAATCCGGTTATAACAAATCTACAGTATCGACTGAAGGAATCGGGCGGCGTGACCATCATTACATTTCGGCAGCAGTCGTTTGGTCTGGTGCTGGAGGAGTACAGAAACGCAAAGAATGGCTGGGCCCACTTGCACGAGCGCATGCGGCAGCGAGCGGAAGCGCCGCTGCCCCGCTGAGGCGCGGACGACTTAGAAGTTCAGAGGAGGGAAATATGTGCCCTGCATGCATCGCAAGCGCAGCAGTGATGGCCGCCGGGGCGGGATCCACGGGAGGAATTCTGGCGGTGTGCATCGGCAAATTCAGAAAATTTTTCAGGGCGAGTGGTCTCAGTCTGTTTCAGAAAGTCAAGGAGAAATAAAATGGCAACAAGCAAGCAAAGTGGCATGGAGCACAGGAAAGGGCATCTCGCAATGAACACACCACCGATCGTGTCGCCGCAGGAATGGGAGGCTGCGCGCCAGCAGCTCCTCGTGAAGGAGAAGGCCTTGACCCGCTCCCGCGACGCGCTGGCCGCCGAGCGTCGGCGGATGCCGTGGCTGGCCGTGGAGAAGAAGTACGAGTTCGACGGGCCTAAGGGCAAGGCGAGCCTGCTCGACTTGTTCGACGGCCGCCGTCAGCTGATCGTCTACCGTGCCTTCTTCGAACCCGGCGTGTTCGGCTGGCCCGATCATGCCTGCCGCGGCTGCTCCCTCGGTGCCGACCAGGTCTCCCACCTGGCCCATCTGAACGCCCGCGACACGACCCTCGCCTACGCCTCGCGCGCGCCGCAGCCAGACATCGAGCGCTTGAAGACGCGGATGGGCTGGAAGATGCCGTGGTACACCATCACCGACAGCTTCGACACCGACTTCGGCGTGAATGAGTGGCATGGCACGAACGCGTTCGTCCGCAATGGCGACAATGTGTTCCGCACCTACTTCATCAATAACCGCGGCGACGAAGCAATGGGGACCATCTGGAGCTACCTTGACATGACCGCGCTCGGACGCCAGGAGCAGTGGGAGGATTCGCCGGAGGGCTACCCGCAGACTCCGCCCTACAAATGGTGGAACTGGCACGACGAATACGCCGCCGACGCCTCGGTCGACCCTGGGTGGGTCAAAGTCGTGGACAACGCAAAGGTGACATTGAATCTCTAGTGGCGTACGCGATCTCACCTCGGAGGCGTGCTGGTGGAGGAGTCCCCGCCTCCGTTGGTGAGGTGAGCAGGGCAGGCTTTTGGACCGTCGGCAATCCGAAAGTTGAACAGTTTCCGCCACATTTGCTGCCGCCACAGGGATCAATCACGTAGCGGCGCGTTCACCCGCCGTCTTTCCTACTTCCTTCACTGTCGTCCGCTGCCAGCGCCGGAGCCATACCGCCCACGTCTGAGGTGTGAGCTTCCGGGTAGCGCGTCGCTCGGGATTGATTCACTTCAATGGGTGATTAACCATCCTTTTTGCGTGGTCACGCCTCCGGCGGACGCCTTCGATCGGCAAGCGGTTAAAAAATCGGTTCGATGGTCAAGTCCATCGCTGCGTCGCCCGGCCCTCGAGTCGGACAGCGGCAACCTAATGAATGGCGAACACTGCGGGAACGCCTTCGGGTGTCATCTCTTTGTTTCGGCTTTGGCGGGTAAGGTGAAACAAAAGCTTGCGCCGCGCGGGGAGTTGTTGGCAGCCCACAAGCGGCCGCCATGCGATTCGATGATGGAGCGGCTGATGCGGAGTCCCATGCCGGTACCATGCGGTTTTGTCGTAAAGAAGGCACTGAAAACCTGGTCCGCCTGCTCGGGGGGAAGCCCCACGCCGGTATCGCTGACGGATACCAAAAGCTGGTCGTTTTCCGTTCGCTGCGACTTGATTGCCAGTTCGCGCGTGCCATCCGCGTCCTTCATTGCGTCGACGCTGTTCATGATTAGGTTCATCATGACCTGTTGCAATTGCACGCGATCTCCCATGACTTGCGGGGGATCTGCCGCTAACTCCGTTCGGACGGATATGGAGTATCGCGTTGTCTCGCCGCGCAGGAGGACGATCATCTCTTCGATGACCTCGTTTACATCAACCAAGTCGTGTTGGGAAGTACCTTTCTCGAAGAGCAAGCGGGTCCGGCTGATGATTTCCCCAGCGCGTATTCCGTCCTTCACGATTCTGCTGGCCGCCGCGCGCGCCTCTGCCACGTCGGGGTGATCGCGCGTAAGCCACCGCAAACAGGTTTTAGCGTTGGTGACGGCGGCGGCAATCGGTTGATTCACTTCATGCGCCAAGGAGGCGGTCAGCTCTCCCATGGTGGTTACGCGGCTCACGTATGCGAGATCCTCCCGCGCCTGGCGCAGAGCCTCTTCAGCTCGTTTGCGGTTGGTGAGATCGACCATGAGACCACGCACGTGCGTTACGCGATCTCCCTCCACAACCACAGTTACCAGATCGCGCAGCCACACCACACTTCCGTCGGCCGCGATCATACGGTGTTCAAATTGGTGGTTGCGCTTCTCGGCGGTTGCCGTTTGACAACATTGCAGAGCCCACTCTCGGTCTTCTGGATGAACGTGGTCCTTCCAGAACGTCGGTTCGGACAGCCAGCGTTCCACAGGGTAGCCCAGGACGCGCTCGGCCTCCTTGCTGATGAACGAAATCTGGAAGCTCGGCACATTCGCTTCCCAAACAATCGCCTCGACCGAATTAACCAGGTCGCGGAACCGCTGCTGTGCAGCTACCGCTTCGGCGAGGGCCGCTCGCTCACTTGCCAGCAATCTCTCGCGCTCTTCGTCCACCCGTCTGCGTTCGGTAACGTCTATCGATGTACCGACGTACTCAACGAGATCGCCGGATATGTTGAAAACGGGATGACCTGTCGAGCGAACGTACTTGATTGCCCCGTCTGGAAGAACGATTCGGAAATCCACGTCAAAGTGTGATCCTTGGTCCGGTCTTTCAAGAAAAACTTCTCTGCGCACCCTATCTCGATCCTGTGGATGAACGCGCTGGTAAAACGCTTCGTCTGTCGGTATAGCCCCTTCCGGATCGAAGCCAAACAAGCGGTAATTTTCCTGTGACCAATAGACATTCTGTCTAGCGGCCACGTTCCATGCCCAAATGCCTATACCGGTCAACCTCTGTGCTTCCGCCAAGTAACCCTCGCTCCGCCGCAACGTTTCTTCCTGGACCTCCACGGTGTGGGCAGCGAATCGCCTATCCACCCAGGACGTCAGAATAGCCAGCCCGAGGACGATAAACGTGACGGCGACAATCCCGGCGGTGCCGAGTGTGGAGATGCTTACGGCATGAGACAGGTCCGCTGGCGTGCCGGCGAGCGTGAAACTGGCGGCGGCCATCCCGGTGTAATGCATGACTGGGATCGCAGCACCCATCACGACGGCTCCGGCGAACTTTTCCCAGCCGATCCCCGTTTTCTCATCTCGGAAGTGAAAGGTAATCCATAGCGCGGCGAGAGAAATCAGGACCGCGAACACGACGGACAGGACAACTAGAAAGGAATTAAACTGGCATATAGCCGGTAAACGCATGGCGGCCATGCCGATATAATGCATACTCGCAATACCCGCGCCCATCAGGACACTTCCGGCGACGGCTCGAGACGCACCCATCTTCTGCCGGCTCACCACGTACAGCGCAATCACCGACGCGAGAATGGCCGCAAACAGCGACAGCAGAACGGTCGGCCAATGGTAGGCCACGGGAATCGGTAGGATGAATGCCAGCATCCCAATGTAGTGCATGGACCAGATGCCAGTCCCCATCGCACCGGCCCCGCCTAGCAACCAAACCGCGCGAGTCCAACCGCCCGCAGCCGTTATGTGACCTGCGAGATCCAGAGCAGCGTACGACGCAAACATGGCGATGAACACCGAAAGCGCCACCAGTGCGTAGTTGTACGAGCCAATCAAGTTCACGGCTGCCATTTGACTCATCCGGTTGTCCCGTGGAACGGTCGGGCCGCGCTTCAATTAAAAATGAAGTGTCTCCCTAGCACCACAACCAATTCTTTCCGGGTTCGCACGAAACGGTCACGCACTTCCAACTCAAACAAGCTGGGCAGCAACTCTGCGTAATCGACAGCTGCGCTGGGCTTCGAATCGAGATCATTGCCCGGGCAGGAATACACCCCGATGCACCCGCGCTCTTCCGGCGAGAACCGTGAGAGCGCGAGATTGTTTAAGTCAGTGAAGCTGTTGAGGAGGTTCCAATCGACCTTCACAGCCAGCCTTCCTTCGGTGAAGGTGAAGTCCTGGCCAATTGGCCCGGTCGGTATGTGATTGAAGAAGGCTTAGCCATACTTACCCCATAGGGCAGGAAATTTAGCTCATTGCTGTGAAGATTAACAAGTCCCTGTTCGATGCGTGACAGCGTACCTGCCGGAAACCGTTCAACATCCGGGTTGCCGACCACCGCCCGGAATCTGGTTTGCCAATCTCAGGCCGTTTTTGGAGACCCGAATCCACTAGTCTGGTAAGGCGACCAACTGTCCAAACGAATCGTTTCGTTGTAATGGACTCGCGGGTGGGTGTACGTTATCCGTCGGCTTGGAAGCCAAAGTGGAAATCCCGGATTAGACCCAAGATCAGCCGAGGCTCAGGCGAAAATGTTAAGAAGGGCACGGAGAAGCTCGAAGCCAATTGCGGTCGCTTGGCGGTGTGTTTCGCTTTGGGGCTCCGCGAGCTCGAATGCACCGTCGAAGGACAAGAATCCGTACGCACAGCGCGGTTTCGTTACATCCTGGGACGGGGCTAAAGCACCTTTCGTTCGCGCAACCAATGGATCAGCAGAGTGCCCCACTCTCCAACCGAAGGATCCGCCAGATCGAGGCCGACTCCGTGCGGAGCGTTTTCGAAAATGTGCAGCTCCGCTGAAACTCCTGCTTTGTGCAGCGCCAGATAAAACGCCACACTGTTTTCCGGCGGCACCACCGTATCGGTCGAGGAGCTGAAGAGAAATGTCGGCGGAGTTTGCGGCGTGACATTCAACTCGCCGGAAAGTTCTTTGACCAGTGCGGGACCGGGATTGTCTCCCAGCAAATTGCGGCGCGAGAGCGGATGTGTGTATTCGGCGACCAGCGAAATTACCGGGTACGCGAGAATGGCGAAGTCCGGACGGCAGCTCGCGCGCTCAATCCGATCCGAAGCTTGCGGATTGCCGGAATCGAAATGCGTCTCGGTAGTGGATGCCAGATGGCCACCTGCGGAAAATCCCAGAACGCCGATTTTGTCCGGCAAAACGCCAAATTCTTTCGCACGCGATCGCACCACGCGAATGGCGCGTTGCGCATCGCCAAGTTCCACCGGATGGTGATAGCGCGGACCAAGCCGGTATTTCACCACGAACGCCGTGATGCCCATGGCGTTCAGAAAATTCGCCATCTGACGGCCTTCGTGATTGCTGGCAAGGAATTCGTAACTGCCGCCAGGAAAAACGATCACCGCAGGCGTTGGCGGATTTCCCGGATTCGGCGGATGTCCTGTCCACGGGGCATACAGCGTAAGAGTGGGCCGGTCGGAATCGGTGTCGCCCAGCGCGCCCGGCGCTTTGCCTTCCCAGAGCGGCATGGTGACGGGCTGCGCGGAGGGATCCTGATTCTCGCTCGCTGGCGGGGATGCTTGCTGTGCTGGCAACGGAATTGCGAAAAGCAGACTGGTCAAAAGAACAATGGGCACAGGCAGAATTGCTATAGTCGAAGTCATTTTCATCAGAAATTCTCCGTCCAATACGCATTGTGCTGCTCGCGGCGCAAACCCACTCTCGCCGCGCGAAGGAGCATAAACTCATCCGCAACGAGGCGCGAGTTAGAAAATCTGACCGCGCCCGCCCGACGAATACTGCGCTTTTTCTGCCCTAGGTCCAGCCGTCATTCCGAGCCTGCCTGCGGGACGCAGGCGAAGCGAGGAATCTCTCTTGGTGTTGTGTTTTTCCTGTTCGCTATTCACTATTCACTCTCCCCCACACTTCGCACGCGTTTGCTTTACGAACCAAGGCCTCGTTGGTTCATTGACGATTGGCCACACGTTCGTTAGCGTCGTTAGAAGCGCGCTTGTTGAAGTCTCAATGGCGCGCGCGCGTCATGCAGAAATTATTCTTGCCAGAAAGCGGGAACCATTAGTGGCACGGCCAATCATCACACTTACAACCGACTACGGAACCAACGATCATCTCGTCGGAACGCTCAAGGGCGTCATCCTGAAAATCAATGCGGACGTCACCATCGTGGACATTTCACACGACGTCACGCCGTACGATCTGCTTGATGGTGCGCTGACCATTGGTTCTTCGTATTCCTACTTCCCTCCCCGCACCATTCACGTCGTGGTTGTAGATCCGGGAGTCGGTACTGAGCGGCGTCCGCTGCTGGTGACCGGCGATACGCAATATTTCGTCGCTCCCGATAACGGCGTGCTGTCGCTGGTGTACGAGCGCGAAGAAAATATTCTGGTGCGCCACGCCAACGTTGAACACTATTATTTGCAGCCAGTCAGCAAGACTTTTCATGGACGAGACGTCTTCGCGCCGGTGGCGCGCATGGCTCGCGAAAGGCTCGCAAGCGTCGGCCATGGGCGACGAAATTACCGACTACAAGAAATTTGCGATGCCCAAACCGAAAGCGGCAGACGGAGTGACGCAAAGGCGTGGTGCTGCGCGTGGACAGCTTCGGAAATATCATCACCAATTTTCGTCCGGAAGATTTGCCCGCCGTCGCGATCGAAACTGGAACCGTACAATTCACGGTTGGCAGTCATTCCGTGACCAAATTGGTGGACACATTCGCCAAAGGAGTTCCCGGCGAACCGTTTGCCTACATCGGCTCCAACGGCTTCGTGGAAATCGGCATCAATCGCGGAAACGCGTCGAAGAGTCTAGGCATCGGTCGCGGCACGCAAGTGACGCTCGCAACCGCGTGAGTTTTTCGCCTTGCGCATCTGCCGAAATTATTTGGAGGATTCGAGAGCGGCCATTTGCGAGCGCGTACGCGGATCAAGCCAATCGCGCCACGCATCGCCCAGCAAATTAAACGCGAGCACCGCGGTCATCACAGCGAGCGCCGGAAAAACCACCATGTGCGGCGCGTCGAACAGATGTCCACGCGCGTCGTTCAGCATCGCGCCCCAACTCGGAATCGGAGCCAAACACTCCGAGCCCGAGAAAACTTAGGGTGGATTCGGCGAGAATCGCTCCGGCCATTCCGATAGTGGCTTGAATCAAAACCGGCTGAAGAATATTGGGAAGCAAATGTTTCAGAATAATTCTGGAGTGTGAAGCGCCCAGCGAGCGCGCGGCCAGCGCAAATTCCAATTCTTTCACTTTCAGAACTTGCGCGCGCGCCAGACGCGCGTAGCCTGCCCAGCCGGTGATGATCAAAGCCAAAATGACTTTGCCGATTCCCGGACCGAAGAATGCCGCGAACGCAATCGCCAACAGGATTCCGGGAAACGACAGGAATGAATTGATGAGCAGAAGATTCACGATGCGGTCGCACCATCCACCGAAATATCCGGCGAGAGTACCGATCGCGAGACCGATGGAACCGCAACCGAAAACGACGCAGACGGAAACGGTGAGCGAGATGCGCGCGCCGTAACATGATTCTGGACAGGATGTCGCGGCCAAGTTCGTCGGTACCCATCCAGTGCGCAAACGATGGCGCTTCGAGACGTCCGGGGAGATTTTGCGCGAAGGGATTTGCTGGAGCGATCAGTGGAGCGAGCAAGGCAATCAGAAAAAGAAAAAGCGCGGCGCAGAATCCGACGCGCGCGAGGATACTTTGCCGAAGAAAATCTCTGATGCTTCGTTCGCGCTCATGACATGCGCACCCGCGGATCGACGACGGAATAAATCGCGTCGGTGAGCAAATTCACCAGCACGTAAGAAAGCGAAATGACGAGAATGCAGCCCTGCAGCAGCGGATAATCGCGCGCGGAAATCGCTTGCACGGTGAGGCGGCCAATGCCGGGCCAGGAAAAAATAGTTTCGGTGACGATGGTTCCGGCGAGCAGTGTTCCGAACTGCAATCCGAGAATCGTGATGATGGGAATCAGCGCGTTGCGCAAACCGTGTCTGAACAGAACGGCGGCTGTGCTCAGACCTTTGGCGCGTGCGGTGCGGATGTAGTCGGCGGAAAGCTCTTCGAGCATTGCGCCGCGAACCATGCGAGTGAGAATTGCAGCCAGCGCGGCACCGAGTGTTGCGGCGGGCAAAACATAACTGCCGATTCCGTTGCGTCCGGAGACTGGCAGCACGCCAATTTCGATGGAGAAAAGAAGAATCAAAAGCGGGCCGAGCGCAAAATTCGGAATGGCCAATCCGAAAAGTGTGAAAACGCCGACAAGGCGATCGGGAGTTTGACCGCGACGGTGCGCCGCCAAAACTCCGGCAGGAATCGCGATGGCGGCGCAGACAACCAATGCGAGAAATGCCAGCTGCAGCGTCGCGGGGTAACGCTCAAAAATAATTTGCCGCACCGGAGCCTGAAACTTGAAAGATTGGCCGAGGTCGCCGCGCACAAGTCCGAGAAGATAGTGGCCGTATTGCATGCCGAGCGGCTGATCGAGGCCGAGAGAATGGCGCAACTGCGCGGCTGCTCCGGGTGCTGCGCCTTCGCCGAGCATTTGTTCGACGGGATCGCCGGGAACAATGTGAATCATCAGGAAAACGAGCGTGAGCACCAGCCAGAGGGCGGGCAGGGTGAGCAGAAATCGCTTGAAGAGGTGACGAAGCATCGGAAAAGAAATTATGACCGGGAAACGGTGGAGTTGGCGGGTTTTCCTGAGGAAGTTTCGGAGTCGTTATTGTTTCCTGCGGCTGGGGGCTTGATGCGTTCCATCTTTACGCGCGCGACGCGCTTGCCATCCATTTCAGCGATGGTAAAACGCAAATCTTCGTGGACGAAACTTTCGCCGCCGCTGGGAATGAAACCAAGTTGATCGAGGACGAAGCCGCCGACGGTGGCGTAGGCGGGATCTTCGGGAATTGTGATGTCGTATTGCGCTTCGAGATCGCGAACGTTTAGTGCAGCGTCGAAAATGACCGCACCGTCGGAAAGAGTCAAAGGTTTTTCGACGACGTCGAACTCGTCGTGAATTTCGCCGACGACTTGTTCGAGGATGTCTTCAAGCGTAACTAGTCCCAGAAGACTGCCAAACTCGTCTACGACGACGGCCATGCCGGTGTGGCGGGTGCGCAACTCGATCGAGCAGTTCGCTGGCGGGCTTGGTTTCCGGGACGATCAGGACTTCGCGCAAAATGCGGCGCAAGTCGAAGGGCTGAGGCGGAAGGTTTTCCGCGGCGCGGCGCTCGCGATTTTCCAGAACCCAGAGCATGTCCTTGATGTGAACGAAGCCGAGAATGTGATCGAAGGTTCCGCGATAGACAGGGATACGCGAACGTTGCGTAGTGGCGAAGGCGCGCATGACTTCGTCGAAGGTGGCTTCGATGCGGAGAATGTGCATGTCCGGGCGAGGAACCATGATTTCGCGGACCTGGACCTGGCCAAGTTCGATGGCGCTGAGAATGACGCGTTCTTCGCTGGGCGCGAGGAGGCCGCGTTCGCGAGCCTGCTGAATCTGAATCTGCAATTCCTCGGTGGAGTGCGCGACGCCGTGGCCTGCCTGCGGGGCAATGCCCATGGCGCGAATGACGTGCGCTGGAAGCATTGTCGAGCAGATCGATGGCCCAGCGAAAAGTGTTCAGGAACCAGCGAAACGGCCGAGCGATGAGCAGGGCGACGCGTTCGGCGCGAGCGAGACTGACAGTCTTGGGAACCAGTTCGCCGATCACCACGTGCAAAGCGGTTAAGAAGAATGAAAGCCGACGGTAAGCGCGAGGGCGTGAGCAAGATATGGCGGAGCGGGTTCCAGGAACTCCGTGCCATAGCGAGCGGAAGAAATTTGCAAGAGTGGCTTCGCCGAGGGCGCCAAGCGCGAGGCTGGTGAGGGTAATTCCAAGTTGGACGCCGGAGACGACGCGGTGAAGATCGGCGACGAGGGTTTCGACGATCCTGGCGCGGACGTTGCCTTTGTGCAACGAGTTGGCGGACGCGGGAGAGCCGCACGGCGACCAGGGAGAATTCCGCGGCGGCGAAGAATCCGTTGAGGACAACGAGGAAGAGTACGCCGATCAGGCGAACGACGAACATGCCGTGGGGATGCTCCTTGCTGCATTGTAGCAGGAGCAAGAGGGTTGTTCGCGTAAAGGCGGCTGAACCGATACGCTGTTGATAGGCCACGGTTGAGATTCTTTCCGGTCGGGCGGGAATTTTCGATCGGCGATCCTTTATCGGATCGCCTAAGGATGACAACGCGTTTTTTTTGGTGACCGGCATGAAACCGCGAGAAGAGGAAGACAGGATTGCTTGAATTTTACGCCTGGCCCCTACAAACGAGAGAAGGAAAGATGGGCGGGCGCGGAAAGGGATGTGACGGGTTGTGCCAATCGCGAGACGTTGTGCGTTGCAGGGCTGGAATGCGTCCTCTAAACTGTTTGTTTGCGTTTTATTGAGGAAATAATTTTGCGAATTTTGCTGCGCATCGTTGGATGGACTCTAACGGTGCTGATTGCCGTGGTGGGCGGAGTGGGCTGGTGGCTGTTTGTGCGGCCGCTGCCGCAGGTGGATGGAACGGCTTCGCTGCCCGGATTGCAGCATGAGGTTACGGTGGAACGCGACATTTGGGGGATACCGCACATTCGCGCGGGATCGTTTGCGGACATGGCCGAAGCGCAAGGCTATGTGATGGCGCAGGATCGGCTGTGGCAGATGGATTTGCTGCGGCGGGTGGCGCGAGGGCAGCTTTCGGAAATTGTGGGTGCGACGGCGATTCCTCTGGACAAACAATTCAGGTTGCTGCGATTTGGGCCGGCGGCGGAGCGCGATGTGAGTTTGCTTGACGAAGAGTCGCGCACGGCGATGGAAGCGTACGCGCGCGGCGTAAATAAATTCATCGAGCAGCACCAGAATAAACTTCCGATCGAATTTACGATGCTGAAATACAAGCCGCAGCCGTGGCGGCCCGCCGATTCGCTGGTGATTGCGGGATACATGTACCAGACGCTGACGAATACCTGGGAAGACGAACTGGACCGCGCAAGGTGACCGCGCGCGTTGGAGCGGACCGAGCGAAGGACTTGTATTCGCAGGAAGCGGCGATGGATCATTTTGTGGTGGGCGATCCGAACCGGCCGGGAGATGGCTCGCAACGAAGCGGGAAAGATCCGGACGACGAAGATGATGATGACGATATGACGCCGGACGATGTGTTGAAGGCGAAGGCGCGGGACCGCAAGTGGGATGCCCGGATGGAGATTTTCCCGATGTGACTTCGGCACTGGCTCCGGCGATTGTGCAGTGGGTGGGCGAATCGCAACGAGATATTCGACATGCGCTGGGAAGCAACAATTGGGTGGTGAGCGGAGCATCACACGGCGACGGGCAAGCCGATGCTGGCGAACGATACGCATCTGGAACTGAGCGTTCCGCCGATCTGGTACGAGATGCATTTGACCTGCCCCGGATGGAATGTGAAGGGATTTACGTTACCGGGAGCGCCGCTGGTGGTGATTGGCCACAATGACCGCATTGCGTGGGGATTTACGAATAACGGCGCGGATGTGCAGGACCTTTATATAGAGACGTTCAATCCAGCGCAGCCGGAGGAATATAAAGTAAATGGAAAGTGGGTGAAGGCGCAGGTTGTCGATGAAGTGATTCACGTGAAAAACGCGCTCGACGGACATATCTGGATTACTGATGAACATTCCGATGGTCATCACCCGGCACGGCCCGGTCATGAAGCAGAAACGGCAACACTGGCTACGCGTTGCGGTGGACGGCGACGGAACCGGGCGGGCTTGGCGAATACTTATAACCGGCTGGGAAAAGCGCAGAACTGGAAAGAGTTTCGCGAAATTATGAAGACTGTGTGGGGACCGGCGCAGAACGTGGTGTATGCCGACGTGCAAGGGAAATATCGGGTATGTGATGGCGGCGCGAGTGCCGATTCGAAAGAAGGGACACGGCGAGGTGCCGGTTCCAGGCGATACGGATTTGTACGAATGGAAGGGTTACATTCCGTTTGAGGAATTGCCGCAAGCGTTGAATCCGGACGATGGATTGATTGTGACCGCGAATGCGCGGGTGGTCGGGCCGGATTACATTCCGTATCTGACGGACCATTGGGAAGAACCTTACCGGACGGCGCGGATCTGGGATTTGCTGCACGACAAGCATGATTTGCGGCCCGCGGATATGTTGAAGGTGCAGACGGATACTTACAGCTATCCGGACGTGTTTGTTGGCGGAACAATTGGCGCCCGCGGCGAAGATTGCGGTCCCGAAAGACTCGCGCACGCAAACAACTGATTGCGACTTGCGAAGGATTGGAATGGAATTGCGGACGCGGATTCGACGGTGGTTCCGTTTTTGGAAGGGACGCGGCGAGCGGCGCTGAAGTTGATTTTGCAACCGGTGCTGGGCGACGAAACGCAACTTTACCGAATGGCGGAGCACGGCATTTTTGCAGCGGATACTGACGGAGCGGCCGGCGAACGTGGCTGCCGGCTGCGTATAAGAACTATGACGAATTGCTGGTGGCAGCGGCGGATGAATCGGTGAAGAGATCTGGAGAAAGAAACGGGCAGTCGCGAAGAATCGAAGACTGGCAATGGAAACGATTTGATTCGCTGGAGATGCTGCATCCGCTGGGACGCGAAGGCTGGCTGAAAAAAATATTCAGCATTACCGGCAAGCCGCAAGGCGGGACGGCGTTCAGTCCGCGGGCAGCAACGCAGCATCACGGGCCGGCGATGCGGATGGTGGCGAATGTGGGAGACTGGGACAATTCGCTGATGGTGATTCCCGGCGGACAAAGCGGGCAGCTGGGAAGCAGCCACTACTCGGATCAATTTGAATACTGGTATGAAGGCAAGCCGGTGGTGGCGCCGTTCAGCGATGCGGCGGAGGCGGCGGTGCGGAAGCATACGTTGACGCTGAAGCCGTGAAGCGGCGGCGAGGTATCGAGCCAGAGAATAAGAACGAAGAAAAGCGCTTTGAGTTTCGACCTTCTGGCAAGCTGGGCGCAGCATGCAGCGCGCCTACGGGAAAATCTTTGGTGCTTGGAGAGAAATACGGATTAGAATGTTTTTCTGATTGCGTGCGCTTGAAAGAACAGGCGCCGAATGAAAAGGCCGCGTGAATACACCTGCTCCGAAAAAACCCGAACCGCCGAAGAAGCCTGATTTCGAGCGCTCACTGGCGCGTCTGGAAGAAGTGGTGCGTAAACTGGAAAGTCCGCAGCTTTCGCTGGACGAAGCGATGAAACTCTTTGAAGAAGGCGTGGCGCTGTCGCGGGAATGCCAGAAACAATTGGAAGAAGCGGAAGGCAAGGTCGAAATTTTACTGAAAAAAGCGGACGGCAAACTGGTGGCGGAACCATTCGAACCGGAAGGCGAGGGCGAGGCGTGAGGCGCGCGCTCAATTGCAGATGCGGAGTGCGGTTGCAGGAAGAGCAGGGCTCCCGACCCGGTCGGGACAAGTTCGCCCTGCACTACAAAAGAAAAATCACGGAACACCCTGCCGAAGATGAGGCTTCCTGAATTTTTTGAAGAGGATTTGCAGTTAGTGGATGCTGCGCTGCAGAAACTGCTGCCTGCGGCGGATGCTTCACCGAAATCAATTCATGAAGCGATGCGGTACAGCGTGTTCGCGGGCGGAAAGCGAATTCGGCCGATACTTTGCCTGGAAACCGCGCGAATTTTTGCCGCGGAGATTGCTCCGGCACTGCATCCGGCGTGCGCGATCGAATTTATTCACACTTATTCGCTGATTCATGATGATTTGCCGGCGCTGGATAATGACGATTTGCGGCGCGGAAAGCCGACGTGTCACAAAAAATTCGGCGAGGCCATCGCGATTCTGGCGGGAGACGGGTTGCTGACGTTGGCGTTCGAAACGATTGGAGCGGCGCCGGTGAACGCGGCGCTGCGGGTGGCGATGTTGAAGGAAGTTGCGACTTCGGCGGGGACAATGAACGGAATGGTTGGCGGGCAGGTGGCGGACCTGGAAGCGGAAGGCAAAGCGGTGGGAGCGGAAACGCTGGAATATATTCACCGTTCGAAGACGGCGGCGCTGATCCGCGCGGCGATTACGGCGGGTGCGATTTGCGCCGGAGCGGCTGAAGAAGATGTGGCGCGGCTGCGGCATTTCGGCGAAACGATTGGCTGGGCGTTTCAGGTTACGGACGACATTCTGGATGTGGAAGAATCTTCGGCGGCATTGGGAAAAACAGCGGGAAAAGATATCGCACAGCAGAAGGCGACGTATCCGGCGGTGTTTGGGCTGGAGCGGTCGCATGAAATTGCGAGTGAGCTTTCGTCCAAGGCGATCGCGGACCTGGCGGTATACGGAGCGCAGGCTGCGCGGTTGCGTGAGATCGCGGAGTTTTTGGTGCATCGGCGGGCTTGATGTTCTTGGGATTTTAGCTGCTCGGGCTTGAGCTTGAGCTAATGGTTCGTTTCTGGGGTGGGCTTCACCGCGCACAGCCCCTTCGCAACTCAGGGTAAACAAGATTGGCTGTGCTACTCACATGACACTTCGCAAAGAGCGCGCGCGACTGGATGTGCTTATCTATGAGCGCGGACTGGCCACGTCGCGAGAAAAAGCGCAGGCGATGATTCTTGCCGGCGAAGTACTGGTGAACGGCGCGACGGCCGCCAAGGCCGGGCAAGCGGTTGCGCTCGATGCGGCGATCGAGATTCACAGCCGGATACAAAAATATGCGAGCCGGGGCGGGTTCAAGCTGGAGGGCGCGCTGCGAGATTTTTCCGTGGATGTGACGCGAAGAATTTGCCTGGATCTTGGATCGTCGAATGGTGGATTTACGGATTGTTTGCTGCAGCATGGCGCGGCGCGGGTTTATGCGGTGGACGTAAATGTGGAGCAACTGGACTGGAAATTACAGCAGGATGCGCGAGTGATTCGAATCAAGAAGAATGCGCGTGAGCTGGCGACGGAAGATTTGTCGGAAACGGTGAGTCTGGTGGTAGCGGATGTTTCGTTTATTTCGGTGACGAAGATATTGCCGGCGGTTTTGCCTCTGGCGGAATCCGGAAGTGATTTTTTGATTTTGATTAAGCCGCAATTCGAATTGCGTCGCGAGGACATAGGAGCGGGAGGAATCGTTTCCGATACACGGCTGCATCAACGCGCTATTGATTCGGTGCGGGAAGCGGCGGTTGCGCTCGGCCTGGATGCGATTGGCGTGAAGGCGAGCCAACTGGCGGGAGCGGAAGGTAATCAGGAGTTTTTTCTGCACGCGCGGAAGGGGTCTTGAGGCTTGCGCGATGGGGGACTTCTGCCCCATGCACAAACCGCAGAAGGAAAGAGAGATTCCTTCCGACAAGGTCGGAACCTTCGGTCGTCGCTGCGCTCCTCGGAATGACGACAAAGGCGGTCCGCGCTAGACTGCGCCCGGGCAGGCTCCCTGAATGAAGGCCGAGACGGCCTGGCTGCGCCTGCTTGCGGCAGCGATAGTCTCGAAACGACGGCTGAGAGGAATTCTGGGGTAGAATCGCTGCATCCATGGCATCCCTTCCCTTTCGAGCGATAGGAATTTTTTCTCGACCGCGGCGCGCTGATATTACGGATATTGTGCGTCCGCTGCTGGAGTGGCTGGCAAAGCGTGGGATTCGCGCGTTGTATGACACGGAGACCGCGGTGTCGTTGCGCGACGAAAGCGGAGGACGGCCGCGCGAACAGCTGGCGCTGGAATCGGATTTGTTGTTGGTGTTGGGAGGAGACGGAACATTGCTGGCGGCCGCGCGTGAAGCTGCGCCGCGAGGAATTCCTATTTTGCCAGTCAACCTTGGGAGTTTGGGTTTTTTGACGAGTTTTACCCTGGGCGAATTATATTCGGCGCTGGAGGGGACGTTTGCGGGGCAACTTTCCGCGAGCGAGCGGGTGATGCTGAATGCGTCGCTCCTGCGCGAGGAGGAAGTGGTTGAGTCGCAATTGGTTTTGAACGAGGCGGTGATTACCAAGGGCGCGCTGGCGCGGATGATCGAGATTGAATTGTCGATTGATGAAGATTTTGTGTGCCGGTATCGCGCGGATGGATTGATCGTTGCGACGCCAACGGGATCGACGGCGTATTCGCTGTCTGCGGGCGGGCCGATTGTGCATCCCGCGGTGGAGTCCATTATTTTGACGCCGATTTGCCCGCACACGCTGAGCGACCGGCCGCTGGTGGTTGGAGATACGTGTAACGTGGAGATGCGGTTGCGCGGAACGGCCGAGTCGGTGTACCTGACGCTGGACGGACAAAAGGGCGTGTTGATGCAATCGGAAGATAGCGTAGCGATCGTGCGAGCTAAGGAACGGCTGAAACTGATTCAGCCGCATCGGAAATCTTATTATGAAATTTTGCGCAGTAAGTTGAAGTGGGGCGAGGGGCAGGAGCGGTCGCAGAGTTTGTAGTTTGATGTTCTCCGGTGGTGGGCGGTCTACGTTGAGATTCTCCGGCAATGCTTGATTGGCTCAGAATGACATGATGTCTTTAGATCGTAGACGACTGTGAAGTGCTGGTGAAACGGTGGGGACAAACCGGAAAAAAGAAAAACCTACCAGGGAGGCACAGAGAAAGACGAAAGAGAGCAGGATGGAATCACGGGTGGACCAGCGGAGCGCAACTCCGAGCGGTCCGGGGCGCGTCTGCACTCGACTCTAGGCGAGGACGTCGGTGCGGAGGAGATCGCGGGTGGTTTCGCGGCGACGGATCAGACGGGAGCGGTTTCGGTCGACTAGAACTTCGACGGGGCGGGGACGGGCGTTGTAGTTCGAAGCTAACGACATGCCGTAGGCGCCGGCGGTCCAGATGGCCAGTACATCGCCGGGCTTCACGGCGCCTAGGGGCCAATTGCGCAGGAAGCAGTCTCCGGTTTCGCAGACTGGGCCAACGATATCTACTCTTGCAGCATCCACTTTTGTGCTGGATGATTTTTCGTTTTTCGCGCGCGTGACGCGGGTAATCGGATGGATTGCGTCGTAGAGCGCGGGACGCAGTAGATCGTTCATTCCGGCATCCACGACGACAAAGGTCTTGCGGCGATTCGTTTTTGTGTACTGCACGCGCGTTAGGAGAATTCCGGCGTGGGCGATGATGGTGCGGCCAGGTTCGAGCAGGAGATGAACGCCGAGCTGTTTGACAGTGCGAGCGATCATGCGCGCGTAGTCGAGCCGGGAAGGGGGCTTCTGGTCGGTGTAACGCGCGCCGAGTCCGCCGCCGAAATCGAGATATTTTAGATCGATGCCCAATTCGCGAAGTTCGCGGACGAAAGCGGCCAGCCGCGCGAGAGCTTGCTGAAACGGGCGAAGAGCGGTGATTTGAGAGCCGATGTGCGCACTGATGCCGCGCCAGCGAATCCATTTGGGATTGCAGTGCTTGGTGTAGAGTTCGCGGGCGGCTGACCAATCGAGACCGAATTTATGTTCGTGGTGGCCAGTGGAGATGTGTGGGTGGCCGCCGGCCCGAACGTCTGGATTAACGCGGATGGCGACGCTTGGGGCGTTGCCGCCGCGCTTCATTTGTTTGGAAGATTCGTCGAGCAGTACGTCGAGTTCGGCTCCGGATTCGATGTTGAAGAGCAAGAGCCCGCGGGAGGAGGAACGCCCATGGCCGCTGCGATAGCGTAGGGCTTCGCGAATTTCTTCGCGGGATTTGCCAACGCCGGAAAAAACAATTTTATCGCCGGGAACGCCGAGATGGCCGAGATGTTCCAGTTCGCCGCCGGAGACGATGTCGAAGCCACTGCCAAGTTTTGCCAACAGCTTGAGGATGGTGAGATTTCCGTTGGCTTTGACAGCAAAACAGATTGTATGAGGAAGAGATGCGAGGCCTTTATCGAGTTCGAGAAAGGCAGACTCGATGGCGGAGCGGCTGTACAGATAAGTCGGAGTTGAGTAGGTTTGCGCTACGGCGGCGAGCGAGACGTCTTCGCAAAAAACTTCTTCGCCGGTGTGCTGTTGTGATTTGTGTTGCTTTGATTTGCGCCAGGAAAAATGCGGAGTAAATTCCGCAGGATCAACGAAACGGAGAGGCTGTTTGGGTGCGCGTGGCTGCGTGCTCATCGAACTTTGAGCACCACGAGAGTACGGTCATCGGAGAGCGGAGCGCTTTGCGCGAACCAATCCACTTCGCGGAGGATCAGGTCGGAAATTTCAGTGGCGGTGAGTTGATTATGAGCTTCGACTAGCTTTTTCACGCGATCGGTTCCGAAAAACTGGCCTTCGCTGTTCATGGTTTCGGCAATGCCGTCGGAATGGAAAATGACGATGTCGCCGGGATCGAGAGTTACGCCCCACTCGTCGTAGCTGGTTTCTTCGAAGATGCCGAGCGGGAATCCGGTGAGTTCGATTTTGCCGCAACGACCGTCCTTATATAGAAGCGGTTGAGACTGACCGGCATTGGCTACGCGGAACTTGCGGCGGCCTTTTTGCCAGGTGCCGAAGCAGGCGGTCATGAAGCGGCCTTCGACGCGACGTTCGCCGACAAGTTGATTCATCTGGCGAAGCATTTCGGCGGGCTGCAATTTTTGCGGCGCCAGGCTGCGCATGATGCCGATAGCGACAGCACCGTAAAGAGCGGCGGCAGTTCCCTTTCCGCTGACGTCGGCAAGGGCTACACCGAGTTGTTGAGGGCCGTAGCGCAGGAATTCGTATAGATCGCCGCAAACTTCGCGAGCGGACAAATAACGCGCGGCCATATCGAGACCAAAATCTTCGCTGGGCGCCGGACGGATCAGAGCGCCTTGAATGCGCTTGGCGGCTTGTAGATCGCGATCGAGGCGGGCTTCGTCGCGCGCAACTTGTTCGTAGAGACGGGCGTTCTCAAGCGAGACGGCCAGATTCGCGGCGAGAATGGAAAGTGTCTGAACGTGTTCGTCGCTGAAAGCGTTGAGCTGCGCGCTCTCGAGGTCCAGCACTCCGATAATTTTGCCTTTGTGAATCATGGGAATAGCAAGCTCGGAGCGAGTTTCCGGATTGACCATGAGATAGCGCGGATCGACTGAAACATCGGGCACAAGCACCGGTTCGCGCAGAGTAGCCGCAGCGCCGACGATTCCTTCGCTGGCGGCGACGCGGAGTTTGCCTTGCACGCGTTGGCCGTGTTTTACGTCGAGGCGGTGGCGGAAAATTTTCTGTTCTTCGTCGTAGAGCATGATGCTGAGGATTTGATAGTCGATGACGCGCTTGACCTGTTCGGCAGCACGGCGAAGCAGTTCCTCGACGTCGAGGATGGAGCTCATTTCGCGGCTGACTTCGTTGAGAAGAAGCAGCGTGCCGGCCTGAGAACGGACTCGTTCAAACAGACGGGCATTTTCGATGGCGACAGCCAGGCGACTTGCAAGCAGGGTGAGAATGCTTTGCTGGTCGGGAGTGAAATAGTCCGGGCGGTTACTCTGAATATCCAGAACCCCGATACACTTGCCCTGAATCATCAGCGGGACGGCAAGTTCGGAACGAACGCTGTCAATGGCGTTGATGTAACGCGGGTCTTTGCCGACGTCGCTGACGCGGACCGGATGGCCGGTAGCGGCCGCGATGCCGGTGATTCCCTGCCCGAGCGGAACGCGCAAATTGGCGGCCAAGTCGGGCGGATAGCCGATGGCAAACCGGTGCTGCAGCACGGCGTTGGCATGGTCCATCAGGAGTACGCCGAAAATTTCGTAATCAATGTGTTTTTTGATGAGCGCAGCGGTGCGGGCGAGGACGACGTCCAAGTCGAGTGAAGCGTTCACTTCCTCGCCGATTTCGGCGAGGGTCGCGAGCATTTCGGCGGACACTTCGCCCATTGGCTGGGCAAGAGTCAATTCTGTTGATGAGTCTGCAGGATTCATTCGCGGCTTCTATTATAACAGCGTGACCTTGAATCGGCTGGAGGCCCGGAGCTCACGTTGCTCAGTTAGTTTCATGCTCAGTGAGTTTCGCCGGGAAGGGACAATATTTTGACGTCGGGAAGATTGCGGTAGCGTTCCGCGTAATCGAGTCCATAACCAACCACGAATTCGTTGGGAATCGGAAAACCGACATAATCGGCCTGTACATCGGTGAGGCGGCGATCAACCTTGTCTAATAAAACGGCCACACGAAGATTTTTAGGCCTGCGTTGCCGCAAAATGTTCAAGAGGTAGCGGAGAGTCAAGCCAGTATCCAGAATGTCTTCCACCACGATGACGGTTTTGCCCTCGATGCTGGAGTCGATGTCCTTGTTGAGTTTGACCTGGCCAGAGGTGCGTGAATCCTTGCCGTAGCTGGAGACGGCGATGAAATCGAAGGTGACCTCGCCGGGAATCTGGCGAGCCAGGTCGGCGAGAAAGAGTACGGCGCCTTTCAAAACTCCGAGTAGCAGGAGCGGTTCGGTGGGAAAATCGGCGCGAATGGCTTTGGCCATTTCGCGAATTCTTTTTTGGATTTTGTTGTGGGGGAGGAGAAGTTTTACGCGCTCGGTGCCGATCGGCACGGCGACGGTGTTTTTAAGTTTTGCGGCCTTGGTCTTTTTTGCCATTTTCCCTCGGTGACCGAGTGACTTTATCGCACGAGCGTATTTGCAGCAAGGCAGCAATTTGGCGACGATTTTGTTGTAGGTGAAAGCCAATGTGTTCGAAGCGTTGTTCCGGCGCTGTGCCATGATGATGCGTTGGTCGAAAGTGAGCGGGAAGTTTCGAAAAGAAAGAGCAGCGGCATAAAGCCGCCGCTACATAAGGCAACGAATCGGAGGATCTTGCGCAATGACGTTGAATACCTCAGCGAGGGAGCCGTGGCTTCGGGGGACGCGCAAGGAAGTTCCGGCGGTGCATCGAGCGGTGTTGCATGCTCTGGAGTTGGCCGAAGAGGATATCACTCGGTGGTGCGGTGATTTTACTGCAGAGGAGTTGAACGAAGGGCCGGCTGGAGTTGCATCGGTAGGGTTCCACTTGCGGCATATCGCGGGGAGTGTGGATCGGCTTCTGACGTATGCGGAAGGTCGGGCACTGGATGAAAAACAAGTGGCCGAGCTTAAAAGCGAGATGGCAGCGTGTACATCAACTGAGGAGGAATTGGCGAAGTTACGGGTGGCGCTGGAAAAAGCGGCAAGGCGAGTGCGGGCGCTGGAGCGAGAAGACCTAGAAGAAGGGAGAGTGGTCGGGCGAAAACTTCTGCCTACGAGTCTGGGCGGGCTCCTGGTTCACGTGGCGGAGCATACACAGCGCCATGTGGGCCAGGCGATCACGACCGCGAAAGTGGTTCGCGCGGCGCGCAAGGCTTAGTTCGAACGCGAGGAAAGGTGCGCTGGGGATTCGGGTTATACTCCTTCGGCCTACATGTTCTTTGAAACTGCAAAAAGTATTTTGCTCATCGTGAGCGCGCTGTTTCCGATCGTGAATCCGATCGGAGGCAGCCCGGTGTTTTTGGTGCTGACGCAAGATTATTCGAAAGAATCCAGGAAATTGCTGGCGCGGCGAGTGGCGATCAACAGCTTTATTCTGCTGATTGTATCCATGGTAGTGGGGACGCACATCCTTTCGTTTTTTGGGATTTCGCTGCCGGTGGTGCAGGTGGGCGGAGGATTAATCGTGGTCTCGACGGGATGGGCGATGCTGACGCGAAGCGACCAGGTGGACCGGGGACAGTCGCATCAGGCGCTGACTCAGGAAGATATTCTGCGCAATGCGTTTTATCCGCTGACGCTGCCGCTGACGGTGGGTCCGGGGTCGATATCAATTGCGATCACGCTGGGAGCGAATGAGCCGCGACGCCTTGGCGCCAACGTAGTGGCGTTGATATCCGCAGCGGTAGGGGCCGCGCTGATTGCGGTGACGATTTATCTTTGTTACGGGTATTCGGCGCGATTGGCGGCGGCAGTGGGGCCGAGCGGGATGAATGTTATTTTGCGGTTGTCTTCGTTTTTGTTGGTGTGTATTGGGGTGCAGATTTTGTGGAACGGCGTTAGCGCGCTGGTGAAGACGTTGAATGCGTGAGGGCGTGCCTTGGCTCACACAGGCGCAAGAGAGATTCCTCGGTGCGTTCGGTATGACGGCAGGGAACTCTTACTTGAGTTGCCGGGGTTCGCGCCCCCTCGCTGCGCTCGGAATGACCGCCGCGGTTTTTTTCGCACATCTCTAAATCTAACGCCCGGGCAAGCTGGGGCGCAGCATGCTGCGCCCCTACAAGATTCGCGGCGGGTTGTTACTGCCTGGGGTGATCTACCGGGTCCGGCGGACGAAGCGGCAGCTTTTTGGGATTGGCTTCGAGCGCTTTCATGACTTCGGATATGCCGCGCTCGAGCTGCGGGTCGCGACCGGCGATGACGGACGCGGGATCATTTTCCACGACGATATCCGGATCGACGCCATGGCCTTCGATGATGTATTTCCCGTCGGGAGAGGCGCTGGCGAATTCGGGCACGAAAACGGTGCCGCCGTCCAGGAGAGGGCCGCGGCCGGTGATGCCGACCACTCCTCCCCAAGTGCGCTTGCCGATCAATGGACCCAGACCAGCCTGGCGGAACATGTAAGGAAAGATATCACCATCGGATGCGGACGTTTCGTTGATGAGGCAGACTTTGGGTCCGTAAAACACAGCGGAGGGATAAGTGCCCGTGTAGTCAGAGACCCGATCGAAATCGGTGCCGAGCAGTTGGCGGCGAAGGCGCTCAATGAGCATCTGAGAAATGTTGCCGCCACCGTTGCCGCGGACGTCCACGATCAAGGCTTCTTTGCGAATCTGCGGGTAGTAGAACTTGATAAATTCGCGGATGCCAGCAGCCCCCATATCGGGGATGTGGATGTAACCGACACGGCCGTTGGTAGCTTTGGAGACGGCTTCGCGATTGTGAGCGACCCAATCGAGATAGAAGAGATTGCGTTCGGTGGTGATGGGACGATAGCTGATGTGACGGGCGCCGTCGGTGGAAGGCTTGGAATTGAGCGTGAGCTGCACCGGACGATTGGCTTTGTTGCGAAGGAGCTGGTACGGATTTTTGTCGGCGGTCAAATCTTCGCCGTCGATGGCGAGGACGTAGTCGCCTTCTCTGGCGTCAACGCCGACTTCGGTGAGAGGAGAGCGATAGAGATCTTCTTCATTCTGGCCGCGATAGATTTTGGAGATGCGGTAACGGCCGGCCGCGTGGTCGAGTTCGAAGCTGGCACCGGCGAGAGCGCCCTGGGGACGCTTTGGCATTTCATAGTCTCCGCCCTCGATGTAGGAGTGCGAAGTGCTAAGCTCGGAAACCATTTCTCCGAGAACATAATTGAGGTCTGAGCGGTGAGCGACGAACGGCACCAGCGCAGCATATTGCTTGCGGAGAGCATCCCAATCGTAGCCGTGCATGTTTTTAACGTAATAGAAATCGCGATAGCGACGCCAGACTTCGTTGAAGATTTCCGCCCACTCTTGCTGAGGAACGCGGTCCGCAAGAAGGTTGGCGGTGGAGATGGTTTTGGGAGTAGCTTTGCCTTCGGGCTTGGCATCGTAGAGTTTGAAGTCGTGTTCGGCGCGCGTGAGGACTTTCTTGCCATCGTCGGAAACGACGAAGGCACGCAGGCCCTCGGCGAGAGTGGTCTCCTTGCGGTCCTTGAAGGAAAAAAGGATCAGAGCGGCAGGAGGGTAGGCGTCTCGGCCGTAAAAAGGAGTGCCAGCACGACCGTAAATTAGATATTCCTTGGTGGCGGCCAGCCCATTGTAATTATCGCCCTGAATCGGAACGCGGGTAACGCGGTCGGCGAGGCCAGCGTAATCAATGCGGATATATTCCTTCGGTTTTTCGTCTTTCTTCTGTTCTTTTTTTTCGTCTTTCTTTTCGGGCTTTTTGTCGTCGGCTTTGGCGCTATCCGTTGCGGCGGGCTTGTCACCTTCTTTTGTGATAGTGACTTCGTCGCTTTCCGGCGGAAAAGGATTCTTTACGTCCTTGCGAAGGGCAAGAGCAAAGATGCCGTCGCTGCGATCGGTGGCGTAGTTGAACTCGATCTGGCTGAGCGCCGGTTGAAAGTCATGTCCGGCGACGTAGTAGAGATAGTCGCCGTCAGGTTCCCAAGCAGGGCTGCCGGCGTTGAAAAGGTCGCTGGTAACGCGATGTACCTCGCCACCGGTCACGCTCCAGATGTAAATCGAAGAAAAATTATTGGGGTTGCTCAGGGTAAAGGCGAGGTGACCGCCGTCGTGGGACCAAGTGTAGTCGCGCAGACTGCCGCCGTTGTCCTTGGCGATCTGAACGACTTTTTTGTCGTCAAGAGTGAGCACATAGAGCTTGCCGTCTTTGTCTGAAAAAGCGAGACGCTTGCCATCAGGCGCCCACTCCGGAGCATAGAGCATGGCGTGAAAACCGTGAGTCAACTCTTCGGGTTTGCCGGAACCATCCTGATTGATGAGATAGACTTCGTCTTCGCCGTCGAGGTCGGAGATGAAGGCGATTTTTGCGCCGTCAGGCGACCAGCGTCCCCACTTATCGTGAGCATTTGAAGAGTCGGTGAGATTGCGGGTTGGACCTTTTTCGATTGGCGCAGTGAAGATATCGCCACGAGCGACGAAGAGTGCGCGTTCGCCCTTGGGACTGAGGCTGACGTCTTCAACTTGTTCTGCGGCAGAAACCTGGGTGGGGCGCATCGAGACGCCATCGTTGGGTACTTCGATGGAGATGTGGCGGGACTGGCCGCTGGAGGCGTCGAAAATGTTGAGTTCGCCATCCAATTCGTAGACGATCTGGTTTTTGTGGTCGGTGCTGGGCCAGCGAACGTCCCATTCAGTGCTGTTCGTCAGTTGATCCGTTTTCTTGGTGGCGGGATCGAAGGAAAAAAGATTGTTGGTGCCGTCGCGGTCGGAAGAGAAGAAGATCTTGGAGCCGATCCACATGGGGTCGCGGTTGGCGCGGGGGTTGTCGGTGATTTTCTCCTGGGCGTGGGTCTTCAAATCGAAAATGTAGAGCTGTTGAGCCCAACCGCCGGAATAGCGCTTCCAGGTGCGGAAATCGCGGAAGAGCGGAGAGTAGACGGCTTTGGAGCCATCGGGAGAAAGATCGCCAGCGCCGGACTTGGGCATGGGAAGCGCTTCAGGCATACCACCGGAAGCGGAAACGGTGTAAAGGCGGCTGTCACCGAGATCGAAATATTCGCGGCCGGAACGGAAGATTACGGACTTGCCGTCGGGCGTCCATCCATAGACTTGATTGTCGTAACCCCAGCGCGGCGGGAGCGGTCCGCGAGCCGGATAAAAGGTGAGTTGCTTGGGAACGCCGCCGGTGACGGGGATGATGTAAACCTGTTCGTCGCCGTCGTATTGTCCGGTGAAGGCGATCCATTTGCCGTCGGGAGAGAACTTGGCGAAAAGTTCGAGGCCAGGATGTGCGGTAAGGCGCGAGGCGAGTCCACCAGACGTCGAGGCGAGCCAGAGGTCGCCGCCGTAGGTGAAGACGACCTTGTCGCCATGCACATCGGGGAAACGCAGGAGCTTGGTTTGCGCGTGGAGAGCGCCAACCAGGAAAAGAGCAACGACTAAGGACAGCAAAATGCGCCTGGCTTTTTGGAAAATCATGCTTTCCTTCCCGGCCTGCGAGGAACGTTGAGGCGCGGCGAACGACAAAATGGATGAAACACATATGAACTTTGACGCGCGACATTCTACAACGGATTCGAAAACCGCAATACTGAGAGCGGGGACAAGCAGGTCTTACGTGTATCATTACTGTTGTAGCGTTAATAATGTGAGGTCAATAGTGCAGAGGGCGGAGGACCGGGTAGTCTTCGTCCCGTTTGGCTTGCTTATTCCACATGGCGGAAATTACAAGTCTTCGCGAAGCAGTTGCCGGTCTGGTGGGTGATAGCGACGTGGTGGCGATGGAGGGATTCACCCACCTGATTCCCTTCGCGGCCGGGCATGAGGTAATTCGGCAGGGGCGTAAAAGTCTGACACTGGTGCGGATGACGCCGGACGTCATTTACGATCAGCTGATTGGCTCGGGCTGCGCGAAAAAATTGATATTTTCCTGGGGCGGAAATCCCGGCGTTGGTTCGCTGCACCGTTTGCGAGACGCAGTGGAACACGATTGGCCGTTGCCGCTGGAAATTCAAGAGCACGGACACGGAGATCTTTCGAATGCGTATGTCGCGGGAGCTTCGAGGCTTCCCTTTGCGGTGCTGCGCGCTTACGCGGGTTCCGACCTACCCAATTACAACGACAAAATTAGATTTATAGAATGTCCGTTTACCGGAGAAAAGCTTGCCGCGGTTCCATCGATTCAGCCGGATGTGAGCATCATTCACGCTCAGAAGGCTGACCGCAAAGGGAATGTTCTGCTGTGGGGAATCCTGGGCGTGCAGAAGGAGGCCGTGCTAGCGGCGAAAAGAGCGATCGTGACGGTGGAAGAAATTGTGGACGATCTGAAAGCCTGGCCGAATGCGTGTATTCTGCCGAGTTGGACGATTTCGGCGGTGTGCTGCGTGCCGGGCGGAGCGTTTCCGTCTTATGCGCACGGTTACTACGAGCGCGACAATCGTTTTTATCAGGCATGGGACGGGATTGCGCGCGATCGCGAGATTTTTCAGAGTTGGATCAAGGCGCACATTCTTGAGACCAGTAATTTTACAGAGTTTCGCCAGGTTCTTGGCGAATCGCTTGCGCAGGCGAAACAATGACGGCAACGGAGTACACGACAAATGAAATCATGACCATCTCTGCGGCGAGGCTGCTGAAAAACGGAGCCGTGTGTTTTGTGGGAATTGGATTGCCGTCCACGGCGGCGAATCTTGCGCGACTGACTCATGCGCCGGACATCGTTCTGATTTATGAATCGGGCCCAATTGGAGCGAAGCCAGCGGTGCTGCCGCTTTCGATCGGCGACGGAAATCTTGCGGAGACCGCGGACACTGTCGTTTCGACGCCGGAGATTTTTCGCTACTGGCTGCAAGGCGGGCGTGTGGATGTGGGATTTCTTGGCGCGGCACAGATCGACCGTTTCGCGAATATCAATACGACGGTGATTGGAGACTACGGAAAACCGAGCACTCGCCTGCCGGGAGCAGGCGGAGCGCCGGAAATCGCGAGCTGCGCGGGCGAAGTGGTGCTGGTGTTGAAACAATCGGCGCGAGCGTTTGTGAAAAGACTGGATTTTGTTACGTCGGTCGGTCACCTGGATGGCGGCGATGCGCGAACTCGTTTGCGGCTTCCTGGCAAGGGGCCGGTGGCAGTGGTGACGGATCTGTGTTTGATGGAGCCGGATCCGGTGACGAAAGAACTGACGGTCACACAACTGCATCCAGGTATCGCCAGAGATCAGGTTAGCAAGGCGACGGAATGGGAAATTCGATTTGCTCCGGAACTGAAAGAGACAGCGGCACCGACTTCGCTGGAGCTTGAAACACTCCGGGATCTGGAGCGGCGAACGAAATTGGCGCATGGAAGTCTAACGGCGGGATGAAATGAAAACGGTTTTTATTTGCGACGCGATTCGAACCCCGATTGGACGATATGGTGGCTCGTTAGCTTCGGTTCGAGCCGACGACTTGGCGGCAATTCCGCTGCGAGCACTTCTGCAACGCAATTCGAAAGCGGACTGGGAGCAACTGGACGAGGTGACGCTGGGTTGCGCCAATCAGGCGGGCGAAGACAATCGCAATGTCGCGCGGATGGCGCTGCTGCTTGCCGCGATTCCGCAAAATGTGCCGGGTTCAACGGTGAATCGTCTTTGCGCTTCCGGCATGGAAGCGGTTGGCACGGCAGCGCGTGGGATTGCGGCAGGTGAACTGGAATTCGTGATTGCCGGAGGCGTCGAATCCATGTCGCGAGCGCCGTTCGTGATGGGAAAGGCGGACGCGGCGTTTTCGCGTTCAGTGGGGACATACGACACGACGATCGGCTGGCGCTTTATCAATCCATTGATGAAGAAGCAATATGGAGTTGATTCCATGCCGGAAACCGGAGAAAACGTCGCGGAAGAATTCACAGTAAGCCGAGAGGATCAGGACGCATTCGCGTTGAGAAGCCAGCAGCGGGCGGCTTGCGCACAAGCCTGCGGTTTTTTTGCAGAGGAAATTGTTGCGGTAGAAATTGCAGGTAAGAAGGGTTCGACCACGCTTGCGGCGGATGAGCATCCGCGGGCGGACACAACGATTGAGGCGTTGGCAAAGTTGCAGGCAGCGTTTCGAACGCCGGGAACCGTGACGGCTGGAAACGCTTCAGGAATTAACGATGGAGCGGCAGCGATGATCGTGGCTTCGGAGGATGCTGTAAAGCGTCATGGGCTGACGCCACGTGCGCGGGTATTGGGAATGGCCGCGGCTGGCGTTCCTCCGCGCATCATGGGAATCGGGCCGGTGCCTTCGACGAAGAAGTTACTCGCGCGATTGAAACTGTCCATCAGCGATTTTGATTTCATCGAGTTGAACGAAGCGTTCGCGAGCCAGGCGCTTGCATGCCTGCGGCAGCTGGGAATTGCAGATGACGCGGCGCACGTAAATCCAAACGGCGGAGCAATCGCGCTCGGCCATCCGCTAGGCATGAGCGGAGCGCGGCTGGCGCTAACGGCGGTTCATCAGTTGGAAAAAACGGGCGCCGAGCGCGCTTTGGCTACGATGTGTGTGGGAGTTGGGCAGGGCGTATCGCTGGCGGTGGAGCGAGTGTGACGCGAGCCGCGATTCGATTTCGTTTCCGTGGCGTTCGACAGTTCCAATATTAAACAGCCGTTCGTTTCTGGGACGTTATAGTCGATCCTCTGGCCAAGCATCCTAAGCTTCCACTAACAGTCCTGCGTTCTTAATTGCAGAATCAAAGCGCACGAGCGGTTTGCGCTCGTCTTGAAGGTGAGAAAGGTTGTGCACTTGCTCCGCAAGACTCAAGACCGTTATGAACAGAAATAGGAACGCGAATATGATCAGCCAGCCACCACCCGCCTATTCCGTGGCGAGGGAAGCCAGCGAATCTGGCTGACCATCACGATTCGCGCGTCGCTGAGCACTGCGGATCGATTGCCGTGGACTGAGGAAACTTCGACTTTGGTAGTGAATGCGCACGGCGCTTATTTTGTTGAGCAGAGAAGTACAGGTGGGCGAGAGCTTAACACTCTCAGATGTACGAACCGATCAGCGGCGGAAGTGCCGCGCGCTTATGATTGGGGCTCGTACTGGCAACTTGAATGAAGTGGGAGTGGAGTTGCTTGAGCCATTCAACGATTTTTGGAGAACGCCTGATCCGCCAAATGACTGGGCGCAGTTTCGAGAAGCCGGCAACGGATCGGTGGTGGAGGTAGCGGGAACGAAACTGAAAGTTTAGACCGCTCACCTACGCAGGAGAAATTTTATGACGCGCTCGGAGAGTGGACCGTAAGGTGGCCTGAGGAATGAGAGCGCGCTGAAGCGGCTCTGCATGAATACGCTTTTTTTCTGCGAGAACGTTTCGAAACCTGCCTGGCCGTGGTAGCAACCCATTCCACTTGGTCCCACGCCGCCGAACGGCAAATTGTTCTGCGCGACGTGATAGACGACGTCATTTATGGTGACGCCGCCTGAGATGGTGGACTGCAGTATTTCATCGATGCGTCCGGAGTGGTGATCAAAATAATAGAGGGCGAGTGGCCGAGGGCGTTCTGCAATGTAGTTGAGCGCTTCGCCGACATGTTGATACGTCTTGACCGGGAGAATTGGGCCGAAAATTTCATCCTGCATCACGTGCATGGTGTCGTCAACGCCGAGCAGCAAGACCGGTGGAAAAATCCTGCTTTCTGCGTTGCAGCCTTCCGCGCTTCCGCCCAATGGAATCACGGTTGCTCCATGGGATGCAGCGTCCCGCAAATAGTCATTCAGGCGATCATACTGCGAGCGATTGATGATCCTGGTGTAGTCGGAGTTATCGGCCCAGGTGAAATACAGTTCTTGCGCAACTTCCTTGGCAAGCTCGACGAAGCGGTCGCGTTGCGCTTCATGAATGAAAACATAATCCGGGGCGAGGCAGGTTTGTCCCGCGTTGTACAACTTACCAGTAAGGATCCTTTCAACCGCGGTGCGCAATGGAAATTCTGGATGAATGATGGCTGGAGATTTTCCGCCCAGTTCCAATGTGACCGGCGTCAGATTTTCACTGGCGGCCCGCATGATCAATTTGCCGACCCGCGTAGAGCCAGTGAACAACAGATGATCGAAGGGCAAAGAAGCAAACTCCGCGGCTACGTGGGCATCGCCCGTGATGACAGCGATGTAGTCTTCAGGAAAGATCGCAGCAATTATTCTCTGCAACAGGGCGGCAGTCCGCGGAGCAAGTTCGGAAGGCTTGATCATGGCGTGATTGCCGGCCGAAATGGTGTCAACTAGTGGAGACAATGTCAGAAACGCCGGGTAATTCCAGGCGCCGATGATTCCGACCACTCCCAAAGGCTGATGGATGATGCGAGCGCGTGCAGGAAAAAAGTTGATGCCAGCGCGAACCTTTCGTGGCTTCATCCAACTAGCCAAGTGCCGCCTAGCATGGCGAATCGCGTCCACAAGTGGAGCGAGTTCTAAGGCTAGAGTCTCTTGCCGTGCGCGACCGCCAAAATCTTCGTTCACGGCGCTGACAATTTCCGCCTGATGGTCCAGGACAGCCTCTTCCAGCAACTTTAACGAAGACAGTCGTTTCGCGTAATTCGGAGTAGAGCCACGGAAGGCGCGACGTTGCAGATCAAACAAGCTGCGCAAGATCGACACACCCGGTTCTGCATGCAGCCGCAAATAGTCCGTCGGAAGCGTTGACATGAAGTCCGCACTCGCGCGAAGAGCGCAAGGCGATGCTAGCTCGCAACGATTTTCGCGTCAACAAGTGAGGTCAACAGGAACATAACGCAGTAGCGATTGTCACTCTTTGCGAGCCAAGTCCGGTATGGAGGTATCGCCGTAAATTTCGTCCGGTTTGCGATGACGCTTATTGACGTTTGGTCTTTGAGGTTCGTTTGTAAAGTGGCGCGTCCGTCTTCCGCGCCTGCTCTTCTGGTTATACCTTTGCGTTTCCTTCGATTACGTCTGGCCCGGAGAACAGCCATTTGCTGATGCCTCTTTTTGAAGTTTTTTGTGTGCCACTTCAGTGATAACAAAACTTTTCAGTTCGACCCGCCAAATCCCATTTGCGTTCTTCCGGAGCCCGGATTGCCGCGAGCGGCTCCGGTTAGCGCATCCGCTTCCAGATAAATGTGGCGGATTTTAGGAATTTCGTACGCACGGCCTTTTCAATCCGGCCAACTGCTTGCGTTACGTCGCTCGCCGATAGAGATCGCCGGAACAGGATATCGAGCGCAAGCAAAACAGTTTCGGGACCTAAGTAGTGGTGAGGCAAAAATCAGCATGGCGACGACTAGCGTCCGGAAGAACAATTCCTTTCCGTACCCGAAAGGATGTTCGTCGTTAGCCGGTTTGCGGCTGCGAAAGGTGCCAAAGAGCAAAAGAATGCCGTTGGCGGTATCGATCAGCGAATGAATGCCTTCAGAAAGCATAGCCGCGCTTCCGCTGAAAAATGCCGCCACAAACTTCGAGACTCCGATGACCAGATTGGCGGCAATCTCCGCGAAGATCGTTTTGGGCGGCATAAGAAACACGAAGCCCTTGGTGCCGCGTTTGATCGCACGCAGCACAAAGACTGCATAGCATCTCGATCCGGGTCCACCACAGGCACTAGCGGGATTTTTTCCTGGGGACCTTGGCGCCCTTCTTGCGAGCTTCGGAAAGTCCAATCGCAATCGCCTGCTTGCGGCTTTTGACGCGACCACCCCTTCCGCCTTTTCCCGATTTCAGGGTTCCATGCTTTCGCCGATCCATCGCACTCTTAACCGATTTTTGCGCTGCTTTTCCGTATCTGGCCATTTTCGCACCTCAATGGATCTCGTTTGCTGCCACAAAACAGGGCTGGTTTTTGGGCTGGGCGGAAGTTTCGTTCTTATGCTGTCGCGGCGGCGAATTTCCTTCCACCCATGCGGATCAGGACTTTGATATAGCCGTCGGTCCGCCGGTCGAATTTCTCGTAGGCTTCGGGAACCTGGTCGTTGGAAATGTGATGGCTCATCGAGGATGGGCTTCGCGGCCGTTAAATCAGACATGCCATTGCTCCGCGATAAATCCGAACTCACTGCAACCTACAATTGGTCAGATCAGGCCATGCGTGACCGATCCAAAGCTTCCAGAGCGCTTTCGAGTGTCTGAGTGTGATCGAAGAACTTTTCCCACAGTTTCGATCGACGCGGCAGATCGGCCAAGACCGTACGGATATTCCATACCTCTGGCTTCAGATCGGGCTTCAGTTCGTTCCAAGCCAGCGGAGTGGAGACCGGTGCGCCTTCACGCGGCCGGACGGAGAAAACGGATGCCAGCGATTGCCCGTAAGCGTTTTGGCGAACGTCCACGAAAATCGTATTTTTTGGCCGGTCGTGAACGCGATGAATTCTGGTCAGCAGTCCTTTTTCACGATCAACGGCAAGTTGGGTGATGATTTCGAGCAGCGCGCGCACCTGGCCGAATCCGTATTTACGGGCAATCGGAATAAACATATGCAAACCGGACGCGCCGGAGGTCTTTGTAAAGAATTCAAGGCCTGCCTGTTTCAGGACCTCTCCGATAACTCTTGCGGCGAGTACCACCCGGCTGAATGCCGTGCCCTCGGTCGGGTCGAGATCGACAAACATATAGTCCGGCTGATCGAGATCGTCTTCCCGGGCCGAAAACGGATTGTGCTCGATACATCCAAGATTGCTTAGATACAAAAGCGATGCGAGGTCGTCGATTAGAAAGTAGGAGACAGCACTTTTTTTCGTTTCGGAGAAAATAGCTACGGTGCGAATCCATTCGGGAATATATTCTCCGGCTTCTTTCTGATAAAACGCGCCACCTGCAATGCCGTTCGGATAGCGATGAAGCACGAGCGGGCGATGTTTTAGGAATGGAAGCAGGTAAGGACTTACGGTGGCGTAGTACGCGAGGACGTCGCGCTTGGTGAAGCCGGCCTTTGGAAAATAAATCTTATTTAAATGCGTGAGCGTCAATTCGCGCCCGTTAATTTCGGCTCGTACTTGTTCTTGACGCTGTTGTTCGAGAGCCTTGATAATTGGAGCCGCAGATTGCGGGGACCCGGACTTTTTTGTCTTTACAATTGGAGCCTGCACGGACGCGGCCTTTCTTGTCCTTATTGCCACAGAACGCGAGGACTGGAAAGGTTTGGCGGTCTTCGGCGGATCCGGCACGACGGCGCTGACCCTTGTTTCCTTTGCAAGAATGCTCTCGCGCGGATCACGATCCGGCTGCAATCCAAGAAACCGTGGTTGCCGCAAATTATTGTCTGAGGTCCACTCCGCGTAACCTACCCTGGCGACTAATTTTGGCTGAACCCAATGAGCACGCTCCCGCGTTTGTGGAACCGGCGAGAATGGGCACTTCTTAGCTGGGATCTGCTGTAACTTTTCGTATAGCTCTCGTTCCAGCGTATTTGGAAACCCTGTGCCAACTCCCCCGATAAACCGTAGCGCGGATTTTTCGTATAAGCCCACTAACAGGCTGCCAAAATATTGCCGGCCGCCACGCGGATCAGTCCAGCCGCCGACGACGGCATCCACTTCTTTCACCGATTTGAATTTGAGCCAATTGGAAGTCCTGCCTTCGGGATACGGGCTCGATAGACGCTTGGCGACCAAACCCTCCAGGCCATTGCTGATGGCCGCTTCGAAGAGCTCGATACCGTGTCCAATTTGATGATCGGAGATTCTGATGCGTTCGTCTGCGACAACCAGTTTCTCCAGCAACCGCTTGCGTTCTATCAGAGGCGAACGCCGCACGTCGTAACCGTCGCAATATAAGACATCGAAAAAATAATAGGTGACGGGAAGTTCGGCCTGCAAATTCTGGGACGGATTCTGCACGCCGAAGCGTCCTTGCAGCCGTTGAAAACTGCTGCGGCCCTTATCGTCCAATACGACGATTTCTCCGTCGAGTACGGCTGTCCGTGCACGGATGTACTTCGCCAGATCGCGAAATTCGGGATACTCGGAGGAAATGGACCTCGCCGAACGGGACATAAGCTTGGTCGTGCCATCTTCCACAAAGGCAAGCGACCGGATTCCGTCCCATTTAATTTCAAAGAGCCAATCGTCGCTCGAAAATGGTCTTTCGCTCAGCGATGCCAGTGCCGGACGCAGACTGCCCTCGCCAGGCATCGGAGATTTGCACGCGTTGGTCAGATTCTGCACGCCGCTGGAAAAAGTAGCGGTCGCACCTTTACGATAGCCATGGCGTGGCGGGCCGGGCAATTTTCCACTCTTTACGGAAGTCCCGTGCTCCTCGATGTCCCAATCCGTACGAACATATTCATCGCGATGTTTAATTAACAGCCACTCGTTTTGCTTGCTGGAGTACTTCAACTTCACGAGAACGAAGCTGCCGTTGAGCTTCTGTCCGTGCAAAAAGATTTTTAGGTCGCCTTTTCGCAATTGCTCTTCGGCTGACAGATTGCCTTCGGTGGTATAGGTGCCTTTATCCCAAAGCATGACTTCGCCCGCACCGTAATTCCCTTCCGGGATGGTCCCTTCAAAACCGCCGTAATCGAGCGGATGATCTTCGACGTGAATGGCGAGACGTTTGTCTGCGGGATTCAGGGAAGGACCCTTGGGCACGGCCCAGGACTTCAATACGCCATCCATTTCCAGGCGAAAGTCGTAGTGCAGACGGGTCGCGTCGTGACGTTGGATGACAAACGAATTGTGACCCTTAGTTGGCGCTCCGCCACGCGGTTCAGGGCTGTCACCCTTAGGCCTTTTCCGACGGTATTCGCGCAAAGAGTCCATTTAACCAGTATTGGCGAGCTGCTCCTTATAGTGCAATTCGGTTAAGCGTTCCTACAAACATTATTCTCGGCGCATAATGGCATCACCTGATGTGGCCGCCACAGTCGGCACGGCGACAATCGCAAGAGGTTTCCCCATGGCCTCATCCGTTTGGAAGGGCACTATCGTTCTGAGTCTGGTTTCGATTCCTGTGCGGCTGTACGCGGCAGCGCGCAGCCAACGCACCTATCTGCACCAAATTCACAAAGCGTGCAATACGCGCGTGCGCCAGCCGCTTTTTTGCCCGCACTGCAATCGTTTTGTGGAGCGAAATGAAATCATCAAGGGCTATGAATTTGATGAAGGACAGTACGTTCTTGTGGAGGACAAGGAAATCAAGAAACTTGCTGCCACTTCTTCGCGGACTCTGGAAATCGTGGCGTTCACAAAGCTGAAGGAAATCGATCCGATTTTCTTTGACTCATCTTATTTTTGTATTGCCGAGGACAGCGGGAAAAAGGCCTATCTACTGCTGATGAAAGCGCTTGAGGACACGGGTACCGTCGGGATCGGCACGCTGCTGATGCACCAGCGGGATTACACGGTTTTCCTTCGCCCTTATCAGCACGGCCTATTGCTACACACCATGTATTTTGCCAACGAGATTCGGCAATTGCCCGAGTACGGAGTTTTTGAATCGATGAATCTAAAACCCCAGGAAGTGAAGTTGACAGAGCAGCTCATTGAAAGTCTGACTGAACCATTCAAACCGAAGCAATATCACAATGAGTTTCAAGAGAAACTGAAGAAATTGCTTGAAGCCAAGCAGCACGGAAAACGCCTCGAAATTGGCGAGGAGCCAAAAAGAGCGCCGGTGATCGATATGATGACTGCGCTCAAGAAGAGCCTGACGGCTTCGCGGGGCGACGAAAAGCAAAGCCGTAAATCGAAATCGCGGAAGATGCCGGCCACAGCTGGCAGCGCCAGTTAACAAGCTTCGCCGGGAGCAACGGGCAACACAGTAGCTGCCCGTTACTCAACAAAATACTACGGTTCTCGGTCAGACGACCCTACGGCCCTGAATCACCCGAATCAATACCACAACGATCGCGAGCACCAGAAGGAGGTGTATGAAGCCTCCAAGCGTGTAGGACGAGACCATTCCCAGAAGCCACAACACTGCCAGAATTATCGCTATGGTCCAAAGTAAGTCCACGGTTTATCTCCTTTGTTGAGATTGCCTTTTATGATCTCGCCGCTAGTTTTCGCTGCAAATCGGGAGAACTGCCGATGAAACTGAATTGTTAATGGTAGGACTGCTCAGCTCGGAAAAGAATAAATGATCAAGGAATCGCAACTTTTGGAACAAGGAATGCTCTTTGATGATGCAGGTGAAAGGAAAAGCATGGTCCGCGTTCACTTTTCTTGTGCTACCGGCTCCGGAGTACGAACCGGCCGCCGCAGCTCGCCAGAGTCCACCACCCCGCCTCCCCGCGATAGCGTCTCGAAATACAGCACATCTCCAGCGACCTCAACCAGCATGAAGGTGCGATCACTGGCGAATCCACGGTCTGTCATCCCCTTCTGCGCCAAGCCATCGGGGCGCAACTGCCCTGAAGAACCTTCCGTGAAGTAATAAATTCCCTTTTCAGGTTTTACGCGCTCATAAACGTGATCGTGGCCGGAAAATACGACGTCCACCCCGTACTTG
Source organism: uncultured Acidobacteriota bacterium (assembly GCA_963731155.1). Taxonomy (GTDB): domain Bacteria; phylum Acidobacteriota; class Terriglobia; order Acidiferrales; family UBA7541; genus Acidiferrum. Next base: position 173,573 of record CAVSVB010000003.1, read on the forward strand.
ATGAACAGTGGCTCAATCAACGACCGCAGCTCAATTGAGGAGCCGTGCGTTCTTCCGGACGAGTAGAGCGGGTGATGAAAGAAACATATTTTCCAATCGCTAGTCCCAGAATTCTGCAATTCCTTTTCCAGCCATGCCAGTTGCTTGGCGTCCATGTAGTTACTGTCGAGGGCAAAAAAGCGTACGTTGCCTTTCTTAAAAGTGTAGTAATTCGCTCCGTTCATGTTGAAAAATTTATAAAATCGCTCGTTCGTATTATCGTGATTGCCTAACGAGGCATAGAATTTCACGCTGGCATCGAGCAGCGCCTTGTAAGGCTGTTCGAATTTTCTTTCAAAATCCTTCGGCTTGCTGCCTCCATAAATGTTGTCGCCGAGCATAATCACAAAGTCGAACGGAAACTCTTGCCGTACGGCATTCATTCGGTTCGCCACTTCGTACTGCGGACCTTCTCCGGTTCCCATGTCACCGATGGCCGCAAACCTAACCGAACCCGTCTTCAGCGGAAATTTGAATTCGTCCGCGCGCACGCAGAAAACGATCAAGCTCACTATAGAAAAAATGAGAATACGTCGTCTTCGCATGAGTTCAACGGGCCTTATATGGTTTCGGGAAAGATATCGGGAATCCTGTCGATGACCAGGTTTGCTTCGACGTCCAGAAGGATCAAGTCGCGGCCCACAATCCGGTACGCCACTTGATCGGGCAATTTAGGAAACTTAAGCAGCAGAGTGGGAGGAACCGTCGTGTACGGCACACCATCTGGGTACGGTTGATTTACGTGCAAATGAATCGTTTTGAGCGGCTCGCCCTGCCGGATCGTGGTGCGAGCGCCCTGGCCATGCGGACCTCCGAATTCCTCGTAAACTGTACGTCGAAACGCTTTTCTCGCTTCTTCGGAAAAAATATCTCCTCGCTTGGCGTGTCGTCTCGCTTCGGAGACTTTGTGCACCAGTGCTTGCTGGTGATCGGCAATCTTCTCGGGCTGGTCCGTTGGCTTTAGCGCAGGCAGAGAAGATTCGATCGACTTGTGCAGGTTCACGTACGCTTGCAGGCGATCCACAAATTCTTTGAAGCCAGCCGCGGTTTTCGCTTCTTTGGGCGGCGAAACCGTCGCCTGTGCTCTGCCGAGCTCTGCTCCAGCCGTCGCCAGACAAATCCCCAGCATCATTACATTCATAAGATATTTGAGTCTTCGGTTCGTGGTCATAAGCCGTGTCTCTCAAACCGGGTCGCTCGCGGTACGGTATTTACCCATGCACTTTTCTGGCTTCCCGTGCCGCCGCCCGCACCGCCTGCTTTACAGCTTTCTTCACGACTTTTTTCACCGTTGACTTAACCACTTTGGCCGGCAACACTTCTCCGCCCGTCTGCGCCGCCACTTTCTTCACGGCCTCCGTCACTGTGGCCGAAAGCGGATGTAATTCTTCGACCAGGACCGCAACCGCTTTCTCCGTTTCGTTCTTGGTTGCCTCCTGCCCTTTTTCCGCTATTGTCCGCGCGTCCTTTTTCACCGTGGCCGCGTTCGTGGTGCTCCAATCGGATTCGAATGTGGTCAACAGTTTCTTAACAATTTTCGCGTCGCGCACGATCAATCCCAGTTCGCGGCGCGAGTCCAATTCTGCCGGGCGCAAGCTCTGGCTGCCGACGAACGCCTGGCGGCCGTCGCGAATGATTGCACGGGCGTGTAAACGCATCCTGCTAAGTCTTTGCGCGGCAATTCCCGAGCGCCCGTTCACTTTTCCGATAATTTTGACGTCAACGCCAGCCCTGCTCCGTTCTTGCAGCACACGGATCATTTCTTTGTCGGAAATCTGCGGATCGTAGATGAGCAGTTGTTTCTTCGCCCTTTTGAGGAAGCTACGCAGCACTTTGCGCGAGTTTGCGGGGCTCACTACGAAATTATCCGTGCCTGTGACATAGGCGCGCCTGGCGCAATCGGCTTCGAACAGCTGCACGGCCTCCTGGATCAACACTTTATTCTTGGTGATAATTGCGAATCCTCGGCTGTGGTCGATGTCCAGATGCGTGAAGTTAAACGAAAGCACGACCAGAACCCGCCTATCAATAATGAAATATTTGTCGTGGTAACGGATCAGATCGTCGGCGGTACGCGCAACCGTAATCCCGCTTTCCAGCAACCGTTTCTCGAGTTCTCGCAAATTTCTCTCACCGTCACGGTTCGAGTCCGCGACCAGCGCCGTAACCTTCACACCATCGGCAACAGCCGCTTTCAGAAGCGTCTCTATGTCGCTTCGATCGAAGCGGAAAATCGCAATCTCGAGTGTTTTCCTGGCGCTCTTCAGCGCGGCGTGAAGAGGCGCTGCACCGTCATCGGGCTCAATGATCAATTTCATCCTAAGTTTCCCCTGCATCGCTGGCGGTTGCCGCGCATCGCAGATTCTCCGCAAATCATGTGGCAACCGTTGGCTCTCTCAGTTCTCCGGCACTCTCCGAACTCTGGGTCTTGAATAGCTCCGAGTAAACACCTTCGGCCGCCATCAATTCATCGTGCGTTCCTTGTTCCACCAACTCGGAATCCTTAATGACAAACACCACGTCGGCATGGCGAATCGAATTTAAATGGTGTGCGACGACGATGGAGGTCTTGCCCTTCATCAAGCGGTCCAGCGCTTCCAGGACGGTCTGCTCGGAAGTAGAGTCGAGGCCGGTCGTAGGCTCATCAAGAATCAGAATGGGTGTGTCTCGAATGACAGCTCGCGCAATTGCAATACGCTGTCGCTGCCCGCCGGAGAGCGTAGCTCCGCGTTCACCAACGATGGTGTCGTAACCTTGCGGCATCTTTTCAATGAATTCGTGCGCGTTGGCCTGTTTTGCAGCACGAACAATCTGTTCCGGCGTTGCATCCGGTTTGCCGTAGGCGATGTTGTCCCACACACTCGCGTGAAAAAGCAGCGTATCTTGCAGCACAAAACTGATTTGCTCGCGTAGTGACTTCAGCGTGTACTGGCAAATGTTTTTTCCGTCGATTTTTATGGTTCCTGATTGCGGCTCATAGAAACGCGGTATCAGACTGATAATCGTGGTCTTTCCGGTTCCCGATGGACCGACGATCGCCGCCACTTGTCCGGCCACAATCGTGAAACTCACGTCTTTCAAAACGGGTTCCTGTTCGTCGTAAGCAAAGTTGACATGTTCGAACTCAATTTTTCCCTTGAAGCGTGGAGCCCGCTTGGCACGCGGAGAATCCTTGACCTTCGCTTCAATTTCCAGGACTTCCTGAATGCGTTCATATCCGACGATGGCTTTGGAAACGGAGTCGGTCATCTTAGATAGTTCGCGCATCGGCTTGTACATCTTGCCTAAATACAAAAGAAAGACCATCAGCACGCCTGTGCTTAATTCGCCGCGGAGCGCCAAACGGGAACCGTATCCCAGCACCAGGCATGTCCCGATCGAGACCATGACGTCCACAATCGGCGCCAGCTTGGCTTTCAAGCTGCGGGCTTCGAGCGCCGTTTCCACATTTTCCAGACTTTGCGATTCGAAGCGAGACACTTCGAAATCTTCGCGCGCGAACGCCTTGACTACTCGAACTGAGGTCAATACTTCCTGCACCGCGGAAACAAGTTCGCTCTCTTTCTTCCGTACCTGCCGCGAGGCTTTCTTGATCCGCCGCGTGAATGAATACACCAGTGCAAAAAGCACCGGCGCGACGGAAAGTGCGATCAGCGTAAAGCGCCAGTTTACGTACAGCATCACCCCGATCATGCCGACCAGGGTCAACACATTGACGATCATGCCGAGAAGTGCGGAGTTGATGAAGTCCTGCACGGCGCCGATATCGCTAGTCACCCTGCTGATCAAGTCGCCTGTTCGCACATGGTCATGTTCCGCCAATGACATCCTTTGAATGTGGTTGTAAAGAGTGTGGCGCAGATCGTGCGTGACCCACTGGCTGACGCTGGTGGTCAGATATTTTTCGGTGTAGGAACTGATCGCGCCGATGACGGCAATCGCGGCGACCGCGGCAATGGCAAAATTCAAGATCGCGAGCTTATCGTTCCCGAAGGCTGAAGTGACGAATCCTTGCATCCAGGCCGGCAATTTCTTCGATTGCAGAATATTGTCGATTACAATTTTGATCGGCCACGGTTCCAGAACGTCGCTGAATGTCTGGCCCAATACTGCGACGAACGCCAGAGTCAGCGCCTTCCAATGCGGCCGAATAAGGCCGGTCATGCTCAATTCCCCGGGCCGGTTCGAGCGAGTAGCTTTTGGTTTGCTCCCGAGCATGTTCAGGTTTGTCCTAAGACCGGCCTTCCCGATTTGAACATTCACGTTCGAAATCCTGGGCCGATAACGGCGAGGATCTGTGTCTTGGGGATTTTCTGCATGACTTCGTGCTGCTGTTCCGGTCACTGAGTATTTTTCACTGGACCTCTGTAGGATGTCTCTCAGTTTTCAAAAGATAATCGCTTTCTGTTGCGCGCAAGCCTATACACGAAAACACGGAAGCCAGCAGGGTTAACTGTGTAGCTCTTACTCGGTCTGCTTTCGGGTTTGCGGTGGGTTTTCAGGGACAAATCTAAGTACCGAGACTTGGCTCAGCCAAGAAATCCGCGTTGCGTGAGCCGACCGCTCAGCTGGTCAGATTTATGGCTCGCTTGTTGTTTCGAGTCGTTGTTGAAACATTTTTCCGCCAGCGGCCTTGGGAATCACCGGGCGGCGTTTTGTGCGGCGATGCCACGAGGCTAGGAACTCCTAATTTCAGATCTCCTGATATACCCCCTAGCTGCCAAAGCCGCTGATGGAGGCTTTTATATAATTATATATCGTGATACGATATATTAGTCGCTGTCACTCTATTTATCGGTGGCCGCATTTTTCGCCGTCTGTTCCTAACGTGCAACAGATCAAATGAGAGTGGGCTGCCGGAAGAAGGCTGCCTCATGAAACTTTCACCTTGGATTTTGCTGCCGGTTCTGATGCTCATGGCTGTTCCATCGCGCGCTGCGGCTCAACAATTGCGACAGTCGCAATCGCAGAATCTTCAGAATTGCTTGGAGGATTTCTCCTCCTGCGATCGCGCCAAGCTGAACGCCCAAGGAAAACAGGAAGTCCTGCGGGAATCCCGTGACCGCAATTTCATGGACTGTTTCTCCGGTTTTTCGGATTGCGATCCTCATCAATTAAATGCCAACCAGCAGCGGGAAGTCGTCACTGCCAGTCGCAACCGGAACTTTCAGGACTGTGTCTCCGGTATCGGTGAATGCAACCAGGCCCAACTTGACGCTGAGGATCGCCAGGCTGTCGCTCGCGCTCAGGCGGTTCGCGATCTTCAGACCTGTCTGGATGGAACGGGCGTCTGCGATCTCAGCCAGCTCAGCGCTGCCGAGCAACAGGAAGTCGCGAATGCCGCTTATGTTCGCAATCTGCAGAATTGTCTGGAGGCGTTGGGCCCGTGCGATCAGAAACGCTTAAATGCGCAAGAAAAACAGGACGTCGCTAACGCTACCCAGGATCGCAAGCTTCGCGACTGCCTCGACGCACCGGACCCATGCTGCGAGCTTGCCGGATTGCAAGCGAGGCAGAATCCATCTGCGACGGGGCTGAACCGAGTCGGTGAAGGCTCGGAACTGAAGACGCTGGCTTTTGCAGCCTTGCTTGCCTTCAGTATTTTCGTCTATATCTTGCGGGCAACCATATCGTGCCACGATACATCTTACTTATTGAAAGCGCGAGATGTCTGCTGCGTGGTTCTTATCACATCTCTTGACGACCGTAGTGTAACAGCGCGCCTCGCACCTGGGCGGTCCGGCGTGATTCCTAAACATTGCAAAGGGCATTGCCGCACAATTTCGAGTTTAGGGAACTCCGCCTGAAGGAGAAGTAAAATGCGCAGTTCGAATTGGAACCCTCAGCCCTGGCACCTTGTTCCCATGAAACCGGGCTCTTCCGACACCCTGGGACGCGTAGAAATAGTTGCAATTGCAATTCTCGCCATGCTTGTACTGGGGCTGCTGGCTGTCGCTTTTGTCCCGGAGGGCAGAGGCGCTCCGAGTCGCAACCAGCCAAGTCACTACGTAGCGGTTCAGCGTCGGTACGGTCGGCAGACGCCGGCTCGATGGTCTGCCTCTAATCCGTGTGAAATACTTCTTCCATCGCCGCCCACCATTCTCCCTCTGCCCGGCTGCTAAGTGGTTCCTGCATAGGGATCATGATGGCCCACCATTCTTTCGTCTTGGCGTCAGCCGCGACCTTTGCCATGTCCGCTCGATAGTCGCTCCCATGATATTCGAAGTATGAAAACAGCAGATCATCTTTCAAATAAATCGAGTAATTGCGAATATTGGAGCGAGAAATCGCAGCGAGAACTTCGGGCCAGACCGCCTCGTGATACTTTCTGTAGCTCGCGATTGTTTCCGTCTTCAGCTTTAATACGTGTCCAAAACGCTTCATAGCTTCCACTCCTGCGCTCACGGCAGAATGCGATCCAAATGCACATACCCGCCATCTACGAATAAGTGCTGACCTGTCGTGTGTCCCGCTTTGGCGGACAACAAAAAGACAACCGTAGATGCAATCTCCTGCGCTGTCGTCATGCGTTTCGCAAGCGGAATTCTTGAAAGAATACTTTTGAGCTTTTCTTCCGGTTCAGAAAAAGTTGAGAGCCACTCCTTGTAGAGTGGGGTCATGACTTCAGCGGGGACTACTGTATTGACCCGAATTCCATACGGCAGCAACTCTGCTGCCCACTCCCGGGTGAGTGCCATAATCCCACCCTTAGCGGAAGCGTATCCGGATGTACCACCCTGGCCCGAGACCGCCACCTTCGAACCGATGTTGACGATCGCGCCGCCGCTCAACTTGAGATGCGGCAGCGCATAGTGCGCCACGCTGTAGTAGTGCACCAGATTGCGGTTCAACGAAGCGACGTATTGGTCCGGACTGCCATTCTCCAGGCCTATCTTGTCGTTGTGGCCCGCATTGTTGACGACGCCATCGATTCTGCCAAATTTCGCGATCACCGTATTGATCGCGACCGAACACTCCTTAGGAATTAACAGCTCTGCTGTAATCAGTCCCACGTCATTTTTCGTTTTTCTCGAGACAAGTTGCCGACACTCTTCTGTTTCTATTTCCCGATCGAGGACCACAGGGATTGCGCCTTCATCCTGGCACGCCCGTGCGATCGCTGACCCAATCCCCCGTGCCCCGCCGGTCACGACGATTACTTTCCCTTGAAGTCCTAGCTCCAATTGGTCTCCGTTTACACCAGCCGTCACACACCTATCATTTGATTCTTGCCGATGATGGATTTGCTACAGACAACGTATGACGATGATTGGTTATGTGATCGCTTTTCGTTCTGGATTATCAGCAGTTCGAACCCTATCGTCAACCTTCTTCCTCTTGTAGCGCGGCTAATGCAATCATCTATTCGCACTCTTTATCTCTCCCTATACGAAATCGAATTGACCAGGACGGCAAATCTTGGCTAACCTCTCCGGTTGGAGTAACTGCGATGAGGCCTGTACCCACACCAGCGCTAATGGTGTTTAAAATATTTCCGCTTCCCTTTAACATTTTCCGCATCTCGCCAATCGTTTCGCCGCTCTTAGCTGTGATTCTCTTTGCTGCGCTCGCATTGGTCGCAGCTCCTCCAATAAATTACGAGCCCACGATCGAATCGCTGAGTCAGCACCCGCTTCCCCAATGGTTTGCCGATGCGAAACTGGGGATTTTCATTCATTGGGGCCTGTATTCGGTTCCGGGCTGGGCGCCGCTGGTTCATCCCAATCACGATTTCGAGTCCACGGATTACATCACCCACAACCCCTACGCCGAGTGGTATTTGAACTCCATGCGCCTCGAAGGATCGCCGACTCAGGCATATCACCGTGAGCATTACGGGGCCAATTATGACTACTACAACTTTGCGCCCACCTTTGACGACCAGATCCAAAAATGGAATCCTGATGCGTGGGCAACGATCTTTCAACAGGCAGGCGCGAAATATGTTGTCCTCACTTCCAAGCACCACGACGGATTCACTCTCTGGCCCAGCGCGATTCCGAATCCATCGCTGCCAGCCGATCGACAGCACGCAACACGCGACATAGTGGGTGAACTGGCGGCGGCGGTCCGTAAACAAGACTTGCGCATGGGTCTGTATTATTCCGGCGGCTACGACTGGACCTTCGTGCCCGGGCCGATCCGTGTCGCAGCGGACTATCAGTCGGTCAAACCGCAAAGCGCGGCTTACGGCGCATATGTTGACGCACAGATGCGCGAACTCATCAATCGCTATCACCCGGCAGCTCTCTGGAATGACATCGACTACCCTAAGTCAGGTCACCCGCTGGAAATAATGGCCGATTATTACAACACTGTTCCCGACGGCGTGATTGACGACCGCTTCGGCGTGAAGCATTCCGATTTCAAATCACCTGAATATGAGACCTTGGACAAAATCAGCCCTATCAAATGGGAGGAATGCCGCGGACTAGGCCGCTCTTTTGGCTACAACCGCGCCGAAGGTGAAGCCGAAACGATTGCGCCCAAAGATCTAATCTATCTGTTGGTGGATATTGTCAGCAAAAATGGCAACCTGCTTCTCGATGTTGGACCCGAAGCCGACGGAACGATTCCGCCCGTGCAGTTGAGCAGGCTGCAAGCGCTCGGCAAATGGCTTCATCAAAATGGTGAGGCGATCTACGCGACGACTCCATGGACTCGCGCCAGTGGCGCTACCACCAATGGAACCGACATACGCTTTACTCGCAAAGACTCCGCGATTTACGCGATCCTGCTCGGTCAGCCAAAATCCTCTTCGATCACGATCCAGTCTTTTTCTCTAAACCCGCACACGAAAATCACGATCCTCGGTCGGGCGGAGCCGCTCTCCTGGTCTGCACAGGGCTCGGGCACAAAAGTTGACCTTCCCGCGAAACTTCCCGGAGATTATGCTTTCGCTCTGAAGATCGTCGGCTCGGGACTGTGATGACTTCGCGCAGCTGCCTTCGGGTCGTCGTCCGATGAACTCCCGTTCACTGCCGAAAACTGTTTCGCCGGTTGCTATGCCAACAACCGTTCTTCAACTTAATCCGAAAGATAACCTACTTGTTGCGCTTCGAGACCTGCAACAGGGCGAGACGATTCTCCATGGCGATAAGGTCTATAACCTTGCCACTGAAGTTCCCGGAAAACACAAATTTTCTATGAACGAACTCGCAGTCGGTGATCCGGTCGTCATGTACGGAGTAAAAGTCGGTATTGTTGTTGTCCCGATCCGCAAAGGTGAGGCCATCACCACCCGAAACGTCAAGCACGACGCCTCCGAGTTTGACGATATATGGCAGCCCTTCCCTTGGGATCCTCCCGATGTTTCGCGCTGGCGAAAGCAAACTTTTCTCGGCTACAGCCGGTCCGATGGTCAGGTGGGTACTCGCAATTATTGGCTGGTCATTCCGCTGGTCTTTTGCGAGAACCGCAATCTCATGGCGCTGAAGCAGGCGTTCGAAGAGGAACTTGGTTTTGTCGCTCCGCAACTTTATCGTCGCCACGTAAATAGCCTGATTCGCCTTCTCCAACAAGGCGATATCGAATCCATTCGCAATTTTGAGTTCTGCGGCACGCCTCAGACGCTGCCGCACGACGCGCAGGTCTTTCCAAACGTTGACGGAATCAAGTTCTTGATTCACGAGGGCGGTTGTGGCGGTACGCGCGAGGATTCTCAAAATCTCTGCGGTCTGCTCGCAGGCTACCTTCATCATCCGAATGTCGCCGGAGCCACTGTTCTCAGCCTCGGATGTCAGCATGCCCAGGTTTCCATTCTCAAGAACGAACTGGACAAGCGTGCTCCGCAGTTTGATAAGCCGCTGTTTATTTTTGAGCAACAGAAATTTCCATCCGAAAATAAAATGCTCTCGCACGCCATTCGCGAAACGTTTCTCGGCCTCATCGAAGCGAATCGCACCAGTCGTCAACCGGCTCCACTCTCAAGTCTCTGTGTCGGGCTAAAGTGCGGTGGCTCGGATGGCTTCTCCGGACTTTCCGCAAATCCAGCGATCGGCCGCGTGTCAGATATTCTTGCGGCGGTCGGCGGCCGCACTATTCTTTCGGAATTTCCGGAACTCTGCGGTGTCGAGCAGGAACTCATCAACCGCTGTGCCAGCGAGGATATCGCCCATCGCTTTGCGCAGCTCATGCGCGATTATGCTGCGCGTGCCAAGGCGGTTCGCTCAGGTTTTGACATGAATCCTTCGCCTGGAAATATCCGCGATGGCTTGGTTACCGACGCCATGAAGTCCGCAGGCGCGGCCCGAAAAGGCGGATCCTCGCCGGTTACTGCAGCCCTCGATTACCCGGAATATTCGCGCGTTCCGGGCTTAAATCTTCAGTGCACTCCAGGCAATGACGTCGAGTGCGTCACTGCGCAGGTGGGCGCTGGCGCAAATATTGTCCTTTTTACTACCGGCCTCGGCACGCCAACCGGCAATCCGATTGCGCCTGTCATCAAAATCTCCACAAACTCTCAACTCGCGCTCCGCATGTCGGACATCATTGACGTTGACACTGGCGGCGTCATTTCCGGATCAGAGTCTTTCGAATCGGCTGGTGATGAAGTTCTTGTCTTTGCTCTTCAGGTCGCCAGTGGAACCGTTCGCACCAAGGCGGAAATCTTGGGACAGAACGATTTCATTCCCTGGAAACGGGGCGTATCTCTATGAGCCAGGCTTCCAACCAGTCCGCCGACTTTCGCCTCGATGGCAAGAATGTCGTCGTTACCGGCGGCGCACGCGGCATTGGGCAGGCAATCGCTGTGCTCTTTGCGTCTCGCGGCGCATCGATTCACATCATGGACACCAACGCTGAAGGCGCCGCGGCTACCGTGCAACATATGATTGATAACGGAGGCAAGGCTTCGAGCAGTGTCTGTGACGTTTCGGATTCGGCCAGCATGCGGACCGTGTTCGGTGATATCGCGCGCCGCGCGCCCATCGACGCTCTCGTCAACAGTGCCGGCATCGCTCATGTCGGTAACCTCGAAGTCAACTTCGGAAGCGGATTTCGACAAAGTTTTTCAGGTCAACGTAAAAGGCATTTTCAATTGTATGGGCGCCGTAATTACCCACATGAAGCAGAATCGTGCGGGCGTGATCCTAAATCTCGCCTCCATCGCCGCTACTGCTGGATTATCCGATCGCTTCGCTTACTCCGCCAGCAAAGGCGCGGTCCTCTCCATGACTCTGTCCGTCGCCAAAGATTATTTGCCGTACAATATTCGCTGCAACTGTATCTCTCCGGCTCGTGTTCATACCCCGTTCGTCGACGGCTTCATTAAGAAAAATTATCCGGGCAAAGAAGACGAAATGTTTGCGCGTCTCTCGCAATCCCAGCCCATCGGCAGAATGGCCAAACCCGAAGAAGTCGCTTCTTTGGCACTTTTTCTCTGCTGTGATGCCAGTTCCTTTGTCACCGGTGTGGATTATCCGCTCGACGGCGGCTTTTTCAATCTCCGTGGCTGATCATGCTCGCTTCTCATTTCTCTTCCAGACCGCATGAGGATTGACGCCCACCAACATTTCTGGAAATTCGATCGGGCCAGGGATACCTGGATCACCGATGAGATGTCTGTTCTGCGCAGAGAATTCCTGCCGCAGGATTTGCGCCCCGAACTCGCGGCAAATGATTTTGCAGGCAGCATTGCCGTTCAGGCGTCTCAATCGGAATCGGAAACCCACTTCCTTCTCGATCTTGCAAAGCGCGATTCGTCGATTCTGGGCGTTGTGGGATGGGTCAATCTCATGTCGCCTGATATCGCCGACCGTCTTTCGTATTTTCGCCAATTCAAAACGCTCTGCGGCTTTCGGCACATCGTTCAAGCTGAATCTGATGATCGCTTCATGCTTCGTGATGACTTCCTCCGAGGCGTTGATTCGCTGGCTCAATTCGATTTTACGTACGACATTCTCATCTATCCGCGGCAACTGCCGGCCGCCATCGAGCTCGTAGCAAGTTTCCCCAACCAGAAATTCGTTCTCGACCATATGGCGAAACCGGAAATTTCGACCGGCAAACTCGACCCTTGGGCCGCAGCCATCCGCGAACTCGCCACTAGCCCAAACGTCCATTGCAAACTTTCTGGAATGGTTACCGAAGCCAATTGGAAATGCTGGAAACTTTCAGATTTCACACCCTATCTGGACGTGGTTTTTGAATCGTTCGGCCCGGACCGTCTGATCTTTGCCTCCGATTGGCCGGTTTGCTTGGTTGCTGGAAGTTACTCGGAAGTTGTGCATTTGGTCTCGTCGTATCTAGACCCACTCCCGTCCGACAAAAAAGCCGCCATTTTTGGCGGCAACGCGGCGCGATTTTATGGATTGGAGACACTTTGAAGATATCCTCAACACATTCTCGGTCTGATTTCCCAAATGCACCATTGACCGAACATCGCTTTGTAAAACCGCTGGTCCTCATCACCACCCTTTTTTTCCTTTGGGCTCTCGGGGTGAACCTCAACGACATTCTGATTCCGCACCTCAAAGCGGCCTTTGGCCTCTCCGACTTTCAGTCCTCATTTATTCAGATTGCCTTTTTTGGGGGATATTTCATTGCTGCGTTCCCTGCCGGTTGGCTCGTCGAGCGCGTCGGCTACAAACGCGGCATTCTTGCCGGACTTGCGCTTTGTGCCACAGGCGCTCTGTTGTTTCTTCCCGCTTCGTCCCTACGCGCTCTATGGTCCTTTTCTCTTGGCGCTGTTCGTCATGGCCTGCGGACAGAGTTTTCTGGAAGTAGCTGCAAATCCCTACGTCACCATCCTCGGACCTCAACAGAGCGCGGAGCGCCGCCTGAATCTCGCGCAATCATTCAATGCCGTGGGCGCTGTGTTGACACCGATCATCGGCGCCGCATTCATCCTCACGGCAAACGAATATTCTCCTACGCAGCTGGGAGCCTTAACCTCGACACAGTTACTCGACTTCCGTATTCTGCAGGCGAGGACAGTTCGGATTCCCTACCTAGTGATTGCAGGCATTTTTATCGCGGTCGCCGTCGCCATCTATTTCACCAAGCTCCCGGAAGTTCGCGAACAAGGTGAACCGCAAGAACTAAACGACGTGCCTCGCGGATGGCGCAGAGTTTTTGCGCATCGCCAGCTGGTTCACGGCGTCATCGCGCAGTTCGCTTACGTTGGTGCGCAAGTGGGCGTCGCCAGTTTTGTCATTCGCTTTGCGCAACACATGCAGCCCGGTGTTTCGACGCGAGACGCGGCGAACTACCTGAAGCTTCATCTTGTATTGTTCATGATTGGCCGCTTTCTGGGCTCGGCAATCATGAAACGAGTCTCGGCTCCTCGCCTTCTGGCCGTGTTCGCCGGCTGTGCATTTCTTTGCGCGGTCGTGGCATTAACAACCGTCGGGGTGCTGCCTGTTCTAGCGCTGGTTGCATTGGGATTTTTTCATTCCATCATGTTCCCAACCATTTTCGCATTGGGAATCAAGAGTCTCGGACCGTATACGAAACGAGGCTCGTCGCTGCTGGTTATGGCGATCATCGGAGGGGCTGTATTCCCCGCAGCCATGGGACGCATTTCTGACATCTCCAACATTCAGAAGGCGTTCATCGTGCCGTTGCTGTGCTATGCCTATGTCTTGTATTTTGCGATCGCAGGTCACAAATCATCCAGCATTTTGCAAATCGAAAGTGCTCCCGTTAATTTCTAGTAGCGTTCGCGTTTCCGCTGTGTCTATATGCGAATTTTGCGGTGGCGGCATCTCATTATTTAGCATTAGAAAGGACTTTGACTGGTCGACGTGCCGAAGAACACCAAAGCCGTGTGTACGGAGCAATCGCCCGGTGCACGTAGCTTTCAACGTGCCGATTGGCGAATTTCATACTGCCGATACCTTACGACGCCGCGATGGATTCAGAAGTCTGGGGCCAGATGTGCTGGGAGCGGAGTAACAGAGCAAGGGCCTTTCTATTGAGCAATGTCGGGGAGAGCTCGGGCGGCCAAACGGTGACTTATACCGAGATGCGGCGAACAACCGGCCGATCCAATGTCGAGGAACTCCTGTTGGTATATCGGAGGCGTGGGAGACCGTGCCGCCGGTGCGGTAGGACGATTGAGTCGCGTAAACAGGGTTCCGGTGCCCGGACAACTTTTTGCTGTCCGCAATGCCAGCCGACGGAGTTGGCGAAGACATTCCGAAACGCTGCCGCTGGCTAAGTATCCACGACGCCGGTTTCGCCGGCGGAGGCGAACTTCTGATGCGTAGTTTTGTCGAAACCGCGGACGCAGTTGGCGCTACCAGTAAGAAAACAGAAAAGATTCGACTCATCAGCGATTTTTTCAAGAACTCAAACGTAAGCGACGCGGTGCTCGCCGCGCGGTTCCTCTCCGGGCACGCATTCGCCGGCCATGACGAACGCACGCTGGGCGTTGGCGGCAGCGTATTGTCTCGAGTGATCGCGCAAGCTGCTGGCAGATCGGGCGAAAACCTCGGAACGGCATACCGTAAACACGGCGATCTCGGCGACATGGCAGAAGAGCTCCTGCTGGGCATCACCGCCGAAGGAGACTTGCCGCTGGCTGAGGTAGGAAGGCTATTTGAAGAAGTGGCAGCAGCACGGGTCCAGATGCAAAAAGCGGAGTTACTGGCGAACGCGTTTGCGCACGCAAGTGCCGGCGACGTGAAATACATCGTGAAAATCATCACCGGTGATTTAAGAATTGGCTCAAAGGAAAGCCGAGTGGAAGAAGCGATCGCCAAAGCGTTCGAACGGCCGCTGGCACAGGTGCGCCGCGCAAACATGATGACGGGAGACATCGGCGAAACGTTGGCGTTGGCAGCCGAAGATAAATTAGCTGCCGCGGTGGTGCGGTTGTTCCATCCACTGGCCTTCATGTTGGCAGCTCCCGTGGAGACCGCGGAGGATCTGTTCGATAAAGAGCTTGCAGATCTGGGCAGGCCAGCCCTGCTGGTGGAAGAAAAATATGATGGCGTCCGCGCACAGGTGCACAAAAATAAGAATGGAATGGTGCGCATTTTTTCCCGCACGCTGGATGAAGTCACGGAATTCCCGGAACTGACACCGGCGATTGGTGCCTTACCCGGAGACTTGATTTTGGATGGCGAAATCCTGGCGTGGCGTGACGCGCGGCCACTGCCTTTTACAGAATTGCAGAAGCGCCTTGGCCGTAAACGTGTGGATATGTGGATGCAGCACGACATTCCCGTGAAATTTGTGGCGTTTGATTTGTTATATCAGGAGGGCGAGTTGTTGCTGGACGAGCCGTTGACGAGCCGGAAGAGACGGCTGGCCGGAATCTTTGCCGGGGCACCAGATGCACTACGTCTAGCCGAAATGAGGCAATGCCGATCCGAACAGGAAGTGTCGTTGGCGTTTCGCAGTGCCTTGGCGGCCGGCCATGAAGGCATCGTGGCAAAAGTTGCCGAGTCGCCATACACGCCGGGACGGCGAGGTGGATTCTGGTTCAAACTGAAAGAACCATTCGCGACCCTGGACGTTGTAGTGACAGCAGTCGAGTATGGTCACGGAAAGCGTCACAAAGTGCTTTCGGACTACACGTTTGCGGTGAGATACGGGGAAACCCTTTTAAATATTGGAAAGGCTTACTCCGGTCTTACCGATGCGGAGATTCGCGAGTATACAGAATACTTCTTGCAGCACACGATCGAGGATCAGGGCTACCGGCGAATCGTAGAGCCAACGATTGTGCTGGAAGTTGCATTCAACAACATTCAGAAGTCCAACCGGCATGAAAGCGGCTATGCATTACGGTTTCCGCGAATTGTGCGGATTCGACCGGACAAGCAGGTGACAGAAATTGATACCCTCGAAACCGTGGCCAAGTTATTTGCGCGGCAGGTGACGGACCGAACGGCTTCGGCGGTCTGAGCCAATTACCTGTCCAAGCGCAACATGGAACTCACAGCTCACGATTTGCTACGGCTCCCGGAATTGATTGCGCGTGCGCCAAGAAATATAAATGATGCCGATGCTGATGGCCATAGGCGGAAAAACAAGGACTAGTATTCCGGAGCGAAGGGCGTCTATGAAGCGATGACCACCTTGCGCGGCCTGCGTCACGCTTAGTGCGCAGAGAGCGGACCTTCACCGAGCCGAATCGCGCGGCTGGATTCGAAAAGCACAAGTGGAATTTCCCAGGATGCTGCCGTAGCGCCGAGAGCTGGCGGCGATGACGTTACAAAATCTGCAGAATTATTTCGAGTGATCCGCGAAGAAACAAGCACGTTCCCTGGAAACCGGGAACCACTTCGCGGCAAGAGCGTGAAGTTGTATTCGGTGCAGCCGGTGCAATCATCGGTGGCCGAAACGCAGGCGCGAGAAAAACGTGATTTTGCGAGAGAACTTTTTGAACGGGCCTGGAGGGAGCAGTCCACTTCGGAGTCACCGGTGGCCGGCGTCGTAGCGACGGCGGTCCGGCCTCCGCCACTCTCGCGTCGCTTAAACTGTGGAACGAGAAGAAAATTTCCGAGGCAGCTGTTGGGCAATCGTGCTCGCTCGATCCGCCGGACACATTCTCGGTTACTGCCAAGAAGCAATAAGTGTTTTTCGTGCGGGTTTTCATGCCATACGCCATCCATCATCGGAATCGCGCGTTAGCTTATAATCCGGCGGTTGCCTGAGCTACTCTCCAGCCCTGGCCGCCAATGTTTCCACGACCGCGACGTTTGGCAGCAGGTCCTGCGGCAGGCCATGTCGCTCTCCTAGATAATCTGGGCTGTTGTATGAAATCCAAGCTTTCCCCTGATCATCTTCCCAAACCAAAATCTTCAGCGGTAGGTCGATGGCAATGCTGGGAGCGGCCAGCATGAGAGGCGTTCCCGCTTGGGGGCTGCCGAAGATCAACAACTTTGTGGGCCGCATCTTCATTCCCACTTTTTCCGCTTCACCGCTGTGATCGACAAGCGCAAATAGCGCGACTCCCTTGGATTGCAGAATATTTTTTAGCTTTTCCACCGTCTGTTCGACGGAGTGGCTGCTTGGTTTGTTGATTATTCCTGTCTTCGTCGTCGCCGCCATGCTTTTCCCCTCCCTGCCTTCGGACTGAAAACTCACCGAGGCGCGTACGGAAACCAGGTAGATCGCCATCGCCAATCCAACCAGCGCGAGGAACACTGCGGTCGCAACGGCTTGGTTCAAAGAACCGGAGTCTGTAAGTTTGCCTTGGTGCAGTTCGCGAACCATTCGAATGTGTCGCCACGCTGAGGCGAGATTTACGACCACTCCGACCGCGATGAGCGCGGTCCCAAACCACAGCGAAACCCCGTAAGACGGCGTCGCCGGGGTCTGGTCGATAAATCGGAGTTGCTGCAGGAAAAGCCCGAACCGCGCCACCACAAAACCAAATCCCATGAGCGCCAACCCGGTGCGAATCCATGCAAGAAAGGTCCGTTCCGCAGCCAGATAGTCGCGCAGATCAGCTCTCTGGGTTATTTGTGTTGGCGCATCCATTTTTCTTTTTCATTGCCGTGATTTTGGCTGGGCGGGGCCGCTTCCATTGCGCTCTTACCGGGTATGCGCTGCAGCTTCTTCGATCACGACTGCTGTTTTTCTCGCTCGGGAATCCGTCACTTTCTCTGCAGTTACTGGCGATCAGGGACTGGCATCCGAACGTCCTGTTCACCGGCTATTCTTTCCAGCCTCCGCCGAGCGCTCGGTAAAGCTGCACCAGACTCTGATACTCCGTTCCGCGCGCCTGCGCGAGCGTGAGTTCGGCGGAAAAAAGCGAGCGTTGGCCATCCAACACTTCGAGATAAGTCGTAGTACCTCCCTTGTAGCGCATGTTGGAGAGGCGCACCGATTCTTGCAAGTCTGCGACAGTGTCCTCTTGGCGAAGCCGGACCTCGTGGAATTTCTGATAACCGATCAAAGCATCGGAGACGTCTCCGAAGGCGTGCTGAATCGCTTGCCGGTAAGCGATCAGCGCCTGTTGATGTTGCGACTCCACCGCACGCAGATTTCCACGCAAAGCTCCTCCGGTGAAGATCGGCTGGCTGACTTGCGCCCCGTAAGACCAGATTCCGAGTTGCGAGTTCATGAGCCCGGAGAATGCGCTGCTTCGTCCGAAGGCGCCGCCGCCGGAACCTGTAAGCGAGATTTGGGGAAAGAACTGCGCCTTGGCGACTCCGATTTCCGCGTTCGCAGCGACCAAGAATTGCTCGGCTTCGCGAATGTCGGGCCTGCGCTCGACTAGCGTTGAAGGCAGGCCTGGCGGGACTTCGGGAGGAAGTGGCTGCTCCACCAGCGGACGTCCGCGCGGCACCGCTTGCGGATAGTTGCCAAGGAGAATGCTGATGGCATTTTCTTCCTGCGCGATCTGCCGCTCCAGGTCGGGAATTTGCGCGTTGGCGGTATCGAGAGTTTGCTGGGCCTGCAAAACGTCGAGCTTAGTCGCCACGCCGTGATCAACGCGCAGTTTGGTGAGCTTCACCGATGCTTCCTGCGCCGCGACGGTGTTGCTCGTGATTTGCAGCTGCAGGTCAAGCTGTAGAAGGGCGAAATAGTCGCTCGCCACGTCGCTCACCAGCGTCAAAATGACTGTCTGCCGCGCATCCTCTGTTGCCAGGAGCTGGGCGCGTGACGCCTCGGTCGCGCGACGCAGTTTGCCGAAGAGGTCCACCTGGAACGCAGCATCGGCCGTAAGCGTCAGAAAATTGAACTTGGTTTGGAAGTTGTGTTCTTTTCCGCCGCTGAAATCCCCACTTCCTTGCACCTGCGGGAACAGATTGGAACGCGTCACTGTAACCTGCGCGCGCGCTTCGTTGATGCGCTCCGTTGCAATCTGCAGATCGTAGTTTTGTTTTAGAGCGGTGCGAATAAGTTCCTGTAATTGTGGATCCTGGAAAACCTGCCACCAGGGTAAATCAGCATACGATGCTGCCTGCGCCTGAACCTGCGGATTTTCACTGAGATCACGGTAGGCCGTCGGAGGTTGGACGACGGGACGATTGTAATTCGGGCCTACCTTGCATCCAGCCACTAAACCCATGGCCATGACCGCGACCAAGAATGACGCTCGCTTCTTCATAGGTTGCTCCGGCGTTACTGCTTGACAACGCTTTGGAAGTACATTTCAGTCGGCTTGTGCCGGAGAGGTTGTGGGCAACGCTCCCGGTGCATGCTCTTTCCCAGCGCCTGACCATTTCTCTACCAGGAAGAAGATCGCGGGCACGAAAAAGATTCCAATGATGCTCGCTGCC
Source organism: uncultured Acidobacteriota bacterium (assembly GCA_963731155.1). GTDB lineage: Bacteria > Acidobacteriota > Terriglobia > Acidiferrales > UBA7541 > Acidiferrum. The sequence continues at coordinate 192,796 of CAVSVB010000003.1, forward strand.
ATCATTCCGCCAATAACCGTGGTGCCCATGATTTGGCGGGCCACTGACCCGGCACCGCTCGCCGTCCACAACGGCACGCAACCGAGAATGAAAGCGAAAGACGTCATCAAGATCGGCCGGAGACGAAGCCTGGCTCCTTCAAGCGCGGCATCCGCCAGTGGTTTTCCCTTTTCGAATTCATCCTTGGCGAACTCAACGATCAAGATGGCATTCTTGGCGGCTAGACCGATGAGCATGACCAGCCCGATTTGCGAGTAGACATCGCTCTCGATTTGAACCATGTATGGTGGCAGGAACAGACCGAGCAGTACGCGGCGCAGCAAAAGGATTCCAAAAGCTCCAAAGATTGCCACCGGCGTGCTTAGCAGCACGCTGAACGGGAGCGACCAGCTTTCATACAATGCCGCCAGGATAAGAAAGACAAACAGCAGCGAAAGTCCGAAGATCACGGAAGAAGGTACGCCCTCGCGCGCCTTCTGCTCCTGAAAGGACATGCCTGAATAGTCGAAACCCATCTCGCGCGGCATGGTCTGTTTAAAAACTTCTTCGAGCGCCGCTGTAGCCTGATCCGCGCTGTAGCCCGGCGCTGCGCTGCCGTTGATTTGCGCGGAACGATATTCGTTGAACCGCATCGTAAACTCCGGCCCCAGCCGCGGTTTTACGGTAGTCAGTGTTGACAGCGGGACATTCTCGCCCTTGCTATTGCGAACGTAAAACTGCCCGACGTTCTCCGCCTTGGAGCGGTATTCGCCTTCCGCTTCGATATAGACCTGCCATTGACGGCCAAAACGGTTGAAATAGTTAATGAAATACCCGCCCATGAACGCCTGGATCGTCCGGTATACATCATTGAGGGGCACACCCTGCTTCAGCACTTTGTCGCGGTCCACTTCGACAAATTCTTGCGGGACGCTTGGCAGGAAAGTGGTGCTCAGGCTGGCAATTTCCGGCCGCTTTCGCGCCGTCTCCAAAAAAATGCCCAAGTTTCTAGAGAGGAATTGAACGTCACTGCCAGACCGGTCTTCGAGGATGAATGTGAACCCACCCGAAGTGCCGACGCCCGGAATAGCGGGCGGGGAAAAACCGAAGGCAATGGCCGCGGGCAGCCGGCTCAACTCCTGGTTCAGATGCGCCTTGAGTGCTTGAAATTGCTCTGCTCTGCTCGTGCGCTCGTCCCAGGGCTTGAAGGTCACAAAAAAGAACGCATTGTAACTGGTGCGAACAAAGCTGAGCAGACTGAAGCCAACGAAGGTGCTTTCGTATTGGACTCCAGGCGTATTCATTATGATTTTTTCAACATCAGCAGCGACGGCGGTCGTGCGTTCGAGAGAAGCCCCGTTCGGGAGCTGAAGATTGACGTATGCATATCCTTGATCTTCGTCTGGAAGGAAGCTCGACGGCACCCGGTTAGCAAAAAAGACGCCCGTCAAGGCGAAGCCCACGAGCAACACAATCACGACCACAGTCTTTCGCAGTAGTACCGCGCTCCAGCGGACGTAGCCATCGGTTGCGCGCTCGAACAAGCGGTTAAACCAGTCGAAAAATCGTTGCAACAATCCTCGGCTTGGCGCCCGTGGCTTGAGCAGCAGGGCAGCAAGCGCCGGACTAAGCGTAAGCGCATTAAAGGCAGACAGGAGCACCGCAATGGCGATGGTGACGGCAAATTGCTGGTAGAGTCGACCCGTGATGCCGGGGATGAAGGCGGTTGGCACAAAGACGGCGGAAAGGACTAGAGCAATTCCAACCACCGGGCCGGAAAGTTCTTCCATTGCTTTTAACGCCGCGTTCTTCGGCGTCATGCCTTCCTCGATATGGCGTTCCACGCCCTCCACCACGACGATGGCGTCGTCCACTACCAGACCGATCGCCAAAACCAGACCAAAAAGAGAAAGTGTGTTAATCGAAAAACCGAATATCGGGAAGAGAACGAACGTGCCCACAAGTGAGACCGGCACGGCAAGAAGCGGAATCAGCGTAGCGCGCCACCCCTGCAGGAACAGGTACACCACGAGAATTACAAGTGCGAGCGCGATCAAAAGTGTTACGACAATTTCTTTTATGCCTTCGGTGACCGCTCGCGTCGTATCCAGCGCGACGACGAAATCCATGTCGTCCGGGAAGCGTTGCTTCATCTGAGCCATTAGCTTCTTGACGCCTGTGGCAGCGTCAACCGCGTTTGATCCTGGCAATTGATACAAAGCAACAATGGCGCTCGGCTTTCCGTTAAAACGTCCAGAGACGCTATAGTCTTGGGCACCCGAGCTCGATTCGCGCGACGTCGCGGACCCGGACCGTCCCACCGTCGGGCGTTTCGCGCACTACGATTTGTCCGAATTCTTCCGGTGACACCAGCCGGCCTTGTGCGAGAACCGAGTAAGTAAATTCCTGTCCTTTGGGAGCTGGTTCGCCGCCCGCCTTCCCCGCCGGGTTTACCGTGTTTTGTGCCTGAATAGCGCTAACGATTTCAGGAACGGTAATGCCCATCTTTGCCAACTGGTCGGGTTTTACCCACAATCGCATCGCATATTGGCCCGCACCGAATACCTGAACGTTGCCGATGCCCGGCGCGCGCAAGATCGGATCGGTAATATTGATGTACGCGTAGTTCGCCAAAAATTTGTCATCGTACGTTCCATGGGGTGAGTAAAGCGCGATCAGCATGAGAGGAGCAGTAACGGACTTTCGCACCGTAATGCCATAGTTGTTGACATCCACGGGAAGCTGCGAGGCAGCCTGTGTCTCGCGTGACTGGGCAAGAATCAGATCGTTGTTGGGGTCAGTTTTCACGTCGAAGTTCACGACCAGCGTCGTGTTCGAGTTGCCGGTGGCGTTCAGCGAATACATGTAATTCATGTTGTCCACGCCGCTCATTTGCTGTTCGATGGGCGTTGCCACGGCCTGTTCGAGAGTTTGTGCGTCCGCACCGACGTAGGTGGCCAGAACTTGAATCTCCGGCGGTGCGATGTTTGGAAATTGCGCGATGGGCAAACTCAGGATGCAGAGGGAGCCGACAAGCACCAAGACGATGGAAATCACCATAGCCACGATGGGACGATTGATGAAGAACTTTGACATGGGATTACCTTCCTTGAGCTTCCACGGCAAACGGCTTGGGCTGCACCTGCATGCCGGGACGCACTTTCTGTATGCCCTCGGCAACCACGCGTTCGCCCGGCTTCAGTCCTTCCGCAATAACCCACTCGCTGCCGACTCGGTCCGCTACTCGAACTGTCCGAATGTTCACTTTGTTCTGGTCGTCCACGACCGCGATTTGATAGGCGCCTTGCAGCTCCGACACTGCACGCTGAGGTACAAGCAACGCGCCCTGCTGAGTTCGAATCACGGCGCGAACTTTACCGTAGCCCCCGGGACGCAGAATATTTGCCGGATTGGTAAATAACCCGGCGATTCGAATCGCCCCGGTACTTTCATTTACTTGGCGGTCGGCAAAGTAGAACGTGCCTTCATGCGGATAGACCGAGCCGTCGGCCAAAATAAGTTCCAGCCGTAGATTCTTGTCAGCCGCTTGGCGTGTAGTTTCCGTCGGGAACCGTCTCCTCCATTCGAGGTACTGCGGCTCACCAACGGTGAAATAAACCTTGATAGGGTCAACCGTTGAAACTGATGTCACGGGCGGGCTGCTAAGATTCACCAGCGCGCCCACTTGGAGTTGCGCCTGTCCGACGATGCCCTCAATGGGCGCGACCAGCCGCGTGAAATCCAAATTAATTTTTGCCGTTTCAACGGCTGCTTCAGCTGACTTGATTTGCGCCTTGGCTGTCGCCACCGTAGCCTTGGCCGCCAAATTGTTCTGAACGGCGTTGTCTACATCCTGCTGGCTGGCGGCTTGCTCTTTCGCCAGCGGCGTGTATCGGTTCACGTCGAGTTCGGTTCGGCCTTGAACCGCTTCGGCGTTGGCGAGGGCCGCAGTCGCTTGTGCCAACTGTCCTTGCGCTTGATCCAGCGCCGCTTGAAAAGGACGCGGATCAATCTCGAAGAGCAGCTGCCCTTTCTTGACGAATGCGCCTTCCTGATAGCCCTGCCGCATCAGGTAGCCTGTGACCTGTGCCTTCACATCGGCGTTTGTGAATCCGTCGAGCGTGCCGATCCACTCGCCGTAAATCGGAACATCCTTCTGCTCAACTTGCACCACCTCAACGACCGGCGCGGCACCCGGCTGTGACGCCGACGAGTGTTTCGGGCGGACCGCTCCAATCACCAGGCCTATTACAACTAGGCAAATGGCACCACCGATCCAAAATTTGTATTTCGAAAGCGTTTCCATGTGTGCCTCCGACAGCGAGACCATTTCTGAAAATTTACAGGGTCTATATTAACGCCGCAGCACCGACGAGTATTTGGTGCGCCAACTCACGAAAAGTGTATTTTGCCCCTCTTCAGAGTTAAAAGCAGCGCTCAGGATACATGAACCGGTTGCCCAGGAAATCGCCTGGTCGCAAGCACCCCCAGCACGATGAAAATCAACATCACGACGATTTGCGTTCCGAGAAATGGCGGTTCTGACTGTGTAGGTGCTAGTACCTTGAGCACCGGAATCTTCATGAAAAACTGTGCGATCAACACGAAAACGTTTAGATAAAGCGCGATGACTGAGCCGATGACATAAACGCGACGCCACGCACCCGCAAGATGAAAGACGTAGAGCGCAGGTATGGTTAGCGCTAAGACGAGAATGGAGACGATGCCGACCCCGTGTGAAGGCAAAAATTTGTGGAACGGAAACAGGAAGCCGGTCACGCTGGTCGCTGCGGTAGTCACCAGAAATGTGCTGGTCCAAATCTTCGACCGTTTCGCTGAAATCAGCTCGAACACCACGACAAAGCCAGCGAGAATTCCGACTACGCTCAATGCCACGTGAAAAAGAGTAAATGCCGCTAGACCTGTACTCATGCGATTCCTCCTCAGTAGCGATTTAGTTTTTGATTTTTCCGTTCCGCAGTTTGGTTCGCAAATTATCCTTCGGCCGCCACCACCACCTCGTCGGCGAATCCCGGAAAGAAAATGATTGTACCGATCGAGAAAACACCAAAAAAGAGCACATCTTCTGACGCTCGAATGACCGCCACCATCGGCATCGCCATCGGTCTCGCTGCTGCTCCTTCTTGTCCTTTTGTGCGAATATCCCTCTCTAGGCTGACGCCTGCCGGCTCTGTTGCAAGAACGCCAGCAAGTCGGCGTTAATCTGATCCGCGTTGGTCGTGGGCATGCCGTGCGGAAAGCCCGGATACACTTTCAGCGTTGCTTTCTTCAGTATCTTCGCCGACAACGGACCCGCGGCGACGATTGGGACGATCTGATCGTCGTCTCCATGCATCACCAGTACGGGGATGTCGATCTTCTTCAGATCTTCGGTAAAGTCAGTCTCCGAGAACGCCTTGATGCAGTCGTAATGTGCCTTAACGCCCCCCATCATGCCTTGCAACCACCAGTGTTCGCGGATGCCCTCGGAAATTTTTGCGCCTGGCCGGTTGTATCCGTAAAACGGCAGTGTGATGTCCTTGTAGAATTGCGACCGGTTGGCTGTGTATGCCGCCCGGAGGCCATCGAAGACCGCGATGGGCTGGCCCGTAGGATTCTTTTCCGTTTTCAGCATGAGCGGCGGCACAGCGCTGATTAGCACCGCTTTTGCGACACGTTTGCCGCCATGTCTTCCGAGATAGCGGGCGACTTCTCCGCCACCAGTTGAGTGGCCCACATGGATCGCGTTCTTTAGGTCCAGTTTTTCGGTCAGCTCCGCCAGATCGTCGGCGTAGGTGTCCATGTCATTGCCGTCCCACGTCTGATCGGAGCGCCCGTGACCCCGCCGGTCATGCGCGATGACGCGATAGCCACGCTGCCCAAAGAACAGCATCTGCCCGTCCCAGTCGTCCGCGGTCAGCGGCCAACCGTGCGAGAAAACGATCGGCTGACCCGTTCCCCAGTCCTTGTAATAAATTTGCGTGCCGTCTTTGGTTGTAATGGTTGCCATTTTTCTTGCTCCCCCTTACTTATTTCTTGTGAACACCACACCCCTTCGCCTGCCACTTCGCCAATCGGCGCTGGCCCTCTTCAATTTCTGTCAAGCGGCCGACAAGCCACGGAACTTGCCTCCGCTGCGACTTTGATGCATGAGTTTCAGGATCGATGATTTGCGAAGCGCCAGTTTGGCATGGAATAGCCGAGCCTTCGCCGCAGCCACTGAGATGCACATGGTTTCTGCGGTTTCTCGCATCGAGCATTCCCGTAGTTGCTTCATCTCAATTACCTGGCGTAGCGTCGGCCGAAGGCTGTGGATCGCTTTTTTGAGGATTCTTTCCTTTTCGCGCTGGGCGTAGCGCCTCTCCGGGTTCGGTGCGTGATCCGCTATTTGATGGATGAAGCCGTCCGAGCCGGGATTATCCCCACTTGTCATCGCCATTTCAAGCGAGCTTCTTCTTTTCCGGAGAATCATGAGTGCCGAATTGATTGCGATTCTCGTGAGCCAGGTTGCGAAGCTTGACTCCCCGTTAAAATCCTTAAGGTGAACAAATGCCCTCAGCAGCGCGTCTTGCACAGCGTCTTCCGAGTCCTCGCGATTCCTGGTTATACGGTACGCAGCGCGAAGTGTCTGCTGCATGTATCGTTCGCAGAGTGTAGCAAAGGCCGATGAGTGCCCTGCCTTGGCTGCTTCCACCAGAAGCTCGTCACGATACTCCTGAGACTCAAGAACCATGGTGCAACTCTTTCTTTTCCCGTTCGAAATCGCCAGATTCTCAAAAACCATGCGCCCCTCACCCACAGCAAACTGTTCTCCCGTTGCACTATGAAGGGCCTAAGCAGTGAATAACATCACGAGATAAGAGGGTTCTGGGGTACCACCCTGGGGGACGGCCTGGAATACCACTTTCGGTTGGTGCCGGACTAGTGCAATTGACAGGCCTGTGGACGGAATCCCCGAAATAAATCCGGCCTGTGGCAGTTCACGATTCTGGCGTATGCGATGAAGGAGGAATCACAATTTCGCGGCGTCCAAATAAGCGGCCATCGAGAGAAAAAGCTCCTGGCCCGAGCAACGCAAGTGCAACAGCCGACACGACCATTCCGAATGCCATCAGCTCAACGTCATGCGAAAACCCAAGCTGGCGCGGGAAACCACGAAAGCGCAATCCCCAGGAAACATATCCCGATCAGCAGCCCCACAACCGGTGTGAGAAATCCAGCAACCAGCAATACTCCGCCGATGACCAAGACCAGACCCAGTATCCATTTTCCCGGAGAGGAACCGGACAGTGCGGAAAAATAGAAAACTCCTCCGGCAGCCGCAGCTAGACCAACTGCTACGCGCAACAGCAACAGGCCAATGCCGGGCCTGCCACCCGGAAAAGTAGAATATAGTCTTTGCAGCGCGAATCTCCCTGGCGCGCCATCGGAAAGCCGGGACAACCTTAAGATACGCAGATATTCAGCCGCATTGGAATCCCACTTTGCGGCATCTTTCTGTACTACTTTTGAGGTATCGGTTTTTCGGTGCGGAGCACTATTTCTCAAAGCTCAATGATTCCGCGACGCACGCCAATCGCGACCGCTTGTGTACGATCGTTTGCTCCGAGCTTATCCATGATGTGCTTGATGTGCACTTTTACCGTTTCCTCTGTGATAGAAAGTTTTTCCGCGATGTCTCGATTGCGATTTCCCCCGGCAATCTGATTAAGGACTTCTATCTCGCGCGCGGTCAGGTCTTCGTCGCTCAAGTGCTCTACCAGTTGAGCCGCCAACTGCGCCGGAATGCGCTTCTTCCCGGCGTGAACTTGGCGAATCGCCTCCACTAGCTCCTTCGGTGGCATGCTCTTGAGCATGTACCCGCGTGCTCCCGCTTCCAGGGCCCGCTGTATTTCCACGTCCCCTTCGAACGTCGTCAGCATAATGACGCGGGCCTCGGGAAATTCCGCCCGTACCGCAATCATCGCGTCAATACCGCTCTTATCCGGAAGTCGCAAGTCCATAAGAGTTACGTCCGGCCGATGCTTCCGGTATTCCTGAATGGCTTCCTGCGCATTGCAGGCCTGCGCTACCAGCAACATGTCCGGCTGATTGTTGATGATGGCGGCGAGGCCTTCGCGCAGGAGAGGATGATCATCCACGCTGAGAACACGAATCTGGGCCTCTGTCGTCATCGAATCTACTCACTTCCAGAGTGCGACTTTTCGCTTCTCTGCTTTCCTCGATACAACTTGGAAAACCATCCAGCGGGATGCCCATCCGGCCGATACGCAAAGGCAATCTGGCCGGGCACCAATAACTCGACCTCTGTCCCTGCCACTGCGCGGCTCAGGACTCGTAATTCCCCGCCAATCCTCTGCGCTCTTTCCTTCATCCCAGACAAACCCCAATGTCCATCGCGTCCGGAGTTCAGGACCTGTGTGTCTATTCCGCCTCCGTCGTCGCGTATCAGGACGCGCAAGTAGCTCGCCGCAAATTCTAGTTCTACCTCGATTTCGTTTGCGTGTGCGTGCCGGAACGCATTCGACAGCGCTTCGTGGCCGATGAGATAAACTTCATCGCGAATCACCCACCGCAGGGGTCGAGGCGTACCTTCAACGATAACGCGGAATCCAGTCTGAGATTGCACGGGGAATTCTTGCCGAATCTTTGAAAATGCTTGCTCCAGATCGATAGAACTCAACTTCGACGAACGCAACCCCCGAACAGCGTTTCTGCCCTCTTCGATCACCTGGCCCATCAGTTCGAGCACCCGCGCGACGAGCGGCTTCGCTTGCGAATCCGGCGCTAAATGATCATTCGCCACGTGCAGCTGCATGGAGGCGCTTAGAAATCCTTGCAACAGGGTGTCGTGTAGTTCCTGGGCGATCCGCGTGCGCTCTGCAAGCCGTTCTTCGAAGCGGACATTCAGCTGCTTGGTCAATTTCAGGAAACGTAAGCGGACGAATGCCAGTGCCACGATGGCGAGAGCTATGAGGGTCGATAGGCGAAACCACCACGTCTGCCAAAACACCGGCTCTATTTTGAATTCGAGCGAAGACTCCGTGCTGTTCCACACTCCATCGCTGTTGCTGGCTATCACTCGAAAACGATAAGAACCCGAATCAAGGTTGGTGTATACGGCTTCGCGCGCTTCGGTAGGCTCACTCCACCCTTGATCGAATCCGTCCAGCCTGAACTTGAATCTTACCCGTGCCGGAACGGACAAACTCAAGCCCGAATACCCGAGCGTAATTCGCTGATGAGGCGCTGCAATGCGAACGCTCTGTCCCAGGTTGATGGGCCGGCCGTCGGCGGAGATTGCTTCAACGTGAAGTAACGCCGGAGCTGAGCTCAACGCCATAGGCGTTGGATCAACGAAGGAGAGCCCGCGATCCATGGAAAACCAAATCCGTCCGATGGAATCCGCCACAACGGATTGATGCCTTTTTACGCCTTGGGTGCTACCGAGACCGTCAGCCAGACCAAACTCGCGTACGTCCGCGTCACTGAGCGCGTCTCGCAGCATCGCGTCACGATTAACCCGTAGAACGTGATTCGCGGTTGCCACCCACAGCGAGCCGGTCTTGTCTTCCTCAATTCCAAAGACTTGTTCGTGCAACGATTCCGGCACTTCGCGCGGGGCTCGAATCGCTCCCGAACGGATGAACCCTACTCCATTAGCAGTGCCGACCCAAATCGTTCCGCTCGAGTCTTCCGAAAGGCAGTTCACCGTTCCTGGAGGCAATCCATCTCGGCTTGTGTAAATCCGCCATCGCCCGTTCGAGAGCACGTTCAAGCCGTTGGGCGTTCCAAACCACATCGATCCATCGGAAGTCTCCAGGATTGCGGTGATCGAATTGGACCCGAGACCATTGGCGGTGGTGTAGGTCTTGAAGGTCCCGTTCTTGAAACTGCTGACTCCTCCGCTTAGGGTTCCAGCCCATACCGTTCCGTCCCGAGCCTGATGAACCGCAAAAATAACGTTTTGGGCGAGTCCGTCAACGGTCGTGTAAGTCCGCGTCGCGAACGAGTTGTCTCCGTAACGAAGCTGCGAAAGCCCTCCCCGCCGCCCGATCCACAATTCCCCTTGGTTTCCGCTGATGGACTGATTGTTCCCACCGATCGAATAGATGACATCTTTGCCCAAGCTAGCATTTTCGACGCGTCCGACCTGGTTTTCTTTAACCCAGTACAATCCGCCCTGCGAAGGAGCGAACCATGTGCGGCCCTGTGCATCGACATAAACCGGCCCGTTGATTTTGCCGGGCAGACCTGCGGACGCGGCGTACGTGGTAAATACGCTGTCGCGCAGGCGCTCGATACCCTGTCTTGTTCCCACCCATAAATTCCCCTCGCGATCCTCGAACAGAGCAGTCACTGGCCCACTTGCCAGCCTGCCTGACTTACTTTCGCCCTTCTCTAACGAAGAAAGGCCTTGGCCATCAATGCGCGTAAGTCCATCAGGAGCACCAACCCAAATGTTGGAGTCTCGGTCTCTGATCATTACCAGACCTCGGGTGTGATCGAGTGCGTGGGACTTGGCAGCCGCGGAGAACTCAGTCCCGTCCCAGCGCACAACACCGTTGTCTGTGCCGATCCACAGCTCACGATTATCCGTCGCTAGCAAAGAGTTAATCTTCCTGTCCGGCAAACCGGTGGTTACTCCAACTCGTCCGTCGCGAAGATAATAAAGGCCTGCGTCTCTCGTGCCCAACCAAACTCTGCCGTCGGAAGTCTCCGCCACGGAAATCACAAGTTTAGGCAGCTCTGTTAGCGACGCGAGCGTCACAAATCTCCCTTTGCTGTAGCGCACCGTGCCGTTCAGGAGTCCTGAAAACAGAATATCGCCGTTTCTCCCCGCGCACATCGCCGTGACTTCGGTCTCTGGCAGCTTAAGATCCGATAGCACATCCTGAAATTTTCCGTCATGGTAGCGCAGCAATCTAGGCCCCCGGAACCGAACCCACAAATTTGCCTCGCCATCGACCGCTAGAGCTAATACAGGCCCGGCCGGGAATATTGTTGAGCCGGAGTGCTCAAACAGGTGGAAACGAAGTCCATCGAATCGCACCAGGCCCCTCTCAGCGCCGATCCACAGGTACCCGTCGGGCGTTTGTGCAATGGCATAGATCGGCCCGCCGGGAAATCCCTGTTCAGCGCCCCATTTGTCGCGAATATATTGCGAAATCGATTTATGGGGACTCAAAGCCGTTGCCGAATTCCCGAAACACACCAAGGTCAGGGCCGCCAGCAGCCATTCTGAACACCAGCGAAGTATTGGCCTCCCACTACGGGAGATATTCGAATTTCTCAATTACGACCTCGGCCCCATTTTGCAGAGGATCCTTGGCTCCTCGGAATACGTACAGATTCAGGCGCACGGTTTCGACGCCGGGAGAAGGAACTCCCGACGTGAAAGCATGTTCTGCGACGGTGCGTGTCTTGTCGCCATTACCGTCGCCACGGACGGTCTTGAACGTCACCTGCCCCGATTCCCAACGAAAATAATGCGTGAGTACTCCGGAGGGTGCCGTAAAACGAGAGGCGTTTTCAGGAATGAAAAAAGGCTGGACCACATACTGCGCGTTTTTGCTGGTTGGATCGCCCCAGCGAGAGACCTCGATGTCCATTTCGCGGTGATTCTGGCCTGTTCCCGCGTAATCCCAGGTGAACATACTGAAGACCACGGGAGACTGCAGATGAGAAATGTCCCGCACAACAAATGAGTATGTCCCATATCCAAAATTCCGCGTGAGGGTTACTTCCGCGCAGGTCCAATGGCCTGCCTCTTTCGCTATGCGTAGGTGCAGTGCTCCGTCCGAGTCCGTCCACGCGTTGCTCGCATGGTAGAAATTCGTTCCACCACGATCGCTGGGCGTGTCACGGATTCTCCACTCGTATCCGCTGAAGGAGAGTGTCTTGGAAACCGTCGAATCGGGCCCGGCGCCTTTTGCCGTTGCTACAGCGACCACGCCGCCGCCCGGCGTTGGCAGCACGTTCACCGTTGTAGGCGGACGATAACCGGATTCGACCAGCACAGCCGCGTACTCTGTTCCTAGATGAATCGAGTTTATCCAGTTCGAATTGGGTTGAATGTTTGTGAATGCCTCGTCGACGAGCGGCTGCACCCACCATGCCCCACTTTTGGCATACAAAACTACCTGCTGCCCTGAGGTAGCACCGATGACGCGTCCTTCAATAATATCGATCTTGTCGGGACCGCCCTCTGCCGCCGGTGGAATCCTGGTGAATTCAATGGATGGTCCGGAAACGCCCGATCGGGAGTGACAACCACCTGCCAGGATGCAAATGAAGCCGAGCAGAGCAGTTTTTCGAGCCACGCTCGTCACGGTCGCGACCGTGCTTCTTCTCAGCGTCCGTCTTCCGAAATGACGAAGGCAATCAACCTTGCGAGAGCGAGCGAAGCGGGTCAACTCTAACCTCGGAAAAGCGGAAGATTTCCGTCGGTTCAGGATCAGCAAACTACCATTTATTGCAGCGGATTCATCCTAACAATTGCGACGTTGCATTTGCCAGCCTCAACCGGCGTTAAGGCTCTGGGGATTGGCTTCCCTGACGGGCGGTCGATCGCAGTCTAATTTCCAGAAGCAACCGACTCATGCGTTTGCCGGTATTGCGGAGCTAGTCGTGCGATGATGAAGGTGGCGAAGATACTGATATGCTCGCAAGCCTGTTACCGGCGCGGGTACAGGCATCCGGAACGAACAAGCTTCAGCGAAGAGTCGCATTCCGAAGCTAACTCGGCACTCCTCCCAGAGCTTTGTAAAGGGCGATCACCGCGACATAAACATCTCGCTCGCTTTCGGCAACCGCGTCCTCGGCTTGCAGTTGAGTGCGCTCAGCATCCAGCAGCAACAAGAAATCGATGACTCCCTCGCGGTAACGCAGTCTTGCGATGTCGGCTGCCCGTTTGCTCTCTCGCGCCTGCGCGTTCAGCTTAACGAGTCGTTCCTGTTGCGCATGGTAATTGGAGAAAGAATTTTCCGTTTCTTCCAGAGCGCGCAACACGGTCTCATCATAGGAAGCGAGAGCTTCGTTCGTGGCGGCGTTCGAAGCGCGTACACGCGCGCGCGCACGGCCCAGATCGAATGCCGACCAGCTCACGCTCGGCGATGCCGTTGAGGCAAACGATTGCGTTGTGAAGAAGAGACTCCCGCGTCCCGCCAAGAATCCCACGAAAGCGGAGACACTGACCTGCGGGAATAGTTGCGCAACCGCAACTCCCTGACGTTCGGTGGCCGCCGAAAGGCGGCGTTCCGCCGCCCGCACGTCCGGCCGGCGCCGTAGTAATTCGGATGCGTTGCCAATCGGCAAGGCCTTGTCGATGGGGGCGTAGTTCCGCGGAGAAAGATCCGCAGAAAGCTCGCCTGGCCGCGTTCCCGTAAGGACAGCAAGGCGGTATTCCGCCCGTTTCGTTTCAAATTCCAGCAGAGGTATCGTGGAGTCGATAGCCGCGACGCGCGCCGCAGCGCTCGCCACGTCCTGCTCTTCTCCCACCCCTGCGTCGCGGCGGAGTTGCGTCAGCCGCAAAGTTTCTCGCTGGTTCTTTAGACTGCGTTCTGCCACTTCAAGGCGCCACTGCGCTCCGCGCAGTTCAAAATAGTTGCGCGCCAGTTCGGCCACTACGCTGACCGCTACATCGTGCAAGTCCGCTTCGAACGCCTGGTTGTCGCTTCTGGCGGCAGCCACGCCATGGCGAACTTGTCCGAACAAATCGAGTTCCCAATAAGCGTCAAAGCCCGAGTGAAATGTGTTGATGGTAGTTGGCTTGTCAAAAAAACCCGGAATTTGCTGCTTCGCGTAACTGTACGTCGCGTCGGCAGTGACGGTCGGATAGCGATCGAACTTCCGCTCATCAAAGACCGCTCGGGATTCTGCGAGCCTGGCTCGCGCAATGCGAATAGTAGTGTTGGCCGCAAGCGACTTTTGAATCAAAGAATCGAGAACAGGATCCTCGAATTGCTTCCACCAGCGCGGGTCGAACGGCGCTTCGGTGACCAGTTGCGGATCGGCCGCATGGTACGCCACCGCTGCAGGCTGTGGCGGCTGGTAGTGTGGACCGACCGCGCACCCGCCTGCACCCAGCACGGCGGCCACGAACACGGCGTACTTGAAGACGCTGATAGACACGTTCTTAGTCTCCCGCCGAGGCGCCGGGCGAAGAAGCGCTGGGTGAGAGTTCCGCGCTCACCGGTGATTTCTTCGGTTCGCGCCCTTCGACGATTCGCTGAACAATTACGTAGAACACCGGCGTCAGCACCAAGCCAAATGCCGTGACGCCAAGCATCCCGAAAAAGACGGCAACTCCGATCGCACGGCGCATTTCCGACCCGGCTCCGGTAGACAGCACCAGCGGAACGACGCCCATCGTGAAAGCGAGCGAAGTCATCAAGATAGGCCGCAAGCGCAACCGGCACGCTTCGAGCACTGCCTCGACTCTGTTCATCCCTTCTTGAATCTGTTTTTCCCTGGCAAACTCCACGATAAGGATGGCGTTCTTGCACGCCAGTCCGACCAGGACAATCAAACTGATCTGGGTGAAGACGTTATTGTCGCCATGCGATAGCCACACCCCGGCGATCGCAGAAAACAAAGTCATAGGAACAATCAAAATGATTACCAGGGGTAACGACCAGCTTTCGTACTGGGCGGCAAGCACCAGGTACACGAGAAAAACGGAGAGTGGAAAAATGTAAACCATGGTGTTTCCCGCGAGAATTTTCTGGTAGGTGAGCTCAGTCCATTCGTACTTCATTCCGTTTGGCAACTGAGCGTCTAATATTTTTGCGATCGCATTCTCCGATTGACCCGTACTGTATCCCGGAGCAGCCGCTCCATTGATTTCCGCCGCGGGAAATCCGTTGTAGTGCATAACCCGGTCTGGTCCGTAAATCGATTTGATTTTGACCACCGATCCCAACGGAATCATTTCTCCTGCAGTGTTTCTTGTCCTGAGGTGGCTGATATCTTCTGGCTCCAGCCGGTACGGCGACTCCGCCTGCACATTTACCTGATAGGTTCGGCCAAAACGGTTGAAGTCGTTCACATAGAGCGAACCCAAATAAACCTGCATGGTGTCAAAAACGTCGCCGAGTGGAATCCCGTAGGTCTTGGCCTTTTCGCGATCCACATGAGAATCGATTTGCGGCACGTTGATATCGAAACTGGAAAACACTCCGGCCAATCCTGGTGTTTGATTGCCTGTCTGCAGGGTCGAAGTCGTCTCTTTGTACAGCGATTCCAGGCCCAATCCAGAACGATCTTCAATGTAGAGTTTGAACCCGGCCACTGTGCCCAATCCCTGCACTGGAGGCGGAGGGAATATTGCAATGAATGCTTCCTGGATTGCACCGTATTGCTTGTTCAAATCCGCCGCGATGGCATTCGCGGAGAGTTGGGGAGACTTTCGCTCCTCGGAAGGTTTCAAAGTCGCGAACACGATTCCTGAATTCGGGCTATTGGTGAATCCGTTGATCGACAGTCCGGGAAATGCAACAGCGTTTTGCACTCCCGGATGTTGCAACGCAATCTCGGACATTCTGCGAATTACATCTTCGGTGCGATCGAGCGTCGCGCCATTCGGCAATTGCGCGAACGAGACGAGATATCCCTTGTCCTGGGTGGGAACAAAACCCGTGGGCACATGCGAGAAGCCCAGAACGGTAAGCCCAATCAGCCCCGCGTAGACCACGACAGCGATCACGCTGGAACGCAGCGTGTGCGTTACAAGTTTTCCATAACCGCGCGACGCACGGCCAAAGAAACGGTTGAACAATTTGAAAAACCATCCGAAGGCAAAATCGATGGCACGCGTGAAGCGATCTTTTTTTGCATCGTGTGATTTCAGCAAAAGCGCCGCAAGCGCCGGACTCAGCGTGAGCGAGTTAAACGCCGAAATCACCGTCGAGATGGCGATCGTCAGCGCGAACTGTTTATAGAATTCGCCCGAAAGTCCCACGATGAATGCCGTCGGAACGAAAACCGCGCACAACACCAAAGCGATCGCAACGATCGGTCCGCTGACCTCTTGCATCGCTCGGCGCGTAGCTTCGTGCGGCTCATATCCCAACGCGATGTTCCGCTCCACGTTCTCAACCACGACGATTGCGTCATCCACCACGATTCCGATCGCCAGCACCAGCCCGAACAGAGACAGCGTATTGAGGGAAAAGCCGAGCAGGAGCATGATTGCGAACGTTCCCACCAGCGAAACCGGCAGCGCCAGCAGCGGAATGACAGACGCCCTCCAAGTTTGCAGGAACACCAGCACAACTAACACCACCAAAATCAGCGCTTCGATGAAGGTATGGCCCACTGCTTGAATCGATTCGCGCACGAAAACCGTCGGGTCATAGACGATCCTGTAGTCCACTCCTTCCGGGAACGATTTCTTAAGACGCTCCATCGTCTCGCGAACCTGTCGCGAAGTTTCCAGCGCGTTCGAACCAGGCCGCTGCGAGATCGGAAGAGCCGCGGCAGACTTGTTATCCAGCAAACTTCGCAGTGCGTATGTGCTGGAACCTAATTCGACGTGGCCCAGGTCGCGGATGCGTGTAATCTGGCCATCCTTGGCGGCACGCACAATGATGTTGCCGAATTCTTCCTCGGTCGTAAGGCGGCCCTGCGTGTTTACAAGCAATTGAAATGCAGTGCTTCCCGTATTTGTCGGCGGCGCACCAAGCACGCCCGCCGCAACCTGCACGTTTTGCTCGCGAATCGCCTGAACCACGTCGCGTGGCCGTCAAATTGTGCGACGCCAATTTATTGGGGTTGAGCCACACGCGCATGCTGAAATCGCCCGCGCCAAAAATTTGTACGTTGCCCACGCCAGGCAGGCGGCCCAACTCGTCTTTCACTTGAAGAATGGCCAGGTTCGCCAGATATAGCATGTCGTAGCGGTTGTCCGGCGATACCATGTGCACAACCATCAGCAAATCCGGCGACGTTTTTTCCGTCGTTACGCCCAGGCGTTGGACTTCCTGCGGCAATCGCGGCAGCGCCTGCGATACCCGGTTCTGTACTTGCACTTGCGCTTTGTCCAGGTCGGTCCCCAGTCCGAACGTGATCGTCAGAGTCATCACGCCATCGGCTGTGGCCTGCGAAAACATGTACAGCATGCCTTCGACGCCATTGATCTGCTGTTCGAGCGGCGACGCGACGGTGTCTGCGATGACAGTAGGATTTGCGCCGGGATAGCTCGTACGTACGACGACTGTAGGCGGTACGACTTCCGGATATTCGCTCAACGGAAGTCGAAAATATGCAAGCGCTCCAATAACAAAAATGATGATGGAGATCACCGCAGCGAAAATTGGTCGCTTGATAAAAAAATCCGAGATATTCATGAGGGCCCTGGATTATTCCCGCGCTTTCGGCTCGCGCGGCTTTTCTTCATGACCCGCAAGCGCCGACTGCGTCGACGATTCATCCGAGCGGTTAAGCTGGCTCGTCGTCATGGAAACCCTTCTGGGCGTGACGGCAGCTCCCGGCCGCACGCGCTGCAGGCCGCTTACCACGATCAGGTCGCCCTGGTGCAAGCCATCACGCACGACGCGCAAGCCCTGCGCCATCGGTCCAAGTTTTACGGGTCGATAGACCAGCGTGTTATTTTTCCCAAGCACAAAAACGTACTTCTGATTCAAGTCGGTAACGACCGCTTCGTCTTTCGCCAGGCAGCCCCCGTACACACCGCCTCCCTCGAGGCGGATCCTCGCAAAAAGCCCCGGGGTTAGAGACAGATTCTTGTTTGCAAAAGTGGCTCGCAAACGAATGGTTCCTGTGGAAGAGCTGACCTGGTTATCCACAAAGCTGACTTGACCGGAGTGTGGGAACCCGTCTTCATCGGCAAGGCCTAAAAGAGCCGACCCGCGCAGCTCGTGCGAACTTGCCCCGTGGACTTGCGTGACGTGCGCATACTTGAGGTACGTCTGCTCATCAACGTCGAAGTAGACATAAATAGGATCGAGCGAAACCAGAGTTGTCAGCGGTCTAATCTGTCCCGCGCCGCCCTCGACTAAATTACCTTCGGTGATTTCCGCTCGTCCCACCCGGCCGGTAATCGGTGCCGTGACGCGTGTGAACTCCAAATTCAGTTCCGCGCCGCGAAGTGCCGCCTCGGTGGAAGCAATACGCGCTTCCGCTTCGTTGCGAACCGCGGCGCGCCGGTCGTATTCCTCGGCTGACATCCCATCATTGTTGTGAAGGCGCTCGGCGCGCTCAAAATCGCTTTGCGCTCGCGAACGCTGCGCTTTCGCCTGCGAGAGCTCGCCCTTTAAACGGTCCACTTCGGCCTGGAACGGTCGCGAATCGATCTGAAACAGCAGCGCGCCTTGTTGAACGATCTCGCCTTCCCTAAAATGCACGCTTTCTAAATAGCCAGAAACGCGCGGACGCACTTCGACTGCGTGCACGGCTTCCAGGCGGCCCGTGAATTCGTCACTGTCGCCGATTTGCTTGCAGATGACTTCCGCTACGTTCACTTCCGCCGGTGCCGGAGCAGCGTTAGTCTTAGCGGAACTGGAACATCCGGCATTTAGGCCGGCTAAAATCGCAACGCAGACGACGAGCATCAGATAGGACGCGGCGCCGTGCTTCTTACTGTCCCATGACCTTGTTGTTGCCACCTGCATCTGTTCCCCCGAGTCGTTGTTTCCTGTAGTCCGAAATACCACGATTGCTCTCGAAGCCTACCGTGCCGCTTACAAAACCCAGCGGCGATATCTTCTGTGGTCAAGATAGATGAAGAACGCAAGAACATGGTTATATTGAAATACGTGGCCCCTGAACCGTACATGGTATACACTTTGTAACCAGAACCATTATGGCTAAACGTCCAGAACTCTGCCCGGTAGAAGCCACCGCTCGTATCGTAGGTGGACGCTGGAAAGGCGCCATTCTTGAACAACTTTTTCAAGGCGCCAAGCGGTTTTCCGAGCTCAAGCGCAGTATTAGCGGAATCACACAGCGAACGCTTGCACAACAACTCCGCGATTTACAGAGCACCGGGATCGTTGATCGTGCCGTGTATCCGGACCGGCCGCCGCGCGTGGTTTACGCCGTCACTCCTCTCGGAAAATCTCTGCGACCCTTGCTGGATGCAATGTGCCACTGGGGCAAGTCACACTCCGCTGCCATGGCAATGAAAAAACTGCGCGCCTCCGACCGGCAGCAGTAAGTTCGACAGGAGCGCGCCGAGAATCAAGTTGGCGCCTCATTTGTCACAGCCCGATCAGGAAAGCAAATAATAGAGATTGGGTTGTGTCTAAATCTGCGCAGCTCGATCAAAATCCTCTGTGAAATCTCATTTTAGAAAGTAAGAAGGCGTACAAGTTGCTCGATGCCAGTGACGTAGCGACTTTCGTCAGAAACGGGAATGAAACCACTTTGCCAACTTCGTCCAAGATCCTCGTGCGGCCGAGAAGTTAGCGCTGAGGGAGATGCCATTCCTGGAGCGTCAAGTCTTGGCGGCCTTCTTGGATTGTGTAGAATTGGTCGGCCTTCACGTCGTGAAAGACCTGGTGAGCGCCGCTTGGCCAGGTTACTTCCACGGTGGACGCCACCGTGGCACTCCCCAGACCAAAGTTGGCTCGGAGATCGCTTTGGGAAAGGTAACTGCCGCCCGCGGCGATTTCCCGAATCTGCGATATTTTCCCGGCGGTAAGGTGGACGCGGGCTCCCAAGGCGTCTCGATTGCTCTTTGTTCCGACCAGCTTAAAATTGACGAAATGATTCTTGTAAAAGCACGCATTGTGCAGGACTGTCGGCGGATCACCGTTGTTCGCCACTACTACATCGATGCAGCCGTCATTATCGAAGTCGGCGAAAGCGACGCCTCGACCCGCGCGAGCCTGCAGAGCGCTCAATCCAGCCGGCACGGAGGTCTCCTTGAATTTTCCGCCGCCCTCGTTGTGGAACAATGAGTTTTGTTGTTTGTAGTGCGTTTCCGGAGAGACTTGCTCGATTTCGGGATAGACGTGGCCGTTGGCGATGAAGAGATCGAGCCAGCCGTCGTTGTCGTAGTCGAAAAATCCGCCGCCGAAACTCAGGACGTCGCGGGTCGGGACCGTGATACCCGCTTCGTCGCTTACTTCGTCGAAGTAGCCCTTTCCGGCGTTGTGCCACAGGTGGTCGGAGCTTTTCTGAAAGTCCGAAATGTACAAATCCAGCCAGCCGTCGTTGTCATAATCGCCCAACGAAATGCACATCGCAGCCATGGTTTGTCCGCGTATGGTGAACGCCATCCCCGCGGCCTCGCCGTTCTCTTGAAATTTTCCGTTATGCAGGTTCTGGTAGAGGTACACGGGCAATCCGTCGTTGGCAACAAACAGATCGGGCCAGCCGTCGTTGTCGTAATCCGCCGCTCCGACCGACAAATTCTTTCCATCGGGCTGAAGGACGTGGGCTGCGGCCGAGACGTTTGTGAACGTGCCATCTCCGTTGTTGTGATACAGCGCGTTGCGGCTGCCGGAGTAGGCGCTCGGCGGACAACTCGAGAGCACTCCGCCGATATTGCAATAGCGCCTGCTATTTTGATCGAAGGCGACGTAACTCCCGACGTACAGGTCTAGCCATCCGTCGCGGTCATAATCGACAAAAGTGGCGCCGGAATGAATCGGACCCGACTCCGTGCCGCCAACTCCGGCCTTGGCGGTTACGTCGGTGAAGGTTCCGTCGCCGTTGTTGTGGTACAGCACATTGCTGCCGAACTGCGTTACCAACAAATCTGGGAAACCGTCGTTGTCGTAATCTCCCCAAGCGCACCCGAGGCCGTAGGCAGTGCCGGGCACGCCCGCTTTATCGGTCACGTCCGTGAACGTGCCATCGCCGTTGTTTCGATACAACGCGTTCTTGACGGCGATGCCGCGGTCGTAACGATCCCGCCCGTTCACAAAGTAAATGTCTTGCCAGCCGTCCCGGTTGAAGTCGGAAACGCAGACCCCTGGACCAAATTCCTCGAGATTGATGGAGATTCCTTTGTTTCCTTTGAAGTGCGTGAACTTGATTCCCGCGGACGTGGTGACATCCACGAATTGCGTCGCAGATGAGGCTTGATTTTGCGCGCTTGTCTGGATAGCGCAAGCCAATAGGAGACTGACGAGCGAGCGAGGCAATCAATTGGACGGGAAGTAATTGGCGCAGGGAAGAACGCCCGGATGGCAGGGTGGTCAGTTCTCCGGCCTTCTGGGACGTCCGCGATGGCTTCGACCTCATGGAATATTGTGCACCGGTACGTCACGCAGACTCGTTTGGAACGCCCATCTATCGATATCTTCGGATTACGAGGTTGTGACGATCGGAACGATATAGCCCCAAAACATAGAGAATGACAATCCCTTTCGTGGAATAGATGACTTGGCGAATTCGGAGCAGCGGCTCAGGTTTTGAGACTCCCAGAAGATCGGCCGTTCGAGGATCGGCAATGGTTGCATCGACTTCTTCGTCGGAATAGCCGAGTTCGATACCGTAGTCTCGTTCCAAGGTCGAGAACAGAGACCCCGTCTGCAGTTGAGCCGACAACAATCCGGAAAATTCAGCTGCAGACAAGTAGCAGGTCTCGAGGGCGAAAGGCTCGCCTGCCGCCTGCCGCAAACGCTCCAGCTTGAGAACACGACTCTTCGGCGGGAGGGACAGGCGCGCGGTGGCCTCTTCTTCATTTTCGATGATTTTCGCAAACAGTATCTTTGAAACCGGCCTCAGCCTGCGGCTTCCCATCTGCTCCGTGTAACTCATTAATTTGTTGAAGTGAATTTTGGGAGCGGCGACGAACGTGCCCACGCTGCGGCGACGCTCGACGACTCCTTCGCGCTCAAGCGAAACCAGCGCGTGGCGAGCCGTCATGAGGCTGACGTTGTGAAAACGAGCCAGTTCCCTTTCCGAGGCCACAGCGTCCCCGGGCTTCAGTTCGCCGGCTTCGATGACCCGACGTATCGCTCCCTGTATCCGCCGGTAGGCGGGAACCCCCTTCGTCAACATCTCGTTTTCCTCGATGCACCGGAAGTTACGCCACAACCCAATATTCGTCAGAACTAAAGACGAACGAAAACGCAAAATGTTCTTTCAAGCTTTCGACCGCAGGCCATTGCCTTTCCCCGGGCGCCTTATGCCTTTCCCCGGGCGCCTTACCGCCTCCCAGGGAAGAAGCAATATAGAGCAGTTTTGCCCCCCCTCACAGAGCAATGCCACGAATTTTATAAATCAGCAGTTTTCTCTTGACAAGCGAAACCGTCCGCTATATAGCTATGCGCCATCGGGTATTTTGGGGTTCTGTGGTTCATCTCGAATCGGATGGAAGGGTGGTTGCGCGCTCTTGAGTGGCAACCTCTTTCAGGGGGAGTATTTAATGAAAAATAGCTTGTGGGTGGTTTTTGGGGTGTTGCTCAGTCTGGCGCTTGCTTTCAGTGGAGCGCAAGTAGCGGCTCAGGAAGTGACCGCTACCGTGACAGGAACGGTTTTGGATACCAGCGGTGCTGCGGTGGCCGGGGCAGTGGTTAACGTGAAGTCGATCGAACGGGGAATCGTATACTCAGCGACGACCAACGACGCGGGCCTGTACCGCATCCCGCAACTGCCAGTCGGAAGCTATGAGTTAAAAATAGAAAAGACAGGGTTTGCTTCGGTGGCTTACCCTGCTTTTACTCTGTCGTTGAACCAAGTCGCCACGATCGACGTGCAAATGAAAGTCGGCCAGATCAGCGAAACGGTTGAAGTGACCGGGGGCGCTCCGATCTTGAAAACGGAGGCCACACAACTTGACACCATCATAGATGCCGCGACGAATGACGCTCTGCCGCTGGCTACTCGAAATTACGTACAGCTGACGCTGCTGGCGCCCGGCGCCGTTCACCCCGACCCCAGCAGTTTCAATAACGGGGACAATGTGAATGCCGGGGCACGGCCATTCATCAATGGCAATCGCGAGCAGGCCAACAACTTCCTGCTGGACGGCATGGACAACAACGAAGTTTCGGACAACCTGCTTGGCTACACTCCATCTCCGGACTCCATTCAGGAATTCAACCTGATTACCAACAACGCCTCCGCCGAATTCGGCAACTTCATGGGCGGCATCGTGAGCGTGTCGCTCAAGTCCGGGACCAACGCCTTCCACGGCGACGTCTGGGAGTTCTTCCGCAACGACAAACTGAACGCCAACCAGTGGGAAAACAAGATCAACCCGAGCGGCGAAATTGCCCGCGCTCCGCTGCGCTGGAACATGTTCGGCGGCACGCTGGGCGGCCCGGTGCTCAAGAATAAGCTGTTTTTCTTCGTGGACTACCAGGGACAGCGGTTTGACCATCCCCCCGCCGGCAGCTTCATCTCGGTCTTCACGCCAGCGGAAATGAAGGGCGACTTCAGCGCCTTGTTGAACGGGGCAACGCCGATCCAACTCTACAACCCGTGCCAAGGTACGACGGGACAGAACGGCACGGCTTGCGTTGCTGCGGCGACCCGCACTGCGTTTGCCGGCAACATCATTCCGTCCAGCATGATCAGCCCGGTAGCGACAGCGCTGTTTGCTTCTCCGCTGTATCCCCAGACGATCAACAACAACTTGACTAACAACGCGATTCAGCTCAGGTCGCAAGCGTTCAACAGCGATCAGGGCGACATCAAGGTGGATTACCGCGCCTCCGCCAAGGACTCGATTTCCGGCCGCTTCACTCGCGCTTTCCAGATAGACCCGTCCACCAACTCGCAACTGCTTTTGGGTAATGGCGAAGTCACGGCCCCGATTTGGAACACCGTCGGCGACTGGACACGGTCCATTTCCAACACGCTCGTCAACGACGCACGGTTTGGTTGGAGCCACATTACGCTGAACACGGGCACCACCTGGGACAAACAGGTAGGAGCTTTCGGTCAGTCCATCGGCATTCCGAATTCCAATCCGGCCAACCTGGTCGGCCTCCTTGGTTTGGATTTCGGCGGCGGCACGCCGACCAGCCCCGGAAACGGCACGCTGACCAACATCGGCAACAGCATGGTCACGCAGGACTTCGATAGCAAAGTGTGGCAAGCGGACGATTCCGTCACTTGGATTCACGGTCGCCACACCCTCAAGGTCGGCGGCGAGTTCATGCGGGACAAAATCACCGCCTTCTATTCCGGCAACAGCGGTTCGCTCGGCGGCATGGTCTTTGGACCGAATTTCACCTCATCGGCGTCTACCAGCCCGCTGAAGAACACCGGCGAAGGCATGGCTGATTTCTTCCTGGGCTTGCCGACCTCCTTTGGTCGCGGCCTCAGCACCGGTCAGTGGGTGCAG
Source organism: uncultured Acidobacteriota bacterium (assembly GCA_963731155.1). Classification (GTDB taxonomy): domain Bacteria; phylum Acidobacteriota; class Terriglobia; order Acidiferrales; family UBA7541; genus Acidiferrum. The sequence goes on from CAVSVB010000003.1 coordinate 217,043, forward strand.
TGGTCCAGTATCTTCTCGTTCTATGGACAGGACACCTGGCGAGTTTCCGACCGCCTGACCCTTACCCTCGGGTTGCGCTACGAAGCGCATACGCCATGGGTCGAGGATAAAGACCAGCAGGTTAATTTCGAACCTCAGAGCGGCCAGTTGCAGTTCGCCGGCCAGAACGGCGCCAGCCGCGCTCTTTACGATGGACAGTACGGTGGCAAAGACTTCCAGCCGCGTTTGGGTTTTGCCTGGACGCCTGGACGCTTCAACGGCCGCACGGTGGTGCGCGGCGCGTTCACCATCTCTTCCTATCTGGAAGGGACGGGAACCAACCTTCGCCTCCCCCTCAATCCGCCGTTTGACGGTGGCTCACCGGGCAGTCCTGAATTCCAGACGCAGTACCTCTTGCAGCCGCTCCCTGGCACCACGGCCTCCGACGGCATCATCTCGCCGCCCAATACCGGCCTGAGCTGCCCGAACTTCACCTGCTTCAACGGCACGGTCTTCCGTCTGTGGGACAAGAACGTGCAGCCCGCGATTGATGACCAGTGGAACCTCACGGTGCAGCACCAATTCACCCCGACCACCACCTTCCAGGTCGGCTACGTCGGACAAGTGGCCTACCACCTGATGGTGCCGTTCTACTATGGGCAGGCGGTAGCGGAACCCGCCAGCTCCTGCGGAAAGCCGCCTTGCACCTCGCCCAGCCCGTTCTTTGCGAACGGCGACGGCCCGGCTTTGCTTGCCGCCATCAACACCGGCGGCGGCACGGTATCCGGCACACAGTCGAACGGCCGCATGTGGTATAGCGCGCTACAGGCTGTGTTCCACAAGACCCAGAGCCAAGGGCTGCAGTATCAGGTGGCCTACACTTACGGAAAGTGCATGTCCAACAACACCGGTTACTACGGCACTTGGTCCGGTTCGCGTGCCTCTTCAACCGCTTCGCCCTACTGGCAGAACATCTACGACACGCAGGCCGAATGGGCGCCCTGCTACTACGACGAAACTCACAACCTGACCGCCTATGCCGTGTACGACTTGCCGTTCGGAAAAGGCAAGAAGTTCGGCAGCGATATGAACAAGGCGTTGAACGCCGTGGTGGGCAACTGGACGATCAGCCCGATCGTCACCTTGCACAGCGGCTTCCCCCTGGCGCTCTACAACAACGGCAGCGACCAGACCGGCACCGCGTCCCGCGGCTTGCGTCCGGATTGCAACGGCACCAACACCGTTTTTGGCCGGCGCGAGGCAACAGCAGCGCAAGGTGGCGGTTTCCAGTGGTTTGATCCCAACAACTATGCCAACGCGGCAGGATTCGGAACGTGCGCGCCGCAACTCGGCGGTCTGCGCGGCCCCGGATTCTACAATTGGGACCTCAGCCTGCAGAAAAACTTTCTGCTAACGGAACGATTCAAGCTGCAATTCCGGACTGACTTCCTGAACACCTTTAACCGCGTCAACTTGGCGGTTCCCAATACCACCGTGCAAACCAGCACTACCGGTGTCATACAGGCTTCGCAGCCCCCGAGAAACATTCAGTTTGCTTTGAAGCTTTACTTCTAAGCACGACCACCTAATGAGGCAGGCGTACGCCCCCCGCCTGCCTCATTTTTCATTTGACTACTTCCGGCCGAACTGTTTTTCTAGAACCACGACCCGAATGTTCAGGATCCCATTCGCAACTGCCGTCCTCTTTCTCGTGATTAGCCCTTGGTTCTCCGCCTCGCCCCTCGCGGCTCAGCAACCTAAAGCCGGCCCCGCTGCGGGACCGGTGCCACCGTTAACGGGGAAAAGGCCATGACCCTTGCAGAGCAAGGACGCTGTCCCGAAGCTCTTCCAGCCCTCAAACGTGTCTTACAAGGTCAAGGTTCCGCGGAAGTTAGGAAAAAAGCTGGTGTTCTTGGCCTGCGCTGCTCCTTAACAATGGATAGTCGTGATTCCACGCTGGATTTTGTGCGGTTGCTAAGTCACCAGTTCCCCCAGGATCCCGAAGTTCTCTTCATACTTGTCCACGCGTACTCCGACCTTTCCTCCCGCAGCGCGCAGGACCTTGGCCGCACCGCCCCGCAATCTCTTCCGGCTCATAAGCTCAATGCCGAAGCTCTCGAGATGCAGGGTAAATGGGACGAGGCCCAGCGCGAGTATGAAGAAATGATCGCGAAAGAGCCGGATGCGCCGGGTTTGCATTATTTGTTGGGGAGATTGCTGCTTTCCCGGCCTCAGCCCGAGGCCAAATCCGTACAGCGCGCAAAAGAGGAATTTCAGAAAGAGATTGAGATTGATCCACGAAACGCGGGCGCCGAATACGTTCTGGGAGAGATGGCGCGCCAGGAATCGCAACTTGACGAAGCCATTCTGCATTTTTCGCGAGCAGCCAAGCTGGACTCGAGCTTTGGTGATGCCTTTATGGGCTGGGGGTTTTGCCTGGTCACTCTAAAACGCTACGAAGAAGCTATTCCGCCGCTGCAGTCTGCTGTGCGGCTGCAGCAAGGAAATCCATCGGCGCACTACAACCTGGCGGTGGCGTTGAGCCGAACCGGCCAAAAAGAAGAAGCAGACAAGGAATTTGCCATTCATCGACGATTGACGCAGAACACCCCGCCGGCGGAAGGAAACGCGCACTAACATTGGCAGGCGGGTCTTTTGCCTCAGCGTCCCTAAATGGCGGAACCCCATTGATAACTCGGCGACAATTGCTCGGAGGGTTGGCCACGACCGCGCTAGCCGGGGCCTGGCCGCGAGTTCTGAGTGCAGCCGCACCTGGACCGGAATTCCCTTTCGAACGGATTCCTGCCTCGACCAGCGGTATTTCCTGGGTTCACGTAAATGGAAAATCTCCCGAGAAATACTTGCCTGAAACTACCGGGGCCGGTTGCGCGTTCCTGGATTACGACAACGATGGCTGGATGGACATCTATCTCGTCAACAGCGGCAAGTGTGATTTCTACGCACCCGACCCTCCATTGCGAAACGCTTTGTATCGAAACAACCGGGACGGAACGTTTACCGACGTCACCGAGAAAGCCGGCGTGGCTGCGGGCGGATTTGGCCAAGGCGTGGCTGTTGGCGACTATGATCGCGACGGATTCCCCGATCTCTATGTGACGCAATACGGCCGCAGCATTTTGTATCACAACAACGGAGACGGCACCTTCACCGACGTAACCGCGAAGGCCGGTGTTGCTGCTCCCGGCTGGGCTTCCAGCGCAGTATGGTTTGACTACAACAATGATGGGCTTCTGGATTTATTCGTCGGACAGTTCGTTGATTTCAGCAAAGAAAAGAACAAGCCGTGTGGCATTCACGAAGACGGAAGGCGTCACTATTGTATTCCGCAAATCTACCAGCCGATGCCCAGCTGGCTGTTCCGCAACAACGGAGACGGCACCTTCACCGACGTTTCCAAAGCATCCGGCATCGCTGATCATTTAGGAAAAGCCTGGGGCGTCGTGGCGTCCGATATCAACAATGACGGGTGGTTGGATCTTTTCGTCACGAACGACACTGTCGCCAATTTTTTATTTCTGAATAGTGGAAAAGGAACTTTCGCGGAGGTTGGGACGGAAGCGGGTGTAGCATTCAGCGCCAATGGACGCCCACGTTCGGGCATGGGAGTGGATGCGGCTGATTTCAACGACGACGGCTGGCAAGATCTTTTCGTCGCCAACATTGATCGAGAAGACTTCGCCATATATCAGAACAATCGCGATAACACCTTCGACGATCTGGCCATTCCCACAGGGATTGCCAAGGCCACAAAATTCATGAGCGGCTGGGGCCTGAAATTCTTCGACTACGATAATGATGGCGACCTTGATCTATTTCTCGCGAATGGCAATCCGGATGACCTTATCGGCTTGCTCCACGGTGAAGTAACCTACGAAGAGCCATTGTTGCTCTTTCACAGAGAGGGCAAATCGTTCAAAGACGTCAGCGCAAAGAGCGGGCCGGTCTTTGCTGCGAATATGTCGTACCGAGGATTGGCGCTCGGCGACTTCAACAATGATGGCGCCGTGGACGTTCTAATTTCCGTGAACAACGGTGCGCCGGTCCTGCTTCGAAATAATGCCGGTCGCCAGAACCACTGGCTGGGCATTCGATTGATCGGGAAGAAGGCCAATCCGGATGCCATCGGCGCTGTCGTCACCTATAGGGCCGGAGATCTGATACGCACACGCCTAAAAGTAGGCGGAGGCAGCTATCTCTCGGCTCACGACCCGCGCATGGTTCTGGGGCTGGGAAAACGAACGGCAATCGATTCCCTCGAAGTGAAGTGGCCCCAGCCTGGGCTCGGAACGCAACGCTTCAGCGATCTTCCCATCGACCGGTACATCACAATCGTGGAGGGTGAACACAAATGGCAGTAGTCGGACGCTTCCTCGCATACTTTGCCACTCTCTTGGCCGCAATATTTTGTCTTGTGGTGCAATCGCGTTCCCAGGAACCGCCTGGTGCACACCCGACATTTACCAGGGATGTCGCGCCGATTCTACAGAAGCATTGTCAGACGTGCCATCGGCCGGGCGAAGCTGCTCCCTTCTCGATGCTCACCTACGAAGACACGCTGCCCTGGGCGGCCGCGATGAAGATGGTGGTGACCAGGAAAATCATGCCGCCCTGGTTTGCCGATCCGCGCTACGGCCATTTCGCCAACGAACGATCGTTGTCTGCGGATGAAATTCGAACTCTGGTGGCGTGGGTCAATGGAGGAGCGCAAAGGGGCGCCCCGCAGGACATGCCGCCTCCCGCGAAAGATTTTGTGGAGGGCTGGGGCATCCCCGCGCCAGATGTGGTACTTCAACTTCCCAAACCGTTCTCGGTCCCAGCCGCCGGAGTCATGGACTATCAGTACGTGATCGTTCCGACTGGTTTTACGGAAGACAAATGGGTTCAGGCACTCGAGGTACGCCCAACCGATCGCGCGGTGGTCCACCACATCATCGCGTATCTTCGCGAGCCCGGCTCCGATTATTTCAAGGACCAGAAGCCCGGCGTATTCTTCATCGCGCCTCCGAAAACCGATGGCAAGACCGACACCAGCGCGTTGCCCAGCGATTTCCTGGTCGGATACGCGCCGGGACAGCCCGCCGAAATTCTGCGTGCCGGTGAAGGCAAGCTCATCAAGGCAGGTTCTGACATCGTCTTTGAAGTTCACTACACGCCAAACGGAAAGCCTACGACGGACCAGACCAAGCTGGGGCTCGTCCTTTCCAAATCTCCTCCCAAAGATCGCATCTTGACTCTCTCCGCCTCAAACGGAACATTCAAGATCCCTGCGGGCGATCCGGACTACAAGGTAGATGCCGCGTTCGAGGTCCAGAAACCCGTAACGCTAGTCGGCCTGCACCCGCACATGCACTCGCGCGGCAAATCGTTTGAATATCGGCTGACATTTCCGGATGGCAAAACGGAAACCATTCTGAGTGTACCCGCCTATAACTGGCATTGGCAGCTTTGGTACAACCTTGCCGATCCGATTGATCTGCCGCAGGGCACAAAAATTGAGTGCACCGCCCATTTCGACAATTCGCCAAACAATCCGGAAAACCCGGATCCGACCAAGGCAGTCATTTGGGGCCAGCAAAGCTGGGATGAAATGATGGTCGGGTTTTTCAATCTGAAATTTGCCGCGGCGATACCCGCGAAGGAAATCTCTTCGCCGGGAGCGGTGCATGTTCACTGACATGGCCCGGCTCGGCGGAAACTCGCATGCCAGGACGCTTCGGCGATTCCTCGCGCTCGCTCTCGCGTCCTGCTTGCTGGGCTGCCTCACGCCCGCGCAGGATAAGACCGTTCGATTCCGCGTCGTCGCGCTTGCCGAACACGGTGGCGTGCACAAACCGTTCGTGGATGCGGCAAAGGCCTGGCTCGATAAGCTGTCGAGCGAAAATAATTTCAGCGTGGACTACATCGAAGACACGCAAAAAATCGACGAAGCTTTTCTGGCCAAATATAACCTATTCATCCAGTTAAATTATCCTCCGTACAATTGGACCGATAAGGCGCAAACCGCCTTCATCCAATACATCGAACAAGGCAAAGGTGGTTGGATCGGATTTCATCACGCCACTCTGTTGGGAGAGTTTGACGGTTTCCAGATGTGGCCTTGGTTTCACCAGTTCATGGGAGGCATCCGCTTCAAGGATTACATCGCGAGCTTCGCCACGGGCACGGTCTCTGTCGAGGACAGAAACCATCCCGTGATGAAAGGCGTTCGATCGCCCTTCGTGATCGAAAACGAGGAGTGGTACACCTACGACACCACGCCTCGGCCGAATGTCCACGTGCTCGCCAGCGTTGAGGAAAAAACTTATACGCCGGCCACCGATAAGAAGATGGGCGATCACCCGGTGATCTGGACAAACGAACACATGAAAGCAAGGAACGTTTACATTTTCATGGGCCATCGTCCTGAACACTTCAACAATCCTTCGTTCACCCGGATTTTTACCAATGCCATTTTCTGGGCTGCCGGCCAGCAGGAGACTCGCGAGAAATGAACCAGGTTAGCGTTCGAATGAAAGTTCGCCGCAGAAGATTTCTATCTGCCCTAATTCAGGCGGTGATGGCAACTGGTCTGGCCCTGATTTTCTCGAGCGGGTTCGCCCGTGCGGCGGAGCCAGCCTTCAAAGTCCTGGCCTTTTATTCAACCGATGTCGAGCCGGATCACGTCAAGACTGCCAAAGACGCCCTCGTCTTTTTCAACGACCTTGCGGCAAAACATAACTTTATATTGGATACCACCACCGACTGGAACAAGCTCAACGAAAACGATTTGCAGCCGTATCGTCTCATCCTGTGGCTTAACAACTTCCCCCAGACTCCAGAGCAGCGGGCGGCGTTCGAAAAGTACATGGAACACGGCGGCGGATGGATTGGCTTCCACGTCGCTGCGTACAATGACAAAGATACGCATTGGCCGTGGTTCGTCCAGTTTCTCGGCGGCGCAGTGTTTTATTCGAACAATTGGCCCGTCCTGCCGGCGAAACTGACCATCGATGATCGAACGCATCCTGTGACCAGGGGATTGCCTGCAACTTACGAGGCCCCGGCAAATGAGTGGTATCTCTGGAAGCCCAGTCCTCGGCTCAATAAGGATGTCCGTGTTCTCCTGACGCTCGATCCTTCCAACTATCCGATCGGGAAAAAGGACATCATCACCGAAGGCGATCTTCCCGTCGTGTGGACGAATACAAAATACAGGATGCTTTACATCAACATGGGCCACGGGCCCACGGTCTATCGCGACCCAATTCAAAACACACTTTTCGAAAATGCGATTCTCTGGCTGGGAAACGGAAAGTAGATGCGTTGGCGGTCGGTATCGTGGAGGCCCCGAGTGAGGAGCATTCGAATGCTTGCGATCGTTCTTTGCTTGGCGTTAAGCGGCCGATGCCAGGCTCAAGCACAAGCCGGCGCTCAACCGATGAAGCATCTGCTTGTGCTCGGTGAAGAAAAAGGCTACCGCCATGAGTCGGTGTCGCACGCCATGGCTACGATTGAACGCCTGGGCCGCGAGTCCGGTCTGTGGACGACGACGATTCGAACCGACACTGAAGTACTCACAAAGAAAAAACTCGAATACAACGCCAAGAATCTAAGTGACTTCGACGCTGTGCTTTTCTACACCGGCGGCGAGCTCGAGATGAATCCAGAACAGAAGGCGGCATTGCTCTCATTTGTGCACGACGACGGAAAGGGCTTCATCGGGGTACACAGCGCAACCATTACGTTTACCTCCTGGCCCGAGTACGGAGAAATGATCGGCGGATATTTCGACGAGCATCCCTGGCTCACGTTTGATGCGCCCATTATCGTCGAAGATCCGGACTTCCCTGGCATGCAGCAGTGGCCGAAGTCGCTTGTCCTGAAGGACGAGATCTATCAGATGAAAGACTTCTCGCGAGACAAGGTTCGCGTCCTGATGCGCCTCGACGCCAGCAAACTCGATCTGAATAATCCACGCGTTCACCGGAAGGACCGCGATTTCGCCGTTACCTGGGCCAAGATGTATGGAAAAGGACGCGTCTACTACTCTACACTTGGCCACGTCGAGGAAAATTGGGACGATCCTCGGCTCCAGAGAATGTACGTCGAAGCCATCAAGTGGGCGATGGGTCTTGTGAATGCCGATATATCGCCAAGACCGCTCGCGACTCAATCCGGAAGGGCCGGGAATGAGCGGCCCGCGATTCATTCGAGCGCAGTTAGATCCGCAACTGAATCGCCGAAGTAAATCACGGGATCGACGAAAGATTTCGGTCAGCTTTTTCGAAACGGAGGTTGGAGATCTATGTGGCAGCTGCTCTTCGCGTTATTGTTGGCGCTCGCAAAGGCACAAGCCACTGGCGAAATCTCGACGACTGCGTCTGCGACCCCGACCGGTCATCCCATTCTGGCGCTGGGCTCCTCCGCTCCTGACTTTTCTCTGCCCGGCGTAGATGGAAGGACCCATACGCTCGCGGACTACGCAGCCGCTCCGATTTTGGTCGTGGTCTTCACCTGCAATCACTGCCCGATAGCTCAAGTGTATGAACAGCGGATTCAGCAGCTAGAGACCGACTACCGTGATCGTGGCGTCGCCGTCGTAGCGATTGAACCGAACGACCCAAAAGCACTTCGCATCGATGAGTTGGACTCGTCCGACATCAGCGACAGTCTCGAAGAGATGAAAATTCGATTCGAATATAAACATCTCCATTACCCGTATCTCTATGACGGCGAAACACAGGCGGTTACGCGCGCGTATGGTCCGCAGGCCACTCCTCACGTCTTCGTTTTCGATAAAGACCGTAAGCTACGCTACGAAGGTCGTATGGACAACAGCTATCGCACCGAACTGGTGAAGACTCAGGACGCGCGCAACGCTATCGATGCCCTACTGGCGAACCGTGAAGTAACGGTCAAGCACACCGGAGTTTTCGGGTGTTCGACCAAGTGGAAGGAAAAATCAGCCTCCAGCGCGGACGCGCTGCGAAAAATCGGCGAACAGCCGGTGAAGCTGGACATGGCGACGGCGGAAGAATTGAAACGTCTTCGAGAACATCCAGCCAAGCATATGGTGCTGGTCAGTTTTTGGGCAACCTGGTGCGGTTCTTGCATCGACGAATTCGCGGACTTTCAGACTACCTTTCAAATGTATAAGGTTCGCGATTTCGAATTGATCACCGTGTCTACCAACATGCCGGACGAAAAAGACGGCGTGCTCAGGATGCTTGAGAAGCAACATGCCACGAGCCGGAACTTGTTGTTTGCTTCGAATGATACTGCCGCGCTACAGGCGGCATTCGATCCGACGTGGGAGTCAGCCGTTCCCTACACGATGTTGCTGGATCCAAGCGGCAAAGTTCTCTACAAGAAACTCGGAAGTGTGGATATTCTTGAACTGCGACGAACGATTCTGGCCAACCTTCCTTCGGATTATATTGGCTTCAATCAGTACTGGAAGAGCGATTCCGCAAAAGAGGCTTCGGGAACGACTGGCGACCGGTAAAGTCTTGACCGACTCGAGGCAACCGTAGCGTTTTCTCCTTTGCGGACCACCGCTCTCTTTTTTGCTTTAGGTAATCATAAGTTGCACGACCGGAGCGCCATCAAAGGGCCTCCGTCTCTATGTCCACGTCTTCGGAGGCCTGATGAAGAAACATTTGCTCCTGCTACTGGCTGCGATTTCCACGTTTTGTACAGCGCTGCCTCTGGCCCGCGCGGATGACGAAATTCCGAAGATCGCGTGGCGGCGGCCCATCGGGCAACCTCTTGAAGATCCCGGAGTCCGGAAAAACAAAACAGACATCGATGATGGCTACTGGCAGGGCGCACCTGTTGGAGGATTCGGCGCCGGAACTTTTTCGAGAACGTATCGTGGCGATTTTGCGCGCTGGCATATCAAAAGCGCCGTCCACAAATATGCGCCGGTATCCGCGAACCAATTTGCCATGTTCCAACAAATCGCCGGAGAAAACGCGGGAATAGCGCGCGTCCTCACAACCGATCACCCAAAGAACGCTGAACTATCCGCTTGGCAGTGGGATTATCCCGTGGGCGCCGGCGAGTATGCGGCACTTTTCCCGAAGTCTTGGTATAGCTACAAGTGGGACAAATTTCCAGCCAACGTGATGTTGGAACAGTTCTCGCCGATCCTTCCCGAAAACTACAAGGAGAGCAGCTATCCGGTAGCCGTTTACCGCTGGCATGCAGAAAACCCCACAGACAAACCCGTCACCGTTTCGATTATGTTGTCATGGACGAATATGGGGGGATGGTTTCGAACGTACACCCGCGATTTTGCGGCTGTCTTGAATCAGGGCAATCAAAATCATTTTCGTAAGGAGACGATGCTGGCAAACGCAGCCATGAAAGGTGTCGTGTTGAGCCGCAGTCGCGCGGACAACGTCCTAAACGAATGGGATGGCGAATTTACCATCGCTGCTCTCGAGTCGCCAGGCGTAGAGGTTTTCCACCATACGGAGTTTCTTGCCGACGGCGACGGCAAGGCCGTGTGGTCTCCTTTCTCTAAGGACGGAACGCTTGCGAACACCGATACTTCCTGGGTTAGCGCCAGCGAAAAGGTAGGCGGGGCAATTGCCGTCAGATTCACCTTGCAACCCGGCGAAAGGAAAATCATTCCCATGGTGATCGCGTGGGATTTTCCTGTTGTGGAATTCGGACAGGGCCGCAAGTGGCACCGCCGCTACACTGATTTTTATGGCGCCAGCGGCCGTAGTTCGTGGGCGATTGCTCGCGACGGGTTGCTTCACGCCTCGGAGTGGAGCAATGCCATTGCTGCGTGGCAAAAACCTTACGTCCAGGATGAAAGCAAGCCCGCATGGTATCGCGGCATGCTGTTCAACGAACTGTACACGCTCACAGATGGCGGAACTTTTTGGGGGCGTCAGCTGAATTCTGACCGCAATGCCCCTGCCACGTTTGCTCAGCTTGAGTGCTTTGACTACGCATACTACGGAACGCTCGACGTCCGCTTTTACGCCTCCGTGGCGCTTCTGAAGTTTTGGCCGACCATCGACAAGCAGGTGCTGCGCGAGTTTGCGCAAACCGTGCCCCGCGAGTATCCGGAGTTGGGCTTATGGGTCGCAAAAACGCAAGAAACCGGCAGCCCGGTGTTGCACAAACGAAAGAAAGTCGGCGCGGTGCCGCATGATTTGGGCGTTCCGGAAGGCGATCCGTTCTTTTCCGTAAATGAACCAGGCTGGCAGGACACGAATGACTGGAAAGACCTGAATTCGAAATTCGTTCTTATGGTGTATCGCGATTATGTGCTGACCGGGAAAAACGATAAGGAATTTCTTCGTGAGATGTGGCCGGCGGTTCAGGCCGCGATGACCTATCTCAAGCAATTCGATCGCGGTGGCGGCATACCTGAAAACAGTGGATATCCCGACCAGACTTATGACTCGTGGATCGTGCGCGGAGTGAGCGCGTACTGCGGAGGACTCTGGCTAGCGGCATTGCGCGCGTCGGAAGAAACTGCGCGTGTTCTTGGCGAGAGCAAGGCGGCTGAGGATGATCACGCATTGTTCCTGAAGGCGCAGAAAACCTATATCGACAAGCTCTGGAATGGCGAATACTTCCGCTACGACGCGCAGAGCGAATACCGCGATAGCATTCAGGCAGACCAACTCGCCGGACAATGGTACGCAAATATGACGGGATTGGGCGATCTCGTGCCGAAAGAAATGCAACTCTCGGCGCTCAAGAAAATCTTTGCGAACAATGTGATGAAGTTCGGTAAGGGCGAAATCGGTGCCGCAAACGGCATGGCCTCCGATGGCAGCATCATTCGCGACAACGAGCAGGCGCAAGAGGTTTGGGCAGGTACAAGCTTCGCGCTAGCAGCTCTTCTCCTCAGCGCAGGACTAAAAAACGAGGCCTACCACATAGCATGGGGCATTCATCACGTAATTTATGAGACCAAAGGCTACTGGTTTCGCACTCCGGAAGCCTGGGACGACACGGGAAATTTCCGCGCCTCCATGTATATGCGTCCGGCCGCGGTGTGGGCAATAGAGATGGCGAGCCCGCCTTGGCACTAGCGGGAGTTTACTGCGGATTCAGTCGACAGATTTCTAAGAGTTCTTTTTGTGGAGTTTAGGGCGTACGGTTGGTATTACCCACGAGTTCATGCCGTATGCGTCACATGCTCGAGCGGGGCGACGAATACCGCACCCGCGACACTGGTATGCGCTTTCTCAGCTCATCAAGGTGCGGGAGGCTAGGGTTATTAGGTCGATGTTTATTCAACCTTGATCTGGTCCGGCCTGTTCACCACTATTTCAGTGGAGTGCCCAAAGAACCTGGACTTGGGTTTGTTCACAGAACAGACTTGCTATATCCTCAGCGTCAAAATCCTGGTGTCTGACATGCTCGCAAGGACGTACCCCCGAGGCACGGCAGGGCGCGCGGTAAGCGTTGCGCCGAAAAAGCTCGCACGGACGCTCATCCTTATTCTAGGCATTTCGGGTCTCAACTTTGCAGGTCAGGGATGCCATTCCCAGAAAAGCACCGATAGTCCCTCCTTGGAGTTAACCAAGATTCCGCCCGCGGCGCAGGGTGGGCGAGAGAGAATCGAAACGATCGCGGGGCGCGTCAGAAACGCTCACCCAAGACAGCAGATCGTTATCTACGCGCACAGTGGGACGTGGTGGGTGCAGCCCTGGCCTGATCGCGCGTTTATTTCCATCCGAGCAGACTCTACCTGGAGCACGGAAACTCACTTGGGATTTGAGTATGCTGTACTGCTGGTCGATCCTGAGTACCATCCCCTGCCAACCTTAGATGTAGCGCCCACGCAAGGCGGTCCCGTAGCCCTTGTAAAGATTGTAAAAGGTACCGGAACGCCGCAATTCGCCCCAACAGGATCCCTTACGTTCAGCGGGTACGACTGGGGCGTTCGGACAATTGCGAGCGACAAGGGAGGTATGAACAATCTGTATGATCCTGACAATGCTTGGACAGATGCCAGCGGCGCGCTGCATCTGCAAATAAAAAAGAAGTCAGGCCGGTGGGCTTGTGCGGAAATATTCTTAAATCGAAGTCTCGGGTACGGCACTTATCTGGTAACGGTACGCGACACCTCTCACTTAGAACCCGCCGTCGTGTTCAGTATGTTCACATTCGAGGAATGGGCCGGTGAACAACACTATCGCGAAATGGACCTCGAGGTTAGCCGCTGGGGTGACGGCGCGAGCAAAAACAATGCACAATATGTAATTCAACCTTTCTACATCCCTGGGAACGTATTCGCATTTGCTGCGCCCTCAGGCGCTCTCACGTATTTGATGCGCTGGGAGTCGGGACGTGCGAGTTTCAAGACCTTCCGCGGACGATCCGCTGTGGCTGGAGCGCCTGTGGTTTCTGAGCATGAGTTCACCTCGGGCATACCTTCAACGGGTGAGGCAAAGCTCCGTCTGATATTTTACGTCGTCGCCAGCGACAAAAATCCTCTGCAGAAGCCCAGCGAGGTCGTCATTGAGAAGTTTGAATACCTTCCGTAAAGGCGGTGTTGGAAGGCGTTGGCTATGGAGATGGGCCACTGCCGGATTCGGCGTGGTGTGCCTCACAGTTTCCGCGTCCGCAACCGAACCGAATCCGATGCTATCGCAATACTCGCACCATTTCTGGGGCACGGAGAAAGGGTTTCCGATCGGCACTGTATCTACCATCGCGCAGACTGCCGATGGCTACCTTTGGATTGGCACGGATAAGGGCTTGGTTCGGTTCGACGGCTTTAATTTCCGCCGATTCGAACAAGCCAGCGACGGCTCACTCACGATCGGTCCCGTGCGAGCACTTTTGGCGGACGCACAAGGAAACCTGTGGATCCTATTGCAAAACACCAAGCTCCTTCGCTACCACGATGGAACATTTGACTTCATCCGCGGCGAGGCTGAGAACGGCGTCACCGCAATGGCTCTGGGAGCGAAGGGTGAAATTGTGCTCTCATCACTCACCATGGGCGCGCTTACTTACGATGGCAAACAATTTCTAGCCGCATTGCCAGCGCCTTTGTTCACTGATCCTGCAAGCCTGCTGCAAGGGGAAACTCCTGACCAACGAAATACTCGCCTCAGTTGGTCCCCCGGCATTATCCCTGACCGCTTGGCGGTACCGACGTCGGCAGTGATTTCTATAGCGGCGACTACTGACGGCACGATTTGGCTGGGTACACACGATAGAGGGCTCTTGTACCTGCGGGGAGGGCGCATTTACGCGGCGACAAAGGATTCACGCCATATGAAAATCAACTGCCTTCTGCCGCTAGAGAACTCTGAGTTGTGGGTCGGAACGAGTAAAGGCGTGTGGCGCTGGAATGGAACCGATCTTACCCGCGCCCGTGTCCCATCATCTCTCCTGCATATCGATGTGCTTTCCATGATTCGAGATCGGGAGTCGAACACCTGGGTGGGCACGAACAACGGACTCCTGGGCTTCACCGGCAGCGGAGTTTCTCTCTTTGCCAGGGAAGTTCCGGCAACTGGCGGGCCCGCGACTGCGCTCTTCGAAGATCGAGAGGGGGATCTGTGGGTTGGCAGCCCACGGGGCATCGAGCGTTTGCGCCAAAGCGCCTTCCTGACCTATCCCCTGGCGGGCTTGCAGTCGGAAAGCAGCGGACCGGTTTACGTGGACCAGGAGGGGCGCACATGGTTCGCGCCGGTTGCAGGCGGGTTACATTGGCTGAAGGGTGAAAAAAGAGGAAGCGTGACCAGCCAAGGGTTGGACCGGGATGTAGCCTATTCGATCGCCGGAAGCAGAAAGGAACTTTGGATCGGCCGGCAGCGAGGCGGACTGACGCGTCTCCAGTACAGCCACGGCAGCACCAAAGTTCAGACCTACACAGAAACCGATGGACTTGCGCAAAACAGTGTTTATTCTGTTTATCAGAGCCGCGACGGGACGGTCTGGGCCGGGACTCTCAGCAGGGGAGTGAGCAGATTCGACGGCCGGCGATTCATTACGTACACCAGCGCAAGCGGTCTTGCTTCCGACAGCGTTGCTTCGATTCTGGAGACGCGTGACGGTACCATTTGGTTTGGCACTTCGAATGGGCTGAGTTCCTTGGCAAACGGGCAGTGGAGAACTTATGCAGCAAGAGATGGTTTGCCTGCCGAGGACGTTAACTGCCTCTTCGAGGATTCGTCAGGGACGTTATGGACCGGAACATCGAAGGGCCTGGCGTTTCTTGGCTCCGGCCGTGCTCAGATTCCTCGAAACCTTCCGGCGTTATTACGCGGACGCATACTCGGCATTGCAGAAGACAAGACTGGATGGCTTTGGATTGCCACCGCAGATCGCGTTCTGCGCGTGCAACGTGACAACTTGGCTGCCGGCACGCTTGGAGCCACCGATCTTCGAGAGTTTGGCAGGGAAGATGGTCTGCGCAGCACCGAAGGGGTAAAGAGAAGCAGGTCGGTGGTTTCAGATCCCGCGGGAAGGGTATGGTTTTCGCTGAGCCACGGACTGTCAGTGATCGATCCGTCTCACCTCACGGACAGTTCGGCGCCCGCTCTCACTCATATTGAGGGGCTTTCCGTTGATGGCAGTCAGATGGAAATCCGGGGCTTGGTGCGCATTCCTGCTTCGCCCAAAAGAATCACTCTTACTTACGCAGGTCTGAGTCTTGCAGACCCTGAGCGGGTCCGCTTTCGATATTTTCTCGAAAGTTTCGATCGCACCTGGAGTGAGCCGGTTGCAACCCGAGAAGCCGTCTACACAAACCTGGGCGCAGGTTTCTATCGTTTTCGCGTGGTGGCGAGCAATAGCGACAGCCTGTGGAATGGCTCAGAAACTTCCCTTCAATTCGAAATCGAACCCCTGTTCTGGCAGACCAGGTGGTTCCGGATCACTTGCGTGGCTCTGATTCTTCTTTCGGTGTGGTCCGTTCACCGCTACCGTTTGTATCACCTCACCAAGCAATTCAATCTGCGTCTGGAAGAGCGGGTGTACGAGAGGACACGCATCGCGCGGGAGTTGCACGACACTCTGCTACAGAGCTTTCAAGGACTGCTGTTGCGATTTCAGGCGGCGACGAATTTGTTGCTCGAGCGTCCAGAGGAAGCCAAACGAAGCTTCGAGAGCGCGATCGATCAGGCCGCGAAAGCGATTACCGAGAGCCGGGATGCCGTCCAGGGGTTGCGCTCCTCGACGGTAGTGAGCAACGATCTTGCGTTGGCGATAAGCACTTTGGGTGAAGAACTCGCGTCCGGCGAAACGAACCCAAATGCTGCCGAGCTTGAGGTGGAGGTGGAAGGGACCCCTCAGAGCCTCCATCCGATCCTGCGGGACGAAATCTACCGGATCGCCGGCGAGGCCATGCGCAATGCCTTCAGGCACGCACAGGCGGAGCGGATCGAAGTGGAAATCCGGTATGACGAACGGCAGCTTCGGGTGCGGGTACGGGATGATGGAAAGGGCATTGACGCGAAGTATCTGAATGAAGACGAGCGCCCCGGACACTACGGCTTGCGTGGCATGCGCGAACGCGCCAAGCTGTTGGGAGGTAAGTTGGCGGTCTGGAGTGAACTCGATTCTGGCACGGAAGTTGAGCTGAGGATTCCTGCCTCACGTGCTTACGAGACATCTACCGGTAGACGGCGTTCGTGGTTGGCGGAGAAGTTGACGGGAAAGTTGGCGGAGAAAGACAAGGAGTCGAAGTCATGAGTGTGGCGCCCGGCCCGATTCGGATTCTGTCCGTGGACGATCATCCTATCCTGCGCCAAGGGGTTGCTGCACTCGTGGGTGGTCAGGCAGATATGAGTGTAGTCGCCGAAGCGTCAAATGGGCGCGAGGCGATCCAGCAATTCCGCGCGCACCACCCGGACGTCACGCTGATGGACTTGCAGATGCCGGAAATGAACGGGCTCGATGCGATGATCGCGATTCGCGGGGAATTTCCTGAGGCGCGAATCATCGTGCTGACCACCTATGCCGGCGACGTTCAGGTGCTGCGGGCGCTCAAAGCCGGCGCGCGGGGTTACCTGCTAAAAAATAGCTTGCACAAGGAACTGCTGGAGACAATCCGAAGCGTCCATGCCGGGAAAAGGGCACTCTCCACAGAGGCCTCCATGCAACTTGCCGAGCATGCCACCGATGACGCGCTGACCCCAGCGGAAATCCGTGTACTGCGGCTGATTGCGGAAGGGAATGCCAATAAAGAGATTGCGGCGCAGCTTTCGGTCAGCGAAGAAACGGTCAAGGGCCAAGTCCGGAACATCCTCTCCAAATTGAGCGCCAACGACCGTACCCACGCCGCCATGATCGGTCTGAAGCGCGGAATCATCGAGATTTAGATGACTCAAAAGAGTGGCTTTGGTCGGACCTTTTTAGGGTTTTAGGCCGCATCGGGATTTCGTAACCTAAACCTCAATTGAGACGCCTTTATTCGACATTCGCCCACGGTTTGCCCGGTGCCGGCCTTCTCTTGATGAGGCTGGTGGCGGGTATTGCATTGGTTGTGGAAGGAGTTATGTCGGGCGGGACTTCGATCGGAGCAGCCATACTTCACGTGCTCGGGGCCGGAGCAGGGATACTGCTGCTCGCAGGGCTATGGACGCCCATCGCGGGAGTGCTTGTGGCGATCCTCGCGCTGTGGCAGGCCTTCTCGCATCCTGGAAATCCGTGGAGTTGCATCATGCTGGGAACTCTTGGTGCCGCCCTGGCACTGCTCGGACCTGGCGGCTGGTCGGTCGATGCGCGTCTTTTTGGATGGAAGCGCATCGACATTCGAGATCGAAAGAATTAAGTCTGCTACTACTTTTGAGTTAGTTTCCACTCCCCGTAAAAGGGCATTCCTTCTGTTCCGATATGGTGTCCACGGTGACTCCATCTGGGGTTGTCCCCAGACGGGACCGGCTCCACAATGCGCGCACATGAACAAAGGGGTCTAACAAGCGTGCAACGTTCCTAGATCGGTGAGGCAAGTTATGGCTAGCGTCGCGGTAATCATGGCGGATCCAAAGCAGTCTGAAGAGAGACTCAAACAGGAGAGCGTCGCTCTGCCCGAAGAAATCGATAAGGGATCGATGTGCGACGAGATCGTCGGGAGTTCTGGCGCCTTGCAAAAAGTACTCTCTCTTGTGTCTAAGGTTGCTCCCACAGACGCCACCGTTTTGGTCACGGGCGAAACCGGGACAGGCAAGGAACTTGTTGCGCGCGCCATTCACAGGCGGTCTCACCGATCCTCACGAGCTTTTGTCTGTGTCAACTGTGCTGCCGTCCCGCGCGACTTGATCGCCTCAGAGTTGTTTGGCCATGAGAAGGGCTCTTTCACCGGAGCGTTGCAGCGGCGCCTGGGCCGTTTCGAATTGGCAGAGGGAGGCACGATCTTCCTCGATGAAGTGGGAGAGCTTCCTCTCGAAACCCAGATTGCTTTGCTACGCGTTTTGCAAGAACACGAATTTGAGCGTGTCGGCGGAACTCGCTCCATCCGTACCAACGTACGGGTGATTGCTGCCACAAACCGTAACTTGCAGGTGGCCATCCAGGCGGGCACGTTTCGCAGCGATCTCTTCTACCGTCTCAACGTTTTTCCGATTGATATGCCTCCTCTGCGGGAACGACGAGAAGACATTCCTGTGCTGGTCGAATACTTCGTCGATCATTGCGCGAGGAAAGTGGGAAAGAACATACAGGGGATAACCAAAGAAAGCCTCGACTTGCTTCGCTCCTACCCCTGGCCAGGGAACATCCGCGAATTGCAGAACGTGATTGAGCGATCTGTCATCATGTGCGAAACAGAGAATTTCTCGCTCGACAAGACCTGGCTTCTCAGCAACCGCTTGCGACCGAACCGAAAATCCCGCTGGACCTCTCCGAAAAGCTCGCCGCTCAGGAAAAAGAGATGATTGAGGCTGCCTTGCGAGAAAGCGCAGGGCGGGTCTTCGGACCTTCCGGCGCGGCCACCAAACTGGGCATAGCCCGATCTACCCTGGAGTCCAAGATTCGATCACTGAAGATCAGTAAGAACAGTTTCAAAGACTTCGCTGAAACGATACCTCGCCGATCTTGTTTGGAATCGGTTCAATAGCCCCAATGCGAATGCGCCAGGAAATTGCGGGAGCCCCGGCGACCGCGGCGCTGAGTGCAGTAATGTCAGGTCTTTTCGTTGCACGACGCGATGTACACCAAGCATGGTGACGACCACTGCGATCTACTCTCGCGAACAATTAGGAATCTCCGGCTAGACATGATGCGGGACTGCGGTATGGTTTGCCGCGTGCGTTAGTCCATCCGCATGAATTAGTCCTCCGCAACGTCCCGAACCGGACACCGATGTAACAGACGGTGGCACAGAGACACATCTTGAGAGAGACGGCGATATTTGTTCTTCGCAGCGCCCAGATCGACGCGCTTCACCTAGATGGCGTCGATCGCCGCTCCGCACGATCGAGCAAACTATTCGCTGTCTGCGGGCCCCAGGCGCTTCTCTGATTGAGAGATCGCTGCAGGAATCAGGCGGCAACATTGTTCGGCAATGTGTGCACAGTGCTGTCGAAGTTCGGGATCATCTCGGGTGCCACTCTGCAAGCCAAAGGCTGCGGAGTCATCCACTAGTTCCGCCCACATCGAGTGTCGATGAGCATAAATATGAGAGTGCCCGGTCGGGCGTGAACGCGCCCTATGGGATGTTCATGTTGGTCACGCTATCGCATGCCTGCCATAACTTCGTGTTCTTCGCGGTCAAGAATGGTATCTACTAGGGGTATCGTTCCTGCTTTGTTTCGCGCGATCCAGGAACCCACGTAAAGTCCAACCGCTATGAGCGTGAGAGCGCGCATACCGGTCGCTTGGGAGGCGGTCTCTAACATTCCGCCGAGGACAGCCCCAAACAGATTCCAGCCCAGCGCTGCACCCGAAAAACGCATATCCGCAAAGCTACGAACAAACACCATGCCAGCAAACAAGACCGGCAAGCACAACAACAAAGTCGCAACCGTAACGCGGAGGCTCAAGCTTTCAAACAACAAGGCGCGTAGTGGAATGATATACGCCGCCAGAGCGGAAAAAATGACGCCCGCATACGGAACCGCCATGGAATAAAACGGCCAGCGTTCAAAAACCACATTGGCAATTACGATCAGAAGCAAAAGGCCCGAAACAACGATGGAGTTTACCACCCAGGTAGTCCCGAACAACAAAGCCATCTTACTGACGATTTGCGCCTCCAGAAGCATGAACCCTGCTCCCAGCAGGAAAAAATGGAGGTTCCACATGGGCGAACTTCCGCTCTGCCTGCGCCCGGTCATTCGCCGGATCATGTACCAACTCAAACAAATTAGGAACCCGCCCATGGCGAGGACGGCAGCGGGCATGCCACGATCTTTCTGATAGAAATAAGGCCAGTCGTCGGTCGTCAATGTCGCATGTGATTCGCGAGCTAGCGATACGCGATTGGCAAGATTGGCGTCAAGGGAAATTCGACGCATCGCCTCGGCGGAGCCGACAATGTAGAAGTTCCCACCCGTGCCATAACGCGTAATACTTTGAACTTGAAATGGAGCCTGATGAAAAGCTTGTTGTATCAAGCCGCTGAGACGCTCCCCGATCCAATCGCGATCGACCTGGAACTTCACAATCATCAGACCATCCGGACTTAACATTTCCCGGGCGCGAGAAATCGCTTCCTTAGTATAAACAAAGTTGTCTATTCGTATGTTCGAATAGCTGGATGCTGTCGTGTGCGAATCGAGGAGCGAAAACAAAATCAAATCAAATTTCTCGCGGGTGTATTGGATGTAGCTCCGTGCATCGTCGTTGACGATTCGGACTCTGGGTGACTGATACGGCCGCTCAAAATGGAGCGTCTCGCCCAACTTCAGAATCAGGGGATCAATTTCTACGGCGGTGATTGGGGCAGTCGTATTGCGTAGCGCGGCCGCAACATCGTTGCCCATCCCCGCGCCCAAGACCAGCACTGACCGCGGAGATGACATGAAGTGGTACGGAAGATTGTATGGGTTCCAGTTCGGGTCTTCTCCGACGAACGAGTCCTTATGTCGTTCGAGGAAATCGGGAGACAGATTGACGATCTGTTGGTAGAAGCTGTCATTCGTGTTCAGAGAATATGCAACGATTTCTTCCTTGTCCCGCAGGGGCGTCAGCGCCAGTTTCTGGTAGGGAGACCAATAAATCCTAGACGTGTTATCTACCCAAAATGTCAGCGCGGCTGCAACCAGCAAGCAACTGCCGAGAAACACCAACACTGCTTTGCGTTGCCGAAGAAAAACCACGCCGAGCAACACAGCCGCGACGAGGAACCATATCGCCGGGGGCTGATAAAAAAAGCATATCAAAGTGTAGAGCAAAATTCCGACGAGGCTGCCGGCCACGTTGACCGTGTATCCACGCGGACCGCGTGGAGCAGTTTCAAGCATGGATCCGACAACTTGACCGATGGGGACGAAGGTAAATACGAGGCACGCAAACAAAGAAGCCACAGCCGCGATCGCCGCAGCCAAAGCAGTATACTTGAGGGCATCCGGGGCGGCGGGAATGTACCAGATCTGAACCTGCGAAGTCATCCCAATCAGCGTGGTCAAATTCACCACTGCGTCATGCATTCCGGGTAGGGGGGCTGCGACGAAAATCGTGAAGAACAGGATCGGCACCGCCGTTGCAACCGGGTGAACACGGCGGCGGCACAAGGCACACCCCAAACCAAACCCTAAAAAACATGCAATCAAGACAAGATTCTTGTAGTAGGCGAAAACCCGGATTTCCGAGGAAAGCCACCGGATCATTAGCATCTCAAAATACAACCCGAGCAGACTCAAGACGAATAGTCGCCAGTAGCTGAAAACGATCGGGAGCTCAAACGATCCGATGGATACTTTTGACTCTTCTGAATTTCTGGTTTTGGTATAGAGGCTAAGTAAGAAAAAGGCTATCGCATACCCCAAAGCAACGACCAGAAAAAGCATCGGATGGATCATGAAGCCCCCAACGAGGAATGAGGAAAGTATACTTGACTGAAATAATTGCGGACCCTCGAATAACAAAGGGATTTCACCGGATGCAACAGTGTGCTGTATAAACTGTTGTAAAACCTCACCGCGCTACGCTGTCACGGCACAAGTCGCGCGACCGATTGTTACCCGTGCCGCTGAAAGGAAACACAGAGCCGGATCATTGACTTAATCTGCCCCCTTTTGCCCCGCGCGGTCTGGATAAGTGCTCATCCATCAGCAAGGTTGGTTGGTAAGGGCTTCGGGGATCGAATCCACCGATTGTATGGAAACAAAGGAGTCGTGCGGTGCGGCCTGACCTTCTAAGGCGTTGAAAGGAAAGCTGCTGCAGGACGGTTCGGAAATAATCCTAGAGAGGCAACGTGATTGCACACATTACTCTTGTCTGAGCAATTCTGCTGGATGAACACGTAAAGCGCGTTGCGCGGGAATACAGATCGCCACGAAACCCAACACCGCCATCGTCGTCATTACTCCAGCAAACACGAAAGGATCACGCGACGTGGCCTGATACACGATTTGTGCCAGCAATTGGCTCGCAATGGCGCCCAGCAGCAAACCAGCCGCCGAACCCAAAAACAGCAGAATCAGTGGACGGCTCAGGGCAGAGCGCATCAGTTGAGCCGGCTGTGCTCCCAAGGCCACCCGGATGGCAAATTCCTTGATCCGCTTCGAAACCGAATACATCGCCATGCCAAAGACTCCGGTTACTGCAAGCATGGCTGCCAGCAAACCCATCACGCCGAGACTGGCCGTTGCCACGCGCGCGGGAAACTGCACGAACGCCAACGCGTCGGGCCAGCTATGGAACGTAAATGGCAGGCTCGGGTCTATTTGCGCGAGCACTGCTCTGAGCTGAGGCACGATTTCTCCCGGCGGCAATTGCGATCGCACAACTAAGGACGTGTCACTGTCTGTGTTCTGCTCGAGTGGGAAGAACATCGCCGCCCACGGCGTTTCCGTCAGCGAATCATATTTTCCATTCTCGACGACACCGACAATCTCATAGGGAACCTGCCCCATCATAAACCGCAGTCCGAGCGCGGATTCGCTCCCAAACATCCCGCGGGCGAACGTCTCGTTCACAATCGCAACTTTTGGCGCCTTGGCATCGTCGTGCCACGTGAAGTCTCGCCCCGCCAGCAAACGCGTCCCAGCCGCCTCCAGGTATCCCGGCGAGATCGCAAAATACTTTGCGCCAAACGCGCTGTTCGACATCCGGAAGTCCGTTGTACCCATTCGGAAAACCGGCGTACTGCTTCCGCCTGTGCCCAGGGGCGTCTCATCGATGATCCCGACGGCCGTATTGCCCTGAATGCGGCCAACTTCCTCCAACATGCGCTTCTGAATAGCCGGCGCTGAACTGTTGGTGTGCCCTCCCATATGCAAGTCGGTCTGCGCAAGAACCACACCCTGCGGCCGGAAGCCCAGCGGGGCGTGCAGCGACCGTTGCATCCCACGCAGCGCTACAAAGGAAGACGTGACCAGCAAAGTGCAAAGCGTAATCTGGACGCCGAGGAGGAGATCGCGAAACGTGAAGCGTCGAAAAACGGTCGCGCCCGTCGTTCCGGCCTTAATAACCTGTGCAAAGTCTGTCGACCAGACTTGCCGCATCGGAACCAAGC
>CAVSVB010000004.1:0-133153 GCA_963731155.1 uncultured Acidobacteriota bacterium
CGGGCGGATTTCGCGATAAAGGCGCTCGACAACCGACCCGCTTACGACGCCCAGTGCTCCGAAGATCTGGACGGAGGCGTCAATGATGCGCTGCGCGCTCTCCGTGGCAGTCATCTTGGCCATAGCGGCTTCGACCGAACCGGTATGCCCCCGGTCGCGGAGCCAGGCTGCACGATACGCTGCCAGCAGCGCCGCGGCATCGATGTCGGTGGCCATGGCGGCGAGCTTGGCTTGCGTCAATTGAAAGTCAGCGAGAGCCTGGCCGAACATCTTCCGTGAAGTGGCACGGCGCAGACTTTCTGCCATTGCTCGGCGGGCAAAACCTAGGGCAGCGGCGGCGACGGAAGTGCGGAAAACATCGAGCGTAGCCATGGCCACTTTGAACCCACGCCCAGCCTCTCCGAGACGTTGGTTGCAGGGGACGCGGCATTCCTTGAAGACCAGACGCGCCAGAGGATGTGGAGCGATCACTTCTACGCGTTCCGCAACTTCAAAGCCCGGAGTTCCGGATTCGACAACGAACGCGCTGACCCCACGAGATCCTTCGCCTTCGCCCGTGCGGGCAAAAACAACGTAGATGTCTGCGATGCCACCGTTAGAGATCCAGGTCTTGTCGCCGCTTAAGACATAGGAGTCGCCGTCACGTCGCGCTTCGCACTGCATTGCCGCGACGTCCGATCCAGCATTCAATTCGGACAAGGCGAACGCAGCGATGGCCTCGCCCTTGGCGACGGCCGGCAAATACTTTTTCTTCTGATCGAGAGTTCCAAAAAGTGTGATGGCACCAGATCCGAGGCCCTGCATGGAAAATGCAAAGTCCGCGAGCCCTGAATGCCGCGCAAGGGTTTCACGGATGAGGCAAATCGCTCGCGTGTCAATCGTGTCCGACGATCCGCCGAACGCCGTGCCTCCGACCGCGTACTTTAGCCACCCATCTGCGCCGAGCTGGCGCACAAATCGGCGGCATGCTTTGTCAACTCCATCTCCAGTTTCTTCCACCAGAAGCCCGACGGCCCACCGGTCCAGTTCGATGGCCAGCGTTCTGTGATGGGCCTCGAAAAACGGCCAGTCCAGGTGACGACTGTCGTTCATCTTTAGTCTCCCTTGAACTCTGGCTTCTGTTTGTTGACGAATGCGTGGTAGGCACGGTGAAAATCGTTTGTCGCCATGCAGATCGCTTGCGCCTGTGCTTCTGCTTCAATGGCCTCGTCCACGCCCATGTTCCATTCCTGCTGCAACATTCTCTTGGTCATCGCGTGCGCGAAACTAGGCCCGGAGGTCAACTCCGAAGCCAGTGCCATGGCTTCGGTCAAGAGCACTTCCGACGCGCAGAGCCGGTTCAGAAAACCCCAGCGCTCGGCTTCTTCAGCACTTACGCTACGGCCCGTGAGGAGAAGTTCTGTTGCTCGTCCCTGGCCGATGATACGCGGCAGCAGTGCACATGCACCCATGTCGCAACCGGCCAGTCCTACGCGAGTAAACAAAAATGCGATCTTGCTCCGTGGTGTTCCCAGGCGTAGGTCCGAGGCCATCGCAAGGATGGCGCCCGCACCCGCGCAAACGCCATCAATCGCGGCGATGACCGGCTGAGGACATGAACGCATGGCTTTGACAAGATCTCCAGTCAGCCGAGTGAACGCCAACAAACCCGGCATGTCGAGCTTGGTAAGAGGGCCGATGATCTCGTGGACGTCTCCACCGGAGCAAAAATTACCTCCCGCGCCCGCCAGAATGATGGCCTTAATATCGGAAGCTTCGGACATCGCGCGAAACAGGTTACGCAATTCGGCATATGAATCAAAAGTTAGAGGGTTCTTTCGCTCTGCGCGGTTCAGAGTGATGCGCGCAGTCTTGTCTGTTACCTCGTACAGGAAATGCCTGCCTTGGTAGGCGGCGAGGAGAGTATGGTTAACGGGCAATTGGTGCGGTTGGCCGGGGAGATGCCGCATCATTTTCTCCTGCCGATCAGACCGAGCTTGTGTCTCGATTCTGGGGTGGTGACCGCGTTCAAATGCGCTTTGAGCTTGCCGAGCGTCCCCAACATCATTTGTTTGTCCTCCTGGCTCAATCCGCCCAACAGCTCAATGATCCAATCTTCATGACTTGCGGCGATTTCGCGAAAGCGCTTCAGTCCGGCAGCCGTCAGCTTGACGGTAATTGCACGGCGGTCACCACGGTCGAGGGCTCTCACGACCAAACCTTCCCGCTCGAGCTGATCTGTTATTCCCGTCACGTTTCCGCGGGAGACCATCAGACGTTTCGACAATTCGTTCATGCGTAGACCAGCGGGATAACGCTCCAGCTGTGCCATCAAATCGAACCGCGGCAAGGTGGTCGAAAATTCCCTGCGCAAGCTTCCGCGGACATGATTTTCGACTCGCACCGTACAGGACAACAAGCGAAGCCACAAGCGCAACGCCTGATGATCATCTTTGGTCGCTCGCGTCTCCAGATCAACTAGTCTGACGCTGTTGGCAATCGACTCGGACCCGTTCTTTCTGAGTGCCGATGTAGTCTCCATAGATCCCCTCACATCACCTCGCCGCCAGATATCGCGATCGCTTGTCCCGTGACCGCCTCGCTCCCAGGCAAGCACAGCCACGCGACTGCATTCGCCACTTCCTCAGGCTGGATCAACCGTTTCTGCGGATTTTGCGACACTAACTCCACTAACGCTTGTTCTGGTGTTCGCCCGGTCTTGGCAACGATTTTTTCTACACTTTCGCGAAGCATGTCGGTTTCGGTATACCCAGGACAAACCGCGTTGACGGTTATCCCTTTTGTTGCAACTTCGAGCGCCAAAGCGCGCGTCAGGCCTACGACGCCGTGCTTCGCAGCGCAATATGCCGAGACGTAGCCGTAGCCCACGAGGCCTGCGGTACTTGCTATGTTTACGATCCGTCCCCAGCCGATCGCGAGCATGCCTGGCAAAGCGGCCTGCGTGCAGTAAAAGGTCCCGTCGAGGTTGACAGCCATCATCGTTCGCCAGAGCGAACGTTCCATTTTCACAAACGGCGCCGAGCCCGCCTGCCCGGCGTTGTTAATGAGGATGTCGATCGGGCCATAGCGTGAACGCGCCTCTTCGAGGGCGCGCCGGACATCCTCAAAATCGCTGACATCCGCTACGACATGGCCGGTCTCACGGGTATTCCCCGGCGCCGCGTCGTCGGTGTTATTCACGCAACTCCGGCTCAATGTCGTCACGCGAGCACCGTGAGCCAGCAGGATTCGCGTCACCGCCGCGCCGATACCTCGAGCCCCGCCGGTAACAAGCGCATGTTTGCTGGCGAGAAGCCGTGAATTTTGCTTCTCCATACCCTGTTTCATACTTGCACCAGCAATTGTGCACGCGCGATGTTTCGTTCCAACTGCTCCTTACCTGACAAATATTGATCGGGCCACTTGACCTCACGGAAGCCCTGTTTCGCCGCCTCGTGAAGCGTCCATAAAGGATCGGCCAGATGCGGTCGGGCAATCGCACAGAGATCGGCGCGGCCCGCGGCGATGATGGTGTTGACGTGATCGCCTTCGAAAATATTCCCGACGGCAATCGTGGGAATCCCGACTTCATTTCGAATGCGGTCGGCGAAACGGCACCTGGAACATGCGTCCGTACACTGGCTTTTCGTCTTTGCTGACCTGACCTGATGAACAATCGATAACGTCGGCTCCCGCGGCGCAAAAAAGTCGAGCTACTTCCGTGGCATCCTCGGGCGACAACCCTCCAGGTACCCAGTCGTGAGCCGAGATCCGCACACTCATGGGCTTTTCGGCGGGCCAAACTTCGCGCATTGCTTTGAATACTGCGATGGGATACTTGCAGCGATTCTCGAGCGAGCCGCCGAACTGATCGGTGCGGATATTTGTAAGCGGAGAGATAAAGCTCGACAGCAGGTAACCATGCGCACAGTGAAGTTCGAGCCAGTCGAAACCTGCGTCCACGCCTCGCTTGGTTGCCGCGACAAAGTCGGCCAATATGCGCTCAAGGTCTTCTTGTGAGGCTTCGCGCGGAGTTTGCGAAACGCCCGCAATGTAGGGAATTGGCGACGCTGACAAAAGCGGCCAATTGCCGGAATCCAGTGGCAGCTCAATACCTTCCCAGCCTCTTCGGGTCGATCCCTTTCGTCCGGAGTGGCCCAGTTGCAACGCGAACTTGGCGTCGCTATGGGTGTGAACGAAATCGACGATTCTCTTCCAGGCATCCCGCTGCGCATCGTTCCACATGCCAGTACAGGCTGGCGTGATACGAGCGTCGGGCGACACGCAAGTCATTTCCGTACCGATCATCGCGGCGCCACCCATTGCGCGGCTCGCCAAATGAACGAGGTGAAAGTCATTCGCTAGGCCGTCGACGGCCATGTACATCGCCATCGGCGATACGATCACGCGATTCTTCAGCGACAGATCGCGAACTTTGAAGGGCGTAAACATCGGCGGAACGGGATGATCGACACCGCTTCGCGCAGAGAACCATCGCTCGACGCTCCGAACATAGCCGGCATCTCGAAGCTTAAGATTTTCATGGCCGATGCGCTGGCTGCCTGTCAAAAGGCTGTACGTGAATTGTTCCGGATCGAGGTGCACGTATCGTTCAACTTGTTCAAACCACTCCATCCGATTGCGCGCGGCACTTTGCAGTTTGAGCGCTTCAATTTCGCGCTCTTCCTGGTAGCGTTGAAGAGCGTCGGAAATGCTACCCATCTGGTTGGACAGCACGCGGGATAGAGCCATGGCGTCTTCCATGGCGAGCTTGGTGCCTGAACCAATCCCGAAATGCGCCGTATGGGCGGCATCGCCGATAAGAACGATGTTTTTGTGATGCCATTTCTCGCACAACACGCGAGCAAACTTGAGCCATACCGCAGAGCCTTGCAGATGCTTGGCGTTCGAAGTCAAAGCGTTGCCGTCCAAGCGCTCGGCAAAGAGTTTTTCGCACAACGCGATCGATTCCGCTGCGTCCATCTTGTCGATGCCGGCCCTGATCCAGTTTTTTTCCGGCGTTTCCACAATGAACGTGGACCAGTTGTCGTCGAACCGATACGCGTGGAGGTTAAACCAACCCCACTGTGTGGGTTTGAAATCAAAGGTGAAAGCGTCCAGCTTCTTTTTCGTGCCAAGCCAGATGAAGCGATTGTTGCGTGCCTGAATGTTCGGTTTAAATACGCTCTCATATTTCTTGCGTGTCACCGAAGAAGCGCCGTCGGATGCGATCACAAGATCGTAGTCGGCGGCGTACATGTCTGGATCGGTGACTTCTTTCTGAAACACCAACTTCACGCCGAGGCAGGCGGCACGCTGCTGGAATATCTGAAGAAGTTTCATTCGGGAAATGCCGCAAAAGCCATGTCCGCCCGACGTCAGCTTGCGATCTTTGAAATAAACGTCAATGTCGTCCCAGTGGCGGAAGGCCTGCGTAATTCTGGCGTGGCTCTCCGGATCGGCCTCCCTGAATCCGTCCATGGTCTTATCGGAAAACACGACGCCCCATCCGAAAGTGCTGTCGGACTGGTTGCGCTCGATTACGGCGATGTCCCACGACGGATTGGCCTTCTTCGCGAGAATCGAGAAATAAAGTCCAGCGGGACCGCCGCCCAGGCAAATAATTTTCATCGATTCCTTCCCAGCCCGCGCTCAATCTGCGGAACCCTACGTTCTTCTGTCATGCTTCTGCCAGTTTTCGCAATTCTTCCTGCAATTTTTCGCCGCTGTCCTCGGCGAGGGCCGCTTCCCGAAGCTTTTTCAAATATCCGGCTGCGTCCCTCCGTCCGCGGAGCTTCGGAAGGGCCGCCATCAGCGCGTCGAAGTTTTTGCGTCCACGAACCTGCGTCTCGCCATAGCCCTTAACAATGCGTGGACATTCAGCCAATTCCACGGCAAGCGCATAGCTCTCTTGCGCCAACACCGGGATCTGCGCCAGCCAGGCGTCGATTCTCCTGTGCTCTTCTTCAAATCGCAGAGACCTGCGTCGCCAAGGCCTCAGAGCAGCCAACCCATAAAGCTGCAGGAATCCCCAGAGCGAAGTTGAGTGCACAATGCGACCCTTGCGCGTAAAACGCTCGATCCATCTTTTCGTCCAGCCGCTATTCAACAGCCAACGACCGAGCGACGCCGGCAGCATGTCTGAGATTTCCTCGACTCCCGGATGCAGAAACTCCTTGATCTGCACCAATTGGTTCGCATTCGCGCGCGATTCCTGATGGACCCGGGCGAATCGCGTGTCGCGAGTCTTCAAGTCTGCAACGCGAGTCACGTCCTCGTAGGACATCCACAAGGCGAGGTATCGCGCGGTTTCCGACAGCAGTGCAACGCTGCCGTTACCGTACGTCGTTTCCTGCCCCAGAATGGGTTTCAGCTTATCCAGGTACCAAGCAGCGTAGTCCACGTCCTGATAGTCGGCGAGCCGCTGGATGCCGGCAAAAAGAATCGCGTGACTTGGCGACGGGAAATCGCTCTCGATCTGCGCGGCGAGTCTTTGCAGTTGCGGCCCGACCGCGGGCCGTGCGGATGCCTTGCGGTCGTCCAACAAGACTGGCTTTTGCCTCGCCGCGACGAACGCTGCGGAAAAACCCGCCAGGCTTGACTCAATGCCTATTCCCCCGCGCTTGATCGCCTCCTCAAATTCTTTACGCTCGAAGGGCAATGCGCGCGTGGCCGCCAGCGCGCCAAACAACGGTGCGCTAATTACGCTGCCGGTTTCTTCGGCAATGCGGGCAAAGTCGTTGTGCACGAAATCTCGAGCGGCTGCCTGGCCTCCTTCAATCAAGCTTTTTGCATCAACCTGGCCGTCCCCAAGAGCGGTCTTTTCCGTCATGGAATAGATGCGGTGCGTGGAAGCAATCAAGATCGTTCGGTCCGGGGTGACCATGCCGCGCTGAATGGCGCGACCCGCTTCCATTAATTCAGAAGCCAGCACGATGTCCAACTCTCCCGGAACAGGCATCAGCGCGAGAATCGGCGCCTTGTTCGCCGCGATAGCGGCTCCCTTGGGGAAAATTTCTATGTAATAAACCGTGGAGCCGGTCCTTTGAGCGACACCCGGCACCGATGTCGTCTGCGCGAGATAACCAGCGTGCTCGGCAAGATCCACGATCCAATCCGCAAGAACGCCGCCTCCCTCGCCGCCCATCGCGACGATTGCGATGGTGGTGGCACGGGGCGTCTGAAGGTTAACGCCGGGCGCGACCGGTGGTCCTGCGACAGCGATGTTCATCGATCCTCAAAACGATCTCACGCAATGATTTCCGCGAGACGCCGGCTGGCGCGTCGTTGCAAAAATCCGATCACCGCAGCCCTGACACGCGCTCTAAGCACATCCCATTTAGTGGGATTGGAAATTATTTCCGCGCGGTAGAACGAAGGACACAACCGGGCGGCATGGGCAACCTCTCCGCAAAGCCCGCATCCGATACAACTCTCCAAAACGGTGGCGACCGGGTCTTTTCTAAGCGGATCCCTATTTGGTGCGATCGAAAGGGAAGGGCACCCAGAAAGGCGAATGCAGGAATGGTCGCCAGTGCACGTGTCTGGATCTACGCCAAACTTCTCGCGCACCAAGCGTTTCCCCTCTTTCTCCAGCATGTTCATCAGCGGCTTTACACGACGTTGCTTGTTAAGCGAGCACTCGCTCTGCGCGACGATGACCTTGGGTCCCCCGATCTTGGTTGTAAGCGCTTCCTTTAAAACATCTCGCATCGCCTCGAGGTCATAGGTGCGCGTAATCGTTTTCACCCACTTCACACCAACTCCACGCACCGCGTCAGCGATGGACAACTTGGTTGTGCGAATGGGATTGTTGGCTGCAGACGAAAGAATATCCTGGCCGCCCGTTGCGGCCGTATAGCTGTTGTCGACCACGACCAAAATGTTGTCACTCTGATTGAAGACAGCGTTGCCTACACCGCTAGTCAGACCGTTGTGCCAGAATCCGCCATCGCCCATAAAGCTGATCGTGCGTCTGTTGGTTTCCTTGGTATTCAGAGCGGCGGCGCTGGCCCATCCCAGACCGTACCCCATCGTGGTAGCGCCAATGTTGAAAGGTGGCAAGGTCGAGAACAGATGGCACCCGATGTCGCAGGCTACGTGATGAGGTCCCAACTCGCGTTCCACAAGTTTCATTGCCGTGAAGATTGGGCGTTCGGGACAACCGGTGCAAAACGAGGGCGGCCGCGCATGAACTTGACCATCGACGTTTACCACCGGTAACAATGGCGCCGACGGGGGTCGCACGACCGCAGGCAAGCGCTCGCGGTTAATCAACTGGGCGGCGAATTGCTCGACAAACTTCAGGACTCCCCGAATAACCGCCGCGGCGGTGTACTCACCAGCCATCGGGAGCATGCCTTTGCCGTGCACTTTGGTTTGCACGTCGGCTTTGCGTAGGATCGAATTCACGTTTTGCTCGATGAAGTCGGGTTGCCCTTCTTCGATTACCAGCACGCCGCGCTTGCCAATACAGAAGCGTTTGATCTCGTCATCGACCAATGGATAGGTAACGTTCAGAACGTACAAGGGGATTTTGCTGTCACCAAAGGGACTCGAAAGTCCAAGGAGTTCCAGAGCCCGCACGGTGGTGTTGTACATTCCACCTTGCAGAATAATTCCGAAATCCCGGGCGCCTTCGGAAAACCACTCGTTTAACGCATTATCCTGAATGAATTTCTGCGCGCACGGCCAGCGTTTGTGGATTTTTTCGTGCTCGTGGAGGAAGCTGCCCGGCGGCAGGACGATGCGGTTCGCATCTCGCGAAGGATTTTCAATCGCGTCCTTCAACGTGAATCGCGGACGGACGTTATCTTTGGCGATGAAACTACCGTGGACATGACACGCCCGGATTCGCAGCTCCAGCATCACCGGAGTGTTGCTCGCTTCGGAAAGAGCGAATCCCCGTTCGACGGCATTTACGATCGAGGGCAGATTGGGGCGCGGATCGAGAAGCCACATCTGGGATTTCATGGCAAAGGCGTGGGAGCGCTCTTGCATGATGCTGGAGCCTTCGCCGTAATCCTCGCCGACGATAATCAGCGCTCCGCCCATTACACCGCCGGAAGCGAGATTCGCGAGGGCGTCCGACGCGACATTGGTGCCCACGGTGGACTTAAATGTAATTGCACCGCGCAGTGGATAGTTAACCGATGCAGCTAACGTGGCAGCCGCAGTCGCTTCGGAAGCGCTGTGCTCGAAATGGACGCCAAGTTCTTCAAGGATGCTGTTCGCGTCGGTGAGAACATCCATCAAGTGCGAGATCGGCGCTCCCTGGTATCCGGCCACGTAAGAAACTCCGGACTGCAACAGGGCTTTGGTCACCGCAAGAATTCCCTCGCCGCGAAATTCCTGGTCTTGACCGAGGTACAGCTTTTGGACTTCCTTTTTGAAGAAGCGTTCCGCCATTACCGCCACCTTCATGCCGAGTGGCCTAAGGTTATGGAAACCGAATAGCGCCCGAACGCGGCCCGTGCAGGGGACACCGAGGAATTAAGTTTAGGTCTAAATAATTTACGTGTCAATCGATCTGTGCTTATTGGGCGGACACCAGCGCCAAGACCCGGCACGGGCTGCCCGACCCTTTCACGATCTTTAAAGCAGGCGTGATCAAGATCGCACCCTTCGGGGGCAACTGATCGAGATTCGTTAGGCTTGCAAGCCCGAACTTGCCGCTACCGTGCATAATGGTGTGGCATGGGAACGGCGGTTCGAATCGAAAGGCCTGCCCGGCATCGGTCCCAACACCCTCAGAGCCCCAACCAATCACATCGCGATGTTTCGCAAGGAACGGGACCAATTCAGGGTGTGGGCCAGGCACATGCGCCCCATCCTCTTTAATGTTCAGAAATGCCGTCGCGTCTCTTCGCTTCGACCAGTCGGTTCGCATCAGCACCCACGACCCTGGCTCAATCCGGCCATGTTTGCTCTCCCATGCCTCAACATGCTGTTGTGTAAGCAGGAAATCCGGATTGTCGGCCGTTTCAGGCGAGACGTTAATCACGCAGGCAGGCGCGAAAAATTTTTCGACGGCGATGGTATCGGTTGCATTGCTTTCAAAGGCTTTGCCGGTGACCCAATGTATTGGCGCGTCGAAATGCGTGCCCGTGTGCTCTCCACAAGAGAAATTATTCCAATACCACGCAGGGCCACGATTGTCGTACTTGGAGATTTCTTCCAAGCGGAACGGCCAAGACTTTCCAAACTCAGGCGGGAGTTGAATGACCGCCGTATTCGCGTCCAAGGGCTGACTTAAGTCGATTACCCGAATTTCACCGGCAGCGAGTGCTCGCGCGAACTGCTTCAAAATGTCTTCGGCCATACTGATCCTCCCGGTCTCGAGATCTGCGATAAATTACCTGTATGGGCGGCGGGTGCCAACCTGACTCTACTTTGGCGAACTCTAGGATGGCAATGCGAAGGTCGCGCTTTACATCACGGTCGAGCGCGAGCTCTGCCGAGTCCGAGTCCTCACTCGTCAACTACTACGTCTTCGATGGCCGCGGCTCCGCGCGCGCTGACGGAAGCATCAGATAACGTCACTGACATTTACGACTACCACGCCTTCGCCAACCTGCTCCACGGCACAGGTACAGCCACCGCTCTCCAAAGGGCAACCGCCACATGCGGCGCTTACTCAATCAAGCTGCGAACGCCGCAGCCAGGACCAAAGGAAGCATCTTCGAGATCGTGTATCGCCGCTCGGTGCCGCGCCTGGGACACAATCAAGCCATCGGGGCTATCGCCCATCGGCAGTGTCGACTGATCTGGCTGATCCTGCACCAAGGAATCCGTTACCAAGAACGGGGCCCGGCGGTCACCAAACGATCGAAGCAACTCCGCACTTGGAAGATTCTATTATCACAGGTGTTGTGATAGAATCGAACGGTCATAGGAGATCAACGAATGCAGCCAAAGACACTGAGAGACGCTAGAAATCGGCGCGAATGGACAGAAACACAAGCTGCCCGACGCTTGGGAATGTCGCAGTCTTATCTGGCGATGCTGGAATCTGGGCAGAGAAGGGTGACGCCTCGCCTAGCGCGTAAGTTCAAAGCTGTTTACGGACTGAGCCCGACAACCCTGCCGACTCCCGATTTGTTTAATCCGCGCATGGACGTTAGCGGCGAGGAGTTCGCAAGTATGGTATCCGCACTAGGCTATCCTGGTTTTGCCTACATGAAACCCCGAGTTCGAGAGAGAAACCCGGCCGAGGTTCTTCTTGAAGCATTGGGACAGCACAATCTCGAGCCCCGTGTAGTCGAGGCTCTTCCTTGGCTTTTGCTGCATTATTGGGACATGGATCAAGCATGGCTGGTAAGGCAGGCTAAGCTGAATAATCTGCAGAATCGCTTAGGTTTTGTCGCGAGCTTGGCAAAGCAGGTTTCTAAGCGACCTACGCCGACGAGTGAAGGTCGAGAACATGCGCTTGAAGAGCTTGGCAACCTGCTAGAAGAAAGTCGACTGGTTCGCGAGGACACGTTCGTGAAAAGAGTGAACACAGACGTTGAACGGGAATGGTTAAGAAAAAATCGGTCGGAGGAAGCAAAGCACTGGAATCTACTGACAAATTGGCGACCAGAACATCTTCAATATGTCCTCTGAACACTGAACAAGATCCTCCTTTGCCGTGGAGCGCATTTCTCGATGAACTAGATCAGGCTATATCGGAGCCTATCGAACTTCATTGTATACGCCCTGGTGTGTGAAGTGACGAGGAGCCGCCGTGCTGAAAATCAAGGCAAATAAGATTCTCCCGACCAGATACAAATAGCTCATGGCCATGCTTCACTGCGTGACTTCCGAAAAAGTTCTCTTGGAACCAGCAAGACGCATTCTGCACCAACTGCAATGCAATCCCACTCCTCGCGTAGTTGAGACACGGATAACAACGAACCTGAAATCGATTTCGGGACCTTAAGTGGACTTCAGGAGAACGTTCCCAATACATTCCGGTACGGTTCACTTTCTTGGTCCAGAATCCGATCGCGAAGCATTCTCTTGGCTCTAAAGATTGCGGTCTTGATCGCTGGCAGCTGTTTGCCGAGAGCGAACGCAATTTCGGCATAGGTCATTTGCCGATAATAGTGCAGGACAAGCAGAATCCGATAGTCTCGCGGCAAACGACGCAACTCCTTCCGGACGCAGCTCTGCTGCTCGCGACGAAGCACCCGAGAAAGGGGCGAAAGCGCCAGAGTGTCTGGCAGAGCATCGAACTCTAGTTCATCATCGACGCGACGACGGCGCTCGGCCTTTACCTGACGTAGCTTGTCTATACAATGCCTGCCCGTGACCTTCGACAGCCAGGACTTGGAACTTATCGGGCGCTCCCCACTGTCCAGTACGGTATGCAACTTCAAGAAGACTTCGGCGGCGGCATCTTCCGCGTCCTCGCGCTGCCAGAAGAAGTGCCGGCAGACTTTCAAGACGTAGCGATAATGAGAGTTGTACAGGGAGCCGAGCAAGTGCGGGCAGCTACGAAAAGCCGCGCTGATAATGGCTTCGGGAACTCCCGATTTTTGCAGCAAAACTGAATTCATGGTCGTCGCCATGACAGCTCCTTCCGGGGTGAGCCGGACACACCCCAAGTTTTGTCTCCAAGTCCGCGTAGGTGCGGAGCCGGGAGCCTACGTCTTCCAAGTCACGCTAAGAAACCAATCTCTGCCGGCCCCCACCGCGAGGCGGCGAGGCAGGAACCTGCTTCCGCATTACCGTTGAAGAATTCCGATCGGCCGAACGATCGCGTATGGTTATCGCCTCCTCGCGTCGAACGACCAGCAAGGTCAAATCGTCACTGAGGGGGCAACCATCGGCAAAATCAAGGACTGCGCCCAGAGCAGAAAAGAGCGTCTGACTGACGCTTCGTCCCCTGGCAGCTTGTGCCGCCGTCGAGAGCCGTGTTAAGTCGAACTCTTCCTCTTGAGAGTTTTGGCATTCCGTCACTCCATCGGAACAGGCAATGAGCGTGTAGCCAGGATGCAAAGTGACGGTTCCTATGTTGAAAGTCGCATTGGACATGGCACCGAGCATAGGGCCGCCTTTGTCGAGGCGGACGACGTCATTATCACGGTCATTGTCACGTCCAAAAATCAGGGGTGACGGCAATCCTGCGTTGCAATAAACAATCTTGCCGTCCTGCAGGTCGATTCGCGCGAAGAACACTGCGACCAGCGGTGGCTCGCCGTATCCCCCACAGAGCTCGCGATTGGCTTGCGCAATCGCGTCTGCAGGATTTCGATGTGCCCGAGCGCAGCGGTGCATCAGCGAAACGAGATGAGGCAGCCAGATTCCTGCCGATAGTCCCTTGCCAGCGATATCCCCGACCACTATGCCCAGCGCCGAGTCGAGCTCCATCACTTTGAAAAAATCGCCGGAAAGATGGCGGACCGGAAATATCTCACCGGCAACCTCGAAATCGTCGGAGCTGAATTGCCGAGGGGCGCAAAGCCGGCGCTGAATCTGAGCCGCCTCAAAGATGCCACGGTGGAGCTTCGATTGTTCGTGGCGCAGTACTTCTAACTCTTCTTCGAGAGCCCGGATTTTTTCCGAAGCTCCATCCACATAGGAATCCATCTGCTGCTCCGCCTGTTCACCGACGAACGAGGCGCTTGCTGCAAACGGTTCTGGATTTATCCTCTGCCACGTCTGACACATTTCCAACGTTCCTCCGCCAACGCAAAAACTAGCCGACAAATTTGTACCCAATGCCATGCACCGTCAGGAAATAGCGAGGCTCCTCGGGAACTGGCTCTAGCTTTTGACGAATGCGCACGATATGGGTGTCCACGGTGCGCGTCGTCGGATAGTTCTCGTATCCCCAGACCTCGTCCAACAGGCGATCCCGGCTAAGCGTCTGTCCTGAATGACACAGAAAATGCTTGAGAAGTTCAAATTCTTTTCCGGATAATTCCACCTGGTTGCCGCCGCGAAAAACCTGATAGCTGCGTAGGTTGACCTCGACGTCGCCGAAGGTATAGCTATCCATCTCCTTCGGCAGAGTCTGGGTGCGTCGCAATACGGCCTTGACGCGAGCGAGCAGTTCGCGGATGGAAAAAGGCTTGGTGACGTAGTCGTCGGCGCCAAGCTCGAGCCCGACCACCTTATCCACTTCTTGACCGCGCGCCGTGAGCATGATGATCGGAATAGAGGGACGCTTGGACTTGAGTTGCTTGCATACGTCGAGTCCGCTCATGCGGGGCATCATCACGTCCAGAATTACCAGGTCCGGGGAATCTTTGAGAGCGCGTTCCAATCCTTCCACGCCGTCGAGCGCCGTCGCGACTTCAAAGCCTTCATATTCGAAGTTGTCACGCAGCCCGGCGACCATGTTGGGCTCGTCCTCGACAATCAGGATTTTTGTTACTCCCATGAATTCTCCTTCGCGGAAGAGCGGAAACCTGGAAATAGCCGGCGGCCTGAGGCGATCATGCAAGTGCAGCTCCTGCTCGGTCTGACGGGGCGATTGGCAACGCGATCGTGAACTTACTGCCTTGATCCGGGACACTTTCCACGGAGACGTTGCCTCCATGCGCCTGCGCTATGTGGCGTACAAGCGACAGCCCAAGCCCGGAGCCCTTTGTGTTGTGCACCAACGGATCGCCACAGCGGTAGAATTTTTCAAAAATTTTGTCCTGTTCGGCGGCCGCGATTCCAATTCCGCGGTCCTGGACCTCCAGCTTGACGCTGCCGTTCGCGCGGTACAGGCTGACGCCGATGTATTTCTGGTCTTTTGAATACTTCAGAGCGTTGTTGACCAAGTTCAGCAAGGAGCGGGCAATAGCTTCGCGGTCAACGTTCACAGGCGGGATATCGCCGGAGATATGCTCCTCAAACGCGAAGCCGTTCTGCTCGATCTGAAAACGATAGGAATCAAGTGTGGTTCGAACCAGTTCCGCCAGGTTCGTCTCCTTGAACTCGTATTCCTTACGGCCAGCCTCGATACGGGAGAAATCCAGGATGTTGTTGATGAGAGCAGTGAGGCGCTCGCTCTCTTCGCGAATAATGCGAAAGTATTCGTGGTATTTTTCCTGTGCGGTGAGGCGACCGAGTTCCAAGGTCTCGGCATAAAGCCGAATGAGCGCGAGCGGCGTGCGCAGCTCGTGCGAGACGTTAGCGACAAAGTCCGACTTTAGTCTCGCCAGCTTCATTTCGCGGGAAATATTGCGATAAGTGAGGAATACTCCACCGGCCATGACCAGAGACAGCGCGGCAAGGACAAAATAGTTGTACCTGAGAAATTTCGCGCCGATTTCGTCAATCGTAGTGCCGGGATACTTGATGCCGAAAACCATGCCCTGAAAAATGTCCCCAAGCGGGCGCTCCATTTCGGATTTCCCACCGTCCCAGCTCGAAGAAGTAATCCATGGCGTGTAACTCTTAAGCGGACGAACCATCATGGCGGGCGGACTCGCGTCCGATCTCAATACGCTGTTCTTGCTCGTCAGAACATCCGTCATGACCGCGGGGAAAAAAGTATTTCGCAAATACTCCGGATCAAATCCGACCATTCCCAATGCCGACGCTGCCCTTGGGCACGTCCGGAGGGATGAAGTACGCAACGCTCCAGTAATAATGTTCGTCGTTTCGATCCGTCCAACTACCCTCGAAGCCGAACGGCATTTCCTCTTTTTCGGCACTCATGCGAACTTTGTGAACCAAATCGGAGGCTTCCATGGGGATCCACTTACTGGTCATGGTGATGGTATCGGTCATTTGTTTGCGGAAGGCCTCGTCGGCTTCGCGCGCCGGTTGCAAGCGCCAGGCGAATAGGTCGTGGTCTTTGTCATAGAGAATGGCGTAAAGAAATTCAGGATGAGCCGCGAGAATGCTGTCGAGCTGGGCTTTAACGTTGGCCCCGTCGCCGGCACAAGGAAATTGCTTGCGGACCGGAGTCAAGATGTCGCTTGCTTTGTGCCAGGTCTTCTTCTCCGCGATTCTTAGAACGTAGGAGAAGTCGCGCTGGATGGCGGCTTCGATCGCCTTGTCGCGCTGAATGTGGCGGAGATTCCAGATACTGAACGCCATCAGCGAGGCAGCGGGCAGGATAATCGCGAGCTCCAGAGTGAGCAGCAAGCGCGTGCGATCCGTCCAGCGCCGTTTCGTTGGCATGGTTGGCTTCGTCAAATCGGTGCTCCGTCAAGAAGAACTCAAGCTGCGAATATGGAATATAAAGACCTGTGCAAGGCCATGTGTCAAGGCAAAGCAAACGATTGTAAAAAGTTGTGAAGAAAAGCGGATTGAAGTTAAACCCTTGCGCAGCAGTCGGTTACGATGAAATCGAAGTCGTTTTCGAGCTAGGGACTTGGCCTAGCCTGGCAGACGGATCATCTGCCGTACCGCTTAAGGGCAACTTAACTCCGAGAACCTATTGCCGCCCTTAGGTCTGCACTTACCAGACAGCTTCGCCGCGCGCGCTAAATGGTTTTGTCTTTTGCGTGGCAGAGCGGCTCGATATTGCAATCAATACATCTCGGTTTGCGGGCTATGCATACGCGGCGGCCGTGCCAGATCAACTGATGAGAAAACTGGATCCATTTGTTTTGCGGCAGAATGTTCATCAAATCCTGCTCGACTTTTTTGGGTTCGGTGTGCTTAGTAAGTTCCAGCCGTCCAGTAAGCCGCAGCACGTGCGTATCAACCACGACGCCGCTCGGGATTCCGTAAGCCGTTCCCAGGACGACGTTGGCCGTCTTGCGGGCCACGCCTGGCAGGCTCAGCATCTCCTGCATCGTGCGCGGCACTTCGCCGGCGAATTTTTCCACGATGGCTTTGCTGGCGCCCATCACCGACTTGGTTTTATTGCGAAAAAATCCTGTGGGGCGAATTTCCTGCTCCAGTTCGGCGGGATTGGCGTATGCGAATGCTTTTGCGTTGGGATATTTTTTGTAAAGTTTTTCCGTGACCAGGTTTACGCGAACGTCGGTGCACTGCGCGGAGAGAATCGTAGAAATTACCAGTTGGAACGGGTTTTCGTGCTTCAGTTCGCAGGTTGCATTTGGATACGCTTCATCTAGCTTTGCCAGAATCGCTGCCACCCGCTTGGGATTTGTCGGGTCAGGTGTACCGCCGCGAGCAGAAGTTCTTTTTCCGGAATTTTTCTTTGCGCGTAGTTTCGCGGCGGTCTTGGAATTCTTTTGCCCGGCGGGCTTGCTCTTTTTTGCTTTGGCCATGTTGGCCAGACTACAGCATGCCCGGCAAAACCTCCAGCAGCCGCCGGAATGCTTTTCCGCGGTGGCTGTGGAGATTTTTTTCGCTGTTGGAAAGTTCGGCGAAAGATTTGTTCAGAGGCGGAAAGTAGAAGACCGGGTCGTAGCCAAAACCGCCCGATCCACGCGGCGTCTCGAGAATGAAGCCAGCCACGCGATTGCTGATCACCGCGAGCGCATTTCCTTTTCGCGCAACCGCCAGCACGCAGACAAAGTACGCCGCGCGGTCCTCATTCTTTTTTCCCGCCATGGCAGCAAGAAGTTTTGCGATGTTTTGCGCGTCAGTGGCGTCAGTTCCCGCATATCGCGCGGAGCGAACGCCCGGTTCGCCACCGAGCGCAGGAACAACCAATCCGGAATCGTCCGCGCAGACTACTTCGGCGCAAATGGCCGAGGCGTGCAATGCTTTGCCAACGGCGTTTTCCGCGAAGGTAGGAGCATGTTCGGGAAATGGGGCAAGTTCGGAAAAACCAGGCAGCAAGGCCAGTTCGATAGTCGAGTGAATTTCCTCTGCGATGGCGGAAAATTCTCTCAGCTTTCCGGAATTGGACGATGCCAGATACAGTTTTTTTTCGGATTGCATGATTGTCGGGAGAATTTGAATTTAGCGGCCGCGCGCCAAGAACTTGGCGGGCAGAATCGCGCGTTGTGCTTCCGCAAGACGGCGAATTCCCGCCGCAGCCAGCGCCAGCAAGTCCTGCATTTCGCCTCCGGTGAACGGCCGACCTTCCGCGCTGGCCTGAATTTCCACGAAGTCGCCGCTTCCGGTCATCACCACATTCATATCCACTTCGGCGCGGGAATCTTCTTCGTACATCAAATCCAGCAGCGCGAGATCGTCCACAATTCCGACGCTGGTTGCAGCAACAGTATCAATCAAGGGCGAGTTTTTCAGGATTCCCGCGGCGACCATGCGCTCCATCGCCAGCGCGAAGGCGACGAATGCTCCGGTGATGGAGGCAGTTCGCGTTCCGCCATCGGCTTCGATCACGTCGCAATCGAGCCATACGGTGCGCTCGCCCAGCGCTTCCTGATCGGTGATGGCGCGCAGCGAGCGGCCGATCAGGCGCTGAATTTCCTGCGTGCGGCCGGACTGTTTTCCTCGCGCAGCTTCCCGCGAGGTACGTTCTTCCGTGGCACGCGGCAACATTCCATATTCGCCGGTGACCCAGCCTTTGCCCGCGCCCTTCAGGAATCCCGGAACTCCATCATTCACGCTGGCCGTGCAGATCACGCGCGTTTTGCCAAGTTCGATCAACACGCTGCCTTCAGCAGTGGAAATGAAGTCCGGCGTGATCTTCAGGGCCCGCATCTGGTCCGCGCCACGTCCGTCCGGTCTCACTGTGCCTCCTAGGCGCCACTGGCAACTGCAATTCCCGAAACCTGTTGAGGGCTGACGGCGCGCGATACAGCGATTACTGGCGCTGCTCACGATTCATCGCGGCTGCGTCAGTTTGCCGTTTGCAGCGGGGAGTGTCAACGCTTCGATGGGACGGTTGCAGCGTTATTGGCCGCGGCGACGGGTGGGACCGCAATATTGACGGGCACATCCAGAGAAACCGCCGCTTTGGTATCGACCACGAAGAACTGCGTCAGATCGACATGGCCGGCAAGCGTGTCCAGTTCCTGCCCGTGAATCAGGATTTTGAGCCGCTTCACCCGCGGGACGTTGGCTTCCAGCGTGCGCGCGATCGAATCCACGGCCAATTGTTCGCTCTGAATCCCGGAGGGGGACGAAGTAGCCAGCGCTTCGGAAAAGTCGGCGACTGCGGTTCCATCCGGCAATAAGTAAAAGGCAAGCAGGGCAGCGTCCGGTGGTAACGTGCGTAGATCCAAATCCACCGGCCCAGCCAGCAAGGTGTTTAGCACTTGCTTCGCGCGCAGCACCGGATCTTTCGAAAGCGCGAGCTGGATGGTTACCGGAGCCAACGCACTCTCGTCTTCGGTTGAAGTCCAGAACATTTTCACTTTGACCACTGGATCGGACGGACTTGGCGCGACTGCTTGCGTCAGTTCGCGGCGCGCTTGCTCTTCTGAAGGCTCGGTGATTT
The DNA here is from genome assembly GCA_963731155.1 of uncultured Acidobacteriota bacterium. Classification (GTDB taxonomy): domain Bacteria; phylum Acidobacteriota; class Terriglobia; order Acidiferrales; family UBA7541; genus Acidiferrum. Next base: position 19,235 of record CAVSVB010000004.1, read on the forward strand.
TCGCCGCCGTCTTCACACGCCTGCGCAAAATCGGAAAGTAAATCGCTGCGCTGACCACAGCGATGCCGAGTGCCACCACTATCCTGGTGCGCCAGTTGCCGCTCATGGGTGCGTTCCCGCTGCGCCGGGCACGACATAAGACGGGCGGAACTCGGCGACGCCGCGCGCAATTGCGTCACCGACGCCGGGCATCATTCTGTCCAGGTCAGCGCGGTCCTGCACGCTGACGCTGGCCAGTTCGACGGCGATGGCCGGAGCCGCAGTGGTTCGCAACTGCCGTATGGTGGCGCTTTGGGAATTATTTGGCGAACCCTTGAAGCGCTGCGCCAGCTGGCCTTGAACCGCATCACCGAATTTACGGCTCAGTGTGACGTAGGGAGCTTGCGCACGGTCCCAGCCGATGACGCCGCCGGTAGCCACGGCTGCGAAGGAGTCCGGCATGGTGTAGACGCGCACGGTGCCCGGCAGTCCGGTGGAAGAAATGTGCAGCGTGATGAACACTGCGCCATACTGGGCGTTGGCAAGAGTCGAGCGGTCATCAAAGGACGGATTTTCGTTCCCGCTGCGAGTTTGCAGAACCTGGAAGCCTTGCGCTTCGAGCGCGCGGCGAACTTGAAAGGTCAGGTCCATGACCAGATCACTTTCGCGAATGCCTTGCGCGCCGCGTGCGCCGGGGTCAGTGCCGCCGTGAGCAGGATCGAGCACGACGATGTTGAGTCCGGTGCGCTGGGGCTGCGGCGGTGAAATCGTGGGATATGGCGGAGTGGAAATCGGTGCGCCGGGCTGCTGTGCTGAGGGTGATCCGACAGGCGCGGATTGCGGCGATTGTGCCTTCGAAACAAAAAATGGAAGGCACGCGAGCAGAGCTATCGCCGACAAAATCAAACTGATTCGAAAAGAAAGATGGCCGTTCGAAATACGCACGATAGGCAGAATAGCAAATCTGTGCCCGGCGTTGCGTGTCGCGCACGGCCGTCGCTGCGAAAAAGGGACGGTCCCGTCCCTTTAGGTCATGGTTCACATCGACTGGGATTGCGAGCGTTCGGCACGGCGTGCGCTGCGATTTGCTTTCAGCTGTTCGCGCTGTTCGGGCGTCAGTACGTTACGCGCCTGCTCCTTTGCAGCGTGGCGAATTTCCTTTGCTTTCTCCTGTTTTGCGGCATCGGAAAGCGAAGAGTCCGCCATTACCTTTTCCCGTTGCGCTCGAGCTTCTTCGTGGATTTTCTTGATTTGAGCTTTTTGATCATCGGAAAGATTCAAACCTGCGAACGGGTTTTTGCCGTGTTCATGCGCTCGGGCAGCTGGCTGTGAAGCTGCGGGCGGCGCGGCTTGGTCTTGCGTACCGTTCTGCGCAAATGTTGTTGGCGCGAATGTACCCACCAACAAAAATGCCCCGACCCCCAAAACGGAATTTATCAGAGATTTAGTTTTCATCGGTCTATCCTTTCGTGCTTGTCATTAGAAGACTGGCACCTTATGGGAATACAAACCCGCTGCGACGGAAAAAGTCGCTGGGACGAAGAATCACATCTTGGCTGCTAGGGAAGGGACGGCGGAATAAACCCGCCACTACATGAAGAAAAACCGCGGAAGAACTGAGAACCGACGCGGCAAGATTTTTGGGATCGTTAAGTCGCTTCGATTGCGTCTGCGGAAATGCGGCGAACGGGAGCGCGGAGTTTTCGCGTCGTCGCGTAAACAAGAAAACCGGAGCCGATAATTAGCGCGCCGAAGAGAAGGCCGTTCATTCCAAGCACAGTTTCGGAACCGCTTTTGACCAGTGCGAGGAGCAACAGAGCCAATGGAAATACACCAGCGAGAACGGCTCCAGGTAAGCCGCCAGGTACGCGGAATTCGCGCTGCAGTTCTGGTTCGCGAATACGCAGAACGACGAGCGTGACGAATTCCAACATCAGACTTACCCCGTAGAGCATGATGTCCAGGGTGATCAAGCGCTGGAATCCGAGGCCGAGACACAGCGCCCAGCCGCTGGCGCAGACGATGATTGCGACCCACGGCGCGTTGCTGCGCTTGCTGGTTTTCGCAAACACTTGCGGAAGCATGCCTTCACGCGCCATGGCGAGAGGCAAACGCGAATAGCTCATCACCAGAGCGTTGAACATACCGAACGCGCTCATCATGCCGCCGAGAACGATCAGGAAACGAAGCCACTCAACGCCGAGAAGTTTTCCGCCGAGCAGCCCGCCGATGGCGGCCCAGGAACCATCTTCGCCAAAGCTGGATGCGGGAATTCCGGCGAAGTAAACGGCTATGAATGGAAGTACATAAGTGAGCGAAACCAGAATCACCGCCGCGATCATGGCTTTCGGATAAGTGCGTTGTGGACGTTCGACTTCTTGCGCGATGGTGGAGGCGTTGTCCCAGCCCATGTAATTCCACATGGCGACGAGCACGCCACCGAGCAGGCCCAGGCTGGTTCCCGTGGCAGCAGCGGCATGCGGCGCGGCAAACGCTCCGAGTTTCAGTGGAGTCATGATCACAACCATTGCGAAAGGCAGCGAAAGCAGGAAGAAGAGCCACAGCGAAGTGATTCCGACCACGCGAATGCCGAGCAGATTCAGGATTGTGCAGGCGGCGACGACAAACAGGCCGGCCAAAACGGCGTGATTTCCTTCGCCGAACCACGGAGCGATTTGCTTAAGATAGAAAACAAAAAGCGTCGGATAAATTGCCATGTCAAAGATGCTGGCGGCCAGCGAGAGCCACGCTTCCTGAAAGCCCCAGAAATTTCCCAAACCGCGGCGGACCCACGCGTAGTAGCCACCCTCCTGCGGCAGAGCGCTGGAAAGTTCGCCGATCATGAAAGCGGTCGGCAGGCTCCAGAAGACGGGAAGAAACAGCAGGATCAGGATTCCGTGGCCGTAACCAGCGCCGTGAACGATCTCTTCCGTGCCGTAAGTGCCGCCAGAAACCATGAAGAACGTAGCGGCAACCAGCGGCCAGAGCGTGAGCTTGGCCGATTTCTTCTTAGCTTTGGAGATGACACGGGAAGGAAAGTTGGCGGGAACCGATATGCTGCTCAATTTGTACCGTCGTCCTCCTAAGCGCGCTCATTATCGACGTAGCGAGAATTTTTAACGAGTTCGCATTTGAAGAATACAAGGTCTGAACCTGCATGCAACAAAAAAATGCAGGTGAATGAATATTTTTTCCGTCGAGGTGGAAGCACGTATGCCGGACGCGCGCCGTGTCGGCGACGCGAAGAAAGAGAGATTCCTCGTGCGCTCGGAATGACGGCGGTTCGGCGGTGTAGACCGGCTGGCCTATGCTAAACTTCGCCCGCTCGTCGCACGCATTTTGCTGTGGGAGACTGCTTTGATGACCTGCTTTCGTGGATTGGCACTAATCGCTGTCGTGGCGGTGAGTTTTTGTGGACCAGAGTCTTACGCGCAACAGGCGCAAACGAGTCCACGGCCGGTCAGCGTAACGGACGTGTTCGCGCTTCGAGATCTGCATGATCCGCAAATGAGCCCAGAGGGGCAGTGGGTCGCGTACGCGATGGGAACCGTGAACCGCGAGGAAGACAAGAACGAAGAACGAATCTGGATGGTGCCAGTGGCGGGCGGAGAGGCCATTCCACTTACCGCGCAGGATATTTCGTCATCGCATCCCCGATGGAGTCCGGATGGAAAATACCTGGCGTTCCTTTCCGCGCGCAACGAAGGAAAGACCCAAGTGTGGCTGCTTAACCGCAAAGGCGGCGAGGCACAGAAGCTGACGGACACGCCCCAAGATGTGGACGATTTCGAGTGGTCGCCGGAGGGCAATCGTCTGGTACTAGTGCTGCGCGATGCCAAGCCCGAAGAACTGGAAGAAGCAAAAACAAGAGAGAAGGAGAAATCAGGAACCGAGAAGGACAAGAAAGCCAAGACACCGAAACCGTGGGTAGTCGATCGGCTGCAGTTCAAGCAAGACACGATTGGCTATTTGGACCGGCGCAGGACACATCTGTATGTATTCGACCTGGCGGCAAAGTCCTTAACACAGGTCAGCTCCGGCGATTTTGACGATGTGGAGCCTGCCTGGTCGCCTGACGGGAAACGCATCGCGTTCACTAGCAATCGCTCGCTGCCCGATGCCGACCGAACGTACAACACGGACATTTGGGTGGTACCTGCGGACAGCAAAGATAAAGGCGCGCATCCCACGCAAGTTACGACAAATCCTGGAGAAGACCACCAGGCAGCCTGGTCGCCGGACGGCAAATGGATCGCGTACTCGAGTCAGCTTGAGCCGAAACTATTCGAGTATTCGACGAAGCACATCGCGGTGGTTCCTGTTCCGGACGAAGCCGGGAAGCCAGGTGAAGCGAAGGTCCTGACGCGGGCGCTCGACCGGATGGCGACGCAGCCAAAATTCACTCCGGACGGGAAGTCGGTTTATTTCATCGCCGACGATGACGGAACGCAGAATTTGTGCCTGGTGGAAATTGCCACGCAGAAGATAGCTAGGCCGATGGGCGGCCGGTTCATGTTGTATGACTATTCGCTTTCAAAGAGCGGCGAAATCGCGGCGCAGATTACAACCTTGGACAGCCCCGACGAGATTTATACGGCGCCCAGCGGGAAATTAACCCGCATCACGCACGCCAACGATGAAGTGCTGGCAAAGCTGAAGCTGGTGCAAGGCGAATACGTAAAATTCAAAAGTAAAGACGGAACAACGGTATCGGGCTATCTGTATAAGCCACTAGGGTATACGGCTGGGAAAAAGTATCCGGCGATTCTCAGGCCGCACGGCGGTCCAGTCTGGGCTTACTACGCAGAGTTCGATCATCTGGCTCAACTGTTGGCCGCAAATGGCTACGTGGTGCTATTCCCGAACCCGCGCGGTTCGACAGGCTATGGAGAAGATTATTGCAAAGCGATCTTCGCGGACTGGGGCAACAAGGACTTCCAGGATGATATGGCGATGGTTGACTACGCCATCGCGCAAGGGATCGCGGATCCAGACAAACTTGGCGTAGGCGGATGGTCGTACGGCGGAATTTCGACCGACTTCATCATCGGACAAAGCAAGCGATTCAAGGCGGCAATTTCTGGAGCAGGCGCCGCGGAATTTACCAGCCTGTTCGGGCATGACCAATACCAGAAGGACTATTTTACCGAGTTGGGCTATCCGTGGGAGAACCAGGCATTATGGGTCAAGCTTGCGCCCTTTCATCGTGTGAAAGAGATCACCACACCGGCCATGTTTATGGGCGGAAGTATCGATTGGAATGTGCCGATTCTTGGCGGCGAACAGATGTATCAAGCATTGAAAGCACTGGGACGCGAGACGCTGCTCGTCGTTTACCCCGGCGAGTATCACGAGTTCACAGTGCCGTCACATATCGAGGACCGTCTGAAGCGATATCTGGCGTGGTATGGCCACTACGTGAAGGGCGATGCGGCGCCTGCGGCGTTGCCACAGGACACCAGCGAGGCAACTCCGCGTGCTGGTGTCAAATGAACTAACACCGGCTACAGATCGACAGCAGAAGAGGAAAAGAGATGGATGCTCAAGAGCAGTTCGAAGGATTTTTGCGCAAGTACGAGCCAGGTGTTGCGGCAGAGGCCAAGAAATCACTAGCCAAGCTACGCAAGCTGATTCCCGACGCCATTGAGATGGTGTACGACAACTACAATGCGCTGGTGGTGGGATTTTGTCCGGGCACGCGGCCAAGCGAAGCCATCGTGTCGATCGCGGTGATGCCGGAATGGGTGAGCTTGTGTTTCTTGCAGGGCGCGGGGCTGCCGGATCCCGAGAAGCGCCTGGAAGGAAGCGGAAACGTCGCACGTCATATAAAGATGAAGAAAGGTGCGGTGACACTCGACGAACCGGCCGTAAGGACGCTGATCGCAGAAGCGCTGGTGTGCGCGAAAGTTCCCATCCCAACGGGCCAGAAGCGGCAGTTCATCATCAAATCCGTCTCGGCAAAGCAGCGGCCACGCCGCCCGAGTGCGCTAAGAACTAAAAATAAACGGTGAAGCCTTGGAGTAAGCGCGGCAACGCCGCGCAAAAGCGAAGTGTTTCGCCACCCCTCTCTGAACGAGATAGCTCCGGAAACTCTTGCCAGGAACACGGATAACTAAATTGCTCCAATTCAGTCCGCAGGTTATCCTTTCGAGTTTCGGGAGGCCACGGATGAGGCTACTTTCAGTGAGAAAAATTTGCTGTGCGGCTACGCTGCTCGCGATTGGGGGCGTTGCGGCAAACGCGCAGAGCTACGACCAAAAGTTATTTCAGGAGATGCAATGGAGGTGCATCGGACCGTTCCGCGGTGGAAGAACGGTGGCAATTACGGGCGTCCCAGGGCAGCCCAATCTGTTTTATATGGCAGCGGTGAACGGAGGAGTCTGGAAAACGACGGATTTTGGGAACACGTGGTCACCAATTTTCGATGATGCGGGCACGAGCGGATCGGTAGGGGCGATCGCGGTAGCACCTTCGAACTCAAATGTGATTTACGTGGGAAGCGGCGAAGGATTGCAGCGGCCGGACCTGGCCGTCGGCGATGGAATGTACAAATCCGTGGATGCAGGAAAAACCTGGACGCATCTGGGTTTGCGCGATGCGCAGCAGATTACGGCGATTGTGATCGATCCGAAGGATGCGGAGCGAGTGTACGTGGCGGTGCAAGGGCACCCGTACGGACCGAATGACCAACGCGGGGTGTTTCGTTCGACCAATGGAGGGCAGACCTGGGAGAAGGTTCTTTATAAGGATGAAAACATCGGCGCGGCGGAGTTGGTGATGGATCCGCAGAACTCTCAAGTGCTGTACGCGGGGCTGTGGGCGGCACGGGTTGCGCCATGGGAAGTGCGCAGTGGCGCTTCCATCGAAATGGCCGGAAGCGGTTTGTATAAGTCCACGGACGGCGGGACGAACTGGCGGCCCCTGACCAAAGGATTGCCGGGCGCCGAAGAAGGAGTTGCGCGAATCGGACTGGCGATTGCGCCGGGCAATACGAAGAGAATTTATGCCTCGGTGGGAGCGGACAAGATGGCGGGAGTGTATCGGTCAGACGATGCCGGGGAAACGTGGACGCAGATGAATGACGATCACCGGATTGGCGGACGGGGACCAGGAGCGATGGGTATCGCGGTGGCACCCGACAATCCGGATGTGGTGTACGTCGAAAATACGACCACCTGGAAATCGGCCGACGGCGGGAAAACTTTTGTGGGATGGAAGGGCGCTCCGGGTGGCGATGATTACCAGAGAATTTGGATCAATCGCGACAATGCACAAATTATTGCGCTATCCAGCGATCAGGGCGCGGCGATCAGCGTGAATGGCGGCGCGACCTGGAGTAGTTGGTATAACCAGCCGACCGCGCAGTTTTATCACGTGACGACGGATAACCGCTTTCCTTACTGGGTCTATGGCGCGCAGCAGGAAAGTGGGTCCGCGGCCACGATGAGCCGTAGCGACTACGGGGAAATTACGTTTCGGGAATGGCGGCTGCTGGGCGTGGAGGAGTATGGAACGATTGCCGTCGATCCGCTGAACGAGAACTACGTTTACGGCGCGCGGGTTACGCGAACCGATCTGACGTTGGGCGAAGTGCAGGACGTTGCGCCGGAGCCGGTGCGGCGCGGTGAATATCGCTACGATCGCACATTACCGCTGATGTTTTCCCCGACCGATCCGCAAAAGTTGTATTTCGCCGCGAATGTGGTGTTCGAAACCATTGACGGCGGCAAAAGCTGGAAAGTCATCAGTCCGGACCTGACTCGGAAATCCTATGAGACTCCGGCGAGTCTCGGAGCGTTTGCCGCGAGCGATCCGGAAAAGGGAAAACATCGCGGAGTAGTGTATGCGCTGGCCGGTTCCTACTTGGAAAAATCCACGATTTGGGCGGGGACGGATGACGGGCTGATTCAGCTGACGCGCGACGGCGGAAAAACCTGGACCGATGTCACGCCACCGGAGCTAACGCCGTGGAGCAAAGTGTCAATCCTCGAAGCTTCGCGCACCGAGGCGGGGACGGTATACGCAGCGGTGAACCGCTTCCGGCTGGATGATTTAAAGCCGCACATTTATCGCACGCGCGATTTTGGCAGGACTTGGAAGGAAATTGTTGCTGGAATTGCGGACAGCGCTCCGGTGAACGTGGTGCGGGAAGATCCTGTGAAAAAAGGATTATTGTTCGCTGGAACGGAAACCAGCGTTTACGTTTCGTTTGACGATGGCGATCACTGGCAGCCGCTGCAGTTGAACTTGCCGCACACGTCGATGAGGGATTTGACGATTCATGGCGACGACTTGATCGTCGCGACGCATGGCCGTTCGTTCTGGATTTTGGATGACATCACGCCGCTGCGGCAGCTTAGCGAGCAAGTGGCGAAGGCGAGCGCATATCTGTTTGCGCCGCAGGAAGCACTGCGCGTGCGCTGGAACAAGAATCCGGATACGCCGTTGCCGCCGGAAGAACCGGCAGGAAAAAATCCCCCGGATGGCGCGATCATTGATTATTTCCTGGCGAAGGATGCCGCTGGGCCGGTGGCGCTGGAAATTCTGGATGAGCGCGAAACATCATTAGTGCGAGTGTACTCGAGCGAGGATAAGGCTGAGACGCTTGAGGAGATGGCACCTAAGCACCCGATTCCGATGTATTGGGTGAGACAGGAAAAGATTGTGTCAGCGAAGGCCGGAATGCACAGGTTTGTGTGGAACGTACGCTGGCCGGCTCCCAAATCGCTGGGTCACGGGTTCCCGATTTCGGCGATTGTGCATGACACGCCGCTGGAGCCGCAAGGTGCGTGGGCATTGCCGGGGCGGTATACCGTGAAATTAGTGGTGGACGGAGCATCGTACACGCAGCCGCTGGTGCTGAAGATGGATCCGCGGGTGAAGACTCCTGCCGCCGACCTTCGAAAGCAATTTGGGATGCAGAAGGGAGCCACGGTAGGAATGAACGACAGCTTTGAGGCGCTGGCAGAATTGAAGTCGGCGCGCGAGCAGGTCAAGGCCGCGATGGGCAAAGTGTCCTCGGCTGAAGCTAAGCAGAAACTTTCCGAATTCGACAAGAAAGCTGCCGCGCTGGAAGGAGCAGCGGTACCAGGATTCTCGGGCGTGCCGCTTGCGGGGAAACAGCCAGAGAATTTTTCGACGCTCAACCAGCGCTTCGGCAGAATCCTGGCGATTGCGGATGCTGCGGACACAGCGCCGACCACGCAGGCGGAAGCAGTAGCCAGGGAATTGGACGTCGCGTTGCGAGAAAACCTCGCGCGATGGGGAGAAATGAAAACGACCGACGTGCCTGCGCTGAATCAGCTTCTGGAAAAGGAGAAGGCCGGCAGGATTGATCCCAAGGCGCGAGGCGGCGAAACGCCATCGTCAGACCTGGATGGGGACGACGAGCCGTAAGAATAGGACACGAAAACCAACTAAAGAATGGCAGTACCTGACCGTAAGTTATTATAAATAAATTGGTTGAGAAGAATTGGTGCAGGCATTGCGGCTAGAGAAGTTGCCGTTACTTGGAGAATCGCAGCAGAATTGCAAACTCTGGCAATCGACCATGATGATGCCGCTGACCGGTTTTTGGTGGCAACGGCAAAAGTGTTTGAGCTGACGCTGGTGACTGCCGACGAGCGCTTGATTAAAGTGCCGGGACTGAACGTCCTGGCCAACCGATAAATTTGTCTCGGGCGTTCGAACCGGCAATTAGGCATTGGGGGCTTAACGATTTTATGTTTTCTGAAAATCGTCTAGTACTGCAAGAACCTCTGCGCTGTGTTTCGCGACGTCAACGTCAAGCCAGACTTTTCTAACAACACCCTGTGGGTCGATCAGAAACGTGTGCCGCGAAGAAAGTTTGGCGATTCCCAGGTTGAGGATGGAGTCATACGACTTCGAGACTTCTTTCTTAGTGTCGGCGAGCAGTTTGAAATTCAATCCTTCCTTGGCACAAAACTGTTTGTGAGACTTTTCATCCTGCACACTGACGCCGAGAATCACTGCATTGCGCTTCTGGTAGTCCGATAGATCCCGCTGGAAATTATGAGCTTCGACCGTGCAACCGCTGGTGAAATCTTTAGGATAAAAATACAGGACAACCCATTGCCCGCGAAGTGCGGACAACTTCACTATTTGCCCGTCCTGGGATGGCAATGTGAAATCCGGGGCCGCAGAGCCAACGGTCGGCGCGTTACTGTTGCCGCGTAGCAGTGTCTGCGCACCCGTAAATATCAGAAACGCGAGAGCAACGAGAATAGAGATGGTGGTGAGCATTGGCTTCTTCACTGCGCAAAACTCCTATCGTTGCCAGACATGATGCATTAAGGGGTTCTAAGGTTGTAACACAAACTTTGCGTAAAACGGGCCAGGCAGAGCCGTCATTCAGTAATGAATTTATATTGTTCGGCGGTAAGAGGAACGACCGAGAGTCGTCCGATTCTTACCAGAGGTGAGTCGGCGAAAAGTTTGTTGGATTTGATCTCTGCCAAGGTAATTGCTTTGGCCAGCTCTTTCCCCGCCGCGACTTCTACCTGCGGATTCTTGGGATCGGTCACTTTCACGGAAACGACGGCGGCTGTACCAACCGCGGCCTTGCGATCGCCGGTTTCATAGATGACCAAATGGTCGCCAGCTTTCATTTCGCGAAGATTCCGTACGGCAACAGGATTGGAGACGCCGTCCCATACGGTTTTCCTATCGCGTTTGAGATTGGCGAAGGAATATTCCGTCGGCTCGGTCTTTAATAAATAGGCGTTTGCCATAAGCAAAGTGTAGGACAACCAAGCAAGAAGGAAAAGCTCGATAAGATTTCGCGACTGGACAAATCCAGGTCCCATACTTTCGTCTCGTTCTGTTAGTTTTTCCTGGTCCTCTCTCCGAGAAAGAAAGCGTCAGTCTGTCTTTCCGAGCAGTTGGCGGGCGTAGGCTGGTCCCTTCCCGGCGTCCTCGTGTTTGCAGTAAACGTATGCGTCGATGCCCTGAACTAGCCAGCTGTCAATGCGGGTTTTCCAGGCGGCCAGCTGCTTTGCCGTGTAATTCTCCAGCCGCAGGCGCACATAAGTGAAATCAGCAGTGAGCACGTCGGGAGGACTTTGTTTTTCGGTTTCGGAAAGACAAAGCGCCGTTCTGTATTGGCGAAGAACCCCATACGTTTCGTCTGTGTACCAGGACGGATGGCGCACTTCAAAGGCAAACATGAAAGCGGGCGGGCGGAGAGCGAGGAAATCCTCAAGCAAGGGGCGATCGAACTTAGAGTTAGGCGGAAGTTGAACGAGGATAGGGCCGAGATGATCGCCGTCGTTCAGAACACTGGCGACTTCCAGGAAACGTTTCAGGGTGCTTTCACAGCCGCGCAGTCGTTGAATATGCGTGATTTTCTGATTGGCCTTTAAAGCGAAACGAAATCCTTCCGGCACGGCATTCGCCCAGTTCAGAAGCGCTTTTTCCGTGGGCATACGATAGAAACTGTGATTGATTTCCACCGTTGAGAACTGCTTCGCATAAAACGGAAGCATTTCGCGATCCGGCAGCTTCTCGGGATAAAAATTCCCTTTCCACTCTTTGTAAGAGTATCCGGAAGTCCCGACGAAAAGTTTGCCCGCTCCAGGCATGCTGCGTCTCCGTGGATTGGAATTTAATCACAGCCGCGACCTTTGGAGAAGAACTTCGCAAGCTGGGCTTTGCAAATGACCTGCTTTCCCGCTTCCATTTGCGGATTTGGCTCGTCTAATTGATGGCCCTTTGCGACTGTGATAAGTGTGAGTCGCATGAATTGGTGTACTATTCTTGCGCCAGGTTGCTGGGAGTTAGCTGAATATGAAATTTGCACTAGTTGCAATCAAGGAGTTTTCCAAAATGGTGAAAGTTATTCGTTCCGGTGCTGATGGCAGCGTTTGCGTTCGCGTGTATCGCGCGAGCACAGACTGTCGATGAGGTCATCGGCAAAAATATCCAGGCGCATGGCGGAGTGGAGAAACTCAAATCCATAGACACCGCGCGCACCACCGCTAAATTCAGCCAGGGTCCCTTTCGCGCCGAGGTCATGCAGGAAAATAAACGCCCCGGAAAAGTCCGCGAAGAATTCATCATTCAGGGAATGGCCCAGGTGCAAGCCTATGACGGCAAAGCGGGGTGGCAGATTAATCCTTTTGGCGGGCGCAAAGACGCGGAACTGATGTCTCAGGATGACCTGAAAAGTTTAGTCGTTGATGCTGATATTGACGGGCCGCTGGTGGATTACAAAGAAAAAGGCCACAAAGCCGAGCTGGTGGGCCACGATTCGGTCGAAGGCACAGATTGCTACAAAGTTAGACTCAGCATGAAAAATGGCGATGTTCGCTACTACTACCTGGACACGGATTCGTTTCTGGAATTGAAGCTGGAAATTCAGACCACCATCCGCGGCGCGCTCCAAGAAACGGAAATCTACTATGGCGATTACGAAAAGGTGAACGGAGTCTATTATCCGTTTTCCGTCGAGCAGGCTCCTAAGGGCAGTTCTTCGCGCTCCCAGATCAGCGTCGAAAAAGTTGAACAGAATGTGCCCTTGGATGACGCACGTTTTTCCGTCCCCTCTTCCAAACCTGTAGCCAAGGCTTCACCGGCCGGCAGTTGATCCACGACCAAATGCGACAAACTGTAGATGGTGTATTGCGGAACTGTGAATTCAACTCTGCTGAAAAGGGACTCTTCGATATGCGCAACATCTTTGGTCGCATGAAGTTCGTCGTGACGCTGCTTCTCGGCCTGCTGATTTGCATCGCTGCAGCGACGGCACAGGAAGCTAAATTCGATTCCGACACCATCTCCGGTCTTGGCGCGCGCAACATCGGTTCCGCCGCCATGAGCGGGCGTGTCTCCGCCGTCGCCGCGATAAAAGAAGGCGGACGCCTCACCGTTTATGTCGGTTCGGCCAGCGGCGGCGTGTGGAAGTCTTCCAACGGCGGAACAACATTCAAGCCGAAGTTTGACAAGCAGGATGTGCAATCGATTGGCGCAATCGCCATTGATCCGAGCGCACCTCAGACCATCTGGGTCGGCACCGGCGAAGCGTGGACACGCAACAGTACTTCGATCGGTGACGGCATTTATAAATCCACGGACGGCGGCGACAGCTGGACCAATGTCGGCCTGAAGAATTCCGAGCGCATTGCGAAGATTTTGGTTGATCCCAAAGATGGCAATATCGTTTACGCGTGCGTTCCGGGAAAACTCTGGAGCGACAGCGAGGACCGGGGACTGTATAAAACGGCGGACGGCGGCAAGTCCTGGAGCAAGATTCTGAAGGGCGCGAATCTCTCCACGGGGTGCTCGATGATTTCCATGGGCCCGCAAGACTCGAAGACCCTCTTCGCCGGCATGTGGGATTTTCGCCGCAAAGGGTGGACGTTCCGCTCCGGCGGAGACAACGCCACTGCGGCCAGTGCCAGTGCGTTTTATAAGACCAGCGACGGCGGAGCCACATGGACGGAACTGGATGAGAAAAGCGCCAAGGGACTTCCGGCCAAGCCCTGGGGACGAATCGCTGTAACGATCGCGCCATCAAAACCGAACGTCGTTTATGCGCTGATCGAATCGACGCGCAGCGCGCTGTATCGTTCTGACGACGGCGGGAAAACCTGGGAAGAACGCGATCGCAGCAACTGGATGGTTTGGCGGCCTTTCTATTTCGCCAATCTGATCGTGGATCCCAAGAACGAAAACAAAGTCTACAAGCCGGACCTAACGCTGATCATGAGCGAGGATGGCGGCAAGAGCTTCAGCATCATCGGCGGCCCTGCTCATGGCGATTTTCACGATGTGTGGGTGAATCCGGAAAATACCGATCATCTGATTGCCGGTGATGACGGCGGAATCTGGTACTCCTACGATGGCGGCAACACCTGGTGGAAGGGCAACAATCTGCCGATTTCTCAGTTTTATCACGTCAGCGTTGACCAGGCAGATCCTTATCATGTTTTCGGAGGGCTGCAGGATAACAGCGCGTGGATTGGCGACTCGCAATATCCGGGCGGCATCAGCAACAACCGTTGGGAGAATCTTTTCGGCGGAGATGGCTTCTGGGTTTTTCCTGATCCTTCTGACCCGAACTACGTCTACGCCGAAGCGCAGGGCGGAAATGTTGGCCGCGTCAACCGCATCACACTGGATGGCCGTGCCATCAAGCCGCAACCGAATTACGGAGAAGGTAAGCTGCGCTTCAACTGGAATACGCCCATTCACATGAGCTCGAATGAGAAGCGCACGATCTATATCGGAGCGCAATTCCTCTTCCGGTCACGCGATCATGGCCAGACCTGGGATCGCATTTCACCGGATCTCACAACAAATGATCCTGAGAAGCAGAAGCAGGAGGAATCCGGCGGCGTCACTGTGGACAATTCTGATGCCGAGACCCACACCACGATTTATTCGATCAGCGAATCACCGCGCGATGGAAGGGTGATCTGGGTAGGGACCGACGATGGAAATCTGCAACTAACGCGCGACGGCGGAAAATCCTGGACCAATGTCGTCTCCAACGTGCCCGATCTTCCGAAATTTTCCTGGGTATCGTGGGTCGAGGCCAGCCTCTACGATCCGGCCACGGCCTACGCCACGTTCGATCGACATACTTTTGGCGACATGGATCCGCATGTTTACAAGACCACCGACTATGGAAAATCCTGGACGCCCGTGGTCGGTCCGGAAAGCGGCGTGCGCGGTTTTGCTCACGTGATTAAGGAAGATACCGTCGTCCCGAACCTTCTATTTCTTGGCACCGAATTCGGGCTGTGGGTTTCCCTCGATGACGGCAAACATTGGGCTCAGTACAAAGGCCACGAATTTCCCTGCGTTCCGGTGCGGGACATCGTTGTTCAATCTCGCGAGTCCGATTTGGTCGTCGCCACCCATGGCCGCGGGATTTGGATTATTGACGACATCAGTCCGCTGCGAAAATTGACTCCAGACGTCATGGCTAAGGACGTCGTTTTCCTGCAGGGCCGGCCGCCGCAACAGCGGTTGGTTTCAAACGGCGGGTGGGTGGAAGGCAGTGCCGAATTTAATGGGCCAAATTCTCCCGACGCCGCAGTGATTACCTACTATCAGAAGAAGCGCCATATCTTCGGAAAAATGAAAATCGAAATTTTCGATTCGCAAGGCAAGCTCGTAGATACGCTTCCCCCAAACAGCCGGCGTGGCATCAGCCGGGTGGATTGGACGATGCGCCTGAAAGCGCCCCATGTGCCTCCTGCCGCCACTGCTGCCTTTGAAGCCGCGCAAGGCCCCAGAGTCGTGCCCGGCACGTACACCGTAAAGATGACTCGTGGGACGGACACTTACACCACGCAGCTTGTCGTCCAGCAGGATCCGCGTGCCACATTTACTCCCGCAGACCGCCAAATGGAATTCGACGCTTCCACGCATCTATCCAACTTCCTTGGTGACATGAGTTTTGATGCGGATCGTATCAGCGCCATGCATGACGCGCTGCTTGAACGCGCCGCGAAGATCAAAAATGACGCGGCTCTCACCAAGCGGCTGCAGCAAGCCGCGGACGGTATGGACGAACTGCGCAAAAAGATCGTCTCCACCAAGGAAGGTGGCGCGGTTACTGGTGAAATCCGCATACGTGAAAAGACCACCGAGCTATACGGCGATATCCTGAACTATGAGGGCCGGCCGACGGACTATCAATCCGCGCGAATCGACTCGCTGAAAAAAGAACTCACGGACGTCTCCACGGAATTTGACGCGTTCGCTTCGAAAGAACTTCCCGCGATCAATAAGTCGCTGGCGCAGAAAAAATTGCAAGCCATTCATCCCATCGCGCGCGCAGCCTGGAATGCTGCGAGCAGCGACGAGGGAAGTGGCGGCGCACCAGCCGGCGGCTTTTCCTGGTTGCAGTGGAAATAAATATTTGCTGTACGGCTTGAATCCCGCGAGCGCTTGTCGTTGTGCCGTGCTATCTGTCAGTTCGCCGCTGAAACGGATTCCGGCGACGATTTTTTCGAGGCCGACTTCTTCGAGGCGATGTCCAGCCCGGGTTGCGGGTCATCGTAGGTCCCGATTAAATGCACCGGTACCACGGCTCCGGCCCGCTTCTTTTTGAACAAAGCGTCAAACGGTCTCAATAGCACCGATGACCCCGGACGTCATTTTCGACAGTTCAGCCGTGGATTTCAGGGTGCCGTGTAAATCAACTTTTCGGCTTTCCAGGCCATAGGTTCCGTGCATCTGCGCGGTTGCTCCGGGCACCACAAACGAAAAATTTGTGAAGGTCGCAATGGCGTTGCGCAGTTCCACATGCCCGGAAAGACTTGAGATCACGCGTTCTTTGTCTGCCGGGTCCTGATCCTCCGGCTTTTCGCCGCTGGCTCGCTCGCTGAAGTCGCCAACAGTCTCTTGCGTCGAAGGCTTCGTAGTCGTACTCACCTACAATGGCAGTTTCGCCGGCATTTCCTGAGTTATAGGGTCCGAATTGTCCACGGGCACTTATTTCCCCGGGAGGCAGTGCGTTGTGGAAAGCCAGGTCGTAGTTCAACGCTGCTTTTTCGCTGACCGAAGTTAGTCGCAATTTATGAATATCGAACCGCAAAGCGGCCTTGGAGTCAGCGCGAGCAATCTCAACCACCGAGCCATCGAGAATGATTTCACCCACTCTGATGCTGGATGGCATTTTACGCCAGCCTGTCTGCTGCACTTCGGTTCCGATCGCGGGCACCTGTACCAGAAATCTTCTCGTCGTAATGCGCGCCAAATATCCGGGCCGGAACAGAAGATCCAGATAGTGGCTTTGTATTTGCAATTTTTGCATGGTCACGATCGGCGGCGTTTGCGCAGAACTACCGAGTCGCCGGAAAGAGACTCCTTCGGCAACACAGCCCGGATGAGGGAAATAGGTCGGACGAAAGTTCTGGAACGTGACGGTGGCGGGAAACGTTTCCTGCAATGACCTCACGATGCGCTGCCGCGAAAACGGCCAACGTAGAACTACAAAGGCCGCGAAGGCAGAAAACGTCAGCAGTAGCGCGGCAAGAATCATCCATTTTTTCTGGTTGATCCAGAGCTTGATCCGGGGTCCGGCGGCCGCGAAACTTTTATGCATTTATAAAGCCCCGTTGCGTTTTGCACTATCTCGGTACACGCGCTGATTTCGTGAAAACACGGCAGATCTCAGACAGTGTCGAAACCTATGCTCGGTACCGGAGATCAGATGTTTGGTAGATCGCGCTACGGCCGCAATGCGGGCAGCTCATCGTCTGTCCTTCCTCAGGCAGAGTGGGCTTGATCGGAAGAAAATAATTCTCGAGTCCGTCTTCGATCGTAGAATGAGGAAAAATGGAACTGCAACTCATACATTTGACTACCCAATTTGCCATCGCACTAATCCTTCGGGCCCATTAGCAACGTAGCAGTGAAAAGTAGGCCAGGGAATACAAGGAACGCTCTATCTTCGCGTAGGGTCGTCGTATGCATTGGAGGGAAACGGTTCAGTCCACTGCGCGCCACATTTCTGTCAAATTCCTGATTAGGCCTGTACGGGGCTTTTCGGTCCGGCCGTTGCGGCGATACCATAAGAGAGGCGATAACATTAAAAAATGCGCCGCCTAACATCGCGGTCCGTTTGAGGTCACCGAAAAATGTGCCGAAATATTAGAACGCTCTTCAATTTTGATCCACCGGTTACGCCCGAAGAAATCCGTGCGGCTTCGCTGCAATTCGTAAGAAAAATAAGCGGCTTCAACAAACCATCGAAAGCGAACGAAGCTTCGTTCCTGTCGGCCGTCGATGAGATTACCGCTGCCGCAGCGCGTCTTGTTCATTCGCTCGAGACCAGCGCTCCACCCAAACGCAGGGAAGAAGAAGCTGCCAAGGCCAGAGCGCGGAATCTGGCAAGATTCGCCAATTAAAATTGTGAATTTGTGTGTTGATCGTGAGCGTTGCTCTTATCGAGCGCGTGTTGCCGACCGCAACAGCTCCAGAAAACGTTGTGCGGTCTTTTCCAGCGGTTTGCGGCGCGAACGAATTACGTCCAGACTGCGATGCAGCGGCTCCGCGTCGATGATTTGAATCGCGAGGAGTTTCGCGTTCTTCAGCTCGCGGGTTACTGCCAGTTGCGGCAGAAACGCCAGACCCAGCCGGCGCAGAACCATCCGTTTACATGTTTCGATCCCTTCAACTTCCAGAACTACATTCGGCAACAGGCCCGCCCGGCGAAACAGTCCGTTCGTCAACGTCCAGTCGCTCGAGCCACGATCGTAAAAAATCAAAGGCAGCGACTCTACTTCTGAAAGCTTCAGTTTTTTCTTCTTCATCGCGGGTTGACCCGGATGGCCAACGAATAAAAGGGGATCGTCACGCAGGCTCTGCGTTTCCACTTCAGGATGCTGCAGCGAACGTGCCAGCCCCAGATCCACTTCTCCGTCCAAAACCATTTTCAGTACTTGCACGGAATTTCCCGATCGCACGCTCACCATCACGCCGGGATACAGCGATTGATACTTCCGTAAAATGTCCGGAAGCAAATAGGTACTGATGGAGAGGCCGGCGGCAATCGAAAGGACTCCGGAAGCGCTGGCCGGCTGTTGCTCATGCACTGCCTGTCGAGCGAGCGAAACCATTCGCAAAAGATTCTCCGCATGCGGACGCAGCGTTTTGCCGGCAAGAGACAGCGTGACCTGCGTTTTGGTGCGTATGAATAATTTGGCGCCCACCGATTCCTCCAGCATCTGTATGCGAGCGCTCACGGCAGGCTGACTCAGCCGGAGCGCTTGGGCCGCTCGATGGAACCCGCCGTAAGTTGCAACCGCCAGAAACGTTTCGATCTGATCGATTTCCATAAGTCACCTACATGCTTCTACCTATGCACGCTGATAGAAGACTATCTATCAGCGTGATACTTACAATCAGTTTGACTGACCACGGTCATGTTTTGCAAACTGCTCGCAGAGTTGGCGAGTCGCTTGCGCAACGGGATGCGTGGCCGCCTGAAGGAGATCACATGAAAAACAATTTTGATTTCGGTACGGCGAAAACAAATGCCCGGTCACTTGACCGCTGGAAGGGAATCACCCGGCCTTATAGTCTCATGGATGTGGAACGACTCCGTGGCTCGGTGCGCATCGAACACACCTTCGCGCGCATGGGCGCGGAGAATCTCTGGAATCTTTTGCACACCGAACCGTACGTCGCAGCGTTAGGCGCAATGACCGGCAATCAGGCGATCCAGCAAGTGCACGCCGGGCTGAAAGCAATTTACGTCAGTGGCTGGCAAGTCGCCGCCGACGCCAACCTCAGCGGAGAAATGTATCCCGATCAGAGCCTGTATCCCGCCGACAGCGTGCCGAGCATGGTGAGAAGGATCAACAAGGCGCTGCAGCGGGCGGATCAAACGCATCACGCGGAAGGCAAAAACGGAGTCAATTGGTTCGCTCCTCTGATCGCGGACGCCGAAGCAGGTTTTGGCGGCAACTTGAATGCGTTTGAATTAATGAAAGCGATGATTGAAGCCGGTGCCGCTTGCGTACATTTTGAAGATCAACTTTCTTCCGCTAAAAAATGCGGTCACCTGGGCGGAAAAGTATTGGTTTCGACCAGCGAAGCGATTCAGAAACTTGTCGCTGCTCGCCTAGCCGCCGACGTTATGGATGTGCCCACATTGATCATGGCGCGCACCGACGCCGACAGCGCAGCCCTGCTGACCAGCGACGTTGATCCCCGCGATCGTGAATTCCTGACCGGCGAGCGCACCACCGAAGGATTTTTCGGTATTCGCTCTGGATTGAAAACCGCGGCTGCGCGCGCGATTGCCTACGCGCCGTATGCCGATCTTCTCTGGTGCGAAACGTCCAAGCCGGATTTGCGCGAAGCGAGAGAATTCGCCGAAGCTGTGCACGCCAAATTTCCCGACAAATTGCTCGCCTATAACTGCTCACCGTCCTTCAACTGGAAAAAGCATCTCTCGGATTCCACGATTGCCAGTTTCCAACGCGAACTTGCGGCTATCGGATACAAATTCCAATTCATCACGCTCGCAGGATTTCATTCACTGAATTTATCGATGTTCGAACTTGCGCGTGGCTACAAGACCGACGGGATGGCCGCCTATTCGCAACTCCAGGAAAGGGAATTCCGCTGCGAACAAACCGCACAGTACGAAGCCGTCAAACACCAGCGCTTCGTGGGTACCGGCTATTTCGATGATGTGCAGCATGTAATCACCAGCGGGACGGCCTCCACCAAAGCGCTTGAAGGATCGACCGAAAATAACCAATTCCTGGAGCGAGAAGAAGCTTTAAACTCCGTCTTGGGAGCCTCAGCCTCCCTCTAAACCGGGGGAATTCTTCATGGCAGTGACGCGACAGAGCATCAAAGGCTTTCACACCAACTACGCTCCCGCGGGTTCAGCGCAGAGAGAACTTCCTGCGGGATTCCTGCAATTCTTTGCTCCGTTCCACCACAAGTTTGCCGCGCGTCACCGCGCGCTGGTGTCAGCCAGGCGTGCGGCGCTTGAGCAATCGTTACGCGGCAACAAGCCCACGTATCTTCCTCCGTCGGCGGCCACGCGCGAAGACTGGCGTATCGAAGTGCCGGCGTGGTGCGCGGATCAGCGCAATCAGATGACCGGGCCCGCCGATGACGCGGAACTGGTCGTCAAAATGCTGAACTCCGGCGCGCCGGGCGTGATGCTCGATCTCGAGGATTCCACGGTCAATCAGTGGGACCACCAGCGCCTGGGTGTCGAAAACATTTTGCAGGCGCTTCGTGGCTCGCTGACATACCAGGACGCAAAACGCGGCGGCGCGGTGGGCATCAAGCCCAGCAACACAGTGATTTGGATTCGCGCGCGCGGTTTGCATCTGCATCAGGGCGGGCTTATCGAAGGCGCATTGTGTTCCGCATCGCTTTTCGATGTTGCGCGAATCGTCTTCGCCATTGAGCCAGCGGAGTTGAAGCATCCGCTCGCGTTTTACATCCCCAAATCGGAATCCGCGGAAGAGGCGCTTTTGTGGCGCGATATTTTTCAGAGCCTGGCGGAGGCCCGGGGCTGGCCGAAGAATTACATCAAGTGTATGGCGCTGGTGGAAGCGCATCCGCTTGCATACCAGATGGAGGAATTTCTCTACAATTTGCGAGGCCACATTTTGGGATTGAATCTCGGCCGCTGGGATTACATGGCCAGCCTGATTCATTTCAATTTGGATGATCCGCGGTGGCTGCTGCCCGACCGCAATACCATTCCGCACGATGTTCCGTTCTTCCAGAATTTGCGGCAACTTCTACCGGAGCTTTGCCACAAGCACGGAGCGCTGGCCATCGGAGGCATGACGGCGCTTTATCCAAGCCGCCAGGATCCCGAGTTGAACGCACGCGCTCTGACCGTGCTGCAAAAAGACAAAAAGAACGAAGCGGATTCGCTGATGGACGGCGCCTGGACCGGACACCCCGATCAGAATCAGATTGCGATCGAACAATTTCCGGCGCCGAACCAATTACAAGCCCGTCGTGCCTCCGAACGCCATCCGGATCTTCGCCCAGTTCCTGAGGGTGTTGGAAAACGCACGCTGGAGGGAACGCGAGCCGCGATTCGTACCGTAATTCGTTATCGCAACGGCGTTCTGAACGGAAAAGGTGCGAGCTTGCTCGATGGATATATGGAGGACCTTGCGACAGATCGCATCTATCGGCTAATGCTGGCGCAGAGGCTGGAACATTCGCGAGTCACTTCGGTGGTGGACGATTCCGGCAATCCCGTTGTTCATACTGCGGAACTGCTCGGCAGACTATTCGACGAAGAACTCGACAGGCTGATCGCACAACCGCCTCGCGGCGAAATCGGCAGTGCCGAAACGTTACGAGAAGCGCGGCGTATTGCAGAAGCCATGATCCTCAACCACGAATTCGATCCCTCTTGACCTAAAGAAGCTAAATAATAGAAAGATGAGCGGAATAAATGGTGGAACTGTCGTTTGCCGGAGGTCCGTCGAGCACGGTCCGTCGAGGAGCGTCGAGGAGAGCGTCGAGGAGCGACTTGACCTGGTTTCCCGCTGGAGTTAGCATCATCTAACGCCGACGCCTAGTCCTCGGAGTTTAGTCTTCAACCGACGGTTTTATGCTTGGAATCTCAAACAATTTCAATCGAGAATGAAATGACGTATACAAACGTGCGATTTCGCGCTGGTTTGCCTCCAGAGGATTTTGTTTCGGTGCTTGCGGTATATGGCCATACGACGGCCAAGGAAATACGCGGGATGTTTGCAACCTGTATTCTGTGCGAGCGAACCTCGACAGTAGCGGTGGTTGGTCTAGAACACAATTCGTGGTCCCGAAAATCGAAAACAGGAAAACTTGAATTCTTGCTTTATGGATTATGCGCACCGTGTTCTGCATTGCCGGACGTAAGAGAAAGAACCGAGGCGGTCATATTTAAAAGCGCGTGGGTCTGCTAACTTCTAGCCTCCCCGAACGAGCGAAGCCGAGCCGCTCGACGTACTCTTCAGGTAACCTCATGCCCGACGAGTCGGTCACCGAGGGTCAGGCTGACCTTTGCAATGAATACTTACCGGGCTTCACGTAAGTGCTGAAGACAAGGGCGTTACGTGGTGCCGCGTGAAAAGACCGATTGAGTTGTCAAAGAGCTACGGTTTTACACAGGGTTTCTAAATACAACTTCTTCACCTCAGGTCCGCAGGTACCGACCCTGAAACCTGAGCCAGTCCAGCTGGCTCGCACGGCAAAAACATATGTTCTTATGGGTTGGTCAATATGTAAGTAAGAATAATTAACTAACAGGATACTAGTTCGAACGGCAGCAGAGGCAGCCGAACAGTCGCAGATAAAAATCGCACCAATGAAAACGTCCCGTCTGTCCGTATGTCCCGTGTGCCCTGTGGCCCTCGGACATTGCCCGCTTGTTGCCCGCAAGAACAGTTGACGCCTGTTTCGGCGAAGGACTAGAATCCACCCCGCATAGGTTCCCCGCAGCGAATTCACAGGATTTCACGCCGGTCACAGGCCCAGGTGTCCCCGATGGGCTGAGGAAAGGAGCCGTCATGTTCGTCGGGCTCGGTAAACCCTCGCTCGCAACAATTCTCCTGGTTGTCACATCACTGATCGCACTGCTTAGCTTCGCTTTGCCGTCTCACGCGCAATCGCCGGCCGCACAAAATGCGCGACCACTGATTACTCAGAATATCGATGAAAGCAAACTTGCGGTTCTGGCTGGAAACATGCGGCCAGAAGCGCGAGCGGCAAATGACCGCGGGCCCGTCGCGCACAACCTAATGCTGGAACATTTGCTTCTCCAGTTGAAGCGCCCCGCGGAGCAGGAGACTGCGCTCAAAGCGCTGATCGACGATTTACACAATCCTGAATCCGCCAACTATCACCATTGGCTGACCGCTGCTGAGGTTGGCGAACGCTTCGGATTGGCGCAGCAGGACATTGACACTATCACGAGCTGGCTCACGTCGCGCGGATTCCAAGTCAACTTCGTATATCCGAGCCGCGTCATGATTGATTTTTCCGGAACTGCCGGTCAGGTGATGCAGGCCTTTCACACCGAGATTCATCATCTGGAAGTAAATGGAAAGAGTCATATCGCCAACGTAAGCGAGCCGCATATTCCGTCGGCCCTGGCGCCAGCGATTGCGGGAGTTGTCTCGCTGCACGATTTCCGGCCGCATCCGATGATGAAGCCGCGTCACCAGTACACATTTCCTTCCGGACTAGGTAGCGACTATTACGGAGTGGTGCCCGGAGACCTAGCGACAATTTACAACTTTAATCCGGCGTTTACTGCCGGCATCACCGGACAGGGCCAGACGATCGTGCTGATTGAAGATACGGACCTGTATTCGGCGGCGGACTGGAGCACGTTCCGGTCCACCTTTGGATTGTCCGGATATTCTGGTTCGCTGAGCCAAACTCATCCTGCTCCGCCCAGCGGGCCGAACAATTGCGGCGCTCCGGGTGTGAACTCGGATGATGGCGAAGCGATTCTGGATGCGGAGTACGCCAGCGCCGCGGCGCCGAGCGCTGCCATTCAGATGGCCGCATGCGCGGACACCCAGACCACGTTCGGCGGTCTGATTGCCATGCAGAATCTCGTTTCGAGCAGCACGCCGCCTGCGATTATCAGCGTCAGCTACGGTGAATGCGAAACCGTGAACGGAGCGGCGGCAAACGCGGCGTTCAATTCCACCTATCAGCAAGCTGTCGCGGAGGGTACGTCGGTGTATGTGGCGGCGGGCGATTCGGGCGCCGCGGCTTGCGATCAAAATCAAACGGCGGCCAGTTTTGGCATCACCGTGAGCGCCTTGGCGTCCACTCCCTACAACGTCGCCGTTGGTGGCACGGATTTCAGCGACACCTACTCGGGCACGAGTGCAGCTTACTGGAATACCGGGAACACCGCGAACTACGCTTCCGCGCGTTCCTATACACCAGAGACTCCGTGGAACGACTCGTGCACCGGTTCGCTGCTTACTACTTATGAAGGCTACCCGGCGAGCGGACCCGGCAGCTTTTGCAACACCGCGGGCGGATTGCTGGCCGCCATTACGGGAACTGCGACTACAGCCGCGGGGGGAGGCGGCCCAAGCGGCTGCGCAACGGGCACCCCGTCCATCAATGGAGTAGTGAGCGGATCATGCGCCGGTTATCCCAAGCCGTCGTGGCAAGTAGTGCCTGGTAATCCAAACGACGCCGTGCGCGACATTCCCGACGTTTCGCTGTTTGCCGCCAACGGGCTGTGGTCGCATTTTTACGTGTTCTGCTACTCCGATACGGCCAACGGAGGCGCGGCGTGCACGGGATCACCCAGCGGATGGACCGCCGCCGGCGGAACTTCGTTCGCTTCGCCGATTCTGGCGGGGGTGCAGGCGCTCATCAATCAGAAGACGGGCGCGAGGCAAGGCAATCCCAACCCGATGCTTTATAGCCTTGCGGCGAATCAGTTTAACGGAGGCGGAAGTGCGTCGTGTAACTCCAGCCTTGGATACGGCACCGCAGGCTCCTGTGTGTTTTACGATGTGACGCTAGGCGATATGGCCGTGGAATGCACAACGACGAATAATTGCTTCGATTCCGCAGATGGCTATGGAGTGCTGTCCAATTCGAACTCGGTGCTGCAATCCGCATACGCCACCACAGCCGGATGGGACTTCGCGACCGGCATCGGCACCATCAATGTGGCCAATCTGGTCAACGCCTGGCCAGGATCCGCTCCGCAACCCGATTTTTCGATCTCCGCGTCGCCAACTAGTGTGACGATTGTTCAAGGAGGCGCGGCCGGCAGCACGACAATCACCGTGAACCCGGTGAACGCATTCAATGGCGGCGTCAGTCTGAGCACCTCGGCGTTGCCAAGCGGCGTGACGGCATCCTTCGGCCCGAACCCCGCCACCGGCAGTAGCAAGCTAACGCTTACCGCCAGCGGCACCGCTGCCACCGGAACAGTCATTTTGACCATCACCGGAACTTCTGGCAGCTTGACTCACACGACGTCCGTCAGCCTTACCGTCAATGCGGCTCCGCCAGCGCCGGACTTCAGTCTGAGCGCTTCGCCAAACTCGTTAACGATTGTGCAGGGCGGAGTCGGCGGAAACACAACGATTACCGTGACGCCGGCGAACGGATTTAACGGCAGTGTGGGCCTGGCAGTAACTTCCGCTTTGCCCAGTGGCGTGTCCGCGGGATTCAATCCGAATCCTACAACAGGAAACAGTACGTTGACACTGGCCGCCAGCAGCACCGCGACCGTCGGAACCGTCACTGTGACCGTTACCGGAACTTCCGGAAGTCTGACACATACCACTACTGTCAGCCTGACGGTCAATGCCTCTGCTCCGGCGCCCGATTTCAGTTTGTCGGCGGCACCCAGCGCTTTGAGCGTTGGCCGCGGCAAGAGCGTGACCAGCACGATCAGCGTGAACAAATTGAATGGGTTCAGCGGAACGGTAAGCTTGTCGGCTAGCGGCTTACCAAGAGGCGTGACTGCCACGTTCAACCCGGCGAATACCAGCGGCAGCAGCACGCTCACGCTGAAGGCAAGCAGCACTGCGAACCTGGGAACCGCCACGGTGACGATTAAGGGTGTGTCCGGCAGCCTGAATCACACCACCACGATCAGTCTGACGACGACCAAGCATTAGCTTCGCTGCTGTCTCAGTACGGCAGGCGCACTGCTTGACAATTTCTTCTTTCTTATCGAGGCACCCGGCGCTGTCAACGTGAGAGACAAGAATCGGATCCACCTTTTCAAAAACCAAAATCGAAAACCCGCACCCTTAACCCCGAAGGGTGCGGCACCCGGCTAACAGGGAAGCCATAACGCCGCTCTTTGCGATGGACGGCTCAACCTGCAAACCGAACTGTATGTTTGCGTAACCGCCGGCCGCGCCGCAAGCGTCTCGCGTTGCCGTATAAGCTAGCCCATCGTATGCTTGCGGCGGGAAAAACTACGTGGCGATGCGTGTCGGACTGATCGGCGGCGGCAACATTTCGGAAACTCACGCATGTGCGGCTGGGGAAATTGCGGGCTTGGAAATTGCCGCGGTGTATGGAACGAATCGTGAGAAAGTGGCGCGGATGAGTGCGCAGTACGGCGCGTCGCCGTATTGCGATTTTGAAAAATTCCTTGCCCATCGTCCGATGGATTTTGTGGCTATTGGCAGTCCGTCCGGTTTGCACGCCGAGCAGGGGATTGCGGCTGCGCGGCACGGATTGCACGTGCTGACGGAAAAGCCGCTGGACATCAGCACCGCACAGGCGGATGCGCTGATTGCCGCTGCGGAGGAGACGGGCGTTAAGTTGGGTGTCTTTTTTCAAGACCGCTTCAAGACGGACCTGATCAGGGTAAAAGAGTGGACGGACGCGGGCGTGTTGGGGAAATTAATTCTGGCAGATGCAAGCGTGAAATGGTTCCGGCCGGCGAATTACTACGGGGATTCGCGTTGGAGAGGAACGCTGCGGCTGGATGGCGGCGGCGCGCTAATCAATCAAGCTGTTCACACCGTCGATCTCTTGCTTTGGCTGTGCGGCGAAGTGTCAAGTGTTCAGGCCATGAAGAAAACCGCGCTGCACAAAATAGAAGCGGAAGACACCCTGGTTGCTTTGCTGGAGTTCAAGAATGGCGCGATCGGGACTTTGCAGGCCACGACGTCGGTTTACCCCGGCTATCCGAGAAGAGTGGAGCTGACTGGTTCCGAGGGAACGATAATCATCGAGCATGACCGGTTGCTGGCCGCTGATTTGCACAAAGTACCGGAAGATTTTCGCAGCACTGGAAACGATCAAAACGCAAGCGCTTCTTCAGCGACGGTTAGCGATGTGCGGGGGCACCAAGCGGCACTTGAGGATTTTGTGCGAGCGATCGAGACGAACGGCACGCCGCGCTGCTCCGGCGGCGAAGCGCGGCGAAGCGTTGCGCTGGTGGAAGCAATTTACGCGGCGTGCAGTTCGGGAAAGCGTGTTGAATTGCAGGCGGACAGCTAGCCGCTGCGAGAAAAGGACGCCACACTTGCAAATCAAGATTCTTGATGACAAAAAGGCGCTGGGCCTAGCAGCGGCGGAGCGCGCCGCGAAATCTTTGCGAGCTGCTCTGCGCGAGAATGGCGCTGCGCGAATCGTGGCCGCTACCGGCGCATCGCAATTTGAATTTCTGGATGCGCTGACTAGCGCATCGGACATTGATTGGAGCCGGGTCGAGCTTTTTCACTTGGACGAATACGTTGGCTTGCCGGCCACGCATCCTGCCAGTTTCCGGAAATACATTCTGGAACGGATCATTTATAAAACCGGAATCGGGCGCAAAACCGGAATCACTCAGTACCACCTTCTGGATGGAGAGGGCGACCCGCAGGAGATCGCAAAGAGAGTTGGCAGTGAACTGATTTCCCGGCCTGTTGATATCGCTTTTGTGGGAATCGGGGAAAACGGCCACCTCGCGTTTAACGATCCTCCAGCGAATTTCGCGAGCGAGGAACCATATCTGGTAGTGCAACTCGACGAAGCTTGCCGGCGGCAACAGGTAAACGAGGGATGGTTCTCTCAGCTGGCCGACGTTCCCATGAGAGCAATCTCCATGTCGATTCGGCAAATCCTGCGCGCGAAAGAGATCATCGCCGTGGTGCCAGAGGCACGCAAAGCCCGGGCGGTGCAAGCTTGCGTGGAGGAGGAAATCAGCCCGAATGCGCCCGCGTCGGCTTTGCGGAATCATCCGAATACGACGCTATATCTGGACAGAGATTCTGCGGCTTTGTTGAAAACGTCCAGCCCATCCGTTTCGCAAGGGTCTGTTTCGCGATGACAATTTGTAAAACGACAGGTCGTAAAATGACAGCTCGCAAATAAATGCCGGCACCCGACGAAGCATTGCAGTCGACATTGCAGTCGCGCGCGCGCGCGATTCCTCATTTGCGATGGTGGATCGGCGGCCTGCTGTTCGCCTCCACGGTGATCAACTACATTGACCGGCAGACGCTGGCGCTGCTGGCGCCATTCCTCACGCAGGACTATCACTGGTCGCATACCGATTATGCGAATCTGCTGATCAGTTTTCGCATCGCGTACGCGCTGGGCCAGACCGCATGCGGAAGATTCATTGACCGGGTGGGAACACGACGAGGACTGAGCATTTCTGTTTTATGGTATTCGTTGGTTTCGATAGCGACTTCGCTGGCCACCGGCTTTCGCAGTTTTGCCGCTTTTCGGTTTCTGCTGGGAGCGGGAGAATCCGCCAACTGGCCCGGGGCTACCAAGGCGGTGTCCGAGTGGTTTCCCAGGCACGAGCGTGCCTTGGCGAGTGCGCTGTTCGACAGCGGCTCGTCGATTGGCGGAGCTATCGCGCCTTTCATTATTTTGCCAATCTACTTTCGCTGGGGATGGCGGCCGGCATTTGTGATCCCGGGGCTGCTCGGGTTCTTGTGGCTGTTTGTCTGGCGTCGAATTTACTTCCTGCCTCGAGAGCATCCGCGCATCACTGACGCAGAGCGCACGATGATTCTTGCGGAGACAGAGTCTCCGGGAAGCGCCGCTGACCATCGGGTGAGTTGGGGCGCTTTGTTGAAGTTGCCGCAAACCTGGGGCGCGATTGTGTCCAAGGCTCTGACCGACCCGGTGTGGTTCTTCATCACCGATTGGTTCCCGCTCTATCTGGTGGCGAAGGGCATTTCGCTGAAGAGCGGACTGATTGCTGTGTGGGTTCCGTTCATCGCCGCCGATTTGGGCAACTTTTTTGGTGGAGCGGCTTCGGGATTCTTGATCAAGCGCGGATGGTCGCTCGGAGCGGCCCGCAAAGCGCTCGTAGTGTTCGGAGGATTCGGAGTGACTTTGCTGATTCCCACTATTTTCACGATGAACCTGGTGGCGATCACGGCACTGTTTGGACTGGCGACATTTTGTTACGCAGCGTTCTCGACCATCGCCAACGTGTTGCCCTCGGACCTGTTCACCGGCGGATCGGTAGCTTCCGTCAGCGGCTTCAGCGGAACCGGCGCGGGGATCGGAACGATCATCGCGTTTGAGTTAATTGGATATTTTTCCGATGCCACGCAAGCGTTGCCGGGACACTCCTTCGACAAGATTATCGTTGTCGCTGGTCTTGTTCCGTTCGTGGGGATGCTGCTGGTGCTGTTGCTGGTGCGCAACACACGCGCAACAAAAGAAGGCTTGGTGCGGCCGATCTGACTGAAATGGTGGAGGCGGGGGGAGTTGAACTGACAGAAGGCTATTGAAAACACGGAAGTTATTGAAAATTCGAGGCGCAGGAACCGGCAAGAAACGCAGAAAAGGCAGTTCGGATGTACACGGCATGTACACGAAGGTCGGGCCCTCGCTTCTTTGCGGCATGCCAAATGCACAGCGCTCAAAGGTCTCTCGCTCTTACCCGAGGGGGGATGAAAGGGTTCCAAACTCGGACAGGGGCAGCGATCCGAAGTCCGGTTCGGTTTGCAGTTGTTTGCGTGAAGTGCTTGGTATCGACTGTAGTGCTCAGTGAGTTGCTTGGCATTCAGAGCTCGCAACGCTCCGCGTGGAGCAACAGATTCTCTTCTACTTCATCCCGAACGGTGTTTAGCCTATACGCTGCTTCGCAGCGGATTGGCGTGCCGCAGCCAGATAATGCTGGTCAAGCGCTTGCCAGATTAGCGTCTTGATTACCGCCTGCCGGCTAATGTTCAATTCCCTTGCCGCGTTATCCAATTCGTCCAGCATTGGCGACGCGAAATCTACATTCACCGCTGGATTGGGCCATTGGGCCCATCATTTGCCTCGCGTTTGTGAAAAGGCGCGAGACATCCTTTCCCTTGTCGGCGAGCCGGGCAATGTTCTCGGCCGACATACGCCTTTTCTGTTTACGACTGCTCTTCATAAAGTTGTTGCTCCTGCGTAGTCGCTTTCCACAGTGTCACGAGGTGATACTACTCTCCCTCGTTATCTTCCCTGACCTCAAAAATGAGCGCGTATAGCATTTCTCCTACCCAGCCAATAGCTCGGTACTGCTCTGGCATATCAGAGCGCTGGTCAAGGTAGTAGGGATGCTTAAATATCTCCTGCGCCTCAGCAAAGCCGATCCCACGCTTGTCACTAGCACCGAAATCCGGCAAAGGAGACCAAAATTAATCATGAACGCAAGCACTCTGGAGTTCACAGGCTCTCATGATGGTTTGAATCAAATTCATATAGACGAATATGAAAACTTTCAAGACACGTTGACGGTGCGCAGTAGGAATCAGCCTGTTAGAGCGTAGGAAAATCCTCTCAGGACACACCTGAAAGCCAGTGTGCCGTGGATAACTTCCGTGTTGCCACTCGGGAGTTGATGGATTCAGTCAACACCGTGGCGTTTATCATCACCAATATAAATTAAGCTCGACGCAAAATTCACCTAGTAAGCCCACCCTACTTGCCTTTGGGCACAGCCTAACATGCCTCGCCAAGAGCGGTTCAAAATGGCTGGTCATCAACGGAAACGGATCATGTCCACGGAAAGCAAATTGGGATGCTCAAAGACGCCTCACCAATAGCACACTCTGATCGTCCATTTGTTTTCCGAACTTCCTCGCCTCCGCGAGAAGCATTTCGCAGAGAACATTCAGCGACTTTTCGGAATGCTTCGTCACCTGTTGTTTGACTCTTTCGAGCCCGTACTCTTCCTCGTTCTCATTTGCGGCTTCGGTCAGCCCGTCCGTCAAGAGAACCGCGATATCACCGCCTGAGAATTCCACATGAGAACTCACGAACTTCTGCTCTTTGAAGATTCCAATGGGTGGGTTGGGAGTGGAAAGTTCGCAGACCGATCCAGTGGCGCTGCGGAAATGGAGAATGGGCAGGTGACCTGCAGTCGCGAAATGGAGATCATTCGACTTCCCAAGCGACACGAAGGCCAGCGTCACAAACATCTCCGCCGCAATCAATTCGGAGATGACGCGGTTCAAATCTTCGAGGAGCTCCTGCGGTTCGGATGAAGTTGCGAGTCTCATGCGCGCGGCGCTCTTGACCATGGCCATCAATACGCCGGACGGCACGCCGTGGCCGCAAACATCTGCCAGATAACCAATCCATTTGTTGCCGTCTTGCACCAGATCAACCAGGTCGCCACCCATTTCCCCGCTGGGAGCTGACACCCCATAGAATTCGTACTGTGAGGTATGCCAAGCGATCGGAGGTACCAGGCTGCGGTGTATTTGTTCGGCAAGCTCTATTTCCGTCTGGACACGAAAATAGCGCAGACCTTCCTTTCTGACGAATCGAACGAAGAAAACATACCCGAGTAAGATGGTAAAGAGGCACCCGATTACATCAACCCCCGCTGCGGTGCTAGCGACCTGGGCCCAGTCCACGGCGAGCGATCCCAGATGAGGGGTAAGTACAAGGGCCAGGACCACATGCAAAGCTACGAGGACCGGTAGAAGCTTAGGCGCCCGCATGAAGCAAAAGCCGTAGGCAACACCGATCGCGCCACCCATGAAAACCAAGAAAACGATGTGTGCGATCCGGCCGGGCCTCGGATTGGCTATGTCGAGTAAGAATCCAACGCCGGAAAACGTGAAAAAGACGGCGTACAAGAATTGCAACCGTGCTTCCCACGGCATTCTGTCCCAAATTCTTCCCGAACTTGTAAAATAAGTGAGGCGCATGCTCAGCGCATGATAGAAGAAAAAAGGTGCTCAACAGAAGGCCGAATGAGCCGTGTGGCCTTCTCACTGGGATTCTCTTCTATAGAACCCAAAAGACGCGCGCTGCGAACAATCGCGTCACACGCCCGTACGCGCACTCGACCGATGGAGCTAAAGCGAACCGATCCTGTCCGGATTCTGATCTAGCCCTACTGCTTCTTCTCAGGCGTCGGCGAGACCTGCGAGGCGGCTGCTGACCCTGCCGGCGCATTGGTGAGCGGATCGGCCAGGAACTTGTCGATCATCTGCGGCACCTCCGCCGAGGTTATGAAATTGTAGTGGCTGTAGCCATGTGGTGACCTGCTTCGTTTTGGCCTGTGTCGTCTTGCGGAGCAGAAAGGATAGAAGTGGTGGATCTCGTTTTGCTTGGGCTGCTCCGGTCGTCTTGAGCCTTGACAATCTGGTGAGTCCGGGTTTTCTACCCTCTTCTTCTGGCAATGCCGTCGTGTTCATTCTGGTGAGTTCGTCTCTGTCACTCCTGGCTTTTGAGCTTGCGGCTTATGCAAAACGAAGGCTTTGTTCTTCGCATACTGTGGGGTCGGCGTCGCTCACTAGTCCCTCTATGAGAATTGTGAAGCTATCGTAACCGCAGGTGGCGTCTTCAGCCCGCCTGCAGAAAGGAAACTGCTATGAAAGCGTCGGTGACAACACGTTCCTATAACAACGCGCGCACTGGCGTGAATTCAAACGAAGCGGAACTAACACCGGAGCTTGTGGGCACTCGCGGTATCGCAAAGCTATTTACCATACCGATCCCAGACGATCCGAGAGGCGTAGAAGCGCAACCTCTGCTTGTCCCCGACGTCCAGCTTGCCAATGGCCAGACTCCTGACGTAGTCTATCTCTGCTCGATGGGCAATCGCGTCTATGCCTACGATGCGAACAACGGCGCGCTCCTGTGGGGCCCGGTTTCCCTTGATCCTCCGGTCGTCAATAATCCCAAGCCGCCCGGTGGCCAGCCAAACATCGACAGCAAGAATATCAACGAGCATTGGGGCGTCATCAGTACTCCGGTGATTGATTTTGAAAGTCGGACCCTGTACGCGTTACGCTGGTCAAGCCCAGATCCGCATCCTGTCACTTCCTTGGCTGCCAGCGTCTACCACCTCTTTGCCCTGAGTCTCGCTGATGGTACGTTTCGACATCCAAAATTGCCGATCAAGGCCAAATTCCAGACCGTGTCCGGGGCAGTGTTGGAGTTTTCCCCGCGCTGGCAGAAGCAACGCGCGGCTCTTCTCCTCGCTGGCGTCAAAGACTCAGGTGGCGGTATGCACAAAACGATTTTTGCGGCCTGTGGTGGTGTCGTGGAAGACCATGCGGAAATTCACGGCTGGCTTCTGGCGATTGACCTCCAGCGCTTTGAAGTCTCTGCAAGTCTGGTGACTACGCAAAAGGCCGGGGGAGGAGGAATCTGGCAGGCGGCGCAGGGTCCATGCGCCGACGATAAAGGAAATGTTTATTTCATGACCGGCAATGGCTCCTGGAACGGAGAGACCGACTTCGCGGAAAGTTTTGTCAAGGTGCGATACACACCTCCTTCCGGTAGCCACTCGGCCGAGCTGAAAATCGTCGACTGGTTCACTCCGATTGCGGACGAAGGCGGCACGGTCGGCGGAGTAGATTTCCCGGGACGCGTTACGAAGGCCACCAACGATCGTGGGACCTGGGACGATCAGGACTTAGGGTCCGGAGGACCCGTGCTTTTGAACGATCTTGGACTGGTAGTCGGTGCAGGAAAAGATGGAATTCTGTATTGTTTGGAGCAGAAAACGTTCGGCAAGACACAAGCCGGAGACCTAGCGAATGCAGCGCGGAACTACAGCAAACTAAAGAGTCCCCCGATCTTTTTTACCTACTTTCCCGGCTTCGGGATTTCATCCACGCCCAATCATCCTTCCGAGTTGAACGAACTTTTTCTCGACGGACGGACCCACCATCTCCACGGCTCGCCTCTCTACTGGCACAGTCCTGATAGGGGCCCGATGCTGTTCTGTTGGGGGGAAAACGAAAATCTGCGTGCCTGGAATATCGACCCGAATGGAAAAATCACATTTCTTGCGAAGGGTCGGGAGACGGCATCGGCCGGCTCGACGGGCCGGGGAGGAATGCCCGGCGGCATGCTCGCCCTTTCGTGCATCGGGAATGCTCCGCATACGGGAATTGTCTGGAGCTTGGCACCGTTGAATGGAGACGCCAATACGCACGTGGTGCAAGGAGTATTGCGTGCCTATGATGCGACGCAATTCGACTCGGACGGGCAGGGGAATCAGTTTCTGCGCCTGTTGTGGCGCAGCGACCAGTGGAACATCGTTTTTAGCCATAACAAATTCAATCTGCCCGTCGTCGCCAACGGCAAGATCTACGTCCCTACCTACAACGGTACCGTGGATGTCTATGGCCCCACTCCTCACTGATTGCTCCTCTGCAATTCGTCGGGATCATAGGGCGAAGCAGTCAGCCGGCAGTGCCCAGACGGCTCAGTTTTTTGCGCGGTTTGGCACCATGGGTTTTTTCCACGTGACATTCGAGAGCGCGGCCGTGCTTTTTCCTGCGTTCACATCACGGCATTGGTGCAGAAGATCGGGAAGGGGGAGAGATGCCAAGAAGCAAGTTCGAAGGGATTGAGCATGTGGTCGTTTTGATGCTCGAGAATCGCTCGTTCGACAATTTACTTGGCTGGTTGTATGACCCTGTCAATGCTGCTCCGTTCAATCAAGTGCCGCCAGCAAAATTCGAAGGTGTTTATGGCCGGGATCTGAGCAATCTAACCACTGACGGACGGATCATTCGCGTAGGGAAAGGCATCGATGTGACTGCGCCCTTTCCTGATCCGGGCGAGCCCTTTCAGGATGTCTATGCGCAAATCTACGGCCAGAAAAGCACGGTCCCTGCAAATGCCGTAACCAGTGAACCGCGCCGGGACTGTAATATGCAAGGATTCGTGTACAACTACGAACTAAAAAATCGGGGAAACCTCCAGAACGCCCGGATCATCATGAACTGTTTCACACCGGATAAAGTTCCGGTCATGTCGAGCTTGGCACACTATTATGGCGTGTGCGATCACTGGTTCTCGTCGATTCCTTCGCAGACTCTTTGTAATCGCTCTTTCATGCAGGCGGGAACTTCTTCTGGATACGTAAACAACGACGGAAGCGACGGGATTCTCTTCATCAACGACACGCCAACCATCTTCAACGTGCTCTCGGATGCTGGCAAGTCCTGGAAGGTCTATTGCGGTGGGTGGACAATCACCAGCTTGGTCCTGCTTACCCAAAGACAAATATGGGATTTTGAGTTGCAGCCTGGCCGCTTCGAACACGTCAAGGATTTCCTTGCGGACGCACAAAAACCCGGTGGCTTGCCCGCTTACTCGTTCATCGAACCCAACTACATCGATTCCGTTGTGCATGGGCCGGAAAACGACATGCATCCCGAGTCTCATGCCTTTCAGCTGTTCGGTCGCTCGAACGTGGAACAAGGCGAGAAGCTCGTTTATGAAATCTATAACGCAATCCGCAACAGCCCGGATTGGGAAAAGATTCTTTTCTTAATCCTCTTCGATGAGCATGGCGGCTGCTACGACCACGTTTGCCCGCCAACTTCTTCCATTTCGCCCGATGGCGTGATAATCCCGCCAGGCCAGCCCGGCGGAACCGGATTCGACTTTGACCGCCTGGGAGTGCGCGTCCCGGCAATCGTCATCTCCGCCTACACATCACCAGGAACGATTCTGAATACTACTTTCGATCACACCAGCGCTCTGAGCACCGTGGTAAATACGTTTGGACTCCCGGCAGGGAAGCTCGGAAAGCGCCAGGAAGCTGCTGCCGATGTTAGCGCAGCGCTCTCCTTGTCAGCGGCGCGCTCTGATCGTCCATCCCTTTTGCCGCCTGCAGCCGCAGACATTACGGTAGTGCAACGCGCCGAGGCACTCGGGTCAGCTCTGGTTCATGCAAAATCGAAACCACTTTCGGACTTGCAAAAGAGGATTCTGACAGGCTCCGCAAAGCGCTTGAGACTTTCAGCACAGGCACAGCAGGAAATCGCGAGCGCCCAAACCGCTGTGGAAGCCGACGCTCTATTACTGAAATTCGAAGCGCAAGTATCCGTCAAACGCGCGATGAAACACTTATAGGTGTCATCTCAACATCGTTAAGCTTGAATTCCTTGGACACGTCCCGATTTGTTGGAAATTATTGATAGTTAGCAAGATTGGATGGAGTTGTTGGAGTCTAGGTTCATGCGCTGAGGTTTTTCTCGAAACAGCTAAGTGCCGCTTTAGTTCCATTGACACCGTGGAACAACGACGCCACAGTAGGCACAAGAACGGGAGGAGTCTGGTCGATGGCAAAGTGCCCTGCTTGCGATTACGACGTTCGCACCCCATTTTTTCTTAACATAGATGCCTGGAGGCACCTGCTCTGCCCTCATTGCAAGGCAAGACTGGAAATGAAACCGCCCCGCTCTTTTGTATTAGCCCCGCTTATGGCACCCCTGTTTGTGCTCGCGCGGCAGGGCCGCGTCTTAGAGGTCATTGCGTTCGTATATATGTTCGCAACCATCTTCCTTCTGCTACTAGAAAGCGTCCGTCCTAAAGTTCAGCTCCGGAAAAAGCCTCTGCCCGAGCCCACCATCCGGCTAAACATTGATCGTCCCTCAGACTAGGACACTACCGGCTATTCCCTGTAGTAACGGGGCAAACTCCTGGGAAGTCAGAGATTTCCGGACAAGGGCGCAACTTCATGAAACCCGGTGACTGACTCCGGCCCGAACTTCAGGCAAGCACTCCAATCGCTCGCCTCATCAGCATGTTTGAGACGTTCCGAACGAAGGCTGCTGCCCGTTGAAGATTTCTAAAACGTCTTTCGTTCTCTCGACCTGGGTATTTTGTTGTCCCACCCGCATTCTCTGCACTACACTCCTCTAATATGAAAGGCTCACCTAAAGTCATCGAAGAACTCAACAAGGCGCTGCGAGAAGAACTCACGGCCATCAACCAATATTTTCTTCATGCCGAAATGTGTGAGAACTGGCACTACAAGCGTCTCTCGGAATACATCAAGAAACAATCCGTCGGCGAAATGAAGCACGCAGAGGCGCTATTGGAACGCATCCTCTTTCTCGATGGGACGCCCACAATGAAGCCGTTAGACTTGACCATCGGCAAAGATGTTCAGGAGATGCTGCAGGCTGACCTCGACTTAGAGCTTTCCGCCGTCAAGCAATACAATGCCGCCATCCAGATCGCCGTCGCCGAAGGGGACAACGGCTCGCGCGATCTGCTCGTGGACGTCCTGAAAGATGAGGAAGAGCACGTTGATTGGCTTGAAGCGCAGATGCACCAAATCAAGGAGCTTGGCTACGCACGCTACCTAACCATGCAAATGGGGGAAGAGAAGGAGTAACGAGGATCGAAAATGAGCCTCAAAATCGCCCTGCGTTCTCTCAAAAATCTATGCACGTTCATCGGTGCGATTGCCCTGTTCTCCTACTTTTCTAAATTTTGCCCTTGACCTGCTGCATTGGTACTTTACTCTTGCCAGCGCGTTTTTGTGCGCGATTCTGTGGCTCGGTTTTTTACGTGATCGAACTGCGTGGTGGTGTCACGCAAGTTGGGGCTTTCACGCTTGCGGATCAAGTCAGCGGAGTTACCATCGCCCGCTGCCGAACTTCCAGCTTTGCCAGCTGATCCGCCAGCCGATTGCTCTCCTGAGGTTAAAACGCCAAATCCGCTGCCGTGGTTGACTTCGCACGCTTCCGCCGGAAAGTGATCAGTGGGCGTCGGGCCAACTCCTGATTAGTTCGGGAAACCGGAGTGCCGTTCGGCATTCGCGATGGATTTCACTTGTACGTACGGCGTTACACGGCCACTGAGCGGCGGTTCCGGTTGTTCACCCATCTAGTTAACGCTAGAATCAGGACTCACCTTGGGGTTGCCGCGCATGGAGTTTAGCCAAATGCTTCGAGCAATTCGCCTTTTCTCACTTCTGCTCCTGGGGCCTGGAGCCACACTCTATGACCTTCAAGCAGGCGCGCAAGCACTGAACCCCACTGGGTTAGAGGAATGGGACCCTACCAATCAAGTCTTGTTTTTCGTCGGTGGTTCGCAAGCTTTCCCTATTCGAGCCTACACCGACGCCCATCAACGTGGCGCGGACATAAATATATTCAAGGATTTTCAGGGCCTTCAAGAGTTCTACGGCACCAGTTTGACGGCTGGGCCCGAGGGTACCACCTTGATTGCTGCCATATTAAACTTCGGAGGTCACAACATTCGAAGGGTGATTCTGACTTATGATTCGTCGGGCCAGTTACTGAAAATCTGGGAACCAGTCCCCCAATATGCGGAGGTAATCGCTTACAGCAAAGACGATGACGCGATTTTTGTGCTCGGCGACCGCGATGTTCGGAATGCTTCAAACGCACCAGATTATCCTCTCTTGGTTGAATTCACCCGCGATGGGCGTGTGCTAAAAAACATGATCCCGGCAAGCACCCTAAAGGATCGTGGAGATTCCTTCAACCAAGGCGGCGAAATAGGACAGCCTGCGCTCAAGGTCACGAAAGATCATATCTATTTCTACGCTCCTACGAATCGCGAAGTCGCGATGTGCGACCGCAACGGAGCCGTCCTCGCATATCGGAGCATCAGCGACATTGTGGATAAAATCTCAATGGAAGACGGCAATCACCTTACTCAGATTCATCATGTGGATTTCAGCGACGATGGTGATATTGTGCTCGAACTCCTGCTTGGCAACGATAGAAACAATGGCTATATGCTGGACGTTGTCCGCATCAACATCAAAACTGGCGAAGCCGTCCCAGTTCACAAGGATGTTAATGGCGGTCGATTCTGGTTCGTAGGATTCAAGGACAGTCAGTACCTATACATCGCGGACGGCAAGACTCTGTACTATCAATCAGCCGGAGCACAAGAGCCGGTGCCTCTCGACATCAAGCAGATTGATTGACCGAAGCGTTCGAGAACGCCGCCAAATTCTTTGGTCAGTGGACGTGTAGTCGGATACTCGGGTGCGCCGTGAAAAGGCGGTGGTCCACAGCGGGGGATAAACCCGCCCGGGAACTGGTTCGCTCCACCCGGTAGCAATCAGAGCAGCAGTGGAGGCAACGAGACTGCTGAAGCCTCTGGTGCAGAGAGTCGCTAGGCGACTTGGCGAGCGTGCAGGCCGTAACGTGAGTGAACGCTGAGCAGGCCCCGAAACCGACAATGCAGGAGCCGACCCGCCCCGATTCGTGGGAAGGCCGAAGCTAATGGAATCGTACGAGCGAATAAATTCCATCAGACCTGCCGGGGTATTGGCGACGGCATGCAGGCAAAGGGGACCATGCGCAACACGGGAAGTCCCAGCGGTGATCGTGGTTTGGATCAACTGGCAACTCGCGAGAGACAGGCCGGGCCGACTGGGATGGCGGAGAGGCTCGTTGTACCGATGAAGCCGGGTAACTCCGGTGGAGGGAAGGAGCCTCAGTTGAAAGGAAACGCAAGAAGCAACAAAGGACCGAGGGATTGGCGATGAGCCTAACAACTCCACTAAGTGTTCAGAAGTTGCAGACGGCGTTGCATGACAAAGCGAAGGGATCGCCCAACTTTCGCTTCTATGCTCTGTACGACAAGGTGCACCGAAAAGACGTGATGGCATTCGCCTATGAATGTTGCAAAGCAAACCGCGGAGCAGCAGGCGTAGACGGCCAAACGTTTGAGGACATCGAGGAGTATGGGGTGCAGAGGTGGTTGGACGAACTGACGCAAGAGCTGAGAAGTAGAACGTATCGACCGCAGCCCGTACGGCTGGTGTGGATACCCAAGCCGGACGGAAAGCAGAGGCCGTTAGGAGTGCCGATGATGATTTCATAATGCACTCCCCTCCAATCACGTTAGGAATCTGAATGAATTCTGCTTGAATCGCGCACCCAATCGCGCAGTTTTTGTTCGTCCGCTGTAGTGAGTGTAATCCAACAGGGCATTCCAGAATTGAGGCGTCGTGCTTGGATCACATTGTGCTCAACCCAGTAGTAGACCACGCCGTCGCTAACACCGAACTGTTTGGCGACTTGTTGAACAGTCAACTCCTCAGACTTCTTGAGGCTTGCAAGTGGAATCTGATAGCGCCAACGGATCCACCGAACCATTTTCGCAGTATATGGCTTGCCTTTCGCACTCATGCAGCCTTCTCGATTGAGTTGGTCAGCGATCTGTGCATCGAGCAAATTGCACGCAAGGTTCCGAACGCGATCGACAACCGGAGAACTATAACGATGACGACCCGCTGCACTTGGTGGAATCTGCAAGAAGAGGTCGGTGCAAGCGCCGCCCTGCCAGCGGATGTGAACGGAGAGCTGTCTTTGCTCGACCAATTTGTTGACCGTAATATCTTTAATGAGTAGCCGCAACATCCTCTTGCGGTCCTTGGCTTGCGTGCTGGGTGCATGCCACAGACGCGGGAAATCCCGCGCTAAGGCGAGCACCTTCGCTTTTTGCTCAGGTGTAAAGACCCGTGCTTCTTTTCGTTGAAATTCCTCAGCTTGCTTTTTCAGATCCTGCAGATGAAGCAATGTTTCATTCCAGCGACGTTCCAGGGTGTTGGCATAACAAGACAAAGCATGATCGAGAAGCAAATCTAAAATTCGCAACATTAAAAAACGCCATCCATTCCGTGGGCGCTGCCGTCGTCATGTTTCATGCGCAATTTGGTTTTCAATTTGGATTGACGGGAATGGACCAAAAAAGTCCGATAATTCGAAACGTCTTTCGTATCCCCACCCACTTTGAGAAGTACCAGCATGAGTGCTATATCCCTAGTTACGAAGTTCTTGAAAATGCATCGCCCGCCCCAACGCCCTCGTTCGATTGGACGTTGGTCAGCTATCCCTTCTAAAGGTTGTCGTTAACCGTCGCCGCAATCAGCGTGGTTGTGGCCTCAAGAGGTCGCCGAATGAAATGAACTCGGGAGGCTCCCGAAGCCCTTCGACAGTTACTTCAAGATGATCTTTAAATTCCTTTACCGCATGAAGGCTGGGAAACACCTTCGACAAGCTGCTCAGCATGCTGTTTAGCCGTTTCAATATGCGTTTCACCGCTCCTTCCTGAATGTCGAAACTCAGTAGCTCCCATTTCGCCGCAAGAGAGTCTCCAAACATACCAATCTGTTCAAGGGCTCTGCGACGGGCCTTGCTCAGGCCAATTTTGATTGATCGGACTACGGCTCGTAGTTGTTCACGCGCGGACCCCCATATCTGATGGAGTTGCCTTCCGGCCTTATGCGCGACAATCTCATTCGAATCCAGTACCAGTCTTTTGAGCAAACGATCAAGGAGAGGGTCAGTTGTGGTCAGAAATATATTCAACATTAATCTCGATTCGCGCTCTTTTTCGTTCTCCTGGAATTCATTTTCTGCCATTTGACCCTCCGCCACTCACAAACCGTCTTGAAGAAGTCTAACGTCCAGAAACGCGTCGAATACTCCGTATCGCGTCAGGTCCTTCGGCAGTCCGAGCGCGGCGTGAATGAGCCGCACAGCCCCGTGCCACTCCTCCTCGGACATGGGACCGAGCATGTCATCCGCGTTCACGAAGTATAGGAAGACGAGAGCACTTCTCAAACCATTGATTTCTGTCAAGAAATAGTGGTGAGCAAGCCGGTTTGCGTACTGATAGAAGAGATTGTTCCACGTCGCCGTTGCTCCGGGCGCGTAAAATCGCCTGGCTTCTCCGAGACTTTTCGTAATTAATTCCAGTGACGCGGAGGTCGCTCTCGTCGCAGGTGAAGCAGCTTCGGGGATATGAGCCTTGGCTTCCAAAAAGAGAGAGCGCCCTTCCGATGTAATTCCTACCGCGTCCCACACCGGTCCACGTGCAGGCCAGAACTCTTGGAGGGGCTTCTTCAAACTGGCTCGCGCAATTCCTGCCTTCTCTAAAGCTTTTCCATCCCGATATTCTTGAAAGTTTTCATTTTCGAGCGGAGAAGACCAGGTTAACGCGGCCCGTTGCGGGATCGCTCCGCTCCGTTGGAGCGCGCCCAAAAGAAGCTTTGGTTTCCGATTCACTGCCACTTGCAGCCAACGCTGGCTGCCCGCCGCTGCAA
This sequence comes from uncultured Acidobacteriota bacterium, assembly GCA_963731155.1. Classification (GTDB taxonomy): domain Bacteria; phylum Acidobacteriota; class Terriglobia; order Acidiferrales; family UBA7541; genus Acidiferrum. The sequence continues at coordinate 61,473 of CAVSVB010000004.1, forward strand.
AACCTGTCATCACGCCACTCACGAGGGCAAAATCCGCCGCAAACCCCGGATGATCGCTTCGCTCGAAATAGGCAACAGGCCGAGCCCGAAATTCCCGGTCGTCTTCAACAATTCCGGAAACCACTGCTGATTGCCGATCTCAATTTCACAGTCTCTCCCTTTCGATCCTATGGCGCGGTTCCGAAATCGTCCGGCGTTATCGCGTTCTACCTCATCGACAACAAACGAAGAACAAAGAAAATAACGGCGAGGCCGTTGTCCCTTGCTCGTCACGAGCCATACGGTCCCGCCAACGAGCGACGCGAAGAATTTGTTCGTCACGATGGCGTAATTCTTGAGAGACGGCCGATACCGGCCCATCAGATCCGGATTGTGATATTGGACGAAATGACGCATAGAACTCGACTCGCGACCGGGATTCTAACCCACAGGCAGCAGGAGATAAAGGAAGCGAGTAAAACAAAAAAACCTCCGACACTGCCCTATGCCAGAGGCAGGAAAACTGTGCCTTTTGCGGATAAAATGCCCTGTGATCGATTTTTTGACATACCTTAAATGTGAATCTCGAATGCCTCTTCGCCACAAATTTGAGCTGCTGCTCATCGCTCTGTTTCTCGCACCCCTTTGCGCTTACGCACAAGAAGTAGCTCCGGTGCGGTATGGGACGTGGACCGCGAGCGTGAGTCCATCCCAGATTTTCCGCGGGTCGTGGTCCGCGGAGATTCTTCCGCGCAATCCCAATGACGCGCAGGGATCCTGGGCGCTTTTTAGTGACTCGGAAGATGTCGTGCTGCAAGGAACGTGGTCGGCAAAGAAAATTGGCTTGCACTGGCACGGAACCTGGAGGGCTCGGACGGCGCAAGGCCAGTCACTTGGAGGAGTCTGGGGCGCGGACTTGCCGGAATCGAAAGGTGAAACCTTCGGGGACATGCTCACGCGGACAATCGAGAAAGAAGTGGCAGGTTCTTGGCAGAGCGGCCGCAATCAAGGCAATTGGTGGTTGAAAGGCTTCAAAGCCAAGAGCGGAAGTCGCAACAAATGAAAAACCCCCCGAAGAGGGTATCTGTGATTGAAATTACGATCGCAAACTGAACCTAGACCAGACACTCCGGGTCACCGCCATAAAACAAAAACGGGCTCGTTTCCGGGATATGCATTAATCCCAACAAGCAAGGCTCGGTTCATATACACCTCCCACGCGTTCGCCGTAATGCGTTGGTTGAAATTGAGATTTTGTCGGGTTCGCCTCAGGTAGTCTGTTTCTTTCGAAAGCTGGGCCTTTCTCGGCGAGGCAAACTTGGACGGATTGTGGTGTGGCGTAACGGCGCTGTCAGCAATCATTTTCGTACCAGGCTCGACCTCGGATTCCGAGGCGACCCCGCAGCCTGAGAATGACTTCCGTCCCTCGCGGGGAGTCCTTTGCGCCTGATCACTAACTCATCTTCCGCAGTTTTGCGACTAAGTCCCATATTTTCAGTGTGGACATGCCCGAGTCTTCACTACACTCGAGTCATTTCCAGCGAGCTCGGTAATTCGAGATGGAGACGCTGCAGCAAGATAGCTTGATGCTCCGTCGGGCGACTGATGCAACGCTTGCGGAGAGTCACGCCACTCCGCGTCGGTAGCAGCACGTCAACCAGGGTTACCTCCGCCAGTTCCTGAAAAACTTTTCGCGGTTCGTCGCCCAACCCGGCACGCTGACAGAGTTGCGCCAGGGTCTTCCACAACACGTAAGCCACGAAACACACCAGGATATGCGCTTCGACCCGTTTCGGTTTCTTGTGCCAGATCGGCCGAAGTTGCAGATCCGACTTCTGAATGTGAAAGGCAGCCTCGGCCTCGGTCAGCTGAATGTACACTCGCCAGAGCTCCTGCGGACTCCAGTCCGTCACATTGCTCCGTAGCAGATAGCATCCCTCGCTTAACCGTGCCCATTCTCGCCAACGGTCGATTTTCTTCCAGCGAAATTTCGCAAATCCGTTGGCATCGGGCACGATCTGGACCTCGAAGGCTCCTGCCGCCCGCGAGTTCCGACCCAACCAGTCGCCCCACCCGTTCGGCTACCACAATCGCCCCCTGCTTTCGCTTCCGACAACTGGCGGCGATTTTCTCTAACCCCTCCTCGATCCGCTTTTCGAACCGTTCGTGTATGGCGTGCTCTTTCTCTCTCCGCTGGGCACTCCGACACAGAAGAAATATTTCTTGGCCTCCGGGAGTCGGGCAGAAGCGTACCTCGAGACCTTCATGCACCTGATACCAATCCTTGGCCAGCAACTCCCGCTCGAACCGTCTCAGCATGCTCTTGGGTGTCCCCACGATGTAGCGTCGCCCGGCTTCCTGCAGATACCGTACGTTCTCCTCGCTGATCATGCCGCGGTCCATCACCCAGATGCGCTGGGCTTTCCCATACAGCCGTTCGATGCGTTCCACGATTTCTTCCAACGTGGTCACGTCGTTGCGATTCCCGGCAAACAGTTCGTAACCGAGGGGTAGCCCTTCGCGGCTCACCACCAGCGCAATGTTCACTTGCTTGCAATCCGGGCGGTGATCGCGGGAATAACCTCGTTGGGCCAACGGTATCTGTTTTGCTTCGCCTTCGAAGTACGTACTCGTGACGTCGTACAACAGCAGGTCGTAATCCAGTTCAAACAGCTCACCCAGCCGATTCTTCAGATGTTTTTCTAACCCTTCCTTGTGCGGCAGCAGTTGATCCAGTGCCCGATAGAGTCGGTCCTCGTTCACTTTGTCGACGGGCACGCCCAAGAGATCACTCAAGGCACTCGATTCATAAAAATGCTCAGCGATATGCAACTCGCTGGAGGGATGGCAAAGTCGCGCCAAAATCAAGATCTGCGCCATGACCGGCCAGGGAATTTCTTCCTGCCCGGTGGGCAGCGTGCGTTCGATAAAATCGGTTAGCCCAATTTGCCGGCACAACTGCAGACCAAGCCATGGTCCCCCAAACGCTAACCGAACGGATAGACCGATAACCCAAACGGATAGATCGATGACCCAACGGTTATGGCGGAGCACTCTGTTTCAAGACCAAGGTGTATTTCACGCCGCACAAAATAGACTGTTTGGCTCATTCTGCAGGTTTTCTTGCGCTCAGTGTATTCCCCGAAGCTGTGGAATCGGGATTGCAAGTCAGAGCAGGAAGACCAGGACGAAGGAGAGAACGATATGGCCGCCATCGCCCAACCCACATTGCAGACATCAATAACGCTCCAACAGCTGAAAGCGCGTCAGAGGAGAGACTACGACTACTGGGCTCCGACGGCGAAGGTCAGTGCGGGAGTCTTCGCCGGAGCCGCCACGATCCTCCTCACCGCGTTCCTCGAACCGCACTGGAAAAGCTGGACACAGCAGGACATGACACCTGGAGTCATCACAGCGATCACCACTATTGTGACGTTCGCGATTCAATATTGTGTGCCCGACAGAAGGAAATAAAAGAAAGTATCAATGCGTCGGTCACCGCTACGGTCAGCACTGCCGTATACCAGAGGCAGGAAAAGCCATATTTCACAATCGATGTGAGCCACACTCCAAACCCGATGCTTCGCCCCTTCTCCCAGCCGTCTGCCAGAGGTACCATTCCTCCATCCGGAAAGGGAGAAGGGGAGGAAAAAGCCATGCCCGTCACCGTCAAGCAGATTTCCCTGTGGCGAAAGGAGATCGAGAACCAGGTCGGGACCCTCGCAAAAACCCTTGACCCAGTTGCGAAGGCAGGAGCGAGCCTGCGCGTACTCATGGGCTATCGCTATCCGGGAAACGAATCTCGCGCGGCAATTGAGTTGTATCCGGTCTCAGGGAAAAAAGTAGCCGCCGCAGCCACTGAAACGGGCCTCGCGGCCTCGTCGATTCCTACGCTCCTCGTGGAGGGCGAGGACAAGCCCGGCCTCGGCCTTGCGATCGCGAAGGCCATTGCGGACGCAGGTTTAAACATGGCGTTCTTCGTCGCGCAGGTCGTGAGACGAAGATACTCGGCGGTGATCGGCTTCGACTCCGACGCCGACGCAAAAACCGCGACCGGCCTCATCAAAAAAGCCACCGCAAGAAAAAAGAAGTAGGCATTCGCTATTTCACTTGTTCGTCGTCACCGAACGAGCGCCTATCCCCGGTTTCCGCCCCGGTCAGCACTGCCCTATGCCAGAGGCAGGAAAAGCCATATTTCATAAGTAATTTGAGCCACCCTCCAAACCCGACTTGCGTATCTCCGAGCCGAGAGGCAGGCGAGGAGGTAAACCGCTCACCAAAGATCAGCTCCCGGTACTCGCAATTGCTCGGGCTGTCGAGACCGTGCGCCTCACATAGCCCCGTTTCGGCACCGCAATCGTGAATTCGAAAGGATAGCCCGTGTACTCGTGTCCATGCCCTGAAATGAGCGTGGATACCGACAAAAAGCAGGCGCTTGAGGGCGTCGACGAGTAATTTTGATTGATTGTGAGAGGAGTATAGCGGGATTTTTCAAAACCGATAGGCCGGCGATCCTGTACGATCCGTCATGCCCGTTTGCACGAACCTCGATCGCTGCGAGGATTTCAGAAAGGTCGAAAGGCTTTCTGAGCGCGATAATGAAAAAGCGACGTCATAAGCGCGGACGAGTGAAGATTAAATGGGCTTCCCAATCCCGTATCTTGTCCTGCGCCGCCTGCCAGCTCGTGAGCTCAAGGGCCTGTCTGATGTATCTTCCGCCGAGCGTTCCGTAAACCCAGACCGGGCAGATACACCGCTTGTGCCGCATCGATTTGTGTGGGCATTTCTTGAGGTGTCGGCGGTAAATCGTGAGCATAGCTCGATTTTACGTTATGGACGCAGCTATGTACACGAGATTTTGTTCCATGCAACCGCATAGAAACAAAAGCGTTTGAATGGTGGAGGCGGGGGGAGTTGAACCCCCGTCCGAAAAGCGCTACGCCGCGGAGCCTACATGCTTATCTCAGTTCCGTTGGTTTCGCCAGCCGCGCTTAGAACGAGCAAGAAACGCGGCCGGCTAGTCCGATTAGTCTCGCCCGCACCCTACGGACCGAAAGGTTTGGGCCAGCTCACTGTGTGACGCCTCGATCCGGGCCCATGAGCAAAGCCCGGGGAAGCGTGCGCTTAATTAATTAAGCAGCAAGTGCCAAGTTGTTGTTGGCAGTTCTAGTTTCCATCCAGTTACGGGCGGTTGGACCCCGGCATGCCTCCGGGACGCGACAGCTTCCGTCGAAACCGTGTCGCCCCCTGGTGGTATTTTAGCATTTTTCGGGTTTGGGCGGTTGTGTGAGGGCGAGGATGTGGTGCCGTGCGATCGAGTTTATAGTTCACAGTCTACAGTTGACAGTAACTGCAGCCCTGCTTGGTTGGCTAGGTCGAGCATTTCGCTTACGGGGCCTTTTTTCAATCTAACAAAGATCGCCTTAGGGAAGGGACGGCGGTCGCCGTCCCTTCTGGGTAGTCGATCTGCTCCCGCATCATGCTTTGGCAGCAGATGCCGTTTCACTGCGCATTTGCTGCATCATTTGCCGCATCGCGGCAATATGGCCGGGGTTGCGGCGCTCTGACCAGGCTTCATAGCGTTTTGCCGCCTGTTCCAGATGCGCCAGGATCTGTTTGTTGGCGAAGCGCTCGCGGAACGCCGGAACGACGGGCTTTACCGCTTCCCAAACGCCGAAGAATTCGCCGTTGGTTTCAAAAAACAGGTCTTCGTGCAGAAGGCCGTAATTGAGCAACGCGCAGACTTGTTCCCAGTATCCGATCACCATTCCTACATAGGTGCCTGATTCGCTTCCCATTGGCGCGATACGCATGGCCTCATCAATGGAATTTACGATGTAGTTTTTGGCGAACCAATCACGCGCCTGGCGTAGCTTGGCTTCTCGCCGTTGGTCGTAGACCTGAAGATGAAGTTGCGCTTGCTCATGCGTTGGTTTTCCTTCCATGGTTTTATCCCTTTCCTTTGACTGATTTTATTTGAGCCCATTGCGGTAGCCGCAGCTACCAGTCTCGGTTTTGCCCCGTCCAGTCACGACGCCGGGTTTCGTGGGGTTAGTGGGGTAAACCTCGCCATCTTAACGTCGTTTGACGCAGGCGGAAATCGACAAGTGAGCCTGCTGCATCCGGGCTTGGGTCACGGAATAACTACAGATAGGTCGCCTGCGCCGTCGTCGAGTTTGTGAACACCGGGGGGCTGTGCCTCCCCGGTGGGGCTAGAGACCGTGTGTGGCGAGCCGCACCGCGTAAAGTTGACTATTTAACTGGGCACAAGGGAATGGGAGGCGGGTTGACGGGCAGGCCGAGGGCTCCCAGAATGAAATCTTGGGAGGCTTGCGGCCGAATTAGCCGATTTCGCTATGTCCAACGAATCGAATGCCGTGGAACAGGCCGTGGCGCGCGCCCTCCGGGATAGCCTGGAGCGCCTGCAGCGCAGTTCGGACGAGCTGCATCACGCTGTAAATGATGTGGTATCGGCCTGCAGCAGCAATAAGCCGACCAACGCTCTTCCTTTCCTGCTGCGGGCGCAGACTGGCGCAGCTTCGCTTTCGGCATCGCTCGAGGTACTTTCCCGCTTTGTTGTGCTTACGCTGCAGCCCGGCGCCCGTTCGCCGCTAGAAGCGGAGATGTCGCGCATCGTTTCTGCGGTTGGGTCGGCGGTTGCGGTGGAGGCTCCCGCGGCTGTGCTTGATTCGGTTCGGCAAGTTTCCGAACCGCACCAGCCCCTACCTGTTGGTCCCGCTTCAGAGCGCTACGCCCCTGTCGAGGCCCCGCCTCCGGCGCCTTCGGTTCGCGTCGAGGCGCACGTTCCCGAATTGGTACCACCTCAGGGGTCAGCAGGCTCCCCGGAGTTCGACGTCAACAGGTTGACCAGTGAGGAACAAGAGCTACATCGGCGTGCAAATCGTGTGGCCAAAGTATCCATGCAGGATATTAAAATGCTACATCCGGACCAGGTGCGCCAGGGCCGCGAAAACAAAGATATCTGCATCAGACTGAAAGACGACATTGAGAAAGCTCATCGCGAATACGATCGAAGATTCAAACCAATCATGGACCACCCAGTGGACTACTTTTATCGCTGGATGGTGGAAATTCTCGCGGAAGGTGACGCCAGCGCGCTCGGCGAATATCCTTACGGGGTGCCTGCACGCCAGCACTAAGAGTCGACGAGAATTTTTCTTCTTGCGTCGCCATTCCAGTTGGAAGTTGTGCGTGAGCATTGCGGCTGCGCTGCTTTGTTTGACGATTGTGCCCAGCGCTTCTGCGCAAACAAGACATAAGAAATCCAAAAAGCCGAAATCCGCTCCATGTCGCGCGGGATGCAAACCCGATACCAGCACGCCAGATGTGGCGACCAGTTCGGCGGACGACGCGACTTCGCAAAGACAATTGTCTGAGCTGGCGCGAAATTTGCATAACGCGTCTCCCGGCGCGTATGAAAAACTTTCGGCGTTTGCCGGCAAGCACTCGGGCGATGTCTGGGGCGCGCGCGCGGCTTTGGCGCTTGGTTATGACGACTACCAAAAAAATAAAGCGCCGCAAGCCCTGGCATGGTTTACGAAAGCCAGGGGCGACACGCTGCTCAGCGAATATGTACTTTTCTGGACTGCGCAAACGAAGCGCGTGATGAAACGCAACGCGGAGGCGCTGGCCGATCTGAACATGTTGCATCGCGACTATCCCAACACCGCGATCAAGGAGCAAGTGCTCGATGCGCTGGCCATCACTGCAACGGAGACCGGGCATGCTGCAGACGCCATCGAGGCCCTGAGTACTTATTCCGGCACCACGACGAAGCCCGCGTTATTGCTGGACCGTGCGCACGCTTATCAGTCCGCGGGGCAAACGGTTCGCGCGGCGAAAGACTATCAGACGATTTATTATAAGTATCCGCTTAGCGACGAAGCGAAGGCGGCGGGCGTCGCTCTGCCGATATTGCAAAAAGGTTTGCGCAGCGAATTTCCCTACGCTACCGCCGAAATGCAGGAACAGCGGGCGCAAGCGCTCGCCGACGCTCACAAATGGCGCGAGGCGCGGCCGGAATTTGAAAAACTTGTCGGAATGCTGCAAGACCCGGCAAATCCCGTGCGGCAACGTGCGCAGCTTCGCGTGGCGCAATGCAAAGTGCAGCTCAAACTTCCTTTGACACTGCTTTCTTCGCTTGTGACGCCTGACCCGGAAGTTGATGCGGAGCGCCTGTTCGTCCTTTCGCAATTCCAGCGCGCCGCCAAAAACGAATCCGCAATGCTGGCTACCATCGAAGAGCTGGAGAAAAAATATCCCGAAAGCAAGTGGGCTGAAGAAGGCTACATGCAAGGCGGAAATTATTATTGGGTGCTGCTCGATCGGGCGAAGGCCGCTGCGTACTATCAGCGCGTGTTGGAAGTGAATCCCAACAGCAAGAACGATTATAATGCCGAATGGCGCATCGCCTGGGTCGCGTACGTGAGCCGCCAGCCCGACGCCGACGAAAAACTGAAAACATTTTTGCTGAAGTATCCGGTTTCCGCGAACGCCGTGGATGCGCTTTATTGGCTTGGGCGTTTTTCGGAACGCAGCGGTAATCCCGCGCAAGCGCGCAGTTTTTACACCAAGGCGCTGGAACGTTTCCCGGAAACTTATTTTGGTTTCGCTTCCGCTGAACGTCTCAGCAAACTGGGGCCGGGCGATGGAAATCCGCCAGATTTTCTGGATCGGATTCCTCCGCCTCCGCCACTCCGTCCTTTCGACGAGCCAGTCCCACCCTCTGCGGCGGATCGTTGGACACGCGCTCAAGCCTTGCGCTCCATTGCCTTTGATGCTTCGGCGGAACTCGAGTTGAAAAATGCATTTTTTGCTACTGGCTCGCCGCGATTCCTGATCGAAGCTTCACAGGCGGCTTTCGATCAGGGGCACTTCGCCGCAGGCATGGCGTACGCGCGCCTTGGCGTTCCCAGTTTCGATTCGCGCAAGCTGAACGAATTGCCGCTTAGCGCGTGGAAGGCGCTTTATCCATTGCCGTATGAAACATCGGTGCGCCGCGAGTCCGGAAAGAACGAATTGGATCCGATGATCGTCGCCGGGCTGATTCGCCAGGAATCGACGTTTCAGGCGGACATCGTTTCGCACGCCAACGCGGTCGGATTGATGCAATTGCTTCCCAAGACCGCGAAGATTATGGCCAGGCAGAAACGCCTCAAATACGCCAAGAATAAATTATTCGATCCCGAGTACAACATCGAACTCGGAACTTACTATTTCAAGGGCCTGGTTAATCTGACCGGCGCGCCGGAATACGCCCTCGCCGCGTACAACGCGGGCGAAGACCGCATCGAACTCTGGAAATCCGAACGCGCTTATGAAGAAGTTCCGGAACTTGTCGAGTCCATTCCGTTCTCGGAAACGCGCGACTACGTGCAAATCGTATTGCGCAATGCTGCTCTATACCGGATGATTTATGCTCCAGCTACGAATCCTGTTTCGACTGTATCGACTTCGTCCGGAGCCACGTCGCAAAGCCGATAGCCCGCCCGGCGAGCTCAGAAGTGTTGAGTCGTTCGAGAACTTCGAATCGCCAGCTAAGCGGAGATAAATGAGCAGCCCTGAATCGAAAATGGCACAGATTTCCCGTCGCATGATTTCGGCCAAGGCCGAACAATTCACCGAATCCGTCATTCGGGAAATGACGCGCCTGGCGATGAAGCACGGCGCAGTGAATCTTTCGCAAGGTTTTCCCGATTTCGCCGCGCCTGGCGAAGTGAAGGAAGCCGCCCGCCAGGCCATCTCCGACGACATCAATCAATACGCGATCACCTGGGGCGCGAAACCGCTGCGCGATGCCATCGTGGAAAAATTTGAGCGGACGCAGTCCGTGCGGTACGACCCGGAACGCGAAATCACCATCTGCTGCGGCTCAACCGAAGCGATGATGTCCGCCATGATGGCCATCATCAATCCCGGCGACGAAACCGTGGTGTTCGAACCGTTTTATGAAAACTACGGGCCCGACGCGATTCTTTCCGGCGCTTCTCCGCGTTTCGTCCGCATGAAGCCTCCATCAGAAAAAAATCCCGATTGGTCTTTCGATCGCGATGAACTCGCCGCTGCTTTTGGCCCCAACAGCAAGGCCATTATTCTCAACACACCTAACAATCCCACTGGAAAAGTATTCACGCGGGGCGAACTGGAATTCATTCGCGATCTTTGCGTGCGCTGGAATTCTTATTGCATCACCGATGAAATTTACGAACACATTCTTTACGACGGCACCGAGCACATTTCGATGGCGCGTCTCGAGGGCATGCGTGAACGAACCATCGTCATCAATGGAATGTCCAAGACTTACAGCGTGACCGGTTGGAGAGTGGGCTGGGCGCTTGCCCCTCCGGAGCCGACTCAAGCTATCCGCAAAGTACATGACTTCTTGACGGTTGGCGCAGCGGCCCCGCTGCAACAGGCAGGAGCCAGCGCGCTGCGCTCGCCACAAGCGTATTACGACAACCTTGCCGCCACGTACACGAAGAAACGCGAACGCCTGCTGAAAATTCTCGAAGACGTCGGGTTCACCGTTTACCAACCGCGCGGCGCCTACTACATCATGACCGACATCTCGCGATTCGATTTTCCCGTGGATGATCCGCGATTTGCGTCGGGCTCAAGAGACGTAGCGTTCGCGAAGTATCTTGTGCAGGAAATTGGCGTGGCTTGTGTTCCAGGTTCTAGTTTCTACAATGACCCACAGGACGGCGCGTCGCAGGTGCGCTTCACCTTTTGCAAGAAAGAAGAAACGTTAGCCGCCGCCGAAGAACGCTTCAAGCGGCTTCACGTCTAGCGTGTCTTAAATCGCGCTCCAACTATGAATTAATTTAATTTTTGATAATGTAAGGGCCGGCACAAGCATTCCCACCAAATCGATGGCGCTTGTGATAAAGTCGACCCAACAGGTTGCTGGCAAACGGAATTATTTCGCATTAGTCAGGATGGGATAGGGAGCTGACGGTCGGTTGCCCTGTGGTGGTTAGCCCCCTACCCCGCGAGTGGTCTTGCTTCTATAGACGAAAGGAACGGCCGAAAGGTTTCTTTGCTCGATGTAAATTATTTGTTTCCAATTTGCCCGCTCATTTGATCTCAGCCGAGGTCCACGGTGTCCAGGTATCGCGCCACGGACACATCCCACTGAAACTTCTCCTCGATCGCTGCCTGCAGGGCCTGTGCTGCCGCAGGCTCTCCATGCGTCAGCCAGGTTTTCTTTGGCGGCACTTGCAACCCGCCCAGCCATCGTAGGAGCTCGCTTTTTCCCGCGTGCGCGGAGAATTGTCCCATAGTGATAATTTCCGCATTCACCGGCACCGCCTGCCCGAATAAATGCAGCACTTTCGCGCCTTCCTGCAGCGCACGGCCGCGCGTACCTTCGGCCTGGAATCCAGCCAGCAGGACTGCGTTTTTGGCGTCCGGCAGTCTTTGCGCCAGGTGATGCAGCACGCGTCCGCCAGTGACCATGCCGCTGGCGGAAACAATGATGCACGGACCCTTCACGGTATTGATCGCTTTGGAATCCTCCGCCGAACGGGTCAAGTGAAATACATGTACGTTCAGAGGATCGCGATCGCCGCTTGATTCCAGCTGCGAAAAATCCAGATCATGATCCTCCGTGTACTTCACATAAAGATCCGTGGTACTGAGCGCCATCGGACTGTCCACATAGACTGGCACGATCGGAATTTTCTTTTCGTCCTCCAGTTGGCGGAGGTAATACATAAATGTCTGGGTACGTCCGATCGCAAACGCCGGGATTACGATCGAACCGCCGCGCTTTACCACGCGATTCACGATATCCGCCAACATCGCAGCAGGATCGCCCGCTTCATGCTCGCGATCACCGTAGGTTGACTCGCACAACAGCACGTCCGCTTTCGGCGGCGTCGCAGGGTCCTTCAGAATCGCCTCGCCGTATCGCCCGATGTCCCCGGAAAAAATGACAGTCGTCTTCTTGCCATTTTCCGTAAGCGTCAAAGCCAGGCTCGACGACCCGAGGATGTGCCCGGCATCGTAAGCGTCAAAATGAAACTCCGGCGAAAGATCGAAGCCGCCGCTTCTCGGCATAGGTTTCAGGAGCCGCAACATCGGATCAATATCTTCAGGCGTGTAGAGTGGATTGCGATCCTCGGCGTTGCTGTGCTTCGCATTGCGCTGTGCGCGCTGCGCATCCTCTTGCTGCAGGTGCGCAGAATCCTTCAAGGAAATCGTCGTCAGTTCAATGGTCGCTGGGTTGCCGTAAATCGGTCCTTTATAGCCGTCGCGCACCAGGCACGGCAGCCAGCCCGTGTGGTCGAGGTGCGCATGGGTCAGCACACAATAGTCGATCGTTTTCGGATCTACAGTCAGCGGCTTGAAATTACGCGCGCTTAATTCCGGCGAGCCTTGGAATATTCCGCAATCCAGCAGCAGTTTCTTCCCCGCCGCCTCCACCAGATATTTTGAGCCGGTGACTGTACCCGCTGCTCCCAAAAAAGTTAGCTTTGCCATGGTTGTCGCTCCCGATTTCCCGGAGAGACCTTATCCCATTCGCCTTCGAAAACAAAACGGGCGCATATTTCGTCCACCTAAGACGACTTCTTGCCTACTGAAGAATTCGCCGCTACTATTCACATGCTGGAAAAGTCGCTCTGATGCCTAAGTTAGTAGTTGTCGCTGTTGCTCATCTTGTCGCGCTGGCTGGATTGGCGGGCGGTCCTGCACTTGCTCAGCCGCGTGCCCGCGTTGTTCACGTCTTTGTTGCGCTCGCTGACAATCAGCATCAAGGAATCGTTCCTGTTAGCGCTCGCCTCGGCAATGGACAGGATGCCGCGAGCAATCTTTACTGGGGAGCCACGTTTGGCGTTAAAGCCTTTTTCAAAGCCAGTTCTGTGTGGCGTCTCCTCAAGTGCAGCTCTTCCCGGCAACCGCCCCTTCTGGAGCGTTGTGTTTTTCGCCACCAAAACCCTGAAGTGATTCTTGTTGCCGATGCGTACGACGGAGCCAGGATTCGCGATGCGGTCTCTGACTTTGTCTCTTCTGCCGCCGGTCTTCGAGAAGAGACTCTTTCTTTGGATCTCGAGGGCGAGAGCCGTGCCCTTCCCGTTGCCGGTGGTGCCGACCTGTTGGCGTATATAGGCCACGATGCTTTCATGGATTTCCAGATTCCGCACGTCGTTGGCAGGACCGGAGCGCACAGACGCGAATTCATCATTCTTGCTTGCGCGAGCAAGTCGTATTTTCTTCCGTACATGCGAAACACACAAAGCGAGCCACTTTTGTGGACCACCGGCCTCATGGCTCCCGAGGCGTACACATTAGACGCTGCGCTCGAAGGATGGACGCGATCGGAAAGCACTGAGTCCATCCGACAACGCGCTGCCAGCGCATACGACAAATATCAAAAGTGTGGCTTGCGCACGGCCCAACGCCTTTTCGCCGGTGGGTGGTAGAGTCCAGGCCTAGCGCCAACCCTCTGGCCGCCGAGCTCTTCCGTTTGTGGTTTGTGGGGCGCGCAGCCTCGTCGCGATGACCGCAGCCGAAACTATGCCACGCCCCGGGATTAGATTTCTAATCTAGTCCGCTGCCAAGGCTTGCTTTTTCGCGACGACCGCGTTGATGTCCAGGCCCAGGCCTTTCGCAACGCCCGTGCCGTAAGCAGGATCAGCCTTGTAGAAGTGCTGGATTTGCAGTTCCTGGATCCGCCGCGGGGTCTGGCCCAGGCTTCCCACGATGTTGCTGATCAATCGCGCCTTGGCGTCTGCCGCCATCAACCGGAACAAATCTCCCGGCTGCGAATAGTAATCGCTGTCGGAACGATGATCGTGGCGGGCAACCGTTCCCGTCACTGGCTTTGCCCGCTCCGTGTATTTCAGATCTTGCGTGGGCCCCGCAAAGCTGTTCGGCTCGTAGTTCACGGACTTGCCGCCGTTATCGTCGAACCGCGTCATGCCGTCGCGGTTGTAGGTGTGATACGGGCACTGCGGCTTGTTCACCGGCAGCGCGTCGTAGTTCACACCCAAACGATAACGATGCGCATCAGGATACGAAATCAAGCGCGCTTGCAGCATTTTGTCGGGCGAATAGCCCATTCCCGGCACGATGTTGCGCGGTTCGAACGCGGCTTGCTCCACTTCCGCGAAATAATTCACGGGATTGCGGTCCAGCACCAGTTCGCCGACTTCCTGCAGCGGATAATCCTTGTGCGGCCAAACTTTGGTCAGGTCGAACGGATTGAGGTGATACGTCTCGGCGTCTTTCTCCGGCATGATCTGAATGGAGACTTTCCACTTCGGGAAGTCTCCTTTGGCGATCGCGTTGAACAAATCGCGTTGCGCGTAGTCCGGATCCTTGCCGCGCATTTCTTCCGCCGACTCTCCGGTAAAATTCTTGATGCCTTGCTTGGTCTTGAAGTGCCACTTCACGTAGAAGAGCTCGTTCTTATCGTTGATCAAGCTGTAGGTGTGGCTGCTAAATCCGTCCATATGCCGGTAGCCGTCCGGTGTTCCGCGATCGGAGAAGAGAATCGTCACCTGGTGCAGCGATTCCGGCGAGAGAGACCAGAAGTCCCACATCATCGTGGGCGATTTCAAATTTGTTTCTGGATCGCGCTTCTGCGTGTGAATAAAATCTCCAAACTTCAGTGGATCGCGAATAAAAAACACCGGCGTGTTGTTGCCGGTCATGTCCCAGTTGCCTTCTTCGGTGTAAAATTTTAGCGCGAAGCCACGCGGATCGCGCTCCGTGTCCGCGGAGCCTTTCTCGCCGCCGACCGTCGAGAACCGAATGAACGTTGGCGTCTTTTTTCCGACGGAATTGAACAACTTCGCGGTCGTATATTTCGTAATCTCTTGGCTCGTGCACACGAAGTGTCCGTGCGCGCCGGAACCCTTGGCGTGAACCACGCGTTCCGGAATGCGCTCGCGGTTGAAGTGCGCCATTTTTTCGAACAAAAGATAATCTTCAAAAACGACTGGCCCACGTGGTCCCACTGTAAGCGAATTCTGGTTATCGCCCACGGGACGTCCCGCGTCCGTCGTCATTGTGTGTTTCTTTTCCTCAGCCATTTTTCCTCCCGATCTTTCGCAGCTGAATAAACCCCAGTTCACCAGCAGACTCAAATAGTAGTCCCCGTCAGACCTATTGTTCCAATACCTACTTCGGATACAATGAATAGGTATTGCCTATATGAAGCTCGTCTCAATCTCTGGCCTCTTCGTCACAAAAACGCCGCGCTTGCGAGCGGAGAATCAATTTTTCCGGCGCTGGTCGCTAATTACTGATTGCTGATCGCTTTCCTATGGAACTCCATCAACTCCGTTATTTCTGTGCAGTCGCCGACACCGGCAGTTTCTCCCGCGCCGCCGAGCACTCCCACGTGTCACAGCCGTCTCTATCACAGCAGATTTTGAAGCTGGAAGCCGAGCTTGGCGCTCGCCTGTTCGATCGCCTCGGCCGGTCGGTTCGTCTCACGGACGTCGGCAAGGCCTTTCTGCCTCGCGCGCTGTCGGTCCTGCGTGAACTGGAAGCCGCTCGGGGCGATGTCGTCGAAAGCAAGGAATCTGTCTCAGGGCAAGTCGCCGTCGGAGTGATCCCTACCGTTGCGCCGTATTTTCTCCCCCCCGTTCTCGCCGTTTTCGCAAAGCTTTTTCCCAAATCAACAGTTACAGTGGTGGAGGAAATCACTCCCGTCCTGCTCGAACGTCTGCGTGCCGGCAGCATCGATATCGCTATACTTGCGTTGCCGGTGCGCGGACACGAATTTGAAGCCTTACCGCTAATCACCGAACCGCTCTTTGCGGCTCTCCCCAAAAATCATCGCCTTTCGCGAAATAGGACCGTCGCGCTCCGCGAGCTTCGCAAAGAGCCTTTCCTTCTACTGCGTGATGGCCATTGTTTCCGCGAAAACGCCGTCGCCGCCTGCGATCGTGCGCGCGTCTCGCCGCAGGTCGTTTTCGAGAGCGGACAATTTTCCAGCTTACTCGGCTTGGTCGGCGCTGGGGTTGGCGTTTCGCTGGTCCCCGCCATGGCCGTCGATCGCCGTGCGCAGGTCCGTTTCGTACGCATCTCGGATCCTGCCGCGACTCGCACCATTGGCGCACTGACGTTGCGAGGCCGCTCGCTCACTCGCGCACACCACGCCTTCCTCGCGAGCCTTCGCCAGACGGCCTGAAACCTTTTCATTCGATTTCTTGGCTTCAGACTTTCGACGTCCGCGCTGGTGATACACTCCTATCGCCGTCGAGCAGACGTTCGGTACGCAGATGCCTGATCATTCCGTGATTTATCGCGACATCGCTATGGTTTTTGCCGGCGCGTTTATTTGCGGCCTGCTGGCTTGGCGTTTGCGGCAACCCGTTCTGCTCGGTTACGTGCTTGCTGGATTGATTCTAAGTCCGCTGACCCCAGGCCCGCACGTGCATGACGTTCGCGTTTTTGAAACGCTGGCGGAAATTGGCGTCATTCTCTTGATGTTTTCGGTCGGTATAGAATTTTCTATACCCGAACTGCTCAAAGTAAAGTGGGTGGCGCTGCTTGGCGCGCCGCTGGGCATATCTCTTTCTATTGCCATTGGCGCAGGGGTTGGAGCGCTTCTCGGCTGGCCAGTCCTCCAAGGCGTGGCAGTCGGCTGTATCATTTCCGTCGCCAGCACTATGGTCATGATGCGGCTATTGATGGATCGCGGTGAACTCTCTTCCGAATCGGGCCGCGTGATGATCACGCTGACTCTTGTGGAGGACCTGGCAGTAGTGATTCTCACGATTCTACTGCCCAGCCTCAACTCCTCTGAGGCAGGATTTCTGTCGATCGTGTGGAGGATTTGCCGCGCGCTCTTGCTGCTGGTTCCGATTCTCGTAGCCGGATGGAAATTTGTACCTCGCCTTTTGTCAAAAGTGGAGCGCGCGTGCAATGACGAGATTTCTTTGCTCCTCGCGCTGACCATTTGCCTGGTGGTCGCCGCCGTGACGGATTTCATCGGCCTGTCGCTGGCGTTGGGTGCATTCCTGGCCGGACTACTTCTCGGAAGCTCAAGTTTTGTGCATAAACTTGAAAAACAAACGCTCCCGCTACGCGATGCTTTTGTCGCTCTCTTTTTCGTCACCATCGGTCTGCTCATCGATCCTAGAACATGGCTCTCTTCTTGGTACTTAGTCGTGCTGCTGGTGGCTCTCGTCATTTTCGGCAAGTTCTTGGTCTGGAGCGCCATTTCGCGCATTTTCGGTTATTCCTGGGAAACTTCTAAGCGGGTAGGCATCGGTCTTACTCAGATTGGCGAGTTCTCGTTTATTCTTGCGCAAGTTTCGTTGAACGCTGGCTTAATCTCGCGCGAAATCTATGACGCAACGCTTATCGCCTCGCTGATCACAATCCTGGCGAACGCTACCTTCTTCAAATTTCTCAAGATTTCACCTGCCCCGTGCCGGAAGCCCGCCAGTTAGCCCGTCCCCTTACTATTAACACCCTCTTGTCGAACCTTATCGCCGGAAGAGCACGCACACATAGTCGCCTCTATAAACAACCCATTTTGCGTGCAAGAAATCTGTGTAGTTACGTTCTGTCTTTGTGAGGCCACAACATGCCAATCCTGGAACGCTCCGTGCGAGCGCTTGGGTACCCGTCAGCGCTGATCGCATTTCTTTTCGCCAATGCTTTTTTCTATATAAGCCCGGTTACGTTTGCGCAGGAATCCGCGCATTCTCCCGGCTGGGTAGTCATTTCCGTGCCTGACTATCACGCTCTTCGCGTAAAAGCTTTTCCTGCGGAGCGCGAACCCGAACCGCCGCCCGTAGACGCCACGCTCACTCGCGTGGATTACGACCTTCACGTCGATTCGGATTTCGCTTCCGGCACTGCCACGCTCACCGTTGACGTCCTGAAAAATGGCTGGGTGCGCGTGCCAGTCCCCTCCGGGCTTTTTGTCCGCGAAGCCAAGTTGGACGGCAAACCGTTGTCCCTCACTTCGCGTGCCGATTCGAAGGACGCCAGTCAGCTTTCCGCGCTGCTCTCTCATGCTGGCCGCGCCGTAATCACTTTGACGGTTGCGCTTCCCATCGCCGCGACTGCCGGCGAAGAACGAGTCTCGCTCCCCGCAACATTTTCCGGCGTTACGCGCGTGGCCATGGAAATTCCACGCACCGGAGTCGATCTTTCCCTCTACGGCGGACTTTTCTCTGAAACTTCCGCTAGCAAGAACCCGGCCAGCGGCACCAAGTGCACCGCCTACGGAAAGGGAGGCGAGCCGATTGTCTTTTCGTGGCGGCGCAAAATTGAAGAGCATCACAACGCTTTGCCTCTTCGTATGCACGGAGCGCTAACGCAATTCGCCGGCCTCGGCGAAGATTCCACCTCTATCAGCGCAAACGTCATTCTGGATGTCACGCAAGGCGCAGCCAAAGAAGCGCGCATCAAGCTTCCGGAAAACGTCACCATCAATCAGGTTCAGGGGGCGCTGGTCGGCGACTGGGAAATGAAGCCCGGCGAGCTGGTCATCACTTTTCTCGAGCCCATCGAACAATCCGCCAGTTTTGTAATCACCGGCGAAGCCAACCTGCCGCGCGATGGCCAACTCGATATTCCTTTGCTGCGTTTGCAAAATGTTGAACGGGAGACTGGAGGCGTCGGCGTGGATGTGCTCGGCGCGGGCGAAATCAAAGAAGACACCGTCAAGGCGCAAGGTTTGCAGCGCGCTGATGCCAGCGATCTCGGCGAACCCGTCTCCAGTCGCCAATCGCCCGCGTTGCTTGCTTTTCGCGCGCACTCCAACGACGCCAAATCGCAGCGCTCGTTGCACCTTGCGGTCTCGCGCTATACGCAGCAAGCCGTGCTCATGGCGAACGTGCAGGAAGCTCGTTACCGCGTGCTCCTCACCAAGGACGGAAAATCTTTGGTCGAAGCCCGCTACGCTTTACGCAACAACCAACGCAGCTTCGTCAAAATCGCTCTGCCTGCGGGCGCTACGCTGTGGAGTGCGTCGCTCGCCGGTAAGCCCATACGCCCCGGTTCCGGCCCCGACGCCAGTTTGCTGCTCCCGCTTTCCAAAGCGCACTCGGGCGAAGAAGCTCCGGAATTTGTCGTCGAGATCATCTACTTTGCTCCCGGCCCGGCCTGGACCGACAAAGGCCGCTTCAAACTTGCTCTCCCGGCGCTGGACCTTCCGATCTCGCGCACCGGTCTGCAAGTTTTTTATCCGCCGCAGTTCCGCCTATCCCCAGAGACTGGTTCGTTCCATTCGCAGGATTACGCCAACCCGCTTTCCGCCGAGCTGCTGGCGGAAAGCGAGGAGCCGGCGGTAGACAGTGTGGTGCCGACCAGTGGTACAGGAATGGAATTCAGGTCCGTCGCGCAGGCCGCTCCGGGTGTAGCAATGGATGAAAACGCCGGCCTCGCGCAGAAATCCGCTGAAGCCAAACAGGCTGCGCAGACGTTAGTGGACAAATTCCACGCCAGCGAAAAAGGTTCTCGCGCTTCTGGAATTCTTCCCGTGCGTATCAATCTTCCCGCTTTCGGTCCTTCTTTGTTCTTAGTTTCGGAACTGACCAGTGAAAATCAGTCTTCGTCCGCCGAATTCGACTATCAGCAGGACAAAAAGGCAGGTGGCAAGTGAAACGTCTGCTCTCGCTCTTGATCGTCTTTGTTCTTGCGCTGCCCTGTTACGCACAGCAAATGCTCGAAGCGCCGCGGCCACTGCCCGGCAACGTCACGCTTTCCCTGGATGAATACAACCGGCTGCTGGCCCTTGCTAACCGTCCTGGAAAAAAATCAGAAACGCCGCCCGTTCCATACGTTCTTAAACACGCCGATCTGAAATTCCGCGTCGCGAACGACGACGTTCTCGGCTCTATACAATTCGACGGCGAAACTCTCGAATCGCGCTCCGCCAAAGTTGCTCTGCTCTACGGAATGACCGTTCTCGACGCACGGCACGGGGCGAAGCCGCTACCGCTCTTGTTGGAGAACGGTGTGCACACCGCAATTCTTCCCGGCGATTCCGAATTCACTGTCAATCTCGATGCGGGACTTCCGTTGGCCATCGAAACCGGCCGTGCGTCTTTCTCTCTTCCCGTTCCGTCCGCTGGAAACGTCCGCCTTTCCCTGACTGTTCCCGGCGAACGAACTAACGTGCAACTCAATCACGGCATCATCACTCATCGTGCCTCCGTCAACGGCAACACCGAAATCGAAGCCACACTTGTGCCTGGTCAAACCGCCAACATTTGGTGGAACACGCGCGAAGTGGTAGCTCCCGCCGTTCCTCGTGAAGTCCGCTTTCTCTCCGACGTCAAGTCGCTCGTCTCCGTCACCGAATCGGATTTGCAGGTCGCAGCTCTCGTAGACCTCAACGTGCTGCAAGGCGAAGCAGATCAGTTCTCCGTTCCTGTTCCTGATGGTTTTGAAGTCACCGGCGTCAACGGCGCTTCACTCGAATCCAGCGAAGTTCAGAACGGAGTCCTGCTGCTCAAAATCGCCACCCACGCCGCAGTCAATCACCAATTCCTGATTTCTCTGCAACGGCCTTTGAACGACGCGAACGCCACTGCGCCGATCCTTGCCTTCAAGGACGCGCAACGCGAAACGGGCGAAATTTTAGTGGAAGGGCAGGGAACTCTTGAACTTGCCGCCAAAGAATCCGGCGGCCTCAAGCGTCTGGACATTAAAGAGGTAAATCCATACCTGCGCGCTCTTTCTCGTTACTCCTTGCAAGCCGCGTTTCGCTATCACCGTCAACCGAAGGAATCACCGGCGCTGGCGCTGGAGTGGACGCGCTTCCCGGATTCCAGCGTCCTGGCCGCCGTTGCAGAACGCGCCACCGTCACGACTCTCGTCACGTCGGAAGGGAAGTCCCTCACTGAAGTTAAGCTGACCATCAAAAATCAGGCGCAGCCTTTCCTGAAAGTCGAACTCCCTACCGGGGCGACTATTCTCAGCGCCGAAGTCTCGGGCCAGAAAGTGAAGCCAGTGCAAGGCGCCGACGGCGATCGCGTTCCGTTACTCCGCGCCGGATTTCGGCCCGCCGGAGCGTACACCGTTTCCTTCGTCTTTCTGCATTCCGGCGCGCCCTTCGCCAAAAAAGGCGATTCCGACATTTCCTTGCCCAAAATGGACGTGCCCATCAACGTCCTGGAATGGGAACTCTTTCTACCTGATCGGTTCAAGGTCAAAGCCTTTACAGGAGACGCCATGTCTGCGTCGCTTCTCCCCGCGGAGTATGAAATTTATTCAAACGAACGAACCCGTGGCGATGCAGTTGGCAACTTGCAAGCTGGGATTGGCAGCGGAACCGCCGGAGTTGTTGGTGGGGCGCCTATCAGCGGACGCAACGTAGTTTCACTTTCCCTCCTTACTCCAGGGATCGCGCTCTCACCCGGCCAACTCGGAGGCTTCGTTTTCGACCCCTCCGGAGCATCCATTCCAAACGCTCACTTACAAATCCAAAATCTCACTACAAGCGCATCATGGAGCGCGGTCACGACTTCCGATGGCTCCTGGCGAATCGGTGGACTTCCTTCGGGCACATACCGGGTCACGGCAACCGCATCAGGATTTCAAAACGCAGTTCTGAATATTCCCTACGATGCCGCAAATCCCCATGCGTATCGCGTGGGGCTGAACCTCGGCGCTGCCACCAGCACTGTCACTGTCATGGCGTCCGACGCAGAGTTGAACGCTGAAACCACCATTCCGTCTAAGGACAAGAAACATAAGAAAGAAAACTTGGCAGCTGCACCTCCTCTACCGCCGACAGCGTCAGCCAACGTTTTCAACTTACAGCAGCGGGTAGCCGGTGTGCTTCCCGTTGCTGTGGACGTCCCTCGCGCCGGCACATCTTACCGTTTCATCCGGCCTCTGGTCGTTAACGAAGAAACCAAACTCAACTTCACTTATAAATCCAAGTAGGGTTGATGAATCTCCCGGTCGCGCTGCGGCTACTTTCTCTAGTTTTTTGCTTTACTGCCAAAGGTGAGTGGTTCAAACTGAAGTAGAAGTGTGAGGGAGACAATGCGAATGCGCGTACTGCTTTTCGCGCTCTGCATGGTGCCTCTTCTCCCAGCCCGAGCGGCGACATATTATGTAGACGCGGAACACGGCAGTGACTCGAATAATGGCACTTCCCCAACCACTGCCTGGAAATCCATAAACAAACTGAATCAACAGAAATTCGTGCCCGGCGATGCAATTCTCTTCCGGCGTGGCCAGATTTGGAGAGAACAGCTCAATCTCCAATCGTCCGGAGAAGCGCAGCGTCCAATTACGATTGACGCTTATGGAGAGGGCTCGGCGCCTGAAATCAGCGGCGCGGACCTCGCACCGCCTGAAGGTTGGACGGCATGCCAGAGTTGCGGCGCGAACATCTGGCAATCTAACGTCGCTGCTCAACCGAATGTTATTTTGCTGGACGGAAGCAAGGGGACTAAGCGGCCAACAAGCGGTGATGTGAAGTCTCAGGGCGACTGGAACTGGTCTAACGGAACGCTCTACATCTACGCCGCCGATCAGCCAGTCAGAGCATTTCCGAAACGCGGCGTGGAAATCGGCACACGCCTGATCGGGATCAATCTGACTGGAATGTCTTACGTAACCATTAGAAACTTGCGTGTAAGCGGAGCTAACGCCGCTCCGTACGCGTTAGGATCAAATATTTGGGGAATTGCCGCCGGAAGGAAAGGCCCGGCCCCGCGCGGCCTGCGCATTGAGAAAAATGAAATTATCAACAGTGCTGGCGATGGAATTCACCTCGAGGGAGTACAGGAAAGCGTGATCGACTCCAACCTGGTTGCGAACAACGAAAATGTCGGTATTCAGATTTACCGGAGCGTGGAGCCGTTTCCGGTGTCGGACGTGACGGTTTCCAATAACGACGTGCATCACAACCACTTCATCGGCATCAACATGGCAGGCTGCCCAGCGGGGGAGAGTTGCCGTACAGTTCGAAACGAGATGCAGTTGACGGTAACGAAGGTCAAGATTATCGGGAACAAGTCCTACGCCAACGGAGCAGGAATCTACTTACACCAGACGACTGATTCTCTAGTGAGCGGGAATATTTCGCACGATAATACCGACAGCACGCGACGCGGGGAGGGGTACGGAGTCGGGTTGTCGGGATCCAGCAACAACATCGTGGAACACAACGAATGTTACGGCGCGACGCACGCGGGAATCGAGCTATCAATCGACATCAGCAAGCCGGCTGTGGGTTCTAGCAACAACACGATTCGTTACAACATTGTTCATGACAATGGGTCGAACGGGTTGATGACGGACTACATGCCGAGCCAGGGAAATCGCTTTGTCTACAACCTCGTTTTCAACCATCCCAACGGTAGTTGCATTTTCGCCAACAATAAGGGGCATCTGTTTGCGAACAATACGTGTGTAAACAACCGGAACGGGATCTATCTTTATGTGAGCAAGACCACGCCGGAAACCGGAGACATCACGGTGAAGAACAACATCATTGCTAATTCCGGGAAGTATCACTTCGTGCTGGAAAGAGGAGTGCAGGGGCCAATCATCTCCGACAGCAATGAATATTTTCCTGACGACGGGAACAAGTTTAATTGGAAGGATTCGGTGACTAACTTCGCGGGATGGAAAGGGAAGAGCGGCGGCGATGCCAAATCAATTGTGGCGGACCCGCGGCTGCGTGCGCAGCTCCCGCAGAAAGCGGAAGATTTTGCGCTGCGAACTGACTCTCCAGCGATTGGGAGAGGCGAAAATCTTGGTCCTGAATTGGAAGAGGCGCTGAGCGCGCAGGCAGGTCCGCAGGGCGGATTGCACACCACGAAGCAATCCGCCAGGTGGGATTTAGGCGCAGTCCAGCACAACCCCTGAAGAATGGAATCGGCGTTCTAACCAGATCGCAAGTTGCTGTGGAATAGAGTGCGCAGGTGGCCCATGCGCAGGCGTCCGACCTTCGAGAGAACGCCACGTAGTCCAGCGCGGTTGAAAGCCAGGCTTAAATCGCGCCATTGAACCTGCAGGAAATGTCTTCCGGCATCGCTGTAGAATCCGTGCTCGTAACTTCCATCCAGGATTTCCCGGGAAACCGCCAGAAAGTTGCTAAGGATAGATTCCGACTGTTCCCTTGTTGGAATTGTCCCCCAGCCTGGGCCCGCAAGGTAGATCGGCTTGGCTTCGACTGACGCAATTCGCCCTTCAGAATTAAGACCAATCAATGCCAGCAGCCCTTCGCGCTCCAACTCCGAGTAGATGACACCGGAGGAAAGACTGCCAAGCCCGTAAAAGCAAAAGGCCGGGTACGGCGACGATTGTCGAGCAACGTCAGCGAAGCCGCTGGTGCGGTGGGAATGGCAAGCTGCTACGAGATCGAATCCTTCACGTGCCAGAGAGTCCATTAGTTTGACGGCGCCAGGGTCTGGGCGGTTGGTGCCCTCTGCGCCGGCATGCAAAAAGGCAACACAGCAAGTGGCGCCCTGAGATTTGAGCAAGGAGAGCGCAGCCTTGCCGCGTTCGATCGTCGCAGGTTCGAGTCCGGCCGATTTCTTCGTCGCACATTCTCGTAATCCGAGCGCGGAACACCAGATGCCGATGCGCGCGTGGTCGCCAAGATTGAGGACGTGCACTGACGGCAGTTCCGCGAGATTTTGGCTAATCCCGAGTGGAACGATGCCGGCGGCTTTGAGCGCACCTTCTGTCGTTGCGACTCCTGACGAATCGTAGTCGTATGTGTGGTTGTTCGCGAGGCTGACGACTTTGCATTGCAGCGCGCAGAGATAATCAAGCGCTTCTTGTGGAGCGTTGAAGGTGTCTCCGAGTGAGGGCTTAGTGCGAGGAGGGAGAGAGCCAACGTTCACTGGGCTCTCAAGGTTGACGAGCGCGAAATCGAGTTCGTCAAACGCATCGACGAGCGGCCTGGCCATTTCAGACCAGGTCTGCGCGCCGACGGGCTTCAGGCCGGACGCAGGAAGAAAGTCTCCTGCGATACCGAAGCGCGCCACAACTGCACTTGAAGGGTCGTTCCAGAGCAACATGAATTCGCAATCTCAGTGATTAATTTGACGAAAGAGAATTCGCGTATGGCAGTGAGGAAATCTCTTCGGGAGAACGGCTTGTATGTCTCGGCTGCGTTTCCGTATTTGGAATTGGCGGCTTGAAGGCCGTGGCAACGAGGACTTGACCGGGCATATTCGGTTTGCGGCGGTCAAAATAGAGCACCATTGAATACAAAACCGGGAACGCCGGAAGCCAGCGAACGGGGTTGCGCAGAAAGAGCTCGCGGATCCGGGCGCTGCCCTGGGAGTTCAAGAGATGGGTGACTGGTTCGCGGCCAGGGCGAAGGCCCGATTGTGTGAACATGCCTATGATGCGTTGCTCTCCGAAGTATTCGGTTACGAAATATTTTTTGCTGTGCCAGGAACGAAACTCCGCCCGGGAATTTTGTGGAAGCAGGCTGTCAACAGAAATCGCCAGGCGGCCACCGGGTTTTAGTACGCGGAAACACTCATCCAGTGCCTGCTGCGCGTCGCGAAAGTGCTCGAAACAGCTCAGGCTGACGATGCAATCAAATGAGCTATCTTCGAACGGAAGTTTTTCCGCAAATCCTTGTTGAAAAGTGATGCGACGGTTGTGAAGGCTTCGAGCCGAGTTGAGCGCGTGAGGATCGGGTTCGAGGCCAACGGTGCGCCCGGCATATCGCGCGAACTGGTTGGTCCAATAGCCGTCGCCGCTGCCGATGTCGAGCACACTGTCTTGCTTTGTAGGCGCGACTCGACGAAGGAGCTCTTTGAATTCTCTCCGCCGGTTCAAAGAACACACGCTCTTTACGGTACTGACAAGCCGCATGAAAGACATGTTTAGCTCTCCCGAAGGATTCTAATCAGAAGACGAGGACTGGTTCGAAGTCCGAGACCGCCGCGACATCAAAATCAAATCCGCTGCGTTCCAGCGAAAGGCTCCAAGGCGGGCCGCAAGCAGCAGCAGGCCCGTCACCGTGGCAAGCGAGGCGATGAGCGACAGCTGCCAGCTGGCGTTCATACAGAACCAGCCCACGATAAGAAGAGCTCCTGTAATCGCGTAAGCGCTGAACGCCACTTGCATTGACGACCAACCTCGTTCGAGCAGCAAGTCATAGAAATGCTGTCGATCACCGGCGAGAGGCGAAACTCGTCTGCGGATACGTCGAAGCACCGCCAGAAAAAAGTCGAGAAGGGGAAGCGCTGCAAAGACCAGCGGCAGCAGCCAATGAGTTCCGATGTGGTAGTGGACGCGGTAAAAGTCGAGTGCGAGAAACGCCACCACAAAACCCAGCGTCGTGCTGCCCGAATCCCCCATGAAGATTCTTGCCGGAGGAAAGTTAAACGCAAGAAATCCGAGGCAGGCGCCCAGCAGGATCCACGCCACCAGCCCGCCGGTGTTTAAAGCTGGGATCGAATAGAGCGCCGCGTAACCTAGAGCAATGAATGCGGCAACTCCGCCCGCAAGACCGTCAGCGCCATCCAGGAAATTGAAAGCATTAACGAAGACCGCAACGAACAGGCACGTGAGCACGATATCAAACAAAGGAATTCCGACTAATTTCAGGCCCCACGGCGTTTGGCTGACCAAAACGCCAGCAAATAGCTGAGCGATCAGGCGGAACATCGGAGAAAGGTTCGCCAGGTCGTCCACAAGGCCGACATACCAGATAACCATAAGCGCCAAACAAATTCCGGTGACGTGCGGAGACCTTCCAAAAGGCGAGAGCATAAGCGATATGACAATCGCAAGTCCGATCGCGATGCCTCCAACACGAGGGATCGGGACAGTGTGAATTTTCAGATGCCCAGGTAGGTCGTGAACTCCTAGATGCGCCGCCATGTAACGGACCAGCGGCAAGAAGCCGGCACAAATCAGAAACGCAACGACACCTGCCAAATAGCTGTGTGTGGAGATCGCAGTCAACATAGAGTTTTCGCTTGTCCTTGGGTTAGTTCCGCTGATTCGTTCAGCTTCGCTCGGAAAGAGTTGTGGGCACTGGATGCTCCTGTGGGTGGAGGGCACTCGTCGAAGTCATTTCTTGAAGCAAAAGATCGTACGTGTGCGAAAGGGAATTCCATCCGCAATGCTGCTCGGCGTAAATTCTGCCTGCGCGGCCCATCGCTTCGGCTTGGGGGCCGCCGGCGAGCGCTCCAATGGAGGTCGCGAGGCTGTCGATTCCCGAATCCAGCGGTTCTTCGATGATGCCGCACTGCGCCTCAGCAATGACCCTGGCGGTTTCTCCTGTAGCCAGCGCAAAAATTGCACGGCCGCAAGCCATGTACATGAAAATTTTTGAGGAGAGCAACCAACGAGAGAACGGCCCGGGCTTTACGAGCGCCAGACAAAAATCGGAGCTTGCGATGAGCCCTGGCATCTCACGGCGCGAGGGCGCTCGCAGAAATAGAGCATTACTCAGGCCGCGCTGGGTAGCGGCTGTTTGCAATCCCTGTGCCGCAGAGCCGCCGGCTGCAAATACGACGCGAATGTCGCGATGCGCCTGGAGCTTTTCGAGCAGTGTTAACGCATGATCGGCGCCGTGATATGCGCTTAGCGTGCCAAGATAGACGCCCACGCGTAGTCCAGACTTTTTCAACCCCTCGATGTACTCATTTTTCGCGTCGGGCGTGAACAGGTCCGTATCAACACCGTTAGGTATGACGGACGCTTTCGCTGGCGCGATCCCGTGTTCGACGAGATCCTTTTTCATTCCTTGTGACACGACTACCAAGTGCCGCGCGTGGCGATAGAGAAAACCTTCCAGAGCAAAAGCCGCTTTCTGAACAGCAGAATTTTGAAGATAACCGAGAGCGATCGCCGCCTCCGGCCACAGATCGCGCGCCTCAAGCACGAAGGGAACCTGAAAACGGCTGGCGGCAAGCCAAGCCGACAAACCAATCGTCAGTGGCGGAGAAGTGCAAACGATCACGTCAGGCTTGGCCAAGAACATGGCACGCGTGGCGCTTGCAAACAAAAAAGAGAAATAATTTGCAAGCCGCGGCAGCGTTTTTTTGCTATGAGATGGGAACATCGCGACTCGTATTACATTGATGCCGTCGTTGTTTTCGCGCCACGCCAATTTCCACGCCTTCTTGCGATAGGCTGGATGAAGCTTTCCATCCGGATAATTGGGCAGACCAGTCAGGACCGAAACTTGATGGCCCGCAGCGATCAGGCGGCGGCCGAGTTCCAGAATGCGAATACCGCCGATCTCGGTTTCGGGCGGAAAATATTGAGAAAGGAAGAGGATGCGCATTGCTTGGCGCCTACCAGCCGATCCCGGTATAACCGTTTCCGGAGTTTTTGACCTGACGCAGCCCCACCAGGTCAATGATCTTTTTCCCGTGTTCGCCGATCAGAAATTGTTCGATCTGGGGATCTCCCGCGCAGACAACGACGACCTCGGCTTCTGCAAGAGCCTTCTGAAGGTCGGACCTGAGATGGGTAAGCAGGTGCGGAAGGGTCATATCGAGAAACTGCTTATTGCGGCCGAAGAGATATTCAGGCTGCACGATGCGATCGAAAATCGTGACTGCAAGGCCTTTGCCTATCAAGTGCTCGGCTAAGAGAACCGCCGGACTGTTACGCACATCGTCGGTCCCTTCTTTGAAACCCAAACCGACCAGGCACACCTTGCGTTTGCCGGTTTCAAGAACCATGCGCGCAGCGCGCATCAAATGCACATCGTTACTGGCCATCAAGCTGTTTAGGAGCGGTGTGTTCACGTCCAGACTCTTTGCCAAATAAGTGAGCGCGCTCACATCCTTCGGAAGACAGGAGCCGCCAAATGAAAATCCCGGCATCAGATACCGCGCCGATGTATTCAGTTGCGTGTCTTGAACGAAGACTTCCATGACTCGTTGACCGTCTATAGAAAGGTCCTTGCAAATAGCTCCAACTTCATTTGCAAACACGACCTTTGCCGCATGGTAGGCATTGCTGGCGTACTTCAGCATCTCCGCTTCTTCAAATTTAAGTTCGAAGATTGGCGCACGGATCCCCAAGGACGACCACAAATCGCGCAGCGGGTTCCTTTGTTTCAATCCATTTCCACCGATGATCACGTAGGGGGGCTCATGAAAATCGCGGACGGAGCAGCCTTCGCGAAGAAATTCAGGATTGAAATAGATTGAAAAATCTTTACCCGGCTCGAGCTCTGAGTTTTCTCGCAAAACAGGAAGTGCGACGGATGCTGTGGTGCCCGGCAGCACGGTGCTGCGGACCACGACGGTATGGAACCGCCGATGTTTCTTCAAAGACCGGCCGATTTCCGCGAGAACCGATCGCAGCGCGTCGAGCTCTACGTCTCCATTTCTTCGCGGTGGCGTTCCCACGGTTATAAAGGAAATGTCCGAGCGGCTCACGGCGTCGTCCACCGATTGCGTCACACACAGCTTTCCTTTGCGGACGCTGGTGGAGACCATCTCGCGAAGTCCGGGTTCGGCAACTGTCGGCTCACCGTTTCTCAGCAGCTCGATCTTGTCGGGGTTTACGTCCACCCCGATCACATGATGTCCATGAGATGCAAAGCACGCCGCCGTCACGCATCCGACGTACCCCATTCCGAAAACCGCGAGATTTGCCATTGCTGAGATACCCTCCGTGGAAGTTGAACTTTTGGTTTGTGACAGAGTACAAGTGGCAGCGAGCGGCTGAAGGCGTGCCGCGCGTAACCAAGCAAAAGAATATTCTTCAGGCGGCTGTTGCCGCAGGCTGAATGATCAGAGGAATTTTGCCGCCGGCACGAACGATTGGCGCATCAACAAGAGTGGACGTCACCGTAAAGCTTGGCCCCAGAATCTTTTGAAGATTCTTCTGGATGCCCATCAAGTCGTCGTATGCGCTCGGCCGGCTGGCAACTCCGCGGATCAGCAAGTGTCCCGGCCGCTCGTGAACGAGTTGGCAAAAGCGCAGGGCTGTCGCGCCCTTTAACGATTGGTTGAGAGCACGCGGCGAGAACAAACGGCCATCTGGACAACGAAGCGTATCGCTATCTCTGGTAATCGTCGGACGAACGACAGGGAATTGCCGTCCGCAAGTGCAGAATTGTTGGGGCTGCCAGCAGCCGCGGTCTCCGATGCGATAGCGGATCAATGGCATTGCGTCATTAATGAATCCCGTCCAGACCAGATATCCCTCCTCGTCATCTTTCACGGGCTGATCGTTTTCATTCAGGATTTCGAGGTACGCGTAGTCGGGAACCGCGTGCATCTGCCCCTTTTCACATTGCGTGAGCAAGCCGGCATATTCCGTATTGCCGTAAAGATCAAACGCAGTCGCAGCGAATGCTTTCTCAATGTTTTCTCTAAGGAAAGGATAAAGCGGCTCACCGTCGGTAAAGACAGTCTGCATCGGAATCGTGGTTCCAGTGCGAAGCACGAAATCCGCGAGGATACCTAGAACAGAAGGAAACCCTTCGAGCACTTTTCCCTTATTGCGGCGAAGGAAAGCGATGTAATGCGGAGCATTGGTTTCCGAGAGGTGAAAGATGCTCATCAGCGTCTGGCGCTCAAGATAGTTGTTGGTCCAAAAAGGAGGCTCCTCCCGTTCTGGAGGAACAACGCGGCTGCCAAATAACGTGACGCGCGGAGTGCGCGCTTTCACTCCCGCCCAAGCCCATTGGCGCATACGAAATGCCCAGTGCCGGCGAGCGACGCGCTCGCTGTACGCCACTTTCAGACTCGCACCCGTGGTGCCAGTGGTGCCGACGCGAATGCACTCGTGCGCAGGTAGCGTACTGGAGATGAGCCGGTCACTGTTCTGCCGGACAACTTCCCGTGTAAGAACCGGATACTTGCGCAAGTCATCGGGAGACCTGAAGGCCACTCGCTCATAATCGGAATAGAACGGCACGGTTTGGCGCGCATACTCGACGATTCGTTGAATCGAGTTCAGCTGAAACCGTGCAATCTCTTCGGCGGACCATTTTTCATGCCGGCGTAACTCTCTAAGGTAAGAGTACATTCCCGGAGCATAGCGATTGCGCGTTAAGAGCCATCCGCGGGCGCTCGTGAGAAAGTTCTGTACCGAATATGGCATTCGGTCATAGGCGCGTTGCAACGCCGGTCCTCTAGCGCGAAGTTGTGCTTCGATCATGGTTCCTCCTGGGTTTGTCGGGCGTATCGCTAAGAATCAGGGGCTCGGTTGTTCCGACGTAAGTCAAAACTAGAGCTGGCGAAAACTGATCAACTGAATTTCTTTACGCAGTGCGAGTTCACGCAACCTCTTGTTCGTGAGGATGCCGATTTCAACCTCGCGTTGCTCTGCGATCGAATCTGTGCTGGAAAAACCACTTTCCAAAAATCCGGGATGGCACCACATTTCGTAGGAACCGCCTGGCAGGTGTTCAAACGTATTCTGCCAAGCCGTGGGAAGCGCGGATAACTTTCCGCTGTATGACGGATGAAACGTCACTCCCGCGTCAGGAAGTTGGAGATCGCGGAAGACTACCGATTGCAGAAATTCCAAATAGGACTTCGCAGCCAGCCGGCGGTAGAACGGGCCGATATGCGGGCCTCCCCAGCGCCCGTTCGAAGGCCAGTATTGTTTGCGAGGCGCGCGTGCGCGGCGAATGCCCTCGGAGACGATCGCATTGTGAAAAGCGCGGGCAGCCGAAGGGTACATGTGAATGCGATGATGCGAGTCAGCGTGCGTGGGCATCAGTCCGTATGACTTCATCAACCGAATTTGCGCGCGAAACTCCGCTTCGATCTCTCCCGCGGAAATTTGCAGACGGAGCAACTTTTTGGCCAGAGTTCCGCACGAATAAAACTGACCTTCGCTGTTTACGAGTGTCGGAACTTGCTCCTTCGGAAGTACGGGCGTGCCCTGCGTGAGGTTCAGATGGATGCCGATGCCAAGACCGGGCGCCTCTTCGGCGCGAGAGATGCCATATTCGGTCGCCGCCTGATTGACCATGAGTGAGGTACTGGTCAGGATTCCCTTCTCATGGGTCAGAAGGATTCCATCCGTGATTCCCTTGCTCAGCCC
The DNA here is from genome assembly GCA_963731155.1 of uncultured Acidobacteriota bacterium. GTDB lineage: Bacteria > Acidobacteriota > Terriglobia > Acidiferrales > UBA7541 > Acidiferrum. The sequence goes on from CAVSVB010000004.1 coordinate 93,411, forward strand.
AAAGTCATCCGCGTTGATGATCAGCCGCTTCTCCACTTGCGATTTCTCCGAGGTCAAGACGCTTCGCCCAGGACTTTCTTGTAGAATCTGAGCAACTTGTGCGATTCATACCTGTTGTTGTATTGACTGACGACAACTCTTCTGGCCGCTTGTCCCATCCGCGCCGTCTCTTCGGGATTTCTGAGCAAGCGTTCCAGCGCGTCCGCCAGAGAGTTGACGTCGCCTGGTTTCACCAGTAGTCCAAAATTCTTTCCCTTAAAGAAGGGCCGGATTGGCGGCAAGTCACTGCAAACCACCGGAATACCACAGGCCCAGGATTCGAAAACCTTAACGGGGATGTTGTTGCGAAATTTTGGAATCTCCAGAAGCGGACAAACGGAAATACGGGCCTGGCTGAGGGTTTCCGCCATTTTTGCGTGAGCAATGCGACCTTCCAGTACGACGTTCTTAGAGAGTCCCATGCTCCGGATATGGCTCTGAATCTTGATACGATCGACTGCGCTGTCCGCGTAGCCGAACAGCAACAATCTTGGGTCCAATCCGCGCGACTGCAACTCGCGCAGCGCCGACAGTAGTACGAAGGTGCCGGCACGCTCCGACAATCCCCCCCGATAGACGAGATCATATTGCTTATTCGTCGATTGCGGCGAAGGGAAAAAGTCCAAATTGGGAAGGTTATAGAAAACCATCTTGCGGCTTGTTCCCACACGCGCTGTCGCTCGCAAAGTGCCAGAGTCCGCCGCGATGAAACCGTCGAACACACGAGCAGCCAAGCGCTCGACAGAAGCAACGACTTTACTGGCGGTCCGGCGAAGCGCAGACGGCAAATACGCCTTCGTTAGCATCATCGAAGGATGGTCTTCTTGCGTGTCGTACACCACTTTTTTCCCAGCCCACCATTTCAACAGCAACCCTGCAGGAATCATCTCCGGGTTATGCACATGGTAGAGCTGTGCAGGATGACGCACCGCCCTGAAGGCCATCCCGACGGCCAGCAGAATTCGCGTAACCCTGGTCTGTCTCCGCGGTATCGAAACAAAATTGACGGGTTGTTGCATCTGATTGAGGCCATGCGCACCGATCAGCGTCAGTCTGCACCCGTGCTTCGTCAGGGGCAGCATCTCCATAATGTAGGTTCGCGAATCGAGACGATCCTGGACGGGCGTCAGATGGCAAATGGACAGAACCCCAGAGCGCCGACGTCCAGGCCCGACCAACGCCTCCGTCCCGTCCATCACAGAATTTACATTCGTTGCCAGCGTTGTTGTGGACATGTGAAAAGGTTTCCCCTAGAGATGACTGAACTGACTTGGCGCTACCACCGCTTCACCCGTCCCGGCAAGTGAGTCCGTTGCCGGACGAAACGATGCTTGCAGCGTGTCCCGCGATATAAATTCGCGAAGCACGAAGGGCAGGCTGAGCAGAAAGAAAAACAGGCGATCGTTGTTCATTTCTCCCGAAACGGAAACGTCCAGCGCTCCGAGCACAAGCAAGGAAAGCACCGTTCGTTCCAGCGCGAGGTAGCGGGGATTGCGCTCGCGAAGAAGGTGGAACAATTCGTCGAAGGAACAGAACGCAAAAATAAGAAACGCGATTACGGCGAACACTCCGAGTTCGGCGCCCAGTTCCAGCAGTAGATTATGGGGAAAATTGTAAGTAAGCGGATTCGGCGTGACATAGCGGTATCCCTGAACGCCGACTCCGAAAAGCGGATGATCGAGAAACGTCTGCAGCCCGAAGCGCATGAGATCAGTTCGAGTGCCGAACGCATCATGAGGCCGGGTAAGCGAGGCCAGATATTGAATCGACGCCGCTGGAATATTGACAAAGGGAAGCGCTGCGATTCCGCATCCCAACATAATTCCAAAGTCCACGGCCAGCCGGCGGCAAAACAAAATACTCAGGACCAGGCAAAGCGCGGTTGCAACGTTTGCAAGTCGCCCGCCAGAACCAACCAGAGCGACAGCCAGCACTCCGATTAACGGATAAAAAAGGACGCGTCGTCCGAGCGAGAGTTTGGGAAACCAGAGCGTCCAGATAACGATCAGAGCCAGGCCGGCGCAGAACCCGAGGGCGGTTGTTTCTCCGCTCGGAGCGACCAAACGATCTTCTCCACCGAGCATGAAAAATGAGTTGATTGACATCAAGATCGCGCCGATAACCAGCGTGGCGAGAAACCTCTCAAGCTTTACGCGCGAATTGACGAGGATGAACGGAGAAATCGCGCCTAGCAGCGTCAAGAAAACAAAGCGCAGAGTCTTGTCGAGGCCAGCGGCGAGACTCGGCGTGTAGGATAGACTCATAAACATTAGAAACAGAATTGGGACATACCACAGAAACGCCCGTGGAAGTTTTAATTCCGTTTCCGTGAACGCCAATCGAATCACGATTGCGAGAATCATCAATACAGCGACAGAGACAGTGAGGTCGACCGGGCTCGATTCAAGCCGCGCGTCGCCTTTGAAAAACCCGATCACATAGAAGACTGCAACCGCAATTTCGGCATGTCGCAGCAACAAGCAGCCCACGATCGCAACCACCGCGGCGGCAAGAAGCAAATAAACCGGCTGTATCGCTGCAAAGACCCGAAAGATCTTTGGTTCAATCCGCGTTACGAAGGGGACTACGATCGTCAGCGCAAAACTAGCTGCGACGCAAAAGACCAGAACAGCAAGTTTTATAGCGCTGCCACTCCATTTCGAAACTGAGGCCGAAGAGACGTCTAACGCGTGCTGATCGGCCGCGGAGATTCGTTGAGTTGTGAAAAATGCTGGCATTGGAATCTGTTACACGCCGCTCAGGCAGTGACGAAGCGTGCGGCCTGCTCCTAACAATCGTGCGCGCCAAACCAGTAAAAGCAGCGCACCATACGTCAGTACTCCAAAGAACAGTCGTGCCGCAGCGACCGCATCTGTCTTGAAAGACAGCGTTACGCCTGCCATCGCTCCGCCTGCGAGTAAGCAGGGCAACAATACGTTGGAAGAAAGCCGCAGTTTCAGCTTCGAAAGAATCCTCAGGTATTGAAGAATCAGCGCTGCGTCAGCGATGAAGAGTGCCCACGCCGCGCCAGTCGGACCCCATAGTTTGCCAAGCAGCAACGTCAAAACGCCCAGCAAAACGAGAGCGTAAGCTTGCGCGCGCTGCCGTTCCCGAACCCGATTGATTGCGATCAAGAATCCATGCCCAAGAAAACCGTCTACAACAGAGAGTAAGATCCGGTATGCAAGGATTCGTAATACAAGCGTGCTCGACGCAAAACGCGAACCGAGCAGGGCGCAAATCTCTGGCGCGAAAATCGAGATGGCAATCGCCGCAGGCACGCAGAGGAGCACGATCAGGTCCAACAGCGACTCGCGGAGCTCGAGCAGTTCCGTGTTCCGGTCGGTTTCAAACAGCCGCGTCCATAGGGGCAGGAGCGCGCCACTCATCGCGTAGCTCCATTGCGGGACGATATCCGACAAAACGAATGCTGCAGAAAAAATGCCCACCATATTTTCGGGCGCTACCAACCCAAAGAAGACGATAGACAGCCGTGTGTAGCTTACTTGCGTGATGTTGTAGCAGAAGAACGGCCATGCCGATCTCATTAGACGGCGAAAAGTTCTTGTTCCCGTGAAATGCAATGACGGCCACAGGTCGCGTAACTGCCACAGCCTCACGCAGAGCACGCAAAGGCTGCGGAACATTCCCAGGATAAGGAAGGTCACCACGGACAGGTGCAGCACAATCACCAGCGCCGACAGCGTGATGAGTGCAACTGTGCCAATCACCGAACCGGAAAGGATTTGTCGCGAACGCAAATTCGCCGTGAGCATCGCCGAACATAAGATCGCAGTACCTTCCAGATTGTTCAGCACAAGACCGGCGCAAATCGCGGCGGCTCGAGGGTGCCCCGTCAAAAGTGCAAACAGCAAACCTGCGATTTCGACTACGGCGAAAGCAGCGGTCGTCCAAAGGGAGAGAGACAGAATCGGTGGCCCTTCGGCAGAATTCGCCGCCACGGCGCGAGCGGTGTAGCGTGTGAGGCCGAGATCGCTGACTGCGTTGACCAGGAATCCTACCGCGATGGCAGTGCTATAAAGACCAAAGCCGTTCGGTCCCAAATAGCGGATCAGGAAAAATCCTGCCAGCAAACTGCCGATGCGCAGCGCGCCCAGGTCCAGCCAGAGCCAAAATGTGTTCTTGCCGAAAATCCCCAGAATTGCCGCGCGTTCCGTGGGAAGGCTGGATTCGCCAGGAGCGGGTTTCTTGCCGGTTTCCGATGTAACCGGACCGATCGTGCAATCGTTGACCGATGTTGCCATCTCGAGCTACCGTCCCTTTGACAACAGAAAATTGCCGATGGCGAGATGCTGCAATCCTGAAATGTCAAAGACGCGGAGCGCGTCCTTGGGCGAACACACAACCGGTTCTCCGTGCAGGTTATAGGACGTGTTCAGGATGAGAGCTTCGCCGGTCAGTTCGTCAAAGTAACTGATCAGCCGGTGATAGTCGGGATTCCAACTTTCGTATACCTCCTGAGGGCGGCCCGTGCCGTCGTAAGGATGAATTGCCGCGGCCATCGCATTGCGTTTTTCCTCGCGGCTGTCAAACGTCATGATCATGTAGGGCGCTGGCATTGGTTTGGGTTTCTTGAAGTACTTTTCGCTGCGTTCGGCAAGCACTGACGGGGCAAATGGCATCCAGAAATCGCGGCATTTAATCATTTCGTTGATCAATTTTACGACGCCAGGCGCGGCGGGGTTTGCAAGAATGGAACGGTTGCCCAAAGCGCGCGCGCCAAACTCCATGCGTCCCTTGAACCGCGCCACGACTTCGCCCTTCGCGAGCAGCTCCGCGACGCGGCGCTCAATATTCTGTTCTTCCTGGACAGTGCTCCGAGATCCAAACTGATAATTCTGCAGAGCCGTTTCAATTTCGTTGTTGCCGTATTCATTGCCGAGATAAAAGTGGCCCAGCGCCGCCGGGGTCTCTGAAAACGATCGTGAATACTGCATCCACGCCGAGCCTATCGCGTTGGTTTCGTCACCGCACGAAGGGAAAACAAACAGTTCTTCAACTTCGGGCAGCTCAAGAATCTTTTGGTTGGCCTTGACGTTCATGAAAACGCCGCCGCTGAGAGCGACCTTGTGAATGCCGGTCTCCGCGACGCACCGCTTTACCCACTCAACCAGAAAACGTTCGACAAACAGTTGGACGCCTCCAGCGATGTGATCGAAGCGCCTCCTTTTTAGAAACGCGGAGAGATACTCGGCGCCGTACGCGAGTGGAGGGCATCCGTTGGTTCGCGTCCAAGTCAGTGGAGCCTTTTCGTCGAACGCAAAAAGCTGTTCAATTTCGCGGCTGATGGTTTGCGTTTCCTTCGCGCGCTCTGCGTATGGGGCCAGGCCCATCAACTTATACTCGTGCTCCATCGGAACCATTCCGGACAGGTACGTTATTTTCGCGTACAACGCGCCGATCGAGTGGCTCTCGTCCACTTCCGCGATCCGTGTAAGAGTTCCCCGGTAACCGATATTGACCGTCGCGCACACGAGGTCTCCGGCGCCGTCGCACGTGAGCACAAGAACTCTTTCATCCATCCGGCCCCACCCGAAATACGCGGACGCCGCGTGACATTCGTGGTGGTCAACACCTTCTGTCAAAATGGGTCGGATACCGGTGGCGCTTTCCGCGGTCTGCGCGATGCCTGCCCATTTCTGCCGGTTAATCCATTCGGAAACTGTTTCGTTTTTTCGCGCGGCGCCCTTTACTCGCCCAGCGAGACTTGGCGCTCCATTGCCCGCTGCCCGCAGAATGTCCTCTCTCCGCCAGTAGCATTCCGAAAGATTCTTGCCACCGAGCGCAAGGCGAAAGCTCGTGTCAAAGCCATGATCAGTTTCGGATTTAGCCGTAATCATCTGTATGGCATTTTTCGGGAAGCCACCCTGGTTCTTGATTCGCGTCAGGCGCTCCTCCTGCAAGGCCATTTTCAGAACGCCATCCTCGACAAGAGCGGCGGCGGAATTATGCCCCGTGTGAACTCCGTAAACTGTCTGCAGCGGAAGAGCTTCGGCGCCTTCCGTTAGCTTGCCTCCCGGAAGGAGAACTGCTTTCGGCACAGCTCGAGTCATCGTCGCCATTGAATTTCCTTTTGGTTGTTTGCCTTTGATTTTTTTGTTTAATCTTCGTTATTTGAGATTGATTCGGCGGATTAGCTTCGCGAAACGGCAATTCGGGCAGTGCTGTGCTCGTCCCTGGACGCATCTTGTAGCGCCTGCTTGAGCGCATCGCACACAGCAGTGATTTGTGCAGCATCTATCGTCGAGAAGAAGGGAATCGCCAAGCACGCGTCGGAGGCAATCTCCGTTTCTTTCAGTGCTCCGAATGGCGCAATGAATTGCCCTTTCATGTAAGGCTGGCGATGAATTGCGGGAAAATACGCCTGGCAACCTATGCCCGCGGAACGCAGAGATCGCAAAACGCTGTCACGAATGTCCGATCCGTTCTTCGAAGGCACCTGCACGACATAAACGAACCAGCTTCTTTTGCTGCCGTGCAGCCGTCTAGGCGTTATAAGCCCGCGAACTCCTTGCAATTGTTCATCGTAAGATGCCGCCGCAGATTGCCTTTTCTCAAGGAGGCTTTCGATGTGCTGCAATTGAGCTGATCCCAGCGCCGCATGAATATCACTCAGGCGGTAGTTGAAGCCGAGACGGGCGTGATCCAACCACTCCGACGCGCAATTCCTTCCTTGATTTCGCATGCTTCGGCACGCTTCGGCGAGGGCGTCATCGTCAGTCACGAGCATCCCGCCTTCGCCAGTAGTCATTTGTTTATTCGGATAGAACGCAAAGCAGGCGGCATCGCCAAAGGTACCCGCACGGCGACCGCTATATTCGGCTCCAAGCGCCTCGCAGGCGTCTTCGATCACCGATAATCCGTAGTCTCTGTGCAAGGCGTTCGATCGCGTCCATATCGCAGGGCATGCCAAAGACATGAACAGGAAGGATGGCCTTTACCCGGCGGCCGGTATCCTTGTTGATGCAATGCCCGGAGGAGTTGTGTTCGCAGCGTTGTGATAGAAAACGATAAATCTGTTCAGGAGAAAGATTGAAGCTGTCCGGTTCGATGTCGAGGAAAACCGGTACCGCTCGCTCGTACAAAATGCAATTTGTGGATGCGACAAAACTGAACGACGACGTGATCACCTCGTCGTCAGGACCAATCCCCAAAGCGCGTACGCACAAGTGGAGCGCCGAAGTGCCGCTGTTAACCGCCACGGCATGGCTGCGTCCGATAAACGAAGCAAATTGCGTTTCAAATTTCGGCACGCTCGGTCCTAAGCTGAGCATTCCAGACCGCAAGACATCCGTGACATATTGAACTTCCAAATCGCCCACGTCCGGGCGTGAAAGTGGAATGGAAGGCTTCAATTTGTTCTCCCTGTCGAAACTATGGCTGTGGAAACCGAGGACTCGATATCGAACTGGATCTCTTTACGGTTCCTGGCGAACTGCGGAACCATTCGGTTCACGTAATCGCGCAATCCCTCGCGGTCGTTTGCGGCAATATACATTTCCAGCTTATTTATCTTGTCGAGTACTTTATCGGACGACGGGTTCCGCTCTGTAATCACCAGGATTTCCTTTATGGCGGTCTGCACAGGATTTTCCCAGTCCTCCCACAACTCCTCTGCAACTTTTTCACCTCGCTGCAGACCGACGAAGTGAATGGAGATGTCTTTGCCCGGCGTTCGCCCTGCCAGCAGGCTCATGCTCTTCGCGAGTTCGTAAATGTTGATTGGTTCTCCCATCTCAAATACAAACGTTTCTCCGCCGCGGCCCAACTCCGCTGCGCGCAAGATAAGGTACACCGCTTCCGGAATCGACATAAAGTATCGCGTCGCGCGTGGATCGGTAACCAGCAGCGGACCACCTTGTTGAATCTGGTCCCAGAAGAGCCGCAAAACGCTGCCGGTGCTGCCTGCCACGTTCCCAAATCGCACGTTCATGAATCGTGTTACGCCCTGCCGCGCTAAATCCTGCATCAGCAATTCCGTGATTCGCTTGGTGCAACCCATGTAATTTCTTGGGTTCACCGCTTTGTCCGAAGAAATGTTTACGAACAATCTTGCTCGATTGCGCAGTGCGGCCAAGGCGAGATTGCGGATTCCCAGAACGTTATTCCGAATGCCTTCGCGAGGATGTAGTTCAATCAAACCGACATGCTTGTGGGCCGCAGCGTGAAAAATCACTTCCGGTTGCTCGTCTCGCATGAACTCATCAACAAAGTCCCGGCATGCCAGATCGATCAGCAGCGGCCGCAAAATCAGATCGGGGTAGCGTTCCCGCAACTCCCGGTGAATGTAAAACAGGCTGTTTTCAGACTTGTCGAGGAGTAGCAATGTAGCTGGCGAGCCGGAGGCGACTTGGCGCGCGAGCTCCGACCCGATACTGCCACCTGCTCCGGTAATCAGCACAGACTTGCCGCCGACGATTTTCCGGATTTCTTCCGGCTCGTGCGCAATTTCGTCCCGGTTCAGCAAATCCCTTATGTTCAGCTGGCGAAGGGCTCGCTGCGATACTTGTCCATCAATCAGTTCAGCCAGGGTCGGCAACGTTCGAACCGGCAAGCTGGCTTGCCGGCAAACCGCCAAGATGCGGCTCATTTGCTGTTGCGTGGCGCTTGGCACGCATATCAGCACTTCGTTCGCATGGCACTCGCGCGCGACGATTTCTAAATCGTTCACGCCGCCTGCAACAGGTACGCCATAAATCGACTGTCCTTGGCGCCGGGGATCGTCATCCAACAGCGCAACGGGTTTTGACAGCGTCGTGTGATCCGACGCAAGTTCCTTTACCAAGCTTGCGCCTGCGTCGCCTGCTCCGATAACGACTGCTCGTTTTTCTTTCCGCCGAGTGCCAAGCCGCAGCGAATCATATACTCTCGCTCCACAGTGCACGGCCATCCAGACACACAACAGTAAAGCGCTATCCAGAACAAATACTGCCGCTGGCAGCCTCATGCCGGATACCACGCGCATGCAGAGGACCAGCAGAATGCTGCCCGTCAAGACTCCTTGGATCACGCGCAAGGTGCTCCCATAACTTGGGTAGCGCAGTGAGGTCTCCTCCAACCGCGCTCCGAAAATTCCAACTAGCCTTGCAAACAGTACACACGGGAAGCCAAATGTAAGCACGTTCCTGCTCCATTCAGCACCCCGCTCGTCTTGCAACAGAAATACCGCCAGAACGAACGAGCTGACGCCAAGCGCAAGGTCAAGCGCAACAACTATCCCGCGATTCCTGCGTCGCATCTGATGTTTGACCAGCGTTTTCATCGCATCATCCTGTAAATGAACTGCGGAATTGGATAACTTCTTTTATTTAAAATCGCGCCAATCATTCGAACTCTTGCCGCGCGCAGATTCTCCGTGGCACGCCGTGCCGCGTCCCGGTGTGTGGATTCGGATTCCAAAACCAGAACCACGCCATCCGTCATCGCTCCCAGAGCCAACGCGTCCGCGTACTGGTTGGAAGGCGGTGAATCGATTAGCAAGTAGTCGAATTGATCGCGCAACTCTGTCAATCTCAATTCCATTTCCAAAGGTGTGCAGTATCTGGACAGATCAGACTTATCCGTGCCGCTGGGCAACAACCACAAATTCGTATCGCCCAGTTGAAGCAAAAAGCTGGAAACTGATCCGGACTGGGTCAGCGCCGACGCCAGTCCGCCCGAGTTGGTTACTCCAAAAAAGCGGTGAAGACCCGGATGGCGAAAATTTGCGTCCACGATGCAGACGCGACCCGCAACCTGCGTCGCCAGCGTGCGGGCCGCGCACACGCAATTCCATGTGCTACCCACCGCCCGTTCGACGCCGGAAAATACCACGCATCTTGCCGCGTCTGCCTCTTGCGACAGAAATACGCGTCTCACGAATTTGAGCGATTCTTCACGCCCCACGCCTTCGATATCAAGGCGAAGGCGGCGGGCACCGGCGTTGGCATCGGCGTTGGATACGTTCGATGGAGACGGCACTTCCTCAACCCAGGTTCGGTCTGTGCCGGTTGAAGCGGCTTCAGGCGGAGGCGCCGGATCCTGAAACAAGCTCTGGCTTCTTCCCGTTCGTTGAAGTAATTCAAAAGTTCGGCTCATGATGGTTTCGATAAATTCTGGCGAGCGCTCAGTGAATAATGAAATCCGCACTCAGAAAACAAATTCTCTCTAGGCTAAAAAGAGCCCGGCAATCGCGGGGACGGGTTCGATTCGTGTGGCATCGCTGCCAGAACTGGCACTCCGAGATACGCCTCCACTTGCTCCGGCGATCTCATCGAACCGTCCAGCTGCTCTTGAACGAAGACCAGTCCGGTGCTTAACAAACATCCAAGAATTGCGGCGAGCATCAAGGTCAGTGAAGCTGGGTTGTTCGGGAATAGCGGTGTACTCGCGGCTTCTGCGATGGACACGTTGACGATACGCATCTTGTCGAACGCATCCGAAATCCGCGCTTCTTCGCGTTTATTCAGGTATAGAAGGTAGCTTTGCTCGGCGGTCTTGAGATCCCGCAACAGCGATTGTTGCTCCAACTGTTTCTGGTCGCGTTCAACCGCTTCTCCCCGGTACGAGGTGTCCACCTTGTTGTAAGACGTCGCGAGAGCTTTCAGTGACGCCAGCTCGGCGCGTGCTCTTACCAATTCCTGGTGCAACAATTCGTATGTCGGATTCTCATTGGTCACTTCCTCTTTTAGAGGCGCTTTCTGATGTGTCTCGATCGCGGCCTTTACCTGGCCGATCTGCTCTTCCACTTCCTTCACTTGCCGATCGTCTGGCGCATACTTTTGCATCAAGTCGGTGTGTTGCAATTCCAGGTTCACCAGCGATGATTTCAATTGCTGCATCAAGACTGCATTGTCGCTGTTGCGCAACTCTGTCGTGATTCGAGGTTGCGTGGTTCGCAACTGTCCCTCCAGATTCCGCACGTTCTCCTCCGCGCGTGGAATCGCTGCTTGCGTCTGGCGCAAATTGAACTCGAATTCTGCCATTCGCGGCACCGAAGCATCTTTTTCACTTTGGTCGGTTACCAGCCCTTCCTTCTGGTTGAATGCCGCCAGGCGTTCTTGCGCCAGGTCCAATTTCTGTTTGTACTGACGTGTCTCGTCGTCGAAGAATTGCGTCGTGCCCGGTGCGCGCCGGACCTCGGCGTGCTTGTCCAGCAGGTAGTTCCCCAAAGTGTTCAGCACCTGCGCGGACAGTTGCGGGTCGGGAGACGCGTAGGATACGTCGATCAGGTACGATTTCTTTTCAGGTTCAATTCGCAGGTCGGTCGCAAGCTTTTCGGCGGCCTTTGCTCGCCGTTCGTCTGGGGTCATCGGCTCCTTGGAAAGAAGGCGCGATAGCAGAGAGGGTTTCACGCGGCGATCTAGTCCGGTCGTGATGACCACCTTTTCAAGCAGATCCTGGCTTCTTAACAGACCCACCTCGGAGTTTATGTCTTCTTCCGTCAAGCTCGGTGCGGCTTGCTGCATCACCCCGGTTTGCTGTGCCGTCAGTGGTGGATCAACCCGTTCCCGGTGCAGCAAGAACTTTGTTTGCGCTTCATACTTGCTTGGGAGAAGCAACACGGCAAGAATTGCTCCTCCGATCACTGCGGCAAATGTGTACGAAATAGTTCTGCGCCGCCGGAAAATCACCTCGATCAGGTTGCGGGGCGCCACGCGTACGGTCGATAGTTCGGCTCGATCTCTAAGAATTAGTTCCTGTCCGTTCATGGGATCTTCTCTCTACGTGTTTCTGCGTGCTCTAATCGCTTCTCTGTTAAATAGCCGCGCGCATATGGGTTTTTCCCATTCATGGTAGCGGCGCTGAAATAGCTGCCGAGCGACGTTCGAGGCAAAAACTTCTCGATCTTTGCGAACGTCGATTTGGGCACAAACAGCATGTCCCCCGGTTGGAGCACCGTATCTTCGTTCAGATTCTTGCCTTTCAACACGGTTTTCAGATTGAGGACCTTGGTTTCCACCCACTCGTCCGAATATCTCCTGAACAAAACCACCTGCGAATTTTTTGCACCGTCGGAAAATCCACCGGCGATTGCAACCGCCTGGCTTGCTGTAGTTGTTCCGCGGAGATCGTATTTACCGGGTTTTCCAACGAATCCTCCGGCAACAAAATAAGGTTTATCGAAGTCTTTCAAGACGATGTTGATGACCGGGTCGTGCAGGATCTTGGAATATTGTTTCTGCAATTCGTCTGTCAATTGCACTATCGTCAATCCTTGTGCATGCACGTCTGCCGGCAAGCCCCTGAGCTGAACGTATCCGTCCGGTTGAACCATAACTTCCTGGTTGAATTCCGGCGTGTAACGGAAAGTCAGGTCCATCACGTCGTTGGCGCCAATTTTGTACCGGGGATATCGCTGATGCAGTTCGGGCCGGGTTGGGTCAGATGGCGATGCCGCGGGAGGTTTTGCCGCCGCCGCCGCTGAGCCAGGGTACGGTTGCTGGGATTGCTGCGCTTGCTGTGACTGTTGCGATTGCTGGGATTGCTGCGACTGTCCCGACGCAACACACGGCGCGATCAACGAAAGAGTCATCGAGATCAAATATGAAATTGCTTTCATAGCGCTGCCTCTGATTTGCAACGGGCGCACACCCCGCCCGCGCGATTTCCTAGCGTTCTGCAATTTCCTCCGGAAGTTTTATCCACTGGCCCTTTGCCAGGATCTGAAAAGGATCACGAATCTGCGGATTGGCCGCTCGAATCTTCCTCACCGTGGCCCAATCGCCTTTTCCAAGCTCCTCCATCGCAAACTGAAACAATGTTTCGTCTCGCTGTACCCGAACGGTTCCATACTTTCGGCTCACTCTTGGCACAGCGACGATTGCTTGTTTTTGCGGCTGAGTCATTCCTTCGTCATTCGTTTGCCTGTCTAGTCCGTCCGCTCCTGCCCTGACCGGAACAATAAGCTGCGTGCCGGCCGGAAGTACTTGATACGCATGGCGAATTTTCGGATTCTGGGAAAGGATCAGTTGCACTGCCGACTTGTCCGACGTGCCGTAGTATTCCGTGGCGAGATCGCTGACTGTCTCTTTGCGGCCAAGTCGAATCACTTTCACGCTCGTCGCTGTGCCTCCAGATTCCGCGCTTGCTGATCCGATGTCAGGATTACTTCCGTTCGCGGACGTGGCCGAAGTGCCGGTTAAAGAGATGTCTCCCTCGACCTCAGGGTTCACATTTGTCTTCTCAATCGGCGGAGCAGCCGGCGGACGAAGAGCTACGGGTAGCGCTCGCGTCACATCTAAACTGGAATTTCCGGCTCGACCCGCAAGACTGTCTAATATTCCATCCGCATTCACTATGCCGACTTTTGTCAGGGCCGCGACTGTCAGTAGGGGCAGAAATATCATCAAGAAGACAACGACTCCAACGCTAGTCACGGCCGAGCGCGGGGTACTCGAATGCGGCATACCGTAGTAGCCGAAGTCCATGGCTTGCGCCGGCGCCGGCAGGGAAGGCCAGGTTGCAGAAGGCGCTGCAGAAGGCCAGGTTGCAGTGGACTCGGCTGAAACACGCGCAGTTTTCTGTCGCGCTTCCGGCTGGTTCGGGTTTGCCCCCGCTCGCGCGGACTTTACTTCGTTCTTCTTCAGCTCCAGATCTCGCGCGACTTCGCGCACAATCTCAGAATCAATCAGCCGTTTCTCGTAAACGAAGCCCAACGATAAGGACTGAAAACAGATGCTGTTGATGTTCCTTGGGATTCCCTCGCTGATTTTCGCGATGCTCTCAAGTGCGTTTGATGTGAACAGTTGTGCTCCGTTGAACCCTGCCGCGCGCAGCCTGTGCTCTACATATTCTTTCGTTTCCTTCAGATTCAGCGGCTGCAATTGTGCAACGGATCCGACGCGCTGCCGCAGTTGTGTCAGTGCTGGGCCTGCCAGTTTGTCCGCCAATGCCGGCTGGCCTGCCAAAACGATATGGATCATTTTCGCCGCGGGTGTTTCGAAGTTGGAAAGCAGCCTCACCGCCTCCAACATTTCCTCACTCAAGTTTTGCGCTTCGTCGATTACAACCACGACGCGCCTATCCGCTTCCATCTCCTGCACTAACATCTCGTTGAGTGCTTCATGGAGTGACGGCAGATCGTTTGCTGCCGCGGTGATCCCCAGATCGCGTACCAGACTGTCGAGAAATTCTCTTGAATCTTGCCCCGTCTGGAATAGGAACGCAGTTCTGGTCGAGTCCTGAAGCGACTCCAGCAGACGGAACAGCAACGTCGTCTTCCCCATGCCGGGTTTAGCGACCAGCGCTGAAAAGCCGCGCCGTTCCTCGATCGCATAGTAAAGAGCGGCAAGAGCTTCGCGATGTCCTGCCGTGAAATAGAGAAATCGCGGATCAGGCGTTACGCCGAAAGGTTGCTCGTCAAGTCCGTAGAACCTCAGGAGCATATTGACAAATCCAGTGTGTTAATTTGCGTCACGGTGAATGTCACACTGTTCAACCTCCACCGCCACGGATCGTCCCAGCAATTCCACCGAAAGCACCAACCGGAGGCTGTCCTTCCATCTTTGCAGGATTCCCTCAATTCCTGACAGCGGTCCGGATTTGACGCGAACTTTCTGTCCTTCCTTCAGGAACGGATGCGGCTCGACTCTTCGCGATCTCGCCGCCGCGAGTCGGATGGCGCTGATCTCGTTCTCTGGCACGATGGCCGGTATGTTCCCGAACGAAACGATCGCGCACACTCCAGGCGCGGAGAGCAAATCTGTTTTTCGATCCAATCCATTTGCGAAAAATAAATAACCCGGAAAAAGTGGAATCGTAATTTCTTTCTTACGGTCTTTCCAGCGGTGAACTTCCGCGTAGGTTGGGCAAAAGACCTCGAATCCCCTTTCTGCCAGGATGTCTGTTACATATTTTTCGTGCTGATGCTTGGTGTGCAGCGCGTGCCAAACCATCGGTTCAGCTCCAAGACCACTTTGTTCACTGTGCCCGTACATAGCTTCGCCCTCTGACTTACAGCCCCGCGCAATTCACACGAATCCCGCAGGGCTGGCCTTCCAAAAATTGTTTTTGCCGCTCTACGCGGCAAATCTCCGAAGCCCTACTGTTTTCTCTCTGCCTGAAGCTCGCCCTCAGCTATTTTCCTTTTTAGCAGTGTCTTTAGTGAGGAGATCGCAAAGCCCCATTTCCGCTCTTGTCCCGGCGGCACATCTACCCGGATCACTTCGCCAGTCATTTCCATGCGCAGCGCTGCAGCGCCTACTTGCCAGGCTGGCAGTTGGATCGCTAGATCGATCGAAGCGCCTACCGGAGGCAACGCGTTCGTCACCACGAACGCGCCGGCTTCGCTAATGTCGCGGCTGCGCCCTTCGCCTCCACCCATCACCAGATTTCTGGCGGACCACCGGTACCTCACTTCTGCGGCCAGCGGATACCGCAGGTGACGTCGCCGCAAGGATCTCGGTGCTTCTTTCGCTGACGCGATATTGGCGAGTGGCTCTGATGTGCTGACCAATTTCATGTCTCTGCTGCCTTGCGGCTGAGTTGAGGCTAAGTTACCTGTGCAGGGTATGTGCACCGCCAAAATCGGACAAGAAGCGGATTGTCACTTTCGCGATGGATATCAGCACCTCATCCCGAACCGTGAACTTCCGTCTGTTCACGAAGCGGAATGATTGCCACATCTACCTAGGGACAATTGTTTCCATGGCTAGGAACAATAGACCCTATCAATCTATCGATGACTTTGGCATTTCGTGTGCACAAAAGTGAGGTGGATCGGTCGGCATCAGTGGCTTAAAAGTTTTTTTGGTTGGCCGATATAGATGATTGCGATGGATCTGTTGAATAATTTTAATTTATTGCATAGAAAAGGATAAGGCTACCGGATGTCACTAACCGTAAACCATGTAGATCAATATTTTCCGTCTCTTGCGCATATTGCGATGCGTGAAGACTTTACGCGTCGCAGTGCAAAAAAGATGTGGCTAAAAAACTACAGGGAATACCCGAATCCATATTTTTCCATTTGTTGTAGACTCTTCTTGTAGACATCACCAGCTATCATTCGCCCCCGGTCCTCAGAGAAGTTCAGTACCAGTCAAGTCCCGGCTACACTCAAAATAAGGTTGGTCAATGATCGCGAGAGATAACGAGCGTGACAGTGTGATTTCCGTTTTGGTGGCTGAGTCTTGTGCAATGAATTGCGAACTTATGGCCACCGCTCTGGAGCGCGACGGCTCCGGACTGACCGTAGTTGCTTCTGCTACTGACATCAATGATGTTCTTAGTTCCTATCTTGCGGTTTCGCCGGACGTCTGCATCGTCGCGGCAAATCTGAAGGATGGCGTCTCATCCGGTTTCAAAGCTATTCAAGACCTTCGAAGTCAGTTTCCAGACGCTCGAGTGATCCTCCTACTTGATATGGAGCAGAGCCATGCCGTGGTGAATGCGTTTCGCTCGGGCGCGGCAGGTATTTTTTCGCGTGAGGAGCCCTTTGAAGTTCTCTTCAAGTGCATTCAGCGGGTTCATGAGGGTCAACTCTGGCTCAGCAATCGGCAGGTTCAATATCTCGTCGATTCTCTCAAGGACTTTCCTTCTCCAATTACGGATGCAAGAGGCACTCAATTGCTTACAAAGCGGGAGCAGGGACTGGTTCATCTCGTTGCCGAAGGCCGAACAAACAAGGAAATTTCCCGCGAGCTAAGTCTCAGCGAGCACACAGTTCGAAATTACCTTTTCCGCATTTTTAACAAGCTCGGTACTTCAAACCGTCTTGAGCTTGCCCTCTACGCCATCAATCACGGGCAAACCTCGCGCGAGGCGCCGCTCGATCGAGGCTAGGTGCGAAACCTCGCCCCGGATTGGCATTAATTATCTCGCGGCCGTTTAGCCTACGCATGGGGCAACTGCGCCGATGCTTCTGGTAACGGCATCAGGCGCTACCGTTTGTGGCGGTGGCCACGTGTAGTCCGAACGGTGACTGTTGCACTCGCCGTTTTCGACGGGTCAGCAACGCTGGTAGCCGTCACAGTAACCGCCGTGCTGGTTGCTACTACAGGCGCGGTGAAGAGGCCCGCGGCCGAGATTGTTCCCGCGGTCGCTGTCCAACTGACCGCCTGATCCGTTGCGTTGGCCACGGTCGCAGTGAACTGTTGCGTTCCACCAGAAGAAACTGTAACCGAGGTCGGGGAAACAGCGACTGAGACGGTCTTTGGCGCCTGAACCGTGACCGTTTTTGACATAGACGAACTGAGCCCCAGCTTATCAGTTACGCTGAGACTCACACTGAATGTTCCCGCAGTGTTGTAAGTGTGTGTGGCCGTCACTGTGGTGGAAGTTGTGCCATCGTGGAAATCAATTAGCTGCGAAACAATCCCGCCATTCGGGTCCGTGCTGCCCGAGGAATCTGCCGTGACTTGCAGTGGTGCGGTGCCCGTTTCGGGCGTGACCGTCAGGACCGCGACTGGAGGGTTCGTAGTGGCCCCGAAGAACTCCGCCATGTCCGGAGCGGTTGGTGCGCCGCCTAATCCACTCAGACTGGCACCCAGCATCTCGGCGATTACTCTCAGGGTGCTTTCATGAGAATAAAATCCAGGCGCCGCGCTAGGCCCGGTGGACTCGTAGTTCTGCTTCACGCCCTTGCCGATCATAAACCAGTAGACCTGGCCGCCGCCGTTCGTGTTATCGGCGTTGGACTCGTCGAACGTAACGATGACCACCGTGTCGCCGGTCGTTGGGTTTAGGTGTCCACTGTCGAGGAGCGGTTGCAGCACATTATCTTTGAGCCATTGGTCGGGGGTCGAACTTCCCGGCAGCGTGCAATCATGCCCGTCGTCGCACAAGTTGGGAGTGATGAATGAAAAATTCGGCAACGTATTGGCAAGATCGTGCGCAAATCCTAAATTGGGATCCTCGAAGGGAACGTAGCGGTTCGAGCAGTTGGTCTGCACGTCAGAGATGTACGGAATCGGGCTGTGTCTGACGGCGTACGACCCGCTGTCTCCTCCGAAGTAGCAGGTGCCCGGCAAGCTTTCCGCGTAGCCCTTCCACGTTTTGCCAACTGTTTGCGACGCCCGCACAATATTATTGGCCGTGTACGGGAATCCGCAGGTCTTAGGGTCGCAACTGTCGTCGTTCGTGGTCACCACTCCCCAACCTAAGTCGTCGTAGTTGCCAATCGAGGGATGCGTGGGCGCGTAGTAGTTGCCCGAAAAGCTGCCCTGGCTTTTGAGGCTGCAGAGAAACGGCATCGAGGTATTGTTCGGACCACAGACGTCGGCGTAGTCCGTGTTTTCCTCGAGCACAATAACGACATGCCGGACTTGCGGAACTTGCGCGAAAGAGATTGTTGCGAAACTGGGAATCAAAAGAGTCGTTAGTAAAAGATACGTTTTTAGGTTTGTGCCCACACCCGCTCCATGGGGCTAGGGGCGCAGCTGTCTGCGATCTGCTCCAAAACCGACCGAAACGTTGCAGACTCCGCCGCGCTGGACTTTAAGATGATTACGTCCTACGTTGTACGTGGGTCAACTGGAAAAAAGAACAGTAAAAGTACAGGGAATACAAGGAGAAACCTATGCGCGGCTTACTCTTGATCCGGCCATACGCAATAACCTTTTTGGTGGAGCCGATTCGAACCCACGACCTTCTCCGGTCCTTACCGGAACGCGCAGCAGTTCTTCGATGAGCCATCCTGGAAGAAATTCCAAGCCCATACTGCGGACGGCATCTTGCTCGTGGACTCAGCCGAAAATGAGTACGGGGTTGAGGTGTACTTTTGGTCCCGCGGTCGCTACCGGCACGAACCGATAGACTATTGGTGTTGATTGGATGAGGGCGCCATCGTAGGCGAACACGGATGCGCCATTCGACGAAGGCTTGTAAATTCGTCTCCCGAAGGGATCGTATTTGAAGGCGGGTGGCACAGACAATAAATTCTAAGACGCTTCTGGGTGCCGCACACGCCGGTTTTGCGTGTGCGGGTTTAGGGTCAAATTTCAAGGCCGCTTCCCGCAGATTTAAGAGCATGTTCTTGCGGGTGAATGCGATAATCGGCATTCCGGCAGGAGGTTTCCCATGGCGACAGGCACTGATAGCGTGATTGTCCAAGACCCCGAAGTCCATAGTGGAGAACCAGTCTTCCGTGGAACGCGTGTCCCCTTTCAAACTTTGCTGGATTACCTTGAAGGCGGCGAAACGCTGGACGAATTCCTGAAATAATTTCCTGGCGTAACCCGCGAGCAAGCCGTCGCTGCGCTGGAGGAAGCAAAGTCACTGGTTCGTGCGCGCTTCGCAAGATGAAAATTCTTGTCGATGAGTGCCTGCCCAGTGAGCTGAAAGGAACGCTTACCGAAATGGGCCACGAGTGTCAGAAATGGAGACGCTGCGGCCAGTCATGTTCTGCTGATACCTGATAGAGAAGTACGTCCCAGCGGCCGTTGGCAATGGTTAAAAGCTCGGCTTCTGCTTTCCCGGTTCCACCCTTACCCTAGCAGTCCTGAAAGAAGCATTCGCCAGGTGGCAGAGAGACGTTTTGGTCAAGTAACCAAACACCGAGCCCACCAGTACGAACTTTACAGGTCAGGAGTTGAGAACACTCGACGCCCTTGCCAAAATCGAAACGCCTTGCCCTTCCGGCCGGTATCCATTCGGACACCGCTCCCGGCTCCAAACAGTGACACCACACCCCCCAGCACCTAGATTGGGAGGCCAAGCTAGGAGTCGGACCCGTGACTACCATACGCCAACGCATCCTGTTTCTGGCTGCGGTTCTCGCTTTTTTCAGCCCCGCCCTCCGATCTGAGCAGCCGCAAAAAGCCTCGCGCGCCACCCCGGAAGACCGCTTCAAGAAGCTTGAGGAGCGCGCCGATGCCGCCGAAAAAGCCGCAAGCAGCGCGGTGATGGAAAAGGACTACATCACGCGTACGCAGAAGCAGTACGAGTCTTACTACCAAAAAGCCTTCAACACGCAAATTTGGGCACTGGGAATCATGGGACTGCTCCTGACAGGCGTGTATGTCCTTGTTGCCAGATTCAGCCTGAAAATGATCGACGAACAGACAAAAACCGCTACGGCCGGAGCCACGGTTCAAATGCGCAACGAATACGCGCGGGCTTTAGCCAAGGAAGTCCAGAAACTTTGGGATTCCAATGCGGCCGATGTCAAGAAGCTGAAAGAAACACTGACAGCACAGTTCGCGGAACTCGAGCAGAACCTCAAAAATCGATCCGATTTTCAAATGCAGTTTGTGCAGGCACTCGCCGAAAGCCTCGATGAGCACCAAGGCGATTCACTGCTCACGTTCCGCAACGCTCTCAGGACCTACAAGTCCGGCAAACCCCGAAACCTCATCGAAGCAAAGATGGGCGCAACAACCGCACGGTCCATCTTTGAGTCACTCCGAAAAAAGCATGGGGAAAACTACGTGGACAAAGCACGAGAGGAGCTGGCAGATTCGCTCTACAACGATCTCAAAGAAGAGCTTGCCTTAGCCGCACTGCAAAGCCCCTGGCTCACGCCCCTCATCAACGAAAGAAGTCCGGCTCTCCCAGAGCCCCCAGCGCCCGAGCCGGCCGCGGAGAGGTGCCCCATAGCAACGATTCCTCAAACCGATCCCCTAGAGCCAGATCTACCTTTCGACGAAGAGTCTGACTCTTGCCGCCTTCTAAACACCTGACTTCAGGACGCGAGGCCGCTCACGACACAATTGCGGCAACGCTTGGTGAAATCCCCAATGCCAGACACCTGCTTGTCAACGGTTCGAACTTCTCTGATAACCGCTGCGTTAATTAGGAACTTAACCAATGGACTCCAAATCAAAAGGGGCTTGGTGACAGAGCCCTGGCAATGCAACGATGCGTGCGGGCGGTGGGGGATTAATTTGTCCGGGCGCGGCCCGCAATCAGTCACCAGAAGCCACGGACATGGCTTTGGCGTATTCCGAAGTGAATAGCTCGCTATGCGGATATTGCTCGCTCAATTCGCGGAACAATCTTTGCGCCAGGGCATTCTGTTTTTCACGGCGCGCGGCGAGGGCAAGGATAATTTTGGCGAACGGCCGGAGATAGCGGCCGTTTTCCGCGGTCCTGGCGACTTGCTCCATGCCGAGCTTTTTGTCGCCGTGAATTCCATCAAACCGGAGCACGAAACGAGAACCAGCGCTCTGCGACCCGATAATGTAATTTGCGATGCCGGGGGCGATGTACGCGTCTGTCGCGTCCGGATGCTGCGCCAGCAATTCCTTCGCATATCCGTTAGCTTTTTTCATCTGCTTGAGGCCGGCGAGATGCCTTTTCTGCAGAATCGATTCCGCATCCGATTCCATTCCGGCGGCAAGCGTCAGCGCAAGAAGGGCTTCTCCATCGTTGGGATTTGTTTTCTGGCGCTCTCCGGCAAGTTCGCGGGCGCGAGCGAGAGCATCGCGAAAATGGCTCATGCGCCCCGGATCCGGGCTGCCGTCAATCCCACGCAGGAATTTCTTTTCGTTCAGGAAAAAATCGCTGGTCAGTACGCCTTGGCGGGATAGCTCTTCAAAGAGATAGCTGGCGGCGACGGCGACCTCACCAAAAGGCTCCTCCGGATTGCGGGATTCCCAACTGGCGAAAGCCTCACGTGCTTCGGCGAATCTCTGCTCGTAGAGCAGATCGAATCCAGCGCTAAGCTCTGGTACGGTTGTGAAGGCCGGAGACTCGACGCCTGGCGTTTCCCGAGCAAAATCGACGATCGGGCTCAACAGCAGTAAGAGCGCTAGAAAATAAGAGCGATGCAACAATTATCCTCAACACGACGCACAGACAATTGGACGCCGCTACCCGCCGCGCGGTAACAGGACAGTTGTAAAGGTTTTGTCGCCTACAGGCCACCGTCCTGTCGTCTACGCTTCCGCTGCCCTCTGGGGTTGTAACTCTGGTTTGTCGGCTAGATTCGAGCCGCCTCCGCGTATATATTTGCAGGAAGAAGGGCCCCTTTATTTCGGCCGGATGAGCCTCGTCGTGGCCGTTCCATCTCGATGAAAGCTGCCGTCTACACCAGATACGGACCTCCGGACGTCGTTGTTCAGATCGAGGACGTCGAAAGGCCTGTTCCCAAGGACACTGAAGTTTTGATTAAAGTTCGCGCTGCTTCCGTCAATCCAATGGATGCAGGCTTGATGAAAGGTAAGCCGCACACCTTTCGCATACTGTTCGGAGTGCGCAAGCCAAGGCTCACACGACCCGGCGTTGATGTGGCCGGCCAAGTGGAAGCAGTTGGCAGGAGCGTAATGCAGTTCAAGCCGGGCGACGAGGTGTTCGGTATATGTAAAGGGGCCTTCGCCGAGTACGTGTGTGCTCCCGAGTCGGGATTGGCCATCAAGCCGGAGAACTTGACGTTTGAGCAAGCGGCTTCCGCGCCGGTCGCGGCACTCACTGCATTACAAGGTCTTCGGGACAAGGGAAACATTCAGCCGGGGCAGAAGGTCCTGATCAACGGTGCGGCCGGAGGTGTGGGCACCTTCGCAGTGCAGATCGCCAAGTCGTTCGGCGCGGATGTGACTGGCGTGTGCAGCACTAGGAATGTGGAAATGGTCCGGTCCATCGGCGCAGATCAGGTGATTGATTATACGCGACAGGATTTCACGGAGAGCGGGAAACGTTACGACCTAATTTTCGATTGCTTTGTGAACCATTCGTTGTCAGCCTGCAGGCGCACCTTAAATCCTAAGGGGACCTATCTAATGGTGGGAAGTCCGCCCAAGCGGTGGACGCTCGGTATTTTCGCTCCAGTGATCAAAGCACTCGTGTTCTCACCGTTCGTGAGTCAGAGGTTCGTCGTGTACGTTGCGAGATCAAACAGAGAGGATCTGGCCATGATGAGCAAGCTCATGGCGTCCGGCAAGGTAAAACCGGTTATCGACAAGGTTTACAAGTTGAGTGAAGTTCCTGAGGCTATCCGATATTTGGAACAAAGACATGCTCGTGGAAAAGTCATAATAATTTTGGCCTGCAACAACAAAACCCAAGGAACGCGTTAGGGTCGGTCCCAACCAATGGAGATTCCGGCCGGATGGTCCGCCACTCTTCCATAACCGTTGCACCCAGCTCAAGGATTCGGCTCGATGCCAATGCGATCATTGACTGCTGATCGAATCCGCTGCTTACACCCAAGGTATCGTTCGGTGGTTTGAACTGAGACGTGCCCCAAAAGGAATTGGATCTGCTCCAACTCCCCTCCCGAAGCATGGCAGAGCCGAGCACAGGTCCGACGCAGATCGTGCGGCGCTAATTTGGCGACACCAATGGGTCCTCGCGGACTCCTTTACTATGTGTCAAACCACCTTCACCGTCATGCCATCTCCCCATGCTTTTCCTACTTTGTTGACCCTGCGAAACAGCTTTCCTCGATCAATACCGGCCGCAGCAAGCCACACTTCTAATTCGCTTCTCACCCAGTCCGGAACCGGAACCGTTCGAACGTGGCCTCCCTTACCTATCAAGTCGACGATGGCCCGGTGTTCCTCCCGCTGCTGAAGATGATCCAGGGTCAATGCGACGGCTTCGTGTCTTCTCAACCCGCACGCGAGCAGGAGAGCCAGCAAAGCGCGATCTCGTTTTCCTTTCAGCCGTCGGCGATCAGGCGCTTGCCAAAGGGCTCGCCCCTGCTCTGCAGTGAGCCAGTTGCCAAGGCGAACGCCTAACTTCTTCACGCCTTTAACGCGACGAATACCCGCTGCCAGGTCGGCGCTCAGCAGACCGCAATCGGCTGCCTCATACGCAAGACGGCGTACGGCACCCAGCCGTAAATTAACGGTGCCGGGCGCGAGTTGACGAGATTCGAGATGAGATCGGTAACGCAGAACAACTATCCTATTGAATGCCAACCGCGGTTCTGAACAGTACCAATCAACGAATTCATCGATCGCGTGGCGATATCCCCGCTGCGCATCCTGAGAAGTGAGGCTGTTCAAGACTGCGGTTTTGGAGTGTTCGAGATCAAGTAGGCGCAAGTCGGATCGCGTGCTGCTGCGTCTTCTTCTGGAAGTTGGTTTGTGCTTCATGATCGGTGGCCTCCACGCCATCGATCAATGATCAGAGTGGTTTCCCAGTTGGTAAGGTCAGGTTTGCCCGTGATCCGCCCGGAATCGGCAACGAACGCTGATGGGCGGCTTAACTTCTCACTGGGCCAACGCGCCGTTGTATGGGTCCAAAAACGTAAGCTAGGGTTCAGTTAACGTCAGAGTCGCCCTGTGCTCGACTCCTTCTTTGAGGACTCTTCTCAGTATTTTTCGCGGGCGACTTTGGAATCTCGCGAATGGGTGTACATTCCGTTGCCGATCAAGTTTCGAGTGGTCTCGTGCCCGACGAAAAGCAGCGCCACGCATTGCGCGTAGAGTTCCTCAGCTCCTATAATCAATCGTCATGAGCGATTCGCCCACACCACATATGCAGTGCATGGAAGTATGGGGCGGAAGTCAGCTGACGGCCCGGGGCGTCGTCTTCGGCGGGCTGGACGCTTGGGTCTACAGCAAACCCCATGGCAAGGCGCAGCGCGGGGGTGATGTTTACTATGCCTCGAGCTGTGCGGCAGGCCGAGTCAGCCGCTTGTTGCTGGCCGACGTCTCCGGGCACGGAGCCTCGGTTGCGGCCATCGCCGCCGATCTCCGCTTGCTGATGAGGCGATTTGTCAATCGTTGGGATCAGAAAGAGTTCGTGCGCTTGTTGAATGAGCAATTCTCGGCGCTGTCTACGAAGGGAACGTACGCCTCGGCGATCGTCAGCACGTTTTTCGCTCCCACCCGAAGGCTGGTACTTTGCAACGCGGGACATCCCCGCCCGATTCTCTATCGGGTTTCCCAAAAAGAATGGAGCCTGATGGGGCATGAGGGTCCGCCCCACTTGCCCGGGCCGTTGAATTTGCCACTCGGGCTCATGAGCATCACGGAGTATGAACATTTCGACGTTGAGCTTGAGCCGGGCGATTGCGTGCTGACGTATACCGACGCGCTGATCGAATCGAGCGACGCCGATGGGGAAATGCTGGGCGAGGAAGGCGTGTTGCGGATTCTGAAATTGCTGGGCGACGTCAAGCCGGAGAAACTGATTGACGCGCTGCTTGGCGAAATCGCCGAGAGATATCCGGAGAATCTGTCGAACGACGACCTCACACTGCTGATTGTACGCGCGAACGGCGCCGCGCAATCCTTCACGCTTGGAGACAAAATGCGCGCGGCAGCGCGAATGGCAGGCGGGGCGATTCGTTCGCTCTATCCAGGACGGAAAGAACTCCCTTCAAACTGAAATCAACTTCACTTCGGGGACGCATCTTCAACTTTTCTTGGACGCGTGACCGTAAGCAACTCGTCGCGTACTCGGAAACTGCCAGAAACGGTGTTGTGGGAAGTGAAACAGGGTTCTGTCTGGAATCGCGATCACTTCCTACAAGGCGACTCGTCGGGACTTAGCAAGCGATTCCTCATATAATCGGGGCGTGATCTCTTCTGCTGCTGCGCGTTCCGACACAACGCACTATTCAAGTTTTGGAATCCTACTGCGTCGCTGGCGTGCTGTTCGACGCGTTAGCCAATTGCACCTGGCGCTCGATGCCGATATCTCGACGCGTCATCTGAGCTGTGTCGAGACGGGCCGGGCACAACCGAGCCGAGAGATGGTGCTGCGTCTTGCCGAGGCGCTGCAGGTCCCGCTGCGCGAGCGCAATGCGCTACTGTTGGCGGCCGGTTATGCACCGTTCTATCGGCACACCGGTCTCGATGCACCGGAGATGGAGGCTGCCCGCCATGCCGTGGATCTTCTCATGAGGCAACAGGAGCCATTTCCCGGAATCGTCGTCGACCGATATTGGAACACGCTGAGGATGAATGCTGGCACAAGGCGCTTTCTGGGGCTCTTCCCGGGCTGCGATTCTGTGACGCCACGCAATGGAATCCGGCTTGTATTCCATCCAAAGGGGCTGCGGAAATTCATCGAAAACTGGGAGAGCGTCGCCGCACGGCTCATTCAGCGGGTCCATCGCGAAATTGCGGCTAACCCGTCAGACGAGACCATGAAATGCTTCCTTAAGGAGTTGCTCAGTTATCCGGATGTGCCCTACCGCTGGCGCTGGTTCGACGTTGATGATACCCCTCCGCCGCTTTTGACCATTAACTACAGGTGGAACAACTCCACGCTTCGGTTGTTTTCCACGCTTACGACCTTCAGCACTGCACAGGACATCGCCCTGCAGGAATTGCGCGTCGAAAGTTTTTTCCCGGCCGATGAAGCCACGCGCACCGCGCTGACCGCTGTCTGACTAACGTGGAACATCCCGGTCGAAGGCAGTCTCACCATGACCTCGGAGGTCATGGACTGAGTTTTTCCTCCATTGAATACTGTGGGTGGAGAAATGGCCGATGCACAGGCGAGGCTTATTGAAGTCGGTTGCGGCCTTCGTAGCCGGTACTGGACTGTTCGAGTGGGACAAGGCGAACGGACTGAGCACGGGGAGGGTAGCTGCTCCTGCCGCGGAGAAAAAACAGCGCGCCAATCAATTCATTGAAGCGGCAGATGGCACGAATCTGTTCTTTAGAGATTGGGGCACGGGTCAGCCCATGGTCTTTGCCGCACCGTGGGGCCTCAATTCAGCTTGGTGGGAGTACCAGATGGCGGACTTGGCTGGTCGCGGACTGCGCTGCGTCGGCTACGACCGCCGCGGTCACGGCCGTTCGGGTGAGCCGAGCCATGGCTACGAGTTCAATACTCTTGCGGACGACCTATCGGCCGTGATCGAACAACTCGACTTGCACAATATAACTCTCGTAGGCCAATCCTTGGGTTGCGGCGAAGTCGTTCGCTATTTGTCGCGCCACGGCTCTAACCGCATCGCGCGGATAGTTTTGGTTTCGACAATCACTCCGTTTGTTCTAAAGACCGATGACAACCCGGAGGGCGTCGATCAAACTGTTTTGGAAAATGTGCGCAGAGTGCTGAGCAAGGATCGTCCACATCCAATTGCCGCAGCCGCACCGGCATTTTTCGGCGCGCCTAAAAACCGTGTTTCACAGGAGATCATGGACTGGTGGGCGAGAATGATGGTTGACGGATGCTCCCTGAAGACGATGCTCGACCTGCAGCGCATGTTCACCGAAACAGACTTTCGCCCTGAGTTGCGTAGAATTGCCGTGCCGACGCTCCTCATCCACGGCGATAACGATACGTCGACACCAATCGAAACGACAGCGCGCAAAACAGCCCCACTGATCCCAGGCTGTCAGCTGAAGGTGTACGAGGGCGCGGCGCACGGGTTGCCGATCACGCATGCAGAGCAGTTGAATGCAGACCTGCTGGCATTCACGAAGAGCTGACGGCTTCGAGTGCAACGCGCGAATGACGGTTTCGGATCTTTGGCTCGAAAGAAGAATCCTCCGATTCCGGTCACTTTTTCCATTTCCGTTCCTCCCGCGATCCCATCACGAACAGCGGCCCCCGCAGGGGGAGGGGAGGCTGTATGGATGTCTGCGCGGCGATGCCGAGTTGGTTCCGATTCCAGAGGAAGCTCGACCCGAAAGCAAATGACAGGGTTCGAAGCAGTTGGCGTCTTAGGAAAAACATCCCATCCTCCTTCCGAGAAGAGCGCGGCCCGAGCGACGATACCGGCGCCAAATGGGGTTCTGGGAAGCGTAAAGAATGAGGTTCTGGTCGGCAAACCTTCCCATACCGGATTATGGGAGGGTTGCCCGTGACTCGGGAATAGTCGCCGAAGTGTCAGGGACGGCCCCATCTCCGCGGTGCAAGAAAACCTCAATAGGCGTTGCCGCTATCGGCTGGCAGGTCTCTAAATGACGCAGGAACGCGAGCGAATCACCGGAAGTTGCTGACTAGGATTACGTCACTGGTCTCGCTGCCCCGGGTCAGCGCCAGTTGCCTGCCGTCACGCGACCACTCAAAGTCGAAGATCTGTCCCGACTCAAAATTTGTAATCTTTTTCGGCGGTCCGCCAGGCAGCTTCTGTCGCCAGATGTTGGAGATGCCATTCCGGGTCAGCACATAGTCCACTGCTTCACCCTGTGGTGCCCAGCGCGGTTTCCCATTCCCGGCTGACGCCGGCCAGTCAAACTGGTGCAATGGGACACCGCCATCGAAGGCGATTACCTTCAGTTGATTTGGTTGCGATGAAGAGGGAGAACTGGGGTTCTCGGCCGGAGAAGCGGGCGAAGCGATATATGCGATCCGCTTTCCGTCTGGCGAGAACGCGAGAACGGTGAGACCCCCAAGCGCTGGGCTCTGTGCAAGCGTCTCCGGAGGCTTCTCGCCCGTGATGAACACCCGCATCGGAGTCCAGGAAGCACCACGTAAATAGATCACCCACTTGCCATCCGGAGAACATTGTGGGCCTATAGCGATCGTCTCGTCAGCGATGCGGATGGGGTTTGAGCCATCGGCATCCATGCGCCAGATCCCGACCTTTTGCTCCCGGTAGGCGGAGTAGACAATATAGCGTCCATCGCCGCAAACCGATGGGTCCGAGATTCCATGGTCATTGGGCGTCAGCAGGGTACGTCCACTCCCGTCGGGATTTACGAGCGAACAGATTGCCATCTCCGCTGGCAAAGACGATGCCGACCGTCGGCATCCAGGAGAATCGTCCGACAGCAATTCCTTCGCAGTGATCTGCTTGGCCTTGGCGGTAGTCTCCGGCGGGCGCGATCCACAGATCGGATACCGTTGTCAGCTCGGTGTCGACAAGAGTCTTGCCGTCCTGAGTGAGATCCAGGCAACAGAGTTGGTAATCCATCAGATCGTTCGTAAGACGCCTGTGCTCGTCTCCTCTGGAAAAGAAATGAACCAGAGTTGCCCGCGAAAGGCCTGATCAGCGTTGCTGCATCGGCACTAGACAGACCGCTGCCGTCGGGCAGCCAGCGCGGTCGACCGATGGCGTTAGGTGTTGAGTAGATTTCACGAACCGATCCATCGACGACCGATACGGCCGAAAGCACAGAACGAACACTTTTCGTCGACTCCGAAGTTGCGAAGGCAATGGTCTTGCCGTCTGGCGACCACGCTACACCAATAAACTCGTCAAAGTACGGACGCGTAGTGAGCACCCGTTCGTTACTCCCATCGGCGTTGGCAATCAGAACATCAACTTTTCCCCTGCCCGAGTTTGCCCGCAAAAAAGCGAACTGCGTACCATCTGGAGAGTAACTGGATGGGAAGTCGATCCCGCCCTGCATCACGAGACGCGGTGTTCCGCCCAGCACGGGCATCCGATAGAGAAAAGTGTTAGTAGAGGTTGTTTTTCTCCGATCGGACAAAATCAATGTAGTTGGCATCCGGCGAAAAGGTCAGACCCCAGATGACAACTTCATCCGGCGGTAGAATCTGCACGTCGCTGCCGGTAGCTACTTGACGAACGTTGAGGCTCTGTTTTTCCCCTTCACGCAAAGCGTAGACCATGTAATGCCCGTCCGGTGAAATCGCGACATTGTCGGCATTCCCACTCTGCGTGACTCGGCTGATCGTCATGGCCTGGAGGTTCCATCCACTTCTGTGCCGCTCAGCCTGAGACAAATAAATCCCGAGTGCAACCATCAACAACGCCAACCCAACGAGCATCATTGCCAGAACTCCCTTATGGCGTCTCGCTTCGGCGAGTATGACTGCTCCGCTGGACGGTCGGCCCGTCGCCGGAACGACCGGTCCTGCGGGAGCCGTTGAGGTGACCTCGCTCACCACGCGCGAGTGGCTGGAATCCGTATCCCGCTTCAGCCGCTTCAGGTCGGTGCGGATATCTGCAGCGTGCTGATAACGCAGCTCGCGGTCTTTCTCCAGGCACTTGTCGATGATGCGCTCAAGTTCCGGGGGCAAATTGGGATTGAGTCGTACCGGAGCGGTCGGCTCCTTGTGCAGGATGGCATCGAAAAGCAGCAGCTGACGTGTCGCCTCGAAAGGCCAGCGTTCCCGTCGCCATCTCATACAAGACCGAGCCAAAGGAAAACAAGTCGGTCCGAGAATCCAATTCCTTACCCAGCGCCTGCTCCGGCGACATGTAGGCCGCCGTCCCCATCGCCGTACCGGGGCTGGTCAGTAGTTCTTCGCTCATGGTGAGCGAGGCAGGTGCCGCGTCGTTTCTGGGGACTGCCAATCCGACCTTAGCCAAACCGAAGTCGAGTACCTTGGCATGACCGTCAGCAGTCACAAAGATGTTTGCAGGCTTTATGTCGCGGTGCACGATGCCCTTCGTATGGGCCGCATCGAGCGCATCAGCAACCTCGATTCCGACCGATAGCACGGTGTCGATGTCTAATGGCTTCCCGGCGATCCTGTGCCTCAGCGTCACCCCTTCCAGAAACTCCATAGCAATGAAGGATTGGTCCCCGTGTTTGCCGATTTCATAGATGGTGCAGATGTTGGGATGATTGAGAGCGGAGGCCGCACGCGCTTCGCGACGGAAGCGCTCCAAGCGCCTGCGGATCGTTGGCAAACTCGTCGGGCAGGAACTTCAGGGCGACGAAGCGGCCAAGCTCAGTGTCCTCGGCTTTGTACACCACGCCCATCCCGCCACCGCCGAGCTTCTCGATGACGCGATAGTGCGAGATGATTTGACCAATCATAGGCAGGCGGGAATGCTTGACTTGCCATGTTAGGAGCGTGGAAGATGCGCGTCAACGGCTCAGGCCCGTCGAATCGAATGTCGCCCACTTCTACAGTACCACCGCTATCTGTCGAATTGGCCTCAATCGACCTTCCGTTCGAGCAATCATGAGATCACTTCCTACAGCCGACTTCCCGTTACCGAATCCCTGCTGCCCGTTTCTATGAGGTCTTGCATTTCGGATGTTGTCCGCCCCACGAATGCGGGGCCAGAGCGGACGCACTCAGGGGAAGTCCGTCACTTTCGGCGTCACGCGAGGATGTATCGCGGTCGCCTCGCCCGTGTCGTCGATCACATGGTTGATCGCGCCGTGATCGCCCAGCGCCACGGTGATCATGTCGTGGAACCGTACCTCCGGACTCTTCGGCGTCTCGATTGCCCGGGTCAGCCCGACATCCGGATAGATGAAGACGCTGTACACGCCTAGCCCCCACGCCTCATGATTCGTCACTCCATCCGCCACTTTGTACGAGGCCCAGCCATTCACCCCCGGCGCACTCGTGTAGCTCGCCTGGTTCGGAGGATCGTAAGGAATCTCGGACTGATAAAAATAGGTTCTCCCGCCATTGCCCTTCCACAGAACCTGAAATTGCTGGTGATGCTCCACAAACAGGCCATAGATCGTGACGTCGTTTCCATTCACCACCAGCCCGTTCTCGCTGGTGTTCAGCTCCCAGCCCACTCCGGCGCCGTGGTCCGCTCTCCAGATCCACGTATGGTCCACCAGTGTGTCGTTGCTGTTGATCCTCAAATTCACCTTGGCCCGGCCCACGCCCGCGCCACCCACACGAAAGAAAACATCGTGCAGCGTGATCGGGTCTTTCGCATGGCGCGCCCGGCTTCCCTCCGGCCCTACCTCCAGCAGCACCGGAGACTCGCTCGGCCCCGCATCGAAGAGCAGTCCCGCAATCTCGATTCCGTCCGCATCAGTTGTCGTCATCGCCGCCGTGCCCTTCATCGGACGCAGCGTCGCAAAACCCAGCCCCAGCACCACTGTGTGCGGCCGCGTCACGCGAATCGGAGCGGCCAGTTCATAGATCCCCGGCGTCAGAATCAGGTTCTTGCCGTGGGCAAGCTGCGCGTTGATCGTCTCCGCCGTATCCACATCCGGGCGCGCAATATAAAACCGCGTAATCGGAATCGTCTCTCCCGCTGTTTCTCCGCCGCGCCACGTAATCCCGACGCTGTCGCTGTGCAGCTCCGGAACCCGCACGCTGAACTCGCCCGCAGCATTCACCTGCAGGAACGGTTTCTCGCGCACCACTGGCGTACTGCGCCACCTTCGTGTACGGCGGCGAAGGCCATGCGCCTTCCGGCGGATGCACTACGCCGACAAACACCATGTTCCAGTTCGAGCCCGTCCAGCTCTTCCAATCGCAGTTGCGCGAGATCCACTGCTGCTGGCTGCCGGAGTCGACATTGCCGTCCACCAGCGAATCCGACATCCAGCCGCCGCTTGCCCAGCCGCGATGCTGGTGCAGCACCAGGTCGCCGCGTACATGCATGCGCCGCAGCGACACCGCCTGCGAGACCGCCCACTGCATCGTGCCGCCCGCCGGCTTTATCGAGAGCCCTTCCGCAGCTCTCCAGAAGGTCGTCGTCGCATTGTTGTGCTCGTGATTCGCATCCGCATGCACGTTGCCCGCAATCCGTGTCGCATCGGGCGACGCACCAAGCCCTATCACCTCCGTGTAAAAGCCCACCGGCACGTCCACCGAATAGCCTCCCGGCAGGAATAGCAGCGCGTTCCGCTGCTGTCCAAACTCGTTGTGCTGCTGCGTCGCATAGACCGCATCAATCTGCTTCTGGATCGCCTGCGATGGCATCGACGGATCGAAGATCAGTACATTGGGTCCGAACTCCGGCTTCGCGTGCCTTCGCCGCAAGGGCCGGCACAGCCGTCGTCAGCCTCAGCCGCGCCTCCCGCTCCTGCTGCGCGTTCAACGACAAGGACGACAAGGAAGAAAACAGCAGGGTACAAGACGAAAACAGGACCAATCTCAGCTTCATGAGGACTCCGGCTTACGACGGGTACGATCTTTTTCGGAAAGACAAACGATTGCGCTAATAAGAAACAACAGCCGTACCACAATTCGCTAACGATAAACGATAAGAGCAGGCCAGAATCGCGCCTGTCAACCCCGGCGACCACGACAGCCGCAAAAGGAATGGAGTAGAGCGGTTAGCCGGATCGGAGGACATAGGCAGCCAACATGCTACTCCGCCAAGTGTTCGACAACGCAACAAAATTGTCGGATAGAAGGTTGGCTCAGCAGGAATCTATGCTCCCTAGGTCAGCGAGTTTCTGCAGGTTGTTTGTTGTCGGTTCCGATTCGCTACCGAGAAACGCGCAACGATGCTCAGGTACACCTGGGGAACCTAGATGTTATCGGTTCGTCTCTGAGATTAGTACCGATAGACGCGCTCGGAAGTGCTGCCACGCGGTTTCCTCGTAGGTCGTTGGTGTCGGCAAAATCCCCAGGTGTTGCTCGCACCAACGCCCCAGCGCTTTCGGATCTTTGGCTCGAAAGAAGAATGCTCCGATTCCGGTCACTTTTTCCATTTCCGTTCCTCCAGCGATCCCATCACGAACAGCGGCCCCCGCAGGAGGAGGGGAGACCTTTGGCTGTATGGCTGTCTGGCGGGGCGATGCCGAGTTGGTTCCGGAGTCCAGAGGAAGCATCGACCCGAAGAGCAAATGACAGGTTCGGAGCGGTTGGCGTCTCAGGAAAAGCATCCCATCCTCCTTCCAGAAAGAGCGCGGCCCGAGCAACGATACCGGCGCAAATGGGGTTCTGGGAAGCGTAAAGAATGAGGTTCTGGTCGAGTCGGCAACTCTTACGCAATGCGGCTACTTCAGAGTTGCCCGTCATGCGGGAACAATCGCTCTTCCTTACTAATTCTCATTTCGGAACTATAGAAAGCAGCCCACTGAACTGCAGACTCACGACTTTCCAGCGTGGTCGCCATATTCCCAGTCATAGGGCACGCCGGTGTCGCCGAGGATGAACCTGACCAGATCGGCGAAGCCTGCCTCGGAGCGAACATCGTTCGACAGGATGACGACGCAACGCTGACGGGCCTCGATGCAGACCATGGTGTTGGCGGTCTGACCGTCGTGGCCGCCCTTGTAGAAGCCGTGGCCCTGCGGGCCGTCGAAGACGACGACGCCCAGGCCCGCGTACAGATCCTTGCGCTGCTCATTCACCGGCAGATCGGGAACGAAAGGGTGGAAACTGATGGGCAGTGGTGATATGCAGTTGCGGCTTCGTCATCTCGGCGCGCGAGGCCGCACTCAGGCCATCGCCGCGCACCAGGGCGGCAACGAATTTCGACAGGTCGGAAATCGTGGTGTCCATCGAGCCCGCCGCGCGCACCTTGCTGCGCTGGTCATGTTCCTGCGGCTGGCCCTGATCGTTCCAGCCATCGGCGAGATTGGCGGCGAAATCGTCACGCCACACCAGGCTTGTGCGGGTCATGCCCAGCCGGTCGAAATTGGCCTTGGTCAGATCGCCGACATCGAGTCCCAGGCCCTGCGCCTTGCGGCCGTGTTCGATGACGAATTGCAGCAGGATGAAACCTTCGCCCGAATAGCTGTAGCGCGTGCCGGGATCGAAATGGATGTGCAGCTTCTGGTCGGGTTCGATGAACCAGAAGTTGTTGAAGCCGGTCGAATGGGTCAGGCACATGCGCGGCGTGATCTTTTCCCAGCGCGAATCGTCGGCCAGATCCTTATATGGCCCGTACTTGTCCGGGAAAACCGGATCGGGGCCATAGCTCGGCAGCGGCTTGTCGAGATCGTCTTTGAGGGGTGTGTCGAGGTTGAGCTTGCCCTGATCGACCAGTTGCATCACCGTGTATGCAAAGACCGTCTTGGTGAGCGACGCGCCGTACATGACGGTGTCCGTGGTCAGCGGATCACCCTTGGCGTTACGGATGCCGTAGGCGTGGACATAGCCGACCTTGCCGTGATCGATGACCGCAACGGCCATGCCCTTGGCGTGGGTGTGGGTCATGATCTTGCCCACTTCGGCGTCGATGGCGGCACCGTTGGGTATCTTTGTGCGACAGCCGCGACGGGAAGGCAGAAGGCGGCAAAAAGCACAGCCAAAAGCGGAAGAGTTTTTCGCTCATTCTCATCGTGACAAATCCCTCCAGAACTGGGTCCAAGTCGATAATTTTACCTTGGTCGATAATCTTACCTTGATGGAGTACTCCACCACTGTCTGGTCAGCTGGAGTTACGCGCCAGGCAGTTCCGTGATTTTTTGAGACTCCGTTACGTGCTGCGGTCCACATGCTGAGTTCTTGGCAGATAGTCGGCAACTCTTCCCGAACCGACAGCGGATTAGGGGGTGGGTTCGATGCCAATGCGATCATTTACGGCTGATCGAATCCGCTGCTTGCAGCCGAGGTAGCGTTCGGTCGTCTGCACCGAAACGTGCCCCAAGAGAAATTGGATCTGCTCCAACTCGCCTCCCGAAGCGTGGCAGAATCGAGCACAGGTCCGTCGCAAATCGTGCAGCGCCAACTTCGCCACTCCAATGCTTCTGGCGGATTCCTTCACGATGTGCCAAACGGCCTTTGCAGTCATCCCATCTCCCCATGTCCTTCCCACCTTATTGACCCGACGGAACAGTCTTCCGCGATCAATTGCGGCTGCGGTGAGCCAATCGTTTAGTTGGGCTCTCACCCAATCGGGAACCGGAACCGTTCGAATGTGGCCTCCCTTGCCAACCAGATCGACAATTGCCCAATGCGCTTCGCGCTGCTGGAGATGATCCAATGTCAAGGCCACAGCTTCATGTCTTCTTAGCCCACACGCGAGTAGCAGTGCAAGCAAGGCCCGGTCACGTTTTCCTTTCAGTCGCTGACGGTCCGGTGCTTGCCAAAGCGCATGGCCTTGCTCTGCCGTTAACCAGTTGCCGAGGCGGATTCCCAGCTTCTTCACCCCTTTGACGCGACGAATGCCGGCCGCCAAATCGGCGCTGAGAAGACCACAGTCCGCGGCTTCGTAGGCGGGCCGGCGCACGGCGCCGAGACGCAGATTGATCGTGCCGGGAGCAAGTTGACGGGATTCGAGATGAGAGCGATAACGCAAGACCACGATCCTGTTGAAGGCCAAGCGCGGTTCCGAGCAATACCAGTCAACGAACTCATCGATGGCGTGACGATAACCTCGCTTTGCGTCGGGGCTGTCAGCACCGCGGCCTTAGCGTGTTCCAGGTCGGGCAACCGTAGAATGGTTTGTTCTTACTGCGTTTTCTTCTGGAACTTGGTTTCTGCATGACCGGTGGCCTCCGTGCCACCGATCAATGATCAGAGTGGTGCCGCGACTGTAAGGTGAGAGTAGCCACGTCAACCGCCATCAATCGCTGAGAATCGCCAGGTTGAGCTGCTTCAGCCGGCTTTGCTGCGTGATCACTTCAATCTGACTGATCTTTCCATCCTTGATCGTGAACTTCAGCGCCCGAGACAATTTCCCTCGAGGTGCAAGCACCAGCCCAACCGCTCCATCCACCAGCACCAGCGCCCGTTGAGCAAACGCTGCCACCTGCCTGTAAGCGATTGCCCCCTTGGCCCACTGTTCCGCCCCGCGCACTTCTCTCGGCGCGCCCGAAGGTCCATCGGCGCGTACCACCAAATCAGGATCGAGCACCGCGATCAACGCGTTGAAATCCCCTCCGCGCAACGCGGTAATGAATGTCTCCACAATCTGTCGATGGCTCTCGCGGTCCGCATCGACCGCCCTGTCCGCGCCTCGCACTTGCCGTCGTGCTCGGCTCGCCAGTTGCCTTGCAGCCTCCGGAGACCGCCCAAGAATCCCAGCAATCTCGTCAAATGCCACATCGAACATGTCATGCAGCACAAACGCCAACCGCTCAGCGGGCGCCAAAGTATCCAGCACCACCAGCAGCGCCAGCCCGACCGACTCTGCCAGCAACGTCTCCTGCTCGGGATCCATGGCCGCAACGTGCTGCGCCACCGGCCCCGCCGCCTGCGACTCTATCGACTCTTCGCGCCGCGACGTCCGCGACCGCAGCATATCCAGACAAACGTGAGCCACCACCGTCGTCAGCCAGCCGCTAAGGTTCTGCACGTCGCTCGTGTCTGACCGGTTCAGCCGCAACCAGGTCTCCTGCACCGCGTCGTCCGCCTCGCTTAGCGAACCGAGCATGCGGTAGGCGACTCCGCGCAAGCGCCCTCGATTTCCCTCAAATTTCTCCGCCAGCCACTGTTTTTCGTCCATCGGTCACATTTCCCCAACGAGTTTCGTCATAGTGCTGACGTGCCAATTACAACGAATGTGACAAGGAGATCCATCCATGACGCAGGGCATTAAAAGCTTCATCTATCCCGTTAAAGACGTCGATCGCGCCAAGTCGTTCTACAGCAAGCTCTTGGGCATCGAGCCGCATTGCAATGAACCCTACTACGTCGGCTTCAAAGTCGGCGACCAGGAAATTGGCTTGCTCCCCAACGGTCACAGCGCCGGACTCACCGCTCCCCTCGGCTATGTCCATGTCGCCGATATCCAGAAAACGCTCCAGTCTCTGCTCGACTCCGGCGCCAAGCTCGAGCAGGAAATAAAAAACATCGGTGGCGGCCGCCTCGTCGCTTCCCTCAAAGACGCTGACGGAAACGTCATTGGCCTGCTGCAATCCGCCGCCTAAGGCGGCTTTCAAAAGCCGTGAATCGCAAAACCATGCACCAACCACGTCCGCGGAGGCAATCATGAATAGAATACTTTGGGTCTTGCAAGTGTTGTGGGGCGTCTTCTTTAGCTTTACCGGCTTCGGAAAGATCCTTTGTTTTAACCTGGCCGTATGGAACCAAACGCTACCTCGCGTGCCTTGGTTTTCCGCCGTACCGCAGGCCTTGTTCGTCTTCATCGGGGTTTGCGAATTCCTTGGAGGCGTCGGCCTGATACTGCCGGCAATGACCAGAGTCAAACCGAAGCTCACGCCGTTGGCTGCTTTCGGCCTGACGCTGGTCATGCTCCTGGCGGCTGTATTTCACATCCTGCGGGGCGAGTACAACTTTTTTTTGTCCATCAATCTGGTGTTGGGAGGGGGCGCCGCGTTCATCGCGTATGGGCGGTTGTCTGTGAGGCCCATCGCGCCAGCGTCGATCAGCACCTTCCGCGTACTGAAAGGCCTCGCGGTTCTCGGCGCGCTGGTCTTCGTCGGTTCTGCTCCGGTCTGGTACCAGGTGACCCACACTCACTAACGGATGGCTCGGTTTCGCACAGACGGCATGAATGAATGCTCGGCCCGCGAGGCCGGTTCCGTGGAATCCACAGTGGATGCACAGCGCCGTATCTACCGACTGAAACCTGAAACGCTTCCGGAGGTGGATGCCTGGCTGGCTCCGATCCGTCGGTTCTGGTCCGCTCGCGTAGATGTTCTCGAACGCCACCTCGACCACATGGCTCAATCAACACTAACGAAAAAGGACGACAAGGAGAAAATGAAGAACACTATCGACAAACTTATGATGTTCAGCATGGCTGTCAGCGACATGCCGAAGGCAAAAGTATTTTACGCGCACAAACTTGGCTTGAAGGTCGCAACAGACTACCGCAACGACGACCACTGGTGGGTATCGCTTACCTTCCCTGAAGGTGGGCTTCTATTACTCTCACCACCGCACACGAAAACATGAGCCCCGGCGCGATGAAGCTGTACTTTGCGACTTCAGACGTTGGCGCAGCCCACAAGGAGCTCAGCGCAAAGGGCGCTAAAGTCAACGAAGTCAAAGACGACCTGTTCGGCCCGGGTCAGGCGTAAAGTGGTTTAATCTTGATGACCCTGATGGCAATCAGGTCCTCCTGGTACAAGCGTAAGTCACCGAATCGCTCTGTTAAGCTCTCACTGGTTGGGCACCAATGCAGACTGGAGGATCATCGGCTCATGGCGCGAACCGCTGCGGTTGGCGCTCCATTGCGGCATGCCGCGTTTCAGCGGCTTTGGCTGGGACTGAGCATCTCGTATCTCGGCGACCAGTTCACCAGCATCACCTTGCTCTGGTTCGTGCTGCAGTTGACCGGCTCTGGTGCGGCGGTGGGCCTCGTCATCCTCTGCTTCGACCTTCCCGGCGTGGTCACCGGGGCGATCCTCGGGCGCCTGCTGGATCGCTACCAGCCTCGGCTGGTGATGGGTCTCGACAACCTCGCCCGAGCGGCACTCATCGCGGCGATTCCCACGCTCTACGCCTTGGGATCGTTACAGCTCTGGCACGTCTTCGTGCTGGCGTCGCTGGCCGGAGCGCTTTCGCCAGCGACTACGGCTGGGGTACGAGCGTTTGTGCCGCACTTGGTGGACGACGCCGCCCTCAATCGCGCCAACACGCTTACCGCGATCAGTCTGCAATTTTCGTATCTCGCCGGCCCGCTGGCGGCAGGCTTCGCCGTCGCCAGGTTCGGCGGTCCTCGGGCGCTGTTCATCGACGCCGCCAGCTTCTTGCTGATGGGCCTGCTAGTGCTGACCCTGCCCACGATCACTCGCGAACCGCGTGTCGCACAGCATGCGGCAACCAATCGCTGGCTCGGCTTCGGCGCGCTGTTCAGCCTGCGCTACGTGCCCGCTCTCACGCTCCTTTCTCTGGTTTTCTTCTTCTCCTACGGCCCGTTGGAGGCGGCCCTGCCGATCTACAGCGGCCAGACATTACATGCCAACGCCGACGGCTACGGGCTACTGTGGAGCGGATTCGGCGTGGGGGCCTTCGCTGGTGTGCTGATGCTGACCAAGCTCTCGCAACGCTGGCCGCCGAGCATTGCCTTACCGATGATCGCGGTGCTCTGGGGAGCCCTGCTGTGCCCCCTGTTTTTTGTCCGACAGCTCCCGCTCGCGATGCTGTTTCTCGGTGCGGCTGGGGCATCTTGGGCGCCCTATACGCCGATGGAAACCACCCTGCTGCAGCGGCTCGTCCCGGCCGAGATACGCGGCCAGGTCTTCGGCGCGCGGCATTCGCTCGTCGCAGCGGCGGCGCCGCTGGGAGCCGCGTTCGGTGGCGTGCTGCTGCAATATCTCTCGGCGCCGCTGGTGATCGCTATCTCTGGCCTCGCCTGCATCCTCGCCGGGCTGGTTGGCCTCGTCTCACCGTCACTGCGTCAGTTGCAACGAGGAAGCCCCTAG
>CAVSVB010000005.1:0-258747 GCA_963731155.1 uncultured Acidobacteriota bacterium
CTGATCGCAAAACTTGCGTATACGATCAGCATCAGTTTATGGAAGCCGACAAAGACATCTCCGGCAAACAAGCTTGCCAGAGGCAACGTAAACGCCGTCCACCGGTTTTTAAACATGGCGCCGGAAAACAACGCCATGGCGCCAATCGGCGTGAGGTTCCAGGGATGCGGGATAATCCGTAATACTGCCGCCAAAACAATCATCGTTGTAACTACGGCGCCGCGAAGAATCAGCGACTGTTTCTGTTGTACAAAATTCATTGCAATTTCTCCTTAAGGTCACAAAAGTAAAATCTGTCGCGTTCCACAACTTCGCCGCGCTCGACCGCAATCGCGATCGAGAAAATCGGCCCGTCATAAACGAAAGTGTGAAACTCGCCGTTTTCGCCACACGGGTCCACTCCTGCGGGTAGATCCCGGAAAAACGATTCGTCCAGTTCTCTCCCCGCGAACTCGCGGCTCAACTTTGTCGAATCAATGCAAACCGCGATGGCGCGAAATCCCATCGCGCAGAATTCTTGCGTCAACTCACGCGTATCGCGCTTCCAGATCGGGAAAATTGCCTTCATCTCCACTTGCGCCAAGTTTCTTTCGCGATACTCGCGCAAATCCTGCAGAAAGATGTCGCCAAACGCCACGCAGTGCACGCCGTTTTCCTTTTGCGACAGCAAGGCTTCGCGCATGCGCGCTTCGTAAACGGGATTGACGCATTGTGGCGGGATACGCACTTCGTACAACGGCAGACCTGTGGCCTCCGCCTGTCGCTGCAATAAGGTGCGCCTCACACCATGCATGCTGATGCGCTCGTAGCCTTCGGTGACTGTCGTAAGCAGCGCAGCAACTCGCAGATCTCTTTGCTGGCGGAGCACGTTCAGCGCCATGGCGCTGTCTTTTCCGCCACTCCAGCAAAATAGGACCTCTGTGCGTCCAGTCATCTTCTGCTCTTGCAGGGCCTGCCCCAATCAGTTCTTTCCGCCGAACCGGTACTTCATCCCGACAAGCACTTCTCGGCCTAGTCCCGGATAGCCGAGAGCGTCCTCGTAAGACTTGTCCAAGAGATTGGCGGCGCGCACAACGGTAGTCACACCTTTTCCGAGCTCATAACTGCTGGCAAGGTCAAACCGCGCATAGCCAGCCGTGTGGTTTAGCCCAAGCCCCAGAAAATCGCTGTCGGTCCTCTGGCCCGTGAAATAGCTGGAGAGTGTTACATTCACGCGCCGCCACCCGGCCCTCGCCGATAGCGTCCCGGAATTCACGGGACGCCGCGCCAGCCGGTTCCCGGGTAGCTCCGTCGGATCAAACGTATTCGGAGCGGCGAGCACCAAGCTGTCATCGTAGCTGTAGCTGCCGGTTACCATCAGCCAGCGAACAATTTTTGCCTCCGCGCTGATATTGGTTCCGCGGGCACGAGCGCGGTCGGTGTTGAAGAAATATCCGAAACTTGGTGGAGCACCGGGAATAAGAACTCCGCATGTGTTGCCGGTTGCCGGCGGCAGCTCGGGAAGGCAAAACGCAAAGCTGATGAGGTTGTAGTAGCGATTTGAAAAATATTCGCCGCTGAGAATGACGCGGTTGTCCCAAAGTTTCTGCTCGATGCCGATGCTCCAAGTCTTGCTGGACTCCGGCTTGAGCGCCGGATTGCCAAAGTCGCCGAATTGATCGTTAAACAGCTGATCGAAGCGCGGCTCTTTGATGCCTTGTCCATAAAATACGCGTAGCCTTGTCTCGCCCCAAAAACCACGGCCCTGCAACAACATCAGGGAGGCCCCAACCCGCGGCACAACACGCGTGCCGAAATTTCCGTTGGCTTCCGCGCGCGCGCCAAAGCTCAGCGATGCGCGGGGATGCGGGGCATAGCGAAAATCGAGAAAGCCGCCTTGATTGTTGCGACGCACGTGCCCTGCGGTGAGAAATGGAATGTGGGCATTTTCCACCTCGTATTGGTAGCCGGCGGTCCCGGAAAAATTCGGCAACAGGTAACTGGACTGCGCGTTGATGCTGGCACGATTGTATTCAAATCGGCTGCCCGGATCGGTGAAATCGCAAAACTCTGCCGTGGCGGTTGCGGCGGGATTAGCTTGCGGACATCCAACGAAGGGATCGGTCGCAAAAAAACTCTGGATGGGATCGGCGCTGAACTGCCGGTTATACGATTCAGCGCCCATCAATTCGTGGTGCCAGTGCTTGCCGGTGGCGAAGTCCCATCGAGCATTCGAGCTGAAGAAATGGTAGTCGGTGTGTGAATCCGGATTGGGCGGTTCCAGTAATACCTGGCCGGGCGTCTGCGCGTTACTGGTAGTGTTGCGCATCGTCAAGCGCAACTGATTGTCTTCGCCGAGACGATAGCCGAAATTTCCGGAGAGCGTACGATTCAGGAAGTGATTCTCGTCGTCTGGACCAGCGGTGGAAAAGTAGGAGACCGCTCCAGAATAATCGAGGCGACCAAGAAGTCCGCTGAGTTGCGCGCCGCCGAGGCCAGTATCGTAACTTCCGCCTTGCGCGAAGATGCTTACTTCCGGAATGCGCGTGGCTCCGCGATGCGTGATGACCTGAATCACGCCATCAACGGCGTCGGTTCCGTAAATCGCGCTCTCCGCGCCGCGAACAATTTCCACTTTGTCAACGTTGTCCAGCGTGAAGTTGGAAAAGTCCACGGCGTTGCCGGGTTCGTTCACTGGCGTTCCGTCAACCAGCACTTTCGTGAAGTTGGAATTTCCGCCATTCAAGAAGATGGAAGCGCTGCCGCCTTCTGGACCGGTTCGGCCAATAGCAACTCCCGGCACGTACAGAAGAGCGTCGGGAAGAGT
Source organism: uncultured Acidobacteriota bacterium (assembly GCA_963731155.1). Classification (GTDB taxonomy): domain Bacteria; phylum Acidobacteriota; class Terriglobia; order Acidiferrales; family UBA7541; genus Acidiferrum. The sequence goes on from CAVSVB010000005.1 coordinate 2,807, forward strand.
GATCGATTGACGCGCATCAATGTCGGCGCGCGTAAGTATGCTGACGGACGCAGTTGTCTGCTGAATTGGCAACGGCTCCGTTTCCGCCGTCACCACGACGCGTGAGGACACACGCTCGAGTTCGAGCTGCAAATCAAGCACTCGCGACGAGTCGCTGCTCAGATCCAGATCAAACTCGCGCGTCACAAATGGCGCGCGTTGAAAGACGATGTGGTATTTGCCCGGAGGAACCGCGAGCGCGTATACACCCGCCGTGGTACTGGTTGCTTTCCACAGGTGCGCCTGCGAATCGCCTGCAAGCTGCGCTGTTACATGAACCCCGCCAACGCCGCCGCCGCTCGCATCCAACAGAGTTCCTTTTAATTTAGCGTCGGGCGCCTCCGACTGAGCCTTCAAAAACATTTGAATCGGAATGAAAAGCAGAAAAGCGATAACTAGGCGAAGCAGAATGGTTTTCATTTTTCTCCTCCGCTCCCTCACGCGCGGGAGTTGAAGGTTGTCTCGATCTTTTCCAGCTCAGGGTTTGTAAGTACAAACCCTGAAATCCGGTCAGCTCGGGGTTGTAAAACAGACCCTGAAATCGAGATTGCGGACCTCGCCGGTCTCCTGGCTTGGCGGCGTTGCGTGCAAGCATCCTTCCCGCATGGTCCGAGAACTTCCCCTAAGACCGTGCAGTGGCTGGCTCGCGATTTCCCGCCTTACAGTCGCGCGGCGGCGACGGCTGGCGTTCTTCGGTTAGTATCACGAAGGACGCTCCGTCTTCCCGTGCACGAAGTCCGCGATGATTGTGATGGGGCGACTTCGCCCGCTATGGATTACATGTTTCCGCGGAGGGTTCCCGCGGCGTGTAACAACTAAAGTCGTCTTACAGATCCTGAGTAAACGGGTTTCAGGGTTTGTTTTACAAATCCTGAGTTAACCGGGTTTCAGGGTTTGCACTTACAAACCCTGGGTTACGAAGACCCAGGCAAAATGACGACGCGTGGACGGCCATTCGATCCCATCTCCACGCTGAGCTGTGTCTGGAAGACCTGTTCAAGGAGATCACGCTGGTACACCGCGGCAGGTGCGCCGACGCGCAGGCATTTGCCCTTTTGCAAGAGCACAACCTGGTCCGCATATTCGCCAACCAGATTCAGCTCATGCGTGACCACTACGACCGAATAGCGATTTTCGCGCGCCAAGCGGTGCAGTGTCTCAAGCAAATCCACCTGCGCTCCGATGTCCAAATGCAGCGTTGGCTCATCAAGCAGAAGCAGCAACGGCTGCTGTGCCAGGGCTCGCGCCAGAATCACGCGCTGCTTCTCTCCGCCGGAAATTTGGTCCATCCAGCGATCGCTGAGGTGTTCCGCGCCGACTTGCGCCAGCGCATTCTTCGCGATAATAACGTCGTCATCGGTTTCGAATCGCAGCGATTTCCCGTAGGGATGGCGGCCCTGCATCACGAATTCCCATGCCTTAGACGGAAATAGCAACTGACTTTCCTGTTGCACCATGGCGATGCGTTGGCCGCGAATGCGCGGTTCCAGATCGTGCGTGACGAATCCGTTCAACAGCACCCGTCCAGAAAGCGGCTGGAGCGCGCCGGAAATAATCTGCAACAAGGTTGATTTCCCGCTGGCATTCGGTCCCAGGATCGCTACGACTTCCCCTGCTTTCACCTGGAAACTGGTCGCTTCCAGAGTGAAAATTGGCGCCTGCTGCGGATTGGGCGCATGCGCATAACTCACCTGCTCCACGCTCAGACGCGGTTGGTTTGCGACATGACTGGCATCCGCCGCATTCCGTGACGAGGAACGAGTTGCTGCGGTCATGCCAGCCTCCGCCGCAACAAATAAATAAAGAGTGGAGCTCCAGCGATCGCCGTGATCGCCCCAACCGGAAGCTCCGACGGAGCGGCAATGGTCCGCGCCAGAGTGTCCGCTATCACCAGAGCGATGGCGCCTCCGAAGGCAGATGCCGGAATTAAAATTCGATGGTCTGAACCAAAAGTCATGCGCATCACGTGGGGCACCAACAGCCCCACGTACCCGATTGATCCGCTCATCGCCACTGCAAGGCCGGTCAACGCCGACGCAGCGATGTACACGACGATCCGCACGCGACGAACATCCACTCCGAGATGCATGGCTTCTTTTTCGCCGGAGAGGAGCAGATTCAAGTCCGATGCCGTCATGTAAATCACCGCGGCGGCAATCAAAAATCCCACGCGCAGCACCCAGGCAAGCGGCTGCGAAGGCACTGCGGAAAGCTCGCCCATCAACCAGTAGGTCATGCCGCGGAAGTTACTGCTGGGCAGCGCGGTGAGCAGCAAAGCGATCAGTGCCGAAAGTAGTGAAGCCGTAATCACCCCACCTAGCAGCAGGGTGTTGCTGTCAATCCGACCTTCGCGGCGGCCCAAAAAATAAACCGCGGTGATGGCCACTACGGCGCCGATAAATCCGCCTAGCGGCGTGAAAATGGCGGCGATCTCCGGAGCCAGGGCCACGTGCGGTTCGACCAGCAACGCCAGGATCGAGCCGACAGCCGCTCCACTGGAGACCCCCAGAACATAGGGATCGGCGAGCGGATTTCGCAACAACGCTTGAAAGCTCGTTCCCGCAATCGAAAGAGAAGCTCCCACAAAGACGGCGAGCAGAATGCGCGGCAGACGGATGTTGAGGATAATGAGGCTGTACTCGCTGGAAATTTGCTTGCTCTGGCCAAGAAAGACGCGCAACAGATCGCGGCCCAACCCGTACAACGAAACGTGGATCGCGCCAAATTTCAGCGCGAGGACCATCACGCAAAAAAGAATTGCGCCCAGTATTGCGCATTGCAATAGAAGGCGGCTGAGCGTGAGTGGCCGCATCAGTTCTTCACCGCCGGAGCTAGAGCCTTTGAAGTTTCATCTTTTCCGGCGAATGCTTCGGGATGAAGTTGCCGCGCAAGTTCTTTCACCACCGAAAACAAACGCGGTGCGGGCCGATTTACGGCATCGCTGATCACGGCAAACTTGCGATGTTTTACGGCCTCAAGTTCATTCCATCCCGGACGCTTTGCCAGTGCTTCCATGTCACGCGAAACTGCTTCGGAGTGACCCGATGCGAACACCAGAAATTCCGGCTGCAACCGCGCCATTTCTTCCATGCTCATTTGTGGCCAATCCTGCGATGACTGAACCACCGAAATCGCGCCGGCGTGCTCCAGCGCGTCCGCGATAAAAGTGTGTTTACCGACGGAGATCAGCGGATCGGTCCATACAACAAAAAGTACACGCTTGGGTGCCACGCCTTGCAGTTTCTTTCGCAGAGCGGTTTCTTGCTGCAGCAGAGACGCATCGAGAGTCTGTCCTGCCGCTGGATTTCCTAACACTTCTGCCAAGCGGCGAACCGAACTGCGTATCTCGTCTATCGTATGGGGGTCCGTGGCGTACGCGGCAATGCCAAGACGGTCCAACTGCTGCACGGTCTCCGGACGATTGAGACTCTTAATGACGAGAACGAGATCTGGCTTAAGCGCCGCGATTTCTTCGAGACTCGGATTAATCGCGCCGCCGACTTTGTGTTTGTTCATCGCATCCGCCGGATAGTCGCAATAGTCGGTGTCTCCGACCAGCAGATCTTCCATGCCGAGTGCATAAATTGATTCAGTCAAGCTGGGCGCAAGAGAAACCACGCGCCGCACGGGAACTGGTATACGAACGTTGCGGCCAGTTTCATCTTGTACCGTTCGAAACGATTCTCTCGACTGAGACGCATCCGTGCTTTGATTCGCACGCAATGGCGCAACGCCGAAAGCGACGCACAGTATCGCGGCAAGTACAGTTTTGCACCTAAACGTACGTGGAGCGCAAATTCTCAAATTCCGTCGATCTCCTGGCCGAAGTTCTTTTCTCGCAGCAGCCACAAAAACAAAAATGCCCCGCGAGCTCCGTGGGGCAACCAGCGCAGCTCCCTCTCGCGAGAAGCTTCGCAAACTGCGGCACGGGAGGGTAGCCTGGCTTACGGTTTTTAGCCGATTACAGTGGCGGGACCGCGGCCGATTTTCACGGCCTTCCCCGCTGCCCTTGCCTGCAAATTGTGGAATGAGTGTATGCCCTGCGCGCATTACTCGTCAAACGAATTGACCGTAAGTCCAGAATCGCGCGGCTCCACTCCGTATTTTTTATGTTTACCGATTTTTCCAAGTCGGTTTGCGCTTCTCGACCAGCGCTTGCAAACCTTCCTGTGAATCCTCCAGCCGGTACAATTCGTTCAGGAAAATATTCATGGAATGTTTCAGCCCGTCGCGCAACGAGAGTCCCATACCTCCAAGAATAGCTTTCTTAGCCATCGTCAAAACAGGCCCGGAATGTCCCGTCATGCGAGTTACCAGATCCTTCACCGTAGTCTCAAGCTGCGCTTCGGGAACCAGCCGATTGACCAGCCCAAGGTCCAGCGCACGTTCTGCCGTCACCGGCTCTCCCGTTAGCACCAGTTCGAGCGCGATTTTCGGGACCGACCAAGTACGGCAAAATTGTGGACGCTAGCGGCGGAAACATTCCGATCGTGATTTCCGGCTGCGCGAATCGCGCTTTCGGCGTGGCGATTACCAGGTCGCCAAAAGCCGCCAACTCCGCTCCACCACCGATCGCCGGACCGTTCACAACGCAAATCACTGGCTTGGCGACGTCCACCATTGCCGCAAATGCAGCGTGAAACGCGTCCAGCATCTGGAAAACGCGTTGCGAGGTATATTCGCCGATCTCGATACCACCGCAAAAAACTTTGCACGCGGAGTCCAGCAGAATAATCTTCACGTCTTCGCGCGAGCCGGCGTACTCGATACCTTCGGCCATTTCGCGAAGCATGGCTTCGTTCAGCAGGTTGTGGCCGGGGCGGTTCAGCGTCATATGCGCGACGCCACCAGCTAACCGAACTTTCACGAACTCGTAGTCTTCGATCTTTTTTTTCTGTTGCTGCGTTACGAATTCTTCCGGATTGACTGTTTCCACCATCGCCGCCTCCGCGAATCGTTCTGCGACCAGTGCAATAACGCAAAGTCTCTTTATTTTGAGATGCTAGCACGCTGCTTGGCCCCGATTGGCTGTTGCGCAAATCGAAGTGCGCAAAGAGTTCTGCACGCAGGCCGTGTTTCGCTATGCTGAGTTCTGCATGAAAAAGGTTCCTGACATCCCAGATACTGCTGTCGCGCTGGAACTCTCAAGCGGGCCCGACAAAGATGGTTTCCCGAGTACGCACGCCTGGACCCGCGCGCAGCCGGTACGCTTCACGTCCGATTGGCAGGACAAAGAAGCGGACGCGGCGCGCGAGACCGAAGTCCGCATTCTGTGGACAAACGAATATTTGTATTTCAGGTTTCGCTGTCGCTACCGAACGCTCACGGTTTTTGAAGACAGCGATTCAAACGGCCGCCGCGACCATTTGTGGGATCGAGATGTTGCCGAAGTTTTTCTGCAAACGGATGCAAGCCAGCCGCGCCGGTACTGGGAATTCGAAGTCAGCCCCAACGGGATGTGGATTGACCTGGAAATCTCTGTGGAAGGCAAACGCGATCCGAGAAGCGGCATGAAATCACGCGTCGCCGTCGATGAATCGCAGAAAGTTTGGACCGCGGAGCTGGCGCTACCGATGGTCGTACTCGCGAATGCTTTTGACCCGTCCGTAGAATGGCGCGTCAATTATTTCCGCGTTGAAGGTGCAACCGAGCCGCGCTTCTATTCTTCCTGGCGGCCTACATATACTCTAGAGCCGAATTTCCATGTGCCAGACGCATTCGGCTTTTTGCGATTTCAGAAAGCATAACGATGTAGGGGAAATGGCGTCGCGGAATTTTCGTTCAGACCCAGCAGCGTTGGACTATCAATTCCACTGCGTCTTTCATTATTCTTGTTGCCTGATGAGTTTCGACTTTCTTCGCCGGATCATCTTCCCGGCTCTTTTTGTCATCGCTCTTTTCTCTGGCGCGCCGCAGAGTATCGCCGTTTCGCAGTCGGGAGATGGCGCCACAGCTCCTGTAGTAAAGAAAATCGAGCCTCCGAATTGGTGGATCGGACTTACGCCGGATTTAGTGGTCCTGGTTTACGGCCAGCGCCTTCAGGCCACCAGAGTTGCCTGCAATCTCCCGGACGTTTTGGTCGAACACACGCAAGCAACGCAAGGTGGCGATTATCTTTTCGTGTGGCTCAAATTCGGTCCCCGTCTGCGTTCCGGCACCATCGTTTGTCACCTCACCACGTCCGTCGGAGACGCTTCCTTCGAATTGCCGGTTTCGAATCGCGAACCTACGGCTCAACGTTTTCATGGTTTGAATTCCGACGACGTTCTTTATCTGATAATGCCGGACCGCTTCGCAAACGGCGATCCGACGAACGACGAGCCTGCGGAGTTTCCCGGATCACACAATCGCGCTAAGCCGCGTTCGTGGCACGGCGGTGATTTGCGCGGCATCCGCGAACATATCGATTACCTCAAAGAACTTGGCGTCACCGCACTGTGGATTACTCCCGTCGTCAAGAACGGCGCAGAACGGGATTATCACGGCTACAGCGCAGTGGATCTCTACGCCGTTGATCCGCATCTCGGCACGCTCGACGATTATAAGGAACTGGCGTCCGCTCTGCGGCGGCAACGTATGAAGCTCTTTTTTGATGCTGTGCCCAACCATGTTGGTCCCGGCCATCCCTGGGTCGCAAAGCCTCCGCTGCCGGATTGGTTTCATGGCACCGGACAGAATCATCTCGATACATTCGCTCCATTCAAAAACTCGTTCTACGGCAAATCCAATTCCACGAGCGTTTCAAATGATCCATTCGAAGTGCTTGCCGATCCACATGCTACGTCCGCTATGCGACGTAACATCACCGACGGATGGTTTTTCGGAGTACTGCCCGATCTGAATACGGAGAATCCTGTCGTCGCAAAATATCTTCTGCAAAATTCCATCTGGTGGATCGAATCGGCGGGGCTCGACGGGTTTCGCATGGACACGTTTCCCTACGTTCCACGCACGTTCTGGGAGCACTGGCATACTGGCCTACGCCGCATTTATCCCAATCTCACCACGATTGGCGAAGTTTTTCATCCCGATCCGACCGTGAGCTCATTTTTTGTTGGCGGGAGAAGAGAATGGGACGGCATCGACAGCGGCCTTTCCACCGTTTTTGATTTCCCACTGTACTTCATAATCCGCAATGTCTTATTGAGTGATGCACCTGCGGGCCGGATAGCGGACATTCTGCGGCAGGATGCGTTGTACCCGCATCCCGATTGGCTAGTTCCATTTTTTGCCAATCACGATGTGCCGCGCTTTTCCAGCGAGGCAGGAAGCTCGCCGGAAAAGTTGCTTTGCGCGTATGGTTTGATATTGACCCTGCGCGGGATTCCGCAACTTTATTACGGAGATGAAATTGCTATGCAGGGAGGCGGCGATCCCGACAATCGCCGTGATTTCCCTGGCGGTTGGGCAGGCGATCCACAAAACGCCTTTACCGATGAAGGGCGGACTGCAGAGCAGCAAAGAATCTTCTCGGCGGTACAGAATTTGTTGCAGCTTCGGCGCCGTCACCAGGCGTTGCGCACTGGAAAGCTATTTCATGTGTTTTCCGATAGTAATTCCTATGTATTTGTTCGGCAAACCGATGATGAGCGGCTGTTGGTGGTCTTCAATAACGGGAGCAAATCTCGAACGTTGACAATTCCTGCAGCAAATACGCCGCTGGCGGATGCTCTGCGGACGACTACTCTTTACGGAAACGCGACTGGCGAATCCAGCGGCACGGAAGTGAAAATAACTGCGCCACCGGAGTCCGTTTCTATCTTGTCTGTCGACTGAGTTTCACCAGAGAACAATTTCCACGGTCCAATTGTTTTTAGCCTCCGGCACCGTGAACACGATGGCGTGCTGCGCGAGGTCATATCGCCATTCGTGAATGGTAGCGTCGCCGACGCGCACCTCTTTGGGCGCCTTATCCATTCCAAATATCGTAATTTCCCCCGCATTCCACCACGGCTTATAGCCATCCTTTTCGACGGCGCTGACAATCTTGATCGCATTTGCGCCCACCTGGCACGAATAGTTGACGCGCAGGAATTCGCCCTTTTCGTAGTTCAGTGAGTGACCGTCGTCCTGGTAAAGGCTGCCTTTGCAATCCGGGCCAGGATAGACACGTAATTCCAACAGCCCCTTTGGCGTTTCGCCGGTGTTTTGCACCAATGGCTGCCGCGGCACTATCGAACCGGCTCGAACGAAAACCGGCACCTGGTCGAGCGCAGGTTTCAGTTTCATTAATTCCCTGTCGGAGCGCTTCTCGCCGGTCCAATAGTCGTACCAGCTGCCTGGCGGTAACTGGATAACTTTGTCATCCTGCAGCTCAGTCGTCACCGGCGAGACAAAGAGATCCGGGCCGAACAGGAATTCACCGTCATCGTCGAAAAATTCCGGCGACTGCGGATATTCCAACAGCAATGGGCGCATCAACGGAATTCCTGTACGCGACATCTCTTCCACACTGGTATAAATGTAAGGCATTAGCCGATAGCGTTCCTCGATGAAGTGCTTGCGGATTTTCTCGTGCTCCGGTCCGTGAACCCACGGCTCCTGATCGGCGGTGCCTTTTGCCGTGTGATCGCGATAAATTGGATTGAACGCGCCGGTTTCGATCCATCGAGTAAGCAATGTTGGCGTGGGCGATCCGGCAAACCCACCGACGTCGTCGCCCACCATTCCGTAGCCGGAGATTCCCATGCTCAGCAGCATGGGCGTGCTCATTCCGAGATGATTCCACACCGATACGTTGTCGCCAGTCCAGGTTGCCGCGTAACGTTGCGCACCGGCGTAAGCAGCCCGCGTCAGCACAAAGGGCCGTTCGTTCGGACGTAGCTTCAGCAAACCCTCGTTGGTCGCGCGTACATTTTCCATCCCAAAAACGTTGTGAATTGCCAAGTGAGGCAACGTGGTTCCATCGTCCATCCGGTGCCGAACATCAAGCGGCATGGTTTTCGTAGCGGTCAAAAACACAGAGGGCTCGTTCATGTCGTTCCAGAAACCCGCCACGCCCATCTCTACAAAGTTCTTGTAGAGCCCTCCCCACCATTCGCGCGCACGCGACAAGGTGAAATCGCCGAACACACTTTCTCCGGGCCACACGGCTCCGACAAATGTTGATCCATCAGCGCGTTTTACGAAGACATCATCCTTCACGCCGCTGTCGTACGGCGCGTATCCGTGGTCAGGATCCTTCTTGATGTGTAAATCCGTGATCAGGACGGTATGAATTCCCTGCGCGCTCAAGTCCGTGATCATTTTTTCAAACGTCGGAAACTCCTTGCGGTTGATCGTGAACGGCGTGTTTTTGTCCTGATAATCGATGTCCAGATAAATAGCGTCCACCGGAATCTTCTTGTCGCGGAACGTTTTCGCAATCTCATAGACGCGTTCTTCCGGTTGGTAACTGTACCTTGACTGCTGAAAGCCGAGTGCCCACAGTGGCGGCAGCTTGGTGCGTCCCACCAATGCAGTGAAGTCCTGAACAATCTTCGCCGGTGTCGGTCCCGCGAAGAAGTAATAGTTGATCTCGCCGCCTTCCGCGCCAAACGAATAGAAATCGTGGCCCTGTTTGCCAAAATCGAAATTGCTGCGCCAGGTGTTGTCGAAAAAAATTCCGTAAGCAATTCCTTTGCGTAGGCCCATGAAAAATGGAATGGTCTTATAGAGAGGGTCGGTTGACTCGCGCCAGGCGTACGCATCCGTATTCCACATCGTGAATGCGTGATCGCGGCGATTCATCGGTCCGGCTTTATCGCCCAATCCGTAATAACCCTCGCTCTCCGGCATTTTTTTCCAGACATGTACGCGCCCGTCCTCCCACGCCATCGGAAGATCGCCGTCGTCCGCTACCAGGACGTCGCCTGTGTCGCGCTGGAAATCGACCAGTAATGGGGACTTGTGTATGCGCGCGACGATATTTCCAGCGGTAACGCGTACTTCGTCTTTTGCGTCATCAACCTTGACCGCCGGTGGTTCCGGCGCTTCGATCACCGCCCACGAAAAATCCTTGGGAAACGTGCCGGCCTGTGCCACACGCACGCGAAAAATTCCGTCGCGAAATACCGTTACCCGCACCTTGGCTTTACCGGCGGTTAACTCCACGCCGTCGGGAAGCTTTTCCACCTTCTGAACGTTTCCAATGTGTTGCCAGCCCTGGGCGAGCAATGCAACGGGAGCCAGCAGCACAAAAATAACTGGCAGCAGCAATCGTCGCGATATTCTTAGCCGTTGCATTTTCACCTCTCCGGAAACTTGCGCTTCGAGTGTCACGTTACGAGAAGATCAGCAGGCGAGCCAGTGCTCGAACAAAGCCGAGGCTCGGGCTCCCTCGATTCGTCGCCGTACCGCATCGATCACCCGGCAACGCAAGTCTTGCGACGAGCCGTAGAATCCCAGCCAGTATGGCAGGTAAATTTCTCCCGGCAGCTGTTCGGTTTGGAGCTGGACGTTGCGCACCTTGAAAAATCCCTGTTGAAAAATCAGGCGTAAAACTTTGTCGCGCAGCAAATTTTCCGAAAGTGCTTCGGTTAGCGACGGAGGAGGATGATTCCTGGTTGCGACGGTAAATGTCTCAGCATCGCCTGGAGGTTTGGCAAATTCAAACAGGTCGAGCGAACCATCCACCGCGTCCAGGGCAAAATGATGCTTGTGGCGGCCGCCGCCCGCGGAATAGTGCACCCGATAAATACGAAACGGAATGTAAGCGTCCGCGATTCGCTGCAGCGAGCCGATTCGGAGTTTCCAATACAATGAAGCCACGCCGGTTGCTGTAAACGCCTGAATCGCTTCTTCGCGTGTTACGTTGGGCCGCAAACTTCGGATCGCACTGACTTCCGTGGTCATCGTTTCACTTTAGCGGAAATGGATCCACAACCCCACCACCGTGCCAAGCAGCACCAGGGTGAATGCCACGTTCATGAAATGCTCGGTACGCGTTTCCTTCGCGAGAGAAGGTCTTGCGACTCCTTCGATGTCCATCTTTTCGCCGACCGTGGCGAAGGTCAGCCCGGCCAGCTTTTTTCGGTCCGGCGCTGGATACATGTAACTTACGCCGACCAGCACCGCCGCGCAGACCGTGAACATAAAAATGGCATAGTGCAGAAAATTCATGTCCACCAGCCATCGAATCGCGCCGGAATCGTAGTGCCGTGTTTTGTCCAGCACTTCGAACACAAACCGTGTCGCTCCCAGCACAAACCCGGCCAGCAAGGAACTGATTGCGCCCTGCCCGTTCACCCGCGTCCACAAAATTCCAAAAATGAAGCACACCGCGATCGGCGGGCTGATATAGGCCTGCACGCTCTGCAGGTAGATGTACAACTCGGCGCTCAACCTATGAATGAACGGAACCCAAAGCAGCCCCAACAACACCATTCCACCGGTGGCGATCCGTCCAAACATGACCAGCTGCCGCTCGCTCGCTTCCGGCCGGATCTTTTTGTAAAAATCCAGCGTTACCAGCGTCGAGGCGGAGTTGAATACCGAGCTCATCGCTCCCATCACAGCGGCCAACAGCGCCGCCATCACCAGTCCAACAAGCCCGACCGGCAGTAAGTTGAGTACGAGTGTGGGATATGCGTAGTCCGGCTTAACAACCTGCTCCGGAAACAGTGCGTAGGCGATAATGCCCGGCAGCACGAGCAGGAACACTGGAAGAATTTTCAGGAATCCGGCAAATATCGTGCCGGCCTTGGCGTGCCCTTCATCACGCGCGGAGAGCACGCGCTGCACAATCACCTGGTCGGTACACCAATACCAGATGCCCAAAATCGGCGCGCCAAAGAAAATCCCCGTCCACGGAAACTGCGAATCCGAGGCTGGTTTCATCATGTGAAAGTAACTCGGTGGCACCATCGTTCGCAGATGCTCTAACCCGCCGACTCGATGCAGACCGATAATCGTTAATGCCATTGCGCCGGCGATCAGAATCAATGTCTGTACCGTGTCGGTATAAATCACTGCGGCCAGACCACCTGCGATCGTGTAAACGCCGGTCGCAATGACCAGCACCACCGCTGTTTTCCACAACGACCATCCAGCTACGCGCTCCAGAACCACGCTGGCCGCGTAAAGCTGTACGGAAATCTTTGTGAAAATGTAAGCGATGATCGAAATTCCCGCCAGATACACCGCGCACTGGCGGTTAAATCGCCGCTCCAAGAATTGCGGCATGGTGAACACGTTGCTCCGCAAGTAAAAAGGAACAAACACCCAGCCGAGGATTAGCAATATCAGGCACGCCAGCCATTCGAAATGTCCGACCGCAAGTCCGGACGAGGCACCCGTGCCGGAAAGCCCGATGAAATGTTCGGTGGAGATGTTCGAAACGAACAGCGACGCCCCGATGAAAAACCAGCCGATGTCGCGTCCCGCCAGGAAATATTCTTCGGAGGTGCGCTCTTTGCGGGAGAAGTAGAACCCGATTCCGAACACCACCAGGAAATACGCTCCGATAATCGTAAGATCAAGAGGAGCTAGTGCACGGTGCGCTGCGACTCCCACTTGATACAGTGCGGCCAGACTGCTGACTCCGCCGAAGACCATTCAGGCCCCCTTTTAAAAACGAATCGCGAAGCGAGCCAGTGTGGACACACTTCGCTCTTCTCATTTCGGTAACGCTAAAGTAAAAACGTCCTGCGGAGTGTATACCACCCTTCTCGCGCGCTCAATCTCGGATTCACGCGCCCGTTTTTTGTTGCCACTAAAGACACACCGGTTGTTTGGCCGCCACAATGAAAGTGGGCTCTCCCGGACGTTTGCCCGCTGACTCGAATCAGCGTAAAACAACTACTGGACGGTAAACCCGCTCGATGGCGCTGGTCGAACTTCGCAATGTCGTCAAAGAGTACGTAAGTGACGGTCAGAAGGTGCGCGCAATAGACAACGTCTCGCTCTCAGTCGCTCCGGGCGAACTCGTAGCTTTGGTCGGACGTAGCGGCTGTGGCAAATCGACGCTGCTCAATCTCGCGGGAGCAATGGATTTTCCCACCACCGGCGAAGTCTTCATCGACGGCCACACGACTTCAGGCGCTTCCGATCAGCAATTGACGCAACTCCGCCGCGACAAAGTCGGCTTCGTCTTTCAATCCTTCCAGCTTCTTCACACTCTTTCCGCCGCCGAAAATGTCGAACTGCCGCTTCTCCTGGCTGCTAGCGGCAACGCGCGCGAATCCGCGCTAGGCCGTCTTCACTCCGTTCAGCTCGGCGGCCTCGAACACCGCCTCCCTCACCAGCTCTCTGGCGGACAGATGCAGCGCGTCGCCATCGCTCGCGCGCTTATCAATTCGCCCAAAGTCCTTCTCGCCGATGAACCTACGGGAAATCTCGACACCACGACCGGCAACGCGATTCTCGAACTTATCCTCCGCCTTACTCGCGAACAAAATACCGCCACGCTCATTGCCACTCATAGCGCCGAAGCTGCGGCGATCGCCGATGTCATTGTCACTCTTCGCGACGGCAGAGTAGCAGACCTAAAGCGCAAATGATCGTCTACACCGATATGAAATTGATGCACTCGCTCCGCCTTTGGAGTGCACTCATTTGATCCCGCGCCTGAAACTTTTCTGGCGCCTGATGGTCAAGCCGCTGGCGGACGAACCGGTGCGTACCGCGCTGACGGTTTTCGCCGTCGCCCTCGGCGTCGCTGTGATTCTCGCAATGGATCTTGCAGGGGACGCCGCCACCGGCTCTTTCCACTCTTCGCTCGAAACGCTTTCCGGCGAACAAAATTTTGAAATCACGGCCACCGGCGGTGTGCCTGATGAGATCGTCGGCAAACTTGTTTCTCGGCCATACACCTGGAGCATCACCCCGCGCATGGCAGGCTTCGCCGTCATTGTCAGCGAAAAGAAAACTCTTCCTCTCATCGGGCTCGATCTGATCGGCGAATCCAATCGCCTCTTTCTTGAAACTGCCGCCGCGGCTGCCGCCAAGCACACAGAAGGGATCGACGAAAAGCCCGATTCCCCTCGGGAAAATCTCATTGGCAGTGATTCCGTCTGGGTCGGCGAATCGCTTGGCAAACACCCTGGCGAAAAAATGCAACTTTTAATAAACGATCGTTCCGCCGACTACGCCATCCGCGGCACCTATCCCGATGCGAATGGCAACGAATCCGCCATCATCATGGACATCGCCGCCGCGCAGTCGACCCTCAATCGCCTTGGCCATGTCGATCTCATCTACGTCCGCATTCCGCAATCGGCCTTCGGTGCGGACATCGCTCTTGATGAGTGGCAGCGCCGCGTCCAACAAGTTCTTCCTGACGGTGTACAAGTCCGTCTCGCCGGCGCCTCCACGAACGAAAATCGTAAAATGCTCGCCGCCTTTCGCTGGAATCTCCGCCTTCTCAGTTACATCGCGCTCGTCGTAGGCGCGTTCCTCATTTACAACACCATCTCCGTTTCCGTTGTGCGCCGCCGTGCCGAAATTGGAATCGTTCGCGCCCTCGGCGCCAGCCGTCGCCAAATTCTCGCCGCCTTTCTCGGCGAGGCCGCCTTAATTGGCATAAGCGGCGCGCTGCTCGGCGTTCCTCTCGGCCGCATGATGGCCACCGTCGCGGTCAAACTGATGGGCGCCACGGTGAATTCGCTCTACGTCACCAGCCGCCCAGGCACCATCACGTTTACGATTTGGTCCGTCGTGCTCGCCCTTATTGTCGGCGCAGGCGTAACCTTGCTTTCCGCATGGTCGCCCGCCCGCGAAGCCGCGGGTGTGGCTCCGGTCGAAGCCATGGCTCGCGGCCGCCGCGAATTCGAAATTCGCGCCGCAAAAACCTCCGGACTCTGGTTCACTTTAATTCTGGCCCTCGCTTCCGCTGCTGCCTCCCGCGTTCCACCTATTGGCGGCAAACCGGTCTTCGGCTACATCGCAGCTCTCCTCGCCGTCGGCGCAGCGATGTTTGCAATTCCAGCATTCGTGGATGTTGCCATGCGAGTCGGCTCGAATTTTCTGCAAAAAATTCTCGGCGTCGAAGCACTCCTGGCTTCGCGCAGTCTCGCTGGCTCGCTTCGCCGCACCTCAGTTCTTGTCGCCGCGCTCTCCACGGCCGTCGCAATGATGACCGCAGTCGGCATCATGGTCGGCAGTTTCCGCCAGACCGTCGTCGCCTGGATGGACACGGAACTACCCGCAGACCTCTATATCCGTCCCGCTGGGAATCCCGCCACGGATCAACATCCCACCATCTCGCCAGAACTCTCCGACTCCATCGCCAAACTCGCCGGTGTGCAAACCGTAGAGCGTCTTCGCGCCTACGAAATCAGCTATCAGGGCTTGCCCGCCACGCTCGGCTCCCTCGATATTGCAAACAGACCGATCAATCGCACCATCGATTTTCTTTCTGGCCGTCCGACTGACTCCGTTCTCAATGAGCTTCGCGGTGCGAATGCCGTCATCGTCAGCGAACCTTTTGCCTATAAGCACTATGTCAAAGCTGGCGATTCGCTTGAGCTCGCCCTTGGCGAATCCCGCGCCACCTTCCGAGTCGCTGATGCCTATTACGATTATTCCAGCGAACGCGGCATGATCCTGATGGACCGCGACGTCATGCTGAAGTATCTTCCGGACCCCGCGTCGTCGAACCTGGCAATTTTCGTGAAGCCCGGCGCCAATGTTCCAACCATTCGCAAGGAAATCGAAAATGCCGCGGCAAATTACCGCATACTGATTTTTGCAAACGGCGATCTCCGCAGCCAAGCGGTACAAATCTTCGACCACACATTCGCGATCACCTATGCCCTGGAAGCCGTCGCCATTCTGGTCGCGGTCATGGGAGTCGCCGGAGCGCTTCTCGCACTGGTCATTGATCGCCGCCGCGAGCTCGGATTGCTTCGCTATCTCGGTGCGTCCAGCTTGCAGTTGCGCAAACTCATACTTACCGAAGCGGGACTACTAGGGTTACTGGCAAATACTTGTGGCGTCATTCTGGGGTTTTTTCTTGCTCTTATCCTCATCTTCGTCATCAATAAGCAATCTTTCGGCTGGACCATCCGACTGCACTGGCCCGTCGCCGTACTTCTCAGCGCAACCTCCGTCGTGTTTCTCGCGACGCTTTTTGCCGGATATTATCCCGCGCGTATGGCGATTCGTCTCAATCCGATTGAGGTCGTCCATGAGGAATAGCTGCAAATCCTGGTTCGTCGCAGTCTTTGCTCTATTTTTCGCGTCGCCACCCGGGCTCGCTCAATTCAAAGCGGCGCGGCCCGGCTACCGTTATGAATTCCCGCGCGATTATTTCAACCATCCCGATTACCAGACCGAATGGTGGTACTACACTGGAAATCTGCAAACCACTGACGGGCGCAAGTTCGGCTTCGAACTCACTTTTTTCCGTGAAGGCGTAAACCGCAATCCCGCGAACACGTCTACATGGGATGTCCGCGACGTCTATCTTGCACATTTCGCGGTCAGCGATCTCGATGGAAAGAAATTCTTTCATACGGAGCGCACTAATCGCTCTGGGCCCGGTATTGCCGGAGCGGATGCGACAATACAAAAAGTCTGGAACGGAAACTGGAGTGTCGTCCGGGCCGAAGGTGCGGAGAATTTGACTGCCGTTGCGGATCAATTTGCTATCAGTCTTTCGCTGCATCCCGAAAAACCTCCAGTCATTCACGGTGAAAATGGTGTCAGCCAAAAATCCGCCGGCGACGGCCACGCTTCGCATTATTTCTCAGAGAGTCGGCTGCGAGCTTCCGGCTCGCTCGAAATCGCATCTGCCAAGTACAAAGTTTATGGCTTGGCCTGGATGGATCATGAATTTTTCACGCAGCTGCTTGCTCCGGACCACGTGGGATGGGATTGGCTCAGTCTCCAACTCGATGACCACACGGAGCTGATGTTATTTCACATCCGAAGGAAAGATGGCGCAATCGACCCGTTCTCCGCAGGCACATTCGTTGACGTGCGGGGCCGTGCGCACCATTTGCGCGTAAACGAATTTGAACTCGAGCCAGCTGATTCGGCGCAAACGGGAGGGACCTGGACAAGTCATCAAACTCATGCGGTTTATCCGGTCCGGTGGAAAATTCGCGTGCCCTCTCTTGGCATCACACTCGAAGCTTCCACGCCGCTTCCCTCGCAGGAACTTACCAGCAACTCCGGAATCGTTCCAAATTATTGGGAAGGTGCTATTTTTCTCAGCGGATTCAAAGGCTCCACTGCGCTTCACGGATCTGGCTATCTGGAAATGACTGGCTACAGCCTTCCGATCCGAAGGCCGTAGCCACAGGATGATCCGACTAGACGCGCGATCGAAAAAACTATCTCATGCGTTCTAGGCGATGGGCCGTCGTCCCTGAATCACGCGGATCAGCACGACTGCAATCGCCAGAACAAGCAGAATGTGGATGTAGCCCCCAAGCGTATAGGAAGAAACTATTCCGAGTAGCCACAGCACGAGTAAGATTACAAAAATGGTCCACAGCAAGGTTTTGCCCTCCTCATCATTTCTAGGTTTACATCTATCCCGTCAACGTGAACGCGGAGTTCGCTATCGAACTCCGCATCCGAAATTCTTCTGATTCAGTGGCCTGCACCGCGAGCCCGCTCACGCTGCTCGGCGGTCGACTCGTCCAGAGTGTTGAAATAATCGTCGACTTGTTTCTGCGCGACTTCCTTTTCGACGCCGTAGCGTTCCTGAATCTTTCCAATAAGCTGATCGCGCCTGCCCTTAATCATTTGCAAATCGCTGTCAGTCAGTTTTCCCCACTTCTCCTGTACCTTGCCTGAATACTGTTTCCATTTGCCTTCGACTTGTTCCCAGTTCATAACAACCTCCGGTTGGTATTTAGAGCGGCGCACGCTCTGTGCTGGGCGATGCGCAAAGGGTTGACACGTTGGAGAAGAACACTTTGCGCAATTCGCCGGAATACCGCGAACCCCGGAGGAGATTGGGAATCAAGTTGTAGGATCGAGACGCGCGAAATTGCAGTTTGGGGTTCTCGCAGCTGTGTTTGTAGGCTTACGCTGGCCGTCGCGTTTGCGAGAGCGATCTCGGTTCTGGCCAGGTTCAACGGTGCGACTACGCTTCGACAAGCGATTAGGCTTCAATAATATTGTTGCGGATTGCGTACCGCACCAGTTCGCTCACCGAATGACAGTCCAGGCGCCTCATAATGTTGGCCCGGTGCGTTTCGGCCGTTTTCACGCTCAAGTTCAGGGCGACTGCCACTTCCTTGCTGCTCTTCCCTTCGGCCAGTAATTGCACGATTTCCCGCTGTCTTGGAGTAAGCCGCGTTGCCGGTAAATCTGCTTCCGTGGATGTCCGTGGTTTCTTGTCGAGATAACCGTCCAGTACCATCTGCGCCACGCGCGACGTAAAATACGTTTTGTTTCGCCGAATCGCTTCTACCGCGTTCACCAGGTCCTTCGTCGCGTCGGACTTGAGCAGGTACCCTCGTGCGCCGGCATCCAGCACTGCACGAATCAGGGGATCCGACTCATGCATGGTCAGTATCAATACCTTGGTCTCCGCGTTCTGCCGCAGCATCTGCCGCGTTGCCTCTAACCCGTTCAGCCCCGGCATGCTTACGTCCACTACCGTGACGTCTGGCTTCAGCGAGCGCGCTTTATCCACCGCTTCGCGGCCGTCGCAGGCCTCACCAGCTACTTCCCAGCCCGGTTGCTCTTCCAAGATACTGCGCAGTCCTTTGCGCACGATTTCGTGATCGTCCGCCACCAGCACTCTAAGAGTCCCCATTGTCTTTTCTCCTTCAGGATCGTTCATTGAGTGATTCTTTCTGAACACGGCGCATGATCGAAGAGGTTATCGCACGGAGTAGGCCACTCGTCGAGCACTGCTTAGATTGCTGTAGGAAAAGGCTTTAGGACTCTTGATAGGTACTGGTACGTTAAGAATGCACGCTGCTTTGGGAATTTTTTACATCACCACCGTGAAATTAATCCGCCGTCACGTCGCCCGGCTGTTACAAATACATATCGTACTGCGATATGTTTTACGCGATAAATATCCTGCGAGAGCGCTGCCTGCTGCCGAGAGCTCTGTGTTTCGTCCTCACCAACGACATGTTTACCTACCTGGAAAATAGGTGGTCCGCTGTATGGCATTGGTTAATTGCGTGCCCCACAATGCCGGCAGTTGAATTTTCATTTCTCTAGTGGGGATGACGGTCCCGCCCGCGTTTGTTCCTGATCTTAGCGGTACGGAGGATTCATCCATGTTGCGCTGGGCTCTGATCTTTTTTGTCGTGGCCTTGATGGCGGCAGTTCTTGGTTTTACTGGAATCGCTCTCGCTGCGGCCGGCGTCGCCAAAATCCTTTTCTATATCTTCGTCATCTTGTTCGTTCTGTCTTTGTTGGGACACGTCGCGCGGAGGCCTTAGCGCAGATTTTAATGAGTGATTTCACTGAATAATTGGAGGCACCAGAATGCGAAGCGGAACCCTGATTGGACTGGCTCTGGTAGTGCTCGGGATCCTGGCCCTCGTTTATCAGGGTATTGGTTACACCAAGCACAAAGACGTGGTGGACATCGGTCCGATTCACGCCACCGCCGATGAGCATAAAACTATTCCGCTGCCACCGATTCTGGGCGCGATTGCATTGGTCGGAGGAATTGTCCTGATCGCTCGAGATCGTAAGTAACAGTCGAACAAGTCTTTATAGATAGGGACCGAATAAAAATAGAAAACAAACTGGGAGGAATGTGAAATGAAAGTCTTAACATATCTGGCAGCGGCACTGCTGTTAATTGTCCCTGCCTCTTTTGCTGGACCATCCAGCGATAAAGAGAAGGATGAAAATCGTCTCGAGAACGCTGGCACGGTTATGGAAGAGATCCTAAACGTGCCCGATAATATTCCGCAGGACCTGCTCAATAAAGCGCGCTGCGTAGTGGTATTGCCGTCCGTGGTCAAGGCGGCCTTTATTGTTGGGGGCAGCTACGGCCATGGCGTGATGATCTGCCGTACCGGTGAGCACTTTCGCAGGCCGTGGGGCGCGCCGGTGATGATGGCCCTGGAAGGCGGCAGCTTTGGCCTCCAGATCGGCGGACAGGCGACTGATTTCGTCATCCTGGTGATGAACGACCGCGGCGCATCGAGCTTGTTGCATAGCAAGGTTAAGCTCGGCGGTGACGCTTCGATCGCTGCCGGACCGAAAGGCCGCGATGCCTCGGCGGAAACCGATGTGACCCTGCGTTCCGAAATGTTGAGCTATTCGCGCTCGCGCGGCGTTTTTGCTGGCGTATCGTTGGAAGGGTCCACTCTACGTCCAGACAACGATGCGAACAAGAAGCTCTATGGCCGGGATACTACCCCAAGCGAAATCATCACTGAATCCAAAGTCCAGGCGCCAGAAGCCGCACACAAGCTCATCTCGCGCCTGCAAAGGGCTACGCCTGAACTCAAGCCTTAAACGTATAAAACAATATGAACAGGGAGAGAGGGAGCAGACGTCGGTCTGCTCCCTTTTTACTTCCCGCCACTTCAGACGCGAAGCGCGAGTTATTGAGCATCGGCTTGTCTGGGCGATCAGAAAGCTGGGCGAACCAGCAAACGCTGACAGACTGCCTGCCGCGAAGCGTACAATGGCGGTCAGCTACAGAGTGTCGAGTGGCTTGCCGCTCTGAGCTACGGCGTGTTCGCCGTGGCAATGACCTTGCTCCTCTTTGTGGTATAAACTCACGCCATGAAAAACAATTGGGGAAGACGCTTATTCGTAGCAGGGGCAGTGCTGCTGGTTCTGATGTCCGCAGTGCATTCCATCTCGCTCTTCCAAAAGCCGATGATCCGAAATGAATCGGAGAAGCAATTAGTGGACTTGATGACCAACTACCGATTTACGATTATGGGCTCAGCGCGCACCATGAACGATTTTGTTCGGGGATTCAGTATCTCATTCGGTTTAGCGACGCTTGGATTTGCAGTATCGGATTTCGCGGTTTGCCGCGAGCGAGCGCAATTGTTGAAGAGAGTGGCGCTGTGTAACGTACTTTGGCTGGCAGCGATGACGGTAATTTCATGGCATTACTTCTTTGCGGCGCCGGCGTCGTTCCTCACGGTGACGCTGATAATTTTCGCCCTGGCGTGGTTGAAATTGCCTGCGACGGAGACCAGTTATGTCGATGCGAGAAAAGTGCCAAATGGCTAGGTTGTGCCGCGCAGTAAGTTGAGCGGATCGGCGACGGCGTCGCGGGAGCGTCCATTGCCTTCGCTGGAGGACGATTCGTCGATTCGCGAACCGTCGCCTTCCCCCGGCGCGAGAAAAAGATTGGCCTCAAGGCCGTGCTGGCGGGTGTACAGATCGTAGTAGCGGCCTCCGAGGGCGTAAAGCGACTGGTGAGTGCCGCGTTCAATGATGCGGCCGGCTTCGACCACGAGAATTTGTTCGGCGCGCCGAATGGTCGATAGGCGATGCGCGATGACAAATGTGGTGCGACCGCGCATCAGGTAGCGCAAACCTTCCTGGATGAGCGCTTCGGATTCAGAGTCGAGGCTGGAAGTGGCTTCGTCGAGAATCAAAATGCGCGGATCAGCGAGAATGGCGCGAGCGATGGAGACCCGCTGTTTTTGTCCGCCGGAAAGTTTTACGCCGCGTTCGCCGACTACGGTGTCGTATTTCTTTTCGAACGATTCGGCGAATTCGTCCACGCGGGCGATGCGGCAAGCTTCCATGATCTCTTTTTCGCTGGCGTCTGGCCGGGCGAATGCCACATTTTCGCGAATCGAACCGTCGAAAAGAAAAGTATCCTGTAACACCACGCCAAGCTGCGTGCGATAGCTGCTCAGCTTGACGGTTGCCAAATCGATTCCATCAACCAGAACGCTGCCGCGTTCCGGTTTATAAAACGCAGCGATCAGTCCAATGATGGTGGACTTCCCCGCGCCTGACGGGCCGACCAGCGCGGTGACGGTGCCGGGCAGCGAGACGAAATTAATGTCGAAGAGAATCTGCTTGCCGGGTTCATAGGAAAAATCAACACTTTCGAAAATGACTTCTCCGTTGATGCGGTCTATGGCTCTGTTGCGGCCAACGTCCTCGTCTTCGGCTTTTTCGTTCAGGATTTCGCGCGAGCGCTCCAGGCCGGTGATGGCTTCGGTGAGCTGAGTGCCGATGGCAACAATCTGGAACACTGGAGCGATCAACATGGCCAGAAATGCGAGATATGTAACTAGCGTTCCAGCCGTCATGGTGCCAGCAAGAATCTGGCGCGCTCCCAGAAACATGATAATGGCGCTCACGATGCCCATCAGCGTGGTAGCCGAGAGGCTCATCAGAGACGTAGCCGTTAGCGTTTTCAGGACGTTGTCCAGCAGGCGTTGCACACCAGTGCTAAAAACTTTTTCCTCGCGTTCTTCCGCGTGATAACCCTTGACGACTCGCACGCCGCCGAGTGACTCCGTGAGGCGCCCGGTGACCTCAGCATTGATCTTAGGACGCGCGCGGAAAATCGGTCTGATGGTGGAGAACGCTTTATTAATAAGGAAGCCGAAAGCGAGCAGGATGGCGAATGCAACCAGTGTCATCACTGTGCTGATGCGCAGTAAAATGATAAGCGCAAGAACGCTGGTCATCAAGCCGCCAAGAAATTCCACCAAGCCAGTGCCAATCAGATTGCGGATGCCTTCGACGTCGCTCATGATGCGCGAAACCAGTTCGCCGGTTTTGTGTGAATCGTAATAGGTGACCGGCAGACGCCCAATGTGCGCTTGAATCCGTTTGCGCATCTCCGTAATCATTCGTTGCGCGGATTTTGAAAGTAGCTGGGTGAGCGAATAAGAAGTGATGCCTTGCACGATGGTTGCGCCGATCACAACGAGCACTATCGGCAGCAGGAGATTGGTTTGATGTTTGCCGATGACGTTATCGAAAAAATATTTCGGCGAAAAAGGCAACGCAAGACCGGCAATCCGGTTGATCGACATTAATAACAATCCGAGCAGCATGACGCCCTTGCGCGGACGGAGCAGCGCCCAGATTTCTGGCAGAGCCTTCCAGGTTTCGGCAGCGCTTTTTTTCGGTTTGCTTGCAGGCTTGGCCGCGGTGATTGCAGGTGTTGCGGCGGTTGCTGTAGGTTGCGATGCCATTCCGTCTGAGTATCCTAAGCTGGAGACTGATTGTTATTCGATGCGAAGAGCTGAACTTTGACTATACGCTACAAAGCTTGGGATTGCGTGGGAATGGCTTTACCCTGAACGCAAAAGTAAAGCGGAGAAACATCAAGACGATCGTTTGCCAAGATCCGCGAAGCGCTTGCGCACTTCGGCAAGAAAATGTTCCTTATCTTTGCGAATGAGCCGGACCAGTGCCTGATTGCCGGTATCTTCGTGCTCGGCCGCCCACAAAACCATTTCAGTAAGGACCGGAGCCAGGCCGAGTCCTTTCGGCGTGAGGGAATAAATCTGCTTGCGACCGTCGCCCGGATCGCGAGCCGCGGAGATGATGCCGTAGTGTTCCAGGCGCTTCAGTCGATCGGCGAGGATGTTAGTAGCGATGCGTTCGTGGGAGTTGAGAAATTCTTTAAAGGTACGATAGCCGAGCAGCATCATGTCGCGAATAATCAATAATGACCAGCGGTCGCCGAGCATCTCGACCGAAGCGTTCAACGGACACCCGGAGCGCCGGGTGAAGGCGGGCTTCTTCGCGGTCATAAAATTAAACTAACATTTTCACTTGCAATTCACAAGTGAGATTGGCAGACTGCGGCCAGCTGGCGTTCGCTATGGAAATAGCACTGAGGTGAGTACACTGTTCAACACAAAGACACGATTTGGAGTCTGTGACGTCTAAACAACCACTCAGCCGCAGCGTGAATGAAAAATGCAGACTCCGCGAATACAAATCACATAACACTGATAAGGAGTGAGAGATGAGCACGGTTCGATTGCTGGTGGGAACACGCAAGGGAGCATTTGTCCTGACCTCCGATGGTAAGCGCGAAAAATGGGACGTCAGCGGTCCGCACTTTGCGGGCTGGGAACTTTATCATTTAAAAGGATCGCCAGCCGATCCCAAACGCATTTATGCTTCGCAAACGAGCGGATGGTTCGGGCAAGTCATCCAGCGCTCTGATGATGGCGGCAAGACATGGTTTCAACCGGGCACGCCGCCGGGCGAGACCACTGGACCCGGAGGAGCGCCGCGCGGCGAGAGCAACAAATTTGTGTATGACACTTCGGCAGAAACCGGCGCGCCTTTGACTACGCATCAGTTTTATGACGGGACCCAGCATCCATGGGAATTCAAGAGAGTTTGGCATCTGGAGCCTTCGTTGAACGATCCGGACACTGTGTACGCAGGCGTGGAAGATGCGGCGCTATTTCGCAGCACAAATGGCGGCAGGACATGGGAGGAGCTTTCCGGCCTGCGCGGGCACGGCACCGGACCGAAGTGGCAACCGGGCGCGGGCGGCATGTGTCTGCACAGCATTCTGCTCGATCCAAAAACGGCGGGGCGCATCTTCATTGCAATCTCCGCGGCGGGAGCGTTCCGCAGCGACGACGCCGGAAAAACCTGGAAGCCAATCAACAAAGGGCTCAAGTCTCAGTACATTCCCGATCCCGAAGCGGAAGTGGGACATTGCGTTCATCACATCACTCAGCCCAAGTCGCGGCCGGAATTGCTGTACATGCAGAAACATTGGGACGTGATGCGATCGGACAATGCCGGGGAATCATGGACGGAAGTGAGTGGCAATCTGCCGACGGACTTCGGATTTGTAATCGACGTGCACGCACACGAGCCGGAAACAATTTACGTGGTGCCGATCAAGAGCGATGGCGAGCATTTCCCGTTAGAGGGAAAGCTGCGCGTGTATCGCAGCAAGACGGGCGGCAACGAGTGGGAAGAGTTGACTCGCGGACTGCCGCAAAGCGATTGCTATGTGAACGTGCTGCGCGACGCGATGTCTGTGGATTCACTGGACAAGTGTGGCGTTTATTTCGGCACCACGGGCGGACAAGTGTATGGTTCAGCCGATGCCGGAGACACCTGGGCTCCGATCGTGCGGGACTTGCCGGCAGTGCTTTCGGTGGAGGCTCAGACACTGCCATGATTCGTGTGGTACTTCCGCCACATTTGCGGGGTCTGGCACGCGTAAAAGGCGAAGTGACGCTGGACGTACAAGGAACAGTGACGGTGCTGTCAGTGCTGGACGCGCTGGAAGCAACGTATCCCATGCTGGAAGGCACGATTCGCGATCACGTGACCCGGCAGCGGCGTCCGTTCTTGAGATTTTTTGCCTGCGAAGAAGATTTGTCGCACGAACCGCTAGACGCGCCTTTGCCTGAAGCGGTGGTGAACGGGAAAGAACCGCTGCTCATCGTCGGGGCGATCGCAGGCGGCTGAGATTCCAGGCGAAAAAAGGGGCGAGCAGCGCGTTCCAGCCTCGAGAGAAAAATCATGGTCGCCGCGGATGCTGGAATCAGTTTTAGGCAATTCCGCCGAAGCACAAATATTTGATCTCGAGATACTCGTCCATGCCGTACTTCGAGCCTTCCCGACCCAGGCCGGACTCCTTTACGCCGCCGAACGGCGCCACTTCCGTCGAGATGATGCCGGTGTTGATGCCGACGATACCGTATTCGAGCGCTTCCGCAACCCGCCAGACGCGCGCGAGGTCCTTGCCATAAAAATATGAAGCGAGGCCGAATTCGGTGTCGTTCGCGAGGGAGACAGCTTCGGCTTCTGTCTTGAAGCGGAATAGCGGAGCGACAGGGCCGAAAGTTTCTTCGCGAGCTACAGCCATCGCGGGAGTTACGTCGGTGAGAATCGTCGGCTCGAAAAATCTGCCGCCCAGCGCGTGCCGTTTTCCACCCAGCAAAACCTTGGCGCCCTTTTTTGTGGCGTCCGCAATGTGGCTTTCCACCTTGGCAACCGCTGCATCGTCAATCAGTGGACCTTGCGTGGCGCCGGAATCTAAGCCAGACGCGGGTTTCAGAGCCTTCACCGCCGTAGCCAATTTTTCTGCGAACACATCGTAAACCTTCTCCTGCACCAAAAGGCGGTTGGTGCAAACGCAGGTTTGCCCGGTATTGCGGTATTTCGAAGCCACCGCACCTTCGACCGCGGCGTCCAGATCCGCATCATCAAAAACAATGAACGGCGCGTTGCCGCCAAGTTCCAGCGAAAGTTTTTTCACGGTACCCGCGCACTGTTCCATCAATACCTTCCCAACTTCCGTTGAGCCAGTGAAAGAAAGTTTCTTGACGATCGGATTCGAAGTAAGTTCGCCGCCAATTTCCTTCGCCGGACCGGTAATGACGTTGAACACTCCTTTTGGCACGCCCGCGCGCTCGGCAAGTTCAGCCAACGCCAATGCCGAAAACGGTGTCTGCCCTGCAGGCTTCAGGACAACGGTACATCCTGCGCCGATCGCAGGCCCAGCCTTGCGCGTAATCATGGCCAGCGGAAAATTCCACGGAGTGATGCACGCCACCACGCCAATCGGCTGCTTGATCACCACGATTCGTTTGTCGGCTTGATGCCCGGGAATGGTGTCGCCATAAACTCGCTTGGCTTCTTCACCAAACCATTCAAGAAACGATGCGGCGTAGACAACTTCTCCTCGCGACTCGGCGAGCGGCTTGCCCTGCTCCAGCGTCATCAAACGCGCCAAATCGTCCTGATTCTCCATCATCAAATCGAACCAGCGGCGAAGGATAGCTGCGCGCTCTTTTCCGGTCTTTTTGCTCCACGCGGGAAACGCTTTGTTAGCTGCCTCAATCGCGGCACCTGTTTCCGCGGCGCCCAGTTTCGGGACCGTGCCGAGTATTTCCCCGGTGGCGGGATTGTCCACGCCTGTCGTTGCTCCGTTTGTAGAAGTAAGCCACGCACCGTCGACATAGCAGGCTTCTCGGAACAATCGCGAATCCTTCAACGCGACTCCGCTTGCGGCATTCTGTACCACACTATTAGCCATGATCGTGCTCCTACAAATTCGATGTAACGAATTGCCTCTGGGGTGCAGCCGAGCCAACGTGCGCCAGTCCAGCTTCCAAAACGTCAAGGCCTTCCGCAAATTGCGCGTCGCTGACAACCAGCGGAACGAGAATACGCATCACGTTGCCGTAGGTGCCAGCGGTAATGGTGATCAGTCCATTCTCATAACAATATTGCGCGAGCTTTTTTGTTTCGTCGGCAGCGGGTTCGCGCGTTGCAGGATTTTTAACCAGCTCAATGGCGCACATTCCACCGAGGCCGCGAACTTCGCCAACCACCTGAAATTGTTTTTCCCATTTCTTGCCGCGCTCTTCGAATTTTCTGCCCAGCGCGGTGGAACGTGCGAGCAATCCGTCTTTTTCGATGATCTCGAGCGCTGCGAGCGCCGCCGCGCAAGCCGCCGGATTTCCACCAAACGTTCCGCCGAGACCGCCTATTCCAGCGGCGTCCATTATTTCCGCCCGCCCGGTGACTGCCGCCAGCGGCAATCCTCCGCCCAACGATTTTGCCGAAGTAATAATGTCCGGCTCGGCGCCGTAGTGCTCGATCGCAAAGAATTTCCCCGTGCGGCCAATGCCCGATTGCACTTCATCGGCAATGAACAGAATGCCGTGTTTGCGGCAGATTTCCTGCAGTACGGAGTAATATTCTTTCGGTGGAGCGACGAAGCCACCTTCGCCAAGAACCGGCTCAGCGATGACCGCAGCTACTGATTCCGCCGCCACAACGCGCTTGAACGCGTCTTCGAGCGCAGTCGCGCAGGCCGTCTCGCAGCTCGGATAAGTGAGCCCATACGAGCAGCGATAACAATATGCATATGGCAGCCGGTAAACATCGCCAGGAAATGGTTCGAAGCCAGCTTTGTACGGATGCGTTTTGCTAGTCAGCGAAAGCGCCATCATCGTGCGCCCATGAAACGCGTCATTGAATGCAATAATCGCTGGACGTTTCGTGTAAGCGCGCGCGATCTTCACGGCGTTCTCGACTGCTTCCGCCCCGGTATTCACCAGCAAAGTCTTCTTGGGAAATGTTCCCGGCGCCAGTGCATTCAATTTTTCCGCGACCGCAATGTACCCTTCGTACGGAGTAACGCTGAAGCACAAATGGAGATATTTTTCGAGCTGCTTCCGGATCGCGCTTTCAATTTGCGCCGGGCGATGCCCGGTGTTGAGGCAACCAATCCCTCCAGCAAAATCAAGAAACCTGTTGCCGTCAACATCCTCGATCACCGCGCCATCCGCACGAGCAGCGAAGATCGGCGTGGCGTGATAAGGTCCGCGCGGAACAGCGGCCTCGCGACGCTTCATCAATGCTCTGGAATTAGGTCCGGGAATTTCGGTTCGAAGTTGAATGCTTTTCATGGCCATCTCTCTCTGCGCGGCGTTTCGAAAATTCCGTTTAGTACCAGCCGATTGGTGTTTCGTCCAGATTTACAAATACCTGTTTGGTCTCCAGATACTCTTCCATTCCCCAAGGGCCTAGTTCGCGTCCGAATCCCGATTGCTTGTATCCGCCCCACGGCGCTTCAACATAAGTCGGCTGCATATGATTGACCCAGATAATTCCAGCGCGCAGTGCCTTCACTACGCGGAACGCTTTGTAGATGTCGCGCGTCCACACGGCTCCCGCAAGCCCGTACGGCGTGTCGTTGGCGATTCGAATTGCATCCGGTTCGCCTTCGAACGGAATAACCGAGGCCACCGGCCCAAAAACTTCTTCGCGCGAAATGCGCGCGCTGTTGTCCACATCGTAAAAAATCGTCGGCTCAACATAAAAGCCCTTAGCGAATTGTTTCGGCCGGCCTCCGCCGATAGCCGTCTTGGCTTCCTTTCTTCCTACTTCGAGATAAGAGCTGACGCGATCGTACTGCTCCTTGCTGACCAGCGGCCCCATCTTCGTATCGCGATCCATGGGCGCACCGAGCTTGATGCGCTTGGCTTTTTCGGTCATCGCTTCTACAAATTTTCCGTAAATCTTTTTTTCTACCAGGATGCGGCTGCCCGCCGAGCAGACTTCTCCTTGATTGATAAACACGCCGAAAAGCGCGCCGTCCACAGCGGCTTCCCAATCGGCGTCGGCAAAAAATACGTTTGGAGATTTTCCGCCAAGTTCCAGAGTAACGCGCTTCAGAGTATCCGCAGCGCTCTTCACAATGATTTTCCCAACCGCCGCGCTTCCGGTGAACGCGATTTTGTCCACGTCGCGATGCGCGACCAGCGCTGAGCCTGCCGTCTCGCCGAATCCGTTCACAATATTGACGACTCCCGGCGGCAACCCTGCTTCTTCAAAATAATTCGCAAATTCCAGCGCCGTCAGCGGCGTCTGCTCCGCCGGCTTCAATACGCAAGTGCAGCCTGCAGCGATCGCCGGCGCCAGTTTCCACGCCGCCATCAGCAACGGATAGTTCCAGGGAATAATCTGGCCCGCCACTCCCATCGGTTCCCGCAACGTGAAACTGAGCGCATTCGCCGGAACGGGATTCACATGGCCGGTCACCTTGTTCGCCAGCCCGCCATAGTATTCGAAGCATGTTGCAACGTCCGCGATGTCATATTCGGCTTCGACGATCGGTTTGCCGGTGTTACGGCATTCAAGTTCAGCAAGCGCTGCTGCGTTCTGGCGAATTTTTTCCGCAAGCTTGAAGAGAATCCGACCGCGATCCTGCGCCGTGGTCTGCGGCCATGGCCCGGAATCAAAAGCCGCGCGCGCAGCCTTCACGGCACGATCCACATCAGCAGCGTCGGCCGCGGCTACCTGAGCGATCACTTCTTCCGTCGAAGGATCGTAGACAGGAAACGTTTTGCCCGAAGTGGCCCCTTCCCACTTGCCATTCACAAAATTCTGGTAACTGCGTACTCCCGCTGTTGCGCTGCTAGACATTTCAACCTCCTGCTCGCAAAATTCCAAACTTCACTATGCGGCTACTTTTAGCGCAGTCTTGCGCCGGCCATACACAAAAAAGAAAAACGCCGCCGCCCCGACAAACAGCAGCGTGCCGCCCCACATCCATACTTCATAGGAAAACAACGAAGTAATCTGTTGCGCCGGGAAAAATGCCAAACCAATTCCCAGGGCGGTAGTTACCAGGCCGCTCGCTCCGGCGAGAATCAATTTCGTCTTGCTGTAGCGTACCTGTTGAAAATCAGCAGCCAGCGCAAGCTTCAGCAACGCGCCAAACATGTACAGAAAAGGAATCAGTTGCAGCACCACCGCCAGGGAAAGCAGGCGCTGAAAAGATTCCTGCACGCCTGATCCCCAAAAATTCATCAGCACCAGCGCGAACGAAACACCCGCGTGCACCAGCAACGCGGCGTATGGCGTGCGGTATTTCGAATGGATGCTGCCCAGCCACCGCGGCATGTACGAATCCAGGCCGGCAACAAACGGAATGCGCGCAGAGCCTCCAAGCCAGGCAGAACCGATTCCGGCAATGGACAGACTCAATAGAAACGCAAACGGCGCCACGATCCACAGTACGCCCACCCGCTCTGCCATATGCGCCACTGCTTGCACGATTCCCTGCAGCACGCTGATGTCCTTCTTGCTCACCGCCACTATTAGCGTCAGCGTGGCGCCAATATACAGCGCTCCCGAAAGCACGCCGCCCCACGCGACAGCTCCCGGCAATGTTTTTTGCGGATCCTTAATTTCGTCGCCCATGATCGAAGCAAGTTCCAATCCGACCAATCCAAAACAAATCACACCAAACGAATTCAGCACAAACCGGGGATTTTCCGGAATCCGAAAATCGG
Organism: uncultured Acidobacteriota bacterium; assembly: GCA_963731155.1. Taxonomy (GTDB): domain Bacteria; phylum Acidobacteriota; class Terriglobia; order Acidiferrales; family UBA7541; genus Acidiferrum. Next base: position 33,493 of record CAVSVB010000005.1, read on the forward strand.
CCCACGTTACATCAGTTCCAAAACGCAACCAGACGATCATTCCAAGCGCCATCAGCAATCCGGCCGCAATAAATGTCCCTACCCCTCCAATGTTGTTTACCCACTTGCCGACGCCCAGTCCCACGATATTCAGCACTACCAGAATCGTCAGCAATACAGCGCAGGCAGTAAGCGCGAAAATCTTATTGTCCGCAAGTTGCTGGTGTCCCGCGCCCAGCGCGAACACCGACACGCCGACGAAATAGAGCAGAACCGTCGGCACGTACATCATGTTATTGGTCCAATAGCACCAGCCGGATAGAAATCCGTGGAAGTTGCCGAAAACTTCTTTCGCCCAAAGATAAACGCCACCTTCGCCCGGATAACGTTGCGCCAATTCAATCACCGCAATTCCTTGCGGCCAGAAAAAAAGCACCAGCGAAATCATCCACAGCCAGATGGTGACGCCGCCGTTCGCCGCAATGGAAGGCAGCACGTTCAGATTGAAAACGGCCACAACGAACAGCAGCACCAGGTCGCGCTGGCCGAGAACCCGTTTTAGATGCGGCTGGGCATCCGCGTTACTCACGTCTTGACTCAACGTTTTTCTCCGAAAGTCTCCGCGGAATTCAACCCGCTCGCAACTCTAGGACTGGTTTGTGTAGCGGCGGGTTATCCCGCCGCCTGGCTTTCGCTGGGTGCAAGATGTCGCAGCCAATTCAAAACCGCAGCGGCATAAAGCCGCTGCTACGTAAACTCGACGCAAAAACACAAATCGCCGTCATTCCGAGCGAAGCGAGCGATCTCTCTTCGAGCTAAGCTCCGGCGGCGTTCGTTGACCGTCAGTGCCCGGCCGCCGCGGTCACCATGCCGCGTTCGGCTTGTGCCTTGGCAAGTCCCGGCGCGATTTCTTCAAACACCGCGAGGTGCTTATCAATGTCCGCTTCCGTGTGCTGCACAGAAATGGTCCATTGCTCGTCCCACCAATATGGTTGCGCCAGCACTCCGCGATTCACCATAGCGAACCAGTAGTGCCGCCACAGGTCCACATCAATTTTCGTCCAGTCGCGGTAGTTCTTGATTTCCCGCGGATAAAGCATCAGCGCGCCGTTCACTCCCGCGCTGGCGACGTACGCTTTCAACCCAACCTTGCCGACAATCGTGCGGTAACCTTCTGTCAGCTTCTTGCCCAGCTTTCCAACGTGCCCGTAATTTTCCCGTGTCAGCACTTCGCGGAAAGTCGCAAGTCCTGCCGCCATCGCCACGCGATTCGTGTTGTACGTTCCGCCGTGAAAAACTTTGTGGTCGGAGATTAGACCCATCGTTTTGCTGCTGGCGCCGAAAGCGCCCAGCGGCAATCCGCCGCCAATGGATTTAGCCAGGCAAATCATATCCGGCTTGACGCCAAAATAATCGCTGGCGCCGCCCCAGGCGAGTTTTGCTCCGGTTTTTACTTCGTCGAAAATCAGCTGAGCGCCATTGGCATCGCACAGTTTGCGCAAGCCTTCCAGAAATCCCGGTTCAGGAAGGCAGAGGCCGACATTCATCAGAATCGGCTCCAGGATAATGGCGGCAATTTGTCCGGGATACTGCTTGAAACGATTTTCGACGCTCTTCAAATTGTTGAAACTCGCGATGACCACATTGTCCACCGCTGACTTCGGCACACCGCCGCCGCCAGGGACAGAATTGGGCGCGTTTTCATCGCCGTACTCGCCTTCCTTGGGCTTGACGCTGACAAGCGCGGAGTCATGCAGCCCGTGATACGCGCCTTCGAATTTAATTATTTTGTCGCGGCCGGTTGCCGCGCGGGCAATGCGGCAGGCATGCATCGTTACTTCCGTGCCGCTCGATCCAAATCTCACCATCTCCACCGGATACCGTGCGCAAATTTCTTCCGCCAGTTCCCATTCCTGTTCGTGCGGCATGCCGAAGGTCGTGCCTTCGTGCAGTTTCGTTTCGACCGCCTTCACCACTGCCGGATGGCAATGCCCCGCCATCAACGCGCCGAAACAAAGATTGTGGTCAATGTATTCGTTGCCGTCGATGTCGTGAATCCTGCTTCCTTTGCCGTCCTTCACAAAAATCGGATACGGCTCGTAATGCCGGTAATTGCTCGCGACCCCTAGCGGAATGCGTTTCTCCGCCCGCTTGTGCGCTGCCGCCGATTTCGGCGTGCGCTGCTCGTATAACGCGATTTCTTTGTTCAGTGCTTCGTACGACATGTTCGTTCTCCAAATCAAGCCCGTCCCGCATTGCGGGACCAGCTCCTTGCAGGTCTCTTCCCTGCCGTCAGTGTGCTACAAAAAATCTTTTTCCAGACGCGCGGAAGCGCGGCCCGTTGCGAGCCGCGCTCCTTTTAGATTTCCGATACCTCGAACGTCTTCTCCCTAAAAACCTAAAAAATCAATTTCAGAGCGAACTGGAACAATCGTGGATCACGCACTTTCTGCGGCTGCCCGAAAGTCGTACCCTGATTTCCGGAATTGCCGTCCACTCCATAAAACTGTGCATGGTTGAAAATGTTGAAAATCTCTGTCCGGAATTCCGCTCGCAGTTTTTCGCCGATCGGAGTCTCCTTGAATACGCCGACGTCCCAGTTATTAATCGGAGGATTGCAGCACAGCGTGCGAGGCACGTTGCCAATTTGCCCAATCGGGACCGCTGTGGGATCCGTCGGACAATCAAAGGTATTGCAATTATCAAACAGGTTCGGATCGAAAACGAAGCCATCTTTGCGGGGGTTGTGCGTTTGGAACGTTCCGGCGAAGTTCGGTTTGCCGGGACATTCAAATCCGAGTGTGCTTCCCTGCAACTCGGTATCATTACAATTGTTAATCAAAATGGGAAAACCGCTCTGGTAGGTATAAATCCCGGAGACTTGCCAGCCATTGAGCACCTTGCCGGCAAATCCATCCTTCTTGGGTATGGGCAATTCCCAGACGTAGTTAAAAACGAAGCGGTGCCGTGAATCGAACAGCGACGGTCCATAGGTCGAGTTGAAATTGTTGGGATTCAGAATCTCCTCAAAGCTTGAGGCATTGTCAAGAGACTTGCTGTAGGTGTAGGACGCCTGAAATTGCAGACCGTGGGAGAAGCGCTTTTCCAAGAGAGCTTGCAGCGAATTGTAGTTGGAATGCGCCACAGTATCTTCAGAGAAGATGCTATTGAAAACCTCGGTACCGTCAGCTGGACAACCGCTGGTCAATGGATCGGTGGCGGTCGGGTTGCAGTTAGGGGAAGCGTAAGGACGCAAGCCAACTAGGTTGATCGGAGTCCCGGTCCCTGGTGCGCCGGTGATTGTACAAGCCGCCGTAATCTTATTGATCGGGCAAGGAACATTCGGGCCACCGGGCGTGGAGCCTCCGATATAAGGCATGTGGAGAACCTGGCCGGGCGGGAGTACGAATTGATATTGGCTGTCTTCACCGAATGGCGCACAACCCTGGTTAAGATTCGCCAAATCAATGCAGGTCTGTGCGTTCGCCGCATTTTGATCGTGAATCGCGAGCAGCCGGTGTCCCTGCGATCCGACATAGCCCACTTGAACCAGAATGTTGCCCTTCAGTTCACGCTTGATCGTGAAATTGTACTGCGCTGAATACTGGGTACGTAGCTGCGTGGGGAACTGGCCAAAGAGAAGGATTGGCCGGTAGAGCGCCCAATCTACCGGCTTGTTCCGCGGAGGATTCAGGAAAGCGTCGGAGACATTGGGAAGAGTCGACCCGCCCTGCGTCACGAAAGGCGTGCTGAAGAGAGGATCAGACACGCTGTTGCTGATGCCAAAGGGCGGCTCCGCGCTGAACTGCTCGAGCACCAACTGTTCAACGGGATTGTAGAACAGCCCCCAGCCCATGCTGATCGTCGCTTTGTTTGGGCCGCCTGTTAGCGCGGCTAGGATTCCGTCCTTAAATCCAGGGCTCCAGTTCAAGCCAAGTCGGGGCGCGAAAGCGTTATAGTAAGTGGAAATCAAGCCGCCAGGAACTCCTTTGTCCCCGGGCACCACGAGTCCGGTAGGAGTCGTCCCAGTATTTACACAATCCGGCGTCGGTGCGCCCGGACCGGAAAACTGCGGAAGCGACTGAAAGCTAGAGACCGACGATGATGGGAATCCGGTCGAAAGATCGCACGGATACACTGTTGAGTTCTGTCCCGGGCTGAAGCGTTGCACCTTTTTGCCGACATCGGTTAGCGGCGTATTCATCTCCCAACGCAAGCCATAATTCAAGGTAACCGTAGGCTTCAGCTTCCAACTATCCTGCGCGAAGAGGTAGACAGAGGTGCTGCGAACTAATTCGGTATTGGCGGAGCCTTGCGAATAAGCAAATGGCAGACCAAGCAAAATATTCGCGTAAGGATCGGTTGCTCCGGTATCGTTGGTACCGCCCGGACCGAAGAGGTATTCTCCGTTTACGTTGAAGAACAGCTTCTGATCAAATTTTTGGTAACGGACGTCACCGCCAAACTTAAGGCTGTGTTTGCCGACAATCTTGCTGTAGTTCTCGTTGAACTGGAAGGTGTTTCCCGTCTGCGGCAACTGACCTTCGAAATTATTGCCGAAGAGACCCACTGTGCCGTTCAAGGTAACGTATGGGACACCTTCGAATTTCGAGCCAAGACCCGGGTGAATGCCACATCCGAACCTGCCGGGGCACACAGGCGTGTTCGGGTCAGCGGCGGTGCCGAGCGGATTCCCGCTGGAGTCCACCAAAGCAGTGTCCGAGGTGCCCCCGAAACACTGCGCGGCGGGAACCGCACTGCCGCATGACGCCGTAACGGCGTTGGTAACCGTGGGCGTGTAAAACTGCGGCTGAGCTTCCCGAAAATAAGTGAACCGGAATTCGTTGACTGCGGTTGAACCGAGCGTCCAGGTATGGCTCGCGTTCAACTGTTGTGCGTGGGTAATGATTCGGCCCGGGAAATTTCCAAGTGAGCCGCCGGCCAACTGGAAGACCGCGAAAGGATCTAAAGTATTGTCATTATCGTAGTAATAGTAGATGGACAGTTTCTGCGAGTTGTTCAAGATGTGGTCCAGCCGGATCTGAAACTGGTCGCCCCGGTCCGTGGATTTAGAGACATCCTGAGTCTCGGAGGTGGCGCCGCCCGCACCCGGCAGGAACTTCATCAAGCTGCTGGAAACCGGGTCAAAGCACGGGGTCGGTATGTTGGCCACCGGAGCGCCTCCCGGACTGATGACTGAGGGAAAAATCGAATCCCAGGCCTGAGGGTTACCGGCAGCCGCCTGATCGAGCGCAGATTGTCCCGCGAGAGTCAGCTTGCTCCCTCCCGGGCTCGCACTGCCACAGCGGTTTTCGAGGATGTTCGCGACCGTGAGGTCATTGAGCGTTCCCGGGAATACGGATGCATCACCAGGCGCCCCGGAAAAGGTCCCGGCAAGATCGCCGGCGTTGGGGACCGGAACCTGCTGCGAAACGATGCCCCGAACGATGCGACGTCCTTCATAAGAACCAAAAATAAAAGTCTTGTCTTTCTTAATGGGGCCGCCTATTGTTCCGCCGAACTGATTTTGTTTGAAGGGTGGCTTCGGTGTTGGTTGGAACGTGAAGCCATGCGCATTCAGTACGTCGTTGCGGAAAAATTCGTACGCGCTCCCATGGAAATCGTTGGTGCCGGATTTGGTGACCACGTTCACGACTGCGCCAGAGTTACGTCCATACTCGGCGTCAAACGAATTCGTGATGACGCGGAATTCCTCAATACTGTCCGGTGAGGGCTGCACGGCTGGAAGGTTTGCGAACAAATCGTTGCTGTCGCCTCCATTTACCGAGTAGTTGTTGGAGCGCCCACGACCGCCGTTCACGGTAACCACGCCCGGTTTGTCCGAGCCATAAAAGAGATTGTTGCCGATCTGCGATTGAACGCCCGGCTGTAGTTGCAGAAGTTGGAAGACGTCGCGCGTATTCAGCGGTAGTTGCGTCGAGGAGCGCTCGTTAACCACCGCGCCGAGCTGCGTTGAAGTGGTATCCACAACGGGTGGCGCCCCTGTAACCTCGACCACATCCGTCGCGCCGCCAACTTGCAGGACGATGTCTACGGTGAGGACCTGGTTGAGATCCAGCGTGACTCCCTTGCGAACATACTTCTTGAAACCTTGCGCGGTCGCACTGATTTCGTAACTGCCGACAGGGATCTCAATGAAGATATACTCGCCGTTCGTGCCAGACTGCACTTCACGCGTCGAGTGAGTGGCCTCGTTGACCAGCTGCAAGGTTGCGCCAGCCACTGCCCCGCCGCTCGAGTCGGTCGCGGTGCCACGAATCCTTCCGCCGGTGCTCTGAGCGAAACTCGGCGACACACACTTAAGGGCGCAGAGCGTCAGCACAAAAATAGCAAGGATGCTCCTGCGCACGAATGTACAGAGAGAACGCTTCGATTTCATTGACTCACCCCTGAGCCTCGAAGTTTTGATTTTGCACCGTGTCTTCGAGGTTGCCGTGCCCCGTAAACCTTACTATAATCCTGTAAACTTATGGAAACTCCGTGCTGAAGTCAAGCAGAAAGAATTTATCCGAGCCATCGGTTTCGCCCGATGCTTACGCTTCTTTGCGTATCAGCGAAGTCGCGCTTCGCGTCGGTATTTCTTCCTCCGCTTTGCGCGCCTGGGAAGCGCTCGGCCTCGTCACGCCGCAGCGCACGCGCAGCCGTTACCGCCTTTACAGCGAAGCGGACGTGCGCCTGCTGAAACGCGCCATGTTCCTTCGCCGAGCCCGCGGATTGAATCCCGCCGCGATCGTTCATGTCCTCACACGTCAGGGTGTCGTTGCGCCCGCCGAAAATACCGCTTCACCTGGGCTCCGTTTTCGCCGTCTGCGCCAGCGCCGTAATCTTTCCCTCGCGCAAGTTGCTGGCGCCACCGGCGTTTCCATTGGTTTTCTCAGCGCTCTCGAACGCGGCCAGATGCGCGCTTCTATCGGCACGCTGCGCCGCATCGCGCGCTACTATCGCACCAATATTCTTTCCTTCTTCGAGCCGGCAAGAGACAACTCCAAACTGGTCAAGCCCACGGAACGCAAAGTCCTCGAAACCACCAAAGGCGTGCGCATGGAACTTCTCGCCTGGGGCAACACCGCCATGGAGCCGCATCTGTTTCGTATCAAGCCGGGCGGCGGCAGCGGCGAATCCTATGCCCACGAAGGCGAGGAATTTCTACACATTCTCCGCGGCGAATTCGAAATTTGGCTGAACACGGATGAACACTACCGTATGAAGCCCGGCGACAGCCTCTATTTCCAGAGCTCCACACCGCATCGCTGGCGCAATCCGGGAAAAACCGAATCCTGGCTGCTCTGGATCAACACGCCACCCACCTTTTAGGTTAAATTCTTGCTTGCGAATGCTTGCCGCTCTTTCCTGATGGAGGACTGATGAAGCGAACGACTATTCTGGTCGCGGCCCTGTTCATCTCGTTCTTTGTTGCTGCCTGCAGAAATTCTCCGCCAACGCTTAGCCTCCTCGTCTGGGAAGGCTATGCCGATCCTTCCTTCGTGCACGACTTCGAAATTTCCCACCATTGCAAAGTCGTCGCTTCCTACATGGGCTCGAGTGACGAACTTGTCGCTAAGCTTCGCGGCGGCAGCGCTGCCAACTACGACGTAATTTCTCCGTCCAGCGATGTCGCCGCCTCCATCGTCAAAGCGGGGCTCGCCGCTCCGCTTGATCTTTCCAAAATTCCTTCCTATCTGCAGCTATCGGTCAGGCTTCGCGATTCTTCCCTCGTCAAAGCAAATAACCAGGTTTTCGGCGTTCCATTTATGTGGGGACCTAACCCGCTCCTCTACGACAGCAGCGTTTTACCCCAGCCGCCCGACTCCTGGATCGTTTTGTGGGATCCCAAATATCGCGGCAAAGTTTCTCTGTGGGATGAACTCTCCAGCGTCTACATGGCCGCGCAAATTCTTGGCTACGATAAGCCCGATCCCGCTCAGCTCTACAATCTTTCCGACGCACAACTCGAAGCCGTCAAGAAAAAATTGCTCGAACTTAAACCCAACGTCCGCAAATTCTGGTCCACCGGCGGCGAACTAACCAACCTTTTTCAGAATCACGAAATCGTTCTCGCCATGGGCTGGCCTCTCAGCACCGCGCAGCTTCGCAAATTGAATTTCCCTATCGGCGAAACCATTCCAAAAGAAAACACCACCGGTTGGATCGACCACCTGATGATCACCGCCGCCAGCAGGAATAAGGACCTGGCAAGCGAATTCCTCGCCTACATGGTCGAGGCCAAAACACAAAAGCTAGTCAGCGACGTTACCCACTACACGCCCGCGAATCCTGACGCCGCCGGATATCTTTCCAAGGACGAAAAAAAATCTCTGCACCTCGACGATCCCAACTCCTACATGATGCACATCTATTTCTGGCAGGATGTTCCGCGCCGCGCCAAATACAACGAAATCTGGAATGAGGTCAAAGCCGCCCAGTGACCCGCGCTTCGTCAACTGTTGCGTCTTCCATCGCCGAATCACTTCCGTCCGGCGCCACGCTTCTCGAAGTGCGCGCGGTCAGCAAGCGTTTCGGCGCGCGTGAAGTTCTAAAAACTCTCTCGCTCGAAATCGCGGCCGGCGAATTTCTCACCCTCCTCGGCGAAAGCGGCTCGGGCAAAACTACGCTGCTTCGCCTCATCGCCGGATTCGAACAGCCTACTGCCGGCGAAATCTGGATGCACAGCACCCGCCTCGACACTCTTCCGCCCTACAAACGCCGGGTCAACACGGTCTTCCAGCAGTACGCGCTCTTCCCGCACCTCAACGTGAGCGAAAATGTCGCTTACGGCCTGCACGCTGCCAACACTCCGAAAGCAGAAATCGCCACGCGCGTCGCCGACGCTCTCGCCATGGTCCGCATGCAGGAATATGCCGCCGCCAAGCCGACGAAACTCTCCGGCGGCCAACAGCAACGCGTCGCTCTCGCCCGCGCGCTCGTCAATCGCCCGCAGCTTCTGCTACTTGACGAGCCGCTTTCGGCTCTCGATGCCAATCTCCGCAAAGAAATGCAGTCCGAATTAAAATCCTTGCAACGCGAAGTCGGCATCACCTTTCTCTTCGTAACTCACGATCAGGAAGAAGCCATGGCTCTCTCCGATCGCATTGCCCTTCTCCGCAATGGCGCGCTCGAACAGGTCGCATCGCCGCGCGAAATCTACGCGCACCCCGCCACCGCCTACACCGCGCAGTTCATCGGTCAAACCAATCTGCTGCGAGCCATCATTCGCGACGGCATCGCCTGCTGCGGCCCCTTCCAGTTTCCGTCGACACAGGCAGATGGCTCCGCGCTCTTCTCTCTGCGGCCCGAAGCAATCTCCCTCGCGAGTCACGTTTCGCAGTCTCAGGAAAATTCCCCGCAACTCTCCGATCCCGTTCGCTTCACCGCATCCATCCACCAGCAAATCTATTCCGGAGCCACCGAACTCCTCGAACTGGAAACCTCCACGGGTACAATCCTGCACGCCCGCATCTCCTCCCGCGCTCCCATCACCGGTTCCCACGAATTTATGTTCTCTGCCCAAAACGCCATTCCCGTCCACGACTGACCATGTACTCTTCCAAACTCATTTACGCAAAACATTTCCGGCTACCGCACCCAACCCAGCCTTCTCGTTTCTTAACTGCTCGCTGCTCACTGGTCACTGCTCGCTTTTTCCGCCGTACCGGTCTCTGGTCTCTGGTCTCTGGTCACTAAAATGTACTCCCGCACGTACAAACTCCTCATCTCCCTCCCACCCATCCTCTGGGTCGCGCTCTTCCTCCTTCTTCCCTACTTGCTAATGTTCCTGCACAGTTTCTGGACCGTCCGCGACGGCGTCATCCTCCACCACTGGAATTTCGAAAACTACGCCACTCTCTTCAAAAATCCGCTCTACGTGCAGGTTCTCTTCCGCACCATACGCATCGCCGCCGGCGTCACACTGCTCTCTGTACTCCTTGGCTACCCGCTCGCATATTTCTTATCGTTCCACACAGGCCCACGCAAAGAATTCCTCTACCAACTGGTCATCGTCCCGCTCTGGGTCAGCTATCTAGTCCGCGGCTATGCCTGGAAAACTATTCTCGGCAGCGACGGAGTCCTCAACGGCGCACTTCAGTATCTTCACATCACGCACGGCCCAGTCTCCGCGCTCCTCTATAGTCCTTTCGCCGTAGTCCTCATGCTCACCCACATCTACACTCCGTTCGTCTTTCTTCCCATCTACGCTTCGCTCGAACACATTCCTCGCACGCTCATCGAAGCCTCGCAAGACCTCGGCGCATCGCCACGCAAAACCTTCGTCCGCGTTATCCTCCCGCTTTCGCTCCCCGGTCTTCTCGCCGGAGCCACCTTCGCCTTCGTCCTCTCACTAGGCGATTTCCTCGCGCCACTGCTTGTCGGCGGTCCCTCCGGCACCATGATCGCCAACCTAGTGCAATCGCTTTTCGGCGCGGCTTACGATTGGCCGCTGGGCGCAGCCATCTCCGTCTTTATCCTGATCATTACTCTCGCGCTGCTCGCCCTCACCCAGCGCGTCGAAAAGCGCTGGTCCTTCGAATGAGCGCCACCAGCACAACCTCCATGCGCCGCTCGCCACTGCTGGCTGCCTACGCTGCGCTGGTCTTCGCGTTCATCTATCTGCCGATTGTCGTCCTCGTCGTCTATTCCTTTAATCGCGACGGCGTCGGCGGCTTCCCACCACGTCATTTCACATTCGAGTGGTACCGCCAACTTTTCGCCGATTCCGCCATCTGGGATTCCGTGCTGAACAGCCTCATCGTCGCTGCTGGGGCCGTCGCCCTCTCGCTAACTCTAGGTCTGCTCGCGGCCCTCGCGCTGGACCGCGCCGATTTCCCCGGCAAGTCTTTCTTCCGCCGCCTGGTTCTTCTTCCATTAATTCTTCCCGGCATCATCACAGGACTCTCGCTCCTTCTCTTCGCCGTCCGCATCAGCCTCGATCTCAGCCTAATCACAATCTTCCTCGGTCACGGCACCGCGCTCATCTCCGTAGCCACCACTGAACTCTTCGCCGGCCTGCAAAAAATCGAGCGCCGTCAGGAAGAGGCTTCTCTCGATCTCGGCGCAACGCCTTGGCGTACTTTCTGGCTCGTCACGCTTCCCAATCTAAAACTCTCGCTGATCGCCGCCGCACTTCTCATCTTCACTCTCTCCATGGACGAAATCGCCGTCACCTTTTTCCTCTACGGCCGCGAATACACTCTCCCTCTGGAAATTTGGGGCCGCCTCCGCCGCGGCATCACTCCCGAAATCAACGCTATCTCCACACTTATCCTCTTCGTTTCCATCATTCTCATCACTGTCTGGTACCATCTCCGAACCCGCTCCGAGCGCTCTTGACGCCGTTACTTTCTTAAATCGGCGCGGCCTTTTCTTGGACGGTGGAGGTTTTTCTTCGGTGGCATTAGCCTTCAGGCTGTGTGCAGTGTAAGCCGCAGCACGCTCGCAGCAAGAAGCAACAATTTCAGAATCACCAAGGACTCTTTAGTGTTCACAGGCCGCAGCGCATTCTTTTTATTCCTGTTATCAATGTCGTTTGCCATCGCCATTCCGCTCGCGTTCCACGCGCTTCCCTCGCCCCCCGACCAAACGCTCCTAATCATCAACGCGCAACTAGCCGACGGCACCGGCGCTCCTCTCCGCGAAGGCTCACTCCGCATCCGCAACAATCGCATCGCCAGCATCGGCAAACTCTCTCCCGCTCCCGGCGAGCGCGTCCTCGACGCTCACGGCCTCGTCCTGGCTCCAGGTTTCATCGACATCCACAATCACTCCATCGAAGGCCTCGACTCCGACTCGCTCGCTGAGACGCAAATTGCGCAAGGCATCACCACCGCCGTGCAAGGTCCCGATGGCGATTCTCCCTGGCCAATAAAGGATTGGATCGAGCAACGCCGCGAACATCCCGCAGCACTCAACGTCGCGGTCTTCGCAGGTCACGCCACTATCCGCGAACAGGTCATGGGCAAAGATTTCAAACGTGTTGCGACGCCACAGGAAATCGAAAAAATGGCCCAGCTCACCTGGCAAGCCATGAACGAAGGCGCCATCGGCCTCTCCAGTGGCCTCGAATATGAGGTCGCAAGCTACAGCAACACCGCCGAACTTATCGCCATGGCGCGCAGCGCCGCAGAACACGGCGGCTTCTACAGCACGCACATTCGCGATGAAGCGGACAAATCTTTCGACGCACTCTTAGAAGAAATTGAGATCGCCGAGCAAGCCCACATCCCCGTGGACCACTCGCATATCAAGCTAGGCACTGTCGCCGTCCAGGGCAAAGCTCCCGAATACATTCGCGTCATCGAAGAAGCCCGCAACCGCGGCGTGGATTTCCTGGCTGATTGCTATCCCTACGACGCCTGGCACTCCAATCTCAAAGTCACCGTGCCGGATAAGCAATACGAAAATCCCAAAAGCGTGGCCAAAGCCATCGCCGATTTAGGCGGCCCAGACCATCTCACCGTCACCGAGTTCAAGCCGAATAATTCCTACGCCGGTCATTCTCTCGCCGAAATCGCAAAATCCAACAAACTTTCTCCAACAGATATGTTCATTCGAATCGTCCGCGAAGGCGACACCGCCAACACCGAAGCCGAAATCATCGGCCACTCCATGATCGAAAGCGACATCAAAGCGTTCTATCAACAACCGTGGGTCATGGTAGCCAGCGACGGCGGAATCGGTTCAGCGCATCCGCGCGGCGCCGGAACTTTCCCCCGCGTCCTCGGCCGCTTCGTACGCGAAAAGCACTGGCTCACGCTACCCGAAGCCATCCGCAAAATGACCTCGCTTCCCGCACAACGCCTCAACTGGCCCGACCGCGGCATCCTACGCGAAGGAGCCTACGCCGACCTAGTCCTCTTCGATCCCGCCACCATCCTCGACCATGCCACCTTCGGCAAACCACAAGAACTCCCCACCGGCATAGAAAGAGTTTTCGTCAATGGCATCCTAGTCTGGACCGGCAGTAAACCCACCGGTGCCACCCCCGGCCAAGTCCTAACTCGTTAGGGCATTTCGCATGACAGCTGCAGTGGCAATGCTTCAGCCTGTGTGCGGTGTAATCAGTGCCCGTTCCAGCCGCCAACCCTGTGATCACCCACAAAGTTCTTTTGTAGTAGCAGGTTTATCCCGCTGCTCTTTCTTTTCTGTTTTAGCGGTCCCAACCTAGTTGGGGCCGCCGTTGGAGCCCGACAATTCTACCTGCCGCTGTTTCAATCCCTAGTCGTCTCCGCGAAGCTCAGCGTCTCTGCGTTATCTTTTGCTCTTCCTCTTTCTCTCTCCCGTTTCCCCTCTTCTTATCTCCTTGCCGCCACATCCCTCCCGACGTACGATGATTTGCGCAATTCCAATCCCACTTAACGGAGCCTCACATGAAGTCTCTCCACTCTGTATCTTTGCTGCTCGCGGTTCTCCCAGCCTTCGCGGCCGCTCAAACTCCGCCGCCCTCAACCAATCCCGTAAGCGACGCCCTCCGCTTCGGCCTCACCCGCTCCGCAAAAAACATGACCGCCGCCGCCGAAGCCATGCCCGCCGATAAATTTTCTTTCAAGCCCACGCCGGACCAAATGTCCTTCGCTCATCTGGCCATTCACATCGCCGACTCCAACAATCTGTTCTGCTCCAAAATTTCCGGTGTACCCGCCGCGGAAGGTCCCAAGCTCGCCGAAGCCGATTCGAAGGATAAGCTCGTCGCTGCCGTCAAACAGTCTTTCGATTTCTGCTCCTCCTCTCTCGCTAAAGTCGACGATTCCCATCTCTCCGATTCCATTCCCCTCTTCAATGGCCGTTCTTTCTCTCGCGCCGCCGCAATGTTCATCCTGGCCGGCTCCTGGGCAGACCACTACTCCGCTCAATCCATGTACCTTCGCCTGAACGGCGTTCTTCCTCCCACCGCCGAACCGGCGAAACACTGATTCCGGCTGCTTAAGCGCAAAATAACCAAGCGACACGGATCCAGGCCCGTGTCGCTTTTATTTCGTCAGTCTAGCCGCTACATCGCAGCTAGGCGATTCTCCTGGCAAATTTCTCCGTCCACTGGATTCGGCCAGTCATCTGCATGACCACAAACAGCGTCAGGATTGCGCCAATCGTTATCGCCAGTCCTGTGAACCCCTCAAAGAAAAATGCATAGGAAAACAGGACCAGGTAAATCAACTGTGACAGCCCTGCTTCCACCACCGCGAAACGCAAATTCACCACCAGCCGCAGATAAGTCACGACCAGCAATACTGAAACCGCCGACGAAATCGCAAACGCCGCATGGATGGAAGCGTGGTCGCACAAATACGCCAGCAGTAGATGAAACGCAAAAAAAGCGCACGCCAGAAAGAAATAGTTCATCGGATGCAAATCAATTCCGCGTAGCGTCGAAAGTATGAACACCAGGAAAAAGAAAAAGAACAGCGGTACCGGAGCAAAATAGGAAATTCGCCCGGCCAATGGCCCCGGCTGCAATTTTTGCGGCATCCTCAGCGCAATGTTGAAGCCCGAAACCAGATTCTGGTAATCCCATTTCAATTCCCAACCCTCGGAAGTTTGCCGTTTTTCCGTGGGAGACAGTGAATTTTCCGGAAAATCAAATCCGCCGAAATCCGTCTTCACCAGCAAATGAAGGTCCTTCACTCGCGCGACTTCATCGCCGCTGGAAAATTTGTAGCTCCAGTTATCCTGCCCCTGCGAACGATACGCAATCCGCACAACGCCTGTCGCATACGCTTTGAGCGCTCCGCGGGCAATCGCTTCCTGGCCGCCAAAATCCAACGGCAGCACTTGCCCGTCCAGCGAAATCTCCATTCCGTCGTACACCGCTTGTTTCGAAGGCAGCGGCAATCTAATTGTGAAAGTCTCTTCTTGCCCGGTCGGATTCCGGAAAGCGTAATTCCCAGCAAACCCCGCTCGATACGTGCTGAACCACAACAGCCCTTTCTGCCGGTAATCAATGTGCAAATCGGCCACGATTTGGCTGGAGTCCAATGGCACCATGTTTGTCACATCGTGCGTTTCCGTCTTCTTGATCTTCTTCCCGTTTTCTTCCGTTTCCACCGTCTTCGTCACCTTGGTAACGTAGCTCGCCACGGGAGGATGCTGCTCCTGTGCCGTTCCCCAGGTGGAAGCGACTCGGCTGGACAATTCCGAACCCGCATTCTCTGTCCGCAAATAAATCGACGTGCCCAGAATCATCCACGCGACACACGTACACGCAAAAATGGCGATGATCGCCAGAATCCGCTTCAGCATGTGAGTTTTCCTCTAGGACCTTCTCCGCCGCGCTTCCAATCATAGCAAAGTAATTCCTTATGTCAAGTACTTTGTATCATAAAGTTAAACTGAAGACTTGTACGATAAAACCTCGCGTGGCTTCCTGCTATTCGATCGCTACCGCGCCGTAGCTCGCCTTTCCGCCGGCTGCGCCGTCTCAATCCCATCTTGCTTCACATACGACGCGAATTCCGCACCACCGCTCCTCGATCCGCGGTACCCGATGTATCCATCCGGCCGCACAATAAACACTTTTCGCCCCATGCCCAACAACCGCCGTCCCTCATCATCCAGTTGCGAACTGACAATCGTGACCACTTTCGCGCGCTCTAGTTGCTTCTCAAGTTCAGCTCTCTCCGTCGACGTAAGGTTGATCAACACCGCCAGATGTTCGGCCTCCGCCCAATCTGCCAACAACCCGCGCGCGCCGTCTTCCATTAGAATATTGACGTCCGGCATGCGATCCCCTGCCCAGAGCGCGCCATCGCAAACCTCATTCGCCACGATGGAAGAAGATCGATACTCGATCGCCGTCTCGGAAACAAATCCCACTAATAGATTTTGTACGGTAGTCGAGCGCGTAAGCAGCGGAAGCACCGTGTCTCGCAGCCCTTCAACCATCGGATTTGTCGCGGTTGCAAACTTTAATCCTCGTTCCGTAAATCGCAACAACGCTTTGCCAACCGCTCCTCTCTCTTCTTCATAGCTGTCCAGCAATTTCTCATTCGCGCCTCGCGCCACCGCTGCCAGTTTCCACGCCAGATTCGCCGCGTCCTGAATCCCCGTATTCATTCCCTGCCCTCCAACGGGAGAATGAATGTGCGAAGCGTCCCCCGCCAAAAACGCATTCCCTTTGCGATAGTGCTTCGCCTGCAGATCGTTCACGTGGAACGGAGTCATCCATTGCGCCGAACGAATCTTCACGCGAACTTTCGCGTCATCCACGGCTTTCTGAAAATCCTTCATCGAAATGTCGCGTCGCTCGTCCTCACCTTGTTTCGCATGTGAAGCGACGATCAGCCGTGTCCACTTGTCGGTAAGTCGCCCCATGAACACCACATCACCCGAATGCAAATGCAAGGAAATTAAATCGCTTGGCACGTCCGGCCCTTCTAACTCCAGATCCCCCAGGTAAAACGATAAGCCGACTCCTCCGCCTTCGAACGGAATGCCGCTCAGTTCGCGGACTTTGCTGCGCGCCCCGTCACAACCCAGGATCCACCGCGCCGCAATCTGTTCTTCCCGGCCATCGGCGTTTCGCACTGTCGCTTCTATTCCGCCATCTCGTTGCGTCATTGCTAACAATTCAACTCCACGTTCTGTGTGGGCGCCGAGCGCTTCCATTTTTTCCTTCAGTATCGCTTCCGTTTCGTTCTGTGCCAGAAAAAGCAGATACGGGTAGCGGCTGGCAATCTTGTCGAAGGAAAACGACAAGATCTCTTTGCCGTCGCTCCAAAATCTTGCCTTCGTCAGTTTTCTGCCGCGGCCCACGGTCTTCTCCGCAATCCCATATCGCTGAAATTGCTCCAAAGTCCTGGCTTGCACCACCAACGCTTGCGAGTGCTCCGCCGGATGATTCGCCTTATCAATGATTCGTAGGTCCAGGCCTGCTCTCTTCAGCTCGATCGCCATCGTCATACCGGTTGGCCCGGAACCAACAATCAACGCCAGTGGTTTAGTCATGTTCGACTCCGTTTGAAAATTAGGCTGGATGGGAAATCAGGCAAACTCTGAACTTGCGCGGGACCACACAGCGGGACGTTTCCAATCACAATTATACCCGCTGCGCCATTTCTAGCGCATTTTTGTGGTTCCTCATGCCGCTCCGAACTTGTATTCGCACCAAGCGGCCGGTCCCGGCATGTGTCTTTTTCTGCCCTTTCCGAAAAAGGGCGCCGCCACATTATTGATTATTGGCTTTGGCTGGAACCCGCCCCAGACTTGCTCGCGTCCGACCGCACTTTCGGCCAATCGTAGATCGGATACTTCGGCCGCTTCACCGGCGTCACCGGATGTTCCTTCAGATTTGCCAGCGTCACCGACACGGCCTTCTCCAGCTGCGGATCGTGCCCCTGCCGCCACAGCGCCGGATCTAAATCCACCTCGATATCCGGTGAAACGCCTTTATTTTCCACGTCGAATTCGCCCGTCTTTGGATTGAACAGCCCCCAGCGCGGCGCAGTAATCGCTCCGCCATCCATTAGCGGCGGATAACCGCCAATCCCGATCAGTCCGCCCCACGTACGCGTCCCGATCAGCGGCCCAATGCCCAGCTGCTTGAACATCCACGGCAGCGCATCTCCGCCCGAACCCGCGTATTGATTGATCAGCATCACTTTCGGTCCGAAGATCACCCACGGAATATAATTGTCCTTGCCTTCGCGCGTCATCGCCGCCATCAACAAGGGACGATTCAGCCAGTCCACGATGTAGTCCGCGATCCATCCTCCGCCGTTGAACCGCTCGTCAATTACCGCTCCCTGTCTCGAATTCTGCGGGAAATAATAACGGTTAAAATTGGTGAAGCCGTTCACAGCAGTGTCCGGCAAATACACGTAAGCCAGTTTGCCGTCGCTCAGTTCGTCCACCTTCCTGCGGTTGCTTTCCATCCAATCGCGCATGCGCAGCGTTCGTTCGTTGCCGATGGGCACCACTGTCACCACGCGCGCATCTTTCCCACTCGGGTCCGGACCCACTTTCAGCTGAATCGCTTTGCCCACACGGTCGATGAAAAAACTATAAATCTCATCACTGCCATGTACTTCGCGTCCGTCCACCGCCAGCAGGTATTCTCCCTGGCGAACATTCACGCCCGGCTCCGTCAGCGGCGCTCGCAAATCCGGATTCCAGTTCTCGCCGAAATACACTTTCGCGAAACGGTAGCGATCGTGTTCGATCGCGTAATCCGCTCCCAGCAATCCCACATTTACCTGCTTCACTTCCGGACGGTCGCCGCCGAATACATAAATGTGTTGCGCCGTAATCTCTCCCAGCATGTCGGCCCAAATATAGTTCAGGTCCGCGCGGCTCATCACGTTGTCCACGTACGGCTGATACATCGTCATCAGAGCTTTCAAGTCCGCGCCATGCATGTTGGGGTCGTAAAAGAAGTCGCGTTCGATTCGCCCCACTTCGCGGAACATCTGCTTCCACTCCACGCGCGGATCGGCGTTCACCCTCATCGATTCCAGATGCAACGTGCCATCCGGCTTGCCCGGCTCGGCTGGTTTACCCAGCGCCGCCAACGGCTTGATGATCCAGCTGCCATGTACCGGTCCGCCTGGCGGTGCCAGCGGATTCTTCGGCGGCAGTTGCTCATACAGCGCTTTCTCCCCGTTCGACGAAATGATGAATCCCCCGACGTTCTCCAGCACTTTGTCCGTCTTGCGCGTGCACACGTCGAACTTTTGCACCGTGCGCCCTCGCCAATTGCCTTCGTCCACCGCCTGACCTTCCAACAAATACAGCACGTGTGTTTTTGCGGCCAGCAATTGGTCGTAGTTTCGCGCCGCTATCGGCAGCGCGAGGATGCGCTGGTTGATATTCTCGAAATCGATTTTCACCTCGTGAACTTCTTTGCTATCTTTAGCGGCCTTCTCGCCCTTCTTCTCTTCGCCTTTCTTCTCGTCCCCCTTCTTTTCTTCACCTTTTGCTGCTGTCTCCGAAGAGGATGCCGCGCCTGGTCCGCCTTCGCCCTCGGCTTTGCACTCATCGCTGTCCGCTGGATTCTTGGCCGCGCCTCCTGCCGCTGCAATCTTCTCCTCGTCGCTTTGCGGAGCCAGCGGCGATTTCTGCTCGCTGCTCAGTACAATCACGTACGCACTGCGCGTCACCGGTATCTTGTAAGCGCCCATGCTCGCGGCGATTGCAGGCCCATCATCGGTACTCGCGAAAAAATAAATATATTTTCCGTTTTTATCGAAAGCCGCCGAAGCCGCATCGCTCAAACCATCGGTCACTTGGTGCCTCGTCTTTCCTTCGACCCCGTACACAAACACCGCGCGTATCGTGCTATCCAATTGCCGCGTGTACGCAATCCACCGGCTGTCCGGCGACCAGGCCGGATCGAATCCAGACCCCGGCCCTCCGTCGTACGGATTCGTATCCACCAGAACCGGCTTTCCTCCATCCTTCTCCACGTCCACGTACCACAGGTTCAACCGCTTGTCGCTATACGCGATTTTCTTGCTGTCCGGCGACCACTTCGGCGAATAATAAAATGTCGGCGGATTGCCCAAATTGATCTTGCGCACGTCCCCTATCCCATCCTGCGTACGCAAGTGCAGCACATACTCGCCCGATTCATCCGAAAAATACGCAATCCATTTCCCGTCCGGTGACCATGCAGGATCGCGTTCCGCTGCTCCCGTAGTATTCGTCAGGTTGCGAATGTCTCCATGCTCCACCGGAGCGGTCAGGATTTCCCCATGCGCTTCAAACACCGCTCGTGCGCCCGTCGGCGAAATGTCGGCGTTCTCGATTTGCTCCGCGGCATTCACCAGGTGTGGCCGCACCGCGGGAAAATCACCGGTCACATGGATGTTCACCGCGCTCTGTTTTCCGCTGGCCGGATCAAACACATGAATCGAGCCGAACTGCTCATACACGATTGCGTCCGGCCCCGCCGACGCCGATTTAATGTCCGCGCCGTTGCTCGGCAGCGCCTTCTTCACCTGCTTGCTGCTGGCGTCGTAGAAATACAAACTCACCGGGCCGTCGCGGTCTGACAAAAAATAAATTTTATCTCCCACCCACATCGGCGAAGAGTCGTTCGAATCCTTTCGCTCCACCTTTTCTACGCTGGAGTCGGAAAGTTTTGCGATCCAAATCGGTGAAGCCGTGCCCCCGCGGTAGTGCTTCAGCCCGCGTTGGAATTGCCACGATTCGCGGAAATTCGTGAACGGCACATACGCCAGGTGCGAACTGTCTGGCGAGTACGAACCTTCCACCGCCATCGGCAACGGCAGCACTTCCGGGAGCCCGCCGGAAAGCCCGACCGTGTACAACTGCACGAATCCCGAATAGCTGTCGCGCGTCGAGCGAAACAGTATTCGCTTCCCGTCTCGCGTCCAGCCCACCGCCTGATCGCTGCTCGGATGCGACGTCAACCGCTTCGGAATCCCTCCCGCCGCGGGAATCACATAAACATCCTCATTCCCGTCATATTCGCCGGTAAACGCGATCCACGTTCCATCCGGCGAAAAAATCGGATCGATCTCAATCCCAATGTCGCTCGTCAGCCGGCGCGCCTCGCCGCCGTTCCGCTCCGCGATCCACAAATCCCCGCCGTAGCTGAACGCAATCTGCGTCTTGCTGATCGTAGGCTTGCGCAACAGCGCATATTGATCAGCGGACTGCGCTCGCAGTCCAGCCGCCGCCAGCAAACACAACAGCAAAGCTCCCGCCAACCGATTGCATACGAACGCCACAAATTTTCCGTGCATCAAAACCTCCGGACCCATTGGGACAACACAGCGGAATCGTTAGACTTACAATCTTTTCTCAACCAAACAAACAGCGGGAGTCTATCACGGGCTTGGCACCACAACCTAGCCGAGGTCAAATACGCGAGGCAGTTTCCTCACGTAGTGCCGGGCTTCAGCCCGGCTCCCCGACTTCCTCGATGCATAAGCGGACTTGCTTCCATTGACCGACCCTAGGCGTGCCAGATCGATGCGTACTCTCCGACCTGAGTAAGCTCCTCGTGCCTCAGATATTCCCGTTCCCGCCCGTGCGGCGTAAAAGAAATGAACCGCAAACATTTTGCGCCGCTGGTTAAAGTCCGATTATGGTCGGGGCAGATCCAGCAGCACCACATCCGACCGCTCCTGCAGTCGCTCGAGCACAACTTCACTGCCGTCTGGCGAAATGTCGAAGTCCCGAATATGGAAGTCGGGAGCAAGATGAGTCAGTTGCCGCTCGGTTCCGGTCTCCAAGTCGATCTGCCAAAGATCCTTATGTTGAATCTCTCCCCGCAAAAACACCAGTGCACGTCCTCCATTCAGGAAGGTCAAGTGCCGGGCTCCGCGAGTCAGTGTCAGGGCCGGCATTGCATGACGAGTTGTATGCGCTGCGGACTCGGCCGTGGCGGCATTCACCGAAAACGTCGTGCCGATGTCAGGACCTGAGTACACAACGAAGCGGCCGTCGGGTGTCCACGCGGGATCGACCGAGTACTCCTTCACGAATGGCACGGCCGAGCCACCATTCACAGGCACACGGAAGAGGTGCGGCACGCCGTGATCTTCCACCGCCGTGGTGATCGATTGGCCGTCCGGTTCCCATGCGGGAGCGCCTTGCAGGTTCAGCGAATCGGCCACAATCCGCGCGTTTGTGCCGTCAGCCTGCATCACGTACAGAAGCGCCTGCCCATGTTGCCGCACCGCGAAGGCGATATTCCGTCCATCGGGGGAGACCGCCGGGCCGCCAAATATTTGCGCGCCCACGCCACTCCACAACTCCATGCCAGTTCCGTTGACAAGCTTCCAGATACTCTCACTTGTGCCGGTCGCGGAAACATACAAAAGATAATTTGCGCCCAGTCGTGGAGAAGATCCCGTGCTGGTCGTCAGCGGAATTTGAGTCGCTGCCGGCGTCTCGCGGTTCGAATCAGCGATGCGCATGCGCCACAATGTTCTTTTCGGACTCGCCACCGTGACGGCCAGACGGCGGCCGTCAGCGCTCGCCGCCAGCGACGTGTACCGGTCAACTCCAGAAGTCAGCCGATGCGCAATGCGGCGCTCCACATCCATGCTATAAAGCCATGGACCTGAACCGTCGGGATCGCTGGCTAGATACATCAGCGTCCGCTTGTCCAATAGCACCGGATGAGTCACGCGCCCATTGTGCGACGTGATCCGTTCGGGAGTTCCGCCATTTGGACGAATGCGCCAGATGTCCAATTTATCTGGCAGCGCACCTTGAACGAAGTAGATGAATCCCCCATCCGGCGCCCACAATGGGAAGTGGCTGTGCAGCCCGGCAGGAGCCCTAAAAATGGGCTGGTCTTCCGGTCGGCGCTCGCCGTTTGATACGAACAGCGGATCTCCGGGTCCAGGCGTGTGGTATGTGAGTTGGGAGCCGTCGTGCGACCAATCGAACTCGGACACTCCTTCAAGGTAGGGCTTCGGCTCTCCACCCAGCGTTGGTACTGCCCAGATGCCGATGTCAGCGCTGCTTGACTCGTTCTTCTTGCGAACCCAAAACGTAACCAAGGACCCATCGGGCGAAAACCCCAATGTGCGGACCGACGGATTGACCAGTTCCGGCGCGCCGCCACGCGTCAAGTTGTGGAACTGTCCTGACCCGACCTGCGTCAGCCACACATCCATTTGTCCGTCCCGGTCAGACAGAAACGCCACGAAATGGCCGTCGCGGGACACTGTAGCCGCCTGCGCCACTGCATCCACGTCGGTGATCGTCTGAAATCGCGCGTCGGCGATCGGGTTCCGCCAGAAGTACTCCTTCCCCCGAAGCCAGAGGTCTGTACCAATCACTAATGCGGCCACCAGCAGTGCCAACGGAAAGACCACTGTCCACCAGTTTCGAGAGGTAGATGCCGCGGTCTTCGGCGGTACGGGTTCAACGAGCGGGGCCACATCGCTCTCGTTCTCCAGCGCTGTTCGACCATTATCCGCGGCTTGAATGTTCCGGCCGCGCGCCCACGCCTCCAACTCCACACGAGAAGCGTAAACCGAGCCCATCTTGTCGTGCACATGCCTGTGAACAGGCATCCCTTCCCGCTTCTCCCAGCGCTGCACCGTGGTCACGTCGCGGTCGAGGTACGCCGCGATTTCCTTCCAGGAATCGAGCCGGTCTTCTGCGGGTCTCGTAGGTGGCTGTGTGCCTGGGACGGGTTCGCCCATCGGGCTCTCCTGATTTGTTCCGCTGTCGTCGGGAATCCGGGAGCCCGGATTGTAACCCCCGAACCGTGTCCAGACTACGGCAAATCACGGCATTCAACGGTAAATAGAGGAACGGCCACGAATCCGCTCCTTAACCTTTGACCGCGCCTGCCAAAGTGTCTGATCGTGTCGGCGCGTCTCCATTCGGAACGTCACTTGACAAGGAAAAAACGGAGGTCGGGCATGCCAAGAAAATTGCTGGGAAGAAAACTGACTTGGGTAGTCTTGCTCAGCACCGCGATTGTGGTCGTGGCTCTTCATTACGCGAGAAATGCTTCGGCCACAGCGGCAGATTCTGGATTCAAAGCTACAACCATCGCCACTGGCACCTTCGACAAATTTGATGTCTTTAACCACTCTTCGAAAAAGGAGCTTCCGGTCGGGTTCGATGGTGATGCCTGGCTATCATTGCAGAGAAGATGGGGTCATCGGATCTGTACGTGCAAAGCCATGTCTGGCAGCCTGTCAACCCGACAACGGGAGCGGTAGCCAGCACCGGCTGGCACACACACCCGGGTCACAGCCTGATCATTGTCACGTCTGGATCCATAACGGACTATATGGCCGACTGCGTACCGCATGTGTACACATTTGTTCCGGGACAACCGGCCCCGACGCTCATCGATCCCGGACACGGCCATGTGCATATCATCCGGAACGAAGGCGCTATTGCGGCATCAACCATCGCTGTCCAACTCGTTCCATTCGATCCGGCCAAGGCGAATCGACGGATCGACGCTCCAGCCCCGGAGACCTGCTCCAACATCCTGTAACCAGCACGGCCTGCTCGACGCCGCTGGGCGATTCCTTTCTTCATCTCTTCTGCTCTTTCTTCGACCCGCAAAGGCGAGACTTGGTGGGAGTGGGTTAACTTTGCGTCATGGGTTGACTCACTCACGCCGAACCTCGACACTTACGCTGGCTCAGAATCCAGCATGCGAATAATGAAAGCCCTGAACAACCAGCTGATTCGGCTTTCCGCCACCGACCTCAGCAATCACTCCGCTTGCCGGCGTTTAACTACTCTGGATTTACAGGTGGTGCGAGGTGCCAGAGTCGCACCGCAGTGGGCAGCACCGGATCTGGCAATCATCCAGGAACGCGGGAAACGACACGAGTCGGCATTCCTCGCGCATCTCGCCGACGAAAAAAAACTAACAGTCGTAAACCTTGCAGACATCAAAGACGAAAATAAGCTACTCCAGGAAACGCAACGCCATATGGCCGAGGGAGCACAAGCCATCGCTCAAGGCGCGCTGGCGGACGCCGACTGGTTCGGCCGGCCAGACGTTCTGCTCCGGGTACCACGGCACAGCGCGAAATGGAAATGGTCTTACGAAGTACTCGATACCAAGCTGGCGCGAGAAACCAAAGCCGCCACCATTTTGCAGCTGTCCCTCTATTCACAATTGTTGGAGCACGCTCAGGGCTGCGCGCCGGAAACAATGTGGGTCATTGCTCCCGGCAATAATTTCGCCGGAGAAGAATATCGAGTAGCGGAATACGCCGCCTACTTTCGCTACGTCCAGGACCGCCTCGCGCGCGTGGTCCTTAATGGCAACGATCACAGCACTTATCCCGAACCCGTCGAGCATTGCAACGTTTGCCGCTGGTTTCGCGAATGCGACGCTCAGCGACGCGCTGACGATCACCTTTCGCTCGTCGCGGGAATTCGCCGTCAGCAACGCACCCAGCTGGAACAGTGGAATACCGACACCATGGCGAAGCTGGCGATTCTGCCAATTCCGCTGCAACAAAAACCCGATCATGGTTCGCGAGACGGAATCGAACGCGCACGTGAGCAGGCTCGCGTGCAAGTCGAGGGACGCACATCGAACACCTTGGTACACGAACCACTATTGCCACCTGTCGAAGGCATTGGACTCTGCAGGCTCCCCGAGCCTTCTCCGGATGACCTGTTTCTCGATCTCGAAGGAGATCCCTTCGTCGACGAATCCGGTCTGCAATATTTATTCGGCTTGGCCTTCAGGAACCCACAAGGAGAGTTGGTATACCAAAAGCGCTGGGCGCTCAACCGCGAACAGGAAAAACAGGCATTCGAGTGGCTGGTGGACGAAATCATGCTCCGTCGCGAAGCAAATCCGCGCATGCATGTCTATCACTTCGGAGCCTACGAGCCGGGAACCCTCAAGCGCTTGATGGGCATGTACGCAACTCGTGAAGACCAGATCGATCGTATGCTCCGTGCCGGAGTGTTGGTTGATCTACATCAGGCCTTCAAACAAAGTACTCGCGCCAGCGTCGAAGAATATTCCCTGAAAAAAATTGAAGCCTTCTACAACTTCGAACGCAAAATCCCGCCAGACGATTCCCGCGCTGCCATGCGTTATATCGAGCACAAACTGGAATTGGGTTGGGAAAACGAGCAACTGCCCGACGACATGCGCGCGGCCATGGAAGGCTACAACCGCGAAGATTGCTTCTCCACCGCCTATCTTCGCGATTGGCTCGAAAGCGAACGTGCCATCCTACTCAGCAGCGGCCTCGATGTTCCGAGATTGCCGGATAAGAGCGGAGATCCTTCCGAAAAGTTGCAGGAAAGACTCGACCGGACGGCTGTGCTCACAACCCAATTGTCCGAGGGAGTCCCCGCCGATCCAGCAGCTCGGACTCGCGAACAAGCGGCGCTTTGGCTATTGGCGCAACTCCTCAGTTGGCATCGCCGAGAAGAGAAACGTGCTTGGCAGGATGGCTATCGGTTCGCGGAAATGAATGACCAAGATCTGCTCGATGAGCGTGTGGGTCTCACTCGTTTGTGCTTTTTGAAAACGGTTGACCCCGGCAAGCAGGTCCCGACCGACCGCTACAGCTTCGACCCGCAAAAGAGCAATGTGCGAATCGGCAACGAATTGTATTTCGGCGATGAAAAATTCGGCGAAGTCATGGCTATTGATCACGGAAAAGGGATCGTCGATATCAAGAAAACGAAGAAGACTGCGGATCTTCATGCCCCGACTGTCTACATGTGGTCTGCTCCACTACCAACTTACGGCCAGGCGGATTCTCTCTATCGCATTGGTGAGTGGGTATTCGCAAACAGTGTCGACGCACCCGGCCCGTACCGGGCGGGGCGCGATTTGCTTCTGCGCAATCCTCCGCGTCTGTGTCACGGAGAGACGTTGTCACCGCTTGCCGCTGAAAAACCGGAGGATACAGCGTGCCGCATCGTGTCGGCTCTGCAGGATTCCGTCTTCGCCATTCAGGGCCCTCCGGGTTCGGGCAAAACCTACACCGGCGCGCGAATGATCTGTGAGCTCATCAAACAAGGCAAGAAAATTGGCGTAACCGCTCTCAGCCACAAGGTCATTCGTAACCTGCTTGATGCCGTGGTCGAAGCGGCTCAGGAAAAGAATATCGCAGGCGTTCGGTGCATACATCGGGAAAACGCTGGCGAAGAAAGCGAAGGTGTCGCCGTCGCCAAAAAGGACAACGAAGAAGCGCTGGCCGCACTGCGCTCCGGGAAGGCCAATGTTCTTGGGGCCACTTCCTGGTTATGGTCTCCCCTCTCGGCTTCGGAAGTAGTGGATGTACTCTTCATTGACGAGGCGGGCCAAATGTCCTTGTCGGACGTGTTGGCTGTGTCCCAGGCTGCAAAGAAACTGATCCTCCTCGGCGATCCCCAGCAGTTGGAGCGCCCTTTAAAAGGCAGCCATCCCGACGGAGCCGAGAAGTCCGCGCTGGAACATCTGCTCAACGGGCGGAAAACCATCTCGCAGGACATGGGATTTCTGCTCCCGCAAACCTGGCGTCTGCATCCTTCAGTCTGCTCTTATACTTCTGAAGTTTTCTACGAAGGCAAGCTCAGCTCTCATTCCATCACTCACAATCGGATCTTGCAGGGTCACGCCTCCATCAATGGTGCTGGCTTGTGGTTGGTTGCCGCTGACCATCAAGGCAACCGAAATTCATCGCCCGAAGAAGTCGAAATAGTGGCTCAACTTGTTCAGGGTTTGCTGAAGCCGGAAGTCAAATGGTTCCGCAGCGTCGGCAATCAAAGGCAACTCAAAGCAGACGACATTCTTATCGTCGCCCCTTACAATGCGCAAATTGCCGATCTCTCGGCGCGGCTACCCGGCCTTCGCATTGGCACCGTAGACAAATTCCAAGGACAGGAAGCACCCGTAGTGATCTACTCGCTGACCACCTCATCCCCAGAAGACGCTCCGCGTGGAATGGAATTTCTGTTCAGCCTCAACCGTTTGAACGTAGCAACCTCTCGCGCCATGACCACCGTCATCGTCGTCGGCAACCCCAGACTCTTCGAGCCCGACTGTCGCACTCCGCGGCAAATGCAGTTAGCTAACGCCCTCTGCCGCTTTCGCGAATTAGCGACGCCGGTAACCAGCTAACTTCGCTACCCTGAGCTAAGCTTCCCTATCGGTCTTTACTTCACCTTACAGCTCGAACCGTCTTCGCCACCCAGCAGCCGCTCAGGGTTTCAGGGTTCGTACTTACGAACCCTGAGATAGAGAAGGATTGAGGGTACTTGCAGACCCTGAGTAAGCTCGGATACTCTGCATACCCCGGTGACCGGGTTTATCACCCCGTTCGCAGCAGCCAAGGAGGGCCGGGACCGCGAAGAAGTCATTGACGCCCTCAATGTCGCTCTCTTCGTCGGTGATGCTATTACCATCCCTCGCGTCCGCCGCTCGTATGCGCGAAATCGAGGGCCTCAAACCTTCGCCCGGCTCTACTAGCGCTGCCCAGACACGCACTGGGATGCAGGCATGCCTGAACGCACTCTTGAAAAAAGATGAGTAAACTCTGTTGCAAAATTCCTTCACCAACCTGCTAACATTGCAGGCCCTGAGTTGCCGGGTTTCAGGGTCTGTACTTGCAGAGCCTCAGAGAAAAAGAGTTGTACTTACAAACCCTGGGCTAAACAAAGACCACTATGAACGCCAGTTCCACTCCCCCAATTCTCCCAGGCGAAATGCCTCCCGCCGAAGTTACGTCTTCCTTGGCCCGCTTCCGCGACTCGGTCGCCGATTCTCTTTTCTTTGTCTCGCGCACCTTCCCCAAAGTTCTCACGCTCCGCTCCAGCCCCAGTGCCTGGACTGCGTTCCGCATTCTTCTTGGTATCGCAGGAGCTGCCCTCGTCGTGCTTCCCCTCAGCTTGTGGAATGCCTGGGCGTTCGCGCCGGTAGGCCTGGTGCTGTTTCTGCTGGCCGTGCTGCTCCCGCCGCTTCGCCAGGATCGCGGCAGCGCGCAAGCCATCGCGCAGCTGGGCGCCTATCTGGTTCTCGACGGCGGAAACTTTTCCCCCGCGAACAGCTCCGCAAGCAATTCGGCCGGCGACTCGGGCAGCGAGCCCCTCTGCAATCCCGCCGACCACGAATCCTGTGCGGTGAATTTTTATCTCACTCCCAGCCGCGTCTGGGCGCTCGATTCGCAGCTTCGCCCGCTGGCCGTGATCCCAGCGGGAGAAATTTCCATGGCCACCGCTTTCCCGTCGCAGAGCGATTGGATTCTGCGCGTGCGCTGGCAAGAAAATTCCGCGGAATTTACTTTTGACGGCCTTTTTTCCGAACGCCGCGCGCGTCTGGCCGAAGCTGGCCTGCGCCACCTGATTCAGCAGAAGGAGCAATCTCCGGCGACCCCTACCCGCGCCAAAGCGGCCGGTGCCTGATGCTCCTTTGTGCAATAAAAATTTATTCTGTTGCTCCGTTTGTGCCGCGAAATGTGGCACAATTTATGTATGGCGCGCGGCTGGGAGTCTAAAGATGTCGAATCCCAGGTAGCCAGCAGGGAGAACATGGCGGCACCAGGCAAAGCCAGGAAAGCTCAGGACCAATTGGAAAAAGATCGCGAACGTGCGAACGTCGAACTCTCGCGCAAACATATCCTCAACGATCTGGAAACCGCAACTCATCCCAACCACAAAAAAACTCTGGAAGCAGCGCTGGCCCACCTCGATCGAAAACTGGAACAGTTGAAGTAGAAAAAATCGGCATTTTTCTGGAAGGCTTTTTGCAACATTTTGCGGAATTATTTCTGAAGTTTTTTCAGTTTGCCTAAGGAATTTTCGCCTAGATTATTTCAGGCTTTTCTTTCTTACTCCGTAAAAACAACTCCTACCGCACTCTGCCCTTTTTCTTCGTTGGTATCGATTCGCACCACGTAGCCGCGCATCTTCATCGCTTTCGGTCCGTCCACGCCCGGTGTGTCGATCGTAATTTGCAATTCCGACTGCAGTCGTGGGCAATGTTGCATGGAAATCAGCGCGCCCTGCAAAGCTAAATCGCGCACGACGGTTTCTTCCTCGAAGGCGTGGCCACCTTCAGTGAAGCCGCTGACTTTCGCGCGGAATTGCGCTTCGCGTCGCAGCGCCGTCCGCGTTACCGGCATGTGCGCCTCGAGCGTTCCGTCCGCCGAACCAAGCTTGATCACCATGCCTTCGCTCGCAGCGAATACGGAATCAAATTCCTCGCGCGCCTGACGCAGCAAACCGTCCACCATGCGATCGGTGGCATCCGGATCGTGGTGGAACAGAACCAGAGTTTTTGCGCCGGCATCGCGCGCGACTTTCACGCCTTCGCGCCAGGAAGAATGGCCCCAGCCCTTGCGCGTAGTTGCCAACTGCTCTGGAGTGTATTGCGCATCGTTAATAAAAATGTCCGCGCCAGCCGCTAGCTCGCGCAATTCTTCGTCGAGTTTCGCATCGCCGGGTTCGTTGTCCGTGGCGTACACGACCGTGCCTCCGGGAGTCTCGATGCGATAGCCCAGGCAGCCTTGCGGGTGATTGATGTAGCGTGCGGTGATTTTGTTTTCGCCGACGACAAAGGAATCGCCGCCGCCGACTTCCATGAATTTCTTTTTGGCGGTCATGGCGGACATGTTCACGGGAAAGTACGGAGTCGCCATCTGCGTCTCAAATACTTGTTTCAAGCTGTCGCGGCCGAGATGCTTCGAACGGAAACTATAGAAATGAAATGCGTTGTTCTCGGAATACAGGGGCGCGAAAAACGGCACGCCTTGAATGTGGTCCCAGTGATAATGCGTTACTAAAATGTGAGTCTCTGGATTGCGCACACCGGATGCAATCACGCCGGCGGAAGGAGCGGTCCAGCGGCTGCCGAGAACGCGCAGGCCGGTACCGCAATCGAGAATAAATTGTGTGCCGTCTGGCGCGGTGAGTTCGAGGCACGGAGTGTTTCCACCATAGCGCCAGGTCGCGGGATCCACGGTCGGCGTGGAGCCGCGCACTCCCCAGAAGCTCAGCTTTGTGACCGGGCCGCTCATCGTTTATCTAAAATTACCTGAAGCAGTGCGCCTAGATCGGCACGCAGCTTTTCCTTCTGTGTAATGCGAGTTGCGCTACGAAGTCTGCGTTACAAAACGTCGTCACGCGAAATGTACTTTGATACTGTCAGCCGAGGGAGGGAGCGTCAATTGATTCGCCGGGACGAGGTGTCAAAGTGCGTAATAAGGGTTGCTTATTGATAACTCACAAAAATTCAGAGGAGCTGCAGGGACGAGTACAATAAGTGGTGATAGCGAGAAGATGCGCGACGATTCGAACAACAGCACCCGCAACGCAACGCACAGCCGCGTGCACGAGCACAGCCACGGTCATAGCGGACACACGGGGCACGCGCACCCGCCGATGCAACCGTCGGTGTTGGCGTGGGCCATGGCGGCGACCATCGGACTAGTCGTTGCGGAAATTTTTGGCGGATGGTTCGGCCACAGCGTGGCGTTGTTGAATGACGCAGTGCACAATCTTTCCGATGTGCCGGCGCTGGGAATTTCCTGGCTGGCGATGCGCTGGGCGCAGCGTCCCGCGGACCGGGAAAAAACTTATGGATACCGCCGGGCGGGGGTGCTGGCGGCGTTTACGAATGCGGTATTACTAATTATTTTGGCGTTATGGCTGGGCTGGGAATCGATCGGCCGGCTGCGCGCACCCGTGGATGTGATTGAAGCCTGGATGATCTGGACGTCGGTGGCGGCACTTGCGGTGAATGGCGGAATTACTTTGGCCCTGGTGCGCGGGCGCAACGATTTGAATTTGCGCAGCATTCTGGTACACAACTTTGGCGATGCACTTTCGAACGTGGCAATTATTCTTGGCGCGGTGGTGATTGGTATTACCGGTTGGCGCTGGATCGATCCGATTCTTGGACTAGCGATTGGCGTGTTGGTGTTGTGGTCGAGCATGGGAATTCTGCGGGAGTCGGCACACATTCTGCTGGAAGGGCGCCCGAAGGAAATGGGAATTGAAGAAGTGGCGCGCGCGATTCTGAGAGTGGAAGGCGTGATGGAAGTGCACGATGTGCATATCTGGTCGCTGGGCGGCGGAGAAATTGCGATGTCCTGCCACGCGCGGGTGCCGGACATGCATCTGGACAGGTGTGAAAGTTTGCTGTCTGCGATTAAGCAGCTGCTGGCGCAGGAATTTTCGATTGGGCATGTGACGGTGCAGCTGGAACGCGCGGGGCTGCCGGCCCAGTCGGGTTATGTGATGCCGGAACCGGCCAGAAAATAAGACGTCATTCTTGCATTGATTGGCAGAGGGCAAAACCAAGACCCAGGCGTAAACCCGACACCTGGGGCATCCAACGTGCTTTTGGGTTTGCGTCAATGGGGCGGCTTCGATTGGGCGTATAATGCCGCGCAACGATGGCCCTCAACTCTGGCACCAGACTCGGCCCGTATGAGGTCGTCGCCCCGCTCGGCGCGGGCGGGATGGGTGAGGTATATCGTGCGAAGGACACTCGTCTGGGCAGGGACGTAGCGGTCAAGATCTTGCCAGCGAATATTTCCGCAGACCCCGTTGCCAAACAACGTTTTGAACGGGAAGCGAAAACCATCTCCGGACTAAATCATCCCAACATTTGCGTGCTTCATGATGTGGGTAGCCATGACGGCGTTGACTACCTGGTGATGGAGTGCCTGGAGGGACAAACCCTGGCGGCCCGCCTGCAAAAAGGACCGTTGCCTTGTAACGAGGTGCTGAAGATCGGGATAGAAATCACCGATGCGCTGGCACACGCTCACCGCCTGGGCCTTGTCCACCGCGACCTCAAACCTTCGAACATCATGCTGACCAAAACCGGCGCGAAGCTGATGGACTTTGGTCTGGCCAAGCCTTGCGCTTTGAATCCGGTCGCGCCGGCAAGCGCTCCGTTTTTCTCCGGCGAGACTCTCACCTCCAACCAAAGCCCCGGTTCCCCCATCACTGGCGTCGGTGCCATCGTCGGCACCATTCAATACATGTCGCCCGAACAACTCGAAGGAAAAGAAGCAGACGCCCGCAGCGACATCTTCGCCTTCGGCGCGGTGCTCTACGAAATGACCACTGGGCGCCGCGCGTTTGAGGGCAAATCGTACCTGTCGGTTGCCTCTGCCATTTTGCACAAAGAGCCGCCGTCTCTAACTGGCATTCAACCTACTTCGTCGCTTCCTTTGAACTACATCATTTGCCACTGTTTGGCCAAGGATCCCGAGGAACGTTTTCAGACTGCTCACGATGTGAAACTTCAACTGTGCTGGTTGTCGCAGTCAGGCAGTACCGCGTCTCAGCCGTCTGCGGTGAAATCGCGACCGCGACGGTACAAGGGTGCAATCATCGGAATGGTTGCCGCCGCGATGATGCTCGGCCTTCTGTTGGTCACACTCGCGCGCCGGCCTGCGGTCAGCGAGTACGGAATCGTACGATTCAGCGTCGCCCTTCCCCCGAAACAAGAGCTGGCGGCTGATCTCACTCAGGCCGTGGCCATCTCGCCCGACGGAAAACGTCTGGCCTACGTCGCCGCGGAAAGCGGCGTGGCCCACCTCTATGTCCGCCGCATGGATCAGTTCGAACCGGTGGCCATCCCTGATTCCGAGGGTGCGAACTTTCCCTTCTTTTCGCCCAATGGCGATTGGGTGGCATTCTTCAATCAGGGGAAACTCAAGAAAGCGCCGTCCGACGGCGGCCGTCCCGTCGCGCTCTGCGATATGCCCGCGTTTTTCGGCGGTACCTGGACGCCCCGGGACGTCATCGTCGTTTCGGTTCCGAATCAGGGCGTCGCCATCGTCCCGGCAGGGGGCGGGACCCTGCGCAAAGTCTCCGTGGCTGCTGACAAGATCGTCTACCCGCAAGGCTTAACCTGGCTCGCCGGCGGCGATTGGGTAGCGTTCACCGATTACTTGCAGGTTCGCCGCAGCATCATGGCCTTGAAACTGGATTCCGGCGAACTGCGGACTATCCTCGACAACGCACAAAGTCCATCCTACTCTGCCGGCAATCTGCTCTATTACCAGGGCGGCGCTTTATGGGCTGTCCGGTTCGATCCTGACAAATTACGAGTGTTGGGGACTCCCGTCGAACTAGAAACCGGCGTGGACGAAGTAAATTATGTACCGCAAGCAAGCGCATCCCGCTCTGGAGACTTGGCTTACGCCCCGGGTCCTGCCGGCGACTCTTTTCGCAATCTGTTTCTCGTAAACCGCCAGGGGATCGAACAAAAGCTCACACTACCGCCCAATGACTACATCGATCCCGCCTTTTCCCCCGATGGTAAACGCATCGCCTTTGTGATTCGCAGCGTGCAGCAGCTCGGCGTGCTGGAGCGCGACCGTGGCGCTCTCATCAGTCTTGCACCCAATCTTGCCAATTTTGCTCCGACCTGGACGTTGGATGGAAAAAGTCTGCTGATGGACGCGATCGATGCCTCCCGCCAACGCGGTATCTATCGGGTTGCCGCCGATGGTTCTTCAGAGCCTCAACTCCTCCGCGCCATTTCACAAGCTAGCCACATCACTTCAATTGCCGGAGACTCCGCCGCCGTCATGGTCAACGATCCCGTCACCACCATCGATCTCTGGCTGCTCAGCTTGCACGCTCCCTATGATATGCGGCCCTTCAAACGCACGCCCGCCGTCGAACGCCAAGGCGCGCTTTCTCCCGACGGCCGCTGGATGGCCTACGCTTCGAATGAATCCGGCCGCTCGGAAATTTATGTCGAGCCGGTGCCCGGACCCGGCGGGCGCCGGCAGATCTCCATCGAAGGCGGCGCGCAACCGCGCTGGGTGCGCAACGGTCGTGAAATTATTTACCGCAACGGAACAAGAATGATGAGCGTCCCGGTTCAACTTCAACCCACATTTCAACCCGGAAAAGTCGTTGAATTATTCGACCGCAAGTTTG
This sequence comes from uncultured Acidobacteriota bacterium, assembly GCA_963731155.1. Taxonomy (GTDB): domain Bacteria; phylum Acidobacteriota; class Terriglobia; order Acidiferrales; family UBA7541; genus Acidiferrum. The sequence continues at coordinate 67,801 of CAVSVB010000005.1, forward strand.
ACCCCGGCGCGGCGGTCGCTGGCTACGATGTTTCTTCCGACGGACAAACTTTTGTCATGACCCGCTCCGAACGCGATAATCCAACGGAAATCAGGGTTGTGCTCGGTTGGCCTACCGCGGCGCGAGCGCAAAAATAAATTATCTAGCGCGGTCTGCGAATCCGCAGCCGGCATAAACTTTCATTCTCCTGCTCGCCCAATTTCGGTAAGATGCGCCAGGGCACGCCACGTCAACTGTCGATTCGAGGAGGATCCGACTATGAAAGGGGCCCGCTTACTCACAGCATTATTCCTTGCAATCTTTGTCTTTGTCACAGCGGCACACACTCAGGAACCTTCAAAGAAGGTCGCGCCAGCAACACCCGCACCGGGCCCTTCCGAAGCATTACTCCTGCAATGGAATGAAATCGGCCGCAAATTGATCGCAATGGCCGAAGATTTCCCTGATGGCAAATACGACTTCAAACCAAAGCCCGGCGCGCGCAGTTTCGCGGAGCGGCTGATCCATGCCGCCGCTGCGAATTATTACTTCACGAATCTCGCTCTTGGGCAGAAGCCGCCCGGAGAGGAAGATCCGCCTCGCGCCCAGTTCAAAAATAAAGCCGCGGTGGTCGCTTACGTCAAAAAATCGTTTGCGGACGGCGCGGCTGCCATCAAATCAAAAGGCGACACTGGAATCCTGGAGCCTGTAGTCGATCCCTTCGGATTCGACGACCCGGCGCATGCGGGTCAAAAACAGATTCGCCTTTGTGACTTGGCACAAAACCTCAACGAGCATTCGGGAGAAGTTTACGGCCAGCTGACGGTTTATTACCGCGACGCAGGTCTCATTCCGCCAGAGTCCCGCCCGAAGAAAGCAGCCGAGGAAATCAAACCGACTCTTCCCGGGGGTAAAATCCGCACCTATTACATCGCAGCCTTCGAGACCGATTGGGATTATGCCCCGTCCGGCATGGACATGATGGCCGGACAAGAATTCCACGGTCAGACCAAGATCTGGACCGAACATACCAAGGACCGCATCGGCAAGATCTATCGCAAGGCGATATTCCGCGAATACACCGACGACACCTTTTCGGCTGAGAAGAAACGCCCGCCAGAGTGGGAACACCTGGGCATCTTAGGTCCGCTGATTCGTGCCGAGGTTGGCGACACCATTGTCGTAGACTTCCGCAACAACGCCACTCAGCCGTACAGCCTCCATCCGCACGGCGTTTCGTATGAGCGTGATTCCGAGGGGACGCCGTACCCTGACACCACCATGGACGCAGCCGGCCTGGTTCCAGCGGGCCAGTCACACACTTATGTATGGAATGTGCCGGAACGGGCCGGCCCCGGCGACGATGACGGCAGTTCGGTCGTGTGGCTGTACCACTCGCATAACTGGGAGCCTAAGGATGTCAATGCGGGCCTGATCGGGCCCCTAGTCATCACCCGTCATGGCGCGGCGCGTGCCGACGGCAGCCCCAAGGACGTGGACCGCGAATTTGCCATGCTGTTTATGCTGATTGACGAGAACGCGTCGCACTATCTCCAGCACAACATCGATACCTACATACAAGATCCGAAATCGGTAAATAAGCTGGAGCTAATCCCAATGGACGGCGACGGAAATCTCAACTTTTCTGGCAGTGGCTTCGCCGGTGCCAACTATAAGGCTTCAATAAACGGGTTCGTATTCGGCAACTTGCCGATGCCCACCATGAAGCGTGGCGAGCATGTGCGTTGGTACGTGATGACCATGGGAGGCCAAGCCAACTACCACACTCCACACTGGCACGGAAATGTGGTGACGCTGGATAAGCATCACACCGACATTTTCTCGATTTTGCCGGCGCAATTTGTGACCGCCGACATGGTTCCGGACCGCGTCGGCACCTGGATGTTCCATTGCCACATTTCCGAGCACATGGAAATGGGCATGATGGCGATGTACCAAGTTCTGCCTTGAGTTTGCTGTCCCTCAGAATAACGCGAGTAGTTCTCGAATCGCCGAAGCGGTTTGATACGCCAGAGTCTGCCAGCGCAGTCGCGCTATGTGATGTCTTGAGCTGGACAACAGTGTTCCGGCGCTGAAGTTGATCGCTTGACTCGCGCTTTTCCCTAAGGTGTAATGTCGCGCAAATCTGCGCGCAGCTTTTGATGTCCGGCGAAGTCGCGAGAACGAAAGCAAAAAAATTCTGGACATGGTGGTGAGTATGCGGCGTAGCGCCTGGCTTTTGCTCTTGTGGTCTGCTTGTGTGGCCGGTTGCGTGATTCTCGTTGCTTGCAGGTCGTCGAATTTTTCTAGTTCCACGACGGGAGCTGGGGATTCGGCTGACTGGAGCATGCACGGGAGGAGTTACGACGAGCAGCGGTTCAGTCCTTTGAAACAGATCCATGCGGAGAATGTTGGGAAACTTGGGCTGGTTTGGAGCCATGAGTTCGGCACAAATCGAGGTTTGGAAGCGACTCCACTGGTGGTGAACGGCGTGATCTACACCACGTCCGACTGGAGCGTGGTGTATGCGATGGATGCGCGGACAGGGCGGGTGCTATGGACATTCGATCCCCAGGTGCCGCGAAGCCGCGCTCGTATGATCTGTTGCGACGTTGTGAATCGCGGCGTGGCGCTTTACAACGGCAAAGTGTACGTCGGCACGTTGGACGGCCGACTGATCGCTCTCGACGCAAAATCGGGAGCGCCGCTGTGGGACGTCCTCACGGTCGATCAATCGGAACCTTATGCGATTACAGGTGCGCCGCGCATCGCAAGGGGAATGGTGCTGATCGGGAACGCGGGTTCGGAGTACGGCGTGCGCGGATATATTTCCGCGTACGACTGCGCCACAGGCAAATTGATGTGGCGAACGTATACGGTGCCCGGTGATCCGGCGAAGGGATTCGAATCGAAGGCACTCGAGGAAGCCGCCAAAACGTGGCACGGCAAATGGTGGACCGCGGGCGGCGGAGGAACGCCGTGGGATGCGATTGTCTACGACCCGCAACTCGATTTGGTTTACACCGGCACAGGAAATGGGACCGCGTGGTATCGCGCACTACGCAGCGAAGGCCAGGGAGATAATCTTTATCTGGCATCGATTCTCGCTCTGCGCGCGAGCACGGGAGAATTGGTTTGGCATTTTCAAGTGACTCCGGGAGAAAACTGGGACTATGACGCCACGCAACCTTTGATGCTCGCGGATCTGAAGGTCGAGGGGAAAATTCGGAAGGTCATTATGCAGGCCTCGAAAAATGGCTTTTTTTATGTACTGGATCGCGAGAGCGGGCAATTTGTCTCGGCAAAACCGTTTGTGGACAAGATCACGTGGGCAACGGGAATCGATTCCGAGAGCGGACGGCCGATCGAATCAGCGTCGGGCTACGACGGTTTGCATCCGGTGCTGGTTTCGCCTGACCCAGGTGGGGCGCATAACTGGAATGCCATGGCGTTTAATCCGACGAGCGGCGTTGTTTTCGTGCCTGCAAAGGAGGGCACAACTTATCTGCACGTGCCGAATCCCAAATGGAAACACAGTCCCAGCGAAATAAATATCGGGGATGATGCGCGTTACGAGGGTCCTCTGCTGGCGAAATGGCTGGCTGCTCCAGCAGCAGCGGGCAAACTCGTTGCGTGGAATCCGGTGGAAGGGCGCGAGATTTGGCACGTGACTCATCCTGGTGTGGAGTCCGGTGGAGTGCTTGCGTCCGCAGGGGATCTTGTGTTCCAAGGGCGGTCCGACGGAATTTTTCTGGCTTATAGCGCGTCGGACGGCAAGAAACTTTGGGAATATAACGCGGGGACCGGAATCATGGCTCCGCCCGTGAGCTACTCCGTGGATGGAGTGCAATACATCACGGTGATGGCGGGATGGGGAGGAGCCGTCGGCCTCTTAAATTATCCAGGATGGGGAATCACAAAGCCGGGATTCGGGCGGATCCTCACGTTCGCCCTCGGCGGTAGCGCGAAACTCGATATTCCCCCGTTTGGTCACAGCGGCCCGCCCAAACCAGCGATCCGTATGAACGCAACGCGTGAGACAGTTCGCGAAGGCAAGTTTCTGTTTTCAGAGCAGTGCATGCCATGCCATGGAATTGATGCGGTCGCCAGTTCGCTTCCCGACCTGCGATATGCCAGCGCAGAAGTACACCGTCAGTTCACAAGCATCGTGCTTGGAGGCGCGAGAGAGTCGCGAGGCATGCCGTCGTTCAAGAATGTGCTGGATGAAAATAAAGTGCGCGCGATCGAGGCTTATGTGTTGTCTCGCGCGGCGGAATCCAGTCATCCCGAGCATTTGCAGTAACCGGCGGAAGTCAATGCCAAGACCCAGGTTCACACACCGAACCCGGGCACCCTGCGTGTTTTGAGGCGAAGCAGCAGCGCGACGGGGCCGTTCTGCAAGAGGCTAGCGCCACACTGAGTCATCCTGGCCGGAAAGGACCCTGTCCAAATAGGTTGCGGTGCTGATCAGCGCCAGATGCGTGAACGCCTGTGGGAAGTTTCCGAGATGTTGCCCGCTTAGACCAATTTGCTCCGAGTAAAGCCCAAGATGGTTGGCATATCCGAGGAGTTTCTCGAATAACAATTGGGCCTTTTCCAGTTCACCAGAGCGCGCCAGACATTCGATGTACCAAAAGGAGCATGCAGTGAAGCTACCTTCGCCGCCGGGAATCCCGTCCACATGGGTGCGTTCGGCATCGTAGCGACGGACAAGGGTATCCTCGACTAACCGTGCTTCGATCGCTTTCATGGTCGAGAGCCACATCGGATCGACCGGGCTGATGAAGCGCATGAGCGGCATCAGCAGAATCGACGCATCGAGATCCTTCGTCCCCTTCGACTGCACGAAGGATTGCAAACCGTCATCCCAGAAGTTCGCAAAAATGTCGTTTCGAATCGCGTCGCGGGTCCGCAGCCAAGCGTCCAACGGGCCGGAAAGGGAGCGTTTCTGCGCAAGCCGGAGTGCGCGATCGAAAGCCACCCAGCACATCAAACGCGAGTGCAGGAATTCTCGCGCGCCGCCACGAACCTCCCATATGCCTTCATCGGGCCGTTGCCAGTTCTTGCTCAGCCACTCCAAGATCTGCTGAAGTTCTTGCCACCCGGCATAGGAAATTGCGTCTCCGTACTTGTTTGCCAGATAGATGGAATCCATCATTTCGCCATAAATATCCAGCTGCAACTGCTGGTAAGCTGCGTTTCCGATACGCACGGGCTTTGAATTTTCATATCCCGGCAGATGATCGAGCGTCAGCTCATCGAGCTTCTGCCGGCCATCAATGCCGTACATCACTTGCAACGGTCCGCGCTGCGCATCGTCACCGAGCCGTCCCTTGAGCCAGCTGATGAAGGCTTCGGCTTCTTCGACAAAACCCAGGCGAATCAATGCGTAGAGAGTGAACGCGGAATCTCGTAACCAGGTGAAGCGATAATCCCAATTGCGCGGTCCGCCAAGTTGTTCTGGCAGCGAAAATGTCGGCGCTGCAACGATCGATCCATGCTCCCGGCTGATCAACAGCTTCAACATCAGAGCCGAACGGTTGATCATTTCGCGCCAGCGGCCCTTGTACTTTGATTTCGCGATCCATCCCTTCCAGAAACGCGCGGTCTCGCGGAAGCGCAGGTCTACGAATTCCATCTCGGGTTGCTGACCTTGGGGGCGGACTCCGCCAAAGACAAATGTGACTTTCTCCCCGGCTCGAAGAGTGAAGTTGGCGATTGCATCCTGGGATTGTTGTGTGAGGGCAACGGTGGAGTACAGCGCCAGCTGCGGACAGGCATCGTTCGCCGGGGAAAAAATTGCGCAGCGGTCTTCGACGCTCACAGTGTGCTCACACTTCGCATAATTAAATCGTGGCCGGCAGCGCACCTTGAAGTTGACCTCACCCCTGATCACGGCCAGAGTGCGGATAAGTTCATTCGGTTGTGCGCCGTCGGTCGCGATGGGCATGTAGTCAGTCAGCTCGGCCACACCCTCTTCGGCAAGAAACCGCGTGAGCAGAATGTTCGTGTCTGGCAAATAGAGCTGTCGTACGCGCTTTTTTCCGAGTTGCGGCTGAATCTGAAAACAGCCGCCTTTCTGATCATCGAGTAGCGCCGCAAACACGGTAGGAGAATCGAAATTTGGGTAGCAAAGAAAGTCGATTGAACCGTTTACGCTTACCAGGGCAAGCGAGCACATATTGCCAATCGCGCCGTAGTTCTCAATCGGTTCGAAGCTCATGGGTGTGCGTCAGCTGCAAAGGAGAATTCTAGCTGATCGGTGAGAGGCCTCTCAAATCGTGAAATTCATCGGCGCGAAGGGGCGTTGGTCCGACGATCGAACAGATAGACTGTAAACCTTAACGTCGGACTGAAACAACTTTTTGTGCTGTGCGAAGAAGTGGCGATTCGTGGCCGCGGGCGGAAACCTGTTCTGTGGACTCGATGGCTCCATCGCGCGCGAGGAGGGCATGATCGAAATTGTTTACGGTGGGACAAACGTGGCGCGGGAGGAGAAAGAGTGGATCGCCGATTTTGGGAGCGGCGGCGCCTTCCTGCACGGCGAGAGGTAGATGTTCTTCGCTGGGAGATAGCGGAGTGAGTTCGGGATGTCCAACGACTACGCAGGTGGGAACGCCGGCATCGGCCGAGACGGCTTTGTGTCCGGCGTCACAGGTGACGATGTTTTGGCGAGGATGACTGACGACGCGCGCCAACACCAGCACAGCGGGCCGATAGCCTGGCAAGTCGGGGACCTGTGCGAAGGTGGTGGCATCGCAATAGACGATTGTGCCCGAGGAAATGCGGTGGATGAATTGCGCGTTTGGAAAGCCTTCGAAAGAAAGCGAGCAGGGGAAGGTGGGCGTCCCGGCGGTGATGACTTCTGGTACACGCAGGCCGCTGGGTTCGAGCTCACTTACAAGATTCAGCAGGCGATGGTAACCGGCGTGTGCCTGCGCGGTGCGTTGTGGCTCGGCGATTCCGCCGTATTGGCCGTCGTAATAATGCAGACCTCGGAAGTGCAAGTTGGTGGCGGTGATGGCGCGCGCAAGGGCGACTACCTGCCCGGCGTCGTTCTGGTCGATGCCAGTGCGGTTCATGCCAGGATTTATGTCTAGAAAAATTCCTACGTCGCTGCCGCGCCATTGCTGGAGTTGTTCTGCGTTTTCGGCGAGGACGGAAATGCGCACTTGTGGGAACTGCGCGGCGATTTCGCGTACGCGGAGAGCGTTTGCCCCAACGGACGGGTAGGCCAGCAGAACGTCTGCCGCGCCGCATTGGCATGCCACAAGCAATTCGAGCGTGGTGGCGCACTTGAAATTGCGAATGCCACGCGCGACGAGCATGCGCAAGGTGTAGCCGAGCTTGGCGGTTTTGATGTGCGGGCGCCAGCGATCGGGATTGCCGCCGAGTAGTTCCACCGTGCGACTAATGTTTGCTGAAATGATTTCCGGATAGAAAAGGAGCGCAGGCGTTAGGACGTCAGCGATGGCGGAGACTTCGTATCGCGGGTCCCAGGGGAATTCGGTGAGCATAGATTTCTGCGTGGCCATGTGTGGGTGATGATAACGCGCAATGTGGCAGACGGCCAGAGAGTTAGCTGTTCGTAAATCCGAGAGCGACGCGAGACTGGCGCTCGGCTCCTAAATCGAAAAGAGATTCCTTCCGACATGGTCGGAACCTTCGGGTCGTCGCTGCGCTCCTCGGAATGACGGTTGTCTGAGTTTTCGCAGCGCGTGAGGCCGCGTAATTCCGAAAGATTTCTGAAATAGAGATGCGGTTTGTTGACGGGTTCGAACGCTGATAGTAGGCTCCGTGGACTTGCATGAGCGCGCCAGAGGCCAACAAAGCATCGCGGAGTAAACCAGCGGATTTGATACGTGGGCTGGGGCTGTGGCCGGCGACGGCAATCGTTATTGGCGATACCATCGGCTCCGGCGTTTTTCTGGTAAGCAGCGACATGGCCAGAGCTGTCGGGTCTGCCACGCTGGTGTTTGTCGCATGGATTCTCGGCGGGGCAATCGTGCTTTTCGGCGCGTTCTGTTACGCGGAATTGGGCGCGGCTTTCCCTAAGGCCGGCGGACCGTATGTCTACCTGAACCGTGGGCTTAGTCCTCTCTTTGGATTTCTGTTCGGATGGATGAGTTCGTTTCTCGACCGTCCGGTGGCGATGGCGACACTGGCGGCCGGCTTCATGAGATTTCTGGGATTCCTATTCCCGGCGGTGGCCGCACCGCTATTCACATACCACGTGGGACGATACGAATTTATTTTTACGACGGCACAGCCGCTGGCGGCGTTGCTGGTAGTGGCAGTGACGGCAGTGAATTACTTGAGCGTGCGTCTGGGTGGAGCGATCCAGTTGCTACTGACGTCGCTGAAGATAGCGACGATCCTGGTGATTGTGCTGGCGGGCGTGTTTTTCGGAAAACACCATGCGTTCGAAGCGGCAACAGCGGTGGCGCCGGTTGGATTGGGGACAATCGGCGCGGTATTGACGGCGCTGGTTCCAGCGATGTGGGCGTACAACGGTTTCAGTGACCTTGGCGATTTAGGCGAAGAGATTCAGGAGCCGCAGAACAATATTCCTCGAGCCATCATCCTGGGGCTGCTCACGGTGTGCGGATTATATCTGTTGGCGAACGTCATTTACTTTCGCATTTTGCCATTTTCGATTCTGGCGAAATCGCAGCATGTTGCTTCGGACGTGGTGCAGTCGTTGGGTGGCTCGTCCGGCGGTTCTGGTGGAGCAATGCTGCTGACGCTGGCGATGGCAATTTCCGCTTTAGGAGCATTGCATGTGGTGGTGTTAACGGGCGCACGAATTCCTTACGCCATGGCGCGCGACGGAGTGTTCTTCCAATTTTCCAAACGTGTTCACCCTTCGTTTCATACGCCGACCGGAGCGCTGATGTTTCTCGGCACGATGGCCGCGTTGCTTGCGCTTAGCGGAACGTATGAAGAGCTCTATTCGCTGTTCGTGTTTGCGGCGTGGATTTTCTTTGCGCTGACCGCGATTGCTTTGATACGGCTGCGCATAAAGGAGCCGACGCTCTTGCGACCATACCGCGCTTGGGGATATCCGTTGTCGCCGCTGATCTTTTTGACTGCGGCGGTGGCGCTTACGGTGAACTTGTGGATGGTGCGGCCCATGCGTTCGACGCTGGGGCTGTTGGTTATTCTGGGCGGCATTCCGTTTTTCTACCGGTGGCGCAAATCTCCAGGACAGGAGCAGCAGACGCACTAGGCTTTGCGTCGCCAGATTTGGCTGGAGGCTCATGGCGTGGCGGGCTGGAAGTCGAGGACGAGCAGAGTGATGTCGTCCTCCTGGGCGCGGGTGGAGTTGAGACCGGAAAATGCCGCAACGTTGGCGAGCAGATCGTCGGCAAAACGACCGGCGGAAATATCGCGGCGCGATTGCAATAGTTCTTTACATCGCGATTTGCCAAATTCTTCCTCAGCGGCGTTCTTGGCTTCGAAGACACCGTCGGTGTAGAGCAGACAACGATCCCCAGGACCGATACTGACATCGACCGAGGAATACGCCACCCCGGGAAACAAGCCGAGCATCAGGCCGTTCTCTTCAATTTCTCTGACGTTTCCGTCGGTACTCGTGGCCAAGATGAGCGGCGGATGACCCGCAGCAGCGTAGCGCACCAGACTGTTTTCCAAATCCACAAAGAGATAAGCAGCAGTGACGAAGTGCTCCTCGAATTTACCGCAGAGAGCGGCGTTCAAGCCTGCGAGAACGCGCGCAGAATCATGGGCATGATGTGCCTGGCCAGCGAAAGCGACTTTTAGCATGGAGGCAATTAAGGCGGCAGGGATGCCGTGTCCGGTGACATCGGCAACCAGAACGCCGAGGCGCTTTTCGTCGACGACGAGAAAATCGTAGAAGTCACCTGCGACGGCGCTCATCGGCACGTAACGCGCCGCAAGATCGAGGCCGGAAAGAGCGGGTACCGTTTGCGGAAGAATTGAGCACTGAATTCTCCGGGCTATTTCCAGCTCTTTGTGGATGGCGAGAAGGCGTTCTTCGTTTGCGAAGATGCGGTACGCAGAGATGTAACCGAGGCATCCGACAAATACCAGGAAACCGATGAACTCCAGGTTATTTCCAGACAGGAGTTTGAGACCCAAAAGATTTGCCTGCACGACGAACAGAAGCCAAACGACAAGACCCGCTATAAAGACCCACATTTCGCGGGTCATGGGTTGACGTGGTCCGGGACGCAACCAATCGGCGAATACGGACACCGTAATGACGATGCAGGTGATGAACACGACGATACTGTTCGCGAAATTGAGCTTTGCCAAGCTGACTCCAAGGGCGGCAGCAAAGACTCCGAAAACGGCGAAGAGCATCTGGGCCGCAAGAAGCCAGCGAAAAAACTTCCTGAGGTATTCCCCGCCGACCTGGTAAAAGAAAAGGCCGAAAGGGATAAAGATGGTGCAGGTGATGTCCCAGTTCAGGTGTTTCCAAAAGGTGGGCGGCTGATCGAAGAGCGAATGGAATGATGGCAAGGTTGTCAGCAGGCGGACGCCGTAAAGAATACAGAACAAGGAGAAGTAAATCAGGGTAAGATCGCGCGTCTTACGGCGAAAGAAGAAGAGAGCGATTGCAACAAGAGCGATAAACAGAAGAGCGACGGCGGCCGCGATGTTGGCAAATTCCCAGCGCAGTACCAAGCGCGAGGGAGTTGCTGCGGTTTGAGCGAGCAAGAGCACACTCGAGTGCAACAAATCCGGCATGAGGGATAAATTGTAGCCAAGTCGCGATTCGAATGACCAGCGTACTGCACGCGTAGACGCGCGCCGGCTTACTTCAGGCCGTCAACGATGTAGAGATCGGAGGTAATGCGCGAGTAGGCGAAGACGTAGCTCTTGAGGTCGCGCGAGTAGTTTGGAGAGCTGAGGGGAGTGAGCCCGGTAGGGTCCGCGGGCGCGTAGGTACCGAAAAGTTTTCCTTTACCCGCGAGGACATCGATCATGAAGACCCGGGCCGGAACGTCACTGCCGCTGACGAGCAGGCTCTTACCATCCGGCGTCCATTGCGCGGGAACGTCACCCGAAGAAATAATGCGCGAGTCGCCAGGGCCCGTGGGCAATTGGATGAGGCCCTTCAGTGCGCCGGTGCCACGGGCCAGCACCCATTTGCCGTCCGGCGAAAGACTTGGCGTCTCACCATCGCCGAGGCGCACGGCCGGCGAGCCGTCGGTCCGGCGAACGTAAAGGCCGCCGGTTTCTCCGCCAGCTTCGCCGGTCTCATCGGACGAGACCAGCTTGCCGTCGTCACTGAGGTCGCGTGGAGTAGTCCAGTCATGCCAACTGAGATCGTGCTCTTTGGTTTCGCCGGGAGCGAGGCCGATCATGGCGGAACGATAGTCGTCTCTGGAGATCAGGACTCTGCCTTCCTTGGAAATATCGTGCAAAGTGAGGGTGCCAGTTCCGAGATAAACCAGACGCTCTTTTCCGGAAAGTGTGACGGCGCGCAATTCGCGACTGGAGCCGGAAGTAGTGCCGGTGAACCAGATTCCGTTTCCGTTCCCCCCAGGCGAGTCCTTGAACGCTGATGAACTGACCGCTAAGGGCCTTCTTGTTACCAGACTGATCGATCGTTGCAACATTGCCGGAGTCATCTCCGCTGAAGGGGTTGGTCCAGAAAAGCGACCAGCTTGCCGTCGCGAGAAATGCGCGGATGGCTGATCCACCCTGCGGTTTCGTAGAGCATTTTGCCCAGTGGATATTCGAGGCGCTCTTTGCCGCCTACGCGACGGACCACGGCTAGAGTTGTGCCATCCGAGCCCCAGTCATATCGAAACGGACGAGGCGGTGGCGAAAGCGAAAGCGGAGTGGGCTGGTTTTTTGCGGATAAACTTGCGAAGATGGCGGGAAGTTCCCCGCGCGATTTTTGGCTAATAATATTGACGGATTGGAATTGATGGAGGGCTCCATGGGAAGATTTTCTCGGAGTTGGGAGCTGGTCGAGCAGAGCTTTGCGATTCTGTGGGCGGATAAGCAGTTGATGCTGTTTCCGGTGCTGTCTGGAATCAGTTGCGTGATCTTGACAGCATTGCTGGGATTGAGTGGGATTGCGGTGTTTTTGCCGGCATTGCGGGCGGCGGGAATCAATCAACACAATTTTCAGCATTTTTCGAAGTCGCCGGAATTTGCGGCGGCGATGTTTGTGCTGTATCTGGCGAACTATTTTGTGATCGTGTTTTTTAACGTCGCGCTGGTGGGAGTGGCGAACAGCCGATTGACAGGCGGCGCGTGGACCTTCGATCAAGGATTGCAGCTGGCGTGGCAGCGCAAATGGGTGATTCTGCAGTGGGCGTTCGTGGCGGCGACGGCAGGAGTGGCGCTGCGAATGCTTTCGGAGCGGGCGGGATTTATCGGGCGAATCGTCATTGGAATTATCGGCGTAGCGTGGAACGTGGCTTGTTATTTCGTGGTGCCGGTTTTGGCGTTTGAGGATGTTTCGCCAGGCGCGGCGCTGTACCGATCAGCCGAATTGTTTACGGAAACATGGGGAGAGCGAGTGGCGGGCGGATTCAGCCTGGGGTTGGTGTTTTTTGTACTGATGATCCCGGGATTTGCACTGTGGTTCGCTACGGTACGGCTATATGGTCCCGGAGCGGTGCTGGTTGGCGGAATATTGATGGGCGCGTATTTCCTGCTGCTGTCGGTGATGAGTTCGGCAGTGCAAGGGATTTTCAACGCGGCGCTGTACCGCTATGCGTGCGATCAGGCAGTGCCACCGGGATTTTCGCGGGAGTTGATTCAGGGCGCGTGGAGTCCGAAAAATTGAGACAGCCAAGCGAGCAGCGATCAGAGAGCAGCGAACAGGGAACAAAAACTCGAGAGTAGGGAAGATGGCCACCTGAAGGTGGCCGCTACAAGAGCGGTCACAGCAGCGGGCCGGGGGGGTTGTCCCCGCTACCGAGTTTAGGCAGGTTGTGCTATAAGTGAGCCGCCGTGGAACAAGGTTTGAAATGGGGCGTGAAGCCATCCAGCGCATCCGAGGACATTGAGGAATCTGGCAGCAGTGCCTCAAAATTCGGAGCGGTCCCAGCCGAGAAAACGGGTTACGAGGATGCTTCGCGGTTTTGTCCAGTCTGCTCGCAGCGGTTGGAGTCGCGGCGCTGCAAACTGGTCTGCACCGTCTGCGGCTATTACATGTCTTGCGCGGACTACTACTGACTAAAATTTCAGAGTTTGTGCTTACAGACCCTGAGATAGATAAAGAATGGTATGATTCCGGGCTCCGGAAGTGGTTGCCGCCGGACCCGCTTTCCGATGAGGAGGAGATAACGTGGCATTGAAAATGAGTCAACGCGAAGTGGACGGCGTGACGGTGGTTGCGCTTGACGGGCGAATCGTGCTGGGCGAAGAAAGCAACGCGCTGCGCGAAAAAGTGAAAGGGCTGCTGGCCGAGGGCAAGAAAAAAATCGTGTTGAACATGAACAATATTACGTTCATTGACAGCGCCGGCCTGGGCACGCTGGTGGCTTCGCATCATACGGCGAAGAAAGATGGCGCGTCTTTACGGCTGTGCCATTTGGGGAATAAATTCCAGGAAGTGCTGCAGATTACCAAGTTGCTGACGGTGTTTGATGTTTCGAACACGGAAGCCGAAGCGGTCGCGAGTTTTTCGAAGTAGTTCGCAGCGCGGTCGGTTCAGTTCCCAATGGAAATTTTGAAGAGGCGTGCCATGGCACGCCTCTTTTTTTGGAGAGGAGGCGGTGCACGCGTTACGCCTTGCTGATTGTTGTCGTTGAAATCCTTCGCTTTGGCGCGTCCGCGCCGAAGGCTCACGATGACAAAGTAAAGGAGGGACGCCACGACGGAAAAAGAAAGAGCGGACGGCACAAAGCCGATGCTGCACAAGAAAGAGCGGAAGGCCTAAGGTTCGATGCGGTACATGGTGATGCCACTTAGGAGTTTGGGATAGAAGTCGGTGGACTTTTGCGGCATGACCTCGTTGCAAGTGGCGATTTCCACTACCTTTTCGACGGGGACGGGATTGAGGAAGAAGGACACTTGCGCTCGGCCGGAGTCCACGGCAGCGATGGCGGCGTCGGCTTCTCGCTCGTAAGTGAGATTCATCTCCTTGGTGGCGGCCTGCAATGTGATGCCCAACGCGGGTTCAAGAATGCCCTCATGCAGCAGGACCACATCGAGATCACGCTGCAACGGTGAAACACTGTGAAGCAGTTGCGCCAGATCGGCGCCGGGCCGCAAATAAAAAAGATAAAAAGCGCGTTGAGCATTGCCTGCCGCGGGATAGGCACCGATGGAACGTTGTTGTGCAGTTTCCGTGAGACGAGTGAGGAATCTATCGCGAACCCGCGCTTTCTCGGAATCGTTCGCAAAGGAAAAAACCTCCGAGGCGAACCACGGCTCAAGATAACGGCGAACGGCAGACCAGGAGAAATCAAGGACGTTGGCAACAACGCGATGGCCGGCGAGGATGACGAGATCCTGGCCGCGGGTGTTGACGAAAGTCATCATGGAGCGTTCGTAGTCCGCGTTGGGATCGGTCGATGATGCGCTGGCGCGGCGTTCGTTGCGATAGTTGAGCGCGGTTTCGTAGCGGTGGTGGCCGTCAGCGATGACCAGCTCTTGATCGGCCATGGCGTGCTGGATAGTTTGCACGTGGTTCGGATCTGTAATCACCCAGAGGCGATGAATCACGCCATGTTCGTCGGTGAGTTCGCTGACCGGAGCGGTGGAGGATTGTGCTTCGTCGAGAATTTTTTCGATGCGCTCCTGGGGGTCGGAATACAACATGAAAAGCTGGCCAGTGTGCATGCGCGTGTGGCGTAGCAGTTCCAGGCGGTCGGCCTTTGGACCAGAGAGAGTATGTTCGTGGCGGAAAATGACGCCGGCGGAATATTCTTCGAGCCGGCCTGCGCCAATGAAACCGCGGCGGGTGCGCTTTTCGGCTGCGCCGGGAACGGTGAACTCCTGCGTGTAGGCGTAGAAAGCGGGCGCTGCATCCTGCACCATGATGTGGTCGCGAATCCACTCGTCCACTTTTGCCGCCGCGCGTGTGTAGACGTTATTTTGCGGCGAATCGTCAGGATAAACGAGCCCTTTTTCGACCGCGATGAGATTTTGCGGGTGCATGGCATAGTATTCGGCCTGGCGCTCGGGAGAAATCTTGTCGTAGGGCTGAGTGAGAAGGCGATCGAACGGAGCAAGCTCCGGATTGAAGCGATACGCGCGAAACGGGAATACCTGGGCCATGAGTTCTCCGGTGCTTTCCTGCACAGTACTCGAATTAAATAGTTTACGCGAAGAATCGCGGAGAATGCGACGCGCGTATTAAAATAAAAAGATATGACAGATAAATTTCGCAGCAAATTGAATGCGTTGTTGTTCGATCTGGACGGCACACTCATCGATTCGAAGCGCGACCTGGTGCAAAGCGTGAACGCGACGCTGCGCGAAATGGGCCGCGCGGATCTGCCGGAAGATTTGGTGGCCAGCTATGTGGGATCTGGCGCGCCGATACTGATCAGCCGCGCGCTGGGTGGAGCGGCGTCTGCGGCAGAACAACAGAGCGCGCTGAAATTTTTCCTGGCGCACTACGACCAGCACAAGCTGGATTTCACGAGGGAATATCCGGGGGTGCGAGAGACGCTGGAAAAGCTGCGCGGCGTGCCGATGGCGGTGCTGACGAACAAGCCGGTGAATGTCAGCGCGCGGATTTTAGAAGGGCTGGGATTAGCGCGATTTTTCCGCGCGATTTATGGCGGAAACAGTTTTGCGACGAAAAAGCCCGATCCGCTGGGAGCGAATGCGATTCTAAGCGAGATGGGAATCGCCGCAGCACAGGCCGCGATGGTGGGTGATTCAGAAGTGGACGTGCAAACGGCGCGCAATGCGGGAATGATTTCCGCGATTGTGAATTTCGGGTTCGGCAGGCACAACCGGGAAATGTATCCGGCGGACATTTATCTGGACCGCATGGAAGAACTGCTGCCGTTGGTAAGTGATGGTGTCTCGCCGCGAGGTTCCCGGTGACGGCAGGGCAATTCGCGAAAAACTTGCGAAGAAACAGGCCACAAGGCAGACTCTGCGCGTGCTGATTGGACTCTTTCCTGAACTGGATGCGCCCGGCGGAGTGCAGCGTGCCGGAAGGCACCTGGCGTCCGTGATGACGGAATTTGCGGCGAGCCGCGGAATGGAATGCCGCATTCTGAGCTTGAATGATGGGCCGGAGCTGAAGCGGCTGACGGTGGCGGGGCGGGAAATTGTTTTTACGGGCGGTGAGCGGGCGAAGGGCAGATTTCTTACAACAGCGATTCGCGCGGCGCGGCGGCCTATCCCTAAAGGCAAGAGCAGGATTAAATTAGTTGTGGCTGGACATCCGAACCTGGCGCCAGTGGTTCGTGCCATGCGCATCGCAGCGCCACGGCTGAAATCCATTATTTGCACGCACGGAGTGGAAGTTTGGGAGCCGCTGGCACGGCTGCGGCGAATGACTTTGCGTGGCGCGACCATGGTGCTGGCGCCAAGCAAATACACGGCGGAACACGTCGCGGCGGTACAGGGGGTCGCGGCGGAAAAAATTCGCGTGCTGCCGTGGGGACTGGATCCGCAATTCGAGGCGTTGGCGCCGCAGGCGGCAAAGTCGGCGGCTCCAGCAAATTTCCCTGAGGGACGAGTAGTGTTGACGGTGGGACGTTGGCGCGCGGATGAACGCTACAAAGGAATGGATACGCTGATCACGGCGCTGCCGCGATTGCTGCCGCGCTGGCCAGAGCTGCAACTGGCGGCTGTCGGCGAAGGCGATGACCGAGCGTGGTTGGAAGACCTGGCGGAAGAAACCGGAGTGCAGCGTCACGTACATTTTCTTACTGGGCTGAGTTACGCGGAACTTGCTGCGTGCTACGCGCATTGCGAGATGTTCGCGCTGCCCAGCAAAGGCGAAGGATTCGGGCTGGTTTATCTCGAAGCGATGGCGTGCGGAAAACCGGTGATTGGCGGCGCGCACGGCGGGGCTCCTGAAGTGATCGACGACGGAAAAACGGGTTATCTGGTGCCGCACGGCGACGCGGTACAACTGGCAACAGCGATCGAAACATTGTTGGCCGATGCCGCATTGGAACAGGAAATGGGACGACGCGGCAGGCAACGCGTCGAAAATGAATTCCGCTTCAGCGTGTTTGCAAAATCGTTCCGGAAAATTCTGCGCGAGCTATGCGAATCCTGAGCGTCACGCAATCGTACGCGCCGTTTAACGAATTCGGCGGGCCACCAGTGAAAGTGGAGGCACTGGCCACCGGACTAGCGCAGCGCGGACATGAGGTGACGGTACTAACCGCGGACTGGGGATTTGAATCGCGGGCAGCGGGCGGCGACAACGCAGGCGAAGTTAAGCGTTCGGCGTTTGGGTGGACCCGCGAAGTTAACGGCGTAGAGAGCATCTACCTGCCTACGTGGTTTCACTACCGGGCGGCGACCTGGAATCCGGCAATTGCGAGGTATTGCCGGGCGCGGCTGGCGAGTTTCGACGTAGTGCATATTTTTGGGCTGTACGATTTGCTGGGACCGGCGGCGGCGCGTGAGAGCCGGAAGCAGAAAATTCCTTATGTCGTCGAGCCGATCGGAATGTTTGTACCTATCGTGCGAAATATTTTTCTTAAGCGCGTGTATCACGCGCAGTGGGGCAAAGAAATGCTTGGCGGAGCGGCAGCGGTGATTGCAACGGCGGAGCAGGAGGTGGAGGAACTTGCAGGGGGCGGAATTCCCCGCTCGAAAATCGTGTTGCGACGCAATGGAGTAGTGCTGCCACGCGAATTGCCGAAGCCAGGACTATTCCGAAGCGCGCACGGCGTTCCGGCGGATGCGCAGCTGATTCTGTTTCTGGGCCGGCTTTCAGAGAAAAAAAGTCCTGATCTACTGCTCGAGAGTTTTGTCCGGCTCCCGGAAAGGATTGGTGGAAAGCGACTATGGCTGGCTTTCGCTGGGCCAGACGAATCGGGAATGCAGGGGCGCTTGGAAGAGTTCGCGCGCGCAAAGGCGGTGAACTCGCGCGTGGTCTTTAGCGGTTCGGTATTCGGAGGCATGAAATGGGCGGCCTATCGCGATGCCGATGTGTTCGTGCTGCCATCGCAGAATGAAAATTTTGGCAACACGGCGGCCGAAGCCGCGGCGTGCGGTACGCCAGCAGTAATCACGGAGAATTGCGGAGTAGCTCCGCTGCTCGCGGGGACTGCGGCGCTGGTGGTTGCGCATGAAACCACAGCGGTAGCAGAAGCCGTCAAACAGATATTGAATAACTCAGAATTGCGCAACCGTCTGTCAGAAGGCGGCAGAACGGCGGCCAGCCGACTTGGCTGGGAAGAACCGGTGTGCACTATGGAACGCGTATATGTTGGGCTTGCGGCGCAGCGTCCGGTCGTTGGACAATCCGCAGGTCAAGATTAGGGGTTGTTTCCTGATGAAGCGAAATCTGTTCCGAGCCCTGTGGCGCGCTGTGAACATAGCACTGGTGGCGTCGCTGGTGGCTCTTGTGTATTCGGCTGGTTGGGAGCATTCCGTTCGCGATTACCTGGAGGGGTTCGGCGACGCCATCATTCCGGCAAACGCTGCTCCGGAGCAGCGGGTTGAGGCGATTCTGGAATGGATGCGCAAAGGGCCACCGCGATCGGCGGAGCCAAATCCCACCGGACTTGCAGCGCGCGATCCGGAAACCACTTTAAATTACCAACAATTGCTTTCCGTATGTGGAACGGCAACGAATGCTTTTCTGAATCTGGCGCGAAGCGCGGATTTGCAGGTGCGCAGGCTGCTGTTGCTGTCGCCAGATCGCAACACAAAACACGTTGTGGCAGAAGTGCTGCTGGACGGCCGCTGGATTGTGGTGGATCCAACGTTTCGGATGGTGATGAGAAACGCGAAAGGCGAGATGCTGACGCGAAATGAGCTGCAGAATCCGCAGACTTTCGCGGAGGCAATTGCAAGATCTCCTGGATATCCGCCGGCATATAACTACGACAAATTTGCGCATGTACGCATCGCGCGGCTTCCGCTCGATGGGCTGCGGCTGCGTCCAGTGCTGGACAGCGTATTGCCGGGATGGGATGAAACAGTGGATTGGAGTCTGCTCCTGGAGCGCGAATCCTTTTTTTCGCTGGCGACCGCCACGTTTGCGGTATTTTTTCTGCTGCTGTTGCGCCTGTTCCTTGCCTGGTATGCGGATCAGCGATTGAAAATGCAACGTTTCCATCTGCGCTCACACTTGGCGCGCGCCGGCGCTGCATTCTTCACCACGCCGGAGATCAAATAATCGCGTGTGCGGAATTTGCGGCGTCGCGTTCCTGAATCGAAGTGGTGACGCAGCAGAACGGGTACGCGCCATGGCGGCGGCCATGCAGCATCGCGGGCCGGACGGCGAGGGTTATGTGCTGAACGATCCGCGCGCGCCAGGACTCGCGCTGGCGATGCGGCGGCTGAGCATCATTGACCTACCCGGCGGAAATCAACCCATCTGGAACGAAGCGGGCGACGTCGCAGTAGTTTTCAACGGCGAATTGTACAACTACCGGGAGCTTCGCGAACGGCTGACGCGCCTGGGCCATCGTTTCTCGACACAATCAGACACGGAAATTCTGGTACACGGCTGGGAAGAGTGGGGCGAAGAATGCCTCAGCGAGCTGCGCGGGATGTTCGCGTTCGCGATTGCGGATTTTCGCAAGCACTACACTTCTGGTCCGCTTTTGTTTCTCGCGCGCGATCCGCTCGGTATTAAGCCGCTGTACTACGCGCAGACTTCGGAAGGATTTGCCTTTGCTTCGGAAGTTGGCGCGTTGATGGCCAGCGGAATTGTGTCGAAGCAAATGTCGCAGGACGCGCTTACGTCATTTTTACTTTTTGGAAGCGTCAGTGAACCGGTCACGATGTACGAAGGCATGTTTTCGCTGCCGCCGGGGCATCGCGTGCTGCTCTATATACCGGACCGGAGGCGTTTGCCGCGTCCGCATCCGTGGTGGGATCCGCGGCGCAGTCCCGCGGCGAAAGATCCGCGGCGGCCGCGCAGTTTTGCAGCCGCGACGAAGGCGCTGCGGCCGCTGCTGGAAGACAGCGTACGCGCGCATTTGATCGCGGATGTGCCGGTGGGATTGTTTTTGTCGAGCGGATTGGATTCCGGCGCGATTGCCGCGCTTGCGGGCCGCGAACATAGGGGAATTCAAAGTTTCACACTGTCGTTTCCGGGAACTTCGTACGACGAATCCGCGTTGACGCGCGTGGTTGCGGAACGCTGTGGCACTCAACATACGGAAATTCGTTTGAATGGCGATGCAATTCCGGCGCGGCTCGATGAAGCGCTCGCAGCTCTCGATCAACCCACAATGGATGGCATCAATACTTATTTCGTTTCGTGGGCCGCGCGCGAAGTGGGACTGAAAGTGGCGCTTTCCGGATTGGGCGGCGATGAATTGTTCGCCGGGTATTCTACTTTTGCGGACACCCCAAGACTCTCGCAACTTGCAACCGCGGCAAGGTTCGTGCCGTCGGTGCTGCGCGGTACAACGTCTGGCATGTTGCGGTCGCTGCTGGGCTCCGGGCGGTCACCGGATGCGGCGACGAAGGCGACCGCGGCCTGGCGAAATCCACAACGATTGCCGCATCCTTATTATTTTGCACGAGCGCTGTTCCCTCCTGGAGAGATCGAAAAACTAATCGAACCGCGATTTCGGCCGAGCACGCTGGCGGCGGACGGTTACACGCTCGAACCGACATGGCTGGGTTGGCTGCAACTTGCGGCGGATGAAGCACAGCACATGGATCCGGTCGCGGCGATCAGCTGGCTGGAGCTACGAACCTACATGGCGAGCACGCTGCTGCGCGACACGGATTCGGTGAGCATGGCTAGGTCGCTGGAGGTGCGAGTGCCGCTGTTGGATACGCCACTGGTGGAATTTGTGGCTTCACTACCGGACCAAGCGCGGAGAAAATCCGGTTTGCAGAAGGCGCTGCTGGTTGAAGCGCTGGGAGATTTATTGCCGGCGGAAATCACTTCGCAAAAGAAACGTACTTTTACGTTGCCGTGGGAAGAATGGCTGCGAGGGCCGCTGAAGGCGCGCATGGAGGAAAGTTTTGCTTCGGTGCCCGAGGCGCTCTCCCCGCTAGTCAAGCCAGACGGCGTTAAGTCCGTATGGAACTCATTCCTGTCCGGGAAAACGTCCTGGTCTCGTCCGTGGTCGTTGTTTGTTTTGTACGAATGGGCAAGAAAATAGGAGTCGAGCCCTAGTTCCTAATCTCTCTTCTTCCTGCGGTACACTCAAAGTTCGACAATGAATATCCTTGGGATCAATGCGTATCACGGCAATGCGTCGGCGGCGATTCTTTGCGACGGACAGCTGATTGCCGCGGTAGAAGAGGAACGCTTCAACCGCGTGAAATATGCGGCGGGGTTTCCGGCGGCCGCAATTCGCTATTGCTTAGAAGCCGCTGGGATCACGTTGAAGGACGTGCATCACGTAGCGGTACCGCGCAATCCCTACGCGCGGCTGGGCACAAAACTTTTTTATGCGCTGCGGATGCCTTCGTTCGCGCGAGAACGTATCAAAGTTCTGGCGAAATTTACCGGCATTCGCGAAGCGCTGGCTGGTGCGTTCGAAATGGATCCGGCAGAGCTCCCTGCAACGTTTCACCGAGTCGAGCACCACATCGCGCATCTTGCCAGCACATTTTTTTGTTCGCCGTTCGAAGAAGCGGCGCTGCTTTCCGCCGACGGGCTGGGCGATTTTGCGAGTTCGATGTGGGGCGCGGGCTTCGAACGGCGAATGAACATCTACGGATCGATCGCGTTTCCGCATTCGCTGGGGCTTTATTACAGTGCGGTCACGCAGTATCTCGGCTTTTTGAAATTCGGTGACGAATACAAAGTGATGGGCCTCGGAGCGTACGGCAACCCGGAATTTCTGCCGGAATTTCGCGACATCATACGTTCAAAGGGCGTCGGATTTCGCCTCGGCCTGGAATATTTCACGCATCATCGCACGGGCCCGGAAATGACCTGGGCCGACGCAGACAAGACGCCGGTGCTGGGGAAAATGTATTCGGATGCGATGGCGCGGAAGCTTGGGCCGGTGCGCGATCCGACGGCTCCGATCGAACAGCGGCACAAGAATCTGGCGTGCTCACTGCAAGCGCGGTTGGAGGAAATCTATCTGGGTATGCTGCGACGGCTGCATGAAGAAACCGGAATGAAATCGGTGTGTCTGGCGGGCGGAGTGGCGTTCAATTGTGTCGCCAACGGAAAAATTCCCGCGAGCACTGGTTTCGAACACGTCTACGTTCATCCGGCGGCCGGCGATGGAGGACTAGCCGTCGGGGCTGCGCAGTACATCTGGCATCAGGTGCTTGGAAATCCGCGCGAATTTGTGATGGAGCACGCCTATTGGGGGCCGGAATTTTCGCGGGAGGAAATTCGGGCTGCGTTGCAGGCTTCACGTTTTTCGGAAAATGGCTTCGTGGTCAGCGAATTACCGGAGGAAGTGTTGCTTCGAAAGACCGCAAGCATAATTGCCGATGGAAAAATTCTTGGATGGTTTCAGGGCCGCGCCGAGTGGGGTCCGCGCGCGCTGGGCAACCGCAGCATCGTGGCCGATCCGCGGCGTCCGGAAATGAAAGAAATCCTGAATCGCCGCATCAAGCACCGGGAAATTTTTCGGCCGTTCGCGCCGTCAATTCTTGCGGAAAAAACTGGCGAATGGTTCGAACAGTCGCATCCTTCGCCGTTCATGACCATGGCCTATGAGGTGAAACGGGAGATGCGCGACAAGATTCCCGCTCCGACGCATGTGGATGGTACCGGCCGCCTGCAGACCGTTACCTCTACGGCGAACCCACGTTACTGGAAACTGATTCGCGCGTTCGAAGAGCAAACTGGCGTGCCGGTGGTGCTCAACACATCTTTCAATGACAACGAACCGATCGTCTGCAAGCCGAAGGAAGCCATCGATTGCTTCGAACGTACGCAGATGGACGCACTGGTACTTGGCGATTTCTTGATTACGCGGGAAGCCGCGAGCGATGAGCAGCGAGCAACGATCACATCAACGGCTGAACAAGATTGATCAGATTGCCGCAGGTGTCTTCAAAAACCACAGAGATGATCGGGCCCATACTTTTCGGTTCACCGCGGAATTTCACGCCGCGTTCTTTCAGCCGCGCAAACTCCGCCTGAATATCGTTGGTGAAGAAAGCGGTTGCGGGTATGCCAGCGTCAAACAGAGCTTTTTGATAGGTCGGCGCGGGCGCAAAACTCATCGGCTCCAGAAGCAGTTCCACGCCTTGTGCGCCTTGGGGCGAATTCACCGTCCGCCAGCGGAATGGGCCCATCTGAATATCTTTCCCAAATCCTAGAACGGTGGCGTAGAAACGCAGCGCTTTTTCCTGCTCATCCACCATCACGCTCGATAGCCTGATTTGCATGGCTGAAGCCTCCTTGCAGACCTTTGCCGCACGGAAAAGGTTCCCGCGTTATTAAATCACGGCACACGCAAGCCGTAGATAAGCCGAGTAGCAGCGTCGCGGGGCGCGGTTCAGCCTCAGGCAATTTTCAGCGGAACACTTTTTGCTTGTTTACGGCGATAACTCCAGCGGTCGATCAGCCAGCCGACGAAGTAATACCAGCAGAAAATCAAAATCGGCATGGAGACCATGAATGTCAGCACTTCGTCGACTCCCAGTTTGCTGAAGCCGGCGACGATCGCGGTACCGGTGAGGAACGCCGGTAGCGAGGAAAAAATCAACAGTCTGTCGAGCAAGCCGGGAGTGACCCACCTGGCCCTAAGATCCCAGCCAACACAATTTTCGCCTCCGTCCCGACAGGGTCTGAGAGTTTTTGGGTTTTCGTCCAGCGGGTCGGTGTCCAAACGGAGCGACGACCACCAATAATATTTGCTCGGCTCATTTTGCGTTTCGCGATTTACGCGCATGGACCGATAGCTGACAGCCGCAAATAGAATCAAGCCAATGACCGGTAGGATCAGGCTCCAGCGTAATTGCATACCTTATGAGACATCAAAACCGGCAGCGATGTTTCGCCAATTTCACAGCAAACGGCGAATAACTCATTATCGCTGCTGTGGCCAGAGAATCGCTCGGTAGTCCGCGTGTACAATCGTGCGATGCGCATTCTGCTGCTGAATCTCTATTATCCGCCGGACACGTCGGCCACGGCGAAAATGGCGGAAACCGTGGTGCAGGCGCTGGCTCGGGAAAACGAAGTGACAGTTCTGTGCGGACGGCCTTCGTACGATCCGACGGAGCGGCGCGCGTGGCGGTTGTTCCAGACGGAAGAAAAAGGGAATGTGCGCGTCGTGCGGGTGGGCTCGACGGATTTCCCCCGCTTCAACATGATAAAGCGCGTCCTGAATTATCTGACGTACACGGCGCTGGTGATTCCACGGGCACTGTTCACGAGCTGCGATGCGGTGCTGGCCATGACCGATCCCCCGTTCCAGGGAATTCTCGGAGCGTTGGTGGCTCTGTTGAAACGAAAACCGTATTTTTACAATATTCGCGATATGTATCCGGATATGGCGGTGGGCGGGTCGATTGTCGCGCCGGGATTGCTTGCACGGGTGTGGGAGAAACTGCATCGCTGGGCGCTGCAGCGGGCTACGAAAGTGATCGTGCTGGGCGAGGACATGCGCAATCGCATCATTGCGAAAGGTGTACGCGCGGATCACATTGAAATTGTGCGCGACGGTACGGAGATTGTTTCCGCAAGGGCGCAAGCAACGCAACAATTTCCACACACTAAGCTCGATGAAGAAGTGATCCGGACCATTCGCGGCGATTTTAAGTTTGTGCTTCTGCACGCGGGGAATATCGGCTTTTACGGCGCGTGGGAAACGCTGATTGCCGCAGCACAGAAGCTTACCGGCGATGGCATCGGTTTGGTGTTCGTAGGTGAAGGAGCGCAGCGGGCGCAACTCGAAGCGGCCGCGAACGGCGCTTCGAATGTACGTTTCTTGCCTTTTTTCCCCGGCAACAAAATTCCGTCGGTGCTGGCCGCCGCGGACGCGCACTTGATTACCATCAAACGCGGGCTGGAGGGCGTGGTGGTTCCGAGCAAGATGTACGGAATTCTCGCGGCCGGCAGACCGATAGTCGCGGTCGCACCGGGCGAAACCGATGCGGTAGCCCTGGGAGAAAAATTGGGATTCAGCGTGGGCGCCGATCCGGATGATCCCGAGCAGGCGGCGAAAGTGGTTCGCGAGCTGGCAGCCGATCCGGGGCGAATCGCTCGCATGCGCGAAGCGGCGCTGGCTGCCGCGCCTGGCTATGATAGAGTCAAAGAGCTCGAAAAATTTGTGCAAATTGTCGGCCGCCCCGCCCACGGTGATCAATAGAATTGCGAAGGATGGAAACGCGTGAAGCCTGCAGAGACATTCTGGACAGGAAAGAGGGTTTTGGTGACTGGCGGAGCATCATTCATCGGTTCGACGCTGAGTGATCAATTGCTGGCGCGCGGCGCGAAAGTACGCATCGTGGATGATTTAACCAGTGGGCACCTGGACAATCTTCGCCGGCCTCTGTCCAAAGGTGAGGTCGATTTCATCCAGGCAGACTTGCGCGAACCGGGCGTGACGCGCGCCGCAATGAATGGCGTGGACACGGTCTTCCATCTGGCCGCGGACCATGGCGGCCGGGGTTACGTGGATTTGCATCAAGCCGGCCCGGCATCCAATTTTTTTCTGGACGGGCTGGTTTTTTCCGAAGCTCTGCGCGCCAAAGCTAAAAAAGTAGTCTTTGCATCCTCCGGCTGCGTCTATCCGAACTTTCTGCAGTCCGATGTGAACAAAGTCTTGTACCTCACCGAGGATTTGACCAGCGGCCCGAATGACGCCGACAACACTTACGGTTGGGCCAAGCTGATGGCGGAATTCACATTGAAGGCGTATCACAAGGAGCACGGGTTGGGCGCGGCGTCCTGCCGCTACTTCACCGTGTACGGCCCGCGCGGCGTGGAAAACCACGCGGTTATCGCTATGATTGCGCGCGCGTTTATCCACCAAACGCCGTTCGAAGTTTGGGGCGACGGCACGCAAATCCGCAACTGGACTTATATCGACGACATCGTTGAGGGCACCATCCTGGCCGGCGAAAAGATCGAGGATGCAACGCCCGTCAATCTAGGCACCATGGAACGCATCCGCGTGATTGACGCGGTGCACATGGTCTGCGAACACACCGGCCATAAAGCGGAAATCAAGCTGCGCAAGGACATGCCGACCGGACCACTCAATCGCGTAGCAGATAACTCGCTAGCCAAAAAACTGTTGAATTGGGAACCTAAGGTGGCCTTCAAGGAAGGTTTGAAACGAACGATTGACTGGTACTTCAAGACCAAGGACCGCGAAGAAGTAAAACGTATTTTCGGCCGTATGCTTACCGAACGCTAAAATTAATACTTGAACATAATACAGTAAACGCTGTATGATCTGTGGTGTTGGACTGTCGCTTGTGTTTTGGGGCAGATTCGCATTTTAACGTCTTTTTCACTGGATTGGAGCTCTCTAACACGTTATCGTGGTGACGCTGCGTCGGGCAGCGTGTGCGGTTATTTCTCGGCTGCGCAAGAGTTGATCGTCCAGGGGTCAACTTCGTGTCTTTGACTTGGGAGCCGGATCCCCAAATCCGGCAGTGAGTCGCGTGCTTAATCGGTGCGTCCGCGCCACCGGGTCCGTCGCTCTGAAATCTGAGGGAGAATGGCCGCTGGCCTTCTGGCTTTTTTCATTGCCCTATTGGCGTCTCTAGTCCTAACTGTTCCCGTACGCGCTCTGGCTTTGCGTGTTGGCATGGTCGATCTTCCAGGACCTCGCAAAGTACATTTGCAGCCAATTCCGCTGCTCGGCGGACTGGCGATGTATGCGGGCGTTGTTCTCGGCGTACTTTTTCTGTTCAACGGTCCCGCGCGCGCACAAATCGCAGGTATCCTCGCGGGCGCCACGCTGGTCGCTGCGGTTGGAATCCTCGATGATCGCGGATTGCTTCATCACCAGGTGAAACTGTTCATCGGCATGCCACTGGCCGCGGGAATTTTGCTGTTCAGTGGAATTCGCGCCCAGGTATTCAGCACACTTTTGGGCGGCCGCAGCGGCGACCTGCTCGACATCGCTCTGACGATCGTATGGGTCGTCGGCATTACCGCCTCGTTCAGCATCCTGGATCACATGGACGGCCTGTGCGCGGGAATTGCCGCCATGGCATCCGCGTTTTTCGCAATGCTCGCTTATCTTAACGGCCAGATACTGGTAACGGTGCTGGCTGCGGCGGTACTTGGCGCGGCTACTGGATTTCTTCGCTGGAACTTCAGACCGGCGAAAATTTTCATGGGTGACAGCGGCGCGATGTTCCTCGGCTTTCTAATGGCTACTCTTGGCTTGAAGTTGCGACTCGAGAACTCGAATATGCTCTCCGCCTGGGTGGTGCCGGTGCTGGTGCTCGGCGCAACAATTTTTGATACTACGCTGGTCACCATCTCGCGCAGCCGGCGCGGACTGCTTCCATTCGCAACCCCGGGAAAAGATCACGCGGCTCATCGTCTGGCTAATCTCGGATTAGGACAACGTGGCGCGGTCCTGGCAATGTATATTCTGGGCGCCGCGTCCGGGTCACTGGCGCTGCTCATTAGTTATCAGCCGATTTCGGTTTCGCTTATTCTGCTTGCCTTCACGGTGCTCGTTGTCCTGGCGGCAGTTGCATTACTCGAACGCGCTCCTTACGAGCGGCAGATCCGCAAACCATCCGCTGCGGCTGATTAAATTGCCGCCTACCTCGGTTTCCCGCCAACGTTGAATTCGCTATACTTTAGGGCCAGTTAGGCTATTTTCTATCCGCAACTGGTAGTCAAGCTTATTCTAGTGGGACTTCTCAGCTTGCCGTTCCGCAGAGCTGGGCAAGATCGGAAGAATCGTACGAGTGTCTGACAAACAGCAGAGTGTTCAAACAGAAGGCAAGAATGGCAGCGTGATCGTCGTTGGCGGCTCGGCTGCGGGGTTGCTCACCGCTGCAAAAGTAGCGGCGAGCGGCCGCGACGTTCGCGTGCTCGATGCAAAATCGGGGCTTGATCCGGCGCCGCGTTCGCTGATTGTAACCCACCACTTTCGCGAACAGCTGCGCGAATTAGCGACGTCGTGCATCGTAAACGAGATTCGCCGCTTCGAATTGTTCACCGACGGGCGTTCGGCGGAAGTCGCGCTTAGCCGTCCCGACCTGATTATCGAGCGGGCGCGCCTGATTCCCGCGCTGGCAAACGAAGCAGCGAGGGCCGGCGCGAAAATTTCTTTTGACGCGCACTTTCTCGGACTGGGGCCGAATTCGCGCGGCTTGCGACTGGAAGTTGAAACTGCCGGTAAGCGGGAAGAGTTGCACACGGATCACGTAGTTGGCGCAGACGGCGCGACTAGCCGCGTGGGCCGCTCCGCCGGATGGCCGCCGGTCGAAACCGTTCCGCTGGTTCAAGCCATTGTGAAGCTTCCAAAGGATTGCCGCCCTGACACCACGCGAGTCTGGTTCGTCCCGGACGATACGCCTTATTTCTATTGGCTGATTCCGGAGAGCGAATCGCGTGGAGCCCTGGGAATTATCGGTGAAGGCAGCGGCCAGGAAACCAAGAAGCGCATCGAGCGTTTTCTGGAAAAGAAAAATATGGAGCCGCTGGAATGGCAGGGCGCGCGCATTCCGGTCTACCGTAAGTGGGTTCCAGTCGAGCGCCGCGTCGGCAGCGGTAGAGTGTTTCTGGTTGGGGACGCCGCGGCCCAGGTGAAAGTGACCACCGTCGGCGGCATCGTGACCGGATTTCGCGGGGCGCAGGGCGTGGCCGATGCGCTGCTCGGTTCGAAACAGGGCGGCGAGCTTCGTGCTTTGCGCCGTGAACTGGATACGCACTGGCTGATCCGCAAAACGCTGCATCATTTCCAGCAGAAGGATTATTCCTATCTGGTGGATTTATTGAACGTCGCCACGCGCGAATCGCTGGGCCAGATTCATCGCGATCATTCGACGCGACTGCTCTGGAGTGTCCTGCGCCGTCAGCCGAGGCTGGTGTTGCTCGGATTGCGCGGCCTGTTGATGGGCATAAAGCCGCGATGAAACGATCGGCCTGATTCGAGAATTTTTTTGCGGCGGCGCTGGCGTTCGCGGCGGCACTTTAAAGCTAAAGGAGATTCTCGTTGCGTTTATCGGTGATCGGTTGCGGTTACGTTGGATTGGTGACTGGAGCGTGCCTTGCTGAGGCAGGCCACGATGTGATGTGCACGGATATTGACGGTGGCCGTATCGCGCAGTTGAAAGCGGGCCAGGTCCCAATTTACGAACATTATCTGGACAAGATTCTGGTTTCCGCGGGTAAGTCCGGAAAAATTTCCTACACCGCCGATCCTGGTGAAGCGATTCGTTTCGGCGACGCCATTTTTATTTGCGTGGGCACTCCGCCGCGGCATGATGGCAGCGCCGATCTTTCCGCGATCGATCACGTGGCGCAACAAATTGCCTCCGAAGCGCGTTCGCCAAAGCTGGTCGTGGAAAAAAGCACCGTGCCCGCCCGTACCGGAATCGAGCTGCAGCGCGCACTTTCCGCCTACAGCCGCGGTAACGGCGGCTTTCGCGTGGCTTCGAATCCGGAATTTCTGCGGGAAGGCACGGCCGTCGAAGACTTTTTCCATCCCGACCGCATCGTGGTCGGTGTCGAAGATCCCGCAGCCGCCGAACAGCTTCGTGAAATCTATCGTCCGATTTTGGAGCGCAAATTCACCTGCCCGGTTCACCAAGGCAAATGTCCCGAGAACTACAAAGCAGAATTCCTGGTCACCACGATCAGCAGTGCCGAACTGATCAAGCACGCGTCGAATTCTTTTTTGGCGCTGAAAATCAGCTACGCCAACGCGGTTTCCGATCTTTGCGAGAAGCTTGGCGCGAATGTTGAGGAAGTCACGCACGCCATGGGGCTCGATCCCCGCATTGGCACGCAGTTTTTGAAAGCCGGGCTGGGATTTGGCGGCTTTTGTTTTCCCAAGGATATTCAGGCCTTCATCAGCCTGGCGTCAACGGTCGGCGTCGATTTCGAAATTCTGAAGGCGGCGGAGCGCGTCAACAAACAACGCATCGACCGTTTTCTGGAAAAAATCAGCAAAGCATTGTGGGTAGTCAAAGGCAAGCGCGTCGCTATCCTGGGCCTGGCGTTTAAAGCAAACACCGATGATATCCGTTTCGCGCCCGCACTAGACGTGATGAAGCGTTTACTCGATGAGGGCGCAGAAGTTCACGCCTGCGATCCGGAAGCGCTGGAGAAAGCGAAAAAGCAATTTCCGCAAGCCCACTATCACGAGGATCCATACAAGACGCTCGAAGGCGCGCACGCCGCGTTGATCTGCACCGAATGGGATATCTACAAAAAGATTGATTGGGAACGCGCGGGAAGCCTGATGGCTCGCAAACTCGTCGTGGACGGCCGCAATCTTTATGCGCCAGCAAAAATGAAGGAACTCGGTTTTGAATATACTTCCTTTGGCCGGGAATAAGCGGTCCGTACTATGCCACGCCGATTTTTTTTCACTTTGCAGCGTGTTCTGTATATTGCGTCTGAAAATAATCAATCGTCCGTCGTAACCCGTCCGCAAGTTGCACTTTCGGCTCCCAGCCAAGCAGCCGTTTCGCCTTGGCAATGTCCGGGCAGCGTCGCCGGGGATCATCCTGCGGCAGCGGTTCGAACACGATCGGCTCTGCCTTTGGGAAATAGCCGCGCACGCGTTCCGCGAATTCCAGAATGGTAAGCTCCATGGGATTTCCGATGTTCACCGGTAAATGCTCTTCGCTCAGCATCAGCCGGTAAATCCCATCAATCAAATCCGACACGTAACAAAAGCTCCTGGTCTGTTTTCCGTCGCCGTACACAGTGATCGGCTTCCCACTCAACGCCTGATAAACGAAGTTTGGCAGCGCGCGCCCGTCATTCAGGCGCATGCGCGGCCCATAGGTATTGAAGATTCGCACGATATGGGTGTCGAGACCGTAGTGCCGGTGATAGCCCATAGTCAGCGCTTCCGAAAAGCGCTTGGCTTCGTCGTACACGCTACGCGGTCCGACCGAATTCACGCGACCCCAATATTCTTCGTGTTGCGGAGAAACTTCCGGATCGCCATAACACTCGCTGGTGGAAGCGATAAAAAACTTCGCGCCCTTTTCGCGAGCCAGTTCGAGCGCATTCTGTGTGCCCACCGACCCCACGCGCATGGTTTCAATCGGATGGCGCAAATAATCGGGCGGGCTGGCCGGCGACGCGAAGTGCAGCACGTACGCCACGTCTCCCACAACAGGCAGCGGATCGCACACGTCCGCTTCCCCGAACGAAAACTCTGCATTCCCTTGCAGGTGCGCGAGATTTTCTTTTCGTCCGGTAATAAAATTATCCAGTCCCAGCACCGACCAGCCTTCCGCCAACAGCCGGTCGCACAGATGCGACCCCAGGAATCCAGCCGCTCCTGTCACCACTGCTCGCATGATCCCTCCCAACGGTTTCCGGTTACCATTTTTTCCAGGTGCCAGTGTATCGTCGCTTTCCCTGATTGACCACCGGAGCCGCTGGAGATTACCATTCGCGTTCTACCATGAATAAACGTAATGCGTGAACGTGCGGAAAGGACTTTGCCGGTACGCCGGTTCCTGTTCGCAATTGGAATCGGGGCTTTGTTGTTGCTGGTGGCAGGAATCTACGCGTTTTTCCACGCCGGTCTATGGCTGGTCCGCGAAGACCCTCTGCAAAAATCGCAAGCGATCGTCGTGCTCAGCGGCGGGCTTCCCGACCGTGCCTTGGCCGCCGCGGAAATTTATCGCGTCGGCTGCGCACGGGAAATCTGGCTGACGCAACCGCTGCAGCCCGGAGCTTCCATGGAAGATCTCCATCTGCCCTACGCAGGCGAAGAACAATACAGCCGCATGGTGCTGGTCGCGCAAGGCGTGCCTCCGGCAAATATCCGCCTTTTGACGCCGCGCATCCTGAATACCGCGGACGAACTTCACGCCGTTGCAGAAGCTCTCAATCAGCACCCGGGCGCGAGTGCGATCGTAGTCACTTCAAAAGCTCATACCCGCCGCGTACGCGCACTATGGAAGCAAGTTTCGCAGGGCGATCACAGCCGCTTGCTGGTCCGCGCTTCGACGGAAGATCCCTTTGACGCCGTGCACTGGTGGCGTAGCACCAATGACGCGCTTACCGTCGTACGCGAGTATCTCGGTCTGCTCAACGCCTGGGCCGGCCTGCCGCTCGATCACAGCAAGTAAATCCTCGCGTGTCAAAAACGTCTGCAATGTGTTGGAAGTTTTGTGAAATCAAAAGAAAATAAAACGCTTCTTCTTGCGCTGTTCTTCGACGATTTCAGGTACATGAGGCAGCGGCCGCCCTTCGAACGCCGCCAGCGGATTTTCCACGAACAGCGCCTCCGCTTTTTCGCGGCCGAACTCAGTTTGTACCACTTCATAGGCCGCGCGCAGCTTGTGCGGTCGTCCGGTTAGGTTATGCGCGTCGCTGGCCACAAAATGCACTAGACCGCGCGCAATCCATGCCAGCGCAGTCTGGCGCGCGGACGGCCCAAACGTTCCGGTTAACGATCCGCCGGTGACTTGCCCGTAACAGCCGGTTCGAATCCACTTTTCCAACCGATCCGGCTGCGACCGGATGATTCCGTTGCGCTCGGGATGAGTGATGACCAATCGCAAACCCGCCAGTTGAATGTCGTAAATGGTGTTGTCAATCGTGGGTGGAATGGAAAACTCGTTGAACTCCACCAGCAAATAATTTTTTTGATGAATGCAGAACGGCGCGGCCTTCCTTTTAAGTGCTGCAAGGTTCTCCGGACTCAAATGAAAATCGCATCCAGTCGCAATCTTCAGCCGGTCGCCAATGGCGTGTTGTAAGTCCGTCGCCGCCTGCTGCACAGCGCCAAAATCAAAATGGTATTCGTTGCTGGAGTGCGGAGTAGCCACGACGTGCGAAATTCCATCTGCAATCGCCATTTCCGCCATGGCCAGCGATTCCTCGACGGATTTTGCTCCGTCATCCATTCCGCTCAAAATGTGACAATGCAGATCAACCATTTTTCGCGGGCCCGTCATCCGCGCAGCGCGCTCACGACTTGCGATAGTCCCAGCAGAAATATCAGCGTGGCAAAAATACGCCTCATCTTTGCCGAAGGAATTTTTTTCGCAATACCGCCGCCTGCGATTCCTCCCAGAAAAACCCCGGGAATCAGCAGCAATCCCGTTTGCCAGGACAGATATCCCGCGTGCGCGTACGCGATCACCGCCAGCAATCCCGTCGGCGGAATCAACGCCACCAAACTTGTTCCTTGCGCCCGGTGTTGACTGAATCCCAGCAGCAGTCCCAGTATCGGCACCAGGATCACTCCGCCGCCTATTCCAAACATTCCCGATGCAATTCCAGAGGTTACTCCTGCCAGCAAAACCCCGGCGTCAATAAGCAACTGCCGGTTCATACTCCGTCTTCCTTGGCCGCAGTGCTGGCAACGGTTGCCGGCTTCGCTTTATTCCACAGCAGCACTGCCGAAAAAATCAAAAATCCTCCAAACAATCCCTTTAACTTTTGCGTGGACATTGGCACCGCGAATTTGCCGCCGATGTACGCGCCCAGAATCATTCCTACCGCACACAAAATTCCCGCGCGCAAATCCACGTTCCCGGCTTTCCAGTATTGCCGGAGTGCGCCCAGTCCGATCGGCGGCAGCAATATGAATAACGAAGTTCCCTGCGCAAGATGTTGGTCCATGTGCAGGACGTAGATCATCGCCGGCACCAGCACGATGCCGCCGCCGATTCCGAGCAGCCCCACCAGAATGCCCGCCACAATTCCCAGCGCCAACACCAAAATAATTGTCACGCCACACACCCTGAACATCCATTTACTGGATCACGGCCGACATTCATTGTGTCTGCAGCTTGACAATGAAGCAACGCCGCCCGTCGTGAACAACGCGTAACATACACTTCTCCACGCTCGCTAAGTTCTTGTGGCGGGACCTGCTATATTAATACTGCAGCCCTTCGCGCCACGGGCGCGGGTTTTTTATTTTTATTTTTTGCGAGCGAGGAGCGATTCGATTCAGATGCCTACCGACCGGAAACCAGAATTCTTCAAGGGTGCGCAATTAAAAGTTGGAATTATCGGATGCGGTTACGTGGGACTTCCCCTGGCTCTGCGTTTTTCCGAAGCCGGCCACAGGGTCACTGGTTTCGATACCGATCCCGCCAAAGTCTCGATGCTCAACGCCGGCAAGTCGTACATAGAGCACATTCAGCAGAATAAGATTCAGCAGTTCGTCAACAGCCGCCACTTCGGCGCCACAACGGATTTTTCCAAGCTCAAGGAAACCGACGCCATCCTGATTTGTGTTCCCACTCCGCTCGATGAGCGTCGCGAACCCGACCTTAGCTACGTCGAGCAAACAGCCATCTCTATCCAACCTCATTTGCAAAAAGGCCAACTGGTGGTTCTGGAGTCCACCACCTACCCAGGCACAACGGAAGAGCTGGTACTGCCGATCCTCGAGAAAAACGGTCTGCGCTGCCCCATTGCCTCGGGCATTGAGAGCGAAAATATTCCCAGTGATTTTTTTCTGGCCTTTTCGCCGGAACGCGAAGATCCCGGCAACAAGCAGTACGGGCTCGCGCAAATTCCTAAAGTTGTTGGCGGCATAAACCCGCCCAGCAGCCGCGCGGCTCTCGCTCTTTATGCGCAAGTCGTGGCAAGAGTCGTTCCGGTAAGCTCGACCCGTGCCGCCGAAATGGCCAAACTCCTGGAAAACATTTTCCGCTGCGTAAACATAGCGCTGGTCAACGAATTAAAGCTTCTGGCGACACGCATGAACATAGACATCTGGGAAGTGATCGATGCCGCCGCCACCAAGCCCTTCGGGTTCATGCCTTTTTATCCTGGCCCCGGCCTTGGCGGTCACTGCATTCCCGTTGATCCCTATTATCTCTCCTGGAAGGCCCGCGAATTCGATTTCGCCGCTCGGTTCATAGAACTGGCCGGAGAAATCAACACTTCGATGCCCTATCACGTCGTCGACGCCATCGCCAGTTCTCTCAATGGCCAGAAAAAAAGTCTCAACGGTTCAAAATTGCTGATTCTCGGCGTGGCTTACAAGAAAGATGTAGACGACCTGCGCGAATCGCCTTCGCTTAAAATCATGCAACTGTTGCAGCAGCGCGGCGCGCAACTCGATTACAACGACCCTTACTTCCCGCAAATGCATAAGATGCGCCACTACAATTTTGAAAACATGAAATCGGTTCCGCTCTCCAAGGACACGCTCGCCAGATACGACGCGGCCATCATTGCCACCGACCATTCCAGCTACGACTACCACGCCATTGTGGACGGCTCAAAGCTTGTGGTGGATACCCGTAATGCCACGCGCCGCGTCGCCCGCAACCGCGACCGCATTGTGGCCTGCTGACCCTAAGACCATACTTCGCAGTCCTTCTGTATCGCGAGTTTCCTGTGGTTCGTCGCTAAACAGGCATCCGCCGGGCGGTTGGAATTGTTTGTCAAGAGTATCGTGCTCAGCTGAGCACATCTGTCTGCGATTCTAGTACTCATAGTCGTACTGAACCCATATCCTCGTTTCAAGCGCGTCGTACTTTCCGATTCGTCTGTACGAAATACTTTCTCGACGCACTCGATCTTTGTACCACCGTTCCTGCTTGCCAAGAAGGATGTCCGTATTGTGCTCGATACGTGAAGGTGAAAACACCGTTCGCCGCGATTGCCAGGTCATCGGCGCCGTTATCCTGCAGGACCAAACCGGTTCCGGTGAGGCCGATTACCGTTCCCCCGATGTTGAATGTCGTGGCGGTAGACCCGGAACCCGATCCCGACCCGGAACCCGACCCCGAGCCAGACCCGGAACCCGACCCCGAGCCGGATCCAGACCCCGAACCGGAGCTTGAACCGCCTCCGCCAAAACCTGCGCCCTTTGTTCCGCTACAACCGACAACCAACAGGGTGGACAAAACAGCCAGCAAAAACACGGGAAACCGCTTGAGCGGGGACTTCATGATGTTGTTAACTCCTTCTTGAACCAGCTGAGCTGGCATGTGACTTACACAAGACCCCCCAGGCTGGTTACGCCGTCACCGTGAAGACACAGCCTGCGAATCCAGCTCAGACTTGCAGCGTAGCAGCCGCCACTGGCACCGCCACCGCCGCCGTCACTAATGTTCAGGTGGTTTGCGGCAACGTATTTATGTCGGCGGGTCGGTCACCGGCCTCATCGGCTCCGGATTGGTTCTGCAAAATAACGCTGGCAACAATCTGACGATCTCCGGCTCGGGAAATGTGCCTTTTACATTCACGACGCCGCTCACAACGAATGTCACCTACACAGTGACCGTTTTGACCCAGCCAACCGTTCCGACGCAGACCTGTTCGGTCGTGAACGGCACGGGCACGATCAACGGCAATGTCACAAACGTACAGATTACCTGCTCGCAGCCCACCTTCACCATCGGTGGATCGGTGGTTGGGCTGGTGCCCGGTCCCGGCAATACCCTTGAGTTGCAAGACAACGCTGGCGATGACCTTTTTGTCACCGGAAACACCAGCTTTACATTTCCGCATCCGGTCACAAATCAAGGCATCTACCTGGTCTCTATCTTTCTTCCTCCGACCAGCCAGCCGCAACCCTGTAACGAGTTTTTTTACACTGGCATCGCTACCACCAATGTCTCAGACGTTATCGTCGACTGCCAGCACAACGACTGGAACTGGATTTCCTGGTATCTGCCGTCAACCAAAGCTGCAGGCAACTATGCGTCGGTCACTACACCGCTCTTTCCTGCCAACGAGATCCCTCCTGTGAATTCCAGCACGCCTGGCGGCAGAGACTTTGCCGCGGCCTGGTCCGATAAATTTGGCAGGAAATGGCTTTTTGGTGGCCAGGGTTACCCATACGTTTCCCCGCTTGGCAAGCAAGTGACGGGTTTTCTGAACGACCTCTGGGTATTTGACGGAAGCAAACAATTCGGACTAATCGGACCGACCGTATTCGGAGGCTGGGTTCCTGCCAACTTGCCGATTTTTCAGGACCATACGGGCAACTGGGAGGATGACTTCACCGTATTGGAAAGGGAAAATGTACCCGGCGTGTACGGCACCCTGCAGAGCGCTACGGGCGGAGCCCCTGGTTCTCGCTGGGGCAGCTCCACTTGGACTGATCCTGTTACCGGTAACCTCTGGATGTTTGGCGGACAGGGGATTGATGACGGAACGGCGGGGTTCACTCTCCTCAATGACGTTTGGGAATGGATTCCAGATCCACCCGGCGCTGATCTCCCCAGCACCCCTAATGGGCAAGCCGGCAACGCCACCGGACAGTGGATATGGCAGGCCGGCTCAAGTGTCGGCAATCAACGCGGCGTATATGGCACGAAGGGTACTGCCTCCCCGACCAACATCCCTGGAGGGCGCTGGGCAGCCGCTACTTTCACAGACAACGCCGGCAATGTCTGGCTCTTCGGCGGACAAGGTGTTGATTCGACAGGCGCTATCGGAATACTAGCTGATCTGTGGAAATACAATATCGCGACTCAACAATGGACATGGGTCTCGGGATCGAACCTCGCCAGCCCTAATGGTGTTTATGGCGCTAAGGGAACAGCCGCTGCGGGAAATTCCCCTGGTGGCCGCCAAGCGGGCGTTCTCTGGGTGGATTCCATCGGCACCGTCTGGTTATTCGGCGGGTTCGGTTTCGATTCCACCGGTACGGGCAGCCCCGAGGGGGCTATTCTTAATGACCTGTGGAAATTCACCGGCGGCCAATGGACCTGGGTCTCTGGTGACAACCTCGCTGATCAGAACGGCGTGTATGGCACGCAGACGACCGCAGCCGCGGCGAATGTTCCCGGCTCGCGATGGGGCGCAGTCGGATGGACGGATGTCTCCAACAATCTCTGGTTTTATGGCGGTTGGGGGCTAGGCTCTGTTACCACTCATCCCAACGGATTCCTGGATGACGTCTGGGAATACCAAAACAGCACACAACAGTGGATCTGGTGGAAGGGATCGACTGACGTCAACGAGAGTGGCCAATACCTGACTAACGGCATTCCCTACGTCAAGAACGTGGCTGGTGCGCGCCGCGGAGCCTCAATCTGGCAGCCGGATTCGTTACATTATGTGTGGATCTTCGGCGGAGAAGGCTATGACTCCTCCAATGGTGCGGCTCCCGGTTACCTTGACGACCTCTGGACCTATTTGCCGTTCCCATAAACCGAACCGCATTACTCATTTTCTCGAACGCCGGAGGCATCGATATTCAATGCCTCCGGTTTTTTTTAGCCTGACCTGAACTTTCATTTGTCGCAACTGTTCGCCGATTTGAATCTCAAACCTGCGCGACCGGCGCCGTCGCCGGAACTGCGTTCGCCAACCAGCGCCGCCAAATCAATCGTGCAGGCACATACAAAACTACCATCCACAAAAGCGCCACCGGCCCACGCCCGATCAAGAACAACAAAATCGTAGATAAACTCTCCGCTGCTTCGCTAAAGCCCGCCGCCGCGGCCGCATGCAATTGCGCGCCCAGCGATTCCGCGGGCGCGCTGACCACTTCCCGCAAGGAAAACTGCACGTTGGCAAAGATCACTTTGTGTTCGGAGGCATCCCGCTCCGCTTGCAGCCGATTGACCTCGCCACTCGCATTGGCGATCTGCCGCTGCAGTTCCCGCACGTTGCCATCGGGATAGGTCTGCTTCTTTAGCAATTCCTGTAAGCGCCGCAGCGTGCCCTGCACATTGCTCAAGCGCGCTTCCAGGTCCGCCCGCTGTTGCGTAGTTTCGTCCGCTGCTTCCTCTTCCTGCTCCACATCGCCCAGCGATTTCAGCTCGCCGACCGTCGCGCCCAACTCGGCTGCCGGAACTCGCAACGTGGCGGAAAGAATGCTGCCGTTGCGCCGCCCTGCCATGCGCAACTTTGCTGCATATCCGCGGTGCCGATCCAGAATTTCCTGCAACGATGTGCGGGACTTGGCAAAGTCGTGGGTCGCCATTGCAAGTTCCGCAGTATGCGCCATCAATGGAGTGGCATATGGCAGTGACGCTGCGCCCAGCCTGCCTCCCATGTCCACTCGGGATGCGGCAGATTCCTTCTGAGCTTCTTGCAGGAGTTTCTGCTTATCGTCGTCCACCAGGAAATCCGGATTCGCGGAGGGAACGCTGGGCCAATTCTCGACCCGTTGAAACTCGGCAATGGGCGCATTCGCATGTCTTACATGCGGGCGGCCCGCCTGCCCCAACAACACGAACGACAGAACAGCGGCGAGCACCAGCAGCAAACCACGTTGCGTTTTAGATAGCCCGCGAAACTTCAAAACCAGCATAACGATCGCGTTCCTCATGGGACACCTCCTTCGGCATCCCCATTAGAACGACCCAGCCGAGTTTTCTTGCAGGCAAAGCCTAGAAGCAAATAATTAAAGGACGGCGGCGCTATTGCTCGCCATTCGTCTGATCAGAGGTGACTGGATGGCCTGCTTACACCGGCCGCTGATCTCTGGTCGCTGGTGCGTGGTCTCTAGTCTCGAGTCATTGTTTCTTGGTCAACTCTACCCGCGCGGCGGCAAACGGCAGCACCGCCTCCAGCAGCACCGGCGTCCGCGCCGCATCTTTCGCCAGATACACAGTAAAATGCGCGTCCTTCATTTCTTCGCCATTGTCAAAGACCCTGATCTCGACCGTCGCAGTCGAAAACTTTCCGGCCGGCACTTCCACTTCCGCCGAACCGATTTTTTGCGCGCGAACTTCATAGAGCTTATGGCCGTCGTACACCGGGCCATGCACCACGGGAGTCTTCGCCCAATCCACCGACCTCAGGTACTGCATCATGCCCAACGGATCGCGCGTTCCCGGCAGCACGCGTGCCTCGGACACACCGGCAGACGCCGGCTCGCGGCCCGTCGCCGTCATACGCTGCACCGATTGCACTTTCTGTCCGCGTTCGCTGAGGCGCATTTCGTACTGCACACTGGCAAAACTCCCCGGCGCGCTATACGAATCAAATTGGTCGTCCAGTTCAAACACCATGCGCAAAGGATTCTGCGTGCGCGCAAACGCCTGCAAGTGCCAGGCATCGGTGCCCGCTACTTCTTTGCGCCCGCCCACCACCAGCCGCAAGCTCGCTACGTTGTTGACCTTCGCAACGCTGCTGGTAAACTCCAGTACTTCTCCGGACGTCGGCGTGAATCCTGGTGCCGGCACCGCGTTCAATGCCGGCTTTGACGAGCTGGCGTTTGCTGGCTGATTCGGAGGAACCGCAGCCGCAGTGGGACCTGCTTCACGTGCAGCGCCGGAGTTCGCCGCGGGCGGATCGGGAGTGAACTCAACGACCGTCTTGTTTTGCCCGCCGGCATGCAACCACACAAACGCCGCGGCAGCGCACATTACGGCAAAGATCACGGCAAGCACGGAAACAACTCTGCGGCTCATAACTTTCCTGCGACGTGGTCCCTATTGGAAATTCTGCAAAACGGGCTTTCGTCGTAAACTACAGTGTCACGCGAACCTAGTTCCCAGGCTGCGCTGCTTCAGGTTACCAGAAGCATTTTCGCGCGTCTTGAGGAAGCTCTCTGCATGTTCAAGCGGGCCAACTGGCTCGGACGGTGGGATCGCGAACGACGCACGGAGGAAAGATCGAATGCGATACGTCGTTACAGGTGGCGCGGGATTTATCGGCTCCAACACCGTCGATGAACTGGTTCGCCGCGGCGATAGCGTGGTGGTCCTGGACGATCTCTCCGCCGGCAAGGAAGACAATCTCGCTGAAATCCGCAACAAAATTTCTTTCATCAAGGGCAGCATCAACGATCTGGAAGCCGTTCGCCGCGCCATGCACGAAGCCGATTACGTGCTGCATCTCGCCGCGCGCACTTCCGTTCCCCGTTCGGTAAAAGATCCGCTCGAAACCAATAAGGTGAACATCGAGGGAACTCTGAATGTTCTGCTCGCGGCACGCGACGCCAAAGTGAAACGTGTCATCCTCGCTGCTTCTTCTTCCGCTTACGGCGAAACACCCACGCTTCCCAAAACTGAAACCATGCAGCCGGACCCGATTTCTCCTTACGGCGTTACAAAATACGTTTGCGAACTTTACGCGCAGATGTTTGGGAAAGTGTACGGCCTGCAAAGCGTCAGCTTGCGCTACTTCAATGTTTTTGGACCACGCCAGGATCCCAGTTCGCCATATTCCGGCGTCCTTTCGAAATTCTGCACTGCCTTCCTGGAAAAAACCGAACCAGTTGTTTTTGGCGACGGCGAACAGACCCGCGATTTTACCTACATTGATAACGTCGTGCAGGCAAATTTGCTGGCCTGCGAGGCTCCGGCCGCCAGCGGAAAGGTAATCAATATCGGCACCGGCGCACGCACCTCGTTGAATCAGACGCTGCAAATGCTGCGCGAAATCAGCGGCAACGAACTGCAGGCGAAATACGAAGCGCCGCGCGATGGGGATATTCGCGACTCGCAAGCCGACTTGACATTGAGCCGCGAACTTCTGAAGTACGAGCCCTTGGTGGATTTCGCCGCGGGCATACGCCGCACCTTTGATTGGTACAAAGACTGCGAAGCCAAAGCAACCGCAAAACAAAAAAGCGCGGAGTAACTCTCCGCGCTTCCTGTGCCAAATCGTTTCGGCAGATCGGCGTTCTCAACTTCCACCGTCGGCATCGTCCTCGGTATTCCGGCCATTGCCGCGTGACGCGGGCGGCGCAGGCACGATATGAGGAATTCCCGCCTCATTCATCTTTTTGTTAAGGGCCGTCAGGTCTTCGTCGACGATTTTCTTCACTTGCGCAGAAGCATCAGCTACGAGCGGCGTAAGTTCCGCCAGCTTTTCTTTCTGCTGTGCGCCCGGCGCAGCGGCAAAGTCGTTAAGGTCTTCCATTAAATCCTGCACCTGATTGGGAAGAGGCTCGGGCTTCCATTCGAACGGCGGCCCGGCATTGCCCAGACCTTGCGGTTCGCGCTGGTACTTCGCGGCAAGCGAGTCGACCTTTTTCTGCAACTCGTCCGCACTTTTCACGATGTCTTCCGGCAGTTTCCTGCCGTTCGCCTTCGCGGCCTCGCTTTTCCAATTTTCACGAGCCGTTTTCAGCGCGCTCTGAATGCCGAGAATCGTTTTGCGGTCCTTGTCGTTGGATTTTGCCATCGCGTAAAGTTGCTCGATGGCGGCACGCCGCGTGGCGCGATCTTCAGCGCTTAATTGCAGCCGCGGATCGTCCTCTACCGTCACGCTCTGCGTAGCTACCTTATCGCCGGCCGTAATTTTGATTTGGTATTCACCTGGCTCGGCGTACGGCCCGCGCGGCCCGAAACCGTAGCCTGCGGCGATTGCCTCCAGTTGTTCCGGCGTGGGTTCCGCGGGTGGGTTGTAGCGCAAATCCCAATTGGTGCGATTCACCCCCGCGCTACCCGGCGCTTCGAGTTCGCGGACCATTTTTCCGTCCTTGTCCGTAACGACGATTTTGACTTTTCCTTCCTTTTTAGGCTCCTGCTTTTCTTCTTTCTTTTCGGTAGACTTCTCCGTGGTTTCTGCGGCCGGAGTTTCGACGGGTTTTTCCGAAAGTTTTGCTGCCGGCTTAGCTTCCGGCTCATCCGTTTTGGGCTTCTGCGATTCCGCGGTTGTTTCTTTCTTTTCCGCGGAGTCTGGCTTGGGCTCCGAAGGTGGCAAAGCGGATTTCAGGTAATAGTTAATGACCGCGCCGGCAGGTGGATTCTTTGCCGCGAAAACCTTTTGTCCGGCGCTCCAGCGCCGCGTGTAGATGTGCCAAACGTTCGCGGCGCGTGGCGGGAAAAATGTCAGTTCGCTTGCCGCAACCGTTCTGTCCATTTTCTCCAGTGGAGTCAGGTCGTCGAAAATCCAGATGGAACGCCCGTGCGTTGCCAGAACGAGATCGTTTTCGCGCGCTTGCAGTGCGATGTCGTCCACGGGAACGGTGGGAAAATTGTTTTTAAAAGCGGACCAGTTCGCACCGCGGTCCCATGAAATCCACAAGCCAAATTCCGTACCGGCAAAAAGCAGATTGGCGTTGCGCGGATGTTCGCGTACAACGTGAACCGATCCTGCAGTATCGGGAATGCCGTGGCGAATCGCCTGCCAGGTTTCACCGTAATCCGACGTGGCAAAAATATAGACGGCGTAATCGTCGGTGCGATGCCCGTCAAACGTCACATACGCGGTACCTTCCGCGTATCGGGAAGCGACCACGCGGCTGACGTAAGTTCCGCGCGGAACGCCCGGCACCTGTGGCGCCGCATTTTTCCAGCTCTTACCGCCATCGCGTGTAACCTGCACGTTGCCGTCGTCCGTGCCCGCCCATAACACATCGGCCGTGACGGGCGATTCGCTGATAGTAGTGATCGTCGGATATTCCTGAACGCCATCGTGGCGCGAAAGGGTCTGCTTGTCGGGAGTCTTGCCGAAAATTTGCAGTTTATTACGATCGATGCCACTGGTCAGATCATTCCCTAGTCGTGTCCAGGAATCGCCGCGATCCGTGGACTTGAAGAAATAATTTCCACCGTAATAAATCGTGTTGTGATCGTGCGCCGAAACGACCACCGGCGAATTCCACTGAAAGCGATAATGCGGTTCACCAACTTTTGCTTCCGGTTTGATTGAGCGTTCCTGCGCGGTGCGCAGGTTGCGCCGCGCAAGATAGCCATCTTGTGATTCGGTGTAAACGATCCAGGGTTCGACGTCATCGATCTCCGCGTAGAAACCATCGCCACCGTGAATCAGCGTCCAATCTTCATTGGTGATGCCATCCCGTCCCAGCGTTGCACTGGGTCCGCACCAACTGCCGTTGTCCTGCAGACCACCGCAAATGTGATAGGGTTTTTCGTTGTCCAGGCCGATCTCGTAAAACTGGCCGATGGCGATGTTGTTCAGAAAATCCCAGGTCTTGCCCTCGTCGTAGCTCCAGTGAATGCCACCGTCGCTGCCCGCGATGATGTGGTTCGAATTGGAAGGATCGATCCACAGCGCGTGGAAATCTCCGTGGATTTTCTGCACGCGCCGCGTGGTGAAAGTCTTGCCGCCATCCTCAGAGAAAAACATCGCCGCGCCCAGAACCCAGATACGCAAGTCATTGTTGGGATCGACCCGCACTTGGCTGTAATAAGAAGGCCGGGGATCGGTGTCGCTCATTTTCTTCCATGTTTCGCCTTTATCTTCGCTGCGGAAGATGCCGCCTTTCTCATGCTGTACAAGTGCGTACACAATGTTCGGATCTTTCCGGTAAATATCGAGCCCGATGCGTCCGGTTTCGCCGCCATTCTCGTAGGGCAAGCCCTTAAGGAGTTTTTTCCAAGTCGCTCCGCCGTCCGTAGTTTTGTAAATGGCGCTTTCCGTACCACCGCCGTTGAAACCGAACGGAGTCCGGCGCCGCGTGTAAGCCGCTGCGTAAAGCGTGTCCGGGCTTTCAGGATCCATCGCGATGTCGCTGACGCCAGTATCGTTGCTGATTTTCAGTACCTGGTTCCAGGTCTTGCCGCCATCGGATGTTTTGTATACGCCACGTTCCGGATTCGGCCCCCAGAGATGGCCAAGCGCTGCAGCGTAAACCACGTCGGGATTTCTCGGATGGATGACCACTCGTCCGATGTGGTGCGTTTCCGCGAGGCCCCTGTTTTTCCAGGTTTTGCCGGCGTCGGTGGATTTATAAATCCCGTCGCCCCACGAAGAACTTTGCCGGTTATTCGG
The DNA here is from genome assembly GCA_963731155.1 of uncultured Acidobacteriota bacterium. Lineage (GTDB taxonomy): Bacteria > Acidobacteriota > Terriglobia > Acidiferrales > UBA7541 > Acidiferrum. The sequence goes on from CAVSVB010000005.1 coordinate 112,574, forward strand.
TTCTCCACTGCCGACCCAGATTACGGACGGATCAGAAGGCGCGATCGCGATGTCTCCGATGGTGGACACGTCTTCCTTATCAAAAACAGGCTCCCAGGTTGTGCCGTTGTTCGTCGTTTTCCACACGCCACCGGAAGCGACGCCCACGTAAACAATGTTTGGATTGCTTTCTACCACTGCGAAATCATCAATGCGGCCGCCCATGACGGCGGGCCCGATCTCGCGGAACTCCAGCGATTTGAATTTGTCCATCGAGGCTGGTTCGGTGTTCGACGTCGGACCTACGTCTGCGGACGCTGGTTTCGCTTTGGCCTTTTGCTTTTCTTTTTGACCTGCGGCCGGGCCTGCCACTAGAAAAAGAAATCCGCAGAAGGCCAGAGTTACCCGAACAAGCTTCTTCGACATAGTTCCCCCAAGAGTAAGTTTCCATCGAACCCAGAGCGAGCGGCGCATCATACCGCTCTGAAGGCAACGATGCAGCAATGAATTTGCGACAAAAGAAGTCGGACACCAAGGAGAATGGTCCGCGCAGTAAATCGAATGGCGTTTGATCGGCCACTGCGGCCTTTTGCGATCAGGAATTATGGCAAAAGTAAGCCAAAGTTGTCTGGAATGAAGCGGCCACGCGGCAAACAACTTCAGCAAAGGCGGGTGTTCCGGGTTAATCGCAAAGTCGCCGCATTCCCAGTAGCGATACCCGGCGAGGATATGGACTTGCTCGTCTATCGTTACGCTAGTCCGGCTCGCGTGCAAATAGAGTTCGCAGGCGTAAAAAAAGAGCGGCGCAATCGCTGTGACGCACGCAACCCAAAGCGCGTGATAAGCTATCGAACTGTTTTTATTCTATCGCATGCTGCGTACTCATCCGACTCTGAGGAGCACATCAGTAGTTTTGCGCAGCATTCTGTTTGCGCTAAGCGCCGCGATTTTGGCTTTGCTGGCGGCGCCAAGCGAAGCACAACAAGTGCGCCTTCCTTCGGGAAAGGGACAGTACGCGGAACTTTCTTCCGACGGGCCACAAACCCACAAGGGAGAAATTTTCATCGCCGACAAAAACGTGGACTTGCAGTACGCCGAGATGCGGTTGCGCGCGGACCACGTGGAATATAACGACACCACGCATGACTCGCTTGCGCGGGGTCACGTGCAATTCGACTTCGAAAACGAGCATCTGGAGGCCGACGAAGCGCATTACAACTTTACGACCGGCGCGGGCACCTTCAGCAACGTGCGCGGCAACATAAAAATTCTGCGCAGGCCGAACCCCCTGGTGCTGGTAACGGCCAATCCGTTGTACTTCGAAGCGCGCCAGGTCGAACGTTACAACGACAATGTCTTCGTGGTGCACCAGGCATGGATCACGGTTTGCGATCAGCAGCGCCCCACGTGGCAGATGTATGCTCCGCGCGCCAAGATTCGCTTGAATAGATCGGTGGCGCTGGTGAATGCAAATTTTCGCCTATTCAAAGTGCCGCTGATCTGGCTGCCGTACGCGACCGCAGCGGCTGGACAGAAGATTCGTCAATCGGGATTCCTGCTACCCGATATCGGCAACAGCTCCACCAAAGGCTACGTCTTCGGCGACGCATACTATTGGGCGCCCACCACCTGGGCTGACGCGACCATCGGCGCGCAAGCCTTCACCAAACGCGGTTCGTCGCAGCGCGCCGAAATTCGTTTGCGGCCATTGGAAAATACCACGTTCAGTTACACATATTACGGCGTGGTTGACCGCGGCATCCCCGACGCCAATGGCGTACTGGAATCGCAAGGTGGTCATCAGCAGCGGCTTGAGTTGCAATCGCAACTACCGCAGGACTGGCGATTGGTGGTGGACTACAATCAGCTGTCTTCGCTCACGTTTCGGCTGGCGTTCGCCGACACCTACGGAGACGCGATCAATTCCGAGGTGAACAGCGCGATTTTTCTAAGCAACAATTTTCGTGGATTCAGCCTGAATTTCGCGGGCGTGAATGACAAAAGCTTTCTCACCATCAGTCCGGAGACCAGCGTATCGCTACGCAATATACCCGAAGCCCGGTTCGGCTCGGTGGATCAAGCGCCGTGGCGCAACCTGCCGATTTATTTCAGTTTTGATTCATCCATCGGTGCGCTGCATCGCCAGGACGAAAATTTGACGACGCCTGCCGCCGTGCAGCGTTCGGAGATTGCGCCCAAAGTAACCGTCCCTCTGCATTTCGGTCCTTGGCTCGATGTCACCGCCACTGGCGCGGTGCGCACCACACGTTACGGCGCTTCCCTCGATGCTGCCGGGAACCTCAGCACTCAACCCATCACCCGCAACGACGGCGAATTTACACTCGAGCTGCGCCCGCCCGCTTTGGAGAAATATTTCGACCGCCCGAAGTCCAAGCGAAAGTACAAGCACACCATCGAACCGGAAGTCACCTACCGCTATGTCACGGGCATCAACGATTTCGAACGCTTCATCCGATTCGATTCCGACGCCACCCTTTCCGATACCAATGAGGTCGAGTACGGATTCACGCAACGTCTTTACGTAAAAAGCGGTGACCAACAGCCGGTGGAATTCTTGAGCTGGAGCGTGGTGCAGAAACATTATTTCGATCCCACGTTTGGCGGCGCAATCGTAGACGGCACGCGCAACGTCCTGCAATCATTGAACTCCATCACTCCGTTTGCGTTTGCTACCGGACCGCGCAACTCTTCGCCAATCGTCAGCGACTTCAAAATCACCCCCGGTGGAAAATATGATGCCGAGCAGATCATCGAGTATGACCCGCAATTGAACAAGATCGTGGCCGAAGGAACGCTGTTGAAGGTGAAGCCCTATAGCGAATTTTTCGCGACGGTGGCGCACTTTCACATTCAGGATGACCCGGTCCTGCAGCCGCTCTCAAACCAGATTCGCGCGCTTGTCGGCTACGGAAGTTTCAATCGTACAGGATTTAATTTTACCGGCGGCGTGAGTTACGACATTCAGAACAGCGCACTGCAAAGCCAGATCGCGCAAGTCACCTACAACGGCAACTGCTGCGGCCTGTCGTTCGAATACCGCCGCATCGCGCTGGGCCAGATACGCACCGAAAATCAGTTCCGCATCGCCTTCAACATCGCTAACATCGGTACCTTCGGCAACCTCCGCCGCCAGGAAAAAATCTTTTGACCCAACAACTAATGGCGAATCACCTCCACTCTCTTGTCAAAGGGCTTATTCCCGTTACGCTCTTCATAGCCGCTGCAATTTCCACCAAGGCACAAACCGTGTCGAACTCGCTCGCCGGGCAGCTTGGTTATCCGCCGAACACGAAACTTCTGATCGTCCACGCTGATGATCTCGGCGTCACTCACTCCGTCAACGCCGCCTCCATCAAAGCGCTCGAATCCGGCGCCGTCAATTCCGCCAGCATCATGGTTCCCTGCGCCTGGTTTCCGGAAATCGCCGACTACGCAAAATCTCACCCCGAAATGGATTTCGGTCTTCATCTCACGCTCACCAGCGAACGCATTTACATCCGCTGGGGCCCGGTGGCCTCCGCTGATAAAGTCCGCAGCCTGCTCGACGAAAATAGTTACTTCCACCATGACTGGACTCCCGCCACGAAAATCGATCCGCACGAGGTTGAAATCGAGCTGCGTGCGCAAATCGAACGCGCTTACGCCATGGGCGTTCGCCCTACGCACCTCGATTCCCATCAATATCGTTTAGAGAGCACTGGTAAGGAACTCTTTGAAGTTGCGCTCCGCCTCGCGCACGAATACAAGCTGCCTTTCTTCGTCACCCGCGACTGGTTTGCCGACTTCCCGTATCTGGAGAAATCCCTCGGCCCCGAAGATGTAGTGATCGACCACACCATCACCATCGAACCAACCGTCCCGCCGGCAAAATGGCCGGACTTCTATAAGAATGCAATTCGAAAAATGCAGCCCGGCGTAACCGAACTCGTCATCCACCTCGCCTACGATGACGCAGAAATGCACGCCGCCACTCGCGAACGGGACACTTGGGGCGCCGCATGGCGCCAACGCGATTTCGATTTCTTCACCGGCCCCGACTTCCGCCAACTCCTCCAAGACCAACACATCACGCTTGTCACTTGGCGCCAGATTGCCAACCACACCCAGCACCAGTGAGTCGTCGTTCTTTATTGCATTTTTTTGCCGCGCAGAGTGAAACCTCGGAAAGCGCCAAGACCGCTCTCCGTGAAAATGTTCGAAAAATTCTTCCCGAGCGGCTGCGCCTCGGGCGATTCGGAATACGGCCGCTCGGGCCGCAGCGACCAATCCGAAAATTCCTGGATCGTGTCGCAACCCGAAGACCCTGTGGAGGCTCGCAACAGCCGCGTGGAGCGAGAGAGCGGGATAATTCCCGCTCTCTTACTTCGCCAAAATCGCGCACAGGCTCGATTATTTGAGCCTTGCCAACATCTCCTTGAAGCGTGGATCGTCGCGCAAGATGTCGTAGTCCGGGTCGTGCTCGACCCAGTCGCGCTTTCCCCAGCCTCGGGCGAAGACTCGCTCGAGTATCTCCAGAGCTTCTTCTTTCTGACCTGCCTTAGCATGCAGACAGGCGGCGTTAACCAGGGTACCCATGTCATCGGGATAGAGTTCGAGCGATCGTTGCGACCATTCCATAGCACGCGCTCTCTGTCCATGGTCGAATAGCGCGCCCGAACCGAGGGAGAGCGCTCGTCCATCGAACGGGTTCAGAACCAACGCGTTTTCGGCGCGATGGATACCCTCTCGCTCGGCTTCCCTCGCTTCTTCCATCCGCCCGAGCATGCGCAGCGATTGCGAAAGAAGCAAAGGACTTTGATAATCTTCGTGACGAATCTTCGCCGCCATGCGGAACAGCTCCGCAGATCGTTCTATGTCGCCCCGTGCAAAACTGGTTCGCGCAAAATAGTAGTAGGCATCGAAAAAATTGGAATTGATGCGGATCGCCTCCTCGAACTCACGCGCAGCTTCGTCGTAACAGTGGGAGAGCGAAAGTGTGAACCCGCGCGATACGTGTGCCTCCGCGAGGCCGGGTATGAGTTCCATTGCTCTCTGACTGGCCCGTTCCGCGCGGCGCAAAGTTCAAATATGAAGGTGACTTCCGAAGCTGGCTGGTGAGAATCCTAATCGCCGAAGCTTTGCAAATTCTTCATCAGAAACGAACGCCGCCGTTCTGCTTCGCCGAACTGCCTTGTGCGCACTTGGACCGCTGTTAACTCCGGCGCCTCCGACAGGGGAACGATCGGCGCTCCAAACTCCGAACCCGCTCTCAGATCTCGCTTCTCCGGAAACGCTCGATCAGGTTGGCGCACGCACGCACAGTAACCGCCATCATGGTAAGCGTCGGATTCTGGCACCCGGACGACACAAAGCTCGCACCATCCATCACAAACACATTTTTCACGTCGTGCGTCTGGTTGAACGCATCCAGCACCGATTTTTTCGGATCGTTCCCCATGCGCGCCGTCCCCAGCTCATGGATCGCCATGCCTGGCATTTCAACCCGCGTCCGTATCCGAATATCCTTCGCACCAGCGGCTTCCAGCATTTCTGCCGCGCTTGCTCCGGCATCTTCCATCAAAGCCGCTTCGTTCTCCCCGTGAGTCATCGAAATGCGCAACGCAGGAATGCCCCACGCATCTTTCAAATTACTGTCGATCTCGATGTAATTGTCCCACCGGGCCAGTGACTCTCCGAACGCTCCCAGCGAAGCTCCATACACGCCCTCTTTCACACTTTTCTTCAGTGACGTCCCGTACCCTTCTGCCATGAAATTGAATTCCGGGCCCGCCCCGCCCTGGTAACCGTAGCCACGCAAGAACCGCTCTTTCTTACTCAAGGGCGTATTTCGGAATCGTGGCACATAAATCCCGTTCGGGCGTCGTGGCTCGTTCGCATTGGGAGCGATCTTGAAATCTGGCAGATGCCCCGTGGCTCCTCCGCCCACAACGTGGTCCATCAAGTAACGCCCCAGCGTGCCGCTCGAATTTGCCAACCCATTCGGATATTCCCGCGTAGACGAATTCAACAGGATTCGCGTGGACTCCAACGCCTGCGCACATAGAATCACCGTCTTCGCACGCACCTCTTTCACCTGTCGCGTCAGGCGGTCCACATACGTCACTCCTCGCGCTTTGTTGGTTCCATTGTCCATGTCCACGTGGCTCACCACGGCATTCGTGATCAGCGTACAGTTGCCCGACTTCACCGCATCCTTCACCGTTGTGAACGGGCTGCTGAAATAGGAAAACGTGACGCACCCGCGTTCGCATGGCCCGCAATAATGGCAAGCCGCGCGTCCATTGTGAACTTGCGTCAACACCGCCGCGCGACCGATCGTCACGGTATGTCCGAGCTTCGCTTTAACCCGCTCTCTCAACAAAATTTCTCCGCAGCTCATTTTCATCGGCGGCAAAAATTGTCCGTCGGGCAGCATTTCATTCCCTTCCGCTGCTCCGGTGATACCCACGTACTTCTCCACGATGTCGTAGTAAGGCGCAAGCTCCACATAGCCGATCGGCCAGTCGTCTCCATAGCCGTCGCGGCTCGCCGCCTTGAAATCGTTATCGCTCATGCGATAACTCTGGCGGCCCCACACCAGCGATCGTCCGCCCAATACCCGCAGCCGTTGCCACGTAAACGGCTTATCCGGCGGCGTGCTATAAGGATTTTCCAGATCGTTGACGAACCACTCGTAGTTATATTCCATGCAGGCGTAGCATTGTTTTTGTACCGGCCGCGTGCGCACTATCTCCGGCGAGTGATCGCGATACTTCAGCTTGTACGCCGGCATATGCTCGGTAAACTCTTTCGGACTCACCGCGCGTCCCGCTTCCAGCAACGCAACTTTCAGCCCTGCCTCCGCCAGTTGTTTTGCAGCCCATCCGCCTGTCGCGCCCGATCCCACAACCACCGCGTCGTAGGTTTGTTGCAAAACATCCTGCCCCTGGTAGTTCATGCTCACTTGTGATCCCCCTCAGGATGCTCACAACCCTTAAAGATTCCGTGCGTAAACGCGCCGTCCCAACCAAGTTCCTGCGTGCCAATCTGCGAGCTGTAGTAGGCGGTCATGATGCGCTGCTTTAACGCTTCGAAATGCGTATGCCCCATATCCGGCTTCGCCTCCGCTTCACCCGTCCATTTGCTTCCGCTTCGCGGATACGCCATCCCGTGCAGCAAATCATCCTGATCTTCCCGTGACAGGTACCGGAACGCCGCTTTGAATCGCCGCATACTTTCCCCATCCACATATCCCAGGGAATTCAAAAACGCGCCTTGCACCTCGCTCTTCTCCGCCGCCAGCACCACATCAATGTAGCGATTCACCAGCGCTTCCTTCGCCCCCGGAGTGTCCGTCGCGGGAATCATCAGGTCGCTCAGCACGATCAGTGTTTCGTTCTGGTGCTCGTCCAGAAAAAGCGGCTTCCATCCCGCTGCCGCCAAATCCTTCGAAGCGTCAACGCCACTCTGCGCCGGCGTCAACTCAGACGACCCCGCCCCGCCAGCACCCTGCTGCGCATTCTGCGCCGCACCAAGTGACGGCCGCAGCGCCGCCACCGCACCTGCAATAACCCCACGTCGTATCAATTCCCGTCGTTTCATGCCAACTCCTCCAGCATCATAAAAACTTCTCTAACCGATGGTCATCCCGAGCGAACTGGGCGGGTGCGGGCTCTACTTGGAGCCTGCCAATAAAATTAGTCCGGACTCTACCTGGAGCCCGCCAGGAAAAAGGACCTGCTTTTTTCTTGCTGTCGATCGAACGAACCGACTCCCACCGCTCGCGTGCACCGGAAAGTCTACACCAAAGACAACCAAAGGTAGACGGCTAGCCATCTCCGAGTTTTCGCCACCTGGCTGACAACTCGTCTCCGCAGCGTATAATCAAAGCTAGAGCCTGCTGAATTCCGCCGGAATCGTGACTGCTTGGCTCTGTCAGGGAGCCATCCAAATAAATAGTTTTTCCATGTCTGTTCTGAATGTGTCCCGTGTAGCGGGTTTGACCAATTTCGAGATAGGCATCGGCATTGTTAGAAGCCCATGCAAAGTTCATAGTGCCGCTGGAAGTGGGCGTGACTTCGGGATTCAAAAGGTCAGCCGGACTACTCGATAAGAACCTCTTCGCATTGGCGCAAACGATGGATGAAATAATGGTCATTCTTAATCATGATCCGCGAACCAATCGCGTAACCCAGCGTGCCGGTCACAATGCCGCCAAAAATATCGGCCACGTAGTGATAACGGCCCCAAATCGTGGAGACGCACATCGCCACGATGAGCGGCAGCATCACCCAGAAGAGCCAGCGCCGGAAGCGCCACGCTCCCCACAACGCCGCAACCGATCCTGCGACATGTTCCGACGGAAACGCCGCGCCGCGCACTCGTCCATAGTGCTCGATAAAATTAATCGTCGCGGTAAACGGCCCGCCGTGCAGTTCGCCATGCCACATACCGGCCATCGCGAACCACGGACTCTCAATCGGAAACAGCATCGCGATCACGTAGCCGATGGCATAGGCCACCGCGGAATAGGTCATCACCGACCAGTAAGCGTGCCACTCTTTTCGGTAATAAAGAATTCCGCCGAGCACCACCAGGTAAACAAAGTATGTCAGGTAAGCGATTTGGATAAATTCGTTGCGCAGCGGCGTTGCGAACTGTTCCAGCCACACCGCGGGATGCACGCCAAACATCCAGTGATCGAACGCAATCAGTTTCGCGTCCTGCCAATTCGGATTGACCAAATGAACCAGATACGCGAGCTCTTCAAAACAAAACAGAAAAAACAAATGCGGATACCAGCATCGCCAGAAATGCCAGAATCGAGTCGCCAGTTTCACGCCGGCGCGCTGAGTTCGTCTTACGCCTTCCGCTTGCGCGCGTTCCGCGGCGCGCGCGGCCACGCCGCACAGCAGAAAAATAAACGCAGCCACAATCGCCTGCGCTCCGATCAGTTTCCAGGGATGAAACAGATTCTTGGAGAACGCGAAAATCATCGCACTGGAAAGGAGCAAATAGCCGAGCGCAACCCATTCAAACGGGCCAAGCGAGGCCCACGCGCGCGCCAGTTCGCCGCGGCCCGCTTCAACTTCAGAAGCGTCGCTGCCGGCTGATTCGTTGCGGGTCAATCCTTCGCTATCAAGTGGAGCCAAGTGGGCCGGGTCTCCGGTGGAAACGAGCGCCTCGGTATCGCGGCGTTCCAGTTCCCGCATACTCATCGTGCCGCCTCGCGTTTTAGTTTCAAGGATTTTTTCAGGCGGCGTTCCCGATTGGTGGTCGGTTGCTCATTGGCGATTCGCTGTTCGCTGGCGGCTCGTCGCTCGCTGGCGGCCCTTTGCTCACTGGCAGCCCTTTGCTCGCTTGCAGTACGCACCGCACAATGTGTCCAGTGCAGAATCTGCCAGCCACGCAAGCGCGCAAGACACCGCAATCGCCGCGTGGGATTGACCGCAAAAGCATGGCCCGCGGCGGCAAGCATCCAGCGATCCAGCGAAGAATCGCCATACGCGCTGCAGCGCGCCAGCGAAATATTTTGCACGCGCGCAAATTCTTTAATAGTCAGAGCTTTTTCTTCGCCGAAGATTGCCGCGCCCGCGACGCTGCCGGTCCAACAGCCGTCCGCGGCTTCCAGCTTGGTGGCAATTGAAAATATTTTGCACTCGACGCCGCGCCACAAGAGTTCGCGCTCCAGTGCGAATTGCACAATTTCCGCGAGCGGAGCCAGTGTGCCAGTCACCAGCGCAATCGCATCCCCGCGCAGCGCATGCCACCAGACGCGTTGGATCGCCGCCGGAAAAAATTCCGGCAGCCAACTTCCCGGAAGCTCGCCGCCATGATCAGCGCTGCCCGAAGTTGTGCTAGAAGAAGTTGCGTTGGGAGAAGTTGCGTTGGACGAAGTCGCGTTGCCCGCATGTGCACTGGACGGATTTACGCGGGACGGAATCTCCGCGCGCACGCCGCGCAAATAACTCTTGTTCGTCTGAACTATGGCGCGCAAATCGCGAGGACTGCGCAGGCCGAGTCGAAGCGTTTCCGCGAACCACGCGAAATAATTCGGCGCGGGAATTTTCCCCCGCCGCTGTAGCTCCCAGAAAAATCGCCGCTCCAGCGAAGGCTTGGCCAGCAATGTTCCATCGATGTCGAAGAAGGCCGCGCCCGCCGGGCTGCGCGCCGCCGCGTACGTTACTTCTTCCAGTTCGCCGCTTTCCAGTTCGTGGCTTTGCGATTCTTCGCTCCGGTATTTCAAGCGGCCTCCGCGGAAGATTTCCGTGTGCGCACTGCAACCGCTTCGCGCGCAAAAAATTTCCAGCCTTCCACCAGCAGCGGCAATCCGCGCAGCAGGCAGAACGCTGCGGTGGACCAGGTGAGTATCTGCGCGATGGCCCGTATAGTTAGATGCGTTTCGCTGGCAATGGTGCCGAGCAAGGCCACCGGCCCGCGCGTCAACGCCAGCTCCAACCCCAGGTAGCAGAAGCACGCGCACTTCAGTGCGGCGTAGAGACCGCGACTCCAACGCGAAGCTACCAGCGCGCGTCCCCACCACGTTTGCAGCATCGCGCTTGCGCCCCACCCGGAGTGCCCTGCCTTCAGAGCCAGCCCGCGCAAAAAATCCGTCGCCGCCCCGCGCGCGAAAAACAAAACGGGAAGCCACAGCGAGACCATTCCGACAACGGCAAAATACGTGAAGAACATATTTTCGATCATACGGTCGCCGAGAATATCAATTTGTGCGCCGAGCGAAGTGGCCATCTGCTTCGAACGCGCGAGATGTCCGTCTAGCGCATCGAGAGCGATTGCCGCGACCGTCAGAACCACGGCCGCCAGATTTGCCCAGGTGTCGTGTCCGAACAGTGCCACCGCAGCAAAGCCAACCAGTACCCGGAGGGCGGTTACTTTGTTGGGCGTCCAATGCATGAGCGGCGAATCCTCCAATTTGAAGGGAGCAATCCGTCCGCCAGAATGCAATAGCGCAAATAGCTGATTCCATGCATTTTACGTAGGAGGCGGTTTAGTGGGATGATGAAAAAACGCCAAATTCAGCTTGCAGGTGTCGGCGGCACCGCGCGGCGCAATCGCGCAGTACCATGCAAGAATGTTGACAAGGCGTTTACGCGGACCTGCTGAATTCAATGACACTTCTTGAACTATCGGGCATCGAAGTCTTCTCAGGGCCAAAGTTTTCGCAGCCGGATTTTTCGCAACAAACCTTGTCGGAGCCAGACTTTTCGGAGCCACAGTTCGAATGACGCCAGACGTATCGCTTGCCGCGGCGTTCCTTGCCGGCCTTGTATCGTTTCTCTCGCCGTGCGTACTGCCATTGGTACCGGGCTACATTTCCATGCTCAGCGGAATCGGCATGGAGCAGCTGCGGCAGGGCCAGCAGCCGAAGGGCAGCCTGTTTTCGTCGGCACTTTCCTTTGTGTTCGGTTTTTCGGTGGTTTTTATTTCGTTTGGGGCTTCGGCTAGCGCGGTCGGATCTTTCTTGCGCGAAAATCGCAACACGCTTGCGCCGATTGCGGGCGCGCTGATCATTTTGTTTGGGTTGCACCTGGTTGGAGCGCTGGCCAAGCTGAATCTGCGATCGGGAATTATTCTCGGCGCTGTTCTGGTGGCGCTGGGCGTGGTTGCGCTAATCCACCACGGGCCGCTCTTTGCGGGACTGGGAGCAGTGCACTTTCTCTCGCTTTCGATTATTGGATTTTTCGGACCGGCGCTGGCGCGCTGGCTGAATCGCGACGTGCATTTGCGGAGTTCGGCGACTCAGCCGGGAATCTGGAGCGGATTCCTGCTGGGGTTCGCGTTTGCGTTTGGCTGGACGCCGTGCATCGGGCCAATCCTGGCAACCGTGCTGGCGCTGGCAGCGGCGAGCGATACAATTGCGCGCGGCGTTCTGCTACTCGCGGTTTATTCCGCTGGACTGGCGGTTCCTTTCCTGTTGACGGCACTCGGTATCGGACAATTCTTAAAATTTTACCAGCGCTTCCGAAAGTACCTGCACGCCGTCGAACTATTTAGCGGCGCGCTGCTGTTGTTTGTCGGCGGACTGGTGTTTTTGAATAAGTTGACGTGGCTGGCGGGCAAACTGAGTTTTCTGAACAGCATAGCGCTGTGGCTGGAGCGGGCGTTGACGGGCGGAAAGTAGCGGCACGTCGTACATGGCACGTCGCGCATAAAACGGGCACAGCGCTATACTGGAATAGCAGCTTTTGAGAGGTTGTGTTGAGGATTCGAGACCAGCGATGAAGAAAACGATTCTGATTTTGGCGATTGTGATTGCGGCAACGATTGTGGTGTACGTCGCGGATAAGGCGACGCGCGTTCATACCAGCGCATCGATGCGCCCCGCGATGCTGAAAGCGGGGGAGCCGGCTCCCGATATTTCGGTGAGAGATTTAAACGACAAGGGCGTGACGCTCACGGATTATAAAGGCAAAGTAGTGCTGGTAAATTTCTGGGCGACATGGTGCGATCCGTGCCGCGAAGAAATTCCGTGGCTAATTGAAATGCAGGACAAGTACGGGCCGAAGGGATTCACGGTGCTGGGAATCGCGATGGATGAAGAAGGCAAGCCAGTAGTCGCACCGTTCGTGGCTAAAGAACGTTACGACGTGCAAGGCCAGAAATTGCCGATGAATTATCCCATCTTGATCGGGAACGAAGCTGTCGCGGAGAAATTCGGCGGTCTGCTCGGCTATCCGACCAGCGTCCTGATTTCAAAGGACGGGAAGCAGCTTAAAAAAATTACCGGCATCATTAATGAAGAGGAAATCTCGAAGTTAGTCGAAGGGGCTCTGTAAGTTCATGGCTACCCTGGATGAACATGAGTTCCAGAGGAAGAGTGGGGCGGCATTCGAAGAGTTGAAGCGGCGAATGCTGGATGCGGGCGACGAACATGGATTTGATGTGGAAGGCGAGAGCGGCAAGCTGGAAGTAATTTTCGAAGAGCCGGAGCCGGCCAAGTTCGTGATATCGCCGAACGCGCCGGTGCGCGAGATCTGGATTTCGGCGCTATCCACGAGTTTCAAGCTGGGCTGGTCAGAAACCAAGAATTCGTTTGTGCTGGAAAAAACCGGCGAGAATATTTTTGAAGTGATGAGCCGCGTAATTTCACAGCAACTCGGCAGCGAAGTGAAGTTATGACAGCAGAGAAAAGCAAGAGACTTCGGTGCACGAGCAGCGTTGCTCTTTCACTTGCGGCGCTGATGCTCGCTGCGCAAACGTTTTCGCAGATTCCCGCGGCGCGCGATGTGGTGAAGCCTGCTGCCTACGCTTCATTCGAACCGGTGGCGCGCGGTAAGGAAATGCAAATCGCAGTGGTGATGAAGATACGCGATGGCTATCACGTTAATGCTCGCGAACCCACCTTTGATTATCTGATTCCAACGGATTTAAAAGCGGATGTGCCAGCGGGATTCAAGACCGGGGCGGTCAGCTACCCGAAGGGCACTCTGCACAAATTCAATTTCACCAAAGACAAGCCGCTGAATGTTTATAGCGACACGGTGGTGCTGCGGCTGCCGGTTACGGTGGAAGCGAGTGCTGCGCTGGGCGAACAGCACATCGCGCTGAAGCTGCATTATCAGGCGTGCAGCACAGATGTTTGCCTGCCGCCAACGACGCTGCCGGTGGATGCAGTGATTCATGTATCGGCGCAAGAATCTCACCCTAGCCACGCCGAGTTGTTCCAGAAACAGTAGCGAAGTTCGCAGCAGGTCTGCGAAACTTCCGGAATGCAATTCTCGAAAGCCGGAAAAACCATTGGGATTACAGCGGCCGCTGGGTTGTTGTCCATGCTCGTGCTGCTGGGCACGGCATATTTACGCAAACGCGATGCCGAATTAAGAACGCGGGACTGGATCGTGCAACTGCTGTCAGCCAGATTTCAAAGCAAAGTGGACCTGGAAGACTTTCACGTAAATGTTCTTCCGCGAATGCAAGTCAGCGGCCAAGGACTTTCCATTCACTACCACAACCGGCCGGAAACCACTCCGATGATCCGCATCGAAAAGTTTTCCTTCGAATTGGGATTCTGGGGAATTTTCAGAGTGCCGCATCGAATCCATCACGTTCACATACAGAGGATGGTAATCACGGTCCCGCCCCGGGACATGCAAGCGAAGCCTTGGGCACTCAACATAAATGCCCAGATTCCGCCGGTGACTGTCGCGGAAATCGAATGCGACCGAACAGTGCTGCTGGTTTTCTCCAACAAACCCGGAAAGGATCCGCTGGATTGGGACATTCATCACCTGGTGCTGACGGAGGTGGGATTGAACAAATCATTTTTCTTTCGCGGGACGCTGACCAATGCCAAGCCGAAAGGTGAAATTGAAACGAGGGGACAGTTCGGCCCGTGGAACATCGATGTCCCTGGCGATACTCCGGTGCTGGGCAGCTATGGATTCGAAAATGCCGACCTCGGCCCATTTCCCGGTATTGCGGGAATTTTGTCCTCGACCGGAGAGTTCAACGGGCAGCTGAATCGCCTGGAAGTGAGCGGAGAAACCACCACGCCGGACTTTTCGCTAGACAATGTGGGAAAGCCGGTGCCGCTGCGCACGGATTTTTCCGCAACCGTGGACGGCACGAACGGCGACACGCTGCTGCATCCAGTACATGCGCTCCTGGGCGAATCGGTGATCGTTGCGTCCGGCAGCGTGGAAAACGTGCCGCAAAAGGGTCATGACATTTTGCTGCAGGTGACGACCCCGAAGGCGCGCATCGAAGACATTCTGCAACTAGCAATTAATTCCGATAAACCGTTTCTGAGCGGGCCGATAAACGTGAAAGCCAAACTCCATCTGCCGCCAGGCACGGAAAAAGTAATCGACAAGATGGCGTTGGACGGGAGTTTTGCGGTAACGAATGCCAGATGGAGTAACTCCGGGATCCGCGAGAAACTGCAGAGCTTCAGCAGACACGCGCAAGGTCAGCCGAGCGACGAGGATGCGGGCAGCGCGGTGACGGATATGAAGGGTGTTTTCGCGTTGAAAAACGACGTGATCCAATTTTCACAATTGACGTTTTCCGTTCCGGGAGCCGACGTGGAGCTTGCGGGCACTTATGACATGCGCGCTCGCAACATTGACATGCGCGGAAATCTGAAAATGCAGGCCAAGCTTTCGCAGACGGTGACCGGTGCAAAATCTTTTTTCCTGAAAGCGATCGATCCGTTTTTCTCCAAGAACGGCGCAGGCACGGTCTTGCCGATCACCATTACCGGGACAGAGGACAAACCGGTGATGGGAGTGACGGTGTTCCATAAAAAATTCGAGAAGCAGATGGGAGCGGGGACACAGCAGCTTCGTTGAGCTGCAGCGGCGGGTTAAGAATGGCGAACATTCTGTGCCACGAAGAGTACGCACATCGATTTTTTTGAGAATGCCATTAACTCGTCAAACGGTCCGGGGAGATGGGGTGCAGCTGCCACGCTTCGAAACCGCGCAGCACTGAAAGATCGGGATCGATCAAATGCACGCTAAGCGGTCCGGCAGGTCTGCGGTAGATGCGTGATGTCAGTACATGACGATCATTACAGAAGAACTCCGCGACGGAGGCATCCAACCATAGACGAAAAGTCATTTCGCCCGTTTCCGGCATGGCCAGATCAATTGAACTGCCATTTACTTGCAGCGAGACACGCGAGGCGGATGGCAGAATCTTTATCGACCACCAAGGTCCCGCGGCATCAGCAAGCATCAAAGAAAATAATTCGGGAGCGGTTCTCCATCTCAGTTCTCCGGCGAGAGCGTAGATTTGGACCGCGCTAATGGCGGCTGTACTCTGTTCCCGCGAGGCTAATGGAGCGAGGTCAATAAGTTTCTTTCCGCGCAAGGATTGCGCTTGAGGGTCTACGCGCATCTCGAGTTCATTCTGCGCATTCAGCGAAAGGCTGCGTGGCAGGGCCATGCAGCCGGCCCAACCCGCCGTGCTGAATTCAGCTTCCGGTCGCGTTTCCGGAATCCAGCCCCACAGGATGCGATTGCTTTCCGCATCGAGTTGCGTTTTCTGCGCGTAGTAGGCGCCGTGATCCAGCACGCCGGTGCGCTGCGGATGAAAGAGCAATTCCTTGCAATCGAGTTCCCCGGTTTCCCACAAAACTTTCCCCGCCGTGGAATAAAGCAGCACATGCTTCGAACCGAGCGGAAAGAAATCCGGACATTCCCACATTTCCCCGGAATCCACGGGATTGATGTTTTCTTTTTCGGTCCAGTGTCCGCTCGCGAGGGGATGCAGATACTCCCATTGCCGCAAATCTTTTGAACGGTAGAGCAGTACCTGGCCACCCTGCTTGCGCACACCGGAAGCGACACCGAGATACCAGACATCGCGGTCGCGCCACAGAAAAGGATCGCGGAATCCGGTCAGCAACGGATCCGATGGCGGCTCAATGACTGGCGTTCTCCATTTGGTCCAGGTTCGGAGTTGCGGGTCGCTGGAGGTCGCGAGGCACTGCACTTCGCGGAAGTTGTGTGTGCCGTCACGCAGGGTGGCGAATTGCGGCGCGGCGGCTTTCACGCCGGTGTAAAGAATTGTTGCGGTGCCACGATCGTCCACGGCGCTGCCGGTGAAGCAGCCGTCCGCATCGGCCGAGCCAGGAGTGGGAGCGAGCGCAACGGGCAAATGCTTCCAACGAATCATATCCGGGCTGATGGCGTGAGCCCAGTGCATGTCGCCCCACACCGCTGCATTCGGGTTGTACTGGAAAAACATGTGGTACATGCCTTTCCAGAAGATTGGGCCGTTGGGATCGTTCATCCAGTTTTTCGCGGGGAGCAAATGGAACTGCGGGCGAAGCGGATCGGCGGCAAGGCGCGATGTTAAGTCATCGTCACGGGAAAACGTCAATGCCTTGAAGAGTTTCGAATCCGGAATAGTTGCGAGAGGCGCTGCGCACAATTTTTGCAGAAAATCACGACGCGAAGTTGGCGTGCGTGCGATTCTCGATGGCTCAAACATCAGAGAGATTCCTCGCTGCCCTTGGAATGACGATCATTGCGGTTTGCCTGCTGTGAATCGGCGGCCCTCTCAATAAATGTAATGAGAATCGCTAGCCGAGTTCGGAAACTGCATCGCGGAGGCGGTGAACGACTCGTTGCTGGCCGAGGACAACCATTGTATCGAACAATGGCGGGGCAACGGCCTGGCCGACGATGGCGACGCGAATGGCGTTGATCAAGAGCCCGGCTTTGACGCCGGCGGCTTCGGCGACGGCACGGGTGGCGTGGTCGCAGGCATCGTGATTCCATTCCGGGAGTGCAGCCAGTGCGTCCGCAGTTTTCGAAAGCAGGTCTTTAATTTTGGCCGGCTCTTTCCAGAATTTTTCCTTGGCGGCTGGATCACGTGCGAAGTCGTCCGTGAAGAATGCGCGCGACCAGGAAGCAAAGTCCGGCAGCAGGCGCACGCGCGGACGAAGCAAGTCCACCGTTTTTGAGAACCATTCGTGGCCCGCTCCCGAAGCCCACTCGTCTTTCCAGAGTTTGCCGTTTTTCAATTGCGCTTCGACGTGCGGCAAAAGCTCTTCAATCGGCAATTTCTGGAGATACTGCGTGTTGAACCATTCGAGCTTGGGGCGATCGAAAACGCCGTTGACGCGGCTGACCCCTTCCAGAGAAAACTTTTCGAGCAATTGGCTGGTGCGCAAGAATTCTTCATCGCCGCCGGGAGACCAGCCGAGCAACGCAAGAAAATTGCGAAAGGCTTCGGGAAGAAATCCTTCGGTGCGGTACATGTTGACGTCCGTGGCGCCATGGCGCTTGGAGAGACGCGACTTGTCCGCGCCGAGAATCAGCGGCAGATGCGCGAAAATCGGAATCTCCGCACCCAACGCGCGGTACAGCAACACTTGTTTGGGCGTATTGGAAATGTGATCGGCTCCGCGGATGACGTGGGTGATGCGCATGTCCACATCGTCCACAACAGCGCTCATCTGGTACATGGCCTGGCCGAATTCTTCGTCGCCTTTGCCGGAGCGCATCAGGACGAAATCTTCGATTTCATCGTTGGCAAATTCGCGTTCGCCAAAGACGGCATCGAGAAATTTGGTGGAGCCGCCGACCGGGACTTTGAAGCGCAGCGCCGGTTTGACGTCAGGCGTGGAGGGTTTGCCATCGCGGCAAGAGCAGCGGGTCACACGACGAACCTTTTGCGTTTCGACGCCTTCCTCGACATGATCGCCGCCGACATATTTTTCCGCCGCACAGTAGCAAAGAAACGCCGAGTCATTCGCGAGCAATCTCTTAGCTGCTTCCAGATACAAGGAGGAGCGCTGGGACTGGTAAAACGGTCCTTCGTCCCAGTCCAAGCCCAGCCATTGCAGACCTTCGATGATCCCGTTGACCAGTTCCGGCTTGTTGCGCTCGGCGTCAGTGTCTTCAATACGGAGAATCATGGTGCCGCGCTTGCTGCGGGCGAAAAGCCAGTTAAAAAGCGCAGTGCGTGCTCCGCCCACGTGAAGGTAGCCGGTGGGAGAAGGAGCGAAGCGCACCCGAATTCCGGGGTCGCGAGTTGCAAGGTTGAGACTGTCTGCGTTATCGGGCATGTGAGGTTTGTTGACCTTTTGCGCTTTTTTGCGGAATGGTAATAAAACAGTGTAATGGATGCGTAGAAGAGCGTCCAACCGCCGTCATTCGTGGCGTTACTGCAATTTCCCCCGGCAGCCTGGAAGCCCTGCTATCACTTACGCAACCAGTACCGAGGTACGCTTGCACACTTAAATTTCCCTGACTCATAATCGCAAGTACTTTGTTTTGTGCAGGAACGGTCGGGCAACAGCTCACGCCAGTCCTCGGGAAAGTGGCCAGATGCCCGCTTGCTGCACACGCCGGTTTGCGTTGCGATGCGAATCAGGCGCAGCCGTCTGCAAGTTGTGAGACGGAGAAGCGATAGGTCCTTGATCGATTCCGGCCTGATTTCGTTAGCGTTACTGGTGGCGACGGCGCTTGTGGCCGGCTACTTCGCGTATGTGTACAACCTGAAGCGTCAGGCGTATCTCCTGTACTGGACCGCGGGCTGGAGTACTCTGGCGCTGCACTATCTTGGAAGCGGGCTTAGTAGCGGCGCGGGCGCTAACACCGTACAGACCGCGATCGGCCAGGGAATCTTCGCGAGCGCGGGCATTTTCTTTTTTCTTGGCGCACGGCAATACGCCCATCGAACTCTGATGTCTCGCGCAGCAATGGGGGTGGGCGCAGCGGTACTGGCATGGACCGTCGCTAACGCATTAGGCGTATTTCCCTTTCCGGTTGTGTTTCTGGCTTTTGCGATCTACTCCGCTGTGGGCGTCGAATTCTGGGCGGAAAGCAGGCTGCAGGAAACGCTGGCAGACTGGCTGCTTTCGGTGGTGTTTTTTGCGTGGGCTTCGCTGGGACTGATTTTTTATTTCTTGCAAGCGCGTCTGGACGCCTTGCACGTGGCGTTGGATCCGATTTCCGCGCTGCCCGCAACGTTCGCTGCGATGCTGATGGTCATGGCGTTGTACGAAGAAGAAAAGCGCCGAGTCGAGCGCAACATGCTGGCGCTGTCCAATTTGAATCTTGCGGCGTCGAGTTTCGCGGGCGGCGAAATTCACCGCATGCTGTCGCAAGCGCTGGACCGGGTCCTTGGCGTGGTGCGTTTGCCGGCTGGCGCGTTGTTTCTGAATCACGGCGATCCGCAGGGACCGACTTCGGTGGTTGCCGTCGGATTGAAGGATGAATTCTGCCGTGTCGCGCAGGAAGAAGGCCTGGACGACTATCTGGTCAGTCTGGTGTCGCGCCTGGGCGGTTTGATGGGTTTCCGCGATTTGCGGGATGACTCGCTGATGGCGCTGGAGAAAGAAGATCAGATCCGGCGGTTCCGGAAGCTGGCTCTGGATCAGCAGCTGCGGAGCGTGGTTGCCATCAGTCTGCAGGCAAAGGAACAGGCTTTCGGCGTTTTGTTGCTGGGTTCGCCGGACGCGCGGCGATTCACTCCCGCCGAATTGCGTCTTCTGTTGGCGCTGGGACATCAGATAGGTATGGCGGTGGAAAATAGCCTGCTGATTCAACAGACGTCGCGACGCTCCGAAGAACTGCACGTCCTGAACGAGATCGGCCGCGCGCTGAGCTCGACGCTGCACAAAGAAGATCTGCTGCGCAAGATTTGGGAAGAATTGCGGCGGTTGATCGATGTAGAAAATTTCTATATCGCATCGCTCGATTCAGTGCGCAATGAAATGCATTTCGATCTGGAAATTATCGATGGCGTCCGCCAAGCCCGGCGAACCAGCCCGGCGGGAAATTTCCTTACTGAATATGTGATCCGCACGCGGCAGCCAATCCTGATTCGCGAGAAGTTCCTGGAGGAAGCGGAAAAGCTGGGTGTGGAACCGATCCGCAAGCAGGGTTGCTTTTGTTGCGTGCCACTGGTGGCGTATGACCGAGCCATCGGCGCCATGGCGGTTTTTTCCGATGAGGACAAAGCCTTCGATGAAGGGCATCTGGAATTGCTGCGAGTGCTGGCGAGCGAGGCGAGTATCGCGATTGAAAATGCGCGGCTGTTTCAGGAGGAGCGCACGAAAGCACGGCACCTGACTTTGCTCAATACGATTTCACGGCATGCCATCGGTACGCTGAATCCCGATGAAATGCTGGCGAAAATGACGGAGGAGCTGGAAACCGGGCTCACCTATGACCACATCGGAATTGCGGTGCTGGAATATTCCACGCGCGAGCTGGTGATTCAGGCGGAGGCCGGAAACCGCCGAGGCGCGCTGGGACAGCGCATTCTGCTTGGCACCGGGCTGGTCGGCAATGTAGCGCGCAACGGAAACATGGCTTCGTTCCACGCGACGCAGGCGGCTGATGCCGCATTGAAACCGATGATGGCCGACACTTCGTCCGCGGTGGCTCTGCCGATTTTCTTCGCAGAACAATTGCACGGCGTGTTGTACGTCGAATCGGCGAAAGACATCGACTTCAGCGAGGAGGAGGTTCTGCTTCTCGGCACGTTGGCGGATTTGATTGCCGGTGCTTTGCACAACGCCCTGACCTTCCAGAAAGCGCAAGAGCAGGCCATCACTGACGGGTTGACCGGAGTGAAGACACATCGCTTCTTCATGGAAGCGCTGTCCGCGGAATGGAAACGTTCCACGCGCGCTGGTCGCGCTTTTGCGCTGGTGCTGATGGATTTGGACCGCTTCAAGTTCGTGAATGATTTTTACGGCCACCTGGAAGGCGACCTGGTGCTGCAGCGTGTAGGGCACATTCTGGAAGCCAATTGCCGGCGCTCGGATGTGGTAGCGCGCTATGGCGGCGATGAATTTGTGATCTTGATGCCGGAAACTTCCATGGAACAGGCGCGGCAACTGGCTTCGAAGCTGCGCAGCTGGGTCTGTGCGGATAATTTGTTGCGTGAAAAAAATGTTTCGGCGAGCTTCGGCATCGCGTGCTATCCGCTGCACGGATCTTCGCCACAGGAATTGATTCAGGTTGCGGACGCTTCGATGTACTTGTCGAAGCACCAGGGCGGCAACGCCGTTTCGACCGCCGACCATTTCGATCCGGGCGAAGCAAAAAAGTGGAAAAAAGATGTATTGGAAGCGTATCTCGGCGTGACCCTGAAGCGCTTGTTCGCTACCGGACCCGAGGCATTCGAAGAAATCTACCAGCGGCTGAAGCAGTTCACCGAATCGCTGGCTGCCACCGAGGCGGGCAACGGAATAACGGTTGCTCCTGAAGTGCCGGAGGACGCCGGGCCGCAGGCATTGCCGCAGGCCGTTCTGGACACCGTCACGTCGCTGGCGTTCGCGATTGACGCGAAGGATCACTACACGCAAGGACATTCGCAGAAAGTGTCGGCCTACGCCGCGTTGATCGCCGAAGCCATGGAGATGAGCGAGGCGGAGATCGACGAAATCCGCCTGGGCGCGGTACTGCATGATATCGGTAAGGTGGGAATTCCGGAACAAATTCTGAATAAGTCCGGGCCACTGAATCCCGACGAGTGGGAAACCATGAAGTCGCACGTGATCTTTGGAGCGAAAATTCTGGAGCCGCTAACACCCTTGGCCCGGATTCGCGAGATGGTGCTGCACCATCACGAATATTATGATGGCTCGGGCTACCCTGACGCGTTGCGGGGAGAAGGCATTCCCCTTGGCGCGCGCATGGTCGCTGTCGCCGACGCATACGACACCATTACGAGCGACCGCACGTACAAGAAAGGCCGTCCGGCGGAGGAAGCGCTGGCAGAATTGGAACGGTGCGCGAATGCGCAGTTTGACGCGCGCATCGTGGAGATTTTCGTGCGCGTGATGCGGCAGCAAGCCAATCCCATCATCGAAGTTGCATCCCTCACGCAAACCAGAACCAGCTAGGCCAGGCGCCGCCGGCTCCGGATACTGCTATCCTGTTCGCTGCAGACAGGAGCGCCGCAATGCAAACGTCGAAAGTGCAATGGATCGGTGAACAAAAATTCGTGGCAATCAGCCCGTCGGGCCATGCTCTGGCGCTGGATTCCGACCGCAGTTCAAATACCGGCCCTGGCGCGATGGAGTTGCTGCTGATGGCGCTGGGCGCCTGTACCGCGACCGATATCGTCATCATCCTGGGAAAAAAGCGCCAGAAACTGGAATCGCTGGAAGTGATTTGCTCGGGTGAACGCGCCGCGGAGCCGCCGCAGGTTTGGAGCAAACTGGAAATTGTCTACCGCTTGCGCGGCAAATTGGAAGAAAGTAGCGTCGAGCGAGCGATTCAACTAAGCGAAGAGAAGTATTGTTCGGTATCGGCAACCCTGAAAAAATCCGCCGAATTGACCTGGCGTTACGAAATCCTGCCGGCACGATATTAATCATAAAGCAACAGTACGACTATACCGTTGCGCGATTTTACTTTACAAGATATAAGCAATACACCGCATGGGGCCTTGGATACGAAGTGTTTTGCTTGGGTGGATGGTTTTGTGTTTCGCCGTGGCGGGAGTGGCTCAGAAACCCTCTCCTCCGCAGCCCGGCGGAGCCACAATTCCTCTTGCGCAAATTCCGCGCGTAACCAAACCGCCCAGGCTTGAGGACTTCCTGGAAAACAAGCCGCGCGAAGCAGAACTTGCCGTGGGCGATTTCCGGCAGAACGTTCCGGGAGACGGCACCCCGGCCACCGAGAAAACCACCGCCTATCTTTCCTACGACGACAAGAATCTTTACGTGGTTTTCGTGTGCGGCGATGATGGCCAGGTGCGCGCGCATCTTTCCAAACGCGAGGACGTGCTGCAGGACGACGGCGTCGGCGTCTTGCTGGACACTTTTCGCGACCACCATCGAGCTTACGTTTTCTTTTCCAATCCTCTCGGCATCCAGCAAGATTCGATCTACACCGAAGGGCAAAATTACGACTACAGTTTTGACACCCTTTGGAAGAACGGAGGCCGTCTTACGGCGGGCGGCTACATCGTATGGTTCGCGATTCCCTTCAAGAGCCTGCGCTTTTCCCATGCGCCGCAACAGACGTGGGGCGTTGCGCTCTATCGAGTCATTCTGCGCAAAAGCGAATACGATTACTGGCCGTACATCACGCAGCGCGTGGAAGGAATCACGCAACAATTCGAACCGGTCGCTGGCCTGGATCACGTATCGCCCGGCCGCAATATACAATTCATTCCTTACGGCCTGCTGGCCGGCGATCACTTCTTGAATCAGCCCACGCTGACCTCCGCCGGCCCGCCACCCGCTTATCAGGATGCATTCGAACACCGCGCAGGTCTCGACGCGAAATTCGTGGCAAAAGACTCGCTCACTTTCGACGTCACACTAAATCCGGATTTCAGCCAGGTGGAAAGCGACGACCCGCAGGTGACTATCAATCAACGCTTCGCGGTTCTATTCCCCGAAAAGCGGCCATTTTTCATCGAAAACGCGGGCTTTTTCCAAACACCCGTGGACTTGTTTTTCTCGCGGCAAATCGCGGACCCGCAGTTCGGCGCGCGCATGACGGGAAAAGCGGGAGACTGGACGCTGGGAGCATTGCTGATAGACGATCGGCAGCCGGGGCAAGGACAGACGGTGGGCAGCGAGTATGATACGCGCTCACTCGACGGCGTCGTGCGCATTGCCCGCCAATTCGGAACGCAATCCTATATTGGGGCTTTCGCCTCCACGCGCGATTTTGCGGATACCAGCAACCGCATCGTGTCTCTAGACGCGCGCCTTAAACTTTCTCCGCACTGGGTCACCGATTTTCAGGCCACGCACAGTTGGACACGCCAGGACATAAATCTGCCGCAGCTCTGTCAACAGTTCGAGCCGCCAGTTCAAACTGGCGCTTCGCCCGCAAACGCCTCCTCGCAGCAGGGCAACAGCCTGTACGCGGATGTCTCCTACACCGGCCGCAAGTTTCGTCTCCTAAGCGAATACAGTGATTTCACACCCGGCTTTTGTGCGGAGCTTGGTTTCGTTCCGCGTGTGGATATTCGCCAGAGTTATTCGCTGGCCAGCTATCTATGGCGGCCCAATTTTCATCCCATTGTGGATTACGGTCCCATCGCCAGCGAGATCATCGATTGGGATCATAACGATGTGCTGCAGGACTGGACTGCCGCGTTGGGCGCGCAGTTGGATCTGACGCGCAATTCCACATTCACGGTCAGCCGCGGCGAAGGCTACGAATTATTCGACAACATTCCATTCCGCAAGCACAGCACCTCAATTTACGGCACTTCCGCTCTGTATAAATGGCTGGCGCTAGCCGCCCGCTTCACCAGCGGCACAGGTGAAAATTATTTTCCCGGCGGCGCACTTGATCCCTTTCTGGGAAATGTCAAACGCGTGAACCTTGCATTTACAGTGCGGCCTTCTGCGCGATTCCGCATCGACGAAACTGGAATCTATTATCGTCTGGGGACGCGCGAGGGCTCGACTCCGGCAGGTTTCCGGCCGGGACAAGCGATTTTCAATAATTATTTGCTGCGCACGAAAATAAACTACCAGTTCAGCAAGGAATTATCCTTGCGGGTGATCGTTGACTACGACGCAACGCTCGCCAACACGCAACTCCTCAATCTGCAGACCAATCTCGGGAGCTACGCCGGTGGTCCGATTCCTCCCAGCAAGCAATTCCCGACCGACGTTTTGCTCACGTATCTGCTGCACCCCGGCACCGCGATCTATCTCGGCTACAACAGCGGCCTCAACAACCTGGCGCTCGATCAAACGATTCCGGCGCCATCGGTTTTCTATCAGGGCAGTCCAACCAACCGCAATAATCAGTTGTTCTTCGTAAAAGTCAGCTATCTATTGCGCTTCTGAAATTTTATTTGCAGGCACTCTGCGCGCAACTCTTGTGCCCGATGCGGGGCATCGCATAAACTTCCTTTTCCTTTGTTCCACTCGCGAATCCTGCAAGGGGTGATATGTCGCATCGCATCGCAGCGAAGATTACAGGCGTGGCCGGCTTCCTGCCGCCGCGAGTGATGAGCAACGCGGACCTGGAAAAAATTGTGGATACCAATGATGAATGGATCCGCACACGCACCGGCATCCGGCAACGCCACGTCGTGGACAAGGGCATGGCCTCGTCTCATATGGCCACCGAAGCCGCCAAGGAGTTGCTGGCCAAGACCAACACCGACCCAGCTGACATCGACATGATTATCGTCGCCAGCGTCACGCCGGACATGCTTTTCCCTGCCACCGCTTGCCTGGTGCAGGACCGCATCGGCGCAAAAAAGGCCTGGGGATTTGATTTATCCGCCGCGTGTTCCGGATTCGCGTACGCATTGACGGTGGGCGCGCAATTCGTCGGCTCCGGCGCGCACAAGAAGGTTCTGGCCATCGGCAGCGATACTATGACTTCGATTCTGAATTATGAGGATCGCGCGACGTGCGTGTTGTTTGGCGACGGTGCTGGCGCCGTTCTGCTTGAGCCCGCGGCTGATGGCGAAGGCATTCTTGATTTCGAACACGATGTGGATGGCTCAGGCGGCCAATATTTGTACATGCCCGGCGGCGGATCGCTAAATCCGCCCACGCACGAAACCGTCGACAAGAAAATGCATTACGTTCACCAGGAAGGCTCAGCCGTTTTCAAATACGCGGTGCGCCGCATGGCGGAGCTCGCTGCGCACATGGTGGAACGCAACGGCCTGAAGAGCGAGGACATCGCGCTGGTGGTACCTCATCAGGCCAATCTGCGCATCATCCGCGCCATGCAGGAGCGCCTCGGCCTGCCCGACGACAGAGTAATGGTCAATATCGATCGCTATGGAAACACCACCGGCGGGACGATTCCGCTTGGCCTGCGGGATGCTGTCGATCAGCAAAAATTGAAAAAGGGCGATTTGGTCCTGCTGATGGCAGTCGGCGCTGGATACACCACCGGGAGTGTGCTGCTGCGATGGGCGTACTGAGATGACATCCAGAACTGATGAGAACTAGCAGGAGCGCATGGACGCCGCAAGCTGCAGGTTAGCCTGCAGACGGCGGTCAATCTGCACCGCCGCGTAACGCGCGCAGAGAACGCGCTCGCCTTCAGCCCATTCGGCGAGTGCGGCAACCCGGCCCGACGCCAACTTGCCAATTGCGTGGACCAATTTGAAGTAGAGAGGCACCAGACCAAGGCCTGAGGACTTGGCGCAGATGTCCGGGGTCAACTGGTGGAGTTGCGCAAGCGAGCGGTAGTGTTCGCCGCATAGCGTTCCAGTATCCGCATTTGCGGCAGCCAGAACTTGCTCGGAAACCGGCTGCGCGGCAATTCCAACGACGACGGCCCGCCAATAAAACGCTCCGAATTGGGCGAGTGCCACGATCGAAATTGCGAGTATGAGTGCCGAGAACACCGTTTGCCTCTGGAAACATTTTGCCGGCACCCGCCGTTATGCGCTATAGCTCCGGGGTACTATCGGACTGGTCCTTTGCGGCGTAACCGATTGAGAACAAACGCGCCTGGCGAAGCTGGGCGGGAGGCGAAATGCAAACAAGGTTTGGCGGGTTGGTCGGACTAGCAGTGTTCTTAGCGATGGGACTTGCGACCGTTTGGGACGGCACCAGTGTCGGCCGGTCGAAAGACAAGCTAAACCTAATGGATACAGTTATTTCCAACGATTCTACGGACCAGTCCATCCGTGCGGTTCTGGCGTCCCAACAGGCTGCCTGGAACCGTGGGGATATTCCCGCGTTCCTCGAAGGCTATTGGAATTCGCCTGAGCTTACGTTTGCGGGCAGCGACGGAATCGTTCGTGGCTACGACGGAGTTCTTGCTCGATACCGGAAAAGCTACCCCGACAGGAAGACAATGGGAGAATTGGACTTCTCGGGCTTGGAGATCCGGCCATTGGGTCCGCAAGCGGCGTTGGTTCTCGGTCACTGGCACCTAAAGCGCCAAGCTGACGAGCTAGGTGGAGTCTTTAGTCTGGTCTTTCAACAATTTCCGGACGGATGGCGCATCGTTCATGACCATACAAGCGCACAAAAGCAGACGCGCTCAACTGGCGTACAAGTAGACGGCGTAACCCACTAGTGCGGATGGGTTTAAGTCATTTTGCTGGTAGTTTACGGCAGAAGTCGGAAAAAAGTTACTCACAGCAAGTGGCAGATGTTCTGTAACTTATTGAAAATAAAGCATTGAAATGTGTTCCGATTTGGCAACAGACCTGCAAAATACACGCCTGTACGAGAGTACAGGTCTCGGTTGTTCCAGTTCACTCCGCAGGCTGGCCCAACGAGAAGTACTAGAGGAGAACCATGCGTAAGGTCATTGCGATTGCGGGGTTAATGCTTTTCGCCGCCCTTTTGTTCGTTCAGCCGTCCAAAGCAGACAACTTCGACACATATACTCTAGTTTCGAAGGGCGCAACCATCATCTTTACGGTTCCGGCGACAGTCACGCCATCGAGCGTGAATTTGAACGGAATCATTAATCTTACGAATGTTTCAGCGACCTACGATGGCGCTGCCTATACTTTCGCTATCGTGCAGCTTGGCGCCGCTGGGTATATGGGCGCGACCAATTACGCGGCTACCGGGAGCATGACCAAGTCTGTTGAGTTGATCGCTCCGGGACTGTTCACGTGGAACTCCGACGGAACTGTGAGCCTGCATACCGGTGTTTTCGATATGGGCGAATACACACTGACCGTTGTCGATCCTCCTGGCAGTCCTGATAGCGTGGGAACTCCGGAACCTGCTTCGCTGATCCTGTTGAGTTTAGGTGGGCTCGCACTCGGTGCGCTTCGCCGTCGCAAAGCTAGCTGAATTTCAGAAAGCGAAGAATCCAGAAGGCGCTCTCGCAGCTGAGAGCGCCTTTTGTTGTTTAAAACCCGCTTCGCGGTGTCGACGCTCGTGCTAGCTTGAACTGCGAGCACAGAGGCCGGCATGACAGCAATTTTGTGGACGTCTTTTTACTGGGCGTGGGTGGCGTCGGAGGTAGTGATTGCGGTAGCGACGCGGACTGGGAAAAGCGGCGGGAAAGTAAGCGACCGCGGGTCGCAGCTGATTTTGTGGATGGTGATCTTAGTTTCGGTGACGGCGTGCGAGTGGATGCGACGAATCATGCCGGCGAATATGTTTGGCGGGGCAGCGTGGCTGAAAACGGCGAGCGTGGTGGTGCTGGTCGCGGCGCTGGCGATTCGATCGACAGCGGTGTTTACGTTGGGAAAATCATTCAGTGCAAACGTGGCGATTCGCGAGTCGCAGAAGATGGTGCGTAGCGGACTGTATCGGATGGTGCGGCATCCTTCTTACTTGGGTTTGCTGATGGTGTTTGTGGCGATTGGAATTCATTCGCGGAACTGGATCAGTTTTGTTGTGGCGATTGTGCCGACGACGGCGGCGCTAATTTATCGGATTCAGGTGGAGGAAATGGCGTTGCGCGAAGCATTTGGAGAGGAATACGTAGAGTACAGCAGAGTGACAAAGAGGCTGGTTCCTGGAGTGTATTGAGGAATCGCCCAAGCGAGCATTAGAGAATGTCGAGGATTTCCTCGTAGCGCTTGAACGGAGGAATTAGATAAGCGCCAGCGAGTTCGGTGCGCGACCAGGCGAGCATCTCGCGGGCTACTTCGAATCCGCGATCGCGCGCTGCGGTTCCAGCGGCTTCAAGAGATTTGAGAAGCGATTCGGGAATAACAATTCCCGGTACTTCGTTATTGAGGCGCAGCGCCTGCTTGTAACTGTTGAGCGGCCAGATTCCGATCAACACGGGAATGGGAGATTTGCCTCCGAGTTTTTTGACGAACGCCAGCCAGTGTTCCGGATCGAAGAGCGGCTGGGTCATGGCAAAGTGCGCGCCGGCTTCGATCTTGGCGTGGAATCGCGCGATTTCTTCGTCGAGATCGTCCGCGACGGGATTGACGGCGACGCCAATCGTAAAATTGGTTGCGCCACCGAGCGTTTTGCCGGACCAGTCCGTGCCTTGATTGAGGCGATGCAGAACTTTCACCAGGCCGACGGAATCGACTTCGTAGACTCCGCTGGTTTCGGGATAGTCGCCAACAGAGGGCGGATCGCCGGTGATGGCGAGAACGTTGCGCACCCCGCCAACAGTCCACGCGCCAAGCAACGCGGCTTGCAGACCGATAATATTTTGGTCACGTGTAGTGAGATGCGGAATGGTTTCGACGCCGCGCGCTTCGAGGGCGCCGGCGACGATGAGCGCGTCCATGCCGACGCGGGCCATGGCGCCGGAATTGATGTCAATGGCGCCGACTCTGCCTGACGCCATGATTTTATCGACCTGCTCGTACACACGATCGAGCGCAATGCCCTTGGGCGGATCGATTTCCACGCTGACCTGAAATTTTCCGGCTTGGATATTTTTCCAGAGCTTGCTTTCCGGAGCGCGATCGATGCGTGGTGCGGGCTTGGCAACGGCTTCGGCCGTTGCCGTAGAAGCAAGGGCCTTTGACGGGCGCAGCGATTTGACAGTGTCAGCCATGGCGCGAATATGTGCGGGCGTAGTGCCGCAGCAGCCACCGAGGATGTGTACGCCGGCGGCGGCAGCCTCGCGCGCGAAAAGAGCGAAATATTCCGGCGAAGATTTTGGATAGACGATGCGGTCGCCTTCGCGCTTGGGGAAACCGGCGTTAGGCATGCCACTTACGCGGAGATCATCAACCGCGGCCAGTTCCCTGAGAATCGGCAGTAGTGGTTGGGGCCCAATAGTGCAATTTGCTCCGATGACCTGGACGTTCTTATTTTTGAGTTGCGCCGCGGCGCCCGCGGGGCAGAGATCGCCGTAAGCCGTACCTTCTTCGGAATAAGTGAGCTGCGCGATGATGGGCAGCAGCGAGAAAGAGCGAATAGCGTCAATGGCGAGAAGAATTTCCTCGATGTATGTAAACGTCTCGAGAATGAAAAGATCGACGCCGCGTTCTTCGAGCGCCTGTGCCTGTTCAAGAAAATAAGAAACGATTTCCTGCGGCTCCGGATGGCGGGCTTGCACGCCGAGTCCAAGCGGTCCCATTGAGCCGGCAATCAAAACTTCGCGGGTGGCGGCTTCGCGGGCTTCGCGGGCGATTTTGACGCCGCGGGAATTGAGCCGCTGGACTTCATCGCCGAGCCCGAGGTGCGCGAGCTTGAAGCGATTCGCTCCGAACGTGTTGGTTTCGATAATTTGCGCGCCCGCTTCGATATAAGCCTGGTGGACGCGGAAGACGGCCTCCGGCTCGGTTGAGTTGAGTTCGTCAAAGCAGCGCTGCGCGCCGACGGCTTCGTGCAGCATCGAGCCCATCGCGCCATCGGCGATGAGAATCGAGTCCTTGATCCGTTGGTTGAAATCGAGAATCTTCATTGCGCTTCGGACCGGGAAAACTGTTTGGATTTTTGCGCTTTGACGCGCGCTGATGCTGGTTCTAAATTAGCAGGAATGGAAGTCCATTTCACACCGGAGCAAGAATCACGGCTCGCTTCGATCGCTACACGAGAGGGGATCGATCCGCAGGAGCTGGCGAAGGACGCCGCCTTGAAATTATTGGAGGACGACGCACAATTTCGCGCGGCCGTTCGCAAAGGCGTTGAGCAAGCCGAACGTGGCGAATTCATTGAGGATGGGGAGATGGATGCGCGGGTCAAGCGAATGCTCCGACCGTGATGCGCATTCGCTGGACGCGGGCCGCCGCCGCGGATCTCGAAGAGATTCATGATTTCCTGGTTGAAAATTATCCTCATCTCGTAGCTTCGACTGTCGCCAAGTTATACGACAGCATCCGCTCCTTAAAAGATTCTCCGCATCGCGGGAGACCAGGTCGCGAGGAAGGCACGTGGGAACTCGTCTTCGCTCCCTGGCCGTATATCGCGGCGTATCGCGTCAAAGACCAAACGATCGAAGTGTTGCACATCCATCACACGTCGCGGCAATGTCCCTGACATTTGTGCCGGAAATATCGAGCCGAACAGGTTTCACGTTCAGCGCTTTTGTTCCATGAGGCTTGCGACGGTGCTCATCAAATCATACTTGGTGAGAATTTCGAAACGCGTCTCGTCCATTTCGACGAACACCGCGGGATTTTCGTGGCTGAGAATGTAGGTCACGCGTTCGACGGGCGCGGACCTGGAAACTTTTGGCAATGGTTTGCTCATGACTTCGCGGATGACCAGTTTGCGCAAATCTTTCCCTTGCAACGCCAAAGTCAGAATTTGGTCTTCGTAAACCGTGCCGATCAATGCGGTTTCCTCGAATACGGGAATTTGCGAAATGTCCTGTTCCTGCATGGTTTTCAGCGCGTGAAAAACAGTTTGGTACGGACGGACAATCACCAGATCACGGACCTTGCCGGATTTGTGCTTGGCGTTCACGACTTCGCCTGCGGTAATGGCGACCGCGGAATCCACGTAGCCGCGCTCACGCATCCATTCTTCGTTGTACACCTTGCTGAGATAGCGCATGCCAGTATCGGGCATGAAGGCGACGATGTAGGCTTTTTCGTCGAGATTTTTTGCGACGCGCAAAGCCGCGGAAAGGCATCCACCGCCACTGCCTCCGGTGAAGATGCCTTCCTGTTTGACGAGACGCCGCGCCGCAACGAAACATTCTTCGTCGTTCACCTGGATCATGTCGTCAACAATCTTCATGTCCATGGTGGTGGGAAAAAAATCCTCGCCGATGCCTTCGACCACGTACGTACGGCTTTTTACGACCTGGCCGGTTTTGTGGAAGTCGTAGTAGAGCGAACCCTCCGGATCGACTCCGATAATCTGAATCGCAGGATTTTGTTCTTTGAGATATTTACCCGCGCCGCTGATCGTGCCTCCCGTTCCCATGCCGCACACGAAGTGCGTGATCTTCCCTTCACTGTCTTCCCAGATTTCCGGGCCGGTGGTTGCGTAATGTGCCGCGGGATTCATGGGATTGTCGTACTGATTGGGATAGAAGGAATTGGGAATATCGCGGGCAAGTTTTTTGGCGACCGAATAGTAGCTTCGCGGATCGGCAGGTTCGACGGCGGTGGGGCAAACGATGACTTCAGCGCCGAGAGCCTTGAGCAGGTCCACTTTTTCCTTTGACTGTTTGTCGGTGATAGTGAAAACCATTTTGTAGCCGCGAACCGCCGCGACCAGTGCGAGTCCCATGCCAGTGTTGCCGGAAGTCCCTTCGATGATGGTGCCACCGGGCTTGAGCAGGCCGCGCTTTTCCGCGTCGTCGATCATAGTGACGCCGATGCGGTCCTTCACCGATCCGCCGGGATTGGTGTAGTCGGCCTTTACGTACATTTGCGGTTTCAGGCCATGATTGATGCGATTGAGTCGCACCAGAGGCGTGTGGCCGATGGCTTCCAGAATATTATTGCAGCGCATGTATCGTCGTGTATTCCCGGCTTTCGTCGGAGTGACGCCTCGTCTAGAAAACCGCAGCGCCGTGCCATACTCAGTTTAGCATGCGGCCGAGAATGGCCGCAGGGGCGGGGCCAAAGAAGCCAAAGAAGAACAAGGGAGCTACGCGATGGAACGGAAAAATATTTCAAGCGGGACGCCGTGGGAGCCGATCGTGGGTTATTCGCGAGCGGTGCGGATTGGGAATGCGGTGTATGTTTCCGGAACAACGGCGACCGGGGCGGACGGAAAAATCGTCGGAGTGGGCGACGTGCACGTGCAGACTGTGCAGACGATCCGAAACATCCAAGCGGCCCTTGCGCAAGCGGGCGCGACCTTGTCCGACGTGGTGCGGACGCGAATTTTCGTCATCAACATCGCCGAATGGGAAAAAGTTGCACGGGCGCATGGAGAATTTTTCGCAACAATTCGACCGGCAACAAGTATGGTACAGGTGAGCGCTCTCATTTCACCGGAAATGCTGGTGGAGATTGAGGCAGACGCGATTATGGCGAGCGGAGAACAGGGATCGAATTGAGGAGGTTGCCTTTGGTGCCTGAATCGCTTTACGACAGTTTTATCGCGGAATACTACGACGCTTCTCCGATCGTCGCCGGGCGCGGAGATGTGGCGTTCTACGTGAGCGCGGCAAAAGAATTCGGCGAGCCGGTGCTGGAGCTCGGATGCGGCTCGGGACGAGTTACGCTGGCGATTGCACAGGCCGGATTCAAAATCACGGGACTCGACATTTCTCAGAAAATGCTGGATCGAGCGGAGGCGAAGCTTGCGACTTTGCCAGAAGAGGCCCGGACCCGTGTGAGTTTGGCGCAGGGGAACATGACGAATTTCGAGCTCAAGGCGCTGTTCCCTTACAAACTTATTTTGAAGTTTCCTCTGGTGATCATTCCGTTTCGGCCATTTCAACACTTATTGGAAACACAGCAGCAGCTGGATTGTCTGCAGTGCGTGCGGAATCATGTGGAAGCCGGTGGGCACCTGATTCTCGATTTCTTCCAGACCGACGCGCGGCGAATGCACGATCCGGAATTCCTGAAAGAACGCAAGGCTGCGGAATATGAGATGAGCGGTGGACGCAGAGTCGTGCTCACAGAACACCTTACGGCCTTTCATCGCGCGGCACAACGCAACGACGTGGAAATGATTTACCACGTCATGTATCCGGACGGCCGGCAGGAACGACTGGTGATGGCGTTTCCGTTTCGCTATTTCTTTCGATACGAGGTGGAACATCTTCTGGCGCGGTGCGGATTTAAGGTGGAGGAGACCTGTGGCGATTTTGACCGCTCGCCACTGCAGGACAATTCGCCGGAAATGATCTTTGTAGCCAGGGCGGTGTAGCCATAGCAAAAGCAAGAGGGCGCCCGAAGTCGGCGCCTTTGCGGTTTTTGTCAGACTACCAATCCTACCAATGCGCGCGGATGCGGTACTTCAGTACCGACGTGCCGTTGGACGCGACCGGCACATTGAACTGCGCCGCCCAGGCTGCGGTTTTTGTGTACTTGTAACTGGAATTGATCATTTCCCATTCGCCGCCGATGGGCTCGTTCACTTCAACGGTGATAGCCGAGTCCTTGTGATTGCGCAACGTAATTTCAAATTCCATTTCCCAGGTGTGCGTATCTACGCGCTTGTAGTCGGTCTGTTTGCGCTCGCTGACAACGTCGAACGCATTGCCGATGTGAATGTTGAGCATTTCGTCTTTCGGCGTGTGGTCAATGCGGTCTTCGCCGACGAAAAGAATGTTGCCCTTCGAGTCTTTCTGGTAGACGCGGACATTTCCGGCAGGCATGGGCATTCCAAGACCGGACTTTTCTTCGTTCTTGAATTTGTAAAACACCATCACGTTGTCTTTGATCGGCGAACCGGGATTCTGCTGATTGTGATAGTAAAAATTTTGCCCATTGACGACGAAATGTTTTGCGATGGGGATGTCGCTGCCCTGCAGCAGGCTGATCTGCTTGGTTTCCTTGTCTTCGACGGAGGTCTTGCGCCCCAGCGTGTACAGGTGATACTCGCTGAAATTCTCCTGCGCGAATTGTTCGGCGCGCACGGCTTTGGCCATGGCCATATCTCTCACTCGTGACTCCGGCGCGGCCAGATTGTATTCGGTTCAAGTCGCCAGCAACCAGCTGCAGCCGGGCGTTGTGAAACGCGGTGCCGCTGTTGTTCACCAGCGTCACCCAGCCATCCAGGTCAGCTGCTTTATCCTCGCGCCCGACGGTGAGTACGTAATCTGAATTCCAGGAGAGATTTCCGGCCAGATACGAAGCTTCAATCTGCTGCTTGCGCGAACCGGAATTTTCCAGCGACATCAAGAGCGTGGGACGATCGAACAGATTCGCGGGCACTTCCGGGAAGCGATACGTCTCGCCGTACATTCCGGTGACAATGTCGTTGCCGATTTTCCACACCGGGCCGTTGTTGTCCGCGAGCAAAGTGGCTTTAATGTCTTCGCGCTTGGTGCTTCCGTTTTCCAGGTAGGATCGCGTGAGTGTGACTTCCTTCCCCACGTACTTGTGAAGAAGTTTTGCGGGCTCGAGCAAATCGTATTCATAATTCTGTTCGATCACGCTGAGCTTGTCCGGCTCGTTCAGCGAACGGAAATGCACAGTGGCGGGATTGACGGTGGCCGCAATGTCCATCAACTTCAGGCGGAACAGGCCGTTGGGAACAGTGAGATTGCGCACATCGCGAACCAGCGCGATGTTGGAGTTGTAGACCGTGACAGAAAGATCGGTCTGGTCATTGAGTGTTGTAGCCGTGCCTTGGCCGCTCTCCCGTACCGTTTCTTTTTCCTGAGCGTATGCGGTCTTTTTTCCGCGCGGCGTTGCATACAGGACTGCGCTTCCCGCCAATAAAATTGTGGCGGCAGCCAAACTCCATATCGGTCGTGTCATTACATATTTCGAACCGCGCACCATGTTTCGCTCCTTGGGAACAAATTTGCTATCTGGAGTTAGAACGGGGACGCACGTTTTTCTTGCACGCAAGTTTCGGCTCACTCTGCCGTCTTCTTTTCCCAGGTTTTTCCGCCGTTTGAGGTTTGGTAAGTCGCCTGGCGCGGCACATCCCAGATCGTGGCGTGCTTTCCATCGCTGGCCATCACGCCGCCCACGTCTCCCGCGATCGGCGCGATGATAAGTTGCCAGTGTTTGCCGCCGTCGGTTGTGCGCAGCAGCGTGCCCGCCGCGCCGGCAATCCAGCAAATGTTCTTTGCCGGCGCTGAACCGCTGGTAAGCGTCGCAGTCACTGGCACTTCTTGGAATTTCCACGTCTTGCCGCCATCGCTCGAGTGCGCAATCGCTCCATGTTCGCCAAATCTCCAGATGCTCTTTTCGTTCGACGCGACAACCATACGTGGCGGCAGCATCGCTGGATCGATCACATTCCTCGACATCGCTGGCAGGTTGGCCTCTTTTTTGTTTAGCGCCGAAACTTCGACGGTTTCGTTGGCAGCTTCTGGAGCCGCCGCTGTCACGGTCACTTGTTGTGATGCCGATGCTGGAGGCACGGGCGGAGGTGGAACGGGCGAAGATGGCGAAGCCGCCGGCGCCCCGGTTGCGGCGCCACTAGCTTGTAGCTGGATCTGGCTTTGTTGCACCTCTGCTCGATTCTGCAGAGAGCCCCCCGCCACACCGGATTTGGCGGCATCAAAACTCTTCGTTTTGGCCGGATTCGTTGCTGGTTCGACCGTCGAACGCCCGCCGGATTGCGGCGTGTTGGCGTTTGCGGCGCTGTTCGGAGCGGGTGCCAGCGGCTCAGCCAATTTTTTTTCTACCTTCGAATCCTTAGGCAGTTCTTCTTTGCCGCGCAAACGTTCCAGCTCGTCGAGCAAAACACGGGGAGCAGGTTTGGCTACCTGCTGCTTTGATGGCCCACTCGATACTTCTGCGTCCAGATCATCATTCTTCTTCTGTTGCGGCGCAGCTTGCGGCGCTTCTTGCGGCACGCCGGGAACCGCATAGTAATCTCGCAAGTTCGAATTGTTTTCGCGATTCTCCGCGGTTTGTGTGGCTGGTTCAGCGCGTTTCGCTGGCGAACGAAAATCGCGCAGGCTGGCGTAAAGCAGCAGCCCGGCAGCAATGGCGCCCGCAGGAGCGGCCCAGCGCAGAAGCCACTTTTTCTTTGTTGGAAAATGCGCGACTCTGGATTCCGTTTCTTTTGGCGCGCGGGTGGCTACGTTCGGAGCAGAAACTTCCCCATGAACTTCGCCATTTTTTGGCCGCACTAACGCTCCGCCGGCGGCCAATCCATCTTCCTGATTTCGCAATTCGCTAACGCTCTGCGTAGCTGCAAGCTGCTCCAGTATTTCCTGGCAACGCGCGCAAGACACAAAATGTTTCTTCGCTGCCGACATCTCGTCCACGGAAAGAGCGCCTTGGTGATAAGCCGCTAGCGTTTCAGCGTCTGGGCACGCGGAATCGCTGCCATCAGCACCACCGCGCAAGTGCCGCGCCAGCGCCTTTTCGAACAGCCGATCGCGATCTTCAGCAGGCATACACTACTCTCATCGTAGAACGCAGCGAACTCGACTTCTTGCGAAAAAGATTGCTCGCCATCATGGCTCGAGAATCCGATCCGGGCCGGAACTCTTCTTTGTCTTGCGCGATTCGAACAGCTTATCCAGATCGATCGCTGCGTCCTCGGCGGCGTATTGGATGCACAGTGCGATCTGTGCTTCGTTCATCCCGGGCACTCCGGGCGCTGCGGTTCCGGCACCTTGCGTAGCGGGCCCGCCATTCGCCGCAGCTTTTCCGGCGCGCAGCAGACCTTCGACGGTCCCGCGCAGCTCGCGGCGAACGCGCTCCAGGTTTCGTGAAACGCTGGATTCGTGTTCGCCAACTTCACGGCCAATTTCCGCGAGCGTACGATCCTCCGCATAGTAGAGACGCAAACGTTCGCGGTCCCGCACATCGAGCGACGCTAAAGCCAAGGTCAGCGCCTCGCGAAATTTCTGCAAATATGTTTCGCGGTGCGGATCGGGCGGAATTTCCACTG
Organism: uncultured Acidobacteriota bacterium; assembly: GCA_963731155.1. Classification (GTDB taxonomy): domain Bacteria; phylum Acidobacteriota; class Terriglobia; order Acidiferrales; family UBA7541; genus Acidiferrum. The sequence continues at coordinate 150,327 of CAVSVB010000005.1, forward strand.
TGCTGAGTTCCGGCACGTGACGCGTTTCTCCGTCTTCGGCGTCCTCGTCGAGCGAATCGAATTTCTTTTCCACGCGGATGGTGTCAACGTGGCGCTGCGCGACGACCGCACGCAGCCAGGTCTTCAGCGAACTCCGTCCGTGAAAATAGCGGAAAAGGGAGCGGCCGCCTGCTTTGCCGCCCGACAAACCGTAAAGATCAGCGAACAGCGAATCGGCAAGGTCGGTCGCCGCGGGATCTGACGCCGGCCGGCGCAATATCGCTGCAGCCGCTGTCCGCAGATAGCTTCGATATTCGGCGATGAACTCATTCCAGGCATTTTCCGAGCCGTCGGCGCAGGCGCAAGCCAGCACCAAATCCTTCATGTGCAGGGCTGTAAAATATTCCTGGATTTTTTCTACCGTAGGCGAAGAGTCGCCAAATCGTTTCGCTGCACTGCGGGTCAGCGCGGCCTGAAATGATTGGAACGAAAGATGCCAGCGGTCCGCAAGCGACCCCGCAAAGAGCTGCCGTGTCAATGCACCGCAAGCCTCTGGAAGTCGCCACTCGCGCCGTTCGCCATCTATGGGATGTTGAGCCGTTGAATCCATTGAATTTATTACTGAGCAAAAGCGGTCACGGGCACATTGAGTACCAAAAAAACATAAACTTGCGAAAAATTTTGCGGCAACCCACGGCCACCGCCTAGGTATAAGCCTGCATCCTAGAGGATAGCCCTGCAGGTGCATGTTTCATACGGTACAGTAAATCACGGGTTCCCAGACCCGCACTTTGCGGTATCCTAGATTAAGCCCCCAGCCCGCAACTGCCAGCGCCTCGCCGGGTTATCGAAAGGGGTGTTTCACCGAACGCTCGCAAATAGCATTAGCGACTTCGCGTCTTTGGTACGAAAGTCCTATTCGAGCAAATCCAGCCTCATTAGTACGCTTGTACTGTGAAAGCGAACGTCCGGTGTCTTCATAAGGGAAACGCCTGATTTTCTTGGCGGACTCTTAACTGTAGCGGACCAAAAACTATCACTGAGGCGGCAACCGGATGACAACAATGATTTTTGAGCCACCACGGAGCAAGACCCGGATGGGCGTGGGCCTCGACTCCTCTCGCCGGCCGGTTTCCGAGCCCCAAGCTTGGAAGAAAAATATCGGTAGCAAGCCAATTCCGGCACGTCTGGCACTACTGCCGGACGGCGAGTCACGCATGAAGCGCGTTGGCGTCAGCGCGATTCTGCAAATTGCGTTCGTCGGTTTCATCTTCGTCATTCCCCTGGTTTTTCCGCAGCAGATTTCGACGGCACTCAAATATTCGTACACCGAAATTGCGCAGCCCATCACTGAGATCCCGGTCGCGCCTCCTCCGAAACCTCCAAAAATTGTGAAGACGGAGACACCGCCTCCTACGCCGCCTCCCGAGGTGAAACTGAACCCTCAGCAGGTGCATGTTTTTATGACGCCCAAAGTAATTCAACCGAAGCCGAAATCGGTTGATGCGAAAGCGCCCGAACTGAATCCTGTTTTTGAAACGGCCAAGGTTGATACCGTTCAACCAAATCAACCCAAGCGGCCCAAGGATGAAGTGAAAGTCGGCACGATGAGCAGCGGCAACGCGACACCTGCGACGGTCAAAGCTCCTGTTGAAAAAGTACAAACGGGCGGATTCGGCGATCCCAATGGACTGCCCGGAAAAGGTAACCCAAACGCGCACCTGATTGTGAATGCGTCGGGCTTGAATACGCTTCCTAATGGACCGGGCTACGGCAACGGCACGGGAGGCGATAAAGGAATTCGCGGCACGGTAGCCAGTACCGGATTTGGAAATGGCACGGCGAATCCTCCGCCAAGCGGCGGGAAACGCGGAACTGTGCAGTCCGGGGGTTTCGGCGATGAGTCGGTTGCCGTTGCGGAAGCTCCCAAGAAAAAGGCCGCGAACAACGGCCCGGCGGACACCGCTGTTACGATCTTGGACAAGCCCCGCCCCGAGTACACCGCAGACGGGCGTAGCCTGAGGCTGGAAGGCGACGTTGTACTGGATGTGGTGTTTCTCGCCAATGGGCACGTACAAGTGAACCGTGTCGCCAGTGGCCTGGGCCATGGACTCGACGAGTCCGCGACCAGGGCCGCGCAGCAAATCAAATTTAAGCCGGCCTTGCGCGAGGGCCAGCCCGTGGACTACCCGGCTCGCGTTCGTATTGAGTTCCGTCTGGCATACTGAGGGGAGAAGCAAGATGCGCAAGTTTGTGTTGGGTTTGCTATTTTTTGCCGTAGGCGGCGCCGCAGCGCTGGCCCAAACGGCTTCGGCGGGCGAACCGCCGAAGAAGATGATTCTCGTTCCGGCCGATCAGCCTCGCACCATGGAAGAGGTTGTGAAGCGCGTTGTCGATAACGAGAATCACATGTACGGCCGGATGAAGGGGTATTCTCCGCTGGTCGAAACATACATCCAGAATCTAAAGCCCGATAAGGAACTCGGCGCGACGCCGGCTGGGGACAGGTATTTCCTGGGCAAGGCCGATTTCTCCAAGACCGTGAGTCTGGTTTCCCTTACCGACACCAGCAGTAAGGGCAAGAAGATGTTCAGCGGAATCGGGAACTTCTTCTCGTTCGCTATGCAATACCTGCCAGACGGCTTCTTGCAGATGATCTTCATTGACACCAGCGGCTTCGATACGCAGCACTATAAATTTGATTACGTGCGCCGCGAATTTTTGGGTGACGTGCGCTGCTTGGTTTTTGATGTGACCCCGCTGCCCAAAACCGGTAAGGGCCGCTTCCTGGGCCGCATCTGGGTGGAAGATCAGGATTTCAACGTCGTTCGGTTTAATGGAGGATACGGTGGTGCCGGCCATTCCAGCTGGTACTTCCACTTCGACAGCTGGCGCACCAACTTGCAGCCCGGTATGTGGCTGCCGACTTTCGTTTACAGCGAAGAAAATAACCTGCACTACGCGCTGACGAAAAAACTGGAATTTAAGGCGCAAACCCGTCTGTGGGGATATAACCTCGGCCATGCCGCGCAGGAACAGGAATTGAGCAAGGTCTTGGTAGAGAGTCCGGTGACCGACGAAACGACCACCGCCAACGACCTTTCACCCATCCAGGCGCAGCGTACCTGGGACCACCAGGCCGAAGACAACGTGGCGGACCGTCTGCAACGCCTCGGCTTGATGGCCCCTAAAGGCGAAGTAGACAAGATCCTGGAGACCGTGGTGAACAACCTCGAAGTCACCAACAATCTTGATATCCAGCCAGAGGTTCGCTGCCGGGTGATGACCACCGACCACGCTCGAGTCATTTACGCTCGGGCACACGATTGTGCTTGAGCCGCGGCATTATTGACGTACTGCCGGACGAAGCCAGCCTGGCCACCGTGCTGGCGCATGAGCTAAGCCATGTGGTGCTGGCCCATCGCATGGATTCGCAATATGCGTTCTTCGACCAGCTTCTGGTGGACGAAAAGGATTCCTTCCGTCATTTCGGATTTGCCCGCACTCCCGACGAGGAAGCGGCGGCAAATGCGAAGGCCGTGCGAGTTGCTCGCCAATCACTCGACCGTAGCTAGGAACAGCTTAGGCAGATGTCAAACGCCTCTCTCTTTCTGCAGGCACTGCAGTCTCGCCAGAAGGAGATTCCGAATCTGATCAGCGCGCATCTGGGCAATCGCGTTCCGGAGTTCCGAATTCCGTCCAGGCTTACTTCACGGTGCGCAGTCGGATCCCAACGAAACCGGCCGCTCAGAAGATTGCGGCGCTCTCCGATCGGCGGTCGCGTGAAGATGGATCCATGGAGTGACAAGCTCGAAATGATCAAGAGCAAACCTATCGGCACGATCGCGGAACGCGAAAAAATGCCGTTCGAAGTGACGCCTTTCATGCCCTACCTGACCAGGTACGGGAGCGATACAGGGAAGCCCATCGCGGCCAGCGCCACGCAGCCCTCGGATGCGAACAAACCCGGCGATTCTCAGCCTGTAAAGCCCTGAACAGCCGGCAGCTAAAATATTTTCGGCACGGAAGGCAATCGCTTTCCGTGCCGATGTATTTTTGATTCGATGTGAAGTCGAATTCAGTTCGCCGTTTTTCTGTACCGGCGAGTTTTTCGCGCCGTTACTCCGGCCCAAATAAGGCGGGCGCCACTAATTCTTAGACGATAGATTCCTGATCAGGCGATAACTTATTTCGACGCCATCATAAAAATCCTTGGCTGCTATTCGTTCATCTTTCCCGTGCGCCCGGTTATCGTCCAACTCAAAAAACATGCAGGCAATTCCATAGGTCGGAATTCCCGCGATGCGCAGGTAACGGCCATCGCTTGCTCCGGTGGACATGGTGGGAACGACAGGCAGGCCCGGCCACAAACTGTGCACGGTTTTTTCTTCTGCTTCGACGACTTCCGGCAATAACGGCGATGGCGGGACGCCGACCTGCGGAACAATCGAGCCGTTCGCCGCCTTCAGCGGCACGATAGTGACGCTCACCTTGGGATCAGCGGCTACGCTTTCGAGTGTCTTGCGAACCTCTGCTGGATCTTCACCCGGGATAATGCGGCAGTTGACGTTGGCGCGTGCCGTTTGCGGCAGCGCGTTAGGCGCGTGTCCGCCCGTCAGCATCGTCGCAACGCATGTGGTGTGAAGCAGCGAGTTGAAATACGGCACTTGCGATAAGCGCAGGACGGCTGCGGGATCAGGAGGTTCTTTGGCAACAGCGCGCATATGCTCGGCAGTCTCGCCGCTGGAGAGAGTGGCAGTCTTTAGAAAGTAGTTGCGTGTGATCTCGCCCGTGTTCACCGGGAAAGAAAACATCTGCAGCCGGCTGAGCGCTCCTGCCAGATGATAAATCGCATTGTCCGGCGAAGGGACCGAGCTGTGGCCGCCGGCGTTCAGCGATTCGAATTGATAATCGACGTAAACTTTTTCGCTGGCCTGCAGTCCCGCCAGCAGCCGCTTATCCTTGTCTTTTTCAAACTCACCGCCGTCCAGGTTGATGCAATATTCCGCATCAATCCAATTGCGGTGGGTGGTCAACAGCCAGTCCACGCCGTTGGCTGTGCCGCCTTCCTCGTCGGCGGTCAACGCCAGAATCAAATCGCGGTCCGGAACATAGCCATCCTTTTTCAGGCGGATAAAACTGGTGATCAGCAGAGCGTCGCCGGACTTCATGTCTTCCGTGCCGCGGCCGTAAAAATAGCCGTCCTTCTCTAGAAAAACAAATGGATCGACGGTCCAGTCCTCGCGGCGCGCTTCCACTACGTCCAGGTGTCCGATGAACAGTACCGGCTTGCGCGCGCCGCTGCCGCGGTAGCGAACGACCAGATTCCTTTTGTTCTCGCGTGGCCCCGCGATTTGTATGTCTTTTTCGTCGAACCCGGCTTCACGCAACCTCTTCGCCATCGCCTCCGCAGCGCTGGTCACATTGCCCACAGAATCCGTGGTGTTGATTTCGATCAATTGCTTGAAGATATCGTGAGCCAGGCGCTGGTATTCCTGTGGCGCCAGCGCGCTTACCTCGCTTGCTGCCGGCGATGAACCCGAAAACCACGTCAGCGATGCCGCAATTCCCGCCGTTCCAAGCCACATCCACACTGGTCTCACTTTTAATTCCCCTTCGCGCAAAATCATCCTGAAACGATTCAAACCTGGCTCGCGGCAGGCGCGGCCAGCGCGCGCTGCAAAAAGCCTGAAATGTAGGTGCATCCAAAAAACAATATGGCCACGCTCAACGCCGAATCCACAAACAGACGGCACAGCAATGACGCGAAGAACATCGTCCCCACAGTCCATTTGTTCATCACCGGAGCGTGCAATCGTTGATTTACAAAGTCCGCGATCGCCGCCGGCCATCGGAAGACCCAATAAACAACATAAACTGGAATAAAGTGGAACCATACCGCGCGCGCCGGCGAAATCGGATGTTTCCATCCCGGCACATTCGCCAGCACCACGTGGTAGCGGTGTACGCAGACCAGCCAATAAACAACCGCAACGAATGTGGGTAGATAAATCTCGAGCGGAATGGCGCTGATGTCCCCGCCCTTCGCCAGCTGCGGATTGCGCGCCACGGCAACCACTTCGCCCAACAATGTCGCAAAGGCGAGCAGGTAGCCGATCCAGATTTTCGGGAGCCGCGCGATCAAGGTAGCACCCGAAACCGCGTCCACGGCGAACGGATCCCCTACCGGCGCGCCCACGAGCATCCTAGAAATATTGAGAGCTTCATCTACAAAAAGAGTATCCGCGCGAATCTGCGGCGTCAAACAGGCTTGCGGTCTTTCGGAGCGGCGTCGACGCTTACGCCATACGTGCGGCGCAGGAATTCATCGAGCATGCGGTCACTGGCCAGCCGCTTGGCCCATTTAACCAGTGTCGCCAGCGGCGTGACGCCGTAGCGCGCGTTCGGATTCGGCGATTCGATAGCTTGCAAAATAACGCGTGCGCAGTCTTCGGGCGTAGCTTTTGACTTCGCGCGGCCCTTCGCTGCGCCGGCCGACGCGCCGGAATAAATTTTTTCGTACGGGCTGGTCTTTGCCGATTCCACGTAAGGCTGCGCCAAATCCTTCGCGGTCTGCTGAAAGTTAGTGACGATGTAACCCGGCTCGATCAGCACCACCTGGATGCTAAACGGGAAGAGCTCCAGTCGCAGCGCGTTGCTCAGCCCTTCCAGCGCGTGTTTGCTGCTGCTGTATGCTCCGTACGTCGGGGGAGTCACCAGGCCAGCGACACTGCTCAACATGACGATGTGGCCGCTTCTTCGCGCGCGCATTCCCGGAAGCACCGCCTGTGTTACGCGCAACACACCAAAAAGATTTGTTTCGAATTGCTGCTTCAAATCCTCCATTTTGAGTTCTTCGACGACCGCCATATAACCCACGCCCGCATTGTTAATCAGCACATCGATCGCGCCACACGAACCGATCACGCTTTCGACCGCGCGATTGACAGACGCATCGCTGCAAACGTCCAATTCCACGGTGGTCAGCGGCAAATTTTTTGTTTTTGCCAGCGTGTCGAGTTCAACGCGTTTTGCTTGACTGCGGCCCGCAGCGATTACGCGATAGCCACGCTCCGCAAGTAGAATTGCGGTAGCTTTGCCAAGTCCGTCGGTTCCGCCAGTGATAAGCACAACTTTTTCCATTAGCCGGCTCCTGCCTTTTCCCTTCAGGCTCTAATCCTACGTCTTTTAAGTGCCACGCGGCAGGTGCGGCCTTGCGCGAAAAGCGACAAGAGGGCATGGTTTACGACAATCCGCAAGCGTCCTTTCCCACGAACTGCGTTCGGGGACTGATACTTGAGGCTTCTTTCTTGCATTTGACAGTCCAGCGTTGCAAATTATTGCATGGCTCAGGCTGCTATTTGCATCTGTTAGTCTGCAAAGCAAAAACAACATTCTCAGCATCGCGGTGATGGCAAAGCAATGGCAAAGAAACGATCCCGTCCAGGACTCCGGTATCGCAGCTTCTTGCTGAGCTTGCCCGTTTTCTTCGCACTAGTGATGCCATCGGGTCTTTTCCCTCAAGCGCAGCCAGGACCGGCTGCCTCGGGTCTTGGCGGCGATGACGTAGGCAACATTGTTGTGACCGTACATGCAGCAGGCGGGTCCACACTTGACGCAATGGCTGCGGTCAACCTTTACACGCAATTTCATCAGTTGTATTCGTCCGCAACCGCTGGCCCGGGTAGTGTGCGTTTTGAGGGCGTGCCTCTCGGCACTTACATCGTTGAAGCGGTGCTGCCCGGTTACTTTCCTGCCGAAGAACAAGTCGAACTAATGATCCGAAATGACCAACAGCAAGTTTCGCTTTCGATGCGACTCTTGTCCGATCCTTCGGGCCAACCTGTGAAGGCCAAGCCTCCGTTTTTGGCTCCGAAGGCACAAAAAGAGCTTGCCAGGGGCCTGGAAGACCTTCGCGCAAGTCGCTTCGAGGACGCCCGCAAGCATTTGGAGATCGCCCGGCGGCTGGCACCTCAAAACCCCGATATCAATTATCTTTTGGGAGTCTTGGCATCAAAATCGGCAGGCGCCGCCGAAGCGACAAGCTATTGGGAGAAAGCCATTTCCAGTTTTCCGAATCACGTTTTTTCCCTCATTGCGCTCGGCGAAGCGAAACTGTCGCAAGGCGATTTGAAGTCCGCGAAAGACTTTCTAAAACGTGCCGTCGCTGCTGATCCTTCCTCTTGGCGGGCACACGAACTTTTAGCACATCTTGCGCTTCAAGATGGCTCTTATGCCGACGCACAGCAAGAAGCCGAGCGAACTTTGGATATCGGTAAGGACCAGGCCGACGGAGCGCGCCTGGTGCTGGCGAAGGCTTTGATCGCCCAGAGTAAACGCGCCGAAGCGACCTTGGCGCTCCAAGCTTTTCTCGATGCGAACCCGACCGAGCCTGGCGCTGCCTCGGCTCGCCGATTACTCAACGGTCTGGCGAACGCCGAGTCTGACCATTCAAGCTCGACTCCCGCTCTGGAAGCCACCACGGCGGTGGCGCCGATAGCATCTACTTTGCCGGTTATACCGCATCTTCCGGCGCACGCACGCTGGATACCTCCAGATGTTGACGCCGGAGTCCCCCCAGTCGAAAATGGGACTCCCTGCCATTTGGACGAAATCCTTCCAAGAGCTCAGAGAAATGTAGTCAAATTTACATATGCACTGGATCGATTCACGGCCACGGAAAAACTTGAAGACCAGCTCATCGGTCATCAGGGCATTCCCATCGCAAATACCGCTCTTTCTTTTGATTATCTTGTATCTATGCGTCAGGTGCGCCCCGGAATTCTAAACGTGGATGAATACAGAAATGGCTCCCTGTCTCTGGAAGTTTTCCCACATGGTATCGCGACGCTAGGCTTGCCAGCGGTCATACTTATTTTTCATCCGGTCCACGCCGATGAATTTGAAATGGAATGCGAGGGATTAGGTTACTGGCGCGGAATGCCTGCGTGGCAGATTCATTTTCGCCAGAAAGCGAATCGAAAAGCGATGCTGCGAACTTATCGCTTGAATGGCGCCTTATACCCTGTTCCGCTGAAGGGGCGTGCGTGGATATCTCGTGACTTACTTCAAGTTGTACGCATCGAGACGGATTTGGTACGGCCAATGCCGGAAATTAAACTGTTAGGTGAGCACCAAGAAATTGATTACGGACCCATCGCATTCAAAAGCCGCCATACGGAATTATGGCTGCCGGCTACCACAGATTTCTACACGGAGTTTCGGGGCAAGCGTGTCCATCGTCGGCTGACCTACGCGAATTATCTGTTATTCTCTGTTGATGATGCACAAAAGGTAAGCACACCACCACAGCCCAAACCGCCGGTGTAGGAGAGAGCGCAGCAAAATAAAGTTAGACAGCCTTGCCTCTGCCGAAGAGATTAAAAAGAAACACCCCAGAAGGAAGCATCGGGTTTAGCCAGCTCGAACCCGGTGTCCCACGCTTCGTGGTCACGCCACACAACGAGCGCCTCGGCCTTGCGGCCAGTTTCTGGATGGATCAATCGAACCTGCTTATGCATCGGTAAGGGAGCTCCGACGATCGCCATGCAGCCGGAGTGACTGACGTCAACCGTAACGGCGTTGGCTCTTTGCTTTTGGGAGTCTTCGTCCCATTCGACAAGGAACTTCACTCGCGAGATCACCCGCTTGTGAGTTCGCATCTGAGCCCAACGATCTTCCAAACTTGGCTTCTTTAGTAAATTCATTGCCACGGAGAACCTCACTGCGGAAAGATTTCGTCCGGGGGCTTGGGGCACTAATAAAAGTAGTACCGTTAGAGGCCTTGGTCAATGGTACTTTTTCGAAAAGTTAACCCGAAGGCCGTTCGCTTTTGGACATCAAAAAGCGCCCACCCAACCTCATCGGATTTGGGGCTAGCGTCGCCAATAGTGAGACGCAAGTCGTTGAACTCCCGCTCCTTGCTGAGTCCAGATTACCCTGAACCGACTGAGCGGATTGCGGCACATAGTTGGCAAGATCGTGCAAGCCCAGTCGGTAACGGTACTCCAGAGATTTGCACAGTTCGGGAGTCCGCGTGCCCAGTTTTCCACATTTCGTTAGCAAGCGGTTGGCCAACGCAATGAAACTAAAGTACTAAAGGACAGTACCGATTGGGCACAAGTGTGCACGTCTCATCCACACGTTCTGCGGAGTAGGCGTCCCTAGGTCAAAAAGCTAAGACATCGGTAATCGGCTTGTCGAAGCCTTAGTGCGCGCAAAACGCAGAAAATTCAGGTCGTCGAAATTATAGGAACCAATGTGTCTGCCTAAGCACCCAGCCGCGGGCAGGCAAACCGGTGGTTTGCCCGCGCTAGAGGTTTATCCACGCTCGATCGCGTCGTCTTGTGTTGCCACTCGACGGCGTTCATTCCAACGCAGTTCTGTAGTCCCAGGCCCCCTCTCAAAAATATACGTGTGCACACACAACAAGGAGAAAGACCATCATGGGAACTAGATTATCAATTGCATTTCGATGTCTGCCGTCAAAATACCTGCTGCTACTGCTGGCAGTCGTGCTTTGTTCGAGCGTGGCTTCAGCGCAAGCGCCGTCCACAATTTTTCAGCTCAACGGCGACCCCGCGAACGACACTCTGACCTGCACCTACGGACCTTGCGACTACTTTAACCAGATCAACTTGACCGGTACGTCAGGTACTGGGCGCGGTCACTCGGCCCTGAACACGTTCATCAACGGCACGTCGAGCACTCCCAACTTCACTGGTGGCGGCTCAAAGGATGCCAACCTTATCTCGCAGTGGAACTATACGATCGGCTCCACGCCGAATAAGGACACTCTAAACGCAGGTTATGCCGCTGCTTACAATATTACCGACTTCGATGTGATATTCGGCGCGGATCGTTTGTCCCCCAATGGCGATGCCAATATCGGGATCTGGTTTTTCCAGCAGAACGTAACACTGAACGGGACTGGCGGCTTCAATGGCGCGCACGAGAACGGCGACGTGTTCGTCATTTCTGCCTTCACGGGCGGCGGAGGTACCTCTGGCATCCAAGCGTTCTCATGGAACCAGGTCGGACTCCCCAACGCGATCAACGGCGGTTGCGCGTCGGGCGTAAAGAATCCATCACCGGGCCAGTGCGCTGCCACCAATCTTCTGCTCCTGGCGAATCCATCCACCGTTTGTACTTCTACTTCATCCTACTGCGCTATTACGAATTCCAGTACGGTAAGTGCCTCATGGGCGAGCTACAGCGGCGGAACTCTTGCCTCTCCGTTGTTCTTTGAGGGCGGCGTCGATATCACTCAGGCCTTTGCCGCGGTTGGAGGAACCGTTCCTTGCTTCGCCAGCTTCCTGGAAGAGACCCGCTCGTCACAGTCAGTCACCGCCGTACTCAAGGACTTCCTGTTGGGAAGTTTCCCTGTGTGCAGCATGACTATCACAAAGGCTTGTGGCGTAGCTTCTCCCAACGCCAATGGCACTGCGTTCACCTATCCCGTTAGCGGTACTGTCGTGAACAGCGGAATCGGAACGATTTCCAACGTTCAGGTGAAAGACTGCGTCGGCGGCAGCTTCGCGGCGGATGGGACGTGCTCGGGAACTCTCAATACGATCAACGTTACACCAAGCACCCTGACAGGAGGTGCGACTGGTACATGGAGCGACTCGTCAACAAGCACCGCGACCACGCAATCGGATCAGGCGATCGCTGTCGGGAGCGCGGCTGGAGCGCCATTGCAATCCACCAACACAGCCTCGGCATCGTGTTCCGCTTCGGCGAATTCGACGCTGAATATAAGCAAGTCCTGTTCGACCACGCTGCAACAAGCCGCCAATGGGACTACGGTCGCCGTGGTGGTTTCGTATGGCGGGCAAGTCTGCAACACCGGCCCCAGCCAGATTACCGGTGTTTCTATCAAGGACTACCCGGACTCCGTCGCCATTGGACAAGTTGGGACCGGCAGCTCCGTCGTGGACAGCGGCATCACCCTAGGACCAGCAGGCAGTGTTACCGCTTGCGCAACTTACGGTCCGCATACGTATACTCCAACGGTTATTGATGAGACCATTAGCGGAGGGAACGGCGCAGGTCGCTACTTCTTCGACGATCTGGTCACCATCCCCACGGCAACCCCGACCATCGGGACGCTCACCAAGGTGACGTCTTCCGATACCCGGACAAACGGAACGTTCGGATTCGGAACGGCCCGATGCCCGATTTGCCAGGGGTCGGCCGAATGCACCACTACACCATAAAGCAACTCACATAACCTAAAAAGTTCGAGGCGCCTCGAAGTCGGAGCGCCTCGAACTTTTGAATTTGCCTGCTTTTTATTGAACCGCAAAGGTAACCGCGGTGCTGCTCACCGTCTGGGTACCCGCCGCCTTTTTCGAGCCGGAATTAAGCCCTGCTTGCGCGCTCACGGTATAGGTTCCCGCCAGCGATCGTTGATTCAATTTATAGCTCCACGTGGCCGTTCCGTTTGCGCCGGTCGTTGCGCTTTGCGTTGCGCTGCTCCCATTTGGCGTGGCGACCGTGAAGGTAACGCTAGCGCCGGCCGTCGCTGTGCCGCCACTCGTAACGTGAGCAATTACGGGAACGGTGCCGGGTCGTGTAAAGCTCGTTCCTCCGACAGACACACTCACCGCAAGCGATAGTGGCGTAAGCACAGTTGCGTTCGCCGTGCCGGTCCCGGTAGAGGTTGCATTCGATGCATTCAGGTTGACAGAATAGGTACCCGTCGCCGTTCCAGGCGGAACACCCTTGCCCAAGGTGACGGATGCCGACTGCCCAGGGCTCAGCGTCAATGAAGTCGAAGAAAGGGATGTGGACCACCCTGAGGGCTCGCTCGAAGCCATGTTGATCGTGTTCGGAGAACACCCAGGGGAGTCGTTGTTCGTTACAGAAACGGAATAGCTCACCGCTTGGCCGGGATAGGTGCTGGGGTTCAATGGCGAAACGCTCACGCTGGGTGTCGAGGCAGTGCACGGTACTGTTCCGTAGCTTACACTAACCGTGAGACCACTCGAAGTCGCGCTCAACACGGAGATGGATAGGTTAGAATAAGGATCATTCCAGGTTTTGCCCACCGCCAGCGCAGGGCTATTGCCCGTTGTATCAGTCGGTGTGAAATTCGGCAAATATGTGTGGCCAAGCGCAGTGTTGGCGTCCTCGTAGTGAATCAAGGCCCCAGCAAACGCTTCCGGCCCGAGCAGCGTCGAGTCGTAAGCTCCCGTCGCCTGTCGGTACTCAATCCAAAGCCACTCGTTGTTGCCCGTACCACGCTGCACCTTCAGAACTTGTAGCCCGGCTGGACTGGTTTCGAGTGGTTGCAATGTGTACGTTCCGTTGTTCTGAACCACTTGGTAGTTTGTATTGGAGCTCATCCACTTCAGGACTTCCGCCTTTTGCGGGGCTGGATACAAACCAAGCACCATTTCGCCAAGAGTAGACCAATAGTCACCTTGGTCAGCCTCGGTGCCAGGCGACGTCACGGGGCCTAACACATCGGTGCCTGTCGCCGAGGTGATCGTCCCGGAATGCAGAAGGCCCATGTTGTGCCCGATCTCGTGCGAGGCGAGTGCTACTCCGCTGGATCGGGTTGCCAGGTACGACGCTGCGAGATAGGCCACGGAAGCGTTAAAGCTTCCGCTGGGTGTGGACAAAGAACAGCTCCCGATGGCAGCGAACCCGGCCCAGCCACAATTGAATGTGTCCGGAAAGACGAGGAAGACCCGGTTGTAGTTGTTGAGGTTTGCTCCCCCCACCACTGCAGCTGCGATGGAGTCATTTAGCACTGCGCCGCTGATATCAGCGCAGGACGCATAAGTGCCGGTCAATGTGTATGGGCCAAACACCGAGCCCGTCGCGGAGGTTTGACCGTATGACGCGTCTCTTAGAAATCCATCGAGAGAAACGCCGGTACTGCTGTTAAAAAACATGTCGTTAAGGCTCTGGATGGTCAACCCGCTTGGCAGCGTCACGTTGGGAAATGTCACCAGGATCACCGCCGTGTTTTGCACTCCGGTGGTGCTGCATGTGGAGCCCTGCGCGAAGGTGCTGTCGGGATTGAACACGATTACGACGAACGCCGCGGCGCAAGCTGCAAACTGCTGCGTGAGCCTAAGATATTTGCGGCCGCCCGCGGCCCGGCCAAACGAGGCCAGTCCAATCAATACTATCAAGGCGTACACAGGCCACTGTATTTCCCGCAAGAAGGATGCTGAGGCTAAAAGCGCCGCCGAGATCGGTGAATCGGAGGCCGCCGCAGCGCTCGACGAAATGGAGCTAGTTTCTGAAACCGCCATGCTGCCGCCCGCTACCACGCCGGTAACCTGGAAGACGCCGCCTTTCGCCAGGTCTGGTTCTCGCCCAGCGAAGTACAGATTCAATTCCTGCTGGCCGGCCTTCATTTTGTAAAGCGACCTCGAACTTTTCAGGTCAGCGCTATCGAAGATCCAATGCTCGATTGGTCCACTCAAGGTTGTGTGTGATTCAAGTTGAGTCGCGGAATCTGGAAATTTGGCGGCAAGATCCGCTAATAGTTCTGGCGAGAAAGCGAAGGTCAATGCAGCGTGCGGGTTTTCTTGGATCAGCGTTTGGAGTGCGGCAGCGCGCTGTGCTAACACAATGGCTGCCTGGCTGTGGACGCCCGCAGCGCCCGACGCGTTTTCCTGCATCTGTCCGTGCAACTGCAGAACGCTGTTGTTGAGCGCGCGAACCTGGGCTGCTCTTGCGCTCTCGTGCGATGAACCGGAAGTTGCTGCGCCTCCCTGGGCGGATGCGCCACTGACACTGAAAAATAAGCAAATTAAAGTGATGATTGCAGAACTTACAAAAACTGGCAGGTATTTGAAGCCCTGGGCCCCAGATGAAATCTCCCTCATAACGCCCCCTTAGGCTGGTTCCAATGCTAGGGGGCCGTGTACCGGTACCTCTACTGGTCGGGAGGACAAATTTAGGACAGTGGACTATGTCAGACCGTAGACTGACCTAGGTCTAAGGGTTTGTACTTACAAATCCTTGGTCCAAAAAGGCGAAGGAGGGAATTCCTATGATTTGGGAGCCGGAGAAGCTGCAAGCTGCTCTTGGATCGCTTTTTCGAAGGTCGCTTCAGGCAGGGCCCCACTCATGAAGACTCCATTGATAAAGAAACCTGGCGTCCCGCTTACGCCAGCCCGCAGCCCATCTTGGTTGTCCTGCTGAACCTGAGCCTTGAATTTTTCAGCAGAAATACACATCTCAAATTGCTTCGCGTCAAGTTGAAGTTTTGCCGCCTTGGCGATCAGGCCGCTGCGATCCAGGCTTCCTTGATCCGCAAAAAGGAGATCGTGATACTCCCAGAACTTGCCCTGCTCTCCGGCGCAACGTGATGCTTCGGCTGCTCCCTGCGCCATCGGATGAATCTGCGTTATTGGCATGTCGCGAAATGCCAGTGCCACCGTGTTTTCGTGCTTTGCCAAGACGCTCTTCAGAGTTGCTTCCACTTGGCTGCAGTAGGGGCACTGAAAATCGGAAAACTCCACAATCATCACTTTGGCCTTGGGATTCCCTCGCACCCGCGCGGGATCGAAGCCAACTTGAATTCTGGGAGCGCTTAGCAGTATGGCGACCTTCGCCTGGTCGCGAAGGTGCGCGGAATATTCCTGGCGCGCCTGCTGGGTTTTTGCGCGTTTCAGATTTTGCTGAAGCTGCGCTTTTACTTCCTCGAACGGACGGTTCAACTGTTCTTTCTGCACTGCGTAGATCGCATTCAGCTCCACATCGGTCGGCTCGGGCACCTTGGCGTCGACTTCTTGCTCGTACAACTTTTCCGTCGAAAGCCCTTTCTTCTTAGCTTCTGCTTCGACTAGTTTCTGGCTGATCAGGTTATCGAGAGCCTTCTTCTTGATTTGATATTCCTGGTCGCGCAGCGGCCTCAGCTGGCTTTGAACATATGGAGCAAGATCGTCCTCTGTCACCGCCTGGCCGTCCACCGTGGCAAGCGGAGGCGCGCTCTTCGCAGGTGTGGAGGACTGCCCAGAACAAAGCATCGGAAACAGGAAAAACGCACAAAGAGCGGAATGTAGTTTCATTGTATTAATCATTCGTAGCGGGAATTGGCAAACTATCCCATTCCGCGAGGCTGAAGTCAATTTGTTTGCTGCGGAGGATCTTGCTTGGGTGGAGAAAAACAAAAAGGCCGGTCTGAAATTCAGACCGGCCTTTTCCCTGCGATCGCGGAGCGATCGACTGAATTTAATCCCGGCGGTGACCTACGTTCCCACACAGTTGCCCGTGCAGTATCATCGGCTCAGCGAGGCTTAACTACCGTGTTCGGGATGGGAACGGGTGTGACCCTCGCGATATGACCACCGGAAACTCGTAACGCACGTAAATCACGGCTCGCGCGCCGACAACAGAAAGTGTGACCGCATCGCGGTACACAGACCCTGGCGACTGCGCGATGCAGTCGCAAGAGATTGGCTGGCATTACAAGTTCGGCTCTCGCCGAACGGTACTGCGATAGTTACAAGTTGCAAGCGATCCCTTACCGGGATCAGCTTGTGCGAACTTACCCAGTCGTTAACTTGAAGCCAACGATTGACGGTTTGGGTAAGTTTTATGATTAAGCCGAACGGGCGATTAGTACTGGTCAGCTCCACACGTTGCCGTGCTTCCACCTCCAGCCTATCAAAGTCGTAGTCTTCGACTGCCCTTCTTATCCGCCCGAAAGCGGATTGGGAAACCTTATCTTGAGGCGAGCTTCTTGCTTAGATGCATTCAGCAATTATCTCTTCCAGACTTCGCTACCGAGCGGTGCCACTGGCGTGACAGCTCGTACACAAGGGGTCTGTTCATCCCGGTCCTCTCGTACTAGGGACAACTCCTCGCAAGTTTCCTGCGCCCACACCAGATAGGGACCGAACTGTCTCGCGACGTTCTGAACCCAGCTCACGTACCGCTTTAATAGGCGAACAGCCTAACCCTTGGGACCTTCTACAGCCCCAGGATGCGATGAGCCGACATCGAGGTGCCAAACCTAAGCGTCGATGTGAACTCTTGGCTTAGATCAGCCTGTTATCCCCGGCGTACCTTTTATCCGTTGAGCGATGGCCCTTCCACGCGGGACCACCGGATCACTAGATCCAACTTTCGTTCCTGCTCGACTTGTAGGTCTCACAGTCAAACCGGCTTATGCTCTTGCACTCCACAGCGGGTTTCCAATCCGCTTGAGCCGATCTTTGAGCGCCTCCGTTACAATTTAGGAGGCGACCGCCCCAGTCAAACTACCCGTCTGGCCGTGTCTCCCCACCCGTCACGGGTGGTAGGTTAGAGCGACAGTTCAATCAGGGTAGTATTTCACTGATGCCTCCCCCCAAGCCAAAACCCGGGGTTCACAGGCTCCTACCTATGCTACGCAGATCGGACCGTTACTCATGACCAGAGTGCAGTTAAGGTGCACGGGGTCTTTCCGTCTAGATGCGGGCATCCGGCGTCTTCACCGGAACCACAAATTCGCCGAGCCGCTTGCCAAGACAGTCGCTCTATCATTCCACCATTCGTGCAGGTCGGAACTTACCCGACAAGGAATTTCGCTACCTTAGGACCGTTATAGTTACGGCCGCCGTTCACCGGGGCTTCAGTTCGAGCCTTCGCCCTTGCGGGCTGAGCCCTTGCTTTAACCTTCCGGCACCGGGCAGGTGTCACCCCCTATACGTCGTATTCGACTTTGCAGAGAGCTGTGTTTTTGTTAAACAGTTGCAGAGCGCGATTCACTGCGACCGCTTCGGGCTATAAACCCTAGTGCGGCGCCCCTTCTCCCGAAGTTACGGGGCTAATGTGCCTAGTTCCTGAGCAAGCGTTCTCTCGAGCGCCTGTGGATATTCACCTTGTCTACCTGTGTCGGTTTGTGGTACGGGCACCTGGATAACTCCTTAGAGGTTTTTCCTGGCAGCGTGAAATCGGAGACTTGTCGGCCGTAAGGCCACGAGTCGAGTCTGACCGTTGAATGCCCCCGCGGATTTGCCTACGGGAACCGGCTTGCACTCGCCTACCACCACTTCCATCCGGTGGATCTCTTATCCTTCTGCGTCACCCCATCGTCAAACGTTACCAGGCGGGACAGGAATATTAACCTGTTGTCCATCAGCTACGCCTTTCGGCCTCGCCTTAGGACCCGCCTAACCCTGAGCGGATTAACCTTCCTCAGGAAACCTTAGACTTTCGGCGACACGAGTTCTCATCGTGTTTATCGCTACTTATGCCGGCAGGGTCTCTTGTGTAGTGTTCAGTAGTCCTCTCGGTCTACCTTCAGACTCCACGCAATGCTCCCCTACCAAAAAACATTTCAAAGAAATGTTCATTTCGCAGCTTCGGTCATGTGCTTGAGCCCCGTTGGATTGTTGGTGCATATCCGCTTGACCAGTGAGCTGTTACGCTTTCTTTAAAGGATGGCTGCTTCTAAGCCAACCTCCTGGCTGTCCGAGCGAATACACTTCCTTTACCACTTAGCACATAGTTAGGGACCTTAGCTGGCGATCTGGGCTGTTTCCCTTTTGACCACGAAGCTTATCCCTCGTAGTCTCACTCCCGCATATTTGTCCACGGCATTCGTAGTTTGATTGGATTTGATAGCCTGAGTTGGCCTCTAGTCCATTCAGAGCTCTACCACCGTGGCAATTCATGCAAGGCTGTCCCTAAAGACATTTCGGGGAGAACGAGCTATCACGGAATTTGATTAGCCTTTCACCCCTACCCTCAGCTCATCAGAGCGATTTTCAACTCACACCTGTTCGGTCCTCCAGTCGCGGTTAAGCGACCTTCAACCTGGCCAAGGGTAGATCATCCCGCTTCGCGTCTATTCCAACGTACTTGTCGCCCTATTCGGACTCGCTTTCGCTACGGCTCGCTTGCGCTTAACCTTGCACGTTAGAATAACTAGCCGGCTCATTAAGCAAGAGGCACGCCGTCAGGCTTTCCCGGACCGAAGTCCGAGCATGGCCCTCCGACTGCTTGTAAGCATACGGTTTCAGGTTCTATTTCACTCCCCTAGCAGGGGTGCTTTTCGCCTTTCCCTCACGGTACTGGTTCACTATCGGTCGCCAGAGAGTATTTAGCCTTGGAGAGTGGTCTCCCCAGTTTCCCACGAGATTACACGTGTCTCGTAGTACTCAGGATACCGCTTCGAGTCCGGTTTGCTTTCTGCTACGTGACTCTCACACTCTATGGTCCCGCTTTCCAGCAGGTTCGCATAGCAACCGGTTTGGTAACTCTACTTATGCGGTCCTACAACCCCCAAATGCAAGCACTTGGGTTTGGGCTGTTCCGATTTCGCTCGCCGCTACTATCGGAATCTCTGTGATTTATTTTCCTCCAGGTACTGAGATGGTTCACTTCCCTGGGTTAGCTCATACCCGCCTATATATTCAGCGGGCTGTAACGAGAGTTCATCTCGTTGGATTTCTCCATTCGGAAATCCCCGGATCAAAGCCTGCTTGCGGCTCCCCGAGGCTTATCGCAGCTTGCCACGTCCTTCATCGCCTTCTGGCGCCAAGGCATCCACCGTACGCTCTTAGTAGCTTAATCATAAAACTCACCCAACTCGTCGATCTCGTTAGAAGTATCAACGCACTGTGTTCCGCAGCTCCATACATCCTGCACTTGCAGTTGGGTAAACCGCAAATTCAGGCTTTCGATTCCGCGTCTTTCAGATAACGAGCCAGCAACCAATCCGATTTCTTACACCTACAAAGTGTAGGAACTATAATTCCTATTTTGTGGCGAAGAAAAAAGAGAGTTGACGACTCGCCGTTAGGCAGTTCGCCTTGTAAATCTATCCACAGTACTGCTCAACTCGAGCAGAACTTGTAATAATCCACACCATGGCACCCCTCCCGACCGTAATCAGGATCAGGGTTATCGGCGTGGACTTGCCAGCCTTTCTGTTGTCAAAGAACGTTTGGTTCCGAGTCCATCGGAATGCCCCAGGATCTCTGGGACGTGTCTGGCGGGACTTACCTGATCGCCTTTTTCAGGTCGATCTAGCCTTCCAGCATGATCTTTAGGAGGAAGTCCTCCCAAAAATAAAAATCCCGGCGTCGAGCGCCGGGCACAGCCACTTTCGCATTTCAGTGGCTCCGCGCGAAGCTCGACAAATATCTAGCCCGTATTCGTAAGGTACCTCACTCTAGGATCTGGTTATTGCCCTGCAGACCCGACCGTGAATCCCCTGATTAGTCCGACGGACTTGGGAATCCCCCGAACCATTTGTAATTATACAGAAACTTCCACAACCGTCAAGTCCCTGTCAAAAGATTTTTTATAGACTTTTCCTCATGCTGTGGACGCTGTGCAAAACAGAACTCCCGGGCGGTCTTAGCGTGGACTTCTATCCACTTTATCCACCTTATCCAATGCAAATTTATCGCGGATTTGCCAGACTTTGCGGCATAACGAGCCTGAACCGCTTGCGGCTATCAGCGACCTCAGTCCTGCAATAGCGCAAAACTAACTCCGTGTTTTCCTGTGAACGATAGAACCCGACGCGCGCAGAGTCATCCCAGGGGATGGCATTAATCACATGCGCCAATTCATGAAGAGCCGCAATTACCTGCGCTTGTAACGTGCCACCATCGTAAGTGCCGACCCTAAGATATCTCCAGGTACCCGTTTCCCTTTCTTCGGCTCCAAGCCAATTGACCTTGTAAATCTCGTCCTTTCGCCGAAAAAAGGCTCCGTTCGCATTGATGGTAACGGTGGCGCCGGGCCCGGCGTTCTGCCTGGTCCTGGCGATGTAGGGCCCGTGCTCGATCCAAACGCCGCGGTCGTTCCGTTCTTTGATTACTCTATCCGATCCGTCTTCGTCCACGGAAAAGTTCAGGGATCGAAACGTAGCGGAAACATCGGGATCGAAGTGCCGGAACCAAGCGGAGCAGTTATTTTCACTCTCCAGAATCTCCAGCGTTGCCTGTCGGACACGCGCAATCGTCGTCCCCTCTTCACCGATATCTTTAAGTTCTTCACGAGGAGACGCCGCAATTCCGGGCGAGCCAAGGTTCAAGTCGTTGTTTGGAAAAATAGACGGCTTTACCATGGCAGGGGCGGTTCCCCGCGACAGCAATTCCCGCGGAGGTCCGTCAAGCAGGAATTCCTCACAAGCTTGACTCACGCCGGATCGTTGGTCGCGCGAGTACCGTTTGACAGCGTCGTCGCTTTGAAACTTTCTTACAAACGAATCTTGCTCACCGCATCGCTGCCAGGTTATCGGCAAGGTACTGGATAGTGTGCCAGTTCCTCGTGGCGAGCCCGAGGATACTTGCGATTGAGGCAGAGCGAGAAATGGACAAGACAGGAGGATCATGCTCAAAAATGACGTCATTAGAAGACTTTTGCGAACGGACATACAGCCCTCCATCGGACTTTTCCCTCACCACAGTCCGTTTGCTGGAAAGCTTGGTTTTGCCGCCCACTCACCGCGGCCCGGCAAACGCCCGATCCATCTCTTGCTTAAGAGGTACGCGGCAGGATCGCAATGGTTTGATTAAGGAAAGGAAATTACCGAGGATTCATTTTTGAGTAAGCACGCGACTTTGCACAGATAAGAACCGCGATAGGATGCATGCTGGTCAGCCGAATAAGCTGAAAATAAAGACGCGACTCCTGCATCGGATGGGGAGATCATGACGACCGTCCCATGCCGCAAAGATCGAGGAGAGATCTATGGCTGAGCGTGGAAACGGGTAAAGCCCGGATTGCGCGGGGTTGGACGTAGCGCATGCAACGGGAGTTTTCTTGTTGCTTCAATCGAGACGAAGAGAGATTCTTCGTCGCTTCGCTCCTCTGAATGACGACTGAAGGGATGAGCGCGCAGAAAGAACAGTGGCCGTGCGCTGCCAAGAGTTTTATTCAGAAAGCCCTCTGAATCAGTCTTGCGGAGCCTTGGGATTTTTTTTCTGCGCTGCGGCGGTCCATGGAGGCACCACGCCGACCGAACGGGAGTAGGCGATGGCTTGTCCGAGATGCTCGTGCGCGTGGACGACCATGAGATAGACGACGTCGCCTTCGTTTGCCTGAGGGCCAAGCTTTGCTAGAGGGGCGGCAAACTGTGCGTTGGACATGCTTTGCACAGAGGCGATGGCGTAGGTGAACGACTTGTTGAGCCACTCGATCACTTTTGCCTTGTCGGTCGTGGATTTCTCAAAGTCCTTGGGAGTGAAACCGGGCGCGGCAGGCGTGCCCCTCAACGTGGGGAAGTAAAATCCAGCGCCTGCCACGTGCAGGAAAAGTTCGTTGATCGATCGTACGCCTTCGGCAGGCCGCCAGGAGTATTTCTCCTGCGGAATCGCCTGCGCCAGAGTGGTGTATTTCTGCTGGAGTTGCTGCAAGTCCAGGGCGGCCTGCGCCTTCAGGTCATAACTGGGTGCGGTTTTATCCGAAGATTGCGCAGAAGGTGGGGGTGGGGCTTCCTGAGCGAAAGCGGCGCTGACGAGACCGGTTACGAGACACGCACAAACAACCAAGCGTATAAATCGCTTCATCTGAGTTTCCTACTTTCGGTGACCCGGAGGGCGAGAAGCCTTGCCCGGCAGCGATTTAGACGCATCGCAGAGGACAATGCCGTTTAGGTCCGCGTTGGAAATAAACTGGACAGGCAAAGCGACTCGAGCGAGAGATCAGTGCGAAGCGGGTTGAGGGTCAGAGCCGGGCGCAGGGCTGAGGGACGGCACCCTGCGTAGGTCCTGCTCGACCCGTTCAAGGCTGCGCAGATCCACGCGAAGAAAGCCACTGCGCGGGCTGTCCAGGTCCGCGATCAGTCCCATAACGATGGCGATCATCAGCGGTATGACCACCGCTACCAGCCAGAATCTTCTGCGCTGCCAATAACCAAAGGTGAAGCAGGTGCGGAACGCGATCAGTAACAGCATGAGCCAGATGGTGGGAGGGATCCGGTTTTCCAGGGCAGTCAAACGCTTTTCGCAGTAGGTCAATCATTTCGTTTAACGAGGAAACAAAAAGACCGGTGATTGCAGTTGGATTCTGCCGGGCAGATTCCTGAGCGATTTGCCAGAAAGATGTTTGGGTTGATTTGGTGCGGTCGATCGTTGTCGTTCATTTCTGTTGGCCCAGGCTCGCTTGCGAATAGGCTTGCCGGGCGGCGACATATTGAAGTAGCAATTCGCGAGCTTGAATTCGCTGCGCCTGCGGCAAAAGTCCGGCGCGAAGGCCGGTCGTAGCAATGGCGTTGGCTTCGTCGAAAACCAGTTGTTTGCGCAAATCAAATCGCGGCCGAGCCATTGCCAGGGTAAATTCAAGGAGCAGGCTGAGGAGAATCCCGAGGGAGTCGCGGGAAGCGCGATTTGTTCGCGGTCTTCATCCAAATTCGCGGCGAGAGCACGGCAATGCGAAATCCGGACTCGGCAGCAATGACGAGTAACACAAACACGGTGCCGGAAAAGAATAGGGGATAGTCCAGGAACAGGCCGGTCATATGTTAGGGTGGTCCATTTGCCACCAGGCATTTCAATCAATTGCGACGAGACGGAAAAGACTTAACGCTTTGAAGCTTTTCTTTTGGGACGCATTCCGACGCTCAATGGCTCCTCGCGATTAAGTCTCTTGGCCTGCAGAATGAGCTGCTTCAGATTGGCATCGTGAACGTCCGAAACTTCGCGCAGCTTCACGTGGCGGAGATTTTTTCCAGTGCCTTTCAGCAGCCTGGTGGGATCGCGGAGAGAGGTGCCGCGGGGAAAGCCGAAAGTCACGTGATTTTTCCCGACCATCAGGTAGCACAGCGGTCCGTTCCATTCGAAGGTGGGGAGACCCCAGGGATTGAGAAGCTCGCGCGATTTGGGCACGACTTTGCGAACCAACGCGCGCGCGGCATCGGTAACCGGCTTCAGTTCAGGATTTTTCTTTTCGACGTATGCGTCGATTGCGGCTCCGGTAGTCGTTTCTCCCGGCATGATTGGTCCTCCCGCACGCGGTGCAGTTTAGCTTTTGCGAAAATATCCGGTCATCAATTCGCCGGCCCAAGGCGGCTCGCGCACTTCGCCGCGCGGCGCAAATCCCTTGAAGTACGGTTTTACGTCGAGCACATACCTTATAACAGGGCACTAGCCGGTGGAAATGAGTTTAGCTCTGGAGGCTCTGGAGTTCGAACGAGTTGCACTTTTCTTTACAGCTTGGACGCCAACGTTTTATGCGGGACCAGCAGCACCAGCAGGCCTGCGGCCAGCGAACTTACGGCCAAGACCGTGAGGCCATACGAGAACGAGTGAAACTTCGTATTCATGTAGCCGAAAAGATAGGGACCAGCAAATCCTGCGATGCTGCCGACGGCATTGATCATTCCTACCGACGCCGCGGCCGCAGACTTGCAGAGAAGCTCGGTCGGGATAGCCCAGAGAGCCGGCAAGTAAGCGTTGCCAATGGTTGCCAGGGTAAAGAGGGTCAGCAAAACTGGGATCGATTGAGGGTGAGCAGCCAGGCTCAGCAGCGCGGCTGCCGCAATGAACGATGGAACCGCGCAGTGCCAGCGCCTTTCGCACTGCCGGTCAGAGTGCCAGCCATTCACCAGCATTGCGACGAAGAGTGCAGCATAGGGCAGCGCGCCGAGAAGGCCGACGTTCAAATCCGAAAATCCCGACTGGCGTTTGAACATGGTGGGTAGCCAAAAAAGGAAACTGTAATACGCGAAGTAATTCAGGAAGCAAACCGTGGCGAGCAGCAGAATGGCCGAGGAAGTGAGAGCCTGCTGGACGGGCATGGCTTCGAAGCCAGCGGCGGAGCGCTCTTCCTGCAATTTATTTTCGACCCATTGGCGTTGATCGGGAGCGAGCCACTTTGCCTGGGCTGGCAAGTCCGTCAAATAAAAAAACGCGATGATGCCTAGGAGAACGGCGGGCAGTCCTTCGAGAATGAAAAGCCAGCGCCAGCCAGCGATGGCGAGCCAGCTACGGCCGAGGATCAAACCTGCGATGGGCGATGCGATCACGAAAGACAGGGGAATCGCGGACATGAAGTTGCTGGTTACTTTCGCGCGATCTTCACAGACGAACCAGTGGCTCAGATATACGATGACGCCGGGAAAGAAGCCGGCCTCGGCGGCGCCGAGAAGAAAACGCGCGATATAGAGTTCGGCCGGAGTATGTACCAAAGCGGTCAGCGCCGTCATCGAACCCCAGGCAATCATGGTCGAGGAGATCATGCCTCGGGCGCTCCAGCGTTCGACAAGGAGTGCGCCGGGAATTTGCAATGCGACGTAGCTGACGAAAAAAACACCTGCTCCGAGTCCGAAGACGCGATCGCTGAATCCGAGTTCGCGAGTCATGCCGATCGCGGCATAGGCCACGCTGGTGCGGTCAAGGTAGTTGGCAAGGTACAAGGCAAAAAGAAATGGCAGCAATCGCAGGGCAGTGTGGTGGCGTGTGCGGTCCGCGAGGCGAGCGGCGGCAGGAATCAGAGCGCGTGGAATTGCTACGGCCATTTTTTTTTGACTTTTGCTGAACCGGACTCGACCGATGATGCCGCGGAGTATATAGGAATTCCCGCGCAGACCCTAATGGGAACCACTAGATTGCAAAATCTATTGAAAAATATATCGGGCAGCGACGGGCGGTTAGCCTACAAGACACTCTACATGAAGTGGCTTACTTGACACTGCGGGCAATCAAGCCTAGACTACGGAGTTTTTAGATGCCCCAAATTTTGCACAGGGGGGCGGGACTCACATGGACAAGAAAAGGCTCGACTACTACAAGAAGAAGTTGCTGGCGCGTCGCGATGAGTTGCTGAAGACCATCGCGCGCACGGCGGAAGAAGGCAGACTGGCGGACGAAGATCCGACAGTGGATCTGGCAGACAAAGCGGCGAATTCCTATACCAAGGAATTCCTGTTTGGCATGACCAACACCGACCGGACCATTCTGAACATGATCGAAGCGGCGCTGAAACGTATTCAGAAAGAAGAATACGGCGTGTGTGCGAATTGCCAGGACGAGATGCAGCAAAAGCGGCTGGAAGCCGTGCCGTGGGCGAAACACTGCATCAGCTGTCAGGAAAAGGCGGAAAAAGGCCAACTCTGATTGCCGTAGCTTCTATTTACTCACCGTATAGTTCTACTATTGGTTATTTATAGCTGAAGCCTAGGCTCTGGCCATGGGGAAATCCCTGGCTGCCGCCTTTGCTTCAGGACGCTGGAGCAGGCCGGAGGCGCGCTGGCTAGTATCGTTTTGCCGGCCGGGTGCCGGTTTTGCGAGCAACCGCTGACTGGCGCGTCGCGGTTGCCTGTGTGCGAGGATGGCCTGGCTTCGTTTCCGCGTATTCGGGGAAGGGTGTGCCGGGAGTGCGGAGTAACGATCGATTCGGTATCTGGCGACGAGGGCGGCGACGGGCCTGGAGAGCTGTTCGAGGATGTTTGCCTGGGATGGCGTAGCGAGAAATCCACTTCGACCGGGCGCGGAGCTTTTTGCCGGTGCCGCTGCACAAGATCCGGCGGCGCGAGCGCGGCTTCAACCAGGCGGAAATGTCGTCAAAACGGCTTGCGAAGCGGCTGGGACTGCCGCGTCAGGGCGCTCTTGGTGAAAAAGCGGCCTCGGCCGGATAAGCACCTTCTAACATCCAATGAGCGGTGGGGGGCGGTTCGTGGTGCTTTTGCCACACGTCCAGGCAGCCAAGTTGACAAGCAGCGCGTCTTACTGGTAGATGATGTAATGACGACTGGCGCGACGCTTGCTGCGTGTGCGAAGGCGTTGCGCGAACCGGGGCCAGCTCTGTGCTGGGGCTGACTGTTGCCCGAGCCACCCTGAACCCGCAGAAGGTCAGCCGGTAAGGTTTGCTTGGACCGAGGTACGCGCGAATGAGCGCTATGCGAAAAGAGGGTGTGTACTCCCGCCGATTCGCTGCTTCCGATGCGGCCAGTTCCGTTACGCCTTCCAACGATTCTCCAGCCGATAGTAGGTTCCACAACCCGACGGCCCTCAGGCGCGCGTCGTTGATGCAGGAGCCTGTGCTGGTCCTGAACGCCACGTATGAGCCGATCAACGTAACAGCGGTGCGGCGCGCGATGGTGCTTCTTTTGAAGGGCGTGGCTCAGGCCGAAGAGTTGCATAGCGCGGAGGTCCACTCCGCAGCGAATGCGCACCGGGTCCCGTCGGTAATTCGCCTTTTGGCTTACCGGCACATTCCGCAGCAGAGCCGCGCGCTATCGCGAAAAAATATATTGCTGCGGGATCGCAACACGTGCCAGTTCTGCGGAAGCATTTTCCCGAGTTCGGAATTGACGCTGGATCATGTAGTGCCACGTTCCCGCGGCGGACGTTCATCCTGGGAAAATCTGGTGGCGTGTTGCTACCGCTGCAATAACAGCAAGGGCGATCGCACTCCGGAAGAAGCCGGATTTAAATTGGCGCGACGGCCGCGTCCATTCACACTGCATACCTCGCGGCAATTGATGCGCATGATCGGCCATCGCGACGAACGCTGGCGTAAGTATCTGTTTTATTAATATTTTGCCGCGTTTTTATAATTCGAAAAAAAATTCAATATCAGGGAAACCTTTTTCGCGCGGATACATCTAACTTAATAACACCACTTCGAGGACACACCCCGGGAGGCAGTTAGGGTTAACACCCTAACTGCTTCTCTCCTTTTACGGGACTTTTTCCGCAGCAAAAACCGACTCTATTCGAATTGTCGAATTATTGCTTCGTGCCGCATACCGCGATATCGGAAGTCTCGCGAGAAAAATGCAGTTGGGCGTAGCCGTGCGAACGAAACCATTCCACAACCTCGCCACGAGAGTGGGAATGCATGAATTCCGGCGAGAGGACATCATAGAAAGAGTATGCAGTTGATGCGAGGCGATGACGAATTTTCGTGGTGCGCAGAACTTCGCGGATTTTATTCGCGGCGTGCAGGGGCAATGCAAGCGTCCAGGCCAGAGCGTAAAGCGCAGGCTGTGGAAGCAGGTACGATTTGCGCAAGACTTTTCTGGCTATGCGATATGGCGAAAAGACCTCTTTAGAATAAATCCAGATATACAATTTGCCGCCGGATCTGGCGAGCGGAGCCAGGCTGGAAAAACTTCGCTGCGTGTCCGGCGTGTGGTGGATCACGCCTTCACTCCAAATCAGGTCGAATGTACGGGGCGCAAGCGGCGGCCGCGACAAGTCAGCCTGAATCACATGAACGTTCGGAAGCTCGCGGCATCGTTCAAATGCCAGCCGCGCCGATTCACTGAAATCGACGCCAATAACGGTGGCGCCGGGTGCGGCTTTTCCGATATCCGCGGTCAAAACCCCTGAACCGCATCCGGCGTCAAGAATCACGCAATTCTGCAAGGACGCAGGGTCCGCAATACCGAATGCCTGCTGAAAATCGTGCAGACCTTCCTGCTGGCTTTTTCCGTAGATTGTTTCCTGCTCAAATCGTCTCTGTTCATGCAGCTTCCACTGCTTTCCGAAGGACTGCCTGGTACGTTCGGAGCGAATGTCGGAGCGAAGAATGACCGGCAGACCATCCTCGATCGGAAAGCTTGAATCGCACCCTTGGCAACGCAGAGTTCCCGAAACGATCTCGGCATATTTCCCGCGTGCGCTCACAAGAGAAAGAGTTGCACTGCAATCGGGACAACAAAGCAAGGGAAGTAAACTCGCTTTCAATGAAGACCCTCCATGCGAACTTGGCAAAATGGCGAAGCGCCACGGTCTTGGGCACGACGTCCATGCTGGGGGATTACGCGAACAGCGGGCTGGAGGCGAACTGAGCTGAAGTCATAGTCTGAAACAGCAGGCGAACGGGGTCAAGCTCTACGGCAATGTGCGAATGCGATTGCGAGATTCACGTGAGCTAAGAGACTGCTGGGAAACTTCGCAGCGCGGATTGTTCGTCCGGAAACTCCTGAAATATCTGGGAAAGGTGGGTGATCTTCAGCACTTCTTCAACTTTGGGACTAAGGCCAATCACTTTCATCGCGCCTCCCTGCTTGACGACATTGACGTAAATACGCGCGAGTTCGCCAATGCCGGAACTGTCCAGATAGTGCAACCCAGTCAGATTGAGGAGAATATTCTTTCGACTCTGCTTAAGCAGCGCTTGAACGGCGTCCCGCAGAGCGCCGACTTCAAAGAATGTAAGATGCCCGGAGACCGCGATCAGCGCCACCTGATCTTGCTGGCGGATCTTCACCGAAAAATTCACGAGGAATAACCTTTCTGTTTGCATGCGGATTATAACCCGGCTGCACGATAAAGGTTGCGGCAGAGTCTGCGGTTTCCACAAAACGCGGACGCCCAACCTTATTGCGGCAGTACTACATACAGGTCCGCCGAGGACGTGATGGAGTCCAGAGTTTCGTCGGGAAACTTGTGTTCGCAAAGTCTGCGAACCGATGGCGCGAAGTTTTCGCGGGAGAGCTCGCGCGCCGAGCGATCGAACTCAATTCGCAAAAATTCCAGCATGCAAATCCGCGGGCCCGGCGGCAGCAAACTCGCGCGGGCATGCTTCCAGTTCGGTGGAGAGCTGCACCGAGGCATTATAGTTCAGGTAAGTACCTACTGACTAGCGGTCAGTTCGCGCAAATTGCAGACCGGCCACCTGCACGGAAGGCAGCTGCATATTCCACGAAGGCGGAACATGATCGAACGATATTTCGAAGTGGGCGGTTTTCCCGGGCGGCAGCAAAGCGGAAGAACCAAAAAGTACCGGGCGGGTTTCGCGCAGGGCGATCTGCTTCATGTCGTCCTGGAACTCAATGGTGGCTTCAATTCCTGATAAAGCGCGATCGCCGGTATTCGTTACGTCGCCGGCAAGGTAGGTGACTTCCTGGTTTAAAAAACTTTCCGCTCGGCTCATTTCAAAATTTCCAAATTGCAACTTGGGCGCGTAAGCCTGCTCCGGCGGACCGAAGGGAAATCGCGTCTGTTGCACGGAGGGATTCGGCGCCGGTCCACGAAACAGAACCAGGTAGATCGCGACCAATCCGAGAAGAGTGGCCGCAGCGATGGCCAGGGGATGGCGCAGGATCATGCCGTCCTGATCGTTCGGCGCCGGCAGCGGCGGTTCGAATCCATCCTGCATTTTCTATTCCGATCTCAGCGGCCCAGGGTTAGCCGGTGGATGAGTGGTTCCGGCAAATTGGCCTCGTACATGCGCGACTGCACTGAAGGAATATCATACGGGACGCGCCAAAATTCCACGATTTTGTGATCGAAATCAGCAATCGCAAAGGCGGCGCGCGGATCGCCGTCACGCGGTTGCCCAATCGAACCGGGATTCAACAAATACTTGTGGCCCGGTTCCAGATGCAGCGCGGAAAATGACTCCATCGGGCGGGGCCGGAGCGGCAGAACTTCAATGTCGCTCTCGTGGTAAGAAAAACCACCCTGATGGTGGGTATGACCGAAAAAACTCAGCACCGTGCTGGAATCGAGCAAGCCTTCGAGGGCTTGTCCGGGAGTGAAGACATATTCGTCTTCGTCCTGATACGCGCCGTGGATCAGCACCACTCCTTCCGCGGTTTTTGGTCCAGCCGGAAGAGCGGCGAGCCACGTCATGAGCTCGGGAGACAGTTGCGCCTGCGTCCAGTCCACGGCCATTTTGGCAACCGGGTTAAAATCGTCAGAGGTCATGATGCCGGCAACCGCTTTGTCATGGTTACCGCGAATCGTTTCTTTGGTAATGCTTTGTAATTTTTCCGACACCGAGGCGGGATCGGGTCCGTATCCCACTACATCGCCAAGACAGACGGCGGCGTCCCACTTTCCGGAAGCGGCCGCCAGGGCAGCTTCGAACGCGGTGAGATTGGCATGAAGATCGCTGAGAATCAGAAGTCGCATTCACAAGTCCAAAAGAGCGCAGATGAGTATAGTGGAACGCCTGCCGGGATGCACCAAAGGATAACAGGCAATTAATAAATCAAGCCACGTCTGACGCACGCCGAAGCATTTTGCCGTCAAATTTGCATCTAAATTTACTAACAATTCATGCATATTTGCGATCTTTCGCGGGAGCGATGCAACTCTTTTGCTTACGCGCAATCATATTAATGTGCCTGCACAACTTTTAACGAAGAACTTCCCGAAAGCGAAGAAACATTCTCACACCGTGATTCGTCTATACCTGTGCGGCCGAATCTGGGGCTGTTCAGTTTGAGACAGAAAAAACCCCGCGGTAGCAGCCGCGGGGCATATTGACACGCATCTTTTTCCGGGACTTAGTCCAGAAAACCCTGGTGTCGAGGCGAGACTACTCGCAGCGATACCGCGTGTCAACTGCCTTTGAACGCCATCCCCTGCGGCTCATTTTTATGTTGAGCGAAAGGGAAAAAGGTGACACGCATGAAGATCAATTCGTTCCATCGCATTGCGGCGCTCTTCGTTGCTTTGGCAATGACGGTGCCGGCGTTTGCAAAGCCTTTTACACAAACGATCAATCTCACACAAGGTGCGAAAGTCGGGAAGGCCTCACTGCAGGCGGGCGAATATCGGCTCTCCATTGACGGTAATAAGGTCAGCGTGCAAAAGGGCAAGAACACCGTGGCGGAAAGCGAAGGGCGTTGGGAAGACCGCGACCAGAAGTCGCAATATACCGCAATTCTCCTTGGCCCAGACGGACAGGTCCGCGAAGTCCGCTTTGCCGGGCAAAAAAGAGTTTTTGTTTTTGCCGAATAGCGAACCTCGTTCGCACCATCATCGTCGGATACGGCAATGGTATGGACGGGAAATCGCACCTGGCCCGGTTTCCCGTTCAGCACAAATACTCTGTGGTTTGCATTGCAGAAACGTTCCAGTCGCACCGACAAGAACGTAAGTCTTTAACGAATCAACATACAGTCGCCATAACTGTAAAAACGATACCCTGATTGCACTGCGTGGCCGTACGCTGCGAGAACATGCTCACGTCCGGCGAAAGCGCACACTAACGCCAGCAATGTCGAGCGTGGCAGATGAAAATTTGTGAGCAGTGCATCAACTGCCGCAAATTCGTAGCCGGGCGTAATAAAGATTCTCGCTTCTGCCCGTCCCGCCATCAACAGACTGCCGGTGCCGCTTTCCCGGGCGCGTTTTGCGGAATCTTCCAGCGCGCGAACTACCGTGGTTCCAATTGCAAGAACCTGTCTGCCTGCTGAGCGCGCTCCGCTAATCGCAGCGACTGTCTCCCCGGATATTTCGTAAGTCTCCCCGTGCATTACGTGCTGTTCGAGAATTCCGAGTGAACCGGCTGAAATGTCCCCAGACCTACGTCCAGCGTCAATTCGCAGCTTTCGATTCCCTTCTCTTGAAGACGCTTCATCATTGCTTGTGAAAAATGTAGTCCGGCGGTCGGAGCAGCGACAGCGCCCGGCCACTTTGCGTAGACAGTTTGATAGCGTTCGCGATCCGAGGCTTCGTCCTCCCGCTCGATGTAGGGTGGAAGTGGAACGTGTCCGAGCCGCTCGATGTGGTTTTGCACCAACTCGGTGTCATGACTTACAAATCGCACCGAGCGAATTCCTAGTTCACCGCGCGACAGGATTTCGGCTTCAAGTTCGCCCTGGCCAAAAATAATTCGCTCTCCGACAGGCAATTTTCGACCTGGCCGTACCAACGCTTGCCACAGATCGGGCGACAGCTGGCGAGTTAAGAACACTTCTACGGTTCCAGTGAGATGTTCGCGAGCAGTCGCCCGGGATGGCGTCTGGGAATGGACGCCGGCACGTTTGCCGAAGAGCCGTGCGGGAATCACGCGGGCATTGTTAAGCACCAGCAACTCGTCGCCACGGAGGAGCTCGGGCAAGTGCGCAAAATTTGCGTCGGCTACGTCGCCAGCGACGCGATCGAGCAAGAGCAGCCTCGAAGCGTCACGCTGGGCAAGCGGGCGCTGGGCGATCTGAGCTTCAGGAAGGTCATAGTCAAAATCGTCAGTGCGCATGTGCGCAGCAAGTGTAGCTAAAAACAAGCCGTGACAGACAGCCGCACTTTCGCGGGTGAGTCAAAAAGGTTCGCAAATACCTGAGCGAAACGGTCAGCCACTGGCCAAGTACCTGTAATCTAGACCATGTATGCTACTGATATTAATGTGCTTACAAGATTGCACGGACATGAAGTTTATATTTGACATTGCTACACGCATATTTTATGATGTGCATGATGTAATATCTATTGGAGGCTTAGCATTATGGCTAATCTGGATCGTTGGGATTCCTTTCGCGGAACTTCCCCTGACTCGCAGTTGAACCGTTTGTTCAGTGACTTCTTCGGACGTGCAACGCAGGAGCAAAACCTGACTACGTGGGCCCCGGCAGTAGACATCTACGAGGGCGAGAATGAACTCGTGGTGAAGGCGGATCTGCCTGACGTCAAGCCGGAGGAACTCGACATTCGCGTGGAGAACAATATTTTGACGATTCGCGGCGAACGCAAGTTCGAGAAGAAAGTGGACGAGAAGAACTACCTGCGCGTGGAGCGCGCGTACGGTTCCTTTGCTCGCAGCTTCTCCCTTGCCAACACCGTGAACACTGACGCTATCAAGGCGGACTACAAAGATGGCGTGTTGACGCTGAGTGTCCCGAAACGGGAAGAAGCGAAGCCGAAGCAGATCAAGGTAAACGTTAGCGCTGCAAGCGCAAGCGGCCAAGCCGCTGCGGCATCGGCTCGATAGGTCGCGCGAAGCTGGCTGGCAATTCAGGCAATTCATCTCTTCCGTCGAGTGGAGTAGCATGAGGGCTGGCGCCGCGCCGGCCCTTTCTCATAAAAACCGGAGCAAATCATCATGCTGCGATTTGAAAAATTGACCGTAAAAGCGCAAGAAGCGCTGCAGGATGCGCACGAGGTTGCCGCGCGTCACGAAAATCAGGAAATTACGCCGCTGCATTTACTGGCGGCGCTGGTTGAGCAAGCTGATGGCGTAGTGCCACCGTTGCTCGCCCGGCTGGGCATTCGCAAGGAAGCTTTGCATGCTGAAGTCGAGCGCGAAATCGGCCGGCTACCGAAAGTGCAGGGATTTTCCAATCAGGTGCTCGGGCGCGCATTGAACGACACTTTGGAGCGGGCGTTCAAGGAAGCCGACAATTTTAAAGACGAGTACGTCTCGACCGAGCATCTTTTTCTGGCGATTGCCGGGTCGCACCGTGATACTGCGGGACAGCTTCTGAAAAAATTGGGCGCGTCGCACGAAGCGATTCTGCAGGCGCTTACCAGCGTACGCGGGACGCAACGAGTTACATCGCAAAATCCGGAAGCCACCTACGAAGCCCTGGACAAATACGCGCGCGACCTCACTGAGCTGGCGCGCAAGTCAAAACTCGATCCGGTGATCGGGCGCGATGAAGAAATTCGTCGTGTAATGCAAATTCTGGCGCGGCGCACGAAAAACAATCCGGTTCTGATCGGCGAGCCTGGCGTGGGCAAGACCGCGATCGCGGAAGGCCTGGCGCAGCGCATCGTTTCCGGCGATGTGCCCGACGTGTTGAAAACCAAGCGGCTGGTTGCGCTGGATCTGGCGGCTTTGGTCGCCGGCGCGAAATTCCGCGGTGAATTTGAGGACCGCCTCAAGGCCGTGTTGAAAGAAATTTCGCAGTCCGAAGGACAAATCATTCTGTTCATCGACGAACTGCATACGCTGGTGGGAGCAGGCGCTGCCGAAGGTTCCATGGACGCTTCGAATATGCTGAAACCGGCGCTGGCGCGCGGAGAACTGCGGGCCATCGGCGCCACCACGCTGAACGAATATAAGAAATATATTGAGAAAGATCCTGCGCTGGAGCGGAGATTCCAGCCAGTGCTGGTCAGCGAGCCAACGGTCGAAGATACAATTGCGATCCTTCGCGGATTGAAAGAGCGTTACGAACTACACCATGGCGTGCGCATTAAGGACGCCGCGATTATTGCTGCTGCCACACTTTCGCATCGCTATATTTCTGATCGTTTTCTGCCGGACAAAGCGATTGACCTGATTGACGAAGCGGCAGCCAGCCTGCGCATGCAGATTGATTCTCTGCCCACGGAAATCGATGAAATCGAGCGGCGCATCATGCAGCTGGAAATCGAGCGGCAAGCGCTGCTGAAGGAAACGGATGCTCATTCCAAGGAGCGTCGCGCGCAGATTGAAAAAGAGCTGGGTGCATTGAAAGAAGAATCCAGCGGCATGAAGGCGCGCTGGCAATCGGAAAAAGACGCCATCGGAAAAATCCGCAAACTGAAAGAGCGCATCGAGCAATTGAAAGGCGAAGAGCAGCGTTACGAACGCGCGGGAGAACTGGCGAAAGTCGCGGAGATTCGCTACGGCCAGATTTCCGCCGCGGAAGCCGAATTGAAAAAAGCGCAGGACGCGTTTTCCGCGATGCAAAAAGACGCTCCGATGCTCAAGGAAGAAGTGGACGAAGAAGACATCGCCAAGCTGGTCAGCAAGTGGACGGGAATTCCCGCCGGCCGTTTGCTGGAAGGCGAAGCGCAAAAACTAGTGCACATGGAAGAGCGTTTGCGGCAGCGCGTAGTGGGCCAGGACGAAGCGGTGGGCCGCGTGTCGAATGCAGTGCGCAGAAGCCGCGCGGGTTTGTCGGACATCAAGCGCCCGATCGGTTCGTTTATTTTCCTGGGACCGACCGGCGTCGGGAAAACCGAGCTGGCGCGAGCGTTGGCGGAATTCCTTTTCGATGACGAAAAGCTGATGATCCGCATTGACATGAGCGAGTACATGGAAAAGCACAGCGTTTCGCGATTGATTGGCGCTCCTCCAGGCTATGTCGGCTACGAAGAGGGCGGCCAATTGACCGAGCAGGTGCGGCGTCATCCGTATTCGGTGGTGCTGTTCGATGAAATCGAAAAGGCGCATCCGGATGTTTTCAATGTGCTGCTGCAGATTCTGGAAGACGGGCGTTTGACCGACGGCAAAGGCCGCACGGTGGATTTTCGCAACACGGTGCTGGTGATGACGAGCAATGTCGGCTCAACGGCGATCTTTGAACTGTCCGCGAAAGATCCGGAGCGCGCACGCAAGGAAGCAATGGAAGCGTTGCGCGCATCATTCCGGCCGGAGTTCATCAATCGAATCGACGAAATCGTGATCTTCAACCCGCTAGGAAAGGCGCAGCTCGAGAGCATTGTGAAATTGCTACTGAAAAATGTCGAGAAGCTGCTTGAGGAGCGGAAGATCACTCTGGAACTTACTCCCGCGGCGAATGCGCTGCTGCTGGAAGAAGGCTACGATCCGGCATATGGCGCGCGGCCGCTGCGTCGTACGATCCAGCGGCTCATTCAGGATCCGCTGGCGATGCAGATTCTGGAAGGCAAAGTATTGCCGGGAGATCACATCCGCGTCGACCGCGATGGACGGAAGGACGCCATGCGATTCGAACGCACACCGTCGCAGAAAGCGGAAAAACAACCGGCCGCTGCAGCCGGAATCTAATTTAGAGGAGGCTTCGAAGCGTCGCAATCGCGTCGAAGCCTATCTGGGTGGAATAACCATGAAAGTCTTGCGAACGGCATTTCTCCTGACTGCGTTGACGCTAGTGCTGATCATCGTCGGCGATGCTTTCGGCGGACCGAACGGCATGAAAATCGCCCTGGGCATTGCTGTGGCATTCAACGCCATCGCTTACTTTTTCTCGGACAAGATTGCGTTGATGTCCAGCGGTGCAAAGCCCGTATCGCGCGAACAGTTGCCACGTTTGTATGCGGTGATGGAGCGGCTCGCGGCGAAAGCGAACTTGCCGGTTCCGAAACTGTACGTGGTACCCGAAGCCGCGCCGAATGCGTTCGCGACTGGCCGAAATCCTCGTCACGCATCGGTGGCGGTGACGGAAGGCCTGCTCGAGTTGATGAATGACGACGAGCTCGAAGGCGTCATTGCTCACGAGCTTTCGCACGTACGCAATTACGATATCTTAATCAGCTCAATCGCGGCGACACTGGCCGGAGCCATTACGTATGCAGCGCGCATGGGCTACTGGGCCAGCATTTTCGGATATGGCGGCGGCCGTGACAACGAACGGCAAGGCGGCGGACTCTCGGCCATCTTGATGATCATTCTCGCGCCCATCGCCGCAATGCTGCTGCAGCTTGGCATCTCGAGACAACGCGAGTACGCGGCAGATGAGTCCGGAGCGCAAATGGTCGGCCAGCAATTCGGGCTGATCAGCGCGCTGCAGAAACTCGGTGCCTATAATCAGCGTATTCCGAGCAATATTCCGCAAACCACGTCAGCGTTGTGCATCGTAAAGCCCATGTTTGGCGGCGGCTCGGTTTGGAGTTCGCTGTTCAGCACACACCCCCCGCTGGAGGATCGCATCGCCGCGCTGCGCGAAATGACCATCAGCCGGCCGGGATGACCGCTCTTAACGCGCCTCACACGTCGGCATCCTGGCAGGGGTAACGGTAAAGTTGCCAGTCGGGCATCACACGACCGATCAGAGCTCTGACGTTTGTCCTTCATTTTCAAACGGTTAGAATCAGTATTTTCCATTACGTTTTGGCCAGATAAGTGCACGCTTCCTACAAAGAAGTCGGATTCGACTACGTCTTCTGAGGGGACGGGCGAAATGAGCTGTAGGGACACTATCCATCTGATTTGTTGGTACTTAGAAGGGAAACTCTCGCCGACTGTATCGCATGACATTGAAGAACATCTGCATGATTGTGCGAACTGCAAGCTGGTCCTGAAGGCTGCTACACGCACGCTGGATCAGTATTTCGGGCCGGAACGTACCGAAGCCACGAGCCAGGCCGCTTAGAAATAATTGCTAAGTCGCTCTAGACATTCGACTTGGCGAGCTTGAGGGTTATACACTCGACCTGTGGAATTCGGCTGTGGTTTTAGAACACCTCGCGGACTGTCGCTGCTGGCAAAATCAGCAAAAATTACCGAGAACCTAGTAACAAAGTAAAGTTTACTCGTACTGGTACAAGTTCCGGTCGCACTCCATCTGGCCACACCCGCACCTAACCCAAATGCGTTGTTGTAGTTAACCTGCAATTCTGCCAGTAACCGCATTTGGTTCGGCGGATGCACGTTTCCTTCTGACACAGGCAGAGTCCTGCAAGGAGAATCGAATTCATGAGCGAGTACCAGGAATCAAACCCCATGGTCGTCTCGGCAACCCCACGGTGGGTCGGCTTAGCGGTGGCGGTCTTAGGCGCACTGTCTCTTCTCGGCTTGGGAGTCGGATGGAGCGCCATCAATCACGCCAACAGCGTGGAAAAATCTACCCAAGCGGCTCTGAAACAGCAAAATGATTCGTTAGGGCAGCGCCTTTCGAAGGCCGAAGACGATAACCAGCAACTGCAAAGCGATTTGAAGGTGGTAACCGACAAATTGAACGTAACTCAGGCGGACCTGATCGCCGCGCGCAAGCAAAACAAAATGGCCGCGGTGACGTACAGCAAGAAATTGAACGAATTGGGATCGAATGTGAACGCGCAGCTTGCCACCAAAGCCAGCACGGATGATGTAAGCAAAATTGGCGGCGACGTAAACGGCGTCAAGACCGACCTGGACGCGACAAAAAATAGCATTCAGATGGCGCGCAGCGAGATGGGGACGTTGATCGCTCGCAACCATGACGAAATCGACGAACTGCGGCGCATGGGCCAGCGCGACTATTACGAATTTACCGTGACGCGCAAAGCCGGCGCACAGAAAGTGGGAACGATTCAGGTCCAATTGCGAGACACCAACACCAAGAAGAATCAGTTCACCATCTACGTTCTGGCGGACGATAAGAGCTTCGAAAAGAAGAACCGCTCGGTGAACGAACCTATTTTCTTCTACACCGGTGGAACGCGCCAGGCAGTCGAATTAGTGATCAACAAGGTCAGCAAGTCCACGGCAACCGGCTATTTGAGCGTGCCGAAGGCGGTGCCTTCCACGACGGCAACGTCGAATTCCGGCTCAGGCCAGTAGACGATTGGCCGGCTGGTGCGCTCTGGCTAATTGCTCCTATTCATTAAACGTTTGACAGACGGGGGATTCAAAAGAATCTCCCGTTTTTTATTGAGATCCATCAGAATTCGCCATCGGTCCAGTGCCCGCCGTCCATTGGCAATTGGCGTTCTAGACTTACTCTCTGTGCTGTGCCAAGCTAACGCCATGGCCTTGGGCAGAGTCTAAAGCCACAGTAGTTTTGAAGGGAGTGCTTATGAAACTTCGAATCGCAACCGTCGCAGCAGCAACGCTGTTTGCAGCAGCCTTGAGCTTCGCTGCGGACACCAGTTTGACCGGCTGGATTTCCGACAGCAACTGCGGAGCCAAGGGAGCAAACGCCAAGGCTGCCGAATGCACTACCAAGTGCGTCAAGGAAAAGGGCGCCAAATACGTATTCGTGAACGATGCCGATCAGAAAGTTTACGCGATTGATGCGCAGGACCAGGTCGCCGCGCATGCCGGGCATCATGTAACTGTAAAAGGTGACGTAAAGGGCGATGCCATCAAACTGAGCGCCATCGAAATGGCTCCCGAAAAGGGTATGTAGGGTCCAGCTACAAACAAATTCCATGAGGGCGGGGCAGAGGCTCCGCCCCTTTTGTTTTTTTGCAGACGTCCCATTTGATTTTGCAGACGCCCGTTTTGTTTTGCGGACGTTTGGGATTCGGCTACGATAACGGGTATCCATGGCGACCACTCTTTTGCATGTAGGCAAGGCAATCACCCCAAAAGGCGAGATTGCAGACGCAGCAATTCTATTTCGCGACGGCGAGATCGAGATGGTCGGGCCGAGAGCCGCGTTGGAATTGCCGGCGGGCGCGGAAGAAGTGCGCGCGAGCGAGTCCACTGCAATCCCGGGATTCGTGGATGTGCATATTCACGGCGCAGGCGGCCGCGACGTGATGGAAGCGGACGAAACTGCCCTGAGCACGATCACCGGACGGCTGGCGGCTTTCGGTACTACATCGTTGCTGGCAACGACTGTTACTGCCAGCGCGGACGAAACTGTTCGCGCCGTCGAAGGAATTGCAAAGTATATTTCCGGCCAGTATCAAACGAACGACGCGCGCGCGGAAATTCTGGGCATCCACTTTGAAGGACCGTTCCTGAGCAAAGCGCGGCGCGGGGTGCATCCAGCGGAATGGCTCGAACCGCCATCGGCGGAATTGCTGCAGCGATTTTTGCATGCGGCGGCAGGCAACGCGCGGATTCTTACCATCGCGCCGGAATTACTCGGCGCCATGCCGTGCATCGATGCGGCGCGCAGCCTGGGAATGGTTGTTTCCATCGGGCATACCGACGCGACGTACGAACAGGCGCGCGCCGCAGTAGCGCATGGAGCGCATCACGCCACGCATGTCTACAACGCCATGCGGCCTTTTACGCACCGCGACCCCGGAGTGATCGGGGCGGTGCTGACTGCGCCGGAAGTCACGGCCGAGTTGATTGCCGACGGCATTCATGTCGATGAAATCGCCATGAAAGTGTTGTTGCAGGCAAAAGGCGCGCAGGGTGTGGTCCTGATCAGCGATGGAATTTCCGCGACCGGAATGCCGGACGGCAAGTACATGCTGGGCGGACTGGAAGTGACTGTAAGCGGAGGCGTGTGCCGCAACGCGGAAGGCAGACTTGCCGGAAGCACGCTTACTTTGGATCGCGCGTTGCGAAATATCGTGAAGCTGGGAATTGCTCTGAGCGATGCCGTGCGAATGTTGACGCTGAATCCCGCGACACTGTTGGGTATCGAATTCAAGAAGGGCGCATTGCGCACGGGAGCCGATGCGGACATCGTGCTGC
Source organism: uncultured Acidobacteriota bacterium (assembly GCA_963731155.1). Taxonomy (GTDB): domain Bacteria; phylum Acidobacteriota; class Terriglobia; order Acidiferrales; family UBA7541; genus Acidiferrum. The sequence goes on from CAVSVB010000005.1 coordinate 190,947, forward strand.
TGAATGAGGGGCTCGAGATCGAGCGGGTTTGGGCGCGCGGGACCTCGGTGCAATGACTTGGGTGGGAAGAGTCGGCAGCTGCGCTTCCGCACTCTGAAAAGGACTGAACACTTTGTCGAATTTGCTATGGCCTAGCGGTTTAGCGGGACGTTCAGCTCCGTGGCGAGTTGCTGCGCGCTGAATGGGCTGCAGGCGAAGTAGCGATCGCCGACCTGGATGGTGGGAACTTTGCGGCGGCCGTTGTTGACGCGCAGAACCAAGCCTTCGGCTTCGGGATTTCCATCGATTATCACTTCCACGAATTCGACGCCGCGTTCTTTCAGAAAGGATTTCGCGCGGCGGCAATCGGGACACCAAATCGTGCAATACATGACGATAGATTCGTTGCGCTTGTCACTCATCTTGAATTAGATGCGCAGGAATTTGCGTGGGCATACGGGGCTAGCGAACCGTGGCAATGTTGATGCCTTGATGTTTCGAAACGACCTGAATACGCACGAGCGCGCGCTGCAAAGAGGCCGATGCGCGGTCCCAATCGATGTCGCCGCCCGCAGCGATACGTTCCTGCGCGCGCTTCAATGCTTCCTTCGCCCGGTTCAAATCGATGTCTTCGGGAAATTCGGCGGTTTCCGCCAATACGGAGACCCGCTCCGGCAAAACTTCCGCGAAGCCGCGAATGATGGCGAGCAGTCCTGTCTGTCCGTTTGCGGCCTTGTAAGTCAGCTCACCGATGCCCAGTTCGGTGATCAGCGGAGCGTGACCCGGTAGCACGCCGAGATAGCCGTCCGCTCCGGGAAGTTGCACCTCGGCGACCGCTTCGCTGAGCAGTTGGCTCACCGGAGTGACCACCACGAGCTGAATGGAATCGCCAGCCATAAATATCTCTTAAACGCCCGCCTTCATCTTTTCCGCTTTTTCGTGAACTTCGTCAATGGTGCCAACCATGTAGAAGGCCTGCTCCGGAATGTCATCGTACTTTCCTTCGATGATTTCGCGGAAGCTGCGCACGGTGTCTTCGATTTTTACGTACTTGCCTTCGAGGCCCGTAAATTGCGCAGCGACGAACATCGGCTGCGAAAGGAACTTTTCGATTTTACGGGCGCGGGCGACGGTGCGTTTATCTTCGTCGGAAAGTTCTTCGATACCGAGAATGGCGATGATGTCCTGCAAATCCTTGTAACGCTGCAAAATGGATTTCACCGAGCGCGCGACGGCGTAGTGATCGGCGCCGACGATGCGCGGATCGAGAATGCGCGAATAACTGGCAAGCGGATCGACGGCGGGATAGATGCCGCGTTCGACGATCTGGCGCGAAAGGTTTGTGGTGGCGTCCAGGTGAGTGAACGTCGCAGCGGGAGCTGGATCGGTGTAGTCGTCAGCAGGCACATAAATTGCCTGCACTGAAGTGATCGAACCGGATTTGGTGGAAGTGATGCGTTCCTGCAGCTCGCCGATTTCGGTATTGAGGTTCGGCTGATAGCCCACCGCGGAAGGCATGCGGCCAAGAAGCGCGGAAACTTCAGAACCTGCCTGAACGAAACGGAAAATGTTGTCGATGAACAGGAGCACGTCGAGGTGTTCCTGGTCGCGGAAATATTCGGCGACGGTAAGGCCGGTGAGGCCGACGCGCAGACGCGAACCGGGCGGCTCAGTCATCTGTCCATAAACCAGTGCGCAACGCGATTTTTCGGAGTTGCCCGGAGTGATGACGCCGCCTTCGGACATTTCCAGCCACAAGTCGTTGCCTTCGCGGGTGCGCTCGCCGACGCCGGCAAAGACCGAAAGGCCGCCGTGCTTCATGGCGACGTTATGGATCAACTCCAAAATCAAAACCGTCTTGCCAACGCCTGCGCCGCCGAACAATCCGATCTTGCCGCCCTTGACGTAGGGCTCCATCAAGTCAACCACCTTGATGCCGGTCTCAAACATTTCGAGAGTGGTGGACTGTTCGTCCAGTTTCGGAGCTGGTCGGTGAATTGGGAAATACGTTTTCGCGTTGATTGGACCGAGTTGATCAACGGGCTTGCCGAGAACGTTCATCACGCGGCCAAGCGTTTCGCGGCCGACCGGCACTTTGATCGAGTCGCCGGAATCGATAGCCTTCATTCCGCGGACCATGCCTTCGGTGGGCTCCATGGCGACGGCGCGGACGCGACCTTCGCCCAAGTGCTGTTGCACTTCAACCGTCACGTCAAGCGGCTCGGGAACATCAAAGCCTTCACTGGTGATGCGCACCGCATTGAAAATTGCGGGCAGGTGGCCCTCTTCAAATTGAATATCGAGCACTGGTCCAATGACCTGAATGACGTGTCCGATGTGTGTTTTATTCTCTGCCATTATTTCTCCCTACGCGCCGTGAGAGGCGCCGCTCACAATCTCGATAATTTCTTTGGTGATAGCTGCCTGACGAACCTTGTTCATGTGCAGCGTCAACGCCTGAATGACCTCGCCGGCATTGCGCGTCGCGGACTCCATGGCCGCCATGCGCGCCGCATATTCCGCCGCCGAACTTTCCAGCATGGCGCGAAGGACTTGCGCTTCGATGTATTTTGGCAGCAGCGTTGCGAGCAGCTTTTCGACCGGCTGCACGTAAATGTAGTCAACCTGCGATTCGGGCGTCGCGGAGGCTTTCTCGCCTGATTTTTCGTGTGGCTGCGCGTGTTCCGGCTCGACCGGGAGTAGCTTTTCGACTTTCAGATTGGCAGTCATTACCGTTTTGAATTCGCTGAAAATCAAATAGACCGCGTCAATCTCGTCTTTCACGTATAGATCTGAAACCAGGCCGGCGATTTCGCGTGCGGTCGAGAATTCAACTTTGGCCAAAACGTTGACGTATTCAGCAGCAAATTGAAAGCCGGCGCGTTTCAACGAATCGCGGCCCTTTTTACCGACGGGCACGATAGAAAGCTTCTTGTCGCGGCGCTCGCGCAGAAACTCGTTGGCCTTGCGTAAAATATTGGCGTTAAAAGCTCCCGCCAGGCCGCGCTCGCCGGTGAGAACGATGGCAAGAATGCGTTCTTCGGGGCGCTTGGCAAGCAGTGGATGCTCTGGCTCGTCAATGCGCGCCATGATCGAACGCAGCAGCCGGGAAAGTTCGCTGGCATAGGGGCGAGCGGCGATAGCGGCTTCCTGCGCGCGGCGCAACCGTGCCGCTGCGACAAACTTCATCGCGCGGGTGATCTGCTGGGTGTTCTTCACCGAGCGGATACGTCGCCGGAAATCAAGAAGCGTAGCCATTGCGCTGCCAGGATCCTTTTCTCTGCTCGCTAAGAGGGCGGGATAAACCCGCCGTTACATAAATCAAAACCAACCGCAAACAACAACGGCTCAGGAAAACTACGCCGGTTTATTTTCTGTCGGCGCGAAACGCTCCTTGAAAGTCTCGACAGCCTTTTTGATTTCGCCCCTGATCGCATCGTCGAGCGCTTTTTTCTCGCTGATGCTTTTCAAAATGCCAGGCTGGCTGCTTTCAACGAATTGCAGAAATTCCTTCTCGAACCGGCGAACATCGCCAACGGGAATGTCGTCCATCAGCCCACTGGTGGCGATGAAAAGGCTGAGCACCTGCTTTTCCACGGGAAAGGGAGCGTATTGATCCTGCTTTAGAATTTCAGTGAGGCGCTGGCCGCGAGCGAGCTGTGCCTGGGTAACTTTATCCAACTGATCGGCGCCGAACTGCGCGAACGCGGCGAGTTCGCGGTACTGCGCCATATCAAGGCGCAACGATCCTGCCACCTGCCGCATGGCTTTGATCTGCGCGTTGCCGCCGACGCGGCTCACGGAAATGCCTACGTTGATGGCGGGCCGAATGCCGGCATTGAAAAGGTCGGCTTCGAGATAAATCTGTCCGTCAGTGATGGAAATAACGTTGGTTGGAATGTAAGCGGAAACGTCACCCGCCTGTGTTTCAATGACCGGCAGCGAAGTGAGCGAGCCTCCGCCGAGTTTGTCATTCAACTTCGCGGCACGTTCCAGCAGGCGCGAGTGAAGATAGAAAACGTCGCCGGGGAAAGCTTCGCGGCCTGGTGGGCGACGCAACAAAAGTGAAATTTCGCGATAAGCCTGCGCATGCTTGGAAAGATCATCGTAAAACGTGACGGCATGTTTTTTGTTGTCGCGGAAATATTCGCCCATCGCGCATGCCGCGTATGGCGCGATGTATTGCACTGACGCCGGTTCCGCGGCGGAAGACGCCACGATGATGGTGTAATCCATCGCGCCCGCATCGGTCAGAACCTTGACCACCTGCGCGACGGTCGAGCGCTTCTGCCCGATCGCGCAGTAGATGCAGATCATCCCTTGGCCCTTTTGGTTGATGATAGTGTCGAGGATGACGGCGGTCTTTCCCGTCTGGCGATCACCAATGATTAGTTCGCGCTGGCCGCGGCCAATCGGAATCATCGCGTCTATAGCTTTGATACCTGTCTGCAACGGTTCGCGCACCGGCTGACGGTCCAGCACGCCGGGAGCGATACGCTCCAGCGGATTGCGCTGCGTCGCGGCAATAGGGCCCTTGTCATCCAACGGCTCGCCCAGCGGATTTACTACGCGGCCGATGAGTGCTTCGCCGACGGGCACGGACATAATCGTATTGGTGCGCTTGACTGTGTCGCCTTCTTTAATTTCGTTGTACTCGCCGAGAAGCACTGCGCCGACCTGGTCCTCTTCGAGGTTGAGCGCGATTCCGAAAACGTTGTGTGGAAACGCGATCATCTCGCCGAACATCACTTTTTCGAGGCCGTGCACGCGCGCGATTCCGTCGCCGACGCTGATGACCGAGCCGACTTCCTCGACCGCAACGGTCTGCTCGTAGTTTGCAATCTGCTCGCGCAGAATCTTGCTGATCTCGTCTGCCTTGATATTCGCCATTCCTGTTCCAACTCTCCGCTAAGCGTAATCTGCAACCCCGCCAGGCGAGGCGCTAATGCAACGACTATTCGGCCGTAAGGCGCTCGCGCAAGTCATCCAGCCGGTTGCGCAGCGACCCATCGTAAATCGTGTCGCCCACGCGAACCCGCACGCCGCCAAGCAAATTTGCATCAAGCGAAAATTTCGCTTCGATTTTTTTGCCGGTGACACGCTCGAGCGTCTGCGTTATTTCTTTTTTCTGAGCATCCTTCAAGGCCGCCGCGGAAAACACTTCCGTCTCGGCGATTCCTTGTCTTTCCCGCAAAACATTCTGAAAGGTTTCAAAAATTTCCGGCAGCTCCGAAGTGCGCCGGTGGTCGATCACCACGAATAAAAAATTGCGCACGATTTTACCGGCGCCAAGCCGCGCGGAAATCTTTTCCGCAACTCCGCGCTTTTCCTCCTTGGTCGTGGCGGGACTTTCGAAAAAATTGCGCAGCTCCGCCGAACTGGAATACGCGGCGGTGAAATCGCTCAACTGCTGAATAGCCGGACCAGCTGCTCCCTGCTCGAGCGCGATATCCGCGAGCGCGTTGGCGTATTGCAGGCTTGCGGACTTCAATTCGGACTCCCCTGCAGCGATTTAACGAAATCTGCGATGAGCGCGTCCTGCGTTTGCGGCGTTAACTGTTTTGCGAGCAGAGACTCGGCGCCGTCAACGGCCAGCTTTCCCGCGAGGGTCTTGAGTTCAATGCGTGCGGCGCGTTCCGCGGCTTCGATTTCGGCTTTTGCGGAAATGGCGACTTTCTCCGCATCGGACTTGGCCAGTGCGCGAATCCGTTCGGCTTCGGCAGCGCCGTCCCTTTGCGCTTGCTCGCGCAAGCCACGAACCTCTTCTTCCAGGCGAGCGAGGCGCTGCTCGGCGTCGCGCAGCTTACGGTCGGCTTCGGCTTTCGCTGCTTGCGCCTTGGTGATGGTTGAGCTGATGTTTTCCGCGTTGGCGCGAAACTTCGGTGGCAGAACTTTCCCGAAGAGCCAAATCAAGGCAACGGCGACAATCGCGAAGTTGATCCACTTAAAAAGTTCGGTGGGACCCGAAGATGCGCCGGCGCCACTTTCCTCCGCGGCGTGCGCGGCGGCAGCGAAAAGCAGTAACGCGCTACACACGAAGAGCGATGAAACGATGGGCCCGCGAAGTTTCATTGAACCTCTCGCGAAGGACTGGCGGGCGATTGCAGAATCCTGGAAGCGATTTCAGATGCTAGTTGCGGAATGCTGGTCTCAACTTCACGGCGGGCGGCCAGCAACTCACCTGCGACACGCTGTTTCGCCACGGCAACTTCACTGGCGGATTTCGCGCGCGCGTCTTTCAATAGGGCGGCGCGCTCGTCCAGCAGCTTTTTTCGCGCGGCTTCCTGCTCCGCGTAGAGCTTTACGCGCTCTTGTTTCAACGCGTTCTGATATTGCTTGAGTTTCTCGGCGGCAGCGGCTTGCGCGGCTTCGGCTGCTTTTTGCGCTCCGACTGAACGAGCATCGCGCTCGGCCATTACCGCAAGCAGCGGCTTAAAAAACAGCGACTTCATCAGAAAATAGAAAATGAGAATCAGCAGGACTGTGGGCACAGCCCCGAGGAAGAGTTCGCCTAGTTGGTGAACAATCGCCATAATAAAATTTGTTTAGCCTGGACCTTGGTTGGCAGCCTCGCCGTACACACACCCCACACAACGTACGGTGGGCTTCGAGCTGCCGACTCGGAACAAAAAGATTAGCATCCGAGTCAGGTTCCGTCAACGCACCGTGGCTGTGCAAAAGCGGCTTGTTGCGCGGGTTTTGCAGCTTTTTAGGATGGCGGAGAAGCTTCAGACTTTGCGGGCGGCGAAATCAGGTCGTATACGTAGCGAATGGAAACTTCCGTGTTATTCCGTCCCACTTTCAGCAAAATCGTCTCGCGCAACTGCCGGTTCCCTTCCAGAACTTCATAAGAACGCTCGTATTTATTGCCGCGAGGGTCTTTGCCCTCTGCCACCAACCGGTATTCTTCCCACTTCGCAGCAAAATCCTGATGACTTGGGTCTTTTGACTTTTCAACTTTGCGGCCGTCGGTGTAAAAGGCAAACCTGCGATCATCGTCGTCGCTGACCTCAATTTCCGGTTCTTTCTGCACAACCGTTAGCTGGTTCGCCGGCTGCACAAACAGTTGCATCTTCTGACGGTCAGAATCGCTCTCTCCTCCGCCGCCCATGCCTCGCCCGCCGCCACCCATGCCGCCGCGTCCGCCCATACCACCGCCGGGCCATCCACCACCCATGCCGCCTCCACCACGCCGCCCACCGCCCTGCCCACTACTATCTGAACCGCGAGCCTGTTGCAGCTTCTTGCCTGGGTCGTCGCTCTCATCCAGATTCAGCCGCCAAGTTCCTGCAAGCACCTTCGTTCGCGGCACATCCGGCGGTGGCGCTTTTGGCGGCGGAGCGGCAGACCCATCCTGTGAAGCGGTCTGCGGCAATGGGCCGGGAGGCGCTTGAGCCTTACCCTTCGGCGTTCCTAAGATCGCGACGAGAAGAAAGCTCGCGATAGCGACAGGACGCAACTTTTCATTCAGCCAAAATTTCATTTTGCCCCCGTTACAGGTTCCCCTGGCACAAAGAAAAAGTTCCCGCTCATAAGTTCCATGACAGCGGCATTCGCCCTAAGAAATGAACTTGTATCCTTTCCCGCGAACCGTCTGAATGTGCCGGGGACTTTGTGGATTATCGAGCTTCTGGCGCAGCCACGCGACGTGCACATCCACGGTCCGCGAATTAACTTCGCTGTCGTACTGCCACACTTTCTGAAGAATTTCTTCGCGCGGCAATACGCGATCGCAGTTAAGCACCAGATACTCCAGCAGCTGCAATTCTTTCGCGGCCAGGGATATCATCCTGGTTGGTATCGCAGCTGAACCATTCACATTCATGTGATGATTCGAACGCTTTCCTCGACGGGTACCGCGCTCACCGAGTTCACGACGCAGCTGTTCGATTGACGCACTCGCTACATCAGTTTCGCCGTACCGCTCCCGCAGTCTGCCAGACACCACGAATGCGGAAGTTTCGATCTATTCCAACTCGACGCAGTTTAAGTCTCGCCAACGCCGCCACCGGGGCAGGGTATACTCGTCCATAACTCTCGGAGTCCAAATGGCTTAGCCGCTCTTCCCGGGCTCGCCCATGCATTGGAAATGTCAATACGATGTGCTGGTTTTTTTAATTCCTGGTGCTATACTCCCGCCACCAGCTGTATTTACCCCTTGGCAGAATCTTGAGTCAACTCAGACCTGCCACTGCGGTTCGGTTCCAACGGGAGGTCACCATGGAATCTTCCACGCTTTCGGGGCCCATCCTCTACCTGCTGGTGGCTTGGGGCATCATTACCGCCATATTCCTTGTTTTGCTGATTTGGCGGAGCCTTCTCGAAAGTCACGAGGACGATCAGATCTTTATTGATGCGTCCGGAGATCATATGGCCAAGGAACAGCGCGATCTGATTCAGAAGATCAATACTCTATCGCGTCCAATCATGGCCAGCGGCGTTGCTGCAGGGGGCTTGCTGCTGTTCATCGCCGGGTTCTGGTTGTATCAAGGACTAAAGAATTTCTGAGCCGCTCGATTCTAGTTGCCCGCCGGTTTTGCCGGTGGAGTCGCGCTGCCGGGAACAGTGTTGTTCGGCGCTTGCGCCGGAGCAGTCTGTACAACCGAAGTATGATCGTGCGCGATCAGCCAGTGGTTATCTTTTTTGATGAAGACGTAGGTGGTCTGCCCGCGCGCGGCTGACGGGTTGCCCTCGATCACGGCCGCGAACTCCCACTGAAAACACGCCCAGGCAGTATTTCCGTTTACGTGAATATAGGTGTTGCTGCGATCCATGCGAACCTGCTGCATTTTCGATCGTTGTAGTTTATAGAGAGCCTCGTAGTTCGGCCAGCCGAGAATCGGGGGTGCCCACCCGCCGTTGACCACCGATACATCATCCGAATAATCCTTGTGCATGCGCGCGGAGTCGCCGATCTGCCAAGCCCCCAGTACTTCTGAAATCATGTAGTCAATCTGCTGCTCGTCTGTCATCGGCACGATCGGATTCGCGCTGCTGTTGTCTACCGTTGGAGCGTCCTTTTTCTTTTTCTTGTCTTTCTGCTGCGCATTCGAAGAACTGACGCAAAACAACAGCGTGGCAGCAATCCACAATAAAGCACAGATCCGCAACAGGTTGCGGCGGACATGGACGCAATTCATGAAACGCACCTCAATGGAATCGTTCTGCGAAGACGGTAGTTCCTCCGCTCAAGAATCGTACTTCATTGCGGCTCATTGCGAGCGCGAAGAGCTAAGCAGGTTCACAAAGAGGCGATAGGCGCCCGGCACGCCTTCTGGCAATTGCCGGAAGAATGCCAGGCCGGTGTAGATGTACGTTCCTTTGCCATACCTCGTGTACACCAATCCGCCGTTTAAATCTTTTTCGCCGGGATCGTGCATGGAAAGCAGCGGCGTGTACTTCGCATCAAATTCCGTCCAGTAATAAAGTCCGCGTTCCTGCACCCAGCCTTCAAAATCCTTGGCGCGGATTTTGTTGGGTCTGTTCAGCAATGGATCATCTGGTTTCAGGAACGTGACGGCCGCGGTTTCGTCGGTGATGCGCGGCAGCGGCTCGCCGGGCTTACTGGCAATTTGCGCCGGGTATGGCGGGTAATTCTTCCCCGCCCAGGCAAAATCCCGTTCGTACTGCACCAGCATGGTTCCGCCGTTTGAAACGTAATCGAACAATCGCCGGTTCGCACCCGGCAGATCGCTGCGCAATTCGTACGCGCGGATGCCGATGACAATTGCATCAAACTTGGACAAGTCGCCGAACGCCAGCGTTGCGGGGTCGAGCATGTCCACTTGCATGCCCAGCATTTTCAACGCATCCGGCACCGGTTCGCTTTCCGCGGTGATGTAACCAATGCGCAGATTTTTCGGCACGTCGATCTCGAACGCGTGCACCACGCATTGCGCAGGCTCTTCCCACAAAAGAGTTGGCATCGACCGCAGCGGCTCAATCGAAGTCGTGAACCTTTCATCGCCGCGCTTGGCGTAGGCGGTGATGGTGACGTTTCCCTGGGCTAATTGCGCTGGCGGAGTCACATGCAGTTTTGCGTAGCGGTCGCCGATGCCATCGAACGTTACTTCGGCCGCGTCACTGGTCTTCCATCCCCCCGGCACATCCACACCGACACTTACTGTTGCAGGCTTGCTTGAATAGGAATGCACCCGCAACAACACGTCGAAATCGTGTTGCTGCCCGGGCAGAATCTCGACCGCTTGCGCCGGTTCGACCGCCAGCGAGTAGGACGGCACAATCTGCAGCGGCTCCAAGTCCGCATGAGTCGAGTTGGCGTCGAAGAATTTCACGGGTTCGCGATGCAAGTACTCGTGCCCGGCAAGCCGGAATCGTATCCACACTTCCGAAAGCGGAGCGGGCGCCGCCGAGTTCTGATATTGCGAATCCGGTGATGCAAAGCTTCCGAGCAAGCCGCTGGACGGCTTGGCATTGTCCTGCACCTGAATGGTGAACGTCTGTCCTTTTTCCAGGTCGCCTTCTCTTTTGCTTTGATTCAGTTCCGGCAGCGATACAAATTTCGATTCGCCGATCTTGCAGTCAGCTTCCGCGCGGCACCGCGCATGCGCCACTACATGGAATTCTTCACCCGCGGTAACGTTATTGCGGTCCGCAAGCGCGGTTACATCCAAGCCTGCAATCAGTGTGGCCGCGTTATCGATTCGTGAACTCGCCGTGGTCCGGTCGAGCAATTGTTCCCAAGCCTCTTCCTTCTGCGAAAAAGGTGTCGGCCCGCATTTCTTTGGAGCATCTAACAGCAATGCCGCCGCGTGGCTGATTTTTTCCCCGCGCGTTTCCAGGCTAGTTGCAAAACAGCTTCACGCGCGCCCTCCAGATCGCGATCCGCAAGTTCAATCGGAGTGCAGCCCTTGAACCGTTCCGAAATATTGACCGCCAGCGACTTCGGGTCGAAAGGCTTTCCGTCTTCCCTAATCAGCGCAATAGAACGAAGCAGAAAGCTGGAACCAAGAAATCCAGTGATTCCCTGCGAGCGATGATTGGCAAAGGAATCGAGGCCCAGTTGTCGCCAAGAGCGCCCGTAAAGCGCAGAAATTTCATCCAGCGGAAGGACATATCCTTTCGGACGATCGCTGCCTCGTTCGACGTCCAATACCTGCGAAGTGGTCCATGGACCGCAATCGTCGCAGGTTTTTTTTGTTTTATAGGACTCGTCGGCGGCAAGCTCTACTGCTTTCGGGGTCAAAATCCCCGAAGCCTGGTGATGCCCGTGCCCGCTGTGCACGCCGCCCCAGCCGTTGATAACGATATTCGGCCGAAACTCGCGGATCAAATACACCATATCGTCCAGCACCTGATCGCCCCAGACTTTTTCTGTTTCCTCCGGTGTCTTTGAATATCCGAAATCCCTCGCGCTCGTAAAATAAAGTTTCACGCCATAGCCGCGCGTCGCGGCCAGCAACTCTTGCGTTCGAATCAAACCGAGTTGCGGAGCCTGCTCCGGTCCAAGCACGTTTTGTCCGCCTTCGCCGCGAGTCAACGAAAGCAGCGCCACGTCGGCGTGCAATCCGCGTGCAAGATACGTCAGCACCGCGCCACTTTCATCGTCTGGATGCGCCGTAATATAGAGGATGCGCGTCGTCACGCGCGCACTGTCTATGGCGTCAATCGTTTCCGGCAATCCCCGCCCCGTTCCCGGCGACCCGACAACCTGCGCACGGAGCGAACCACAACCTAGCGTCACCATTACCATGGCGAAAAATATTGCGCGGCAAATTTTCAACACTTCCTCCCAGACTCAACCCAAACTTCACTGCCCCAAGCCTCACAGACCATCGTTACGGCGCGGCCACTATCGACTCTGCGGCTGCGCTTGTAGTTGGATTCTTCTCGAACGGCCATTGTTTCATCGTTGCTGTCCAAACCAGAAACGCCAACACGCCCAGCACGATCTCCAGCAATCCCCACTTGCGCGCCGCGCCGGTATGCCAGAAGAGCCAGGCCCAGCCGATCATCGTCAATACCGCCGGCAATGGATACAGCCACATTTTGAAGGGAAGCCGCTCCGTTCCCAATCGTTTTCGCAACAGCATCACCCCAACCGCTTGACCGATGAACTGCACGATCAGCCGCACCGCCAGAATTCCCGCGATGGAAGTTTCCAGGTCCAGTTTGATGCTGAAGAAAAATGCCAGCGTGCCCAGCGCCAGCAATGAAATGTGCGGAAACTTTTTTGTCGGATGCAATCGTCCAAAAATCGGGAAAAAATTCCCATCGAGCGCCGCCGAATACGGTACCCGTGAATATCCCAGTAAAACGGAGAACACCGAAGCCAGCGCGATCCACAACACCATCCCCGTGGCCACGGACGCCGCCCTGTGTCCATAAAGCCGCTCCACAAACGTGCTGACGATGAATTTGGAATTTTGCGCTTCCCGCCACGGAATCACGCCCAAAATGCTCGTCTGCATCGCCATGTACAGCACGGTGATTCCCAGCACCGAGAGAAAAATCCCGCGCGGAATGTTTTTTTCCGGCTCGCGAATCTCGCCACCCAAATTGCAAATGTTGTAGTAGCCCCAGTAGCTGTAAATTGTGCTGACCATCGCCGAACCAAGTCCTGCGAACCATAAGGGCGAAAATGAAAATGCGTTCGGCGGAAAATCGAAGGCCATTTTGACATTGAAGTGCGTCATCCCGCCCCAAATCAGCCATAGCAGCGTCGCGATCACTCCTGCCCATAACAGCAAAGAAATTTTTCCGATCGTCGTAATGCGCCGGTACAACAGGATTACCAGCAAAATCACCAGCCCACCCGAAACCGCCTTGGCTTCCCATTTCGAAAGCGGATGCAAGTAGCCTACGTAACGCGTGAATCCAATCGAAGCCGACGCAATGGAAAGCGGCGCCTGCACGAATGTCTGCCACACAAACAGGAACGCCATCAGGCGTCCCCAGCGCAGAGGTCCGTATGCCTCGCGCAAAAAAACGTAGGAGCCGCCGGCTTTCGGCATCGCCGCGCCAAGTTCCGACCATACAAAGGCGTCAAGCGTCGCGAGCACCGCCCCGCCCAGCCACGCCAGCAACGCCTGCGGACCGCCCATTTCGCGGATCACAATCCCGCTCACCACAAACGGGCCGATCCCCACAATCTCGATCATGTTGAGCGCGACGGCTTCCTTCAGCCCCAGCCCGCGCTCTAGTTCCGGATTTTCGCTCGCTCCCATCGCGTCGCTGAGAATAGCAGTTGCCCGCTTGTCGGGCACCATTCAATTGCTCCCTTAGCGGGCACAATTCAATTGGTCATTTCACGATCGCGCAGGAACTGCGCGCACCGCTTGCCCTTTTCGCAACGCGAGCACGAAAAGAGCGTTCGTGTCGCCATAAAAGCGTTAGAATTTCCTCGACCTCGGAATCGCGTCACCCTCTCCACCGAACTTTGTTTCACTTGTAGTCTCCGGTCCTCTGCCCGGATTTCCCCTCCGTTGTGTACGCTTATGCGCCCGTCGAACGATTGCGTCGCCGCGCGCGAATCAGGACCGCTTCTTCATGGGAGAACCGTCTCTGCCACCTATTCGCCTTCCGTTTGCCTCGCGCCCTCATCGCGCGCGTCTACTTCTGCTCTTGCTGTTTCTTGCCACTTGCAGCTTGTGGGTTTTCCTCGCGCGCGCTTCGGACGGCGAACTTTCTGCCCTACTGGAATTGCTTGGCCGGCAACACCGGTCTTCTCTGGACTCCGGGCTTTCGGACTCTTCATCATCAGTTGCGGCATAACTCACTTCATCGTCCTCGGAGACATGTCGCTTCGCTCGTTTCTCGGTGTCCCTGTCTACAAAGGCGACGAGATCGTGGGGTTAATCGCCGTCGCCAATCCCAGGACGCCCACGATCTCGCTAAAGAGTATCCCGGACGCATCGACGTTTTTGTCACCGACCTCGTGATGCCTGGACTTTGCGGGCCCGATCTCCATAGCCAGATTGTCGAGTTTCAACCGGAAATCCAGGTGTGCTCTTCATGATGTCCGGTTCCGCCGAGGGTCTTCCGGATATGAAATTGCCCCCCGGTGCGCTCTTTCTGCAGAAACCTTTCGCTTTTCCGCGCTGCTCGAAAGCCTGCGCCAGCTTCAGACCGGCAACTGACCTCTCCTCAGTCTGCTCGCGATGTAGCGGTACCGGTCGCCGCCTCATTGACCTTTGCCCTCCCTCAATGAAATGATAGTGCTGCAAGGTTCAGGGATGCGTTTGTCACCGGGGATAGCCGGCGCTGGCTTGTCCAGCGGGCGCCAAGCGATAGTTTTTTCTAAAAACGCGAATCGGTTTTACTTGAGGGTGACCGCAGGCAGTCGTATTGTGTGTGACCGCGAAGCGGCCGTACCCCTGTGGGTGCGAAGCGGTCAGCGCGATACCTGACCGCCAGGCGGTCAACGCGCCAAGCGCTTCACGCATCTCAACTCAGCAGTTCACGTTTCGCGGTCACGGTGGACTTGTCTGGCTCAGCGGATTCCCGCTGCACGCCCATAGACATTACGGGTGCGGGTTCTACTTGCAGTCCGCCGATATAACGGGTGCGGGCTCTACTTGGAGCCCGCCAATATAAAAGGGAGTTCTCATGAAGCGGTTTGGGGCAGTGTGGGTCCTTGCGTTCGGAGCGATTTTCTTATTCGCCGGATGCAATGATTACGGCAACACTTTTCAGGGAAACACTGGCGCAAGCCTCACTGCCATCTCGCCTTCCGTCATTAGTGCCGTGGGTCCGAGCGGTTCGGACCTCACCATCACCTTATTCGGTGGGCCATTCGTCGCGCAAACGGTGGCTCAATGGAATGGCAAAAATCTCGCCACGACTCCCACGCTCGATGCGAACAGCAATGTCCTGAATCTCAAGGCCGTTGTGCCCGCGGCGCTGATCGCCAATCCCGGTACGGCCAATGTCAACACTATAAGCCCGCATTCCGGCAGCCAGAACAACGGCCTCTCAAACACCCTTGCCTTCATCATCAATCCTCCGCCAAATCCTTTGCCTGTCCTCAGTTCCATTTCGCCCGCTTCCGCAAATCCGGGCAGCCCGAACGTAGCTCTCACTATCACCGGCAGCAGCTTCATTCCTTCTTCTGATCCCACGGGCGGTTCAACCGTTAACTGGAACGCTAACGGTTCGCAGACTGCCTTGACCACTTCTAGCGTCAGCGCCACACAGATTCAGGCCACCATTCCCGCCGCGCTGCTTACAATGCAAACCTGCGCGCTGGTTTCCGTTTTCAATCCTCCGGCCATTCCCACCGTTCCACCCAGCGGTATCGGCAATCCCTTCAGCGGTGGCGGCGGTACCAGCGGCAGCACGCCGGGTTTCGCCGTGTCCACCGACTCGGCGTTCATTACCAATTGCAATGCTCAGGGCGTTAACCCGAACGCAGCAAAGACCTCCGCCGTCGCTCTTGCCGAAGAAACTCCCGCTCTGGGGCTTGATGGACGTTACGTCGCCTACACCGCCACACAAAACGGCCATGCGCAAATCTTTTTGCGTGACACCTGCACCGGCGCTTCTTCTGGTTGCCAGCCGCAAACTTCTGTGCTTTCCGCTTCGAATGACGGCACGCAAGGTAACGCCGACAGCAACACTCCGGCCGTCAGCACCGACGGACGCTTCGTGGCTTTCAGCTCCGCTGCCACTAATCTTGTCGCCAATCCTCCGTCGGGCCGCCAGATTTATCTGCGCGACACCTGCGCCGGCGCCGCCACGCAATGCACTCCACAAACAACTCTTATCTCCACCGACGAGTCCGGTTTACTCTCCGGCAACGATAATTTACTGCCTTCCATCAGCTCTTCGGGCCGCTTTGTCGCGTTTCTTTCCGTAACGCCCTCAAAATATCCGTCTAAGTCCGCAGGCAATAGCAACAGCGGTTACCGCCAGGTCTTCGTCCGTGATACGTGTTTTGGCGTCACCACTGCCTGCACTCCTGCAACCACGCGTATTTCACTCGTTCCTGGCGACGCTAGTTCCTTGCAATCCAAACCTGCCGGCCCGGCCATTTCCAGTTCCGCGCAAGCCGTCGCCGTCTCCAGCGCCGCCACTCCAACCCTTTTCACCCGCACTGTCCCCATCGACGACCGCGTCTTCCTGGCCCTAACCAACTCCACACAAAAATAATTTCGTTTCGACCGGCCTTTTTTGAACTTGTAGCGGCCGCTCTTTAGACCGGTTCGTTTCCTATCTTTGCTTTCTCCAAACCGCAGGAACCAAAAAAACGAGGCCGGCGCCAGCCTCGTTCCGCTTTGTGGGTCTAATCGTGTCACCTGATAACATCCGATAAGGATGTCCGAAGGATCGCAACGTAAGACTTTACTCCCGCGATTTTCTTCTCCGCCGCTACTTCCCCAGATACTTCTCCGGTATCGGATTCCCCGGCCGCTCCGCGTCCCAATAAATCTCCACGCACCACCACCGTTGCCCATCATTAAAAAATTCCATGCTGTTGATCCCGCGATCGATCGGTTTCCCATCCTTCGTCTCACGCGATTCATAGGTCGTATAGATGTGCGTCATCGCTCCAAACGAATCCGTCTTCCGGCTCAACTCGTGCTCGAAAAATCCGTGCCCTATAAAATAACTTCCCGCGCGGTCCGCATAATCCTTCGGAGTCATCACCGCCAGACTCGGTTTGCCGTCTTTTGGCATTCGAATCGCAATCAGCCGCGCATCCTTCGCAAACAACGAATTGAACCGGTTCCAGTCTCGCGCTCCCGGTGGCCCCGAAATCACATCATAAATAGCTGCCACGATAGCATCCAAACTCTGCACATCCTTCGGACTTGCTTCCGGCGTAGTAGGACTCGGCGATGTAGCACTCGGCGACGTCGCGCTTTGCGAAGCGACCGTCGCCGGCGCTGCTTCCTTCTTCTCCTGCGCAACTTCGCGCGGCACGAATCCCATCTGTATCAAACCCGCGAGCAGTATGCCCACTGAAACAATCCTCAATCGCAACATTCATTCCCTCCGTACTGATCTCTGGTCGCTGATCTCTGATCGCTGCTTTCAATTGAACCGCACCTTCACATCCGGCCGCTTCTCCAACTGCACCGAATCAATAAACCGCACCTGCCGGTCATCCAAAGTCAAAATCATAGACTGCGTTCGAATCCCTTCGCCAAAGAATCTCACGCCGCGCAACAAGTTCCCGTCCGTCACTCCAGTACACGCGAAAATCATTTTCTTTCCTGGAGCCAGATCCATTGTGTCGTAAATCCGTTTGGTATCCTTCACTCCCATTTTTTCCAGCCGCTCCGCATCCAGCGGTTTCGCAATCACCAGCCGCCCCAGAATCTGCCCGTTTAGACACCGCAAAGCAGCCGCCGTTAGCACCCCTTCCGGAGCCCCGCCTGTCCCCATCACTGCATGCACACCGGTCCCCACCACCGCCGCCGAAATCCCCGCCGACAAATCGCCATCGCCGATCAAACGAATTCGCGCCCCGGCTTTACGAATGTCTTCAATCAACTTTTCATGCCGTGGCCGGTCCAGCACAATAATCACCAGATCTTCCACGTCGCGATCCAGCCTTTTCGCAATCGCCTTCAAGTTGTCCGCCACCGGGGCATCCAGATCCACCGCGCCCTTGCACGACGGCCCCACCACAATTTTCTCCATGTACAAGTCCGGCGCGTGCAGCAATCCGCCGCGTTCGCTCGCCGCCAGCACCGCAATCGAATTTGCGGCCCCGGTCGCGCACAAATTCGTTCCCTCCAATGGATCGACCGCAATATCCACCGCCGGAAAATTCAGTTTCGGCGCGTGCGTAGCCAGCCCCACTTTCTCTCCGATGTACAACATCGGCGCCTCATCCCGTTCGCCTTCGCCAATCACGATGGTTCCGTCCATTTGCAGCGAGTCCATCGTCTTGCGCATCGCCTCGACAGCAACTTCGTCCGCTTTGTGACGGTCGCCAAATCCCATCGTGCGCGCCGCAGCAATCGCCGCATTCTCCACCACTCGCAAAAATTCCAGGCTCAGCTCAGCTTCCATTCGCTCTCTCCGTCTTTGTGGCGCAGACTTTTCTTCATCATCTCGCGCTTTTCGCGAGATGAATCTTGTCTGCGCGCCTTTCCGCGCGGCCGTCTACCGATTACAAGAAATTGTGCTCGAAGTCTCCTGTCGAAAAATCCGACTCCACTCGAGTTAAGGCGGGGCTCAACCTCGCAACATCCTAGTCCAATTCCCTTCACTCCGTCGACACCACAACACATTAGCTTCAGTGAGAATCCCGTCGGCCTGTTTCCGGCCTCCGTGAAACTCTGCGCCCTCAGCGTCTCTGCGTTATCATTGTTCTTATAACTCTTCTCGGGAGCTTCTCATGTCATCCACTCCATCCGACTTCCGCCGCATCGCCCTCAGCCTCCCGCAAACCGAAGAGCGCAAGCACATGAACCACCCCGACTTCCGCGTAGCCGGAAAAATCTTCGCCACCCTCGCTTATCCCAACAAACAATTCGCCATGGTCAAACTCACTCCCATCCAGCAGGAAGATTTCGTCGCATCTCATCCCACCGCGTTCCGACCTGTCAACGGAGCTTGGGGCCGTAAAGGCTGCACGCATATCCTCCTCGCCAAAGCCATCAAGCGCGCCCTCAAAGAAGCCATCCTCGCCGCCTGGCGCAATCACGCCCCCTCCGATGTTGCTTTGGGCTCGCTTCAGAAAGCCGCCGGCAAGGCGCGCTTATCGTACAGGCGTGCCTCTCCTAAACGTGCATAGCCCTTTAGGGCTTGGCCTGAATTCCGATGGATGCTCTTTCTCGAAACACTCTCGCCAGGTTGGCATTTTTTCAGCTGCTCGTTGGTTTTTTGCTTTTCTTGCCCGCGTGGACTCTTCATTTCTGGCCAGCCTGGCTCTTCTGGGCAGTCTTCACTGCTGCACAGCTCACCATCACACTTTATTTCCTTCGCACCGATCCGCATCTCATTCAGAACCGCCTCAAGGCTGGCCCTCGCGCCGAATCCCGCCCGGCCCAAAAACTTATCCTGTTCTTCGCCGTCATTCTTTCCCTGGCCATGATCATCTTGCCGGGATTCGACCATCGCTTCGGCTGGTCCGTAGTTCCCGTCCCATTCGTACTCCTCGGCGACCTCGGTGTTCTGGTCGGCATGTCCGTTACATTTCTGGTCTTTCGCGCCAACACCCACGCCGCCGCTACGGTTAAGGTCGAGGAAAACCAGCAAGTCATCTCCACCGGCCTGTACGGCATCGTGCGCCATCCTATGTATCTTGGCGCGCTGATTCTTTTCTTCGCCACGCCGCTAGCCCTCGCCTCTTTCTGGACGCTTCTCTTCGTTCCTTTTCTTTTCGCCACCCTCGCCGCGCGCCTGCTCGACGAAGAGCGCTTCCTCCTCGCGAATCTCCCGGGCTACGCCCCCTATTGCGAAAGAGTCCGCTCCCATCTGATTCCGTTCATCTGGTAGCCCCGTCCTTTCCGGCGGAAAGAGCACCATCCTCATCCCGGTGTTTCCACGACCGGCGTGGTTTACAATAAACTCATCCGAAAACACTGCTCATCATGGTCCGGCTTAACAACCTTCAGATCAGAACTGCGGCCTTGTACGACCGTGTTCCGTTGGCACACTTGCGCGCATGCCTCTGGCCCGAATCGTGTTCCGACGAACATGCTCGCGAACTGACCGCGATCCTCGATGGCACGGCGCAACGCGTGCTGCCGCTAATCATTTTCGTCGCGGAAGAAACTGACGGCGCTCTTGTGGGATTTCTCGAAGCTGGCCTTCGATCGTGCGCGGACGGCTGCGACGTTTCCCGCCCCGTCGGTTATGTGGAAGGCTGGTTCGTCGAGGAACATCGGCGCGGCCAGGGCATCGGCAGGCAACTCTTGCGTGCCGCTGAAGTTTGGGCTCGCGCACAGGGCTGCCGCGAGATGGCATCTGACGCCAGTATCGAAAACCAACTTTCCCAGCGCGTGCATGAAGCTTCCGGCTTCACAGTCACTGCGCGCAGCATCCTCTATCGAAAATCTCTCTAACGCTTTCTTCTGGACTGCGACAGCACCTCGTCGTACCTAACTCTTCCGAATCTCCGCGTCGGCGCCTGCCCCGACCTGGTCGGGGTGACCTCTGCGTCAAAATCCGCCCAGCCAATAGTTCTCACCAACCTCCGTTCGCCTCGCACTCTTCCGCTTTTGCACTCTTGTACTTTCTTCCCTAACGGTGCTGGCTGGCCGACAAGACATTCCCATCCGGATCCTTGAACCACGCCACTTTGTCTCCGCCCGGCGTAGTCCAAATCCCGCGCTCCTTGTCTTGCACCCACGGATATTTTTCAGTATGCACGCCTCGCTCCGCGAGCCACGTCACAACCGATTCCACGTCGCCAACTTCCCACCCCAGCACCGTGCTCCGCAACGGCACAAAATCCGCCACCTTCACAATACGAACTAAGTTTTCGCCCGCTCGCATGATCAACGCAAATGGCGTCAGCGCCACAAACGTAAATCCCAGCTTGCCCTCATAAAACGCCCGCGCCCCGTCATAATCCTTCGTCAACACAAACCCAACCATCTTCCCCGTAGTCAGCATGTTCCCTCTCTAGCCTCCGCGAAACTCTGGCAACTCCGCGCCTCAGCGTTATCTTCTAATCCGAAGTTTCTCTCGCTACTTACTACTCACGATTCACTACCGACTCGCAGCCGCACTTGTACTCTTACACCCTTATACCTTTATACTTTCTTTCCCATGTTCGACGCGCACCGTTTCGCACTCTTCCTCGCCGCCGCTCTGCTCCTCGCCGTCACTCCCGGCCCCGGCATTTTCTACGTCCTCGCCCGCACCCTCGCCGGAGGCCGCCGCGAAGGTTTTCAATCTTCCATCGGCACATTCTTCGGCGGACTCTTCCACGTCTTCGCCGCCGCTCTCGGAGTCTCCGCCATACTAGCCGCCTCCGCCGTAGCCTTCCACACCGTCAAGTACGCCGGCGCCGCCTACCTCATCTTTCTCGGCATAAAGATGATCCGCTCGCGCAACGTCCCACTCCCAGATCAAGCCGCCACACAAAACTCATCGCCCAACGCCAACGCTTTCCATCAAGGCATCCTCACGGAAGCTCTAAATCCAAAAACCGCCCTCTTCTTCCTTTCCTTCATCCCGCAATTCATCGCCCCTGAACGTGGCCACATCTTCCTCCAATTCGCCACACTAGGCATCCTCTCCGTCACCCTCAACACCGCCGCCGACCTGTTGGTCGTTTCTCTCGCGACGCCCCTCGAACGCAAACTCAGATCCAGTCCAACCTTCCGCGCACGCCAACGCACCGCTTCCGGCCTCGGCATGATCGGCCTAGGCGCATACGTCGCCTTCGCCGGATCCAAATAGGTTCCGGCCATCTCAGGAGGCAAGCATGAAATGGTTCACGTTCAGGCAAGTTGGACGCAGCGTCCCGCTCACAGCTCTGAGCTTGCTTCTGCTTCCGATCGCGTCCTGCGCGCAGGAGCACGAGAAAAACGCGCCAGTCAAACACCTCATCAAAGTACACGAAAAAGAAAAGCTGCAAATTCCGCCTGGCGTAGAGACGATCGATTGCACTGGCCGCACCATCGTCGCGGGCTTTTGGAACGCCCGTGTCCATTTCACCGAGCCAAATGGGAAAACGCCGCGAACCTCCCAGCCACCCAGCTAACCAAACAGCTCCAGGAAATGTTGACGCGCTACGGATTCACGTCCGTGGTAGACACCGGTTCGCTGCTCCCCAACACGCTGGCTATCAGAAAACGAATCGAATCTTCCGAAGTTTCTGGCCCTCGTATCCTGACCGCTGGCTCTCCTCTATTCCCAAAAGACGGCATTCCTTACTACCTCGTGGACACGCTCCCACCTGATATCTTGAAACAGCTTGACCAACCCGCCACGCCGGAGGAAGCCGTGCGTGCCGTGGACGAGCACGTCGCCCAAGGCGCGGACATCATCAAGCTTTTCACGGTCTCTCCGGTCCGCCGCGAGGGCAAATTTGTCTGGCCCCCGATGCCGCTCGCCATCGTGCAAGCCGCAACCGCCGAGGCTCAGCGCAAGGGAAAACTGGTCTTCGCGCATCCCTCAACGGTCGAAGGCGCGGAGCTTGTCATTCTCGGTCACGTCGATGTACTCGCCCACGCCGTGGAAGATCTCGAGCACTGGAACAATTCGCTTGTCGCACGCCTGAAAGCGGCGAACGTGTCGTTGATCCCAACGCTCACATTATTCCGCGGCGAAAATGGTCCCGACGCCGCTCACGAAGGAATTCCGCGAGAGGTAAAGACTTACGCCGACGCGGGTGGGCAGATTCTTTTCGGCACTGACGTTGGCTATCTGGCCGACTATCCATTGCTTACGAGGGAATTCGAGCTGCTCGATCGCGCCGGCCTGACCTTCGAGCAGATCCTCGCCGCTCTGACCACTGCGCCCGCCGCGCGATTCGGCTTCGCGCAAACAACCGGTCATGTCGCGCCAGGCCAAGACGCCGATCTGGTCGTCCTCAACGGTGATCCGTCCCGCGATAGCAAGGTATTTTCCCGCGTCGCGTTAACGTTGCGCTCGGGAAGCATCATTTATCGCGAACCAAAAATGTAAGCGCTCTAGGATGTGCAGCAGAGGGAGTGCCTTTTCTTTCGCACCACCCGGTCCGACAAGACTCAGTAGCCAGGCGCCGCCAGCTCGCTACTCACAACTCGCTATTCGCTACTCACTGTCTCTGACCGTTCACCACCCCGTCCGATACTCCCGTTTCAAGAAGTCATTCGCCGCGGCCACATTTGTCACCCGCATATTCGCGCCGTCGTACTCGATCTTCTTCCCCGCGTGCAGCGCCACCACGCCCAGCAGCATCGTTTCCGTCAGCCGCGTCGCATACTCGAATGGACAGGACGCCTCCGCTTTACCCAGAGCCGCCGCCACCCAGTTCAACTCATGCTGCTGATTCCGGATGCGCGGCAATTTCTTTGCCGGCTCGCCAAAAGAATCGTGCAGCGATTTCGGCAGCAGCCGCGGATTCGCTCCATACGTTTCGTGCAAAAGTTTCCCCTTGCTACCGATCAACAGCGCTCCGCCGCCCTTGTTCAACTCCTCCTCGCCAAGCTCTTCCGGTTTTGGCGGCATCAGTCCTCCGTCGTACCAGGTCAGTTTCACCGGCGGCAAATTTCCCTGCATGCCACTCTTCTCTGCAGGCGGGCGTGCCGGAAATTCGTACACCGTCATCGTCGCGCTCGGATACGAAGCACGATTGAACGGCGTCGAAATCGTCTCAATGCTCGTCGGGTACCCCAGGTTCAACGCCCACATCGAATGATCGATCAAATGCGCGCCCATATCTCCAATCGGACCGACTCCCCAATCCACCCACCCGCGCCAGTTAAACGGATGGTAGATCGGGTGATACTCCACTGTTGGCCCGACGCCGAGAAACAAATTCCAGTCCAGCTTTTCCGGTACCGGATAATTTCCCGCCATCGCCGCCGCCAACCGCGCCTCCACTCCCGGACCGTTCCATTTCATTTCGTCCACCGGCTGGCTCGGCTTCACCGGACGCGGTACCCCCTGCGGCCAGAATCCCAGCGGCCGGTTGGTCCAAATACGAATTTCGCGAACTTCTCCGATCGCACCGGCCCAGATGTATTCCACCGCTTTGCGCGCATCATCCAGCGAGTGTCCCTGATTGCCCATCTGCGTCGCGACGCGCGTTTCCCGTGCGCGTTTCGCAAGCTGCCGTGCTTCCGCCACGCACCACGTCAGCGGCTTCTGCACGTACACATGTTTTCCAAGTTCCATCGCCGCCAGCGCAATTGGCGCATGCATGTGATCCGGCGTCGCGATCAGCACACCTTCAATGTCTTTCTGCTTCTCCAGCATTTCGCGATAGTCGGTGTAGCGTTTTGCCTTCGGCAAATGCACATCTTTCAATCGCTGCATTCCGGCGAGCCGCGCCTTGGCCTGCTCGCGGTCGAATGGTATCAGCGGTTTTCCCTGCTGCTGCTCCGGATCGGGAGCGGCGATGCGCGCATTCAAAGCTTGCATTTCGCCATCCAGCCGCGAGAAACCTTTTTCCGCGTAGCCCCAGTCCACGTCGCACAGCGCCACAATGTTCTGGCTGGCCAGGTTGATCAAATTCACGCGGCCCATTCCACCGACGCCAACGCCCGCGATGTTCAGCAAATCGCTTGGCGGCGTCATGCCTTTTCCCAACACGTGCCGGGGCACAATCGTGATCGCCGCTCCCGCCGCAGTCACTGCGACGGCTGCACCCTTCACAAATTCCCGCCGCGTCATTTCTTTCTTTTCGCCCATGGTCTCCTCGCACTCCCACAACTTGCACCGTTCATTCTTATTGACACAAGTGAACGCCGTCACCAAGAATCTTTAATCCTTTTGTAGATGGGAGATACCACAGCAATGTTCATTCACATGTTTGCATTTCGTTTGAGACCCGGCGTCACGGAAGCGCAGCAGGATCGCATGCTCCGCGAAATCGGCGACCTTAAGAATCACATCCCGCTGGTTCTGGAATCTTACGTTGGAAGAAATGTTTCGCCGCGCGGACAAGGATTCGTCATCGGCGGCGTAATGAAATTCGCTGACCAGGCCTCTCTCGAAGCCTACAACACGCATCCCGTGCATCAGGCTTTGCTGAAGTGGCTGCTGCCTCTGATCGAGGCCATCGAAGTGGATTTTGCGGCGTAGGCAATGTGCATTGCGCTGTCAGCCAGTACTTCAGCTATTTTTCCAGCGGTTGAATGGTTGCGTTCACCAAAAACGGATCGTCGAATTCGGTCATTTCGCCGGGACTTTTTCCTTTCACCGGCAGCAATCTCGCGGAAAGCGGTTTATGCCATTTGAACGCGAGGGTAGCCATGTCGCCGATGATCATGTCCAGTTGCTCGATGCTCACGTCGCCTGGCAGCGGCACCGTGTCCAATCCCGTTCCGCACACTGCCGAATACGAAAGCAATCCTTCCAGCGACACCAGGCCTTCACTCCAGCGTTGCGCCAGCCGGGAATCTTCCAGAATCGGCAGCATCAATCCGTTGTAGCCGGTCTGCTTCACTGGCACATCTTTAATCGCGGACGTAATCGTCGCAGCGGCCGTCAGCGTTCCGCTCGATCCAAACGGCTGTGCGATTAATTCTTCCATCGCCGCGCCAATGGAAATTTCTTTCAGCGGCGCCGGCGAAAGATCGATGCCCATGTACGCCCAGCCGGTTTCCTGGTCCACGCGCCCGGCGTGCCTTTCGATCTCGGAAGCTTGCTCGGACAGCATGTCGGTCAGCCGATGCCTCGCGCTTTCCAAATCGGGCGCGTCCTTGAACGCGGCCGCGACTAAATTCGCGGATTCCAGGCCGATCGCGAATTGATGTCCGAATCCGGTGTGATACGCGGCGGTGAAAAACGGCGAAAGCGGCGGCACCATGGCGATAGCGCCGAGATTAAAATTTCCCTGGCTGTGTTCGGTCCCGTCTTCCAGTTTTTTGATGGCGCGCGCCGCTGCGCCCACCGCTTTCCAGCGCACTCCGTCTTCGCCCGCCACCACGATGCTGCCGCAAATGTGTTTTGTCGCGACTCAGGATATTTGCCAGCAAGTCGGCTTCGGCTTCGCTGTCCCCGGCGTTCAACATCGCCGGACCGATTCCCGCGGCAAATTTTTCTTTTTCCGCCAGCGCATCATATTCCTTGAAAAACGCGACCGCCCGCTCCGTGCTCATGCCCTTGGTGTACTCGGGAAACGGCTGTGTGGCGATACGCAACGTCTCCACTTCGTATCCGCGCGATTCGAAAATTGTTTTCGCGCGCCGCAGCATCTGCATGGTTTCGGCAACTTGCTGTTTGTATTGTGCGGGGTCAAGGTTGATGAATGCGGTGATGGTGCGAATGCGCGGCCGCACTTCGCCTTTGACCGGCGTACGTTCCGGCCGCTTGGTCTCAGCGCCTGGTTTAGAGGGCGCGGCACTCTGCTGCGCGTTCGCAACGGCAGCGCAGTTCAAAACGGCGACGGCGAACAGTGAATAATTTCTCAGGCAGGAAAATGCATGGCGCATGACGAATCTCCCGTGATGGCGCAAGGACGCGCCGTTACAGCTTACAAGATTCGCGGCCAGCTATGCAGGTTGCGTCTTTTTCAAACGAGAGCTAGATGTAGGCGGCGATGCCGGTGATTTTTTCGCCGATCACCAGCTTGTGGATGTCGTTCGTGCCTTCGTAGGTGAAAACGCTTTCGAGATTGTTCATGTGGCGCATGATGCAGTAATCGTCCACGATGCCGTTGGCGCCGAGAATGTCGCGCGATTTGCGTGCAATCTCCAGCGCGATGCCGACGTTATTCATTTTCAACATCGAGATGTGCGATGGATCGACTTTTCCGTCGTCCTTGATTCTACCCACGTGCAGCGCCAGCAACTGGCCTTTTACGATTTCGGTAATCATCCACGCCAATTTTTCCTGCACCAGTTGGTGCGAGGCGATCGGCTTGTTGGCAAATTGTTTGCGCGTCTTTGCGTATTGCAGCGCCGTGTCGTAGCACGCCATCGCCGCGCCCAGCGCGCCCCAGCCAATTCCATAGCGAGCCTGATTCAGGCAACTCAAAGGACCTTTCAAGCCGACGACGCCCGGCAATAAATTTTCCTGTGGAATTTCGCAATCACCGAAAGCGAGTCCACTGGTGACGGAAGCGCGCAGCGACCATTTTCCGTGCACGTCCCAGGCTTTAAATCCCGGTGTGCCTTTCTCCACCAGGAATCCGCGGATTTTTTCGTCCTCGCACTTTGCCCAGACCACCGCGACGTCAGCGATGGAGCCGCTGGTGATCCACATTTTTTCGCCGTTCAAGACGTACTTATTGCCTTTTTTTACGGCGCGGGTCAGCATGCCGCCGGGATTCGAACCGAACTGTGGCTCGGTCAATCCAAAACAGCCAATCTTTTTTCCCTGCTGCAACAGTGGCAGCCATTTATTTTTCTGTTCGTCGCTGCCGAACGCATAAATCGGATACATCACCAGGGCACTCTGCACGGAAACGAAACTGCGAATTCCGGAATCGCCGCGCTCCAGTTCCTGCGTCATCAACCCATACGCCACGCTGGACATCCCGGCGCATCCATAACCTTGCAAGCTCGCGCCAAAAAATCCCAAGTGGCCCAGTTGCGGAACCAGATGCATGGGGAAAGTCGCTTCGCGGCTGTGTTTTTCGATGATGGGAATTATTTCGTTTTCGACGAATTCGCGCGCCGTTTGCCGGACGAGTTTTTCTTCGTCGTTGAGTTGCGAATCAAAATCGATGAAATCCACTCCGGCATACTTACCCATGCTGCGCTCCTTGAATTGGCCTCCCCAATACCTGCCGAGGCCGGACCTGGCGAAAACTGTTCGCGAACTGATCGCAACGTTCGCAGAAAAACCCAGGTGGGCGATGTTCTCTAGTCTTGTTGCTAGAACATCGTACCAAGAATTTGCGGCCGAGCTACAACGAGGCGGTAGCAGGCGGCACCTTGAACCGTAACAATTTGTAACGTACTGCCTGGGCGAAGGCCAAAATAACCAGTGCACGGCGTCGTAAATAAATGAAAATAAACAGTTTAAGTTCAAGGATCGAGTGGGCAGAGGCTTGCCACTCTTCTCTCAGAAGCTTTTACGTTCGAGCGATACCTTAGGGAAGTGAAATGAGCCTAGACCCGCGGAAAATGCGCAGATCGAGAACCGAGCAAGGCTTCAGTTTGCTCGAATTGCTGGTGGTAGTCGTGATCATAGGTATTGTCGCCGCGATGGCCATTCCAAACTGGCTACGCATACAAAAAAACGCCCGTATTTCCGGTGATGCGCACGGCCTGAGCGAAGCGTTATCCATCGCTAAAATGCGCGCGGCTGCGAACTTTACGGAGTCTCGCGTCTTCCTCTATACCGGCACGAGCAATCCTTATTTCCGGATTGACGTTTGGAGCAAGACCGCCAATAGCCCCAATGGCTGCTGGGTGGCTGACGGAATCGTGAACCCTGGTACGGACGCCTCACACTGCATTACGACGACCGGTACGACAAACTACGAGACTTTGTTATCCCCTGGAGTCAGTGCAGGATTTGGGACCGTAAGCACTGCGCCGGATTTGATGGCCTCGGTGCAGCAAGGCACCGACGCCGGCGGCGGCTGCTGGCAGGGCAGCGCAAATTTGCCGAGCGGCGGTTCGGAAATTTCCAGTGCGGCTTGCATTCAGTTCAATTCCAGAGGCTTCCCAGCCAGCAGCACCGGTGCAGGTTTATATATCACGGACGGCATGCGGGTATTTTCGTCCACCTCCAATGCCATGGGGCTTGTGCATACCTATGGAACTGCGGCAACGGGCACACCGAGCTGGAAAGCTCAATGAGAGAAACCATGAGAAAACGTAGGCAGAAACGCACTGCTGGCAGCCAAGCAGGCATGAGTTTGATTGAGCTCATGATCGCTCTTGCGATCCTGCTTGTAGTTTCAATCGGCATTCTATCGATGGCCATGATTTCGATTACCACTACGGAAAATCAAGGACATCTGGCGGCGCGCACGGCGGAGTACGCGCAAGACAAAATGGAACAGCTGCTGGGTCTGGCATTCACCGATTGCAGTGGAACCTATACTTGCACCGATACAACTACGATTGATACCACGACGAATTCCTACACCCTCGGTACTGGCGGTTCGGGCCTCAAGGCCGGTGGAAGCACTACAACTCCAACCAACCAATACGTCGATTACCTGGATGGAAATGGCAATCCGCTCGGCGGAGGCGCCACGGCCCCGACGAATTGGTCGTATCAACGGATGTGGTTGATAACCGATGTTTCCTCGACCATGAAACAGGTCACGGTAAGGGTGGTGGCACGCGCCGGGGTCGGCGGTCCAAGCGTTCCGCCCCGGTCGACGGTGACCAGCTTGAAATCGAGCCCCTTCTGAGGAGGATTTGTGAAGACACTTCACAACACGAATCGCGGCACAAATAGAAAACGCCAGAAGGGCTTTTCATTATTGGAACTGATGGTGTCGGTGGCGATTCTGGTCATCGTCGCAGGCGCCGTCATTATGGGAATGATCCGCATGACCTGGTCGCAAAGCACGGTGATGAACCGCACGCAAATGCACAGCAGCGTGAGGAACGCCACGGAATTAATGCAACAAGAGATAGGACAGGCGGGGAGAGTAATTTCGCAGCCCGGGCTGCAATTTACTACGGCCATCACAGTGCCGGCAGGATCTACGTCAGCTCCGGCAACTCCGACGATTACCACCACCGCAACGACAGGGACCGCGACGGACGGCCTATACGTCGGAGAGCAACTGGTGGTCGATCCGAGCACAACGAATGAGGAAACCGTAACCATTACCGCGTTAACTTCCACGTCGATCAGCGCGACGTTCACGAATAGCCATGTCGCGAATGTGCCGGTGCTGATCATGGGCGGCTTCGCGAGCGGCATCGTGCCGCCGACCACGACCTCGACGCCAGCGAGTTCGAAGCTCGTGCTAAACGGTGATGCGACCGCTAATACGACACTTTCCGATGACAAAGCTTCCAGTGGATCAACGCTGAAACTGTACGGCGACCTTAACGGCGACGGAACCATGGTTTACGTGGCTTATAAGTGCGATCAGGCTGCAGGGACGCTCAAGCGCTATGTCGCGACGGACTGGACTAGCGCCAATGCCCTTCCCGGCACGCTACTGCTCGACAATTTGTCTCAGAACCCAAATAACGCGCCATGTTTCACGTATCAAGTCAAAGAACCAGCAGTCACGATCAACGGCGGGCAAGTGATACAAACTTTTGTCCTGAACGTGGCAGTGACGCTTACCGTTAATACGCAGAATAAAGATTTGCAGACCAGTGCTACGCAAACGGAAACCAAGGCACTACTGAACATAGCGCCTCGCAACGTATTCGAAGCATGGGAACTGGCCGGTTCTCCGAGCGGTTACACGCGAGCGCAGCCCATGCCTACAAACGTTTATAGCAATCTTTTGTCCGCCACTTTGAATTAACGAGATTTATAGAGCGGCACGAAACGAGGAAACGATGTCACGCAAAAACGAAAAAGGTGTAGCACTCATTTTGGTAATGATTTTGCTGCTGGTGCTCTCGGTCATGGCAGTTTCGCTGCTCTTTGTCGGGCAGTCGGAGACCTGGGCCAGCATGAATTACCGGATGATGACCCAGGCACGTTACGGCGCTGAGGCGGGGGTCAATCAGGCTGCCAACTACATCCAAAATACTTACACTCAACCGACAGCCGCTCAGATGCCGAGTTTTTACACGACCGTGTCGCCTGTGGCTACCGGGAGCGCCACCGGGCCGGCGGTCGTGCTGTCGGCCAATAGCTCAATCGCGAACTATCCGGTGAGCGCGGTCCTCAGCGACTTTGCTTCCCAGACCACGGGAAGCATTACAGCGGGAAGTACGACGATCACGTACGCGCCGTCGGCGAAATTACTGGCGATGCAAAACTTCATTTCTTATCCGGCGTCCACGCCAGCCGTGGTGCAAAAATGGGAAATCACGTCGGACGGAACAATCAGCACCGTGCGCAACGCCCAAGTGCGGGTTTCGGCTGTCCTGGAACAACAGAAGTCCGTTACCTTTGCCTACGCTGCATTCGCAACGGCGACTGGCTGCGGCGCCTTGAGCTTTGGCGGCGGCGGCACTACGGACAGCTACAATTCCTCGACACTGCCCACTTCAGGTGGTATCGCCACTCCACCGTCAACGTTTGATGCGTACGGCGGAAACGTGGGAACCAACGGCAACCTGAGTGCGAGCGGATCAACAACCACAATCAACGGAAGCCTTTCGACACCACGGCAAGGAACCGGCAGTTGCAGCACCAGCGCCGTGACGGCGTTGAGCGAGAACGGAAATGCGAGTGTGACCAAGGGGTTGGTGGACCTTCCGCAAAACGTCGTTTACCCAAACCCCCCGGCACCGAATCCGGCTCCGCCCACGACGGCGATGACAGTTGCCAACAACAGTCCGGACTGCACAGGATTTCCCGCACAGTGTACCGCGCTGCCTGCAGCGAAGCCTACAGATCTGTACATCACGGCAGGCTCCACAAGTTTAACCGCTACCGAGCTTGGCGCTTTGACCATCAAGGGCAACTTGCACTTTGTTCCGCCGGTTGGCACGGCCGCCGGCAGCCCCGTCTACATCGATGCATACAGCCTGAGCACGCAATGGTAACCCGAACATCTACATTGATCCGATTCCCGGGACAAATCCACCGCAGTACGCGCAAATCGTCCTGAACGTAGCGGCTGCCGGCACCATCGACCTTACCGGATCAACTCTGTCCAACCCCACACTGGTCCCTGCCGACTTTCAAATCTTATATGGCGGCACAAATCGGGTGACCCTCAACGGAGGTTCGCAAGCTGCCTCATTGCTGTACGCGCCGAATGCCAGCTTCAAGCTGAACGGCGGAGGCAACCTCTACGGCGCGGTGATTGCCAATCAGATAACCGATCTCGGTGGCGGCGCGATTCATTACGACCGGCATCTGCAAACTCAGTTCTTCACGCCTGGCCCCTTCATGCTGAGCGCGTTCAACTGGCAGAAATTCTGAGGCCAACCAGGTTTCTCCTGACAAGCGGTTACCACACCCAGCGGAGCCGGGGTAGCCACCCCGGTTCCAAGCTGGGTGCGGTGCCGTTTTTCCGGAGCGTTGCGATCGAACTCAGTTGAGAAATTGGGACGCCGGCATTCTTATGTGAGTTCAGATTTGGGCACAAATACAAATTCTCTGGAGGATCGAAGATAGAGAGGTTCGTTGGCGCTAATAGCGTACGAGGTCTAGAGGGAATCAAGCCGAGCGCGGCGCTCAGTGCAACCTTGATCTCTGAAGAGTGAGCCTCATGAAGATTTCGAACTGAGAGGCGACTCGATCCGGCCTTCACAAGGTTACAGCATGGTAACTCTGCAGAATTCCGTCCGCACTGGGCCGCGTCGATATTCTGCACTGAGTATTGCACCTTGCGGACCAACTGTATCCCCTGTTAAGTCGCTGATATAGAATGGTTTATACCGCTGCACGAGGGATGCGGTTTTGTGGAAAGGCCGAGGCGGGTCAAAATGTAACGGTTCAAGCGGCTTTTGTTCCAGTACGGAACGGTACCGAGCGACGGTGTGATATTTTCGGGTGTTCACGCCTCGAATCAAGTGCGCAGAACCCGGCGGCCGCCTGGCTGCGATACCGAAAGGAATTACCGACGATCGTGACGCAATCCTCAAGCAAGACTTCCCGCAATTCCAACCGAAAAGTCCGGCCCGACATTTTGATCTTTGACGTGGATGGCGTTCTGGTGGACGTACGCGAAACTTACTGGCGCTCGGCCGTCGAAACTATTCGCCGGCTCACCGGAAAGCGCGTGACCCATGCCGAACTGCATCACTGGAAGGGCCAGCCGGGAAATAACGACGACTGGCAGATGGTGGCCAATTGGGCTACGGCGCTGGGGCGGCCGACGAGCTACGGCGAGGCGCGCGACGCTTTCGGGGAATTTTACTGGGGCACGGATGAGAAACCGGGAAATGTCAGCCGGGAAAAAATCATCGTGACGCCGGCACAAATTGCGCGCTGGGCGGCGCGATTCGAATTGAATCTTTTTACCGGACGCAACCGGCGGGAATTCGAATACACGTTTGCGAACTGGCCTGGAACCAGACATTTCAAAAAAGTGATCACTATGGACGATGTTGCGAAAATGAAACCGCATCCGGAAGGCTTATACAACATTCTGGGAAAGCGCGATCCTGCGACTGCGCTGTACCTGGGCGATAACATCGACGACGCACTGGCCGCACGCGATGCGGGAGTTCCCTTCGCGGCGGTTATTTCGAAGAGCGAACACCATTACCATAAACGCGCTGCGATGTTTCGGGAACTCGGTGCGATTGCGCTTCTGCCGCGAGCCACGGACGTGAATACGCTGCTGAGATCGAAAAGGGATTCCTCGCTGCGCTCGGAATGACGGCAAGATAAGCAGCGTTCCCTTGGGGTGAAGGCAACATAATGCGCGCGAGTTGAGATTCATTGACAAGCGCGGAGTCCGCGGGAGAAAATTAAGGACTGCTGCAATTGCCTCACTTGTGCCCAAGTGGCGGAACTGGCAGACGCGCTAGCTTCAGGAGCTAGTGGCCGCAAGGTCGTGGAGGTTCGAGTCCTCTCTTGGGCACCAAACACTCTGACACCAATCATGGATTTTCTCGGGATTTCACCGGAAGAACCAAGCGCTGCGGGAGCTTTGTCGGGCTAGCACCTGGAAAGCGCTGGTCAGGAACACTCCTACCCACGCGTCCTACGCCCGCGCGGCGTGAGGCGCCTTCTCGATTTTTCGTTGCGTGGATTTTCTTACCACCAGTTTCGGTTCCAGCAGGATGCGCTGCGGCGCTATGGGCTCGCCCGCTTCGATCAATTGCAGCGCCAGCGTGCCGGCCCTCTGGCCAATAGCGGCAGTCTGCTGGTCAATGCTGCTGAGTGGAATTTTCAGAAACTTATTGTAGAGAAGATTTCCGCAGCCCACGATGGCGACGTCTTCCGGGACGCGCAGTCCGTCGTCCAGAACCGCGGCCAACGCTCCGTAGGCGATGACATCGTTGTAGCAAAAAATTGCGTCGGGCCGCGGACTTAATTTCAGTAACTTGGTGGTTGCCTGGTATCCGGTGGCGTCGCCAAGTTCCTCCACGTGATCGACGTTGTAAATAAGTTCCGGATCCGCGGCCAAACCTAGCTTTGCCAACGTGCGTTTGTAGCCTTCCATCCGTCCCTGCACCGGGCTTAGCTCGCTGCCGCCGATGTGCGCGATGCGCTTGCATCCGATTTCCGCCAAGTGGCGGGTAGCCAGCGCGCCGACTTCTTCGTCATTGACGCCGATGAAGTGCGACACAAGCCCCGTGAAACTGCGGTCGATCAAAATGTACGGGATGCCCGCTTCTTCCACGCGGCGAAACATTTCGACGGTCCATTGCGTTGACGCCACCAGCAGCACATCCACGCGCCGCGCAATCAATTGTTCGACTGCCTGTTTTTCCAGCTTGGGATCTTGCTCGGACGAAGTTGTTACCAGTGTGTAGCCGGTTCCCTGCAACGCGGATGACATGCCACGCACGATTTCGGAAAAAAACGAATTCAGAAGATCCGGTACGACGAAACCCAGCATGTTTGTGCGCCCAGTTACCAGGGCGCGCGCCGCGAGATTCGGGCGATAATTCATTTCCCTGCAGCGCTTCAGCACGCGTTGTTTTGTTTCTTGACTGATGTCGGAGTGGTCGCGAAGAGCTTTTGAAACGGTGATTACGGAGACGCCCAGGTCTCGCGCGATATCTTTTAACCTGACGGCCATAGAGTAGTTTACCACGTAAGGCAGTTATGCAGGGGCGCAGCACGCTGGCTCCAGCTGGCCCGGATGATTGATGCGTCAGACGATTGACGCAAACCAATTTTCGCGGCGGCGATCCCTATTCAGCCGCGATTTCCGTCCAGGGATATGCCTTCATGTCGCGCAGTTCGGATTTTTGCCAGGCCAATTCGGGGTGCGCGGCCAGATGCTGAGCGGCATTGAAATCGCGGCCACATGCATGGCCCGCGGCGGCAGTGAAAGAAAGCTTCGCAGCCATCGTTGCGTCGGTAGCTTTGTTTTGTACCGCGCCTGCGGTTCCATAGGCTGGTTGCCATGCGCCCATGCCGCGCGGCGAAAGCTCAACGTGACCGCACAAGGTGCGTTCGCTAGGTTCGGTTTCTCCGGTGAGCGGATCGACGTGATCGGCCAGGAATCTTTGCGCCGCGGCGACGTCGATTTTTCCCTTATTCTCCCGCATCAATTGTTCCCAGCGTTTGTGGCGCGCATTTCCACTTAACGCCGGATTTTTCAGGTCGAAGTTGGTTTCTTCCGCCGCCAACTTGGGGCTGATCGGGAAATTTGATCCCACGAAATAGCCGTCGGTCTTGCGCTCCAGCGTAACGTTCTTCAAACCCAGTTCGAGACTGGCGATTTCGTTCTTCTTCGTGTCCGCGATCAGCCAATCGTTGGCGTAACCGCCGTTGTTGCCCTCCTTAAAAATTTTCGCTACGTCATCGATCGATGCGGAGTACTGCATGGCCTTGCGGGCGCGAACAAATTCTGGAATACCGTTGAAGTCGTAGCCGGAAAATCCGGTGATAGTCGTTTCCGTAATGACAATACCCGCCGCGTTCACTCCGAAGTCATCGCCGCTGTGAATCAGTCCCGGCAAGCCATCCATCACGAAGCGATAGCCTTTGGCAGGCTTAATGTCGAACGCGATGGTCCAGCGTGAACCATCCATGTAGCCGGTCCAATCGTTATGCGCGATGACGATTTTTCCGTCCTTGGTATAGGTTCCCGTGGCCACAAATGCGCTGCAATGGTCCGGGGCGGTGACCGTCGCCGGCGACTTGATGTTGTGATCCTTGTCGTATTGCCCGACGTAGTAGCTCCATTCTTCGGCTGCGTTCATGACCACTACGTCCCAGAGGTCAAGTTTCACGCCGTGAGCCTGCAGACCATCCGCGATTCCTTGCATTTCGTCGCGGTACTCCTGCTCGATGTGCGGCCACATTACGTTTTGCGCGGCGTCACGATAGAAATTCCAGTCCTTGCCGGTATCGTGCGTCAACTCGAGCAGGAAAACTTTTTGCAGGTCGGCGATTTCAGGAGCAAGCAGATAGCCGTGCTGATAGCCGACCTGCGCGGGCGAACCGGAAAGGTGAACGACCGTCCAACCGCTGACCGGAGGTTTGCGCGAAGAGCCAGCGAGCATTGCTTCCGATGGCGCAGCGGCCACCGCCGGCCGCTTGCTGCGGGACAGCGCAACCGTCGTGGAGCAAATTGCGATCAGCAAGAGAGCGAGAGAAAAAGCACGACGCATGAATGCCTCCGTGAAAGGAAAGGAAAAAATACCTCGCGTAGCCGGATTTTACAAGCCAGTGTCCGGCGAGTTGTAGCATTAGGGTTGGCGCGACGTCCCATGAATGGCTTCGAGATTTTCTTTTGCCAGTGCGTTGCCGGGATCGAGTTGCAGCGCCCGATTCAAATGCATGATGGCTCTTTGTGTGTCGCCCAGTTCGCCATATGCCGCGCCGAGATTGGCTTCGGCTCCGGCATCGTCGGGCTTAAGCTTGACGGCGATCGCCAGTTCCTGCACCGCGGCGGGGAAATTCCCCGCCATAGCTTGTGCGATTCCCAGATTGTAGTGTGCGTCAAAATATTCGGGACGGGCGTTTACTGCGGCGGTGAGCTGTGCGATGGCTTCGGGTATGCGATGCGACGCCAGCAACGCGCCGCCCAAAGCATTTTCCACCGTGGCATCCCCGGGCCGCAGTGTTAAAGCTTGCTGGTATTGTTCCACCGCCGCTTGCATCGCGCCACGCAATTGCAACATCGCCGCCAGATTATAGTGCGCCTCAAAATCGCCGGGGTTATTCTCGATGTGATGGCGCGCCAGGGCTTCCTGCAGCGCCATTCTCGGATCGCGCGAGTCGCCGACTGATGACGCGGGAAGAACCTGCAGCCATAGATGCGCCATCTCGTCCACGGCGCGATTCCCGGCGCGAACTCGCTGGGGTGGATGGTTGGGATTGGAAATGTTGCCGCTGGAGTTGTCGTAGCGATAGCGCATGACGATGGTTGTGCCGCGAGCCAGCGGTTCAGGCTGCGCGAGACGAAATACCGCTTGCCAGTTCAAGTTCCAACGCGGGATGTGAATCAGCGTTTTCTCGGTGCCGTCGGGAAATCGGGCCAGCGCAAGCATGTCGCGGCAGAGATAATGGGCGTGAGGATAGATCGCGAGGAGTTGTGCGTCTTCCGGAAGGGTAAATTGATCGGTCACCAGAAAATTGCTGTCGCCGGCGGGAATGTCCAGCGCACGATCGTTGTCCAGTTGCATTAAGACCGGGAATCTTGTGGCCGGCTCGTTGGTGAAATAAATACCAATGCTGGGCTGAATGGATTCTGTTTTGCCGGAAGGCTGCAAATGCGCGTTCAGAACAAGATCGTTGCCCGGATCGAGCCGCAGAGCCAGTCCGGGCGGCTCGACGATGGGCGGGCTGCCCGGCTTCCAGAAAAGAAAATGCCCATCCGGGTCGAAGGACTCGGATTCGATCTGCAGCTCCATGCCGGGGAAGCCGCTACCCGGCGAGTTTTCTTCGCGGCGTGCGGACTGCGAGCGATCCACCAGAAGATTTGCGTGATGCACGAGCCGCTTTTCGCCGGGGTGAATTTCAATCGCCCTGATGAAGCGCGACGAATTCAACGGCGCGCGAAAAATAAAATTCCAATAGACGTCGCTTCCGCTTGCGGGAACTTCAAATGGTACACTCGCCTTCAGCACCAGGTCGGGCGTGCCCAATTGCCATCCGGAAATAAATTTTGGTGCAGGCGGAATTTCGTCGCGATTGCCTTCCTGCGTTCCATCGGCCACCCACTTCTGGAACAGCCCTATTTCATCGCTGGAAAGATGTGAATCGTCTTCGAGCCGCAAGCCGTCTTGCGACGGCAGCCACGGAGGCATCAGGCGCTTGCTGGTGACGTCGGCAATCTGGCGTGCGTGCGACTTTACGTCGCCGTAGGTTATGAGCGGAAACGGTCCCGCCTCACCGGGATGATGGCAGGGCGCACAGGAGCGGAAAACGATTGGCGCAATATCATGCGAAAACGTTACGCGACCTGGGGTTTGCGGCGAAGCTGGTTTCCGCCCGGCAAACGATACGGCGACGGACGAAGAAAATAATATTGTTGCGGTGAGAAATCCTGCGCGAGTTTGCCTGATCGAAGAACAATTCATTTCAGGTCGGAGATATAACAGCCGACGGCATCGGCATGATCTGGAACCGTGGCATTGCCGCTGAGCGTGTTGCGAATCGCGTCCTCAAGTTCGTGCGTCGTGGGCGCCGAACGCGAACGCCCGAAATCCTCATACCAGTTATCGATTCTGCCGTGATAGATGAGCTTGCCCGCCGCATCAAATACGGCGCTTTCCGGAGTGATGGTCGCGTGCGAGCGCTTTACCAGTTCTCGATGAACATCACGCAGCGCTGGAATCGTTAAATGGAACTCTTCATCGTGCGCGCGAATGCGAACGGCTGTTTCGCTGGCGTCCGGATAAACCAGCCAAAAATCTGCTTTGCCATGAAATGTTTCCTGCAGCTTCTGAATCGCCGGCGCGTAGCGATTGGAAATTGGGCAATCGGTTCGAACAAAGAGCAGTACAACAACTCTTCCCCCGGGTGACTTGAAAGGATCAAGGGTTTTGCCATGCAGATTTTCCGCCCAAGCCTTTTGCCCGGTCTGCGAAACGCAAAGTGGCAGACCAAATCCACAACACAAAAATGTGACGCAAATAATTTTAAGCACCGGTATTCGTGACGAGTACATGGCGGCTGGAAGTCTCCCCCATTTCAAGCAAACCCAATTCTACACGGTCGGCCTGTACTCGGAGCTTTTCTGTTGAACATGTCGGAAAGTCTTCAGCGCTAAGAATAGCCGCAAGAAAAATGCGCCAGGCCGCTCTAATCATTCCAGCGAGCGTCAGGCCTGGCAACTTAGTGTGGGTTACCTGCATCTGCGTTGACAAGTAAGTAAAAGACTTTCGGCAGGCCGGGGATGGTCCATGAAGAAAGCACTCGCCGTAGTGTGTACGTTGCTCCTCGTCTCGCAGCTGCTCTTTGCGGATGAAAATCCCGGCAAGCCCGGAAAAGAAAAATCCAGCGCTGCGGCAATTTCCGAGGCCGCTTCAGCTGATGGCGCGAAGCTCCCCATTCGCCGTGTGGTGCTCTACAAAAATGGCGTTGGCTATTTCGAACATCTGGGTCGTGTGCGTGGCAGGCAGGATGTTCATATCGATTTCACCAGCGCGCAATTAAACGATGCACTGAAATCGCTCACCGTGCTCGACCTCTCCGGCGGCCGCATTACCGGTGTGGACTACAACAGCGAAGCGCCGCTGACCCGCCGCCTGGCCACGCTGCGGCTGGCGCTTGGCGAACGCCCCACGGTAATGGAGTTTCTCGGGGCGCTGCGAGGCGCGCGGGTTGAAGGCGCAACGGATTCGGCGCTGCAGCCGTCGGCAAGCTTTTGAGTGTCGAGAGAAAAACTCGCATGGGCACCGCTGGCTCCGTTGAAATGGAGCAAATCTCGCTCATCACGGACGCCGGAGAAGTACGCAACATAGACCTGAATACATCCACCAGTGTGCGCATCGCGGACCGCGATCTGAACGCGGAAATAGGAAAATATCTCGGCTTGGTGGCTTCCGCGCGCGATCAAGACGTCCGCCGCATGACCATTTCCACCACCGGCGCCGGTGATCGCAACTTGTACGTCAGCTACATCAGCGAAGTTCCCATATGGAAAACGACTTATCGTATTGTCCTGCCTTCGAAAGAAGGGAAAAAACCACTGTTGCAAGGATGGGCGATCGTGGACAACACGGTGGGCGAGGACTGGAATGACGTCGAACTATCGCTGGTCGCGGGGGCTCCGCACTCTTTCATTCAACAACTCTCGGAGCCGTACTACGGGCGTCGTCCGGTCGTGGACTTGCCGGAAAGCGTGCAACTTTCACCGCAGACTCATGCCGCGACGCTGCTGGGCGGCAACGGACGATTGAGCGGCCAAGTGACAGATGCTTCCGGAGCGGTTATTGCCGGAGCCAGTGTGGCTCTGAAGAATGAAAATGGCGGCGTCATGGCGCAAACCAGCACTGATAGGAACGGCCAGTTTCCGCGGTCTATCAAATCGCCGATCTCGGGCCGGATCAAGTTCAACTGTTCCTGAAAAATGGCGCGCTCACTCCGGAGATGGCAGCGGCTTTGCAAAAAATCACAACGCAAAAGGCCGTTGTACAAAAACTCGAACAGGAGATGGAAGATCGCCAGAAGGATATTGACCGCATCGTGGACGATCAGGGCCGCCTGCGCGAAAATATGAAAGCCTTGCGCGGCAGCGGCGAAGAAAAAGCGCTCCTGCAGCGCTACACAAAACAACTCGACGACCAGGAGACGCAGCTTGCCGCGCTGCGCAAGAAAATTCAGGACACCGAAATCCAGCGCGACGCGGCACAGACTCAGCTTGAAACCATGATCGACGAATTGCACCTTGAAGCGTCGCTCTGAATTTTTGCGGCAGCGGTTGCGGTACCTGTACCGAGTGACAGGTTTTGCTGGAGCACAAATTCGGTCTACGCGTGCCGGCGAGGCGGCCTTGAAAATAAAATAAAGGATGAACGCGGAGGCGCATTGCGATGAAACGTTTTAACTATTTTATAATTACGTTGTCAATTTTATTTGCTGCTGCACTGCTCGTTACCCGGCCGGTATTTGCTTCGCATGAGGCAAAAGGCACCAGCGTGCTTACCGGTGTCGTGATTGGACCTAACGACAAACCGGTTGCGCACGCCGCGGTCAGTTATCAATCCTCGGGCGGAAATGCTGCGCACGCGGTGCATACGGATGCGCATGGGCGGTTCACGATCAGCAAACTGCCGGCGGACAATTACGATTTGCGCGCGTCCGCGAACGGAATTTTCTCCGAGTGGGAGAAGAACATCACCATCCACACCGGACAAACCCGCTCTGTTACCCTGCACCTGGTCTACGCGAAACAAATGCCCAAGGTCGCCATGTCCGCCAGCAAGAACAACTGACAAGAGCAGCTGACTTCGACGCATCAGCTAATTTCGGCGTACGAGTTACTCCTGTAATAGCTCCGACAGGTCGTGCAGATCGGTCGCTGACACATCGGAAATCGCGCAGAACTCCATTCCGTGCGCGCGCGAATAATTCCATTGATAGCCATTGCGCGCTCCGGTTGCGGAATTCGCCGATTCATTCGGTGATTCCGGCCACACAAACACATTGATGAAGTGTTTCCGCCTGCCGTACACCAGTACAGCGACGCTGCGACCGTTCAGAACATCGAGCCGCCCGCCAACCAGCGGAAATCCATTCTCCGCAAAGTCGCGCACGGGAGGAACGTAATTCAGTTTGCCGGCAAACCACGGTTTCACGGTGTGCTGATCCGTCGAAGTGACATCCGTCAAATGGCCCGGTTGTAAAGAACGAATGTGGGCGTCAATGACTTCGGTCAACGCAGCTTGCTGAACTTGCTCGACTCCAGATCTTCCCGACAGCAGCCTCCCGGCGCCGAAGTAGGTAATCACAAACAAAAGTACAATGGCCGCGCTGGCCGCAATCCACCGAAAAATGGGAACCCACGACCATTGATAATCCGAGTCCGATTTGGTGTTGGCGATTTGGCGTTCGATTTTTTTCGCTAGTCCTGCCGGCGCCCGTTCATACAATTTCGCCGCGCGCAGCGAAGCACGCAAGGATTCCTGTTCTTCCAATTGCGCAATACACGGCGAACACGATTCCAGGTGCCGCTCGAATTCTTCCGCGCGCAGAGGATCAAGCTCGCCATCCAGATATCCGTGCAGCAGCGCTTGCGAAACATCACACGTCACGGTGCACCTCCTTCCCGCCCGCATCGCGCCCGGTGGAAGGATTAAGGGCGCGCTTCAGGCCGTCCCGCGCTCTTGCCAACGTAGACATGACAGTGCCGATGGGAATCGAAGTGATGGTAGCAATCTCCTTGTAAGAACAGCCTTCGAGTTCGCGCAGCACCAAGACTTCGCGCGAACGCGCCGGCAAAGTTTCCAGCGCTTTCATCAATCGCTCTCTTTCACTAGAAGCCACCGCGGCTGCCTCCGGGGACTGGGTCGGCTGTAGATGGATAGTTTCATCAAATTCCGTGGTCAAGTCGGTTCTGCGATTTTTCTCCAACCACGTGTAGCAGGCATTGCGGACAATCTGCAGGAGCCAGGCTCTTGCATCTACTCCATGAAAACCTGCAATAAATCGAAATGCCCGTACCATCGCCTCCTGGGTCACGTCTTCGGCGTCCGCACGGCTGCGCAACAGCCAGCGCGCCAAATTGAACGCGGCATCCTGATGCGGCATGACCATGCGTTCAAACCGCTGTCGATCAGCAGGCTCCAGCACGTACGGACTCCCTCTCTCCGGTATAAACTGGGTCGCTGGTCATCTTATTCCCATTATTTGGCCCATGCCTACCCAGTTTAGACAGTTTTTTGACCGGTTCGCGCTAACTCGTGCCCATTGTACCGCCAGACCTTGCCTTGGCGCGTGAGTTCCTCGATGTCGGATCGAGACTTCCCTGGGGGCGCACAATAAAAATGGAGGAGATGTGATTCAGTCGGGGCGGTTCGATTGCACCTGTCGAAGCACCAGACTCATCTTTTCAGGTAGGAGAACTTTCATGGCAGAAAAACATGACTACCAGCGCTTCAAGCCGAACGAAATTGCCCGGTCATTTCCAGAGACCGCTGAGACGCTGCTATTGG
Organism: uncultured Acidobacteriota bacterium; assembly: GCA_963731155.1. GTDB lineage: Bacteria > Acidobacteriota > Terriglobia > Acidiferrales > UBA7541 > Acidiferrum. The sequence goes on from CAVSVB010000005.1 coordinate 233,291, forward strand.
ATACCTACCTGACCGACGAAGCGGCTGCGAGCGCGCGAGTCTTCCGCGTCTACCGCGAGACGCCGCCGCATTATCACGCAGGCAGCGACGAGTATCTCTATGTCCTTTCGGGGAGAGGTAGCTTCTGGATGGGCGACGCTTCCAATCAAGGGGAATTCAGTCCTGGCGATCTCCTCGTCTTTAAGCGCAGGATCGTTCATGCTCTGCCCAGAATTCTTGAGGAACCGGTGGTTTTTCTCGCATTCGACACACCGAGACGCGACCCGAAGGACATCATCTTCGTCAACCCTGAGGACGGAACACCGGAGAGCTTTATCCGAAGAAAAGAAGCATGAAATTCATACACTTAGTATCGTTTGTGCCGCTGAGGCTGCAGAACTTAGCGAGTTTGTTCGCGGCGCGAATGCGGGCCACGAATTTCGTGTTTCGGGGCGCTCCTAAACACGCGTAGTACTATCTGCAACACGCTGATATACCTAAGGTTAGGTACGATTTTCGCTTACTAGTAACTGGCTGGGCCGTACTAAGACCTGCGTACCCTGTCCTCTGGCTCCGACGGGCCATTCACAGAAATCGTCAATGCCAGTAACTTGTTACAACGGGTTGGGGGCCGCGCGGGGACAGCGGCTCCGCAAGGGGCCGTGTGCGAGCTACCCAACCCGCTTTTGTTCTTCCCGGCCGTTCGTTCACTCAAAGTTAGCGCGTTTTTGGCAAGTTTCCCGGAAAAACCGACGGCAATGCGCATGCATCGGATTAGGCTGGCGGGCCAATCGAGCATGTTTGGAATTAACGGCTTACGAGGAGTTAATAAGGCGGGTTGGGACCGGACTGGAGTCTTTTCCCGACAGCTGAGGGAGAACGCCTTGGTGGCCGGAGGCTCCGACCGCAAAGGTCTTGTTGCCGCCTTCGTGTTAGCCGCCGCCCTGCTCCAGCCCGTGGTCCTCCACTCGTCTCCCAATTCGTCCGCCGCCAGATTGGGGGGAGATAGCCGCAGAATCTCCGACGCGTTTGCCGGGTACGTGCGCGCGACCGACGCCCGAAATAATTCCGAACTGCGGCGCGGGACGGACTTGCTGTGGGTGGACTCGCTGCCCGAGGCGGCGCAAAAAAAGGCGTACAGCGATTTGGGCCGCGGCGAAATTCAGCTGGAGCAGCGAACGACACGGGAATCGGGCCGCGAGATTCAGTGCCCGCAGTGCATGATTCACCATTGGGTTGGGCTGGTGTTCATTCCCGGAGCGCGACTAGACGACGTTTTGCGTGTTCTGGAGGATTACAATCATCACGCGGAGTATTACGCTCCCGACGTAGCGCGCTCGCAAATCGAGGAGCGCGATGGCGATCACTTTCGAGTTTTCCTGAGGTTCCGCCGGCAAAAAGTGATTACCGTGGTGCTGAATACGGAGCACGAAATCAATTACTACCGCGATTCAGCCTCGGGCGCGCACAGCCGCAGCAGCGCCACCCACGTGGCGGAAGTCGAAAATCCCGGCAAGGCCAAGGAGCGGGAAAAACCGCGCGAGGAGGACAACGGTTTTCTGTGGGGCGTGGAAACATGGTGGCGTATGGAGGAAAAAGATAACGGCGTGTACGTACAGAGCGAGGTGGTTTCGCTTTCCAGGGATGTTCCCGCCGGGCTGGGCTGGATGATTGGGCCGTTCGTGACAGCGGTACCGAAGGAGTCTTTGACTTTTACGCTGGAGGCTACGAGGACGGCAGTGCTGGCGCAACTTCGCGCGAAAAACTCAGACGGATGTTTGCGATGATTCGCGGCGGGATTTTCTTGCGGCAATATTGACCAATAATTTTCGCAATTCGTTCGCGTGAGTAACCCAGGAAAGTTTCGCGGCGGTCTGTAAGCCATTCGATGCGATTGCCTCGCGCTGTGATGAATTGGTGGCTAGAAACCGGATGGCAACCGCGACTTCGCCGGCATTTTCCGGATCTTCCAGGACAATCGAATCCTTGCCGTGCGCCAGCCAATCGGAGACTCCTGCGGCCGGGCTGACTACCACCGGCAATCCGCAGGACATGGCTTCGAGAACCGGCAAATTGAAAGAGTCTTCGAGAGAAGGGGCCACAAGAGCGTCGGCCGCGGCATAGAAAATTCTGACATCCGGCACCGGCGCGAAAAACCGGACGCGTTCCGCGATGCCCAGCTTTTCCGCTTCGAGCCGGAAAGGGGCTTGCTCATCCTGACCGACGACGAGCAAGCGAACGGGCACGTCGTCTTGCTGCGGGAATTCCTGAGCGGGGCGCTGAGCGGCACACAGAGCGCAGGCTTCGAGCAGCGTTTTCAAACCTTTATTTCGCCAGTCGTTGCCAATTAACAGCAGAACGAAATCGCGCGGCGAGCAATTCCATTCCTGACGGTATCGTTCACGCATGGTTGCAAGCGCCGCCGGTGAAAAATGCTCCGCATCCACGCCGTTGGGAATCACGGTCACGTCATGCCGACCAAAATAGCGGGCAAGTTGCGCCGCGGTGTGCCGAGAAACCGCAGCGAGAGTGACACGCGGATCGCCGTAGACTCGGCGCTCCAGACTGCAAATCAACGCATAGTAAAGTTTTCGGTGCAGGCCGCGGAGACCGCCGATATGGCGCGACTGTTGCACTTCGGCAATGCGATGAAAAACCGCGTGCACCAAAATGAGGTCGGCATCGAGAGCATTAATCCCCGGAGAAAACACGACGTCCGGAATCGTGTGACTCGCGCGCTCGTGCCGCCGGCGGGTCCAGCGATTCAATAAAAGCCAACCGAGAAACCGAATGAGGTGGGGCGCGGGAAAAGAGCTCACCGGATGCCAGATAATTTTCCCGGAGTCGTTTGCACGAGCCGCGGGATACTGGCCACAGTTTAAATCGCTGACTTTTTGAGCGTAGAGGTCGATCGTGTCGCGGTGCTGCGTAGAAAGGCGATCGAGCAATTCAGCGAGTGAGCGCTCGGTACCATGTTGACGGTCCACAAAGGGAGAAATTGCGGCGATGCGCACGTTAATCGCCTCGCGCGCGTTTGCAGCGGAAGTTTTCCGGTCGAGCTTGTTCGAAGGCGCTCACGCTTGAATATACCGCACAAATCGTGGAGCAATGGCTGATGACACTTGCGCGACCTCCCGTTATCGATCGGAATTCCAGTTGCGATCGCGACGGGTTGGTATCACTTTATCGAGAAACCGATTCTGGGTTTAAAAGACGGGCTTGCGCCGCACCTGGTTTGATCGAGAGCGTGAAAATGCGACTCGTCTGTGCGCTCTTGGGAAATATTAGCTGAGCGAAGATTGATCGGCTCGCATAGGCGCGGCGGTCGGCTGGACAGGCAGGGATTCCTGCACACTAAATCGGTTTGGCACAGATGCAGGTACGGCGGCGAATTGAGCCCAGAGTGCGACATTCGGCAATCTGTATAAAATTCCGACCAAAATGCAAAATTAGGCATTCACCAGAAAGTCCTGATAAAAAGAGATGCTGTTATATCCCATAGGGAAAAACACCAGAAAGATAAACCAGAAAATGACGAAAGCGATGGGAAACCAGGGCGAACCGCGCAATTGTCTGATGACTTTCCATGCCGAAATAGAAACCGAAACGCCCAAGATAAGCCAGAGAAGCAAGCCAACGATTCCCATTTCAATGACCAACTGGCCATAGCCGTTCTCGACGCTTATTCCGGTGGGCGCGGCGTGCAAGATTCGCGTGACATATTGAATACCGAGCGAAGCGGTTCCGATTCCGTAGCCGTAGGCCCAGCGCGGAGTATCGAAAGCAGCGAGAAAATTCCGCGACGGATAATCCCGGGTGCGGTAAGAGAGCTCGCTAGCGGCGCTATATGGACTTAGGGTTTCCGAATAGCTGGCGAGCCGGGAGTTAACCTCTTCCGGAAAGACGTCTGCAGCATCGCGAGTAACGGCATCATTTGCGGCTACCATGCCACTTCGCTCTGGGGCCCAGCAATCGGGCAATCTGATTCAGGGAAACGCTGCCAGTCTTCGCCGCGGAGCGCCGCTGCGAGTTGCTGCAATTGGGCCGAGCCCATGAGGCCGCTTCTGGCTCGCTCAAAGTTTTCACGTGGGACCGCCTGATCGAGCAGAGTGCGGATGTCACCCGCGATATCGTCTTCGAGCACGCTTTCGCAGATGCTTCCGATTTTATATTTGGCGACGACACAGGCGAGTGTGCTGTCGTCAGGAGTGTGAGCGAAGATTGGCCGCTGAGCCTGTATGTAAGTAGAAACTTTGATGGGCAGGCTGGTGCGTCGAAATAGTTCGTACTTTTTTCCCGCCGGATACATGGCGTAGAGCAAATCGGAAGAAGCGAGGAGGGGAATTGCGTTTTCCTCGCTTAAATCGCCATGGGACGCAAAGATTTCGCGGTCTGCTGCAGCGATTGCATCCATTTCCGGCGAAGAGCCGATGCGGATAATGCGCAGACTGCGTTTTTCCCGTCCGGCTAGCTTTCCGCAAGCCGACACGAAGCGCAGGAACGGCTGCGGATGATAAAGAGTGCCGATGTGCCCGATCGTCAGATGGGTTGGGTCCGGGGACACGGTTAATTGCGGCAGCGGCGGTACATGCAGATACAGCGCGAAACATTTCACACCGTATTTCTCGCGATACAGATTGCGCATGCCCCAGCTGGTGACATCGATACTCTGAGCGGCGCGGAGAAGCCGGGGAAACGTGTTGCGGAGGAGCGGCCGGAACATGATGTAACGCTGCGAACGGATCCAGGTGGCGAAGGGGTCGTCGTGGATGGTGAGATGAACTTTTTTGCCTTGTGAGATGAGTTCGGCCGCGACGGAAATCCCTTCGTAGTGACCAACCACCCAATAAAGGTCGGTGTCGATCCGATCGACGAGATTTTTTACGCGCGATTTTGATCCGGGTAGAAATCCTGTGCGCGCGCTTAAGTCGCTTAGTAATTCAGATGTCGTGAGGCGCGGTCCGAGCCATTTGTACTGTGGGTTTGCGGAGTTTGCGGCAGGCTGGTTCGCGAGGTAATACCATTGCACGTCGAGTTCCGGGAGATAACGGAGGTGACTGCGCAACTGGGCGGAGCCGCCGCCAAGTTCAGGAGAGAATGGCGTAAAGAGCGCTATGCGCACGGAAAAGAGCTCCGTGCGGGAATATTTGCGAATTGCATCGCTGTTAATGCGAGAAAACTGTTATTTCTCATGGCGCACAGCCTCAACAGCTTTGCTGATTGCCTTCACGGTCGCGGCGATGATTCTTTGCGGCGAATGTGTCTCGACGTGGTCGAAGCCGCGCCGTCCCGCTTCGCGCAATTGCTCGCGATCGGAGAAGGCGAGGCGCAAAACATTTGCTAATGCCGGGACGTCGCCGGCCGGAAAAATAAATTGCGGATTTACGGGTGCCACAAGATCGCGGGCAGCGCCAACCTGATCGCTGACAATTACCGGGCAAGCGCAGCACATCGCCTCGTTCACGACCACTGCGAACGGTTCATAGACGGACGGAAGTACGAGCACGTCTGCCGCCGAGTACAAAGCGGGCAATTGGGACTGGTTGACGAAGCCGAGAAATCTTACGCGGTGCTGGATTCCGCGTTTAGCCGCCTCGGCTTCCAGTTGAGCGCGTTTTGGGCCCTCACCAGCGAAGACAAGAACAGAACCTTCGGGCCCGGCTTCGGCGAATGCTTGCAACAAGTCCATAGGGCGCTTCCACGGTTGCAGCTTTGCGCAAAATAAAATGATGGGTTGCCGGGACGCAGCGCCCAGACTTGCGCGCGTGGCTTCGCGGTTCGCCAGCGCGGACTGAGTCTTCCACCAATCATTGTCAACGGTATAGGGAGTGAGGGTAATTTTTTCGGCGGGAATTCCGAGGCTTTCGATCATTTCAAAAGTGCTAGTTGAAGGGACAATCACCTGGTCGGCCTGGCGAAAAAGAAACGGCCAAAACGCTTTCTTGAACGCAACTTTCCAGTCTTTGCCGTCGCGCGGGGCGAGGCTGTGCGCGTCGGTACCGAACAGGAAAGCGGCGCCAGCCGTCTTAGCCGCGCGGCGAGCAATCCAAAAAGATGCGCGAACGTAGCCAACAAAACACAACACGGCATCAAATTTTCCATCGCGTATCAGCTTGGACAGACCGGGATTGTTCAGCCCCCAAAAGGATTCTTCGCCCGAGCCCTTATTCGGAATGGCGGTCCATGAGTATCCCTGCAAGAGCGGAACATCCCACTTAACGCTGGTAGCAAAGTCCGGATCGATCGCCGCTTCCGCTCCGCGCAAAGAACAGTAGGCGACGTGCAGATCGAGCTGAGGCTCGGCCGCCATGCGGCGAAAAATGGGCGCCATGTATTGAACGGGGTGCGCGGCGACTGCCAACACTTTGAAATGGCGCGCAGACATAAGCTGTTTGGCGTGAGTTAGCTCCGCCTCGAAGACAGATGCCGTCGCCGATTCACGCACTGAGGGCCTCTGGTTCCGAGTATAACCGTGTTTCGGAGGGCCAAACTGCTGTGTTAAACTTGCAAAGGTTTAGGCCGTAACTCGCAGGGGCTACGGTTCACCGCAAGTCTCCGCAGACACTTCCCCGGCACCGCGGGGCTGAACGAAATTCTGGTTTACGAAGGAACCGTCATGTCTGGGCATTCAAAGTGGGCCACTATTAAGCATAAGAAGGCGGCTACGGACGCCAAGCGCGGCCGAGCGTTTACGCGGTTGATTCGCGAACTGACGATCGCGGCACGGATTGGCGGCGGCGATCCGAACTCCAATCCACGGCTGCGCACGGCGATTCTTGCGGCGAAGAATGAGAACATGCCGAATGACAATATTGAGCGCGCGATTCTGCGCGGCACAGGGCAGCTTGAGGGCGAGCAGTACGATGAGGTTACGTTCGAAGGATATGGGCCAGGCGGAGTTGGAATTTTGATTCAAGTTGTGACGACGAATCGGAACCGCGCGGTGGGCGAAATGCGTCACGTAATGGGCAAGAACAACGGCAACATGGCGGAAGCTGGAGCGGTGGGATGGATGTTCCATCGCAAGGGCGAAATCACGGTAGCCAAGGAAGCGGCGAGCGAAGACAAGTTGATGGATCTGGTTCTCGAGGCGGGGGCCGAGGATATGAAGGATGACGGCTCCGGCTGGTACATCGTGACGCCGCCGGAAGCAATCGAGACGGTGAAGGAAGCGCTGACAAAAGCGGGAATCACTCCAGTGAGCGCGGAAGTGGCGATGGTTCCGCAGAATTACGTGAAACTAACCGGCGAGCAGGCCAAGCAGATGCTACGGTTGATTGAGGCACTGGAAGAACACGACGACGTACAGCATGTGTACGCGAACTTCGATATTGACGAAAGCGAAATCCAAGCGGCCGTCGGCGCGAACTAGTTTGTCGTTCATGGCTGGTCACGCAGAGCGGGCAGGCAAACAGCCCGCGCACAATAAAGCACAAACAACTGGCACCAAAACGTTCCTCGCCTTACACTTTTTGCGATGAGCGAATCCACAACGCGGCGAATTGTATATCGTGTGCTGGGCATTGATCCGGCTGCCGCTGGGCCGACGGGCTACGGTATTGTGGAGTCGGATGGCCGGAACTGCCGCATGGTGCATTACGGGGCGTTGCGAGTGGCGGACAAGCTTCGTAAAGGATCAGTAGGGGCGGTGCTCGAAGCCGTGCACACGCTGATCTGCGGATTGCTGCGAGATTTTTCTCCGGATGCGCTGGCGGTAGAGTCCATTTTTTCGGCTTTGAACGTGAAGACCGCGCTTCGCCTGGCAGAGGTGCGGGGCGTGGTGCTGCTTGCAGCGGCCCAGCATGGCGTTACCGTGCATAGTTACGCGCCGCGACTGATCAAAGCTTCGGTGGCCGGATACGGCAATGCGGATAAACAGCATGTGCAGGTGATGGTGCGAGCGATGCTGGGGATGGCAGAGATTCCAGAACCTGCCGACGCCGCCGACGCCCTGGCGGTGGCGCTTTGCCATATGCAGCACGAGCAATTTCGTGCGCGTTTTGAGCTTCCGCCGACCGTGCCCGTCGGTTCGTCAAGATTGGTGCCGGGGAGAATTGCCCGGCGAGCCTCGGGCGCGATGGCCGCGCGATTCCAACCGCCGCGATGAAGAGAGCTCGGCCATCGAAGGCATGCATGCTCGTGACTGGTGCGTTGGTATTGTTTTTCAACTGGTTGCCTTCGGCAGCGGCGACCGCTTCAGCGCCGGGTGCAGGCGCGAAAATCAGCTTCAAGCGTATCTTTCCGGGCAGCTCACCCGAGTTCATTGAAATTACGGTGCGAGATGACGCGGATGCCGCTACATATGAAATCCGGCAGATGGATGAAGACCCTGGGGCTATGCCGTTTGAGGTGAGCGCCGGCTTGCGGGCAAAAATCTTTGCGTTAGCTGCGGAGCTGCACGACTTTCAGAGTCTGGATTTGGACGTACACCGCAAGATCGCCAATCTGGGGGAAAAGACGTTTCGGTGGGAGCAGGGCGGCGTTAGCCACGAAACGAAATTCAACTACACGCTGAATTCCGCCGCGACGCGGTTGCTGCAAATCTTCGAGGGATTGGCCCGTCAGCAAGAGCACTATGCGCTGCTGGAGCGGAGGATTCGTTATGACCGGCTGGGAATTAATGATGCGCTGTTGCAATTCGAATCCGACCTGAATCGTGGATTATTGCCGGAGCCGCAACGGTTGGTACCATTACTGGATCAGATTTCGGCAGACACGAAATTTGTGGACATTGCGCGGCAGCGTGCGCGGGGGCTGGCGGAGCGGGTTCGCCGACAAAACTAATTCGTAAAGTTTTGTATCTAAATTCCAAAATATGTAGGCTTATCTGATTAATCATTCCGGTATTACGAGCGTCTGAGATACTCGTCCATAAGCTTTTCATTTGTAAGCATTTATTTCTTCCAATTTCTGGCTAAAATCTTGCTGTAGTGTTTCTAGCTGTGGTGTTGAAGGTCGTGATTTTGCTCTTTTGGGCTGAACGCGGGTGCTCGTCAATCCCTAAAATCAGGCTCAATCCATTTGAGGGGGGAATCCTCGTATGCGCAAGATAATCAATCTGGCTGCGCTCGTCGTAATTTTGTGCTTAATAATCGGTATGAACGCCGTAATAACCCCGGTCGCTAAGGCTCAAGCGGGGATATCGACCGGCAGCATTCAAGGAACGATCTTGGACCCGAACGGAGCATCTGTCGCAGGGGCCAAGGTAATGATAACCAGCAAATGTACGGGTGCGAAGGTAACGCCCGACGTGACCAGTACTGGAACTTATAACTCCGGACCATTGGTCCCGTGCGAGTACCTTGTGCGCGTCGATGCTCCGGGGTTCCGGGCGCTGGAAGAGAAGATTACGGTGCAAGTAGGAAACGTCACGATGGGCACGATGACATTAGAACTCGGTTCGGGAAGCACGATCATTACTGTCGAAGGTTCAGCAGTGATCGTAGATACGGATCAAGCATCGATTCAAGGTGTTGTCACTAGCGACCAGATCGAAAATTTGCCAATCAATGGCCGCAACTTCCTGGACTTGGCGCAGCTCGAGCCGGGAGTACAGATTCAGGACGGCGGAAATTTTGATCCCACAAAGAAGGGCTTCTCTTCGATTTCGTTTGGCGGACGCTTTGGTCGCACGGCACGCATCGAAGTGGACGGATTGGATATCTCGGATGAAACGGTTGGCACGACCACGCAAAACCTCGGCGTGAATTCGATCAAAGAATTCCAGGTCAGCCAGTCCAGCCTTGATATCTCGACCGAACTGACTTCTTCTGGAACGGTCAATATCACGACGAACTCCGGAACGAATGTCGTGCACGGCGAAGGCTTTTTCAACTACCGCAGCGATGGCACATCGGCGGCGATCGGAGATCCGGCTGCTGAATTCAATCGGAAGCAGTATGGAGCAAACCTCGGGGGCGCGCTTATTAAGGACAAGTTGTTCGGATTCGGTTCCTGGGAACGCACGACGCAGGATTTGCTTGCGGCGGGTGCACCTGAGGCACCGTTTACCGCTCTATCCAGTACCTTCAACGCACCGTTTCGGGATCAAGAATATCTCGGCCGCGTGGACTACACGGTCACCAATAACATTCACGCTTTCTTTAAGTTTGCCTATGAGCAAAACCTGAACGCGGGGACCTTTATTCCCGGGACTTATCAATCATTTGCGAACGTGGATTTTACGCCTTCCTATGGCGGAGGTTTTGACATTACGCACGGAAAGTGGACGCACACCTTCCGGCTCGGCTATCTGAAATTCCGCAATGGCATCACCGATGCGGTTACGGGATCGACCATCTTCAACCCTGCTCCTCTTTTGGCACTGGCTATCGGAAACGTGTCAACTTCGTGCACGACAGGTGGCGATCAATTTTGCTCCGGCCCGAACATCCTCGCTCCGCAAAAGACCTATCAGTCGAACAAGCAGTTTAAATATGACGGCACCAGGAGTTTTAACAGCCATATCCTGCGTTATGGCGTTGGCGTAAACCGCATTCTGGGAGGCGGGTTTGCCAGTTTCTTCGGAATAGCGCCCGCAGTTCGCGCCGCCGTAAGTCCGACGACCGACGCGTTCGCGAATACAAATCCATTTGGCCCGGGTGGCGATACCAATCCGCTCAATTGGCCGGTGCACCGCATTGACGTGGGCAACGGCGAAGGCTGCTTTACAGAGATTGCTGAATTCGGACAGACCTGTGGTGGACAGTTTGATACTCGATTTCAAGCGTATATTGGCGATACCTGGAAGATACTGCCAAATGTCACTTTCCTTTATGGCCTTCGCTACAATCGTGATACTGGCCGATCTGACGCGGACCTGCCCGCCGTCCAGGCTTTGAATGACTTTCAGCCTGGCTTGGGCAATCCGGTCCGGCAGCCAGACAAGAACTTTGGCGGGACGATTGGAGTAGCTTGGGATCCGCGCAAGAATGGCAAGACAGTGATCCGCGCCGGCGCAGGAATTTATTATGAGAATGGCGTTTTTAACAACGTTCTATTTGATCGTCCGGGCCGGTTGCCCACAGGGCTCTTCAACCAGGTGCAGGAAGTCTGCACACAGGGTGGCGTGTCAATGCCAGACGGATCGTTTGTCAGCTCCATCGACGGGCTGGATATCCCGACTCAAATTTGCGGCGATCAAAACGCCGTAGGCACGGTACAGACCGCTATCTCGGATTTGCAAAAGCAGTACCAACAGGCTACCGTTGCGGCGGGGGCGCAGGCAAACGGAGCTTACTTTGGAAATGCGCTGACAACCGCAAATACGGGCTCGATGTTCGCTCCGAACTTCCGGTCGCCTTATTCCGCGCAAATGAACGTGGGATTCCAACGCCAGCTTCATCCTGGCACAGTGCTCAGTGTGGACTACATTCGTAACGTTGGATTACACACTCTCCTCGGCGTCGACCAAAACCATCTCGGCGATGCGAGCATTCTGGACAAGAACGCTGCCCTCGCGGCCATCTCAGATACCAATAATTCACTCGGCTGCGGGACCGGTACCGATGCGGCGTCGATTGACTGCGCCATCGCAAAGGGAGCAACGATAGGTAACTACGCCAACATCAACAAAGGGTGCGCGACGGGGCCGTGCTTGAGTGGAGGCGCAAATGCCACGGGAAATTTCCCGATTGGACAGGGCGTGCTGGCGTTCCCAGGCAAGAATCCGGACTTCGGTCAGGTACTTCTCCTCGAGCCGGTCGGTCGCTCTGTTTACAACGGCCTGGATGTCGTTCTCAGGTCAGACCTGAAAAGCCCGGTAAGCTTCATCCACCGTTTGAACGCGCAGATCTCCTATTCGTTTTCACACTACGATGCCCAGGCAAGCGACGGCGACTTCGTCAACAGCGCGCTGGATTTCAACAATCCAAGCAAATTCATCGGACCGAACGGCCTTGACCGCACGCACCAATTCTCCGCCGGAGTGGTGATGGATCTGCCGGCAGGAATCCGTGCGAACTTCATCACACACTTCTACACGGCACTGCCGCAGACGCTGACGTTCTTTGCTCCGGGGAACCTGGAAGACATCTTCCAATACGATACAAGCGGTGACGGCCAGACCGGCATTGCTCCAGTTCCAGGATCGAAGGTCGGTTCGTTTGGCCGGGACATTAGCGCGGGCGGCCTGAACACGTTCCTCGAGAAATACAGCGACGCGTTTGGCAATCAGCTCACTCCGGCGGGACAGGCTCTCGTGTCTGCCGGGTTATTCACTGCGGACCAGTTGAAGTCGCTCTGCGCCGTGACGCCCTCTCTGAACCCCGTCGGCAATTGCGCCTCCTCTGAAGGTCTGCAGCTGCCGACCGCTCCTGCCGGCCAGGTGGGCAACGGAAATTTCTTCACGTTTGACCTGCGGCTCGGCTGGTCCATCAAGCCGATCCACAAGTTGGAGCGCTTGCGGTTTGAACCGCAGGCGGCGTTCTACAACCTCTTCAACCGTAAGAACTACAATGGTCCGGACAACCTGATCAGCGGCGTGCTCGATGGAAGCGCAGGATCGGTGGCTGGCATCGGTACGACGGCTTCAAGCCGTAGGACCTTCGAGACCGGACTTGGCTCGGGCGTGTTCGCCATCGGCGCGCCACGCTCGATGGAGTTTGGCTTTAAAGTCAGCTTCTAGAACAACACCTAACTTCAACCGACCGGCCCCGCTTTTTGCGGGGCCGGTTTTGTTTTTTGGGTTGCTATTCGGCCGAGGGGCGAGGGTGTAAACTTCGCACAGTCTCGAGAGTGTTCCGCGGAGGTGTCTTATGCGGAAGCCATTCCTTACTTCGGTTCTACTTGCGGTCACCTTGACATCTTTTCCGGGGAAGGAGTCCGGCCAGAGAGTGCGGCCAATTCCACCGGGCGTTCGTGAGGCGGACAAACAGACGAACAAGTCGCTCGATCCACCTTTAGGGCCTAGTCTGACGGTGCCAGATTCAGCGAAGCTCAAGCGGGAAGCAGAAGAGTTGGCACAATTATCTGCAGGGATCCCGCCTCGGGTGAATCTGGTCGCCGAAGGACAACTGCCTAAAGACCTTGGTGATCAGTTGAAGCGGATCGAAAAGCTGGCCAAGCACTTGCGCTCTGAAGTCACTCCGTAGGCCGCGGGGATCCAGGCGCGGTAAGCGGTAACTCGAGCTCGCGTCGCTGCGTATGGTAGGATGGGGCATTCCCGCATAACCCTGTTCATGGACCAGCTTCATACAGACTCTCTTTCGCTATCGGACACTACTGCGAAGCGGTCTTCGTCTAGCACGACCGCGAAGCGGTCTTCGTCTAGCACGACCGCGAAGCGGTCTTCGTCTAGCACGACCGCGAAGCGGTCGATGAACTTCTCCGAGGCGGTAAATATCGCTACGTCCAGTTTGTGGGCGCACAAACTGCGGAGTGTGCTTACGCTGCTCGGCGTGGTTATTGGCGTTGCAGCGGTGATCGCGGTGGTCAGCTTGATCAATGGGGCGAATCAGTACGTCGCGACGCGAGTTTTTCGTTTGGGCGCGGACGTTTTTGGCGTATCGAGGCAGCCTTCGATTATTACGAATGTCGACGACTGGCTGGAATTTCAAAAACGCAAGCGACTCGACACCGAGGACTACGACGCTATCAAGGAGCTGTGCAAGTCATGCAAGGGGATTGGCGCTTCGCTGGGCGGACGCGTGGAGGTGCGCAGCGGAGCGAATTCGCTGAAGGATACCAACTTGCGCGCGTGGACTCCGGAGATGGCCGAACTCTATGACGTGGACCTGATCGAAGGACGGCACATCACCGATGCCGATCTGAAAAGCGCGTCGCCGGCCTGCGTAATCGGCATGGACATCGTGGACAACCTGCTTCCCGGCGGCGATCCGGTCGGGAAGGAAATCCGCTGGAACAATTTTCCGTGCATGGTGATCGGAGTAGGAAAAAAAGAAGGCTCCTCGCTGGGCACTTCGCTGGACAACTGGATTATCCTGCCGCTCACGGCGTACCAAAAGGATTTTGGTTCGCAGACGGATAGTTTGCGAATCACCATTCGAGCAGGTTCAGCCGCAACAATTCAGGACACCGTTGATGAAGTTCGCCAGATCATGCGCGGGCGGCGGCATCTTGGCTACAACGCTAAAGACGACTTCGCAATCGAGACCAGCGACTCTTTTCTTTCGTTATGGAAAGACATCAGCTCATCATTTTTCGTGGTGACAATCGCGATCGCATCGATCTCGTTGGTGGTCGGCGGCATCGTGATCATGAACATCATGCTGGTGAGTGTCACGGAGCGAACGAGGGAAATCGGCGTGCGCAAGGCGCTGGGTGCGCGGCGCGGAGATATCCTGCTGCAATTTTTAATCGAGGCGGGGACGATTGCGGTGATTGGCGGAGCGATCGGCGTTCTCTGCGGAATCGTCGTCGCGAAACTGGTTTACCTGACGACTTCGCTGCCTGCCGCGGTGCAACTATGGTCGGTGCTGGGAGGATTGCTGGTGGCGCTGAGTGTTGGACTCTTCTTTGGAACGTATCCGGCGTCGAAAGCTTCGCGGTTGGATCCGGTGGAAGCTTTGCGCGCGGAATAGGAGATTTTCGAAAACAGCGCATGTCAACGATCGCCAACACGCTCGCTGAATCGCGAACTTCGCGTTTGCGGGCGCTGGTGCGCGTCGAACATTCGCTGAAGCTCGGCGAACTTGTGGCGCTGGCGTTGGACACGCTGCGCAAGAATCTTTTGCGTTCATCGCTGACAATTCTCGGCATCGTTATCGGGATAACGACGGTGATCGCGGTAAGTTCCGTGATCAACGGGTTGAACGACAATGTGCTTGGCGGAATTCGCGATCTCGGATCGGATACCATCATCGCCTACCGATTTCCCTGGGCGTCGCTCTCGCACCCGCCAAGCGAGTGGTTTACGCGAAAGGAGCTTTTGCCGGAGTTTGCCGACGATATGGCGACGCTTCCGCACGTGAAAGCAGCTTCCCCGTCCATGCGAATCTTTCAGCCGCAGTTTGGCGTGGGCACGTCGGATGTACGGCACGGTTCCAGCCGGGCGAAAAATGTGATCCTGCAGGGCAACGCGCCTTCGATCACGCAAATTTTTGATCTTAAGATTGCGACAGGACGGGAGTTCAATGAAACGGATACGGAGCATCACGCGCCTGTAGTGCTGCTTGGTTTTGACACAACAAATCTTCTGTTCCCCGATGGAAGCCGCGGCGCCGTCGGACAGGAAGTGACCATCGACGGGCAACTCTTCACAGTGATCGGAACGCTGCAAAAACGCCGCCAGGGCATTTCCGGCGGCTCGAATCCCGAAGACAACATCGCGCTGATGCCGGTGACCACGCTGCGCAAGCTCTATCCAAACAAACGTGACTACGTTATTTTCGCCAAGGCCAGCGATCCGAAATACATCACCGAAGCGGTGGAAGAAATTCGCGATCTGTTGCGGCGCAAACGCAGGCTTTCCAACGAAAAGCCCGATGACTTCGCGCTGTTCACTTCCGATTATTTTCTCGACCTGTGGAATAAAATCAGCGGACTGATTTTTCTCCTGACGTTCGCGGTCGCGTCGGTGGGCCTGCTCGTGGGCGGAATCGGCGTGATGAATATCATGCTGGTTAGTGTGACCGAGCGAACGCGCGAAATCGGCGTGCGCAAAGCGATTGGAGCGAAACGCAGCAATATTCTGACGCAATTTTTGATTGAAGCAGTAACGCTGAGCGCGCTGGGCGGAATTATCGGCGTCATCCTCGGTGCCGGGCTGACCGCGCTCTTAAAATTCGCTATCCATATGCCAGCCGAATTATCGGTCTTCTGGGTGGTTACGGCGCTGGTGCTGTGCGCAATGATCGGAATCGGATTCGGAATCTATCCGGCATGGAAGGCAGCGCGGCTCGATCCTGTCGAAGCGCTTCGTTACGAATAGCGCGGCACGATAACGTCCCGTTTTTGCGTCGGCTCTTGCGCTCCTTCATTTTGTCTGCGTAGACTCGCTGAAGCGAGTCAGCGAATTCTTTCGAGGTTCATGGCCCTGGATCATTCCTTCGTCTCCGGCGGCGGCAATTTTCCGCAGACGCGATGGTCAGTCGTCGCCGCCGCGCGTAGCGACGATTCCACGGAGCGCGCCCATGCGCTGGACGTTCTTTTTGCTGCCTATTGGAAGCCCGTTTATAAATACATCCGGCTGAAATTCTCGAAAGCGCCGGACGATGCGCAGGATCTGACGCAAGGCTTTTTTGCGGAACTTCTGGAGCGTGATTTGTTGTCGCGCTTTGATGCGCGCAAAAGCCGGCTACGTACTTATGTTCGATTGTGCGTGGATAGCTTTGTGCTGAACGAGATTAAGCACGCCAGCCGGCAAAAACGTGGTGGAGACGCCATCCATCTGGCTCTCGATTTTCCCGCCGCGGAGGGCGAGCTGAATGCGCAGACGATTGATCCTGGGTCCATACCATCGCCGGACAAATTCGAAGATTTGTTCGAAAAAGAGTGGATTCGCAGCCTGTTTTCCTCGGCCGTCGAAGAGCTGCGGCAATCCTGCGAAATCCTTGGAAAGCATGCGGCATTTGCTCTGTTCGACATTTACGATCTCTCTGGTGATGAGACTCTGTCCTACTCGCAACTGGCGGAATCGCGCGGTCTCTCGGTCAGCGACGTAACCAATCAGCTGGCGTGGGCCCGGCGCGAGTTCCGACGATTTGCGAAGGAGCGATTGCGGGCGATTTGTGCGACGGACGAGGAATTTGCGCGCGAATGCAAAACACTGTTTGGCGGAAATGTATGACCGGCTTTCTCAACGACAAGGCGGTGGAACGACTGCGAAGTGTCGGCGCGCTTCCAGAATTCTCGGGCACCCGTTACGTCCTGATGGACTTTCTGGCACGCGGCGGCATGGGAACTGTTTATGCAGCGCAAGATAAGACACTGAACCGCCGCGTCGCAATCAAAGTGTTGGATTCGTCGGACCCTCGTAGCGCGTTGGAAGAACGTCTGTTACGCGAAGCGCGAGTGCTCGCGCAACTCGAGCATCCCGGCATCGTTCCGGTGCACGACGCAGGCACTCTGGCGGACGGCCGGGTTTTTTATGTGATGAAGTTTGTGGAGGGTTCGCGTGTCGATCAGTTTCTCAACAACGAATCGTCGCTTTTCGAGCGTTTGCGACTCTTTCTACGAATTTGCGAAACCGTGTCTTTCGCGCACTCGCGCGGAATTCTTCATCGCGACCTGAAGCCGTCAAACGTTATGGTTGGCGCATTCGGCGAAGTGCTGGTAATGGATTGGGGCCTGGCGAAAATATTGCAACCGGATTCCGCCGGTCGTTTCGAAGAAACCGTCGGCTCATCAGAGCCTCTGTGCACCGGCGTTACCGGCGATAGTGAGACTCAAATCACATCAGCAACCGAAGACGGAGTGATCTTGGGCACACCGGGATTTATGTCGCCGGAGCAAGCGCAGGGCAAATCGTCTTCGCTGGATGCGCGCACTGACATTTTTGCCCTCGGGAAATTACTGGAGGCGATTCTAAAGCAAGCGAAAAGTACAACAGCGGTTCGCGTTCCGCGCGCGCTTCGCGCGATTTGCCAAAAGGCTGCCGCAGAGAGTTTGTCTGGACGTTACGCGAGCGTGTCGGAGCTGGCTGAGGACATTTCCCGATACCTGGACGGAATGCCCGTTTCGGCTTACCGGGAGAATTTGTGGGAGCGGGCGCAGAGATTCTTTACTCGCTACCAAGCGGCCATTCTATTGATAACAGCGTACTTACTCATGCGGGCGATATTCGTTTTCTTTGGGCGGCACTAAGCTTAAAGGAATTTTTCCTATTGTTGTAAAGAACCGCAGAGACGGAGAGCATTCGGGCTTTCAAAACCCGAATCCGGGAGGGTTACGGATGAACAAAATCGTGTTGGGGCTTCTATTGGGCGCTGTGCTCGGAGCGATCGACGGAGGCACGGCCTGGTTCACGCCTGCCGTGCGACCGGCTATCGTGGGGATTATTTTTGGCTCCACGTTTAAAGGACTCATCGCCGGAGTGGCCGCCGGAATTTTCGCGCGCAAAGTGAATTCCGTGCCGCTGGGAATTTTGTTCGGGCTATTCGTCGGATTCGTTCTGGCGTTTCTGGTGGCGTACCTGCAGCACGGCTACTACTTCGAGATCATTCTTCCGGGAAGTATCGTAGGCGGGTTGGTGGGATGGGCAACGCAACGGTATGGCGCGCCCAGTACAGCGACTGCACCGGCACGTTAGAGAGCGGAACAGCATTTATTTTTACGATTCTAGAAAATTCAGAAACATTCAGAAAAGGAGAAGAACAATGAACCGGAATTCGAGAATATGGGTTGGATTGCTTTGCGTAGCCTTGCTGGTTTTTGCCGCCGGGACGCGAGCGGGCAATAACGGAGCGGCGGCGTTCGAGAAGATGAAATCTCTTGCTGGTCACTGGGAGGGAAGTGCGCCCGGCGATGCGAAATTAACGGCGGACATTGAAGTGACGTCCGGTGGAAACTCGGTCCTGGAAAGATCCCAAGTGATCGAGGGCGGCAAGCCCATGACCATGATTACGATGTATTACCTGGACGGCGACACGTTGAAGCTGACGCACTATTGTCACGCGGGAAATCAGCCAACGATGGCGGCGACGTACGATGCTGCAGCGGGCGTGATTACGTTCGACTTTGTGGGAGCGACCAACCTGAAGGCGGATGATTTGCACATGCACCACGCGGTATTCAAGCTGGTCGATGCCAATCACGTGAATGAAACCTGGACGATGTACAAGGAACAGAAGAGCGTTGGCGCCGAAACGATGTCGCTCACTCGAGGAAAATAAACCGCTGGGCGAGGCTCAGGCAACAGAAAAGGAATGGGTCGCGGATGCGAGAGCTCTCAGCGACTCCGTGTAAGGCGGACGCGCGACGCCGCGTTCGGTGAAGATCGCCGCAATGTAGCGATGCGGCGTGACATCGAACGCGGGATGCGCCGCATGAACGTCTGGAGCGATGCGAATACCCTGTATCTGAGTGACCTCCGCGGCAGATCGCTCTTCGATGGGGATTTGTTCACCGGATGCGACGGAAAGATCGAAGGTGGAAACCGGCGCGGCAATGTAAAACGGCACGTTATGTTCGCGCGCAAGGACAGCGATTTGATATGTGCCGATCTTGTTGGCGGTGTCACCGTTGGCGGCGATGCGGTCAGCTCCGGTGACAATCGCGCTTACGTTTCCGGTTTTCAAGAAATGACCCACCATGTTGTCGGTAATCAACGTAAGCGGGATGTTGCTGCGGTGGAGTTCCCATGCTGTGAGGCGCGCACCTTGCAAGTAAGGACGCGTTTCCGGAACAAGAATGTGAAGCTTCTTTCCCTGCTCGACTGCGATTTGAATCACGCCAAGCGCTGAGCCGATGCCTGCGGTGGCCAGCGCCCCGGCGTTGCACTGAGTCATTACGCGGCCATCCTGCGGCATGAACTCCGCGCCAAAGCGTCCAATCGCTTCGTCGGTGGCGCGCTTTTCGAGGTGCACCGCTTTAGCTTCCGCAACCATATCGCGCTTGATCTGCGCCAGTTCTGAGGTCTGCACGGAAAGTTCCGTGAAGCGGCGCTGCATACGGTCGAGCGCCCAGAAGAGATCGACCGCGGTGGGCCGGGTCTTGGCCAGAGTCTCGATAATTACCGGAAACTCCGCGCGCAGGTCTTCCAACGACCTGGCCGAGGAATTCTGTACGCCGATGGCTACACCCATCGCAGCGGCAACTCCGATTGCGGGCGCTCCGCGAATCACCATTTCGCGAATCGCTTTTGCGACGTCCCGGTAGGTGGTATAGGTGTAGGAAATTTCTTCGCCCGGAAGCCGGCGCTGGTCAAGCATCACCACGCCCTGGTCCGTCCATGCAATCGGCTGCGCTACGTACATTCGATTTTCATCTCCGCAAAACTCCATTGTAGTTTACCGCGACGCGCCGGCCAACAACGCGTCTAAGGATGCGGCGGCATCTTCGTGAAACCGTGGGTAGCCACAATCGCCGTAATGGCTATCATCGAGTTATATCCCAGGTGAAGCAGATAACTGGCCAGCACCGTTCCGGCTCTGGCGCGCGCGAATGTGAAAATGATTCCAACGGTGATCAGCATGACGACCAGGCCCCACGTCCAGCCAAGCTGCGGAGCGTGCATCAGACCGAACAGTACGCCGGTGATCACAATTCCGGGTGCAGCCCCGAGGCTTTTCGCAAATAAAGGATAGAGATATCCTCGGAAGACCGTCTCTTCCACAAGTGGCGCAATCAGCACAGCCATGCCCATTAGGAGAAAAGCGCCGGCACGACTCTTAAACAGTTCTTCGATCGGAAGATTTTCCGGCGTCTTTATGCGGCTGCTGACAATCGCCACACATAATGACAGTCCTATGCCGCCAGTAAAATAAAGCCAGGGATTGGAAGGCGCGCCGGGGACAGGAATAAGTTTTCGCCATCCGAACGTGCGCCAGAAAGGCAGACTTTTCAATATCGCAATACTGACATACAGAAATAAAATAATCAGCGCATACAGCAGTACGTTTGCCGTGATGGGAATAATCGGATTGGATGCCGCGAGGTGCTCCAGATCTTTTTGCGTCGGATGCGTATTGTGCGATTGAGACAACAAGTAAAGGGTTGCGCCAACCTGCGTGATGATGAAGCTTACAATTCCGAAAATTAAAAAGCCAGCAAAGTGAGGCCAGCCCCACGGGATGCGCAAATCCTCCGGGATATCCGACCGGTACGGCGGAGGCGGCGCCGGCGGAATGCCTGTCATCATCATGGGATCGCCAAGTGGCTGGCCAGCGGGTTCCGGAGTTCCCACCACGATTTTGCCGGCGAGATCCTCGAGGGAATTCTGAGCCTGGTTCGATGGGTCAGCGGGCGGGTCTGGAGCCAGCGGTTTCGGATCGTCAAAAACGCTCATGCTTTTTTCCCTGCCGAGCGCGGCGCACGAGGCCATCCAGAAACCAGCGCGGCTGCCACTAACGGAAACAGAAGTTCGTGATGTCCTGTGATGGCGTAGCCTTTCGAATGCGAGGAACCACTCTTATTCGATGACGCAGTCGGGCGCTTCACTACATTCTGCAGCGGCCGGTAATGCTGAATAAAATCGAAGTTGGCGGTGGTAATCGGCACTAGACGCACACCGAGATTTCTCACCACGGATACCGCCTTCAGGAAAATCTCGGGCAACAGCACCGCCGAGCCCCAATTTAGATATACGCCACCCGGATGCATTCCTTTCACGAGGCCGCAGAACAGGCGAAAATCGTGGTGCGTGGCGGCTCCAAGAGATGCGCCATCCGCCGCGGGATGCATGTGCGGAATGTCCGTGCCGATCGCGAGATGAATGGTCACCGGTAAGCGAAGCTTGTATGCATTGAGTAGCACGCTTGCTTGGGCGTTTTGCGGTAGCATTCGGCGGCCGGCGAGGAACTTCCCCGCAGACTCTCCATACCCAGTACCAGAAAACGCGGCAGTACCCGCAATCTGGTTCAGGAAAAATCCGGTTTCCGTCGCCATGCCGAATTTACCTTCGTTCAGCCCGGTTTCCACATCTTCGGATGTCTGACCGGCTAGGGCGATTTCAAAGTCATGTATCAGCGCCGCGCCGTTCATCGCGATTCCGGAAACGAATCCGCGGCGCATCAGGTCCACGATGAGCGGACCTAAGCCGGTTTTGATGACGTGACCGCCCATGCCCCATAAGATTGTCCGGCCCTGGCGCTTCGCCAGTTGAATGGCTGACACCACGTTACGAAGATCATCTGCCGCCAAAATTCTGGGAAGCGTATCAAGGAATTTTGCGATGGCTGCATTCCCGGAGACGGGCTTGGCAAAATCGGCCACCGAGACCTTGCTTTTCCGCGATGCCAGCGGATACGTCGCGACATCGCCGAGAACAAGAGGTTGCACCTGATAGAGGGTATTCATTCTGGACAATTCACTCTAAACGGGAAGTTAGATGAGCGCAAGAAACGGCACGGTCGAATCGTTCATGTGAAATAAGAAGCTCAGCACAAAAATCTGCCGGTAGGAATGACTCCGCCAAGCGACGCAATCAAAGGAATGTCCGCGAGGCAGGAAATTACGATGCCACCGAACCGCCAGTTCCGGTCACGGGGCGAAGTTCCTGAGATCCATCGAAGCAAAGGAAATGAATCCGGCACGATCAACGCGGCCATGATGGACCACTCGATCCATCGCACCGGCACGTAAACCAATGCGTAAGTCAGGATGTTCTGAGGAAGACCGTACCCGATATGAGAAAGCACAACGGTGCTAATCACCCAAATGGCGAGGCCAAAGAAGAAGCCCATGAGCAACCGAAAAAAGCCATACATCACCGAGCGGCTATACACACCGTTCATTGGCGGCCGAAAATTTCGCAGCCCCAAATAACACCAGAAGCTGTAGGCCAGCAACTTTATTGCGGGATAGAGAAGCGCAAGCATAATTCGCAACCGTCGCAGAAAAAGTTTTCGGCTAACCGCCGGCGCCGTTCGAACCGGTCGGGACGGAAAGTACGCGCGTTAATGCCTGGCCAGTGTACGACTTTTTGCTGCGAGCTACCGTTTCTGGCGAGCCCTGCACTACGATTCGGCCACCGGCCTCGCCACCTTCAGGGCCGAGATCGATGACCCAGTCGGCTTGCTTGATGACGTCCAGGTTGTGCTCGATGATCAGCACAGTATTCCCCAGAGAAACCAGGCGCTGAAGGACGTCCAACAATTTCCGCACGTCATCGAAGTGTAATCCCGTCGTAGGTTCGTCCAGAATGTAAAACGTGCGACCGGTCTGCCGCTTGGAGAGTTCGCGCGCCAATTTAATTCGTTGCGCTTCGCCGCCAGACAGAGTCGTCGCAGACTGGCCGAGCTGGACATAGCCGAGGCCCACTTCCACGATGGTGGCAAGCTTCTGCTGAATTTGCGGAATGTTTTCAAGTAATTTCAGCGCGTCCACCGCCTGCAGATTGAGAATGTCGCTGATCGAATGGCCCTTGAAGCGCACTGCAAGAGTTTCCGAATTGTAACGACGCCCGCGGCACACTTCGCACATCACGTAAACATCGGGAAGAAAATTCATCTCGATGCGGCGCAGGCCATCGCCCTGGCAAGCTTCGCAGCGTCCGCCCTTCACATTAAAGCTGAAGCGGCCAGGCTTGTAGCCTCGCTCGCGCGATTCCGGCAGCATTGCGAACAGTTCGCGAATCGGCGCAAACACTCCGCTGTAGGTTGCGGGATTCGAACGCGGCGTGCGACCGATGGGCGCCTGATCGATCTCGATGATCTTGTCGATGTGCTCGATTCCCAGAACCGTGTTATGGGCGCCCGGCGGCTCCATCGAACGATAGAGTTTGTGCGCCAGCGCGCGATACAAAATATCGTTTACCAGCGTGGACTTGCCTGAACCGGAAACGCCGGTCACCACGGTGAGCAAGCCGAGGGGAATCGTGACGTCAATTTCCTTCAAGTTATTTGCGGAAGCGCCGAGAATCTGAATTGATTTTCCATTTGGGACCCGGCGCACTTCCGGGACGGGAATTTTCGCGGCACCGGAAAGATATTGTCCGGTCAGCGATTCGGTGCTTTCCGCGATTTGTTGCGGCTTCCCCTGCGCCACCAGATATCCACCGGCGTTGCCGGCGCCAGGGCCCAGATCCAGGACAAAATCGGCGCGCCGAATGGTGTCTTCGTCGTGCTCCACTACGAGCACGGTATTGCCCAGATTTCGCAGTGTTTCCAGGGATCCCAGCAGCCGATCGTTGTCACGAGCGTGCAAGCCGATTGAGGGCTCGTCAAGCACATAGAGAACGCCGCGCAGCCGCGAGCCAATCTGCGTGGCCAGCCGGATGCGCTGCGCTTCTCCGCCGGAGAGCGTTGCCGCTGAACGGCTCAGGCTCAGATAACCCAGCCCGACCGCAAGCAAAAACTCGATTCTTTCCGCCACTTCTTCGAGCGGACGCGCGGCTACGTCTTTCTGGCGCGGTGTGAGCTGCGAAATAATCTCGTCAACGGCCGGCCGGGCGGCAGCCAGCGAGAGCGCCGTGAAGTCGGCGATCGACCAGCCCGCCAGCTTAACCGCAAGCGATTCGGGACGCAGGCGCTTTCCGAGACACGCACTGCAGAGCGTCGCGGACATATATTGCGTCATCCACTCGCGATACGAATCGGAATTGGAATCTTCAAAATTGCGCTCAAGAAACTTTAGGACGCCTTGAAACCGGAAAGTTTTTGTGGATCTGGCTTTGGACTTTTTGCCGTCGTCGCCGGAATAACCGGGCGCGCCAATGGGAGGATACCCGTACAAAATCAGGTTCTGCGTCTTGAGGGGAAGTTTTTCGAATGGCGTATCGAGGTCGAAGCCATGGGCATAAGCCGCCAGCTCCAGCGTGCGTTTCAAAATCGCAGAGGCAGACCCTGGTCCCAATCCGCCATCGAAAAGCGGACGCGTCCAATCCGTAACGACTTTTGCGGGATCGAAATCGTACTTCGAACCGAGGCCATTGCACGCCGGACAAGCGCCGTACGGCGAATTGAAACTGAACGAGCGCGGTTCGAGCTGTGGAACGCTGAGACCGCAGTCCGGGCACGCCAACTTTTCCGAAAACGTAAATTCTTTCCCGCCCACAACCGCAACCGTCACCAGGCCGGAAGCGAGTTTGAGTGCCGTGGCGATGGACTGCTCCAGCCGCGACGCAATTCCCTGCTTCACCAACAAACGGTCCACCACGACTTCGATGGTGTGATTTTTCCTTTTGTCGAGCTGCGGCGGATCATCCAGTGGAAAAAGTTCGCCGTTGATTCTCACGCGAACATATCCGTCCTGAGAAAGTTTCTCGAGTTCCTTGCGGTACGCACCTTTGCGTCCGCGCACGATCGGCGCAAGGATCATCACGCGATCGTCGGCCTTGCTTAAATCGCCCGCGAGAATGGCCTGAACAATCGCCTCGCTCGATTGGCGCTTAATGGGCTTTCCACAGTTCGGGCAGTGCGGCATGCCGACCGAAGCGTAAACCACGCGCAAGTAATCGTAAATTTCAGTAATCGTACCGACCGTTGATCGCGGCGAACGCGTAGTCGTCTTTTGCTCGATGGCAATCGATGGCGAAAGCCCTTCGATCACGTCCACGTCAGGGCGCTCCATCTGGTCGAGAAACTGGCGCGCGTACGCCGAAAGGGACTCCACGTAGCGGCGCTGGCCTTCGGCGTAAATGGTATCAAACGCCAAAGACGACTTGCCGGAACCCGACAATCCCGTAATCACCGTTAGCGAATTCCTGGGGATCTCGAGGCTGATATTCTTGAGATTGTTCTGTCGGGCGCCGCGAACGATGAGTTTGGTAAGGCCCATGATCTAGACAGCCCCTCCACGGAGCCCCTGGCACCAAGTGAGCACACGGAGGCCAGAATAACTTTTAACCATAGCAGGCGATATTCGTATGGGTCAACTTGCTCTGGTGGGAACAGTTTTTCCAGCGCGCACAAATACGCACA